>CAWEGP010000001.1:0-463121 GCA_963808755.1 Vulcanimicrobiia bacterium
ACATAACAACGGCGAAGAGCTTGCGCTTGAGGCTCGGAGTCTTAAAAGGCGACCGACGAAGGGGCGGAATTCCACCAGCACGACTGCAAGCTGTGCGTCGAGGCCGACAAAATCATCAACAGTACTCGCCGGACGAAAGAAGACATAACCATATCTCCGATCGCACCTGCGGCGAAGGTCAGCAACTGTTCTTCCTTCTTCTGCGCCCTGGGGACGCTGCCGATTTCGAAGATTGCTCTGCCTTCTAAAATTCCTAGCACGCGCACCGCGCCGAATGGCATGGCGCGGTATTTTTAAGGACGTTCGGACGTTGTTTTGTTTTACGGTTATAATAAAGACGTTTAGACGTTTGATGGAGACAGGCTGCTGCAGAAACTACCGCCCGGCGTCGTCCGCGACGCAATCTATGCTTTTCTTTCAAGCGCATCATCACCGCGACACCAGACCAAAATCGAACGCCAGGTCATTGCAACCCTCGGAGAAAATACCGGTACCCGTTTATTAGGTCAAGCCTTAGACTCCACCATCGCTTTGAAACAGTTGGTCGTGGACTGTACGCCCTAAAGAAAGAAAGCTAATTGTTACAGCCCGAGAGCCCGAGACCGCTTCGGGCCTAATCGGCAGCGCGCGCCCTTTTTTTTGGCAATCAGCAGCTATGGCACGATAACTGTCTAGCGTGGCTTGCTGACGCCCCTGCGAACTCCATATCGGCTGTTGTAACGGACCCTCCCTACGGATTGGTAGAGTTCGGCTGCTGATAGACAAGAACGCGGTGCCGGCCGCGGCGGCGTGTGGAGAATTCCACCAAGCTTTGACGGGCAAATCGCAGAGCGCTACCTAGATTTACTGTACTGTCAAATTCGGAACGAGAAGCCTTGTTTCGATTTTTCTTCACATGGGCCAAAGCGCTGTTGCCCGTGCTTTGCCCCGGCGCACACGTTATAGTCGCATCAAATCCGCTTCTTTCACCCGTCTTATCCTATGCTGTCGAAAAGGCCGGATTTGAACGACGCGGTGAAATTGTGAGGCTCGTTCGTACATTCCGTGGCGGCGATCGTCCAAAAAATGCGGAGAAAGAATTTGCGCTTGTCTCGACTATGCCGCGCAGTTGTTGGGAGCCGTGGTGTCTATTCCGCAAACCGATCGTCCATGCACGGTTGCCGCAGACCCTTCGTTCGCTGGCACCGGAGGGCTTCGCCGCAATTCTGGCGATACACGCCCTCTTCGACGTCATTCAGCGAAACCACGCCGGACAAAGAACGGGCTCTGGCCGAGCACCCGAGCCTCAAACCGCAACGCTTTTTGCGCCATCTTGTCCAGGCTGCGCTACCATTAGGTGTCGGGACTGTGCTCGACCCCTTCGCTGGATCAGGCAGCACGTTGGCGGCCGCCGAAGCACTTGGTATTCACGGTATCGGCGTTGAGATGGATGAGCACTATTTTGATATTGCACAAAATGCTCTTCCGCTGCTGTCGGTTATCGACGCAGCGCCTAGTCTCCAGGAGCCTCTTCCTGGTTTATAGCGTCGTGTTATTCTGTGACGCTCTAGGAGGTGGCGCAAGGACCGGCCGACTGCGTTCAAGCCTAAGACCGGGGAATTCATATGCCGCGGCCCCGCGCAGTTTAGTCGGACAGGTCTTCGACGCCAAATGTGTGGGTTCGGCCGCCCCCCGTTTTGCTCGCCTTGCTGCCTTCGTATTTCCAATCCGTTTTTTCTATGAAAATGCCATGTTCACTCGCCAAATGACCACGGGGTGCCGCGGTTTTATTGACGATGTTTTATCAACCATGTATCGCCAAACAATGTACCAGCCCGGATGATCATAGTGAGATTGGACCGCCCAGGAACGAATGCTTCCCTTTGACTCAGCGAAAGGGGCGACGGATTTATTTTGCCTGTTTAGGAAGAGATCTGGAAATCTCTGCTGAGCTATATCGGGATGCTTGTGCTTTTTGTACGGGCTGAAAGCATCTAGAGCCCTTATTCCCAGGATACCAATCACCGCACTAAATATGTTCGCCTGTTCATAATATAAGTCAACAAGGTCTTCGGCTTCCTTCTCAACAGGACTCCATTGTTCTCTCAATGTGAATGCGGTTCAATCCTTTGGGAAGATCCAAAATATCTCCTGAATTCCGAGTTCGTTCTTGCACGCGTTGAGCTAATCAGCTGCCCATCCCCACTACAGGTCGAGATTCTTGACGCTCTTGGCGTAGTCGAAGATGTACTGCTTGCGCGGCTCGACTTTGTCGCCCATCAAATCGGTGAAAATCTGTTCGGCTTCGACCGCGTCTTCGATCATGATCTGCTCGAGCCGCCGGTTGCCGACTTCCATCGTCGTTTCGGCCAGCTGCTCGGCGTCCATTTCGCCAAGACCTTTGTACTGCTGGATCGTGAAATCTTTCGGATCGGCGTCGCCGATGATCGGCTTGTAATCGGCATCGCTGAACGCCCACCACTGCTTCTTGCCCTTGCGGATGCCGTACAGCGGCGGCTGCGCGATGTAGACGTAGCCGTCGTCGACGAGCGGCCGCATTTGCCGGTAGAAGAACGTCAGCAGCAGCGTGCGGATGTGCGAGCCGTCGACGTCGGCATCGGTCATGATGATGATCTTGTGATAGCGCAGCTTCGTCGACGTTGAACTCGTCGCCGAAGCCGGTGCCGAACGCCGTGATCATCGTGCGAATTTCTTCGTTGGCGAGCACTTTGTCGAGCCGCGCTTTTTCGACGTTGAGAATCTTGCCGCGCAGCGGCAGAATCGCTTGCGTGTTCGGATCGCGGCCGCCCTTGGCCGTGCCGCCGGCCGAGTCGCCTTCGACCAAGAAAGATCTCGCTCTCGGCCGGATTGGTGTTCTTGCAGTCGACGAGTTTGCCGGGCAAGCCCGGAACCTTCGAGCGCGTTTTTGCGCCGCGAAAGATCGCGCGCTTTTTTGGCCGCTTCGCGGGCGCGCTGCGCCTGCATGCACTTATCGACGATCGTGCGCGCGTGCTTTGGGGTTCTCTTCGAAGAAGAACTCCAGCCGTTCGTTGACCAATCCGTAGACGATGCTGCGGACTTTGTTGTTGCCCAGCTTCGTCTTGGTTTGCCCTTCGAACTGCGGGTTTTCCAGCTTCACCGAGACGACGGCCGTCAGGCCTTCCATGATGTCGTCGGTCGACAGCGATGCGTTCGGCTTCTTTGAGCATTCCGCGTTTGCGCGCGTAGGCGTTGACCGCGTTGGTCACGGCCGTGCGGAAGCCCAGCAGATGCATGCCGCCTTCGATCGTGTTGATGTTGTTGGCGTACGCGAAGATCTGCTCGGTGTACGTGTCGGTGTACTGCATCGCGACCTCGACGTCGACGCCGTCGCGTTCGGCGTGCGTCGAGACGATCGGATGCAGCGGATCTTTCTTCTCGTTGAGCCACTCGACGAACGACACGATGCCGCCGTCGAACTTATAGGTGCGCTCGCGCGGCTCTTCGCCGCGCTCGTCGCGCAGCGTAATCGACAAGCCCGCGATTGAGAAACGCCAGTTCGCGCAAGCGCTTCTGCAGGATGTCCCAGTGAAAATCGAGCGACTTCGAACATCGTCGTATCGGGCTTGAACCATTGCAGCGTGCCGGTGCCTTCGGTCTCGCCGATCTTCTTGAGCTTCTGGACGGTGATGCCGCGCTCGAACCGCATCTCCCACACGTCCAGCCGTCGCGCTTGACGCGCGTGATCATCCATTCCGAGAGCGCGTTGACGACCGAAATGCCGACGCCGTGCAGGCCGCCGGAAACCTTGTATCCGCCCTTGCCGAACTTGCCGCCGGCGTGCAGGATCGTCATGACGACTTCGACGGCCGGAAGTTTTTCTTCGGCGTGGATGTCGATCGGGAATGCCGCGGCCGTCGTCTTCGACCGAGCACGAGCCGTCTTTATACAGCGTGACGACGACGTTCTTCGCATAGCCGGCGAGCGCTTCGTCGACGGCGTTGTCGACGGCTTCGTACACCAGCTGATGCAAGCCGCGCTCGGCCGTGTTGCCGATGTACATGCCGGGCCGCTTGCGAACGGCTTCGAGCCCCTGAGGACTTCGATTTGTTCGCCTGTGTAGTTATTGGACATTCGTTTTCGCTCGTCTGTTCCGTTCCGTAAATCAGATCGTGCAGTTCGTCGCCGAGCACGTTGCGCACCGTCGCCGGGACGATTCGCTTCGGGCGCAAGCTCGCTCTTGAGCACCACGTACGAGCTGGCGATCGAGGCGCTCGCGGCCGTCCCGCGAGAGCCGCTTCGCGGCGCGCGCGCGCGCTCAGCGTTTCCCACCAGCGCGACAGAACGCGCGCGCGAATCGACTCGTACTCCGCGGCGTCAAGCCGCTCGATCAGCTCCGCCGTCCCGGCGTAACCGAGCCACGGCGCCTCGAAGAGCAGCGCGCGCCACGGCGGCTCGCGTCTGCGCGTCGACGCGTTGGCGCACGTGACGCAGAGCGCGCCGGCGCGGCGCGATCAAGGCGCCGCAGCCGCGCACTCTTTCCACCCGGCGCGCGCGTTTTGCCCGCTGCGGCGGCGTCGACGCCGCTCGCGAAAACGCGCGACCGCCTCGTGCGGCCGTGGCCGCCGGTGGCACGGGCCGCCGCGCGTCCGGCGCGTCCGGCTAGCGCGGTTCGCCCGCGTGCGCGGCGCCGGCGTGGGCGGGGAGCTTGCCGACTCGAAACCGCAGCCGTTCGATCCGCGCGTTTGCAGACGCGCGCGCGGACCGCCGCCAAGAATCGCGCTCGGCCAAAAAGCTCAACTGCTGGCTCCAGGCGCTCGAACGCGTCGTCACCAGCAGCGTGTCGCCGGCGATCGGGCGGGACGGCGAGTTGCGCGCGACGTCCTCGCCGACGATCTCGCTCCAGCCGGCGCCGAGCAGCACCACCGGGTCGTGTCGCGCGAGCCGCCGTCTCTTCGTCCGGCGTCCAGTCGCCGAGCGCGTCGTCCAGTGGCTTCAGCATGCGGCACCGCCGCGACGCGCGATCGTCGCACGACGTCGGTCGCGCGCTCGGGCAGTAGCCGCCGGCGGCACGTGCGTTGCGGTCACGAACGCTTGCTCGTAGTCGCCCGACGCCGCGCAAGAAATGCGGCGGCTCGGTCTTCGTCGAGTTCGGACAGCACGTCGTCGAGCAGCAGCAGCGGCGCTTCTCCGGCGCGCTCGCGCAACACGGCGTATTCGGCGACCTTCAGCGCCAGCACCGCCGTGCGCTGCTGCCCTTGCGAACCGTATGCCGCGAGCGACGGCCGTCGAGCGATGAGCGCGAGATCGTCGCGATGCGGACCCGCGAGCGCGCGTCTTGCGCAGCGCGTTCCGGTCGCGCGACGTCGCGCAAGCGCTCGGTCAACGCGCGCGACGACCGCGTCGCCGTCGGCGCTTCGAACGCGACGTTCGGCTCGTACGCACCTCGAGGTCTTCCGCTCCGCCGGTCCAAGTGCGCGTGCGTCGCGCGCGCTTCACGCGGCCAGGGCATCGACAAAGTGATCGCGCGCCAAGCATCGATCGTGCGTTCCCGCTTCGACTCAGCGTCTCGATCGTAGATCGCCAGCAGTTCGCGGGTCGAAGCCGACCGGTGCCGCGCAGCAGCGCGTTTTTTTGCTGCAGCGCTTTTCGATAGCGCGCCAGCTCGCGATAGTACGGCGGATCTTCTTGCGCAGAGCGCGCCGTTGAGAAAGCCCCGCCGCAGCGCCGGGCGGTCCGGCGACCAGTTGCAAATCGGCCGGCACGAACGTCACGACGCGCAGCTGCCCGAGAAAGCTCGCGTAGCGAACGCCATCGCCCGTTGAGCGTGTAGGTTTTGCGCGTAGCCGCGTGGCCGCTTTAGCAATCGTGCAGCCGAGATGGACGACGCCGGCCCGCACGCGCGCCTCGCCGCGCGACGACGCGCGAGCTCGAGTCCGTCGCGCACCAGATCGGCGTCTTTGCTGGTGCGAAACGATTTGCCGGTGCCGAGCATCGCGATCGCTTCGAGCAGATTGCTTTTGCCTTGCGCGTTGGCGCCGACGAACACGTTCAAACCGGTCGCCGGCTCGATATCGAGCTCCGCGTAGTTGCGAAAGTTCGACAGCGCGACACGTTGCAATTGCATTCGATAAATAGCGAGCCGATCGACGGTTCTCGATAGCTCATGATCTTTGTGTCGTAAGCCGTCATTGCCGCAGCGGCATCAGCACGTAGAGCTGCTGGCCGCCTTCGAGTGGCTCCAGCGGACGAATCGCCGCCGGCGAGAGCGGCCCGAGAAACTCGATGACGGTCTTGTCGCTCTTGACGTGGTTGAGGATTTCGACCAGATAGCGCGCGTTGAAGGCGATCGTGAGATCTTCGCCGGTTTGCTCGACTTCGAGCTCTTCGTAGGCGTTAGCCGGAGATGTCGGAACTTGCGGTGACGACCAGCGTCTGGTTCGAGATCGCGAGTTTGACCATGCTGGCGCGATCGCCGGCGACGAGTTCGGCGCGGCGCAGACTGCCGATCAGCGCCTGCGTGTTCACCGTCATCGACCGGTCGAACTTCGCCGGAATGACCTGCTGGTAGTTCGGATACTGGCCGTCGACCAGCCGGACGGTGATCGCGACGTTGCCCGCCGTCATCTGCAATTGATTGCTCTGCGCGCCCAGCGCGCTCACGGCGATCTGGTCGCCGCCGCCGAGATTGCGCGCCGCTTCGGCAAGCGCGCGCGACGGAACGATGTATTTTTCGCGCCGGTAATGCCGTCGTCGAGCGTCGTTACGAACTTCGCAAGGCGGTAGCCGTCGGTCGCGACCATCGTGAGCGACGTTACCTTCGATCTCGAGCAGCGTGCCCATCAGCACCGCGCCGCGCGCCTCTTCGCTCGAAGCCGCGAAGATCGTCGCGTCGATGCCGTCGCGGAAGCTTTTCGGCGCCGATCGTGAAATGCGAGCCGCGCGTGGCCGCCGGCAGCGGCGGATATTCGTCGGCCGGCAGGGCGTGGAAGTCGTAGTTACTGCGCTCGCATTTGACGCTGGCGCGCGTCGGCGTACCGGTCAGTTCGAGCAGTCCGGCCGGCAAGATTGCCGAGGTAGCTCGAGAACAGCTTGGCCGGAATCGTGACCGAGCCGCCTTCGCCGATCTCGGCGGGAAAGGCGTGTTCGAGCGTGAGCTCGAGATCGGTGGCGCGGACGGCGATCTTTCCGTCTTCGGCTGCCAAGCAGCACGTTGGAGAGAATCGGCACGGTCGTGTGCGCGTTGACGACTTTGCTCGCGGCGCCGACGGCCGCCGCGATATCTTTGGTGTTACAGGTGAACTTCATATTCCACCGATTCTGGCGTGCGTCTTTCCGTAGTAATAATTTAGAAATACCGTCGTAACAGTAGTAGGGCGGTGTAATTCGCGGATAAGTCCGATTTTAGCTTGTTCCGATGCGGGTTTCCGCCAAGCATAAGATGTGGACGAACCCCGTCCGTCCGATGCACATCTCCACCGGCCGGAACACCCGAGCAGTTATCCACGCATAAAGGCGCGACCTTGTGTGAAACCATGTGCACTGTGGGGAAAGCCTTCGGCGCAAAAGAAAGCCCGCCGGCAGCGGGCTACGATTTATGGATTTTGGCACATCGCGATCAGCTGGCGGATCTTGTTGCGATAGGCTTCGTCGCGCTGCATCTGGTCTTTGATCTTGTCGCGCGCGTACATCACCGTCGTATGGTCTTTCTTGCCGAACTCGCGCGCGATCTGCGGCAGCGAGTAGTTCGTCAGCTCCGTCGCGATGTACATGGCGATTTGGCGCGGTCCCGCAAGGCGCTGGTCGCGCCGGCCGTTGTCCATCTCTTTGACCGTCAAGCCGTGGGCGCTCGGCGACCGTTTCTTTGATCTTCCCGATCGTAATGCGTTGCAGCGGCGCCTGCGCGACCGCGCTCTTGAGCACTTCGGCCGCAAGGTCGAGCGTGATCGGCGATTTCGTCAGCGACGCATACGCGACGACGCGGATCAGCGCGCCTTCGAGCTCGCGAATGTTCGACGGAATGACTTTGGCGATGAACGACGTCACTTCGTCGGGAACCGGAATTTTTTCGCTCTCGGCCTTTTTGCGCAGAATCGCTTCACGCGTTTCGATATCGGGCGCCTGAATATCGGTGAGCAAGCCCCATTCGAACCGCGAGCGCAGCCGCGACTCGAGCGTTTGAATCTCTTTGGGCGGACGGTCCGACGAAATGATCAACTGCCGTCCGGATTCGTGCAACGCGTTGAAGGTGTGGAAGAACTCTTCTTGCGTCGTTTCTTTGCCGGCTAAGAACTGAATGTCGTCGATCAGCAGCACGTCGACTTGCCGGTAACGATTGCGAAACTCCGGCGTGCGATTGTTTTGCAGCGCAATGATGAATTCGTTGGTGAACTTTTCGCAGGTCACGTACACGACGTTGGCGCTCGGGTTGTCGATCAGCACGCGGTGGCCGATGGCGTGCATCAGGTGGGTCTTGCCTAGACCGACGCCGCCGTAGAGGAAGAGCGGATTATAGGCGCGCGCCGGCGCCGACGCAACGGCTTGCGCGGCCGCGTGGGCGAACCGGTTGGAGTTGCCGATGACGAACTCTTCAAACGTGTAGCGCACGTTGAGGTTGGCGGTGCGCAGGTCGTCGGATTGCCGGACGGGGATCGGCGCGGCTGCCGCGGCGTGAGCCCCGGGCGTCTCGGCGTCGGCTACCGTAAATCGCAGGTCGAGCGTCGCTCCAAAGACCTCCGCGAGGACGTCGGTGATCTGCGCCTTTAGGCGATTCTCGACCCAATCGCGCGCAAAATTGCTCTGAACGGAAAGCAGCAGCTCGTCGCCATGGAGCGATACGAGCCGGATCGGTTTGATCCACATTTCGAAGATCGGCTTCGAAAATTTGCGTTCCAACGCTTCAAGAGCCGAATTCCACAGTTCGTTCGAGATGTCGGAGTTGCCAACCGCAAGCGCCATACTCTGCCAGTCCCCATGACGTTCAAGACAGTTATCGGGCAGCCCGTAAGTGCGCGGCCGAAGCCGACACATGTGATGCCCGTGAGGACGCTATCGGTTGGCTTAATCGGGTGCCTCTCCTGCGGAAATAATGCACGATGTTATCCACTTATCCACAGGCCGTTTTGAACGGTTTTTCGGGCCTTTTCACGCTTGGAAGCCGTCCGGATTACAACCCCTTGACAAAGCCTGATTTGCCCGTGAAATCGAGCGTATTCCGATATTGAGCCAAGCAAGCTTCGCGTAGTTCTCCACAGGGTTGTCCACACGTGTGGAAATCCTAGTACTCTTGGGATTTCTTACCCGGTCGCCTTGACGCCCACGGGACGGCCCCCCTATACTTAGGGGCTGTGTGCCGCCCTAGCTTTGGCGGCTATTTTTACCTAGGAGTTTCGAGCAACAATGAAGCGGACATTTCAGCCGCATAACCGTCGTCGTAAGCGCGTGCACGGTTTTCTGGAGCGCATGAGCACGAAGAACGGGCGCAAAGTCCTGGCGCGCCGCCGCAAGAAGGGGCGTCATCGCTTAACCGTCTGATGCGGCGGTTTGCCAGCCTGCGGCGTAGCGCGGACTTCGCGCGCCTGCGCCAACGCGGCCGGCGCATCCATAGCGGTCTCCTTACCGTCTATCGTGCCGAAGCCTATCCCGGCGACCCGCGTTCGATCGTGGGAATCACGGTAGGAAAACCGGTGGGAAAAGCGGTGATCCGCAACCGCGTTCGCCGGCGGATCGCGGCGATTTTGCATCACGTACTGGAAGGGCGCCGGGTTCGGCTCTTGGTCATCGCACGACCGGGAGCAGCCGCGGCGCCTTTCTTACAACTTCAGCGCGACGTCGAACGCGCGCTCGCCCAGTAACCATCGTATGCGTCTGCTGTTCATCTTCGTAATCCGTCTCTATCAGGTGATGCTTTCACCGCTGCTGCCGCGCGCGTGCCGGTTCTATCCGAGCTGCTCGCAGTATGCAATCGACGCCATTCGGAAACACGGCATCGCGCGTGGGGTAGTCTGGACAGGGCGGCGTCTCGTGCGTTGTCACCCTTGGCACCAAGGCGGCGTCGATCTCGTCCCCGATCCTTCGTGTTCCACCGCGGAAAGGTAATCGTTGCACTTCTTGCTTGCAACCAACTGGTTGCTCGATCCCATCGTCGCCGGCATGTTGCGCCTTGTGGCGATCATCAATACGCCGATTCACAACCTCGGCGTAAGTTTGGTTATTCTGGCGCTCCTGATCCGCGGCGTGTTTTGGGGGTTGAACACTAAGCAGTTCAAGTCGATGATGGCGATGCAAAAGATCGCTCCGAAATTGAAGAAACTGCAAGAGCGCTACAAGAACGATCAGCCTAAGCTGCAGCAAGAGACGATGGCGCTCTACAAAGAGTCCGGCGCCAATCCGCTCACCGGCTGTCTGCCGATGCTGATTCAATACCCGTTCATCATCAGCGTCTTTTACATGGTGTTCCAAAATCGCACAGCGTACGAAAAAGAACACTTTTTGTGGATCGGCAGCGCGCTTTCCGCGCATTCGCCGCAGTTGTTCGGCGTAAACATTTTCGGTGCGAGCCTCGCGCACCCGGATCTGATTCTGCTTGTGCTCTACGCGCTTTCAATGTATATCAGCGTGCGTTTCGGCAGCATGCCGGCGACGGATCCGCAACAAGCGCAGACCCAAAAGATGATGGCGATCATGTCGCCGCTCATGCTCGGCTTCTTCGGCTTCAAATATGGATGGCCGTCGGCGATTGTGTTGTACTGGCTCTCCTCGAACCTTTTCCAAATGGCGCAGCAGTTTTACATGTTGCGGAAGTTTCACGAACCGCTCTCGTTCTTGGATAGCGCGCACGTCATTACCGACGACGTGCCGCCCGAAGAGCCCAAACCGAAGGCGGCGAAGCCGCTGCCGAGCGGCAACGGCGCACGCAGAGCGAAGAACAAGAAAACGAAAGGCGCTCAGTCATAACGATGTTATACGAAGACGATTTCGAGTTCGAAGAACAACCGGCGAATATTCGTGACCGCCAGATTCCCGGCAAGGGCGGCAGCGCGCCGCGCACGGGCGGAGGTGGTGGCGGCGGCGGACGCCGCGGCGACGGCGGCGGCCGTCGTGGAGGCAGCGGCGGCGGGCGCCGATACGGTCCTCCCCTCGGCCATTCATCGCGCGAAACCGTGCACTACGATTTGCCCGACGCGGCAAAACCGGCGCACGAACTGCTAGCCGAGTTGCTGAAGCGGATGGGCGTCGACAAGATCGAGATCGCGTACATTCCGCGCCAGGAAGGCGAGTATCTCGAAGTGAGCGGTCCCGATCTCGCCATGTTGATCGGGCGTCACGGCAACACGCTCGAAGCGCTGAATTTGATTTTCAACAACATGATCAATGCCGGCGTGCGCAGCAATCGCCGCTATTACACGATCGATGCCGAAGGGTATCGCGCGCGGCGTGCCGACCAACTGAAACACCTCGCGCTCGATACGCTCGAACGCGTCCTGCGCGAAGGCAAAGCGCAGAAACTCGAACCGATGCTGCCGTCCGAGCGCAAAATCGTTCACATAGCGCTCGCCGAAAACGAGAACGTTCGCACAGAGTCCGAAGGCGAAGAGCCAGAACGTCGCGTCGTAGTATTTCCTAAATAGGCGAAGCCAATTTTCGTCCAGCACAACAACGGCGCCGTAACAGGCGTCGTTTTGCTTCTTGACACCCGCACCGGGCTGGAGTGTACTCGTGCTAAGGAGGTACTGAAGTGAGCCTCGCTCTCCGGCGCGTCGCAGTGCTCACCGTGCTGCTCTTGACGCTTTGCACGACACTCGTCATGGGGCAAGAACGAAAGCCGGGCGATTCGCTTGTGTACACGATTCATTTCAGCGGTGCAGGCATGGCATCGTCACCCCTGGACGGCCCCTGACGCTCGCCGTGGATCGCGTAGACGCCGGTGGCAGCGCGCATGCCGTCGCGTCAATCAATTTGCCACGAGCCGGCAACGTGAAGTTCGAAACGACGATATCGCCGGCCGGGGAGATTCTGCCAAACTACGATCCCTCTCAGAAGGTGGTCGCGAACATGAGCCAAGCGCAGGTAATGGCGCTGGCATCGAACAGCATAGCGGAAGCTCTGCTCATGAACCTTCGGCCCTTCAATATGTTTGCGGCTGCGTGTGCTGCGCAGTCGTCCCTGCAGAGTGGCCATACATGGCGCGCGCCCGCGCCCGGCGCGCCGCAGGCGGACATGCAGTACACGGTGCTTTCGACGCAGCAGCACGCAGGACGAACCACGTACACGGTCGGCGTTCAAAGCGACGCCGCTTCTCCGTTTACGTTAAAGGGCCAGGGCGACTATGATCCCGCCGCACGTCTTCTTATAAACTTTCACGCCGACATGAGCTCCAATGGCCAGGGCGAGGTTGTCGATCTGACGTTGAATCCTTGAGCCTACCGCCGCTCAGCGTAACAGACGATGTTTTGCGCAAGTACAGCACTGCATGAAGTCGTACGAACACCGCCAGTTCGGGTGGTTTCCGATTGCCATCTGTGGTGCAATCGCGATTATCGCCGTAGGTATGGGGACGCTCGTGGCGACACCGGTTCCGGTGGTGATGGGAGCCGTGTTGTGCGCTGTGGCGGCTGCGTTTTCATCAATGGTGATTCGCGTCGACGACGCTGGAATTTCTTGGGCGTACACCTTCGGCATTCCAGGCGGAATGCTCGCCTTTGCGGATATCGAACGCATCGAACGCGTGAAGACGAATGTGATCGAAGGATGGGGGATTCACTGGTCGTGGTGGCACGGCTGGCTTTGGAATGTCAGCGGGTTCGACGCGGTTGAAATCTTTCGCACCGCGCGCGGCCCGATAACGCTCGGTACCGATGACATCGAGAACCTGTACGATGCGATCGAGCGCCATCGTCGAAGTCCGCAGGCGTGAGCGCTTCCGACACGATCGCCGCGATCGCTACGCCGCCCGGGCGTGGCGCAATCGCCATCGTGCGCATCAGCGGTCCCGCCGTGCGCGAGATAGCGTCGCGCGTCGTCGCCGGCGCGCAACTTCGGCCGCGTTTTGCGCACTACACGGCGATTCTCGATGAAACCGGACACCCGATCGATCGCGGTCTCGCGCTCTTTTCGGCCGCGCCGAATAGCTACACCGGTGAGCACATGCTGGAACTGCACGTGCATGGTTCGCCGGTCATTGCGCGTGAAGTGCAGCGCGCCTTGCTCGCATGCGGCGCGCGCTTGGCCGAACCCGGCGAGTTCACGCGCCGCGCATTCTTGAATGGAAAACTCGATCTTCACGCCGCGTCGGCCGTCGCCGATTTGATCGACGCGGAGACGAGATCGGCGGCGCGCGCCGCGCTTGCAAATCTGGGCGGAGGGCTGGCGAACGACGTCCGCCGTTTGCGCGACGTCCTCGTGCGTATCGTCGAAGAATGTAGCGGCGCCATCGACTTCCCCGAGGAGGTGCCCGAACCGGATCGTGCGCGCGTCGATACCGACCTAGGGGCGATTCTATGCGAACTCTTGCAGTTACAGCGCGATGGCGAAGTCGGGCGGTTGGTGCGGGAGGGCGTTACCGTTGCGATCGTCGGGCCGCCGAATGCCGGCAAATCATCGTTGCTCAACGCCTTGCTCGGGGAAGACCGTGCATTGGTCTCCGACATCGCGGGAACGACGCGCGACACGATCGAGGAATCGATCACGATCGACGGTGTCCGGGTAAGGCTCATCGACACGGCCGGAATTCGCGAGCACGCCGATCGTCTGGAAGCCGCGGGCATCGAACGAACGCACCGGGCGCTCGACGCCGCGCGCATCGCGGTGATCGTCCTCGACGGTTCGCGGCCGCTCGACACTGCAGCGCAAACGCTCTTGGCGCAAACACAAGAACGTGAGCGTGTCGTGTTTTTCAACAAGGCGGATATCGGTGATGCGGGAGCCCAGGAAGCCGGCGTTCTCGACAGCGTCACCGGCTCGGTGCATAATCGTGGCACGATCGCGCAGCTTCGCGCGGGAATCGCGCGCATCGGATGGGGTGGTGAAGTGCCCGACCTTGAGCGTCCGCATCTGGCTTCGCTACGGGAGTTCGATGCGGTCACTGTTGCGATTGGCGCGCTCGTTGAAGCGCGCACAACGCTTGCGAAGGACGAACCCATCGACCTGATCGTCGGCGACCTTCAAGCCGCGTTTGCGGCGCTTGGGCATGTAAGCGGCGATATCGCTGCTGAGGACGTGCTCACCGGAGTCTTTGCTCGCTTCTGCATCGGAAAATGAAGGAGGTACCGCGATGATCGATACCCTCGCGCGCAACTGGTGGGCGCTGTTGCTCCGCGGCATTGCTGCCGTGATCTTTGGGTTGTTGGCTTTTGCGTGGCCCGGTGCGACCGGCTTCGCGCTCGTGATTCTTTTCGGCGCGTACGCGTTTGTCGACGGTCTGTTCGCGATCGTTTCGGCGGTTCGCGCAGCGGAAGCGCACCAACGCTGGGGCGCATTTCTTTTCGAAGGAATCGTTGGGCTCGTGATCGCCGTCATCGTCTTTTTCGAGCCGCGCGCCGCTGCGCTCGGGCTCTATATCACGATTGCGATTTGGGCGCTCCTCACTGGTGTTTTGGAGATCGTCGCATCGATCGAATTGCGCAAAATCATGCCGAACGATTGGCTTTTACTGCTCGGCGGTATCGCATCGATCGTCTTCGGGATTTTGATGATCGTCTATCCGCTTGCCGGCGCCCTCACGGTGATTTGGCTCATCGGCGCCTATGCGATCGTCTTCGGCGTGATCATGATCGGCCTGTCGTTGCGCCTTCGCGGCCGCGCCGCCGTCGTCTAGGCGCCGGCGCCCGAACTCGAGCCTCCGCAGCTATAGTCCAGAGTCGTGCTGCACGCGCGAATATCGTAGACGGTGCGTTCGCGTACCGTAACGGCCGCGTGTTGCGCGGGCACGTCTTTCGATTGCCAGGTGATCGTGTAATGGCCGGCCGGGACGTGGAACGCGTAGCTGCCGGAACGATCGGTCGTCGCCGTGTGAGTGCCCGGTGCGAGCCGGACGTGGATGCCTTGCAGCGGCTGTCCGGTCGTTATGTCGGTAACGCGGCCCAGCAGAAGTGCCACGGCCGCAAAAAGGGCTGCAGCGCAGAAGCGGATGTGAGGATTTGGCATATCTGCTACACTAGCACATCGTGAACGGAGCGTTTCGGAGCGACGATGCCGGCGTAATCGTCGTCGGTGGCGGCCATGCAGGCGTTGAAGCGGCGCTGGCGTCCGCACGCCTTGGCGTCGCGACGTTGCTCATTACGGGCACGCCGGAAAAAATCTGCACGCTTCCTTGCAATCCGTCGATCGGCGGCAGCGCAAAAGGCCAACTCGTGCGCGAAATCGACGCCCTCGGCGGCGCCATGGCCTCACTCGCCGACCGGTGTAGCGTTCATTCCCGATTTCTCAACGAGAGCAAGGGTCCGGCGGTTCGGGCGCTGCGGCAGCAGATGGACAAGCCGGCATATGCACGGCTTGCCATCGCGGAGTTGCGAGCACAACCGGATCTGACGATCGTACAGGGACTCGTAGAAGATGTGATCGTCGAGACCGGCACGGTGCGTGGAGTAGTGTGCGCCGGTGGCGCGAGGTATTTTGCGCACCGCGTCGTTCTCGCTACGGGAACGTTTCTCGGCGGCAAAACGTTCCGCGGCAGCGTCGTTTCGGCGGAAGGCCGATTTGGCGAAGCCCCTGCCATCGGACTCGCGCACGCGCTGCGCAAGCTCGGGTTTCCAACGCGCCGTTTGAAGACCGGCACGCCGCCGCGCATCGATCGAACGACCGTAGACTACGACGCGATGTACAAACAAGACGCAAGTCCCGTGCCGTTGTTGTTTTCGTACACCAGCGACCCCGTCTTCGCAGGCCCGCAGCTTCCGTGTTACATCACCGAAACCAATGCCCGGACGCACGCACTCGTGCGCGACAATTTGCATCTTTCGCCGCTGTATGGTTTGGATTTGATCGAAGGCATCGGACCGCGCTACTGTCCGTCGATCGAAGATAAAGTCATCAAATTTGCGCACAATCCGAGCCATCAGTTGTTTATTGAACCCGAAGGCTGGGATGAACCGACGCTCTATGTTGGCGGGTTCTCGACGTCGCTTCCCGCCGAAGTGCAACTCGACATGTTGCACACGCTGCCGGGACTTGAATCGTGCACGATGATGCGCGCCGGATATGCCGTTGAATACGACATGGTGCCGCCGACGGAATTGCGCGAAACGCTCGAAACGCGTCGCGTCGCAGGACTCTTTCACTGCGGACAACTGAACGGGACATCGGGGTACGAAGAGGCCGCAGCGCAAGGCCTTATCGCCGGTATGAACGCGGCGCTTGCGGCGCAGGGACGCGAACCGGTGCGGCTGGAGCGCAGTCAGGCCTATATCGGCGTGATGATCGACGACCTCGTTACCAAGGGTGTCGATGAACCCTATCGCATGCTGACCTCGCGCGCAGAGCATCGGGTACTGCTGCGCCATGACAACGCCGATTCGCGGCTGACGCCGATCGGCCGCGAGGCTGGTCTCGTAAACGATGAAGCCTGGCACGCGTTCCTTGAGCGCCAAACGAGTCTGAGCGAGGCGATTCGGCGAGCCGAGCACGAACGCATTGGGGCCGGCACGATCGGTGACCAAGAATTCGGGCCTGGCCACACGCTGGCCGACGCGCTCCGGCGACCGACGCTCGAGTTTGAGGATATTGCTGCGCAATTCGACCCGCCCGTATCGCCACAAACAGGGGAACGGGCTACGATCGAGATCAAAATTTCCGGCTACGTTCGCCGCCAGGAGCTGGCGATCGAAAAGGCGGCCAAGACCGAACGGGTCATGATCCCGGAACAGCTCGACTATCGCGCGATCGCGGCGCTCTCACGGGAAGCGCGCGAAAAACTGCACGCGCAACGTCCCCGAACACTCGGCGCAGCGAGCCGAATCCCGGGCGTGACGCCGGCGGACGTCGCCATTGTCGGCCTGTATGTTCACCGCGAACGGAGCGCCGCCACGGCGTGATCGAATTCGGGGAGCTCGAAGCGCTGCTCGCTGCGGCCGGCATCGACGAGCGCCATCGTCCTGCGCTCTCGCGGTACGGGATGCATGTCTTGCAGGCGAATCGGCGCTTCAACCTGACGGGTGCCAAGACTGCCGGCGAATTTGTGCCGCATATCCTCGACAGCCTTACGGTCGCGCCGCTGGTGGAACGGTCGTTGGTCGACATCGGGTCGGGCGGAGGCCTGCCGGCAATTCCGCTTGCGATCGTGACCGGCGTTCGCGTTACGATGATTGAAACGACCGTGAAGAAGGCGCGCTTTCTCGAAGAAATGCTCGCCGAGTTTTCGCTTGAGGGCGAGGTCGTGGCGGAGCGCGCCGAGGTGGCGGCGCACGATGAGCGGTGGCGCGGCCGGTTTTGGACGGGCACCGCACGCGCCGTCTCGAGTGCGCCGACGGTCGCCGAGCTGCTGCTGCCCTTCATCGCGCCCGGCGGCGCGGCGCTGCTGCAGCGGGGGACGCTCGATGAGCAGGAACGCCACGGTCTCGAGGACGCTGCCGTCATGCTCGGCGGCGCCGTGGAGCGTTACGTCGTGCTGGACGGACCGGCGGACCGCCGCATCGCGGTCGTGCGGAAGAGCGCCGCGACGCAGCTTCGCTTTCCGCGCCGTACGGGGATTCCCGAAAAGCGTCCGCTCTGTATGTGATCCGCACCGTCAGGAATGGCTGGCGGCGACGGCCTGGAGAAATCCGCGCCAGAGCAGGCCCGCAAAGGGTTCGTCCAAGGCCATGCGTTCGGGGTGCCACTGCACTGCGGCGAGCCACGGCTTTCCGAGTGGCTCTTCCCACTCGATGGCTTCGATCGTGCCATCGGCGTGGCGAGCCGCGATGCGCATCCCTTCCCCAGTTTCCGCTACGGCTTGATGGTGCGAGGAACTCACGTCACCGCGATCCTCGCCGATCAGGCGCGAAAGTCCCGAGCCCGGTTCAAGGGAGACCTCGTGTCGGGCATCGTCGTTGAGGCGATGCGCAGAGGTCGCTTGCAAATGCGGGATCAGCGTTCCGCCTTGAAAGGTGTTGAGAAGCTGCATGCCGCGGCAAATTGCAAGTGTCGGCAACTTTCGCTCCAGGGCGCGCTCGAGAATCTTCAGTTCGGTGTCGTCGCGCCCGGGCACGCACTGGCAGAGGTGATCTTCGTCGCGGAACCCATACCGGTGGGGCTCAACGTCGCTGCCGCCGGTTAAGATGAGGCCGTCGACCGTTTCGAGGGCAACCGCGTCCAACTCGCGAGTCGTCCCGGCAAGCCAAAACGGCGTAACGTCGATGCCGGACCGGTCCGCCGCTGCCAAGAGGGCGCCGACATAGAGCCGGTATTTTGGCGTCCCCTGATCGTAACTCAGACCGATCTTCATTCCAGCATCGTTCGTCTTGAGGCAGAGGCACCTCTTCGTTTCACGGGGAACTTCCCGGTGAAACAATTCGATGGAAGGTAAACGTGGACGAACTTACCGATTTTGAGAAGGGTGTCATCCTGGGCGTGCTCGTCGGCGAGGGTCATTTTGGGGGCGACGGACGCCAGCCGCATGTCACGCTGAAGCTCCACGTGCGCCACGAGCCCCTTCTGCGATGGATTCACGACCGGGTGCGGTGGTCGAAGCTCTACGGCCCCTACCACTACGGCGACCGCCACTTCTTGCAGTTGATGTTTCGGGGGGAGAGTCTTCGCCGGGTGTTGGTGCCGATGCTCGCAGCCCTTCCATGGCGTGAGATCGATGAGCACTCGTATGCGCGCTTTCAAAACATGTGCACGCGATACGGGATCAGCTTGGTACCCGTTGTTTCACCGGGTAGTTCCCCGTGAAACGCGGCACCTTGCTGCGCTTGGTACGATAGGGCCGATGTATCGCCCACACTTGCTCGATACGCTGTTGGCGGAAGCTCTCCCGGAAGGCTCGCTGTACGCGGTCGGTGGACGAGTTCGGGACGAACTGCGGGCTGAAATCGCTGGAAGCCCGGTCCCGCACGTCGATTCCGACTACGTCGTCACGGGCGTCCCGTTCGTCGAGGTTCGCCGCCGGCTCGAAGGGCTTGGGCGCGTCGATCTTGTCGGGGCGGCGTTCGCAGTTATCAAGCTCACGGTCGACGGCACAACCGTCGACGTAGCCCTACCACGCCGCGAGCAGTCGACTGGTCAGGGCCATCGCGACTTCGATATCCAAAGTGGCCCCGACGTTCCACTGGTGGACGATCTCGCGCGTCGTGATTTCCGGATGAATATGATCGCGCGGGCACTGCCGGCCGGCGACCTGGTCGACCCCTACGGCGGCGAAGCGGACATCCGCGCCCGTCGCGTTGATATTTTGACGCCCAAGAGTTTCGAGGAAGATCCGCTGCGCATGCTGCGTGCGGCGCAGTTTTCCGCGCGTTTTGAATACGAGACGACGCCGCGCGTGCGCGCGGCAATGAACGAGGCGTCGCCTCTCGTGCGGCAAGTCTCACCCGAGCGCATTCAGGATGAGCTGCGCAAGCTCTTCGAGCGCGCGCGAAAGCCGTCGATCGGGCTGCGCTTGCTGCAAGAAACCGGCGTATTGGCGCACATATGGCCCGAGTTGCTCGAAGGCGTCGGTGTTGAGCAAAATGAGTGGCACGCCTACGACGTGTGGCGGCATAATCTCGAAACAATGGACGCGACGCCACCAGGTGATGGGATTTTGCGTATTGCGGCGCTGCTCCACGATGTTGGCAAGCCTCGTACGAAAGACGGTCCGCATTTTTACCGGCACGAGATTGTCGGTGCGGAATTGGCCCGTGACATGTTGCGGCGGCTTCGGTTTGCCAATGAAACGGTTGAAACCGTCGAGCACTTGGTCCACCATCATATGTACAATCAGGATCCCAACTTGACCGATGCCGCCGTCCGCCGCTTCATCCGGCGGATCGGTCCGCAACATCTCGCGCGTCAGTTTGCGGTGCGTGCCGCTGACATCGCGGGCTCGGGCATGCCCAAGCGCGATGAATCGAACGAACGCTTCGAAAAGCGGGTCTGGGAAGAAGTCCAACGCAAACCGGCATTTTCGCTGGCGGATCTAGCGATTGGCGGCAACGACGTGATTGCCGCGATGATTGAGTCGGGTGATGCGCCGCACGGCTTTCGCGGAGATTCGCGGGTCGGCGCGACACTGCAGTGGCTTTTCGAGAAGGTCACGGACCGGCCCGAGCGTAACACGCGCCAGACGCTCCTCGCGCTCGTTACCGAACGCGTACGGGAGCGTTCTGTTTCCCTGTGAAACAATAGCGGAGTCCCCCTTGAGTCGTATCATCGCTCTGGTCAACCAAAAAGGCGGCGTCGGAAAGAGCACGACGGCGGTAAACCTCGGCGCGGCATTGGCGGTGCACGGTCATCGCGTGCTCGTTGTCGATTGCGATCCTCAAGGCAATACCACAACCGGGTTCGGCGTCGACAAGTCGATGCTGCATCGCGATATCTACGATGTGTTGATGCAAGACGCGTCTGCGCAAGACGTGATCGTTTCAACCGAGATCGAAAAGCTTTCGCTCATTCCGGCAACCATCAATCTGGCGGGCGCAGAAATCGAACTCGTCTCGGGGCTTTCTCGAGAAACGCGATTGCGTCAGGCGCTTGCGCCGATTGCTCCTGCGTATGATTTCGTGTTGATCGATTGTCCGCCGTCACTTGGCCTTTTGACAATCAACGCACTCACCGCTGCCGAAGAAATCTTGATTCCAGTCCAAGCGGAATACTATGCGCTCGAGGGACTCTCGCAACTGACGTCGGTCGTCCGGCGCGTGCGCGAAGCGCTGAATCCAACACTGCACGTGAGCGGCGTGTTGGTAACGATGTTCGACGGGCGCACGCGTTTGGCAATGGAAGTGCTCGACGAACTCGAGAAATTTTTCCCGCAGCAAATGTTCAAAACGCAAATTCCGCGGAATATTCGCCTTTCGGAAGCGCCGTCGTTCGGCAAACCCGTGATTCTCTTCGACGTCAAAAGCCGCGGTGCACAAGCCTATCTCTCCCTCGCGAAAGAAGTCTCTGATGCAGGGGTGCACGCATGAGCCAGCCCAAACGCGGTCTCGGAAGAGGGCTGGGCGCACTGCTCGGTGATGCGCCGGTCCCAACCGCACCGGCCGCGCAGGAAACGTTGCGCGACATCCCGCTTTCGAAGATTACTCCGAACCGCTTTCAACCGCGCAAACATTTCGACGAAGCGGCGCTCGATGAGCTCAAAACGTCGATCGCGGAGTACGGCGTGCTCGTGCCGATCATCGTCCGTAAACGCGGCGAAAATTTCGAGCTGGTCGCCGGCGAGCGGCGGTGGCGCGCTTGTGCTGCGTTGCAACGCCCGGCGATCCCGGCGATCGTTCGTGAATCCGACGATCGCGACTCACTCGAGGTCGCGATCATCGAGAATCTTCAGCGCGAGAATCTGAACCCGCTGGAAGAGGCCGAAGGCGTTCATCATTTGATCGACGAGTACGGCCTGACGCAAGAAGACGTGGCCTTACGCTTGGGCAAAAGCCGGCCCGCGATTGCGAATGCTCTGCGTCTGCTTACATTACCCGACCCGATAAAGGGCATGCTCGTCGACGGCCGCCTCTCCGCGGGACACGCGCGCGCGCTGCTGAGCGCCGCTCCGAACGAGCGGCTCGCTCTTGCGCAACGCTCCATCGACGAGGGATTGTCGGTGCGCAACCTCGAGCGAATAGCGGGCGGTACGCCGGCGCCGCAAACGGAAAAAACGCCGCGGTTGCGTGAACTTTCACCCGAAGAACGCGATTTCGAAGGGCGTCTGCGTGAACGCTACAGCGCGCATGTGGCACTCGTTCGCAACGGCAAAGGCGGGCGCATCGAGATCCGGTTCAACAACGAAACCGAATTGATTCGTCTCGGCGAGATTCTGCTCGGCGAGACCCCGTAGAAAGCACGCGCGTGTTCGTTCCATTTACGCGCATCATAACGGTCTTGATGTTTGCGGCGTTGTGTTTCGTGTTGATCGTTCCGATGGCATTGCGCAACCGGAATATGCCGCTCGCTCTTGGTATTTCCGCCGTCTTTGTCGCGTACCTCATCGTGAACGTCGTACTATGGCAACGGATGAAATCGCGTCGTTGACGCGAGCGCAGCGCCTAGCGCGATTGCACGGCATCTATCTCATCGTCAACGAAGGTGAAGGCGATCCAATCGCGATTGCGCGAGCAGGGTTGCGAGCCGGCGCCGGCATCGTACAATATCGCGCAAAAAGCGGTCTCGTCGACGAGCATGTGCGGATATTGCGTCGTGAAACGCGCAACGCGCAAGCGCTGCTGATTCTCAACGACGACTGGCGCGCGTCTGTAGCATTCGACGCTGACGGCGTCCATCTGGGGCCTGATGATGACGGTTTCGTCGATCTGCAACCGGTGCGCGCGGCGCTCGGAGAGCGGCTGATCGGCCTGTCATGTGGAACGGTCGCCGAGGCGAAAACCGCGGAACGCGTCGGTGCGGACTACATCGGCGTCGGCTCCGTGTACTCGACGACGTCGAAGGCGGATGCCGGCGTCCCGATCGGGATCGACGGCTTACGCACCGTGGCCGCTGCCACATCGTTGCCCGTCGCAGCCATCGGCGGCATCGACGTGCACGGCGTCGGCGCGGTTTTCGAAACGGGCGTCGCGATGGCGGCGGTGATTTCGGCGATCGCGCATGCGCGCGATCCGTTCGCGGCAGCCTCGCAACTCGTTTCACTCTGGCAACGCGTGCCAAGCTAACATGCTCGTCGTATCGATCGGCGCAACGCATCCGTGGAATATCGCCGGCGTTGGCCTCGACATGCTTGTTGCGGCGGAGCTTGGCGTACGGAATCTGAGCGTCATTACCGGCGTCACGGCGCAAGATTCGGGCGGCGTCGCGATGGTACATCCCATTGCGCCCAGCGACATCCGCGCACAACTCGACACGATCCCGTGGGAGCACGTCGATGCGATACGCGTTGGCGTTTTGCCATCGGCGCAAGCCGTCGGCGAAGTCGTTAAAGCGATGCTCAACCTTGCCGATGCGCCCGTCGTTGTCGATCCTGTGATCGGCGCGTCACTCGGTGGACGTTTTTCCGACGACGCAACCGTTGCCGCGATCAGAAACGACCTGGCCACGCTGCCCAACGTGATCCTGACGCCGAACATCGAGGAAGCCGCGGTGCTACTTGGCATCGTGCAAGTGACGCGTGAAACGATGATCGATGCTGCCCGTGCATTGCAAGCGCGCGGCGCGCAGGCGGTGCTGCTCAAAGGCGGCCACCTCGACGGACCACCGCTCGACGTTCTCGCGAGTCCGCTTGGTGTCGTCTCATTTGAAGACGCGCGCCTGCCAAACGGTATGCGCGGAACGGGCTGTACCCTCGCGATGGCGCTGGCATGCGCTCTGTCCAACCACATGCCGATCATCGAAGCCGTCCAGCGCGCACGGGTTTTCGTGCGCGGGAAAATCGCGAACGCGCGGCTCTTTCAGCAGTTACGCGTCCCGTATTGACGCTGCAAGCGTACGTC
The DNA here is from genome assembly GCA_963808755.1 of Vulcanimicrobiia bacterium. Classification (GTDB taxonomy): domain Bacteria; phylum Vulcanimicrobiota; class Vulcanimicrobiia; order Vulcanimicrobiales; family Vulcanimicrobiaceae; genus JALYTY01. Next base: position 23,508 of record CAWEGP010000001.1, read on the forward strand.
TGTTACCATGCGACGAACGATGAAACGCTCACGCGCATGGTGGTGGCCGCAATCCGATCAACATTGACCGGCGGGTCGCGTCATGCGATTCGATGAGCGCAAGGCCGCCGGTGAGGCGGCTTTTTTCTTTTCCGTCACCAAGTAGGACATGAGATGACTTCCGTAGCGACCCTTGCAAAACCACGCGTCATGTCGGGCATGCGCCCCACCGGCGGCCTGCATTTGGGACATTTGGTCGGCGTCCTCGCGCAATGGGCAGTCTATTGTGATACGGCCGACTCCTACTTTGAGGTGGCCGATCTGCATGCGTATACGACCGGATTTGAAGACCCGCAAACGATTCGCGATGCGCGCAACGAGATGGTCGCAGTGTGGCTTGCGTCCGGCGTCGATCCGCAAAAATCAACGATCTTCTTGCAATCGGCCGTGCCCGAGATCGCAGAGTTGCACACGCTGCTTTCGATGATCACGCCGGTTTCGTGGCTCGAGCGCGTCCCCACGTACAAGGGGCAAATCGATGCGCTCGGACAGCAGATCGCAACGTACGGATTTCTGGGATACCCGCTGCTGCAGTTGTGCGATATCGCCATCGTACGGGGTGAACGCGTGCCGGTTGGACGCGATCAGGTTGCGCATTTGGAGTTCGGTCGCGAGGTCGTCCGCCGCTTCAATTTTCTCTACGGCAACGGCACCGACGTGCTGGTTGAGCCGCAGCCGACCTTGACCGAATTCGCCGAGATTCCCGGTATCGACGGCCGGAAGATGTCGAAATCCTACGACAACGCCATCTTTATCGCGGACGACGAAGAAACGACGACGAAAAAAGTGCGTTCGATGATCACCGACCCGCAAAAATTGCGCCGCGGCGATCCGGGACGTCCCGAAATCTGTCCCGTGTTTGCTCTTTGGAAATTCGTAAATCCGCTCAAGCTCGATGCAATAGCGGAAGGATGCCGCTCCGGCGCACTGGGCTGCGTCGCGGACAAGACCGATTTTGCCGAGCAGCTCAACGCGTATCTGCGCCCGGTACGCGAGCGCTTGGCACTTTATCGCGACGACCCGGGAGAAGTCGAGCGGATCGTCGCTGACGGCACGGCGCGAACGCGCGAGATCGCTGCGAGTGTCACGGCCGAGGTGAAACGCGCGATGAAACTGCTGTGAAACCGTATGGCATTGTACTCTCGTTAGCCGGCTTCATGGCCGTGCCGCTTTGCGCCGGGGCGCAGAGCACCGATCACTATGGTCTCCGTGCGGCGATCGACGCGGGTAACAAAGGATTCGTCGCCGCCTTCAAACGCGGCGATGCGCACGCAATGGCCTCGCTCTATGCATCCGATGGAATCGACGTCAGTCGTACGCATATGCTTCGCGGGCGCGACACTATCGAACGTGCCTTTGCAGCTCGCGTCGGAAAGGTGCACTTGCTCGACGGCAGTTGCGACACCGACGCGCTCGTTGTCGACGGAACGATGGCGTCCGAAACGGGGCATTGCGTCTATCATTTTTCCGGCAAACCGCCTTCCTATGGTCGCTTTCTCACGGTCTGGCGCTATGCCGGCGGAACGTGGCACATTCAGATGAACGGCGCGCTCTAAATACAAAGAAGCCCCGGCAGTGATTGCCGAGGCCTCTTTGCTTTGGGGAGGACGTCGTTTATTTGATCACGTGCCAGTCGTTCATCACGTACTGCGCGCCGCTCGAGGTGACGGTGAGCGTTCCGTCGCCGAAGGTATTCACGTTGAAGGTTGCGATTTGCGTGCCGCCGTTCGAAACGATACCGGTGATGAATTGATCGTTCGTCGGTGGGACGCTGGTGTTGGTCGTGACGTTGAGGGTGTTCCCGTTGGCGAGCGTCGCATTTGTCACCGTAAGATCGATCAGCTCGCCTTGGCGAAACGTCGTGGTTACCGGGATCGAGTATTGACCGCCCTGCGTGCCGCCGGCAAGCATATATTCGGGCGTTGAGATCGGGCAACTGGTGTTGGCGCTGCCGACGGCGATAGAGAGCGAGCCGATCGCGCCCTTGAACGTCGATCCGCTGTGCGTTGCGTTCCACGTCACGGTGCCGTCGCCGTTGACGGTACGCGTGCCGCCGTTCAGAACGCCGCCTTCCCATCCGAACGTCTCGCCGAGCTTCTGAATTCCGGTCGCATTGTAGCCGGCGGAGTCTCCGCAGAACGTGTTCGAGTTCCCACTGGCGGGCATGACGACGAGTTCGTCATCTGCGAGAATCGTTTTGGCTCCCGCGAGATCGAGCTCCGAAGTCGCCGAACGATCGAATCCGTCCGAGATCACCGGGTAGCCGTACTGCCCGAAGGTCGCATTGCCGAAAGTTACCGCGCCGTTGCGGGTCGCGCTCGGCGTGTTGTTGTTGATTGCGTACTGCTTTTCGGTACGATTTACCGTCTCGGAATTTCCGTTGATCGTATAGATACGCACGACGTCGCGGGCAAGTTGCGTGCATGCGTTGTCGTAGAAGTATTGCGTTTCCGTAGAGTTGGCGTCGCCGTTTTTATCCGGTGCGAAAAATTCCACGCCATTGGTGCACACACCGAGTGCATCGCGTGAAAGGTCGAACGCGCCGTTTTTGAACCGCGTGCTGGGTGTGATGGAATTGTTGTAGTTTGAAACCGATTTGATCGGGTCGCCGAGCGAATTCGTGGTATTGATCGCGTTTTCCGATTGCTGTTGTTGGCTTTGTGTCGAGCTCCCGCCGCCTCCGCCGTTCGTCGGCGGATTGATCGATGGGCCCGAGCTGCTGCCGCCGCCACCGCATGCGGCCAACAGCGTTGCCGCTGCGAATGTTGTTATGAGAAGAGCCGTAGAGCGCATTCCATTGTCCTCGTGCTAGATGAGTGAAGCGATGATTCCGTTTCCTGAAATCAGCATATGGAGTGCGCGCACGAGAAACATTAGTGCTTGCTGAAGAAGGCGCCGCAGCGCACAATTTCTTATGCGGCTCTCATTTTCATAAAGCGGGCGCTTCCCATTCTGGACGGAATGGAAGAAACGCTCTAGAATGAGAACCATGCAGCAGGCGCGTACGGCCCGAATCGATGCGGCCTCGGCGATTCTCCGCGACGCGGAGCGTGCTTCGGGGCCTGCCCTCACCGCCTTTGGAGCGATTGCCGAGAACTGGCGGTTGACGCCGAAGCAGCGTCAGGCCGTGCTGGGGCTGGCGGGCTCGACGTACTACGCGTATCTCAAGCGCCCCGACCGGGCGCGGCTCTCGCCTGACACACTGGAGCGCATCTCGTACGTTCTCGGCATTTTCAAGGCGCTTCGTATTCTGCTTCCCCGTCATGAGGCGCGCCTGGCCTGGCTTGCGCATCCGAACATGGATCCAGAGTTTGCCGGAGCCGCACCCATCGCCGTGATGACCGCCGGGAAGGTCGCGAATCTCTATCGCGTGCGGCGATATCTGGACGGCCAGCGCGGGTGGTAACCCGCCTCGATTGGCGCTCGGCATTCCGCATTATTCCATCGCTCTATCCGGCCGTGGGAATCTTTGACGGCGTTGTGAACCGCGCCGACCTCGACGTCGTCCTGGAGCTGGAGGCCGCGACCAATCCGCGCGTCCTCGACGAAGCCGGCGAGTTGTCGATGGTGCGCCCTGAAGACCGCATCAGCGGTCCCGGATCGACGCCGATCATGGCGGCGTTCACGCATACCGGCCCAAGCCGGTTCTCGGATGGAACCTACGGCGTTTTCTATGCCGCACACGACGAGCCGACCGCGATTGCGGAAACCGCGTACCACCGTTCGCGCTTCCTTCGAAATGCCGGCTTGCGTAGCGAGATCGTGCAAATGCGCGTCTATCGAGCGCGTATCGATGGCACTCTTACCGATCTTCGCAAGCGGCCGTTGTCGTCGCCGCTGTACGATCCGGAGTCGTATGCGGCTTCCCAGCGGTTCGCGCGTCCGCTGTACATAAAGAATGAAATCGACGGTATCGCGTATCGCAGCGTGCGCCGGGACCAGGGCGAATGTGCGGCGGTCTTTCGCCCGCGGCGAGTGCGCTCGTGCGTCGTCTTCCGGCATCTCGAATATCGTTTTGAAGACTACGAACTAACGGCCGTTCTCGCGGTCGACGACGTGCTCGCGTAGCGCCGTGGTTGCGTGCGCGAACGAAACCCTGCTATTCTGCGTCCAATGAATGTACTAGCGGTGGCTTCGCTTGCGATCGCCTCGGTCATTGGTCGTCCGGAACTCCACCATGCGATCGTCGCGGGTGAAATCTACGATCTCGACACGCACCGGGTGCTCTATGCTCACAACGCGACAACGCTCATGGAGGCGGCTTCGACCACGAAATTGGTAACCGAAGGCACCAGCCTCGCGCTGCTTGGTCCGGATTTTCGCTGGACGACACCCGTTTTTCGCACCGGTGCGCTCGACAGCGCGGGCGTGCTTCACGGCGACCTGGTTCTGGTGGCCTCCGGCGACCCGAATCTCTCGCAACGCATCGCGCCCGACGGAACGCTTTCGTTCGAAAACGAGGACCACTCGTACGACGGTCAGTACACGACGCGCGCCGTTCCGGGCGATCCGCTCGCCGTGCTGCGCGATCTTGCCGGCCAGATCGCCAAAAGCGGCGTTAAGCGCATCGACGGCCGCGTCATCGTCGACACGGCACTCTTTAGCGATCAGGGGCCGGAGGCCGGCACGGGTGCGATCGTTTCACCGATCGTCGTCAACGACAATCTGGTCGATGTGACCGTTACGCCCGGAGCCAAGACGGGCGATGCAGCAACGATCACCGTCTCACCCGATACACCCTACGTGACATTCGTCGACAAAGCGACAACGTCGGCGGCGGGTACCGAACCGACGATCGACATGTCGGCGGACGTACGGAAAACCGATGGCACGCACGTAGTAACCATTACGGGAACGCAACCGGCCGGGGCCCCGATTTTGTATGCCTATCGCGTTCCGGAGCCGCAACAATTCGCGCAATCGGCGTTGGCGATCGCTCTCACCGATGCGGGCGTCGCCGTCAATCCCGTTCCGGCCAATTCGAAGCCGTTCTCGCACGACGCTGCCGCAGCGTGGTATACTACCGCAAATCTCGTCGCGCAGCACGTGTCGCCGCCGCTTTCCGAAGATACGTATGTGACGCTCAAGGTCAGCGACAATCTTCATGCGTCCTTATTACCGTACATGTGGGCGATCTACGTGGCGCATGCGAAGAGCGACATTTTGAAAGCGGGATTCGCCCAGGAACACGCGCTGTTGAGCTCCGCGGGGCTCGATTTAAACGGAGCCGCACAACAAGACGGCCTCGGCGGCTCTGCGTTCTTCGCTCCCGACTTCATGGTTCACTATCTGGCGTGGGTCTCTATGCAACCATGGTATCCGCAGTTGCATCGCGCATTGCCGGTTCTCGGTGTCGACGGCACGCTGTTCAACATCCAAAACGCGTCACCGGCGCGCGGCCAGGTGTTTGCGAAAACGGGTTCATGGGGTTCGTCCGATCTCTTGAACGATCGCGGGCTCGTGACAAAAGGGCTCGCCGGGTTCATGACGACGAAACACGGACATCACGTTGCGTTTGCATTCTACATCAACCGCATGGCCGGTAAGAGCAGCGTGGACACAACCAAAGACGCCACGCATCATGCGGGCGAGCTTCTCGGCGAAATGGCGACGGACGCGTATCTCGATTTCTAATATTGGCGGCGAATCGCAATAAAAAAATCTCCGCAGTGTATGCGGAGATTTTTCGCAACTGTGGCGGTCGCGATGATGAACGTTAGGCCTTGAATCGCGGGAGGGCTTTGGCGATTTGTTCGAGAGCGTAATCGATATCGGCTAGCGACGCGGCGTAGGAAAAGCGTAGGTAGCCTTTTCCGGCGGGTCCGAACGACGATCCGCCTCCGCACGCAACTCCGGCTTCCTCGAGCATGAAACTTGCAAGCGCTTTGTCATCATGGGTGATCTGCGTGACGTTGGGAAATGCGTAGAACGCGCCTTCCGGCAGTGTGCATCGCATGCCGGGAATTTTGTTCAAACCGCTCACGAGACGGTCGCGCCGCTGGCGGAAAATTTCATTCATCTCGCGCACGGGTTTGTCGTCGCCGTCGAGTGCGGCGATGCCGGCCTTCTGCACGAACGTAGCGACGCAGCTGAAGGTGTTGTTATTGAACAGGGTGACGACCTTGTTCAGTTCTTCGGGCATCAACGCGTAGCCGAGACGCCATCCCGTCATCGCGTATGCCTTCGAGAAGCCGTCGACGATGATGGTACGGTCTTGCATGCCGGGGAGCGACGCAATTGAAATGAACTCGGTGTCGAGATAGAAATTGCGGCTGTAGATCTCGTCCGCAATCACCAAGAAATCGTGCTTTTGCGCAAGCTCGGCGATGCGCTCGAGATCTTCGCGCAGGAGCACGCCGCCTGTCGGGTTGTGCGGCGAATTGATGACGACGGCTTTTGTTCGGCTGGATACCCGGCTGGCAAGCTCATCCAAATCCATTCGCCAATTGCGCTCTTCGCGCAGCGGTATGCGGATGACGTTCGCTTGGAGATACGACGATGCAGATCCGTACGCGGGATACGCCGGATCGAAGTAGATGAAATCGTCGCCCGGATTCAGGATCGCGCTCAAAATGTTCCATATGACGGGCTTGGCGCCCGGTGCAACGGTGACGTTCGCGGCGGTGTACGGCTTGGACATCTTGCGAAAACGCGTCGCGTAATCGGCAATCGTTTCGCGCAGTTCGATGATGCCCGCCGACGGCGAATAGTGTGTATCGTGTCCCAGCAGCGAGTCGATTGCCGCTCTCTTGATATGCTCGGGGGTATCGAAATCGGGCTCGCCGATTTCCATGTGCACGACACGACGCCCAGTCGCTTCGATTTCGCGAGCGCGTGCAAGAACTTGAAACGCATTCTCTGCGCCGAGTCGCGAGACGGCGTCGGCGATTCGAGTGTCGTGAACTGCGAGCATGTAGGGCTTCCTCTTCCTTATCTTTGTTGTAACGAACGGTTGTACATCAAGGGGGCGCCTTGCGGGTGATCGAACGTTCCGCCGTCATGCGCACCCTTTCGGAAGTTTTTGCGCCGGGAGCACCAACGTTACCGGAGGGCCTCCGAACGCTCGTCGTTTCGCCCGACCGAGAGTTGGAACCTGGAATGACGGTACGCGCTGCGTTTACGTTTCGCAATCAGGGCGGCGCTCCCGCGTCGGGAGTCCGCGTCCGTTTCAATATTCCCGACGGCCTCGTCTACCTTGTCGGTACCGGACAGCTCGAGAACACCGTTCTCGACGACGAGCAAGGCAACTCACCACTGCTGTCGCGCAGCGGCGCGCACATCGGCGACGTCGCACCCGGCGAAGAGCGTCGAATCGAAATCGCATACAGCGTCGCGGGCGCCATCGAAAACGGAACCACGATCGAACTGCAAGCAGCCGTTGCATCATTCGAAGTTGCTCCGGTCGGTTCAAATATCGTTCGACTCGTTGCCCGCAGCCGGCCGCAGTTGCAAAACGCGCTCACGGGCGTATCGATCGAAGCGCGGCAAGAGCCGCGGGCCGGGAGCCGAAGCGCAAATCACCGTGCGCTTACACAATGCAGGCGAATCGAGCGCGCACGACGTCGTCGTGGTTGCGCCGATTCCGGAGCACACGACGTACGTTGCGAATTCGGCGCGCGTCAACGGCCGCGAGATCGAGCGCGATCTCGGGATTGCGTTCGATCGGGTGTATGCTCCGATCGTTGCAGCGTCGCTTGCAGCCAATGCCAGCGCGACGCTCGTGTTTCGCGTGCGCATTCAATCACCATTGCATGATGGAACGCCGATCGTTGCGCGCGCACTCGTCGCGTCGCAAGAAACGGCAGCCTTTGAATTGACGGCCGCATCGCTCGTCGTCCGTTCCGCACCGGACTTCAGCGACGATCGCACGACCTTTACCGTTGAGCCCTCGCACGAGGTACGGCCGGGAAGCCGCGTCGTGCTTACGCTAACGGCATTCAATGCGGGTTCTGCTGCTGCGGAGAATGTGACGGCGGCGATCGAATTGCCGGATGCGCTCTCGCCCGTGCGCGGTGCGACGCAGATCGACGGGCGACCCGTGCGCGAGCGCAAGAAAGAAAACTTCGTTTTCGACCTGGGGCATGTCGATGCCGACGAACGCGTCGAGGTGCGCTGCGAAGCGATCGTTTCAACGCCACTGGCCGACGCCTCGGTGCTTGAGCCTGCCGCCGTGTTGGGCTGGCAGCCGATCGGCGATCACAGTGCGCAGCGGCGTTTCGAACGAACGTGCACCGTCCGTTCCGAGCCGTCGCTTCCGCCGCGCCGAAACACGATCCGGCGAGCGAGCGGCGAGGTCGTGAAGCCCGGCGATGAAGTTGAAGCGTCCATTGTTCTCGCGAACGAAGGAAGCGCAGCAGCAAGCGACGTCGTCCTGCACGTGCGTCTCGATCCGGCGCTCGAAGAAGCTCGTATCTTTGAGAAGAATGCGCGCGTCACGCTCGACGGCGATGCGGCGGAGATCGGCCTTCTCGAACCATATTCGCAGCGGCGTTTCACGTTACGCGCTCGCGTGCGCTCACCGTACGCCGACCGCAGTGAATTGCGTGCGGGAGCGAGTGCGCATAGCCGCGAGCTCGGTGAAACACCGCTTGGTGAAACGTTCTGGCGTGTCGATTCGCATCCGGCATTCTCGGAGCGCACTTCAGCGCTGCATCTTGAAAACGAGACGGTTCTGCGACCGAACCAGCTCGCGGAAGTCGCGGTTCACATTACCAATGCGGGCAGTGACGTTGCGCACAACGTCCGGGTTCGCTTGTACGTTTCGCCGGAGGCGCGGCTTGAAACGGTCGACGGCGCGACGCGCGAAAAATCCAAGCTGTTGTTCGGCGAAATCGCGCCCGGCGCAAGCGCCGTTGCACGCCTCGGTTTGCGACTGCTGCGCAGCCTCGCGAAGGAATACCCGGTTACCGTCGATGCCGTGCTCACGGCGGATGCGATGTTGCCGGTGCCGCTCGAACGGTTGACGATTGCCACGACCGCCGAACCGGACTTCACCGTCGGAACGTTGCGCAGCGAACCCATCGATGTCGTAGACGCGGGCGAAACGATCGAATGGATCCTTCACGTGCGCAATGGTGGCGATGGACCGGCACGTCGCGTGCAGATTGCGGTGCAACAACCCGGCGCGCTGATCTACGTTCCCAATTCGACCAGCGTGAACGATGTGCCGATTCGCGACGTCGGCGCGCTCAGTGCGCTTGCAAGCGATCGCGGAATTGTTTTAAACGACGTCGATCCCGGTGTCGAGGCGACGATTCGCTGGCGCGACGTCATCCACAACGGACTGCCGGCGGGCGAGACGATCGCGCGGACGGCGCGCATTCTGTACGACGGCGATCGTGACGACGAGATCGTCTCGAACGAATTAAAAGTGCGCGCGACACCGGTCTTCGCAAATGCAATTCCGGGCCTTCCCTTTGGACTAGACGGCATGGTTGGCCCGTCGTTCGGTGGTGCGCAGCGCGCGCTCTCCGAAGAACGCTTTATGGAGTTGCCGCCCGCGACGCCTGTCAACGGCGAAAGCAATGGGTCGCATCGCGAATGGCTGCCATCATCGAATCTCCCTGCGCTCGAAGGATCGACCAACGGAGGCGGTATCGTGGACTCGGCGATCGTCACCGATGGCATCGGCGTCGCCTCGTCATTCACCACCGAGCGGCTCGCGCGCATGCTGCGTTTTTTGGAAGAGGCGCGGTTCGATGGTCTGATCACGCATCTCTTTGCGTTGCGCGCACTCTTTCCGGAGTCGGTCGGCGATGCGCACATCGGGTCGGTACATGCGACGCGCGAGATGTTGCGTGAGGAGCTCGACCGGCTCTTCATCAAACTACGGTTGCCGAATTATGTCATTGCACCGCGAGACATCGAGACGCCGTCGCTTCGTGCAACGCTCGAACGCCTCGCGCACGATCTGCAGAGCGCGCGCGGCATTCCGTCGGAAACGCCCGGCGCCGAACTCGTGCTGCGCGGATCCCTTGATGCGGCGGATCTCTCCGCGGCAGCGGAATCGTTAGCCGAGGCGGAGCTCGCGTCGGCAGCGCCTTGGGCGCTCCTCGCCCGTGCGCTTCCCGACGGCACCGCACAACTTGCCCACTACCGTGCGATGCTGATCGAACGCTTCGACGCATTGAGCGATGCGGAGCCTGCAGAATTCTTGGATGCGCTTCAGCGCCGTCGCGACCCCGCACTCGATGCGGCGCTCGACGTCGTGCGCACCGCGCTGTACGCGCACGCGAGCTAGCAGCGCGTGACGACCATCACAATCGTTCTTCTGGTCGTGTTGATTGCCGGCGTTGGAATCGGCGCATATGCGTACCTTGCGCCGCGTCGTGCGCCCGCTGAGCGGGCCGTGCGCGTAACGCCGCCGCTTACGGCAACCACCGATTGGACACATGAGGCCGGCGACGAATTCGCCGGTCTTTCCGAATCCGCCCGATGCGATTTGGTCTTTGCCGTCGGGGCGCTCGAAGACGCGCGCTCGCAGCATCTGCTCGAACACGCGTTGAACGATCCTGCGGAGGCAGTGTCGCTTGCGGCGGCACACGCATTGGCAACGAATGGCCGCCGATCGGTGGTCGAAGCGTTTTTGGCGCAAAACCCCGGTACACGCGCCGACCGTCTTATACAAACGCTTGCACTACTGGACTAGGTTGTAACCTGTTAAAGAGGGAAATGTAGCAGCGTGGCCTCGACGCTGACCGGTATTTTTGCCCCGGGCTCTCCCGCATTGGTTGAGAGCTTGCGAACCTTGGTCCTCGAACCGTCGCGCGCGGCCGGACCGGGCGACATGGTGCGAGCGACGTTCTCGTTTTCCAATCTCGGCGGAGCGCCGGCGACCGGCGTTCGCGTGCGGTTTTCGCATCCGCAGGGCGTCGAACACATCGCCGAGGCAGATGTCGTCGACGACGCACCCGTGGACGGCGCGACGTCGTTCACCGATTCCAACGGCGCCGCAATCGGCGATTTGGCGCCGAACGCACAGCGGCGCGTCAGTTGTACGTTTCGCATCAACGACACGATCGAAGACGGCAGCGAGCTGCTCTTTCAGGCGGCACTGGTCACCGATCAAACGCCGCTGATCGGGTCCAATATCGAGCGGCTCACGGTGCACAGCCGGCCCCAACTGCAGAGCACGGGAACCCTCGTGACCATCGCGGCGGCTCCGGCACCGAAGCCCGGTGACGTTATTACCGTTCGTGCCACGGTGATCAACTCCGGATCCTCGAGCGCCCACGACGTAACGCTCGTAGTGCCTTCTCCAGAACATACGACGTACGTTGCGCGCAGTGCGCGCATCGACGGCCGGATCGTCCCAAACGTCGACGGCGAAGCCTTCGACTACGACAGCTCTGCGATCGTGAGCGAGCGTTTAGCGCCGGGACAATCCGTGTTGGTCGAATATCAATCGACGATCGATTCGCCGCTTGCGGATGGCACACGCATCAAAGCGCTAGGAAGTGTCGGTTCGCGAGAATCGTCGGAATTCGCCATTGTTTCTGCCGAAATCGTTGTCGCATCGCCGGTCGATTTCGAAGGCGAAGAAACCGGCCTGACGGTGCTCTCGGATGATGTCGTAACGCCGGGAATGCGCGTGCCGATGTTGCTGCGCGCCATGAACACCGGCACCGGCATCGCGGAACGCGTGCAACTTGCGTTTACTCTTCCGGCGGGACTGATCTATGCGCCGGGTTCCGCGCACGTCGACGGTCAGCCGGTAGGCGACGACGCGATTGCAGGGTTAGTCTTTTCGGTGGGATCGATCCCCGCCGGACGGATGGCCGAAGTCGGCATTGCGGCAACGGTTGCGGTTCCCATCGGCGGCGACACGGCGCTCCCGATCGAATCGAGTGTTCGTTGGCGTAACGGTGAACGCCGTTTCACTCGCCGATTGTCCGTTCGCGTAGCGCCACGGTTCAGTCGCGCGCGGAATTTCGTCGAAGCCGATCGTGGCGTTGCGCAAGCGCGCGACGACATCCAATTTACAGTGCACGTCTACAACGACGGCACAGCACCTGAAACAAATGTACGCTTGCGGCTGATTCCCGGGCTGTACTTAGAAGACGTGCGTATCGCCGAAGAAAGCGACGAGAGCGCTGAATACGACGCGCCGCTTACGCTCGGCCTCGTCGAGCCGCATCGCGAACGCATATTCACGATCCGTGCGAAAATCGGTTCGCGCGTTCCCGATCGTTCGAACGTTGCGCTCGGGGCCGTGTTAGAACATGACGCCGGCGCCGTTGATTTAGGAACCGCAACCGTGGTCGTGCGTTCGCGTCCATCGATCGAGCGTGTCGTGTGGGAACTGGCGACGCAAGAAGCGCTGCGCCCGAATCGCATGATCGACGTGGTCGTCCGCGTCACCAACGGTGGGACTGACGTTTTGCGCGATGCGCGCCTCGCGTTGACATTGCCGCCGGAGTTGGCGGTTGAACGCGCCGTCGAAGCGCGACGCGATCGTGAAGGCCTCTCGTTCCAAGATGTGCCGGCGGAGACGACGCACGAGGCACGCATCACCCTGCGTTTGCTGCGCGCGGTCCCACAAGGCCGCACGCTGACGATCGACGGATGGTTGATGGGCAAGGGCATCAATCCCGTTCACTTCGAAACGCTGTCGGTTCCGACGTTTGCCGAAGCACACTTTGCGCAGGGCACACATCTGGTGGCGATCCCGTCCGAAACGGTCAATTCGGGCGAGCGCATGTTCTATGAAATTCGCATTCGCAACGACGGTGACGGGCCAGCGGAGCGGCTGATCGTGCGCGTCGTGCCGACGAATCTTGCCGTGTACGTGCCATCATCGACGACCATCAATACGATGGCGATTGCCGACGATTCCGGACGCTCGCAACTGTGGTCGCAACGCGGCATGGTGTTGGCCGATGTGAATCCCGGCATCGAACTGCGCATTCGCTGGGAGATGATGGTCATGTCGCCGCTGACCAGTGGCACGCCGCTCGACACCCGCGCCGTGCTCGAGTGGGGCGACGGCAAAACGCTCGCGGTTGCTGCCCCGACCGTTCTCGTGCAGGCGCAGCCCTCACTCGGCGAATCAACAACCGGAACGCCCATTTCCATCGCGCGGATATTTGCCGCGGAAACGCCGGTCTATGAAGCGGCGCCACTGCCTCCGCCCGAAACCGCTGCGCCCGCGATTCCGGCGCGCGAGGAAGAGATTGCACCGCCAAAGGCGATTGCCGACGTCATTGCGCGTCAGGCCGAATCGCTCGAGGCGTTGCCTGTGCCGCAGATCGTCTCACCCGAGCCCGAACCATTGCCGTCGCCGGTGCTCTATGCGGATTTCAGCTTCGATCGACTCACTAACACGGTTCGTATGCTCGAACGAAGCGACGCCGGCGGATTGGTGCAGCATCTCTTCGCAATGCGGATGCTCTTTCCGGAGCACGCGGCGGGCGCGTCGCCGCAGTTGAGTGGAACGTTTGCTACTGCGAGCCGCGCGTTGCGCGCGCCGCTCGAAAAATTGTTCGTGCGCTTGCGCATGCCGCGATTGTCGATTACCGGCAAGGACATCGAAGATCGCGAGAGCCGCGATGCACTTCGCAATTTGATCGACGATCTGATGCTCGCACCGTCGGGCTCTCCCAGCGCGCCTCCCGACGGCTTCGTGCGCGTCGAAGGCGCCGTCGATCTCGACGTCGTTCGCTCGTTTGTCACCGAGTTGGAGGTTGCACCGCTCGGTGCCGTGACGCCGTGGCTGATCAACGCACAACTGCTCGGATCGACGCTCTATTACGACGGACAAAGATCCGATTCGCTGGAGCGGTATCGCACCGAATTGCTCAGCGTCTTTAGCGTGCTCGCCGAGTTACCGATGATGGAGTTTCATCGGGTCCTCACGTCCAGCGTGAACCGCACGCTCGATGAATCGCTCGCAGCGGTATTGGATGCGCTGCGCGGCGCTGCGCACATTGGCGTCGAATAGTCCGGCTCTCGCGCTCTTCGCTATTTTTGCTCTCGGCGCCGTGCTCTTTGTCGCGGGCTCGCTCATTTCACGCAGACAACACAAGCGTGCCGCCGCGGTCCCGACTGCCGTCACCTGGACGCATGCGCTTGTCGCCGGCGACGAAACACCGACACCGGAGCTGCGCCTCGACATGATCGAACGGCTTGCGCTTGTTGGCGCGCCATGGTCGGTCGATGCGCTGAATGCAGCCATGAGCGAGGAGCGCGATCCGCTGCTACGCGATGCCGCAGAGCGAGCATTGCTCGTCATCTCATCACGATGAAACGCTGCGAGAACATGCCATTACATTTTCAGATCATCTTTGAAACAACCGTCGAATACAAATGACTTGTTTGTGAAAATCGGAACCGCAGATCTTGTTATTTGCTGATATTCGAGTCCGACTGGATCTTCGTACCAATAACGCCCATCTAAAGACTTCACGATCCAGCCCAGCATCGCGTTGCTCACACTGTTCCGAATTCGCCAAATGTTTACAACGCTGGACGCTCGCCCGCTGCCATAAGTATTTGACGTTCCTAAGGCCGACTTAGAACCATAACATCGCGCGCCGGGTGTTGCCGCATAGAGACCTCGCGGGAGGTGCACTTCCGACATCCATGGAGATGAGACTGTTGCAACGAATGTAAGCGCAAGCATCTCCTACGCCTTCAGCGGATCCGAAAAGCACTGGTGAATCAGAGGCCGTTGACCGCCAATCACGGCGCTTTTGCTTGCCATGTCTTGAATGATGTCCTCCCATTGCGCTGACGTTCGTTGAGCGGCGTGTCGTTGCTGTTGGCGATTGCGTTTATGCGGTTTGAATTCCATTTCCCGTAAGAGGCTCTCCGGCTAAGACCCGCCGACCCATTTCGCAAATGCCGACCCGCGCAACCACAATCCGCACGATGGACGGAGAGTCACTTGGGATTAGCTCGCAGGCATGCACCGCAGCGGAAGCCATTGGCTTTATGTGGGGAGCACCCAGAAGAATGCCGTTCCGACACCGTGTTGGCAATAGGGCGCGAGCTTTTATGATGGTGAAGTGAACTAATGCGTAATCTTTGGCGATGTGCATTGTCAGTACTTATGTTGCTCGTAAGTACGCAAACCGCAATGGCGGGTCCTGATCAGGCAGCGAAATGCGGCGCAACGCACGCGTCGTGGCAGATGAACCTCGGGATCGTGAAGCTGAAAGACGCAAAGCCGCACATGCGCAGTCTGGTTGCTCTTGCAGCCATATATACGCCACCCGGCGGGGCTGCGTTAGGTTGGATCGGCTGGGATGATACTGGTCACCCGTGGGCCCAATTCACACCGCAAGAGTCGGACGTAAAGACGAAGATGGCGGATCAGTTCATTCCTTTTCCGGGTTCTCTTTTTTGGCCGGCTAAGGCTGATGCTATTTCACTTCCACCGGGATACGCACTAGAGGCATGTCCATTCGCTGATGGGAGCACCAGCATATAGCGAGGAATCAGTAATACTTAAATTGAGCGGGGGAGCGCCACTGAGCGTGCCGACGCAGCAGCACATAAAATGCTAGCTAAAGTGGTCACTCCGCTATATACGTATTCGTCTGGCGAGTCCGTGGCCCGTCCAGCACTTCAGTACGGACGGGCTAATACGTGAAGTCGGGACTCTTCTTGAAGTATTTGACGAGGATGTCGCGCGCGATCGGCGCTGCGACGGTCGCGCCGTAGCCGCCGCTGCGATCGACGAAGACGGCCAGCGCAACTTTCGGATGATCCGAAGGCGCCCACGCGATGAACCACGTCGTGTTGGCTCCGGAACCGTTTTCACCGGTCTCTGCAGTTCCGGTTTTCCCTGAAAACGGCAAGTCTTTGATCTTCAATCCGTAGGCGGTGCCGCCGGGGTCCGTAACCTTTGCCATGCCGGCGCGAACGGCTTCGAGCGCTTGCGTCGTCACCGGCACTTGACGGATTACTTCGGGTGTGAACGATTTGATCAACTCGCCGTTCGGCGAGCGAATCTCGCGCGCGACTTGCGGTTTATACAGGGTGCCGCCGTTGATGACCGCGGAGGCAACGTTGACCATCTGCAGCGGTGTCGCTTGCATCGCGCCTTGGCCGATGCCGAGCATGCACACTTCGCTCGGTTCCATCGGCACGTGAAAGACTTTCATCTCCCATTCCGGCGTCGGCCAGTTTCCACTGATCTCTCCGGGTAAGTCGATGCCGGACTTTTTGCCCAAGCCGTAGAGCAACGCGTATTTTTGCAGTCGCTCGCGTCCGAGACGCCACGCCATTTGATAGAAATAGCCGTCGGACGACGCTGCCAGCGCCGGAATGAACGAGGTGTTTCCGAGACCGCCGGAAGCAATGTCGCGCGCAACGTAACCGCCGCAATTCCAAGCGCCGCTGTCATAGACGGTCTCGTTGACCTTGACGACGCCCGCGGTCAGCGCACCCGAACCCGTCACCATCTTAAAGGTCGAACCGGTCGGCGTGGCGGCGCCGATGGCATTGTTGTAGAGCGGATCGATCGGGTCGAGGAGATATTTCGCGACCATCTTGTAGTTGTCGTCGGCGAAGTCGTTTGGGTCGAACTCGGGATAGCTCGCCATCGCGAGAATGCCGCCCGTCCACGGATCCATCGCGACGGCAGCGCCCGAGAGCTTGTGCCCGTGCGCCCACTTCTGAATGCCGTCCGCAAGTGCTTGATCGACGATCTGCTGCAAGCGCAAATCGATGTTCGTGACGAGTTTGTCGCCGGGGACGGCGGCTTTGGATGGAAGCTTGATGCTTGGGACGACCGAGCCCGTGGCGTCGACGACCACACGTTGGCCGCCCGGTTCGCCGCGCAAATATTTATCGTAGACGTATTCGAGTCCATCTTTGCCGATCACGTCGTTCGGCGAATAGCCTTCGTATTTCAACCGGTTGTATTCGTCTTCGGTGATTTGACCGACGTAGCCGAATACGTGTGCGCCGGTTCCGCCGAGCGGGTAGTCGCGAATCGGCTGCACTTCCAAATCGACGCCCGGTAAATCGGGAAGAACTTCGGAAAGCCGCGCCACTTTTGCGACGGAGAGTCCCGTTGCGAGCACGACCGGTCCGTACGGTTCATAGACTTGAACTTGGTCGAAGTTCTCGTAGTTCACGCCGCGGTGGTGCAGTAGCCGTTTCCAGAGCGCAGGCTCGCTCACGTTGAGCGTCCGCGAAAGCGTTTTCAATTCCGCATTGACGTCGGTAACTTCAGATGGAATGAACCCGACGACGAACGAAGGGCGGCTGCGTACCATCACCTTCCCGCTGCGATCGTAAATGATTCCGCGCGGTGCGGCGACGCGTATGAGGCGAACCTGATTGGCTTGCGCGGCTTTCTGATACATCTCGCCTTGCGCGATCTGCACTTGCACGAGGCGGAAGATCAGCGCGGCGACCGCAAGGATGACGATTGCCGCAAATGCAGCGATGCGCCACGGTGACTTCTGCCACGAAATGCGCGGTGTGCGGCGGCGTTCCGTAATCATCGGCTAGCGATGTTCGTAGCGCCGAACGGCGAGCATGACCGCGATCATCACCGCGGCGTTGAGTACCGCTTGCAGTAATGCTTGATGGAAATGCATGGTGGCGAGTCCGCTCGGATACCCCTCGAGCGCCATGACCATCCAAAAGAGCAACCAGCGGAGCAACGTCGCGACCGCGGTAATGAGCGACACCAGCGGCAACGAATCGGCGAAAAATCCGCGCGATAGCGTGCCGGCGATGATCGCGACGAGCGTGGTCGAAATCGTCCACGCTCCGCCGGTCGCCGTAGCGAGAATGTCTTCGCACACGCCCGCCGCGAGACCGTAGATCGCCGCGCGCCGCGTGTTGACGCGAATCGCGAACCACACAACTGCGACGAGCACCAAACTCGGTGCTACGTCATGAATCGTGACGAAGTGCAGCAGCGTTACTTGAAGTAGAAGCGCGATGACGAGCCACATCGACGCCGTCCACCACGACGGGCCGATGAATGGCGTTTCGTGGACGATCTTACTTCGGGACGACGACAAGACGATCGATGGAGTCGAGGTCGACGGCCGGTTTCAACACGGCGGTTTGGTAGAGCGTCGCATCGCCGCGTTCAATGCGAACGACGCGACCGATCGGAACGCCGGCATGGAATGAGAGACCCTCGCCGGTGACAACCACGTCCCCGACTTTGATCGGGGCGTCTTGCGGTATGAATTCAACGCGAACGCTGGAGAGATTGCCGCGAGCGATTCCCCAGTAACGCCCGCGCCGCATGACGGCGGGAAGCCGGCTCGTGTAGTCGGTGATCAGCACGACTTTGCTCGAGAACGGATCAACCGACTCCACGCGTCCCACGATGCCGCCGTTTGCCATAACGCCGTCGTCCTTATGGACGCCGGCATTGCTGCCGCGATCGATCGTCACCGACCGTGTCGTGTTCTCCGGCGGAAATCCGATGACGCGCGCTTCGATCGCGTGCGAGTACAGGTTGACGATTGGCTGAACCGATGCAACCGATGCATACTCCGCCGCCAACTCGTGAAGGCGCTCATTCTCTTTTTCGAGAGCAACGTTCTGGACGCGAAGCGTTGCATTGTCGCGTTCGAGTTGTGGAAGTTCGACAACCGCCGTTCCACCGCCGCGTATGCCGCCGACGATCGCCGACGTCGCCATCTCCACGAACGAAACGAGCGACGTGCCGACGGTTTCGAGCGGACTCGTTTGACCCGAACGCTCAGCATTAATCTGCACGAGCGCCAGCAGCGCCGCTACGATGATGACGGTTATGAGCGCAAACAGCCTGCGCTCGTCGCGGTACGTAAAGATGTCGGCCCTCGGAAAAATCCTTAGCTGATAATGCGCTGTTTCGTTACCGGAAGCGCAAATCCCAACC
Source organism: Vulcanimicrobiia bacterium (assembly GCA_963808755.1). Taxonomy (GTDB): domain Bacteria; phylum Vulcanimicrobiota; class Vulcanimicrobiia; order Vulcanimicrobiales; family Vulcanimicrobiaceae; genus JALYTY01. The sequence continues at coordinate 42,385 of CAWEGP010000001.1, forward strand.
TGCGAAGCGCCCGGACGAACCGTGCGAGCGGAAACCCCATGACCGTGTAAAAGTCGCCGTCGATCGACTCGACGAGCGCCGCTGCCCGGCCTTGGATTCCGTACGCACCTGCTTTATCCATCGGCTCACCGCTCGCAACATATTCGTCGATTTCCGCGTCGCCGAGCCGGAAAAAGCGAACCCGTGTTGTCGATGCCTCCTCGACCGGCGTCGCCGCCGGCGGGGTCAGCAGCGCAAACGCCGTATGCACCCAGTGTTCCCGCCCGGAGAGACTTCGCAGCATGCGCGCTGCGTCGCGGGCGTCGTGCGGCTTGTTCAGCGCGACGCCGTCGAGATCGACGACCGTATCGGCTGCGACGATCAATTCTCCCGGTCGCAGCGCGGCAACATCGAGCGCCTTGGCGCGCGCGTGCCGCCGTGCAAGTTGGAGCGGCGTCGCGGCCGGATCATCAGGTTCATCGTATCCGCTCGGTTGCACGTCTACCTCGAGGCCAAGCCCCCGAAGCAACTCCAATCGGCGCGGCGAAGCGCTCGCCAAGACGATGCGCTCGAAGCGTCATTCGTACGTGCGCCCGTCTGCCTGGACGAATCCACCTTCATGCCGGCCGCGCGGATCGTGATGCGTCCAATGAATTACGCCGCCCATCGGATCGAATTCGTATTCGCCTTTTACGACGACGTCTTGCCCGGTGTGCAATGGTACCGGTCCGGTGAGATCGACGTTCGTTTCGACGCGCAACAGCAGATCGCAACGGTCCGAAAGACGGATCAAAAAGCCTTCATGTTCACCGCTTGGTCCCCGGCGTGTCCCGAGCACCTCGACGATTTTGCCCGAGGCAACGACTTCGGCGCGTGATTGCTGCGCGCTATAGATGCTGCAGACGTTCGCGTTGTCGGGCTGCGTCGCGGCCGCGCAACCGCTCGCCAAGAACATCATGAGCAGCAACGCTCTACGCATGCGCGCCGACTCCGTACAATTTTTGAGCGACGATATATTGCCACACCGGTTCGGGAACTAAGTAGCGCACGCTGCGTCCTTGCGCAAGCAGTGTGCGAATCAAGGTTGCGGACTCCGGTATCTCCGGCATGTTCAGTGAAGAAATCCGCTCGCGAAGATGCTTTGGAACGGCGTCGAGGATACGTTGGAGAGCTTCGGCGCGCACGCCGGGCCGTGGCGCGATCACAAAGCGTTCCAAACCCTCGAGAACTTGATCGAAGCGTTGCCACGTGGAGTTTGCGAGCGAATCCGCCCCGATGATGAACGTAAAAGCCGCGTCGGGAAATTTTGCATGCAGCCGCGGAAGCAGGTCGGCAGTGTAGCCGCTCGTGTCCGCTCGCAGATCGGTATCGTCGAGCTTTAGACCCGGATTGCTTGCGATTGCGCCGAGAATCATCGCGCAGCGGTGATCGGCCCCGACTTGCGCGTGCGAACGATAGTGTTGGTTGTTGGTCGGTACGAACAGCACCCGATCGAGCTTTTCGATCAATCGAGCCGTTTCAGCTACGAAAAGATGGCCGTTGTGTATCGGGTCAAACGTGCCGCCGAAGATGCCCAGTCTCATGAGTACGTAAATTCGTACTGCCCAATGCGTACCGTATCCCCTTCCGCTGCTCCCAGTTCGCGAAGTTTTTTCTCGACGCCCATCTTCGCAAGCGCACGCTCGAAACGTGCAAGCCCTTCGTCCGAATCAAAGTTGGTCATCGATGCGAGACGCTCGACGCGCTCGCCCGAGATGATGAATGTGCCGTCGCGTTGGCGTTCGATCGTGAACGCATCGTGCGGCACGAGTTCGATCAATGCCGGCGGCGGCGTAACGATCTCGGGCAGCGGCGCTTCTTTGATCGTCTGCCACAGCGCGTACATCAACTCGCGGACCCCCTCTCCCGTGGCGGCGCTGATTCCGCGCGCGTGCGGAAACTGCGCTTGCATGTCGCGCAACCGCTCTTGCGCATCCGGCAGGTCGAGCTTGCTTATCACGAGGAGCGTGGGTTTTTCGATGAGTTTGGGATTCCAAGCGGCGAGTTCACGTTCGATCGTTTCTTTGTCATGCAGCAACTCGTCGAGGGGTTTCGCGCCGTCGAGCAGATGGACGAGTGCGCGGGTTCGTTCAACGTGTTTCAAGAATTGATCGCCGAGGCCGGCCCCCTCGTGTGCGCCTTCGATCAGTCCTGGAACGTCGACCATGAAAAACGATTCTTCGTCGGAGACGCGCACAACGCCGAGTTGCGGTTCGATCGTCGTAAACGGATAGTCGGCAATCTTGGGCCGCGCGGCCGAAACGACGGAAAGCAGCGTTGACTTACCTGCATTTGGAACGCCGATGATTCCCGCGTCGGCGAGCAATCGAAGCTCGAGCCGAAGCGAGCATTTTTCGCCGGGTTCGCCGTTGTACGCGATGCGTGGCGCTTGTCGCGTGCTGGTCGCAAAATGTTGATTGCCGAGGCCGCCGCGCCCGCCTTTGGCAACTTGCACGCGATCGCCGCCGTGCGCGAGATCCGCGAGAAACCCTTCGCTCTTTCCTTCGAACGTTCGGTAGACCAGCGTGCCGATCGGAACGGGAATCGTGAGATCCTCTCCGCTGGGCCCCGACTTGTTCGACGTGCCGCCCGGCTTGCCTGACTCGGCGTTGAAGGCACGCTTGTAGCGAAACTCGACGAGGGTCGAAAGCTCGGGCGTCGCTTCCAAATACACGCTTCCGCCGCGGCCACCGTCGCCGCCCGCGGGACCGCCCTTGGGGATGTATTTCTCTCGGCGCCATGCGACAATGCCGTCGCCGCCGTTTCCGGCAACTACGGTGATGGCCGCTTCGTCGATGAATTTCATAACGTCAGAAAAGGAAAGAGGGCCAATGATGGCCCTCTGCCCGAAATCCTAAAAGGATGCTTATGCGGCGGTCAACGCACGAACGTTGATGTGCTGCTTATTGCGGCGCGTCGAAAATTCGACGGTTCCTTCGATCAGGGCAAAGAGCGTGTGGTCTTTGCCGATTCCGACGTTTTCGCCCGGATAGAACTTGGTGCCGCGTTGACGCACGAGAATGTTGCCCGCGAGCACGCGTTGACCGCCGTACCGCTTAACGCCGAGGCGCTGAGCATTGGAATCGCGGCCGTTACGGGTCGAACCGGCGCCCTTCTTGGACGCAAACAGCTGGAGGTCGAACTGGAACATAGCCGCGTGAGTATAGCAAAGCCCCCGAGCTGCCGCAAGGGCGTAGGACGCTAAGGAGCGCTTATGTCGGCATCGGGTGGGGGATGGCCGGCGCTTGGGGATAGTAGCGCGGCGGCGTGCCGGGGTTGACTGGGTTCACCGGATGTGGATGATGTGGGACTCCATGATGACCGGTATGCTGGCGACAGCCGTAGTTCCCATTGCCGTACGAGGTCGCTTGCTGATTTTGAGCGCAGAGGCACTGATTATTGCGGCCATAGCCCTGACACGGATAGTAGACGTAGTCGATGTTGACGGTGCCCGGGGCGGCGGTCTTGCCCGGTGAGGGAAGCGGCCCAGTCTTTACCGTTGAGAAGACTTGGTCGGCGCGCCCGGGGAGCGCGAAGCCCGTGAGCACGATTGCAGCCAGCAGGGCGGATGCCAGGCGACTCTTTCGCATGGCACTAGTGTACCATCCGAAAGGGGCCTTACTCGCCCCGCCGTAACTTGGTGGGGTTTTGGATAAGCGACGTGTAGTGGTCACCGGCCTTGGAGCCGTGACTCCCCTAGGAAATAGCACTGAAGAGTTCTGGCGGCGTCTCGTCGCCGGTGATTCCGGTATTGGGCCGATCACGGCCTTTGATGCGAGCGACTTCACGACGCGGATCGCAGGTGAGGTCAAGGATTTCAATGCCGACGAGCTCATCGGCAAAAAGGAATCGCGCCGGATGGACCGTTTCTCGCACTTCGCCATGGCGGCAGCGCGCGAAGCGATCGAAGATGCGAATCTGCCAGAGGATCAGGCGTTCAAGGATCGCGTCGGTGCGATCATCGGCACGGGAATCGGCGGCATTCTAACGTTTTGGCATGAGTCGAACAAGGCTGCGCAGACCGGCACCTGGACGAAGACGTCGCCGTTCTTCATTCCGATGCTCATGGCCAATGCAGCTCCGGCGCATATTTCGATGGCCTACGGGTTCCGCGGCCCGTTCTTCTCGGCGGCAAGCGCATGCGCCAGCGGCAACGACGCAATCGTAACGGCCTACAATTACGTCGCGCACGGTGAAGCCGACGCGATGATCACCGGTGGAAGCGAAGCGTGCATTTCGCCGCTCGCGGTCGGCGGTTTTTGCTCGATGAAAGCGATGTCGACGCGCAACGATGATCCCACCAAGGCGAGCCGGCCATTCGACGCAGAGCGCGACGGGTTTGTATTGGGCGAGGGCTGCGGCGTTTTGGTACTCGAAGAATACGAGCGCGCGAAAGCGCGTGGCGCAAAGATCTACGCCGAAGTGCTCGGTTACGGACAGTCTGCCGATGCCTATCATCTCGTTGCGCCCGATCCCGAGAGCAATGGCGTCATCATGGCGTTGCAGCGAGCGCTGCAATCGGCGCACGTTGGGCCAAACGAGGTTCAGCACATCAACGCACACGGGACGTCGACACCACTCGGTGACACCGCGGAGTCGCAAGCGATTCAAAAGGTTTTCGGCAACGACACAAAGGTTGCGGTCAGCTCGACCAAATCGATGCACGGACACACGCTCGGCGCTGCCGGCGGCATCGAAGGCGTTGCGACGGTTCTCGCCGTGGCGAACGACCTGATACCGCCGACGATCAACTATGAGTTCCCGGATCCCGAGTGCACGCTCGACTACGTGCCCAACGTCGCTCGAAAGACCGTCGTCGACGTCGCGTTCTCAAACTCGTTCGGATTCGGCGGTCACAACAGCGTGATCGTCTTCGGAAAGCCGCGAAGCTAAGCGCGTGAGCGGCGAAGCCCATCGGCGGCGCCTGCGTGCGTTGCTTCGAGGCGCGGGCGTTCGCACTGCGGGCGACCTTGCGATTGTCGAGCAGGCATTCGTACATGAAAGCCACGCAAAAGAACATGGCGGTCCGTCGAACGAGCGCATGGAATTTCTGGGCGACTCCGTTCTGGGCGCCGTGACGGCGCATTGGCTTTTCGAGCACTTTCACGACGAACCGGAAGGCCAATTGACGCTGCGCAAAGCTGCGATCGTCAACGACGCGCAGCTTGCCGGCAGCGCACGGCGTCTTGGCTTTTCCGGGCTCGTACAATTGGGAACCGGAATGCGCAACGCCGGCGGCACCGACAATACCTCGATCCTCGCGGATGCCTTCGAGGCGTTCGTAGCGGCGCTCTACCTGCGCTACGGGATGGAGAAGGCGAAGACGTTCGTCGTCCGGCAGCACATCGAGCAACTCGATCACGACCCGGATGATTTGCTCGATGCGAAGACCCGGTTGCAGCACTACACGCAGGAGCACCTTTCGGCAACGCCGGCGTATGAAGACTGTAACGAAGGAACACCCCAGCAGCCGCACTTCAAGTCTTCGGTAATTGTTAACGATAAGACGTTGGGAACCGGGATGGGTTCCTCGAAGAAGGCGGCTCAACAGGCCGCTGCCCAAGCGGCTCTGTTTTCTTTACTCGCTGCCGACGAGGTCGGACACCAATGAAACTCAAGAAGATCAAAGCTTTCGGCTTCAAGACGTTTGCCGAACCGACAGCGCTCGACTTTTCCGGCGGAATCACCGCGATCGTCGGACCAAACGGCTCAGGCAAATCGAATATGGTCGACGCGTTTCGCTGGGTACTCGGTGAAACGTCCAGCAAGAGTCTTCGTTCGGGCAAATTAGAAGACGTGATCTTCGCCGGCAACGACAAGCGCAAGCCGCTCGGTCTCGCCGAAGTCTCGATGACCTTCGACAACAGCGATCGCCGCCTCGCGACTGACTATAGTGAAGTCGAAATCACGCGTCGCGCGTATCGTGCCGGTGAAAGTGAATACTTCATCAATCGCAACCAGGTACGGTTGCGCGACATCGTCGAGCTGCTGATGGGAACGGGTCTCGGCCCCGGCTCCTATTCGATTGTCTCGCAAGGCCAGATCGATCAAATTCTCACGAGCAAGCCGACCGAACGGCGCGCGCTCTTTGAAGAGACCGCAGGAATCAATAAGTTTCTCGCGCGCAAGAACGAATCGATGCGTCGCTTGGAACAAACCGAGCAGAACGCTATTCGCATCAACGACTTGATCGCCGAACTGGAACGGCGCATTCCCGAACTGGAAACCCAGGTTCGCCGGGCAAAGCGCTACCGCAAAGTGCAGGCGCGTGTCCGCGACCTCGAAATCTTATCGTACATGCGCGCGAGTGAGTCGCGCCGCGGCGAGCGCGAGACGCTTCGGGCAGAGCTCGAGAAGAACGAAGAACTTCGCAGCGCTGCGGCTGCGAAAGCAGCACAACTCGGCGCGAATCTGGCCGAGCTGCGTACGCGTGCGTATCAGCACGAACTGCAGCTCGAAGAGATTCGCGGCGAAGCGCAGTCCAAGCGCACGGAATTGGCGCGCATCGAAGCAGACTATGCCGCCGCGCTCGCACGCCGCGAGGCGCTGGAAGCGCAATCGACGCAAACATCCGAAGATGCGGCACGCGTGCAGGCCGAACGGGAATCGCTCGCAGAGACGATTGCGAGCCTCGAAGAACGCATTACACCGCTTGCGCAGGAGCTGGAAGGCGCGCGCGAACGGGAACTTGCAGCCCAAACCGCTCTGGCGCAGGCGCGCAAGCAACTCGATGCGATTTTTACGCGTTTGCGCGAAGTCGAAGCTTCAGCAGCGCAGGTCGCGGCGCGCAAAGCCGAGCGTCGCGTTCAAGGCGAAAATCTTCGTGCCGAAGCCGAGCGCCTGCAACAGGAAGCCGATCTTGCGCGCGAACGCGCAGCGCAACTGGAGATTGCGGCGGGCGGTGCAACGCATAATTATGCCGTGCGCGAAGCGCAGCTGGCTTCACTCGAGTCGTTGCAAACTCAAGCACGCACCCGCGCCGAGGACGCCGAGCGTGCGGTCGCGCAGGCTCAAGAAGATCTCGCGAACGCCGTTCGGCAACATCGCGAACACACCGGTGAAGTGAAAGCTGCCGAGTCGCGTCTGCACACGATCGAGGAGTTGGAAGCGTCGCTCGAAGGACATGTTCCGGGAACGCGTGCGGTCGTCGAAGCGTGGCAGCGTGGCGATTTGCGCGGGATCGAAGGCATCGTATCGAACCTGATCACGACCGACGAGCGGTATGCGCGCGCGATGGACATCGCGTTTGGAGCGCGGCTTTCCAACATCATTACCTCACGATCGGAAGACGCCGAGCGCGGGATCGAATTCTTGAACCGCAGCGAACAAGGGCGTGCGACGTTCTTGCCGCTCGACACGCTCGCAAACCGCGAAGCAAAGCAGATGACGGCAGATCTTCAACGCGTGCCCGGCATCATCGGATATGCGCATACGCTCGTGCGCACCGAGCCCAAGTATGAAGGCGTCGTCCGCTTCTTGGTCGGGAACGTTCTGGTGGTCGATACACTGCAGACGGGCATTCATTTGGTGCGCGAGCGCGGTTTCCGCGATACGATCGTAACGCTTTCCGGCGAGCAGATTGCCGGTGGCGGCGCAATTACCGGCGGGCGTTTCCGCCGCGAGAAATCGATTCTTTCCCGTCGCGTTCAAGCTCAGTCGCTCCGCGAAGCGCTGGCCGAAATGCGCGCGAAGCTCGATGCGTTCGAGCGCGCCGCACACGAAGCAACGCAACACTCCGAAGAAGCGACGGCGGCCCGCGATGCCGCGCGGGACGCGCTTGGAAAAATCGAGTTGCAGGCGGCGGAATTGCGCACCGAGATGGCGGGGCTTGCGACTGAACTCGAACGCATGAACGCCGAACTACAGAGCGCCCGCGGCCGTTTCGACGAACTGTCCGCGCGGGTGCACGAATCGCGGGAGCGGGAGCGTGCGTACGAATCGGATGAGCCCGACCACGTGCAAAGCGATGAAGAGCGGCAACGCCTCGAAGCCGAACTCGCTCGCGCTCGGGCCGAGATCGCACAGGCGGAGTCCGCGCAGGCGGACGTGACGCAGCGCGCCGCAGAACTGCGCGAGCGCGTCGCCGCGCTCACAACCGAACGCGACGCGGCCAATGGACGCCTCGGTATGCTCGACCAGAACTCCGAGCGCGCGCGGATAGCCCGCGAACAGATGCTTGCCGAGATCGGGCAACTGATGCAGACCACGCGTACGGCGCATGCACATCTCGAAGGACTGCGCACCGGCGTAAACGATCTGGATGCCCGTCTCGACGTCGCTCGCCGTGCGCGCGAAGCGATGGCCAACGAACAATTGGAAGTAGAATCGAATTTTCGCACCGCTGAAAACGACGAACGCAGTGCAGCGGGCGGGGGCGAGCGTTATCGCACCCGTTTGGCGGAAATCGAAGCCGAGCTCGGGATGCTGGTGTCGCAGTTCGCGCAAAACCCCGCGACGGATAACGAGTGCCGTGACGTAGAAGAACGCTACAAGAATGAGTCCGATGAAATCGCCGAGGAGCTGCCACGCCTGCGCGAAGAACTGGCGCGCCTTTCCGCCAACGTAAACCTCAACGCCGAAGCAGAACGTGAAGAGTTGGCCGAACGAGAGACGTTTCTTCGCACGCAACTCGACGATCTTGCGAGAGCGCGTGAAACGTTGCTTGAATCGATCCGGGAGATCGAGGCGCAGACACAAGCGCAATTCAACGAAGTATTCAACAAAGTTTCAGATGCATTTTCCGAGATGTACGCAAAACTGTTCCCCGGCGGGCAGGCCAAGATGTGGCAAACCAACCCGGAGAATCTCTCGGAGACCGGTATCGAGCTCTCGGTGCAACCGCCCGGAAAGAAATTGATGTCGCTGACCGCGCTTTCCGGCGGCGAGCGCGCGATGACCGCCGCAGCGCTCATCTTTGCGCTGATCAAAGTGAAACCGTCGCCGTTCTATCTTCTCGATGAAGTCGACGCCGCGCTCGACGACATGAACGTCGACCGCTTTTCGACCATGGTACGCGAACTCGCGCACGACTTCCAAATGATCATCGTTACCCACAACAAGAAGACGATGGAGCTTGCCGACCGTATGTACGGCGTAACGATGCGCGAAGCTGGCGTCAGTACCGTTATCGCGGCCGCGCTCAGCGAGCGCGAACCGGAGCTCGCGCTTGCCTGACACGAGCAAACCGGCGGCGCTCTTTTCGCTTTCGGACAAGAGCGGCGCCATCGACCTCGCGCGAACGCTTCATGAACGAGGAACGGTGATCTACGCGACCGGCGGGACGAAACGCCATCTGGAAGAGCACGGTATTCCGGCGTTCGACGTAGAGGATATGACGGGTTTTCCCGCGCTCTTCGATGGACGCGTAAAGACGCTCCATCCAAAGGTCTTTGGTGCAATTCTGTACGACCGCAGCAATGCCGATCACCGCGCGCAAGCCGAAAAGTACGCCATCGCACCGATCACGACGGTCGTTGTAAATCTGTATCCTTTCGAAGCCACGGTTGCCAAGGAAGGGACAACGCTGGCTGAAGCGATCGAACAGATCGATATCGGCGGAGTCTCGCTGCTGCGAGCGGCCGCGAAGAATTTTGCGCACGTAGCAGTGCTGACGCACCCGTCGCAATACGCAAAGTTTCTCGCCTCATTGCAAACCGGCGAGCTTCCCATCGCGATGCGTCGCGAGTTTGCGGTCGCCGCGTTCGAGCGCACCGCCGAGTACGATGCGGCGATTTCTCACTATCTGCAAACAGAAGGCGAACTCTTACCAAGCGATCTTCCCGGCGCACTCACGCTGACGCTCCCTCTGAAGCAGCGATTGCGGTATGGAACCAACCCGCAGAACCGTGCCGCCTTTTATTTGGACCGTGCGGATCGCCTGCCCGAGCAATTGCATGGAAAGGCGCTTTCCTACAATAACTTGCTCGATCTGGACGGAACGTTGCGCATGCTTTCGCGTGCGCCGATTGGAGCGGAAATCGGCAGCGAGCACGCCCGGTTCATCCGCGCTGCCGTCGTCAAGCACACGGTTCCATGCGGCGTCGCGCAGCGTTCGAGCGCGGCCAAAGCCGTGGCCGACGCGCTTGAGGCCGACCCCGTTTCGGCATTTGGCGGCATCGTGGCAACCGATGGACGCATCGATCTCGAAACGGCGCAGTCGCTCTCGAAATTCTTTTTGGAAATCGTGGCGGCGCCCGCATTCGACGATGACGCTCTGACGCTTCTGCAAAAGAAGAAGAATCTTCGCGTCATGCGCTTCGTCCCGTCATTGCCCGATGAACTCGCGCGGGAGTTGCGCGTACGTAGCGCACTCGGCGGCGTGCTCGCCGAGGATGACAACCCTGAAGCGCCGCTTGAAGAATGGCAGGTCCGCTCGAAACGTCAACCGACGCCCCAGGAGTGGCACGACTTGGCATTTGCGTGGGACATCGTGCGACATGTCAAATCAAACGGCATCGTCATTGCCAAGGGCGGAACGACGCGCGGGATCTGCGCCGGACAAACCAATCGCGTGAGCGCGGTGCAGATTGCTGCGCATCGCGCCGGCGAGGAAGCCACGGGCGCTGCCTGCGCAAGCGACGGATTCTTTCCGTTCGCCGACGGCCTCGAAGCGGCGGCGGATGCCGGTTGCAGTGCAATCATCGCGCCGGGCGGTTCAGTTCGCGACGAAGACGTTATTGCCGCAGCGGATCGTTTGGGCGTCTCGCTCGTCTTTTCCAACTACCGGTATTTTTTGCACTAGAAGCAACACGATATTTCTCGCCGGTGCCTTCGCGCCGCCGGTGTATGCTTGCGGCATGACCTTGCATACGCCGATCTGTCGCTTGTTGAACATCGACGTTCCAGTGTTCAATGGTGCGATGACTCCTCAGGCGGGCGGATTGCTCGCGCGTGCCGTGAGCGAGGCCGGCGGGTTCGGGATGCTTGGTCTGGCCGAATCGGAAAGCACGCAAAGCATCCGCGAGCAGATCGCGCTTGTGCGTTCCCGGGGCAACGCGACATTCGGGATCGGACTCGTGCATTGGATGGTGGAGCGGCGCCCCGAATTGTTCGAGCTGGCGCTCGAAGCGCAACCGCGGCTCGTCTGCGTATCATTCGGTGACCCGCGTCCGTTCGTCGAACGACTTCATGAGCGCGGAATCCTCGCGGCGGCGCAAGTGCAAAGCCGCGCATGGGCACAGAGGGCGCTCGACGCCGGTGTGGACATCCTGATTGCGCAAGGCACCGAAGCCGGCGGACACACCGGCGCGGTCGGGACACTTCCGCTGTTGCAAATCGTCCTCGACATGACCGATAAGCCGGTCCTCGCTGCCGGAGGGATCGTCACGGGCCGTGGACTTGCCGCAGTGCTCGCCGCGGGTGCCGCCGGTGCGTGGATCGGCACGCCGTTTTTGCTCGCATCGGAAAGCCGCACGACTCCGGCGGCGCAGCAGCGGATCGCCGCAAGCGACGAAACCCAAACGGTTCGCACGCAGGTCTACGACCGTTTGCAACATAGCGGATGGACCGCTGAGTTTGCCGGTCGCGCGTTGCGTAACGCGTTTGTGGATCGTTGGGACGAGCACGAAGACGAACTTCTCGAAAATCGTGACGCCGTACAAACCTACGAACGTGCAAAAGCTGCCGGCGACTATGCGACCGCGCAGGTCTACGCCGGACAATCCGTGGGACTACTTCAGGATGTGCGGCCGGCAAAGGCCATTATCCAAGAAATTGAAGCGTCGGCGGTAGCGTGTCTACGCGCAGCGCGCGACACGACACGATGACCCCTTCGCTCGCGTAACCTCCGACACGATTGTCTGATAACGAACCTTACGCCGCACGAATGGGAACGGGTCGCACACACGAGAATAAAGAAGACGATAAACATGCCGCGATTTCTTCATACATCGATCTTCGTAAACAACATGGACGAATCGATTGGGTTCTATACCGAGAAGCTCGGATTGAAACTGCTTGACGGGCCGTTTCACTATCCGGGCAACGCGGACATGGCATTCGTGGGTAGCGATTGGAACGCGTACATCGAGCTGGTGTACGATCTGGAAGAGCATCCGCCATACACCATCGGAAACCGCTATGAACATTTGGCGATCGAATCCGATGGTGAACTCGCGCCCTATATTACGAAGCTGCGCGAGAAGGGTGTAAAGATCATCAAAGACGTCTACAAGTCACCGGGTGGAACGCGCGCGATTGCATTTGTCGAAGACCCGAACGGTATTCCCGTCGAAGTGCTTGAACCGCGCACGCACGAGCGCAGGTCATGACCTGTGATTCTTCAGAATGAAGAACAGGATCGTCGCAGAGACCAGCATCAGCCATCCGTTCGTCAAGGCGACCGGAATAGAATGAATCGCGAGCGCGTAGGGCACATACAAGGCCGATCCAAGGGTGATCAACGCATACGTCCACGTTGAAAGCCCCTCCGTATCGTGCGTTTGAAGCGTTTTTCGTAGCTGCGGAACCTGTGTGATCGCGACGATGAGCGTTGCGGCGTAGCCGAGCACTTGAATGGCCATACGACCGTTCTGCCCGAAAAACGTGCGGTCCATCTCAGCGGTAGACAAAGGGGTCGAGCGGCGGCGATATCGCACGCAATGAGTACGCGACGAGCTCCAAACTGCCGTGACGTTCTTCAAGAATTCCGCTCGCGCGAAGCCAACGCGACGTAATGTTGCGAGGCGGCCGCGAGAGCGCTACGGCAACCGGTTGCGCATCTGCGCGGCAACAGGTTATTGCGTATCGCACGAGCGACGCCGTCGCATGCGATCCCACGAGCATGCCGGTGAAGGTGATCCGTTCGCCCGCATAGCCGTCTGAAAGCGTGGTCTCCGTCGCATAGTAGGCCGGGGCCGGAGCGCCCAGCACGAGAGCCGCCAGCATCGCGGCCGGGATGCAACGCACAATCGCTGCACGCCGATCGCGATAGTGCCAGGCGCAGACGAGAAACGTCAGCGCCGCTCCCGCCATTGGAACACTCAATCGTGGATTCACGAGCATTGCGCCGTGCCGCATGCAAATAACCGCCGCGCACAGCGCTAGGAGAATATACGCAAGACCATCTTCGATGTTGCATCGCACGTCGACCGGGTGCCAAACGCGAACGTCCACGATGCCGGCGACGCACAAGAACGCCATGCTCGCAGGCGCGGACTGCGCATGGAGTGCGCCGGCGACGGCGACTGCTCCAAGCGCGCAGGGTGCGGCGAAAAAGCCGAGGACGGCACCGAGGGCCCACTGCATCGGCGTACTTTGTGCAGACACATGCAGCAGCGGCATCATTTGCAGCACGACTGCCGCAATGGCGGCGCTCGGCACGATGCGGACGAAACCGCCGAGCGGAGCCTCGGGATGATGGTGATTGCCGTGGCGCCGGGTGGCAGCGCTCGCGATCAGGGCCCCAGCAATGCGCGCCGTTGCAATCAACGGACCAAAGAGCACGGCCGTCGCAAAAGCCGCTGGGATCGAACGCGCAGCTGGTCCCGCTTCGCAACCGCAGCCGAGGTAGGGCGTGAGCCATCGCGCGCGTCCGCGCAGGAGGTGCTGCAACACCGTCGCTCCCGCAAGATAGGGTGCGCATTCGAACAGTGAACTTGCGACGGAGGCGAGCAGCGAGCGGCCGAATTCGGGGGCGGCTGCCGCTACGGCCAACGCAGCGGCGACGTAGATCGCACGGCGCATACCGCGCGATACCGCATAACCGCATCGTGTCTAGGATTCGCAGCCGCCCCTGCGAACCTCGTGCTGGCCATGCCGTCCAAGCTCACCGCTCCGCGCGGGACTCAAGATATCATTCCGCCGGATTCGGCGCATTGGCACGCGCTCGAAACGCGAATTCATGCGCTCGCCACACGTTTCGGCTATAGCGAGATTCGCACACCGACGTTTGAGGCGACGGAGTTGTTCGTGCGCGGCGTCGGCGAAACGACGGACATCGTCGAAAAAGAGATGTACACGTTCGTCGACAAGGGCGATCGCAGCATGACGCTGCGTCCGGAATGGACGGCTCCGGTGGTGCGCGCTGCGCTCGAGCACAACCTGTTTGCCAACGGACCGCAGCGTTTGTATTACGTTGGGCCCATCTACCGGTACGAGCGTCCGCAGAAGGGACGTTACCGGCAATCCCATCAGTTCGGCGTCGAATGCACCGGCTTTAGCGGTCCGGAAGCCGATCTCGAAGTGATTGCGCTCGCGTGGGAGCTGGTGCGCAGCTACGGAATCGACGACGCGGTGTTGAACATCAACTCGATCGGTGATGACGAATGCCGTCCGCGCTATCGCGACGCGCTGCTCGCACATTTCCGGCCACATCTCGCCGAACTTTCCGCCGATTCGCAACGCCGCCTCGAACGTAATCCATTGCGCCTGCTGGATAGCAAGGACGAAAAGGACCGGCCGTTCGTTGAGCGGGCGCCGACTTTTGAGTCCGTGTTGTGCGACGCATGCCGGCAGCACTTCGATGCGTTGAAAGCCTATCTGGAAGAGGCGGGCATTCCCTACGTCGTAAACGCGCGCATCGTTCGCGGCCTGGACTATTACACGCGCACGGTCTTTGAAATCACTTCGAGTGCGCTCGGTGCGCAATCGACAGTTTGCGGAGGCGGACGATACGACGGCCTCGTGAAATCGCTCGGCGGCCCCGATATTGCGGCGGTGGGCTTCGGCCTCGGACTGGAACGGTTTCTTATGATTCTGGAAGCGCTTCCGGGGCTACGCAACCAGCCGCGTGCCGGAATCCAGGCGATTGCACTCGGTGCACAGGCGCGAACGATGCTCGTGCCCCTCGTGTTGCGCTGGAGGAGAGAACTCGCCGTCCCGGTGTTCATGGACTTCGAGGACCGCAAGATAGCGGCGCAATTCAAGATCGCCGATCGCAATAACGCGCGGTTCGCCGCAATTCTGGGTTCCGACGAGCTCGCAGCCGGGGAGCTCATTGTGCGCGATTTAGAGACCCGCTCGGAACGCCGCCTTCCGCTCGACCGAGCAGACCTTGCCGCGCTTGTTGGCGAAGGCCCGCCGTAACCATGGCACACGAAGAAGAACGCGAGACGATTTCGTCGCTGCTCGAAATTATGCACGAGCACGATCTCGACCGTATAAAAGTCAAAGTCGGCGACGCCGTCTACGAATTGGTGCGCCGCGAGGCCGGTGCGCAGATCGTTGCCGCTACCATGCCGCAGGCCGCGGCGGCTGCCGCCCCGCCAGCGATGGTGTCCGAAGCCGGCACGGGTGCGGGATTGCCGCCGAATGCCAAGCGTATCAGCGCTCCGCTGACCGGCGTATTTTATAGCGCCGCATCGCCGGATGCCGAACCTTTCGTATCGATCGGCGACCGCGTCGAAAACGGTCAAGTCGTGTGCATTTTGGAAGCGATGAAGCTCTTTAACGAAATTCAAAGCGATTACGCCGGAACGATCTTGCGTATCATTCCGCAAAACGGTGAACTCGTTTCCCAAGGCGAGGATCTCCTTTGGATTCAGCCGTGAACGACGTCAAGGGACGCCGGAATTTCGACGTACTGATTGCGGAACGCCGCAATCTGCTCGATGCACCGCACTATCGCGAACAAGTGGAAGCGATCGCCGGAGCGATCGTTACGGCGCTGCGCGCCGGCAAGAAAGTGCTGTGGTGCGGAAACGGCGGGAGTGCGGCCGAAGCACAACACATGGCGGCCGAGCTCTCCGGACGGTTTTTGCGCGAACGTCCCGGCCTCTACAGTGAAGCGCTGTCGGTGAATACGTCGACGCTGACGTGCGTCGGAAACGATTACGGATACGATTTTATCTTTTCACGCCAAGTCGAAGCGTTTGCGCAACCGGGCGACGTGATCATCGGCATGACCACGAGCGGCGGCTCCAAGAATATCGTTTTGGCGCTCGAAGCGGCGCGCAAAAAGGGCGCCGTGACGGTTGCCTTTACCGGGAATGGCGGCGGCAAGGTCGCCGAAATTTCGGATCACGTGCTGCTCGGACCCGATGGCTACGCGGCAATCGTGCAAGAGGTCCATCAAGTCATGGCTCATATCATTTGCGATCTCGTCGAACAACGATTGATTTTTGAGGACGGCATCGCGTGAGCGCTCCGACGCTGTTCGTCGACGACGCGCGGCTGCTCTTCGAGCGCATGCGCGGGCGGCGCATTTTGGTCGTCGGGGATCTGATGATCGATGAGTGGATTTGGGGAACCGTAACGCGGATCTCTCCGGAGGCGCCGGTCCCGGTCGTCGCCGTCAGCGATCACTCGTTTACGTTAGGTGGCGCGGGAAACGTTGCGAACAACCTTCGCGCGCTCGACGCCCACGTCGATTTCGTCGGCACGATTGGTGACGATGCCTTCGCGGAAGACGTTCGGCGGATGCTCGCCGCCGAAGCCGTAAACGACAGCGGTGTTTTTTCGGTCGGTGACCGACCGACGACGCGCAAGACCCGCGTCGTCGCGCACAACCAACAAGTCGTGCGCGCGGACTGGGAGTCGAGTGCTCCGCTGCGGACGGCAGACCGCCAACGCATCGTCGACTATGTGCGCGTGCGCGCGACGCAAAGCGATGCGGTAATCCTCAGCGACTATGCAAAGGGCTTGCTCACGCGCGACGTCGTCGAGGCCGCGTCGGCGTGTCCCCTCGTGCTTGCAGATCCGAAACCGCAAAACATCGCTCTGTTTGCGGGCGTCACATGCCTTGCTCCGAACGCACAAGAGGCCGCAGCGGCGAGCGGGATTCCGATCGTCGACGATCGCTCCCTGCGCGAAGCGGGTGCGCGCCTTTTGGATCGTCTCGAAACACGGTTTCTGGTCATCACGCGCGGTGAACACGGCATGTCGCTTTTCGGGCGCGACGGCGAACGGTTCGACATTCCGTCGTTTGCACGTAAGGTGTTCGACGTTTCGGGCGCCGGTGATACCGTTATTGCGGTTCTTTCGCTCGCGCTTGCGGCCGGAGCTTCGATTGAACTCGCGATGCAGCTCGCGAATTTCGCGGCCGGCGCAGTGGTCGAGAAACTCGGCACAGCGACGGCATCTTCGGACGAAATCTTGGCGCTGGTCGAGCATGGACACGCCTAACCTCTTCGGCGACGTCTTCGATACGCACGAAGCAGCGCGCTGGCGAGAGTCCCTTCGCGCTGAAGGCAAACGTGTCGTCTTTACCAACGGCTGCTTCGACGTGCTGCACGCCGGTCACGTCGGATATCTCGCGTGGGCGCGCGCGCAAGGAGACGCGCTCATCGTGGGACTCAACACCGACGAATCGGTGCGGCGGTTGAAAGGCGATCGCCGTCCCATCGTGCCGTTCGCGGATCGCGCGACATTGCTGCGGGCGCTGCGCAGCGTTGACGCCGTCGTCGGGTTTGCTGAACGCACGCCCGAGGTGATCATCGATGCCATCAAGCCGGACGTCTTCGTCAAAAGCGCTCAATACCGCGAAGACGAATTGCCCGAGCGCACGGTCGTGCGGCAACACGGCGGTGAGATCATGCTCGCGCCGCACGTTGCCGGCCATAGCACCACGGACATCATCGCGGAAATCATCTCGCGCTACGGTTCGTGACGTGCGGATTGCACTCACGGCGAACGGACCTGGAGAAGTAGCCGGCTGGGTGCGGCCCCTGGTGCGCCGGCTCTACGAGCGCGCGCCCGGCACCGAAATTTTTCTCTTTCTCGTTCCCGACGAATATGCAAGCGGCCACGAAACGGACCTCGCGCGCAAACTTTTTCCGAGTGCGCACATCTACGATCCGAAGACCTATCTGCGTTTCGCGGTGGGTGGCAGCGCCGGGTCGCTTCCCGACAAGGTCGACGTCGTGCAATATCTCGGGGGTGATTTGATGCATGCGATGCGGCTGCACGCCAAACTGCGCGGAAAAATCTGCACCTATAAATTTTCCAAACGTTCGTACTCGAAGAAGTGGACGCGCGCCTTTGCCGTCGATCGTAGGAGCGTTGACGCGCTGAGCGCCTGGGGCGTTCCGGCGCACCACATCGTTGCGGTTGGGAATCTTGCCATCGACGGTGCGCTGCTCGAAGCACAGGCGCCGCTCGAGGAGCGGGCGCCGCACGACGGCATCTTGATCATGCCGGGGTCGCGCAGCTACGAAGTCGAGAACATGATCCCGTTCTTTTTCACGATGGCGCTGCGTATCGCTCGCGAGCGGCCCGAGATTCCGATTGCGTTCGGTATTTCGCCCTTTACGTCGGTTGACGACGTGCGCCGGGCCATCGAAAGCGGTGGGGATCCGCGTGTCTGGGCGCAACGCGGCCGCCTGTCGGATTCGAACGGCGCGCTCGACCTCGTATCGCTCGATGGGAGCATGCGTTTTCCGGTCCTGCGCAACGCGCTTTCGGCAGCGACCCGCGCGAGACTTGTGGTCACGCTTCCGGGAACGAAATGCATCGAACTCGCGGCGCTTGGGATCCCGATGATCGCAATCACGCCGTTGCAGGCTGCGGAGAAGATCACGTTCAACGGGCCACTCACCTACCTCGACCGTATTCCATTGGTCGGGGCGGCGCTCAAACGCACCGTCGCGGTAGAGATCGCCCGCCGTTTTCGCTATCACACGCAACCGAACATCGACGCCGATGCCATGCTCATCCAGGAACTGCACGGGACCCTCACGCCCGGACGCGTTGGACGCGTTACGCTCGAGCGCTTCGACGATGCGCCATGGAGAGAATCAGCAAAACGACAGCTTGGCGCCTTGTACGCAGATCACGTCGGTGCTGCGGATCGCATGGCTGAATCGCTGCTGGAGCTGAGCGGGTCCTAAACACGTATGCGCATCTCCGTCATCATCGCAACGAAAGACCGGCAGCAGTATCTCGAAGCGGCGCTCGCGTCGCTCGAGACGCAGATCGGCGCGCCGTCGTATGAAGTGGTCGTCGTCGACAACGGATCGACTGACGACACCAAAGGCGTTGCACAACGCCAGTCTTCGCGCGGCGTGTATCCGGTGACGTACGTTCACGAGGCTGAGCCCAATCGCGGTAAGGCGCGCAATCGCGGGATCGCCGAAGCGGGTGGGTATTTGATGGTCTTCTGCGATGACGACGTGCAAATTCCGCCCGGATTTCTCGCGGCTCACGAGGCAGCGCACTCCACGACCAACCTGGTTGTGAACGGGCCGATCCTCAACGTGTCGTCGTACGAGGAGCGTCCCAAACCGGCACTTGGAAATTATTCGCGCGCGTTCTTGTGCACGTGCAACGTCTCGGTTCCAAAGCATTCGCTCGACGCCGTCGGGGGCTTCGACGAAGCGTTCAATCTCTACGGTTGGGAAGATACCGAGCTTGGCGTCCGGTTGCGCGAGGCGGGATTGCGTTGGAAGTTTGCCTGGGACGCGTACCTATGGCACATCAAACCACCGTCCGAGAATACGTTGGAAGTTGAGACGCGAAAAGCGCTGGAAAAAGCTCGTATGGCGCGTCGCTTTATCGAGAAACAGCCGTCGTCACGTGCGCGTATGGCGACCGGCGCGCACGGCATGAACCTGGTTCGAGGACGATATCTGTTGCCCGATTCGCTGCTTGCGGTGTATGCCGGCATCGCGACGAGCGAGAACGCCCCGCCGCCGATCCGCTCGCTTGCGCGAGCGCAATTCCTAGACGGCATGTACACCCGCGAACTCATTCGGGTGCTCGACGAACGATGACCGGTGGACGGGCGCTGCTCTACTGCGCGGGCGGCGGCATCGGCGATTCGCTGGTCGCCTCGGTCGTGGGTCGCGCGCTACGTTCTCGCTGGGCCACCGTCGATGCGCTGACGCTCGCTGGCCATCGTGCGACGCTCTCCCGTGTTCCCGATCTGGACGATGTTTTTATCGACGACGGCGCGGATGAAATGGGCCTCCCTACGGAGTTGCGCCGTCGTGCATACGATGCATGCGTCGTAACGTGGGCCACGCCGCGCACCGCGCGCATTCCGGCAATGGCACAGATCCCGGTCCGCGTGGGCCAGGCGCGCCGCCTCTATTCCTTTCGCTTCACAAAGCGCGTCGTGGTTCGGAGTGAACGTGGCGACGTGACGTCGCATTGGAGCGACGTTCTTCTCGATTATGCTCGCGCGATTGGTTGCGACACGTACGATAAGGTGCCCCACCTTGTCACGACGCCGGATGACGAAGCGGCAGCGCGCAGTCTGCTCGTATCGCATGGTTTGGATGGAGGCGATTTCATCGTATTGCATCCGACCAACGCGATCGCCCCGCGCCGTGGAATCTGGCCGGTTGAGGGGTGGGCGGCGTTAGCCCGTGCGTTACAGACTCACTTTTCATGCGCTGTGCTGCTTTCCGGTGCACCGGACGACGTTTCGATTAACGATGCGATCGCCGAGCGTTCGGGGGCGCGTTCGGTCGCTGGAAAAGCAGAGATCGGCGCCTTCGCGGCGCTGACAAAACGCGCTCGTGCATTCGTCGGCATCACAACGGGCTCCATGCACGTGGCGGCGGCGGCGGGCGCAGCGACCGTCGGTATCTTTCCGTTTCAAAGCGATTTTCCTGAACGCTGGGCACCGCTCGGCGAGCGAACGACCGTCGTGCGCGCGTCCTACCGGTGTCATGCCGGCGATACCAAAGAACACTGCCGTGACTATGCCTGCATCGCGAAACTCGACGTGCCGCGAATCATCGCAGCAACGGAGTCGCTGCTTTCGCCGGTTCGATCCGGCGTCGGCTCGTAGGAGAGAATAGAGTGCGCGCGACGATACAGATGTGCACCTACAATCGAGCGGCGTTGTTGGAACGCGTGCTCGATGCGTGCTTCGAGCAGACGTTTTCCGGTGACGACTACGAAGTGGTTCTCGTGAATGACGGCTCAACCGACGACACGCCGCAGGTCATCGCACGAGCACAACAGCGTGCGACCTGTCGATTCACCGTCATCGACCAAGCGAATTCCGGACTCGCTAAAGGGCGCAACGCGGGCATTGCAGCCGCGGCGGGGGAACGCGTGATTTTTATCGACGACGACGTGTTGCCGCTGCCGAACTTCGTCGAAGAACATATGCGCTCACACGAGCGTAATCCGCACGCGATCGTGCGCGGCGGCGCGATAAACGTTGAGAGCTTCGACGATTTGCCGCCACCGGTCTGGACACTACGGCACTACAGCGGCAACTATTTCTGGACGACCAACGTTTCGGTGCCGCTGGTGACGATTCGCGCAATCGGCGGCTTCAACGAATCGTTCTCGGAATATGGCTGGGAAGATATCGACGTCGGCCTTCGATTGCGCTTCGGCGGCGTGAAGGCCGTCTTCAATCCCAAGGCGCTCGCGTACCATTGGAAACCGCGTCCACGAAGCACGAACGTCGAGAAAATGATCCGTCAAGCGCGTGCGCAAGCGCGTACGGCGGTGCAACTCGCGCAGATCCATCCACACTGGAGAACCTATCTCGCTACAGGCTTGAATCCATTGCAGCGAACCATGCACGCGATCTTGCACCGGCGCAATGCGGCGGAAAAATATCGTCGGACCTTGGGCGATCTTTCCTCGGACCGTGAACTCTCCAATCGTCAATTGCGCGCCGCGCAAGCGCTCGCCCATGATGCGTACTTCGATGAGTTGGAGCGCGCCCTTCGCACTGCATGAGGATTCTGCTCTCGCGTACCGATCGTATCGGCGACCTGATTCTTTCGACGCCGGCGATTGCAACGGTCCGTGCTTCCTTTCCCGATGCCCACATCACGATGATTACGAGTCCCTACAATCGCGTCGTCATGGAACGCAGCACTGACGTTGATGAGGTGATCGATCTGCCGCGTGGGGTAAAGCCGGCGATCCTGGGCAAACGTTTCGCGGGATACGACCTCGCGATTGCTCTTGCGCCACGCGTTATGGATCTGCAGGTCGTCGGTGCGACCAATGCGCGCGTTCGCGTTGGGTATACGTACGTTCGTCGATGGCTCGCGCGCGTAACGTCGCGTCTCTATGTGAACCGTATGATGGTGTCGCCGGCCGATCCGGATTTGTGCGAGCGACAGCCGTTGCGCATCGTGCCGCACGAAGTGGAGCAGTTGTTGCAGCTCGTTGCGTTAGGCGGCGCGACGCGGCGAGTGGAGCGGTTGCGTCTCGACGTACGGGATGAAGATCGAGCCGCTGTCGCTGCTTATCCGGAAGATCCGATCGTCGTGCATCTCGGGCAGCGTTGGTTCACCACGGGAAGCACGCTTGAAAGCACCTTACAACTGACCCGGCAACTACGCGAGCTGGATGTACCCATGGTGCTCAGTTGCGCGGACGAGTGCGAGGTCTACGCACCCGCCTTCGAGGGCGCGGGCTTCACCGTCGCGCGCGGGCTGCCGTTTTATCAATGGGCCGCTCTCTTTGAACGGGCGCGTTGCATCGTGACCGTCGACACCGGTGCGACTCATGTCGCAAGCGCGATGCGCAGGCCCACGCTGGTCGCCTTCGAACATCGCTACTTCCGGCTGAACTCACAAGAATGGGCGCCCTATCAGGTGCCGAGCGTGTTCGTTCGCAAACCGGTCGCCGAAGATGAAGCGGCACTCGCAGACTTTCGCGCCGAGGTTCTGCGCGGTGTCATCGACTTACTCAATGCCTGAACTATCCGTCGTCATTCCAACCTACAACCGGTTGGATACTCTGAGACACGTGATCCCGACGCTGCTCGCGCAAGATCTGCCGGCGGATCGGTTCGAGTTGCTCGTGTGCGACTCGCATTCGAACGACGGCACTGCCGCGTATCTTGCCGCCGTCGCGGCCGATCATCCGAACGTGCGTCACCTGCCGGGCTCGTATAGCGGTCGCGCGATGGCGCGCAACGCCGGCGTCTCCGCCGCGCAAGGCGAGGTCGTCCTCTTCAACGATTCCGATATCCTTGCATCACCCAATCTGTTCACCCGGCATCTCGATCATCACCGTCGCGAACGCAACATCGCGGTCGTAGGTTTAGAAGTGCAGGTCAAAGACCTCGACGACTACGCGTTCAAGCGCGATAACCCGCAAGCGCGGGGTTTTTTGCACAAACCGTCGCGCAGACAACTGCCATGGCTGTACTTCTTGACCGGTAACGCGTCGGTGCGTCGCGACGATCTCGTGCGCGTAGGAAGCTTCGACGAGAGTTTCACCGGATATGGACACGAGGATCTGGAGCTTGGCTATCGTCTGGAGAAGGCCGGCATTCGCATTCTGTACGAACCGAACGCCGTGAACTATCACTGCCAAGACGTTCCGCATGAAGATCAAAAAGAAAAGATGAAGTTGGCGGGCCGCTCCACAGTGCGCTTCTACCGCAAGCATCCCGATTGGGCGGTGCGCCTCAATCTAGGAATGACGCCGGTGTCGCTCGGACTTCATACAATGCTGACGCGTATGCCGGCGTTGCTGGGATACTTCGACGCGCGAGCGCATGACAGCACATTTGCACGCAACCTCGTGCAACAGTACTATTACGTTTCAGGAATCAAGCAAGCATTGGACGGCAAGGAATGACAAGCGAGTCGAAACGAGTTACCTGTGGAAGCCTGCGCGGAAGCGACGCCGGCGAGAGCGTCGAGTTCAGCGGTTGGGTCAACCGGCGCCGCGATCATGGCGGGTTGATTTTCGTGGATTTACGCGACCGCGACGGTATCACGCAAATCGTGTTCGATCCGCAGCAGCCGAGTTTCCGTGAAGCGGAGCATCTGCGGCACGAAGACGTTGTTCGCGTTCGCGGAACGGTGCGCCGCCGTCCCGAAGGAACGGAGAATACAAAGCTGCCAACGGGCGAAATCGAAGTCGGCATCGACCAGCTCGAGATCGTCAATCGCTCGCAAGTCCCGCCGTTCCAAGTGAACAGCGATGATCCCGTCGACGAAAACCTGCGTCTTGAATACCGCTATCTCGACTTACGGCGTCCACGCATGCAGCGCAATATCCGTTTGCGCCATAAAATCATCAAAGCGATGCGCGATTTCTTCGATGCGCGCGAATTTACCGAAATCGAGACGCCGATGCTGATCAAGAGCACTCCGGAAGGCGCCCGCGACTATTTGGTTCCTTCGCGTTTGCACGCGGGATCGTTCTACGCCTTGCCGCAGTCACCGCAACTGCTCAAGCAGATTTCGATGATCGCCGGTTTCGGCAAATACATGCAGATCGCGCGCTGTATGCGCGATGAAGATCTGCGTGCCGACCGCCAACCGGAGTTTACGCAAGTCGACGTCGAGATGTCGTTCTGCACGCAAGAAGAGGTGCTCGAAACGATGGAGTCGTGCATCCGCTACGTCTGGAAGACCGTGCTCGCTATCGATCTCGCACCGTTTCCACGGTTGAAGCATGAAGAGGCGCTCGCGAAATACGGAGTCGACAAACCGGACCTCCGCTTTGGCCTGGAATTGCACGACGTCAACGCCATTTTCGAAGGGACGGAGTTCGTCGTCTTCAAGTCGATCGTCGAATCGCAGGGCGCCATCGTCGCGTTGCGGTACCCAGGAGGCGCTACGCTCTCGCGGCGCGACTTCGATGCGTTGACCGAAGAAGCAAAGCAGTTCGGCGGCAAAGGCATGGTGTGGATCGCACTGGGTGCCGACGGCGTGAAATCGTCCGCGCAAAAATTCATCGGCGAAGAGCATGTCGCAAAACTGCGCGACGCCACCGGCGCACAGACCGGCGATGCCGTGTTGCTCTTTGCCGACACGAAGGCCGTTGCATTGCCCGTGGCCGGAAAAATGCGTAATTACGTCGGGGAGCGGTGCGGTTTGCGCGACCCGAACGCGTTTGCGTTCGCCTGGGTCCTGGATTTTCCGTATTTGGAGATCGACGAAGAGACGGGGCAGCCGGCTCCGGCGCATCATCCGTTCACGTCACCGGGCGACGACCAGTGGGATCTCATCGATACCGACCCGCTCAAGATGCGGGCGCAGCACTACGACATGGTGCTCAACGGCTTCGAGCTTGGTTCGGGTTCGATCCGTATTCATAAGCCGGAACTGCAGCGGCGGATCTTTGAAATGCTCGGGATGACGCCCGAGCAGATCCAGGACCGCTTCGGATTCTTTGTCCGGGCCCTCGAATACGGGGCGCCGCCCCACGGCGGTATGGCGCTTGGGGTCGACCGCATCGTCATGTTGGCTGCCGGGGAAGAGAACATTCGCGAGGTCATCGCCTTCCCGAAGAACCAGGTTGGACGCGACCTAATGATGGACGCCCCCACGGCGGTTCCGGCCAATCTCTTGCGTGATCTTTACCTGAAAAGCACCTCACCCGGGGCCGGAGACGGCCGATAACCCGAAGAGTGGTACCTCGTTTCTCGTTTGCCCGGCTCGTCACGGCTCTCGCAGCACTCGGCTGCTTCGGGATGCTTCCCCTTACCGCACAGGCGCTGACGCCCGGTCCTTCGTGCGGCATTCGTCTTGCCGACGGCGATAAGGGCGCGGCGATTCGCGTCGTCTTTGCGAAGAATGGCGCCGTGCAACGATACGAGGTCATGCGTTCCCAAGAGAATCCCGAAGCGACGAACGATCTACGCCAGGCGCTCGAGCGGGTCTACGGCCCCGAGGGCGTAAATGCTCCGCCTGTGCAGATTACCTCGTTCAAACGCGGTCCGTCGGGCGGCATGATGGTCCCCGATCAGGCGGTGGACTCATGCGGACGCACTTTTTCGTTTTCATCGCACTGAGCACGGCGCTCGGGGGCTGCGGCTCTTCGCGCAACAGCACCGAATCGCAGCAAGCTCCCGTTGGAACGCCGTCGCCGCTGCGCGCCTGTGAAACGCGCGAGCTGACGCTCGACGACACGGATATGATCCTGCAAGCAAACATCGACGGCACGCCCGCGTCGATTACGATTGTCCACGCTCGCGACACCGATAGCCAAGACAAGGCGGTTGAAGAAGCGCGCAAACTCTTCGGTGCGCCGCATCCCGACACGCGCACGATGACGCATCAGAGCAAGTGGGGCATTCTCGAAATCACCGATGCGTGTGGACGTCCGGTGACGCCGCCTTCAGCAACGCCTTCGCCTGGCTGAAAATCGCCGCGAACATCGGCTCGGTCAATTTTCCGGTGTTCGTGTTCTGCCGGCTCGGATGGTACGTGCCGATCACGATTATCGTTCGTTCACCGTTTCGCGCGACAAATTCCGCACCGTGACCGAAGCGCGGACGGCTTTCGAATGAAAAGCGTTGCTGCGTCAGGACGTTGACAATTGCATCGAAGCCGATCTTGCCAAGGCCGATCGCGATTTCGAGCCTTGGGAGCGCCGTAAATTCGTCGATGAGATGCGGCAGGCAGTTTCGCAGTTGCTGCGGCGTCGGTTTGTTTTGGGGCGGCGCGCAGCGTCCGGCCGCCGTGATGATGCAGTCGATCAACCGTAAACCATCGTCACGATCGTGCGCGCGCGACTGCGATGCAAAACCTGCACGAAACAACGCCGGGTAAAGAAAGTCGCCCGACGCGTCTCCTGTAAAGGGACGGCCGGTGCGGTTGCTGCCGTGCGCGCCCGGGGCGAGACCGACCAACATCACGCGCGCGTTCGGATCGCCGAAAGCTGGGACCGGTTTGCCCCAATATGTCTGCGAAGCGTAGGCACGGCGTTTCTCACGCGCAACCTCGGCGCAGTAGGCACGCAATTCCGGACAGCGCTTGCAACTGACGACGCGGCGCTCGATTTGCGCAAGCGAATCACCCATGAGCGTGTTCTTCGCGAATGAACGAGATGAACCGCTGCGCCGAAAGCCCGCAGGGTGCGCTCCGCGTTACGAGCGACATTTTGCGTATGAGCCGGTCCGGTGCAAGTGAGAGCAGGGCAATATTTGGTCCGGGCGTGTTGCCGAGCGTGCGCGCGAAGAGCGCGACACCAAGGCGTTCGGCGACAAGCGATCGCACCGTCAGTGAATCGACGCTTTCGAAAGCAACGCGCGGTTCGAAGCCGGCCCGGCGCGCGATGGTGAAGAGCCGGTGCGTCAGCGAAGAGCCCGGGCGAAAGATGACGAACGATTCGTCGCGCAACTCTTCGATGCGAACCGTCCCGCGCGTTGCCAGCGGGTGCGTCGCGGCGACCGCAATCGCCAGTTCGTCTTCATACAGCGGCACCTGCTGAAACTCCACGACGGCGCTCGCGTCGGCGTCATCGAGATCGCCGATGAACAGATCGGTCGAGCCGTTTCGTAGTGCGGTGAGCAGTTCGTCGGCCATGCCCTCGCGTAAAGCGATTTCGATGCCGGGAAACTGCGCGTGGAAGCGCCCCAGCAATTTCGGAAGCGTGTATTCGGCGAACGACTGATACGTCCCGACCACGACTCGGCCGCGTAAGCCGCCCGCATAGGAGGTCATCTCCTCGGCTGCGCCCGCGAGATCGGTCAAAATCCGCTCGGCGCGCAGGGTGAAGGCGCGACCCGCATCGGTCAGCGCAACCCGCCGGTTCGTTCGCTCGAAGAGCCGTACGCCCAGTTCGCGCTCGAGCGCGGCGATCTGCTGTGAGAGTGCCGGCTGGGCAACGCTCAATGCCTCCGCCGCTCGCGTGAAGCTAAGGTGGCGGCCGATCGACACCGCATAGCGCAGTTGGCGGAGTTCCATTATAGGACTATCTTATCAAATCCAGTCTAATAATCTATTGGACTTATTATTCGGATGCTGCAATGATTGCCCCATGGCCGTCGCGTCTCGAACAGCTGCTGCACCCCTTGCCCAGGAGGCCGACAAGCGGGGGATCATGCTGCTGACGATTGCTCACATCATGAACGACGCCAATCAGAGCGCGCTTCCGGCGATCATTCCCTGGCTCGTCTCCCACCGGGGACTTACCTTGGCGACGGCCGCGACGCTCGTCCTCGCGATGAACCTCTCGTCGTCCGTGGTCCAGCCGCTCTTTGGGCATCTTTCCGACCGCCGCTCGTTTGCATGGGTGATCCCTACGGCGGTTCTGGTTGCAACGGTCGGCACGGCGTTGATCGGCCTCGCGCCGTCGTTGCCGTTGATGTTGCTCGGAGCGCTGGTTTCGGGCATCGGCGTCGCGGCGTTTCATCCGGAGGCGTCTCGGTTTTCGAACTACTTCGCCGGCGCGCGCCGGGCGTCGGGAATGAGTTGGTTCACTCTTGGGGGATATCTGGGTTTTGCGCTCGGACCGCTCGTGGTTACGCCGCTGATCTTGGCGTTTGGGCTGCACGGAACCGCGGTGCTCGTCGTTCCGGCGCTGATCGTCTTTGCGCTCGTGTGGCGAGAACTTCCGCGCTTCGAACACGTGCGCGCTCGCGCTCATCGCGCGCACCGGGAACGCGCGGGCGAGGACGACTGGCACGGATTTTCGATCCTGACAGTCGTCGTTGCGCTGCGTTCGATGACGTTTCTCGCCGCCGTGACGTTCACGCCGATCTTCGCGATTCGCGTAGCCCATGTCGATGCAACCCTCGCGTCGCTTGCGCTCGCGGCGCTGCTCTTCGGCGGTGCTTTCGCGACGGTGTGGGGCGGTCGCCTCGCGGACCGCTTCGACCGCCGGCGCGTCGTCACGCTCTCGCTGCTTCTTACGGCGATCTTTGCGACGGGACTTGCGTTCGTTGGGGCGCACGCACCCGTCTATGGTTTGGTCGTCGCAGTCGCGATCGGCTTCGGTGTCGCGCTGGGACTCTCGGCCGGCGTCATCGTCGTCATCGGTCAAGAGTATTTACCGCAGCGCATTGGCGTTGCGTCCGGTGTGACGCTCGGACTCGCGGTGACGATCGGCGGTCTTGCCGCGCCATTTTTTGGTTGGATCGGCGATCGCTACGGGCTCGTACCGGTCTTTGGGACCGTTGCGATCTTTGCGGTGATTGCGCTTGGCGGATCGCTGTTTCTGCGAAAGCCGCCGCATTTGCGCAAAGCCTAACCGCTTAGAACTTCAAGCGCATCCGGTGCTGCCGTTCCGCGACGCGCCACCCTGCGTCGTCGTGCAGCGCATTGCTCAACGGTGACGATGCAGGTTCGTTGAGCAACGTCAGGTCACAACGGATGCGCGTGTCCAGTTCCCGCAGCAGGGCATGCGCGCTCGTTTCGTCGCAGGCACCAGCATCGAGGAGAGTGCCGTGTCCTGCGCGTTTTGCGACCAACGCATAGGCGCCGTCGATTCGCACCTGCGCCGAGCGCGATATCGCAGCAACACTGCGAGCTTCGCGCTGCCAGCATGCCGCCCGTTCCCGCGCGATTCTTGAAACGCTTTCTTCGGTTCGTCGCGCATAGCGCAAGCCACCGCCGGTGCCGGAGCGGGCCTTGCGCGTCCAAACGAGCAATTCATCGATCGTCTCGCACCCAAGGTTGCGATAGAGGTTCAGCGCGGCATCGTTGCGCGTGAAGACTTCGAACTCGATCTCGTCAACGCCCGCATGGCGCACGCGCTCTACCGACGCGCTGAAGATGCGCTGCCCCCAGCCGGATTCGCGCAACTCCGGGAACCACGCCGAATCCGCCGAACCACGCGCGCCGTCCCCGTCGCGCAATCAGCATCAGTCCTACAAGACCCTCGGCGTTCGCGATGCGTAGTGAAAGATCGAGATCGATGTCGTTCGCGCGGACGAAACGCGCAAACCCTTCGGCCGTAAAAATGTCATCTTCGCCGTACACCTCACCGCGAAAGACGTCGTTCACGTCGTGCGCGCTGATGGCACTCATAGGAGATCGGGAAAGCCAAGCTTCGCGAGCGCACCGTACGCGGCAACGCCAACCGCCGTCGAAAGATTGATACTGCGCACGCTTTCCGCGCGCATTGGAATGCGCAGGGCGCGATGCGGATTCGTCGAGATCAGCGACTTCGGCAGACCCTTCGTTTCTTTTCCAAAGACGAGGATGTCACCGGTCTCGAATTCCGCATCGGTATAGAGCCGCGCGGCGTGCGTCGAGAAAAACCAATGGCGCATCATTGCGGTGGCTTCGAAAAACGCATCGAGCGACGGATGCATTACGACGCCGAGCGCGTGCCAGTAGTCGAGACCGGCGCGCTTGAGTTCACGATCATCGATGCGAAAGCCCAGTGGCTCGACCAAATGCAGCGCGCAACCGGTTGCCGCGCAGAGGCGCGCTACATTTCCGGTGTTCGGCGGAATCTCCGGCTCGACGAGCGCGATGTGCAACGGCGCCCCGCGCAGCTCCTGAATCGGCTGCACCCGATCGTGCGGTTGGCTCGCGTACGAACTCATGCGGGCGATGCAAGAATGTCGGCGTAGTCGACACCGCCCGGAGCTACGACATACGCGACCCCGTTATTGCGTTGCCACAGCGTCTCGATCGCGCTGCGTGGATAGACGACTTTCACTCCCGGCGCGGCCGGATCGTTGACCGCGCAGTCTCCGCCGGACGTAAAACCGCGCAAGACGACGAGATGACCGTCGGAGTGTTCGAGCGGCGCACCGGGGAGTTCGTCTTTGCTCCACGAGTACGATAGGATCACGGGAAGGTTACGTTCGATCAAGCGTTGTGCATGATCGAGATTCTGCAAGAATGCGACGGTCGCGCGCAACCCCAGCGTGCCGCTATGCGCAACGTTGAATGACCAGTTGCCGGTGCCGTTGTAGGCAGCATCCATGACGGCGCGCGCGACCGCTTCAACGTGCTCGTCGATGCCGTGGTACGCGTTCACCATGGCAAGGCTCGTTGGACTGCACCAACCGCGCTCACCTTCGCGCACGTACTGCGTTCGTGCCGGCACGTCCAGAATGCGTGCGTCCCCTACGTACGGCAGCGACGGCACTGCACGAACCGGCGCAGCAAAGGAGAGCAGCCGGAAATCGACGTTTTCTCCGTACACCTCGATGCCGTCAAAGGGTTGGTCGGCGTCGATGACGTCGACCGAAACGTGCACGCCCTCCCGATCGCTGTGCGCACTGAATGACTTGCGGCCGGTCGGATGCCATTGCGCGTAGTCGTACCAAGCGCTCGCGGGTTCGTGCGCGCGCAGTAAACGAAACGCGAGCCGTCCTTGCGGGGCGAACGTGTTCCAGCTGATAACGCCCATGCGTGCCGGTTCAAAAAACAGCCGCGCCGACTCGTGCGCGTCGAGGACTTGCGCGTAGCTCGCTAGATCTGCCACTCCCATGCGTTCCACGTGTCCGCGAGAAAAGCCGCCGGTTTGAAGTTTTTTACGTCGGTGTTTACTCCGTAGTACGCCGTTTCCCAATAGAAGAATACGGCGGGTACGAGCTCGCGCAGCCGCTCTTCTTCGCGCTGGTAGAGCACCTTGCGACGGGTTTGGTCGTACGTGCTTGCCGCTGCGGCGCTGGTGGCGTCGACGATCGGATCGCGCAGCCACGACGTATTTGCGCCATTTGGCGGGATGAAGGCGGAGTTCCACGAGCCGGCATTGTCGGGATCGGGGCCGTTCGTATCGATCGACCATTCCAAATCGTATTTGCCGGTGTACAGCGGTCCGTTCTGCGCGAACATTAGGCCGGATGGATAGTTGCGGATCGCGACATCGAACCCGAGCGTCTTGAGCATCGATTGTATGACGACTTCGGACTGTTCGTTGCTCTTGGCACTCGTCGTCGCGGAAATCGTTAGATGCATGGCCAGGGCACCGTTGTGCAGGACGCCATCGCGTCCGATCGTCCAACCCGCCTGGCTCAGCAGCGTTCGCGCATGCGCGGGATCGTAGCGGTACGGCGGCAGTGCCGGTGCAGCCCATGAATGCGGATAGACGTCGGAAACGGCGAGTTGGTTGTATCCGTGATACACCGTGTCGTTGATGCGTTTCCAATCGATCCCTTCGGCGATCGCTTGGCGGACCCGAACGTCGCGCAATAGCGGCACGCTGGTGTTGATGCCGAGATGCCGCCAGTTCGCAACGGTTCGATGGAGGACGTGTATTCCGGAGACTGCACCGAGCCGTCCAACGGCAACCGAATCGACGCCCGGGTAAAGATCGATCTCGTGGGTTTGCAACTGGCTCAGCAGCGTGTTGGTATCCGGGACGATCTTCCAGATGAGTTGCTTGAGTTTTGGCGCGCCGCGAAAGTAGTACGGATTGGGTTCGAAGACGAGCGAAGCACCGTGCGACCAGTTTTTCAACACGTATGGGCCACTTGAAACCGGCGCGCTGTTGAATGGGGCCGTATTGATGTCGGGAAGGTTCGCAAGAAGGTGTGCCGGCAACGGTGGATACGCCGCGCCGCCCATCGCCAGCACGCCAAGCGCCGCCGCGCTTGGCTTTTTCAAATGGATCACGAGCGTGTACGGATTCGGCGCCGTCGCGGAAGCAATATCGTCCCAGCCATAGCGGGTCTTCGTGTTGTTTCGCGGGTTTTGAACGGCGTGATACGTGAACATCCAATCGGCTGCGGTAAGCGGTGCTCCGTCGGACCAGCGCGCGTCGTTGCGCAAGTGCAACGTAATCGTACGTTGATCGCGGCTTATGCCGCCGTTGTGCACTGTGGGAACCGCTGTTGCGAGATCGGGGATGTAGTTGCCGTCCTGATCGTAACGGAGCAAGAACGAGAAGAGCAGCACGCTCACCTCGTCGGTTGCGGCGTTGTGTCCGAACATTAAATTGAGGCTGTCAGGTTCTTGTTGTTCGCCTAGGCGTAGCACACCGGGAACCGTCCAGGGATTGCGTCCGCCGGCACTCGGTCCTCCGCTTCTCGTGCACGCAGCTAACGTTGCGCAAAGGACGGCAAATGCAAACAAGCGTTTCATGCAGGCACGTGACGTAGCGGCGCATTGCGTGAGACGCGCGGTGCAATCGCCTTGTAGAGCGAATCTGCGCCGAAGCGAACGACGTCGTCAGCCGGTAGCTGCGTTTCGTTCTGCGCCCGCACGATCTCGGCGCGCGCTTCGACGTCGGACAAACCACGCGTATTCAAGGCGATCCCAACGACGCTCGCGGGCTTCACGGTCGCGAGCAGCGCTTCGTGCAGGCGTATCAGTTCGCGATATCCGAGCGCCGGCGTATCGAATCCCGATATGGAGTCTTTGCGCGGGTCGCAGACGAGCACGAGAGCATCCGGGGCGCTACCGTACATCAAAGCGAGCGTGACCGGTGCGTATGCAGGATGATTGATGGCACCTTGCCCTTCGACCACGATGAGATCGGGATGTGATGCGGCGGCATAGCGAACGAGCGACTCCGTCGCGCCCGGGGCAAAGTCCGCAATCACGCGATCGACCGAAATACCCCAGCCCGCGATCATGATGCCGGTCTGTCCCGTCGGCACGAAAGCGGCGCGTTTCCCGGCATTTTCGGCTGCACGGGCGAGTTCTAATGCGACCGTCATTTTGCCGACGGCGCAATCGTTGCCCACCATGAGCAATGTCGGAATGGTGACGTCGTAGACGGCGCCCGAAAAGAGCGGCACGTCGGGCGGCTTGCGAACGTCCCAAATCTTCGCACCGTGTTCCCTCGCAACATCGCATAATTCACGGTCCTCGCCGAGCATGTCGTGAAGCCCGTTGAC
Organism: Vulcanimicrobiia bacterium; assembly: GCA_963808755.1. Classification (GTDB taxonomy): domain Bacteria; phylum Vulcanimicrobiota; class Vulcanimicrobiia; order Vulcanimicrobiales; family Vulcanimicrobiaceae; genus JALYTY01. Next base: position 75,749 of record CAWEGP010000001.1, read on the forward strand.
CAGCTCGAGGCCCGCAACGAGTCCGGCGCGCACTTCGTTGCGCCAACTCGGCGGGAGCGCTCCGCCCTGCGGAGCGGTGCCGATCAAGAGGGCACTGGGCTTGAATTGCAGCGCCTCTTGGAGCGATGCGACGATCGGTGCATCATGGTGAAGGTGCGGAACGACGTCGCGAACGCGTTTGCCGGCGCACGCGGGGTCGATCACTGCGACGGTCTCGTCGTTGCCGTAGGCAATCACGCCATGCGCGGTTTTCGCGTCGCCGGCAAAGTGGTCCGGCGCGAGAATCGCGTAGCGTCGCTTCATACGGCGACGCGCTCACGAACACCGAGTCCCGGCTCACTCGGCAGAATCAGTTTCCCGTTTTCGTACGTGACGCCGGTAAACGGATCGTCCGCCGTCAAGAACGGTCCATCGATATCTGCCCAATCAACGAGCGGCGAAATGTGTGCCGCAGCGGTTGCCGCGATCGCGCTTTCGACCATACAGCCGAGCATCACTTTCATGCCCAGCGCGCGCGCGGTGTGAATCATGGCGAGCGCGCCGCGGATTCCGCCGCACTTCGCCAGTTTTACGCTGATCCCGTCGACGCAGCCGTAGAGCGCGGGCAAGTCACTCGCATTGAGAGAATCTTCGTCTGTTACGATCGGTATCGGCGAACGCTCGCGAATCGCACGCAATCCCTGCGGCGAACCCGCCGGTATGGGCTGCTCGCAGAACTCGATGTCGAAGCGGCCGATTTCGTCGAGTATCGCGATCGCCGTTTCGACGTTCCAACCTTCGTTTGCATCGATGCGAATCGTACCGGTGTAGTGTTCGCGAATCAACGCGATCGTTTCAACTTGTTCGTCCGCCGTGCCCAGTCCCAACTTCACTTTGAGCACGGGGTGGTCGCCGATTTCGACCAGTTTTTTCAGCGTTGTCTGAAGATCGGAAATGCCGATCGTGAAAGACGTCAACGGAGTGTGCGCCGGGTCCAGGCCAAGCAACGCGTAGAGGGGTTTGCCGAGGTCCTTGCCGATGACGTCGTGCAGTGCGAGATCGAAACCGGCGCGCGCCGCAGGCGGAATTGCCGGCGACAGGAGCGTTTCGAGCTGATACACGTCGTCGGTGGGCACGCGATATTGCGCGAAGTATTCGCGGATGCTTTCGACCGACTCGCCGTAACGCTCGATCGGGGTCGCTTCTCCAATGCCTTCGAGGCCATCGTACGATACGCGGATCAGCGCCGTGTGCGCGACGCGCTCTTCGCCGCGCGCGATCTTGAACGGGTGTTTGAGCCGCAAATCGAGCGGTGCGACGCTCAGCGATAGGCGCATGGCAGGCGCTTTCACACTCTCCGTGCGCGGCTCCTAGCGTCCACGCAAGGGACGTTGTTTTTTTCGTGGGGAGGCCGATACTGCAATGGTGGGTTTTAACATGCTGACGGAGACGCGATACGGACCGTTTCTCTGCAACAAGAACGACCAGGTCATCGGTCGCGCGTTGCAGCGTTACGGCGAGTACTGCGAAGGCGAACTGGAATTGTTGCGCCAGCTCTGTCGACCCGGAAGCACCGTTGCCGACGTCGGCGCGAATATCGGGGCGATCGCCGTACCGCTCGCGTCGCACGTAGGCGCAAGCGGTTTCGTGTATGCGTTCGAACCACAGCGCGTGGTCTTTCAAACGCTCTGCGCGAATGCGGCATTGCAATCGTTGACCAATATCGAGTGCGTCAATGCGGCGCTTGGGTCGGAACCAGGCACCGTCGCCATTCCAGATATACGCTACGATGTGGAAGCGAATTTCGGCGGATTCGAACTCACGTCGTTCACCGCTGGCCGTTCCACCCGGCGCATCGCGCTCGACGACTATTGCGACACCGTTCGATTCGACCTGATCAAGATCGACGTCGAAGGTATGGAGTCCGACGTGTTGCGAGGTGGTGAACGCCTGCTGAGAACGCAACGCCCACTGCTGTACGTCGAGAACGACCGTGCAGAAAAATCACAAGCGCTCATCGCCATGTTGCACGCGCTCGAATACCGCTGTTATTGGCATCGTCCGTTGTTGTTCAATCCCGGCAACTATCGACGAAACGCCGAGAATATATTCGGCGAGGCCGCATTTACGAACATGCTATGCGTACCACGGGAGAGGCCCGCAGAGATCAGCGGTTTTCAAGAAGTCAAGACTTGACGCCGATGGTAAGGTAGTAAAGCTCGACTGCGCTTATCGCGCACTGCGCATAGGTGCCGAACCGACTTGGAATACATCGGGAGCACCAGCTCCGGATACGACGGTATGGCCTGGGCCTCGTGCCTGCCGTGCCTGCGCCCGGGCCGCACCCACCTGCGAGAACGCAGGTTCAGTTACCTCGCGTGGAAGACGTTACGTGCGGTTGAGTTCAAATCTCGCGGACGCGATGCGCCAACGGCGTGTCGCATTCGCTATATCCGCAACCGTGCACGACGCCGTGGAATCGAGCACGACGGTACCGCGAAATCGGTGAAAACGTTCGATGAATCCGTCAATCGCTTCATCGCTCTCGTTCAGCATGCCGATCATGGCGACGCTCTTCGCTTGCAGCGCATCCGCGTCTTCGTCAACGAGGGTCGCGGGATCGAGCGCATAGCGCAACCACGCGGAGTCCGTTTCCTTGCTGACACGCTTGCATTCGAGCGCCGTTCCCGCAAAGGTTCCCGGCGCGTTGCGCATCGCTATCGTAACGTTCGCCGCTTTCGCCAGCCCGGTTGCATGGTTGAGCCGCTCAAGCTGCCGGCTCCAAGGCATTGCGGTTTCAACCGCCACTCGCGTCACTAGCAACGGCGCACCGAGCGCGAGAGCTTGGCCGATGCGCGTCTCCATCGCCGAGGTCTCGCCCGGCAGAAATGCATCGTCCACAAGCGCCGCGATACCAAGGCCGAGGTCGGTAGCCATCTTCTTGAGCTGGGCGAGGTAGTCGCTATCGGTTCGCGGAAAGTGCCGCACGTCCAAGACGACGCTGTCGCAGGCGAAATCACTCGCGCAAAGATCGAGAAATTCGAGTTGCGTGAGTTCGCCGGTTTCAAAGGAACGCGAACAGGTGCCGCTTGTGCACGCCAGCTTCATTCGGCGTGCGACCTTCGACCGCTACAGGGAGAGCCCTTCGCTTATGAAGATCGCGCTCGGCGCAGATCACGCCGGCTACGAATACAAGGATCGCGTCGGTGCATTGCTGACTGCCTCCGGACACTCGATCATCGATTTTGGGACGCACGACGCGACGCCCGTCGACTATCCGCAGTACGGCTATGCCGTCGGCGAAGCCGTTGCCAGCGGTCACGCCGATCGCGGCATCGTCGTGTGCGGTTCGAGCATTGGGATCGCGATCGCCGCAAATAAGGTGCCCGGCGTCCGGTGCGCCGCCATTTTCGAACCGCTCTCTGCGGAGCTGGCGCGCCGTCACAACGACGCCAACGTGTTTGCGCTGTCCGAGCGGCTCACGGGCTGGGAAATGACCGAACGCCTCGTACAAATCTTTTTGGAGACGCCGTTCGATGGCGGCCGCCACGAGCACCGGATCGAGCAACTCTTTGAATTCGGCGATGCGCAGCGCGAGCGCACGCTCAAAGCGCTCGAAGCGAACGCTGTTACGGGCGCCGAAACACCGAAGAACCTGCTATAACACCACGTTCGTACAAGAATAGGAACTCATGGACATCCTCACGCCGGCGACGATCGAAACGCAAGATCCCGAAGTCTTCGCTGCAATCAAACATGAAGAGCACCGTCAGCAAGACAACCTCGAGCTGATTGCGTCCGAAAACTATGCGAGCCGCGCGGTGCGCGAAGCGATGGCGAGCGTCCTTACGAACAAATATGCAGAGGGGTATCCCGGCAAGCGTTATTACGGCGGGTGCGAGTGGGTCGACGTCGCGGAGAATCTCGCAATCGATCGCCTGAGGGAATTGTTCGGCGCCGACCATGCCAACGTGCAGCCGCACGCGGGGGCACAGGCAAATATGGCGGTGTTCATGGCGCATCTCCAGCCAGGCGATACGGTGCTCGGTATGTCGCTCGCGCACGGCGGCCATCTCACCCACGGCACCAAAGTAAGCTTCAGCGGAAAACTCTACAACGCCGTTGCGTATAGCGTGCGCAAAGACACCGAGCTGATCGACTTCGACGAAGTGCGAGCGATGGCGCGCGAACACAAACCGAAAATGATTATCGCGGGCGCGAGCGCGTATCCGCGCACGATGGAGTACGGTCAATTTCGCGAGATCGCAGATGAAATCGGCGCCACGTTACTCGTTGACATGGCACACATCGCTGGTCTCGTGGCCGTGGGTTTGCATCCTTCACCGGTCCCCGTGTCGGATTTTGTGACGTCGACCACGCACAAGACGCTGCGCGGACCGCGCGGCGGCATCATTCTGTGCAAGGCGCAATGGGCGCAAGCAATCGACAAGAGCGTATTTCCCGGCATCCAAGGCGGCCCGTTGATGCACACGATCGCCGCAAAGGCCGTCGCGTTTGGTGAAGCGCTTCAACCATCGTTCAAAACGTATCAGCAGAGCGTGATCGACAACGCGAAAGCGATGGCTGAGGAATTTGTGCGCGCGGGATTGCGACTGGTGGGCGGTGGTACGGACACGCATTTGATGCTCGTCGACGTCTCCGTCAAGGGGCTCACCGGAAAGGCAGTCGAGAAATATCTCGATGAAATCGGCATCACGGTCAACAAGAACGCGATTCCGTTCGATCAGCAAAAACCGATGGTCGCCAGCGGCATTCGCATCGGCACACCGGCGATTACCTCGCGCGGCTTCGGTATCCAGGAATGTCGTGAAGTTGCGCGGATCATGGTCGACGCGCTACCCGACATCGAAGCGCGCGCAAACATCGAAAAGCTGCGCGGGCGCGTCCACGAGCTCACCTCCCGCTTCGACGTTCCCTAGCGCGATTTAGACCTTCCGCAACTCCTTGTCGTCGACACCGGCAAAGCTGACGGCCGCGCCGGCGATGGTGAGGATTGCACACACCAGCGCGATCGCCTCAAAACCGCTGTGAAACGCATCGAACGACGCGTTCTGCAGGCGTTTGTCGGCAAAACGTGCTCCGGCTAACCGATCGCGCTGCTGAGCAGCCGCGTTACGTTGCGAAGCACTCGCGTGTATTGCGTCCAAGTCGCGATCCAGTCGCGCATTGTACGTTGCCGCCAGCACCGCCGTCAGTGCTGCGATCGCAAGAAGTCCCGCGATGCGCGCGACTGCACTGTTGATTCCCGAGGCCACCCCGACGTTGCGCGGGTCGGCAGCGTTGATCACGCCGGTCGTCAAGGGCGCGACGGTGATCCCCATGCCGATGCCGATGAGGAGAATGCCGGGAAAGAAGCTGGCGAAGTATGGACCATTGCGTTCCAGGAGGCCGAGAAGCGCGAATCCGCATGCGACGATCGACGGTCCGATCGTGAGGACCGTACGAGTACCTATTCGTTGTGCAAGCGCGGTTCCGAGCCGCGCGAGCGCAATCAGTCCCGCCGTCGTAGGGATCGTTGCCAGTGCGGTTTGAATGGCGGTGTAGCCGTGCGCCTGGATCATGGCGAACGGCATTTCGTAAAAGAATCCCGCAAGCGACGCGTAGACCAGCAACGTCATCAGATTCAGGCTGCCGAACGTCTTCGATGCGAAGAGCGCGGCAGGCACGAGCGGATTGCTCGCGCGGCGCTCGTGGCGGATAAAATACGCAAGCAACGCAATTGAAAGGACGATCGATCCGCTGACGTGGATGTCGATCCAACGCAATTGCGTCGATGCGATCAGCGCGTACGTTATTGCGCCGAGCGCTACCGTTGCGACGGCCGCGCCCAAGACGTCGAGTGAGCGCGGTGCGTTTTCGTCACGGCTATCGGTGACATGAAAGATGCACGCATAGAATACGATCAGTGCGAGGGGAATGTTGATCCAGAATACCGAGCGCCATCCGATCGTATCGATCAGCAATCCTCCGGCGATCGGGCCGATCGACGACGTCAAGGCACCGAACGCGGACCACGCGGCAATAGCGCGTCCTCGCGCTTCACCGCTGAAATGATCGCCGATGATGGCTAGACTCGCCGGCGCAACCAACATGCCGCCCAAACCTTGAACGACGCGTGCGACCAGCATCGACGGTATCGACCATGCGAATGCGCAACCGATGCTTCCGGCTGCAAAGACGATGGTGCCGAGGCCGAACGTTTTGCGACGTCCGTACCGGTCTCCGAGCGCTCCGCCGAGCAACATCAATGCGCCGAGAACCAGCGTGTACAACTCGATGATCCACGCAACGTCGCCCGCACTTGCATGAAACTGTCGCTGGATCTGTGGGAGCGCGAGTGTGACGACGGAGCCGTCGATGAACACCATGCTCGAAGCGACGATTGTCGCGAGGAGCACCCAAGCGTCGCGAGTACGTGCCATGCTTGGACGACCGTACGGCGCAGGTCGTCAGGACACCCGCTCGAATCGAGCGGTATGCCCCTGGAGGGAAATCTCTTCGTCGTCGACCATCCGGCCGTCGCCGATCGTCTTGCGCGTTTACGCGATCGCGAGACGTCGACGCCGGTCTTTCGCACACTGATCGAAGAACTCGGCGCATTTCTTGCCTACGAAGCAACGCGCGATTTGCCGTTGCGAGACACGCGCGTCACGACGCCGTTGATCGAAACGTCGGCGAAGCGCATTGCGACGCGACCGGTCGTTGCGCCGGTCTTGCGCGCGGGTCTTGGGTTGTTGCCCGGATTTTTGAGTGTTATCGATGATGCGGTCGTTGCCCATTTGGGCTTCTATCGCGATCCACAATCGTTGCTGCCAATTCCCTACTATGCGAACATGCCGCCGGAATTATCCGACCGACACGTCTTCGTTCTGGATCCGATGCTGGCCACCGGAAACTCCGGCGTCGCTGCACTGGACGCGCTGGTACAGCGCGGCGCAAGAACCCCGACGTTCGTCTGCGTCATTGCAGCGCCGGAGGGCGTGCGCAGGCTGCGCGACGCGCATCCGAACGTGCGAATTGTCACGGCGTCACTGGATGCGGGGTTGAACGACCATGCATACATTCTGCCGGGATTGGGTGACGCGGGCGACCGAATGTTCGGAAGCTTGACGTCGGTACCTGTTGCCGTTCGTTCGCAATCGTAAACGACCGATGCGACCTGGCTGGGACGAGTATTTCATGCAAATCGCGCACACCGTTGCGACTCGCGCAACATGTCCGCGGCTTTCCGTTGGAGCCGTCATCGTGCGCGAGCACCGGATTCTGACGACGGGATATAACGGTGCGCCGCGCGGCGTTGCCCATTGTACGGAAGTGTCGTGTACCGTCGTCGATGGCCACTGTGTGCGCGCGACGCATGCGGAAGCGAATGCGATCGTGCAGGGCGCGTTACATGGGATCGCGCTACAAGGTGCGACCGCATACTGCACGCACCAACCGTGCGTAGGCTGTTCAAAATTGCTTATCAGCGCGGGCGTCTCGAAGATCGTCTACGATGTTGCCTATCCGGATACGGTGGCGACGGAGCTGCTTGCGGAAGCCGGAGTGGCACTCGTGCAGTTTGCGCATCTCGAAGGAACGCGGGCGTGAACGCGGGTCTTACGTATCTCGCGGCATGTGTGATTGCGGCGGTCGTTGCGGCCCTTGGAACGCCGCTCGTGATTCGCCTAGCGACGCATTTGGAGATCATCGACGCGACGCACGAGGAACGGCGCGTTCACGAAGTGCCGACACCCAGAATAGGCGGCATCGCGGTCTTCTTTGGGTTTTCATTTGCGCTCTTCGCCGTACTTGGGTTCGCGCTCTATTCGCCGTATACGTTGTTTCCATCCGTTGCGCACTTGGACGTTCATCAGAAGCTCGAAGCGATGAACGACCAGTTCGGCGCGGTCCATCAGCTCGTCGGATTACTCTTCGGCAGCATGCTGATTCTCGGCGTGGGCGTGTGGGACGATATCATGCAGATGCGTCCGCGTAACAAGCTGCTCGCGCAGGTTATCGTCGCGCTCATCTCGATGCTCTACGGTTTCGTCATTCCCGGCGTTACCAACCCGTTCGACCACAATCCGTCGACGAATTGGATCGACTTTTCGCCATGGCTCTCCATTCCGCTCACGCTGCTGTGGTACGTCGGCATGATGAACGCAATCAACTTCATCGATGGGCTCGACGGGTTGTTGAGCGGCTTCGCGGCGATTTCTTGCATCTTTCTCTTTGCGATCTCGGTCGTGCATGCGAATCCCGTTGTCGCGCTCGTGGTCGTGGCGCTTGCAGGTGCCGCGCTGGGTTTCTTGCCGTACAATTTCAATCCGGCGAAGATCTTTTTGGGTGACGCCGGCTCGTTGTTCATCGGCTATGTATTTGCGACGGTTTCAATTATCGGCGCCAGCAAGACGGCCATCGCCGTAAGCATCGTCGTGCCGGTCGTCGTTCTCGCCCTGCCGATCATCGACACTGCCGCCGTCATCGTACGGCGTGCGAAAGCCGGTAAACGCATCACCGAAGCCGATCGAGGACACTTCCACCATCAGTTGATCTTTCGTTTCGGCTTGAACGTACGCCAAGCGGTTCTGCTCATTTACGCGGTCTGCTTCCTATTGGGCATTGTGGCGCTCGTGCTGTCGGGCGGCTTCACGCACGTCTTCAAACATACTCTGTGAATAGTTCGAAACTCCGCGTCATGACCGTCTTCGGAACGCGCCCGGATACCATAAAGATGGCCCCTGTGGTGCATGCTCTGAACGCCGATGCCCACATCGATTCCATCGTCTGCGTAACGGCACAACACCGTCAGATGCTCGACGATTTGCTCGAGCTCTTTGCGATCGTTCCAAAGTACGATCTGGATATCATGACGCCCGATCAAACGCTGACCCAGATTACGACGCGCGTGCTGGCCGGCATGGAACCGGTCTTGAAAGAAGCACGGCCCGACGTTGTACTTGTGCACGGCGATACGACCACGAGCACGTCGGCGGCGCTTGCCGCGTTCTATCAGAACATTCCGGTAGGACACGTTGAAGCGGGTCTGCGCACGAGCGACCGGTGGTTGCCGTTTCCCGAAGAGATGAATCGACGTTTGACCGGAACGATTGCATCGTATCATTTTTCGCCGACGCCGCTTGCGCGCGAACATTTGCTGCGAGAAAACGTCAACGGCGACGACATTATCGTCACGGGAAATACCGTCATCGACGCATTTATTGCAACCGCGGATCGGACCGATCTGCCCTCGCCGCCACGGTTCGATGAGATCGATCGATCCCGGCCGCTGATTACCGTCACGGCGCACCGCCGCGAAAACCACCCACACATGCGTGAAATGTGCGAAGCGATGCGTGAGATTGCGTCGCTACCCGAACGTCCGCAGATCTACTGGCCCGTGCATCCCTCCCCGCGCGTGCGGCCCGTAGCTTACGATGTTTTGGGCAAGGTTGAGGGAGTCGTATTAGTCGATCCGATCGACTACGCGCACATGGTGTTTGCGGTGAAGGCGTCGACGTTCGTGCTCACGGATTCCGGCGGCATTCAAGAAGAAGCGCCGTGCCTTGGGAAGCCGGTGCTCGTGATGCGTGAAGAGACGGAACGGCCCGAAGGCCTCGAAGCCGGAACGCTGGAGCTGGTTGGGCATGACGCCCCGACGATTCTTGCGGCGGCGAAACGGCTGCTGCGCGATTCCGTCGAATATGCGCGCATGGCACGAGCAACCAATCCCTATGGCGACGGGCATGCATCGCCGCGTATCGTCGAATGGCTGCTCGCGCGTCTGCGTGCCGGCCGCTATCCCGAGCCGTTCGGGCGCTCGTAGAACGTGATCGACGCAATCCTCGCCGCTGCACTCCTGACGTCGCCGCAACCCTCGCCGTCCTCAAGCGCCTTGCCCGTCATCATCACCGTACACTCCCGAGCCGAATGCGCAACGCGCCTGCAGGCGACGAGCTATGCGATTCCCGGGCTCTTGATGAACGACCGGATCGTGCAGCGTTCCGAACTGGTGCTCGGTAAGATGGCACAAGATTCGGCCCAGCACGCAAGCTCTGCGCAGCGCACGATGGACGGAAACTACTTGGAGCGTCTCACGCAAGCGATGGCGCACAATTTGAAGGTTCTCAAGAGCCTCATCGCACAAGTCGGCGCGACGACGAAACCGAATCAGCCTGATCCGCTGGTCGAACGTCTGAAGAACGTCGCTGCCGTGCAAGCCGATGAATGGAACGCCGTCAACGGCATCGGCGAGACGTCGCGTTTGGGGCAACTACAGGACGACAATCCGTTTTCGTCGATGCGGGACGCGGTCTCGCCGATCGGTACGCGAGGTGTTCCTGTGGAGCGCGACTCGGAACCGATCTTCGATGCCGGTTTACCGAATGCGGGTCTTGTCCCGGGGGCGATCCCGACCAGTCAGCCGATCTTTCCGGCAACATCGATTTATGGGCCGATTGCGCGGACGTTGACGAATGATGCGCAGCTCACCGATCAGCGAGAGAACGATCTCGCTGAGACGGTGCGCTCGGAAGTGGTTGCATGTGGCGGTCACCAACCGTCGCCTGCGCCGGCCGCCACTCCGTGACAGTGCCGTGAACGATCTGCTTCCGGTTATTACCGCTGGTGCTGCCTTCGCGGGCACGACGCTTCTCGGACTCCTCGCCGGCATCGTGATCGGCGCTCGCACCGGACATCCGCTATGGGCGTTCGGCGGCCTCGTTGCGGGTCTCGCCTTGGGTGCGTACTCCGCCGTGCGCTTGCTGATGCGCACGAAATGAACGACGAGGGCGGGCCGCGTCAAGATGCAGGGAGGCACGCGGCGAGCGCCTGGGACGACGAGAAGGATTGGAGCGCGGGTCCGCGTACCTACAGCGACGCCGAAGCGGCGGCCGATCTTGCGAGATATCACGCCCTCAAGCGATCGGTGTCGTTTCGAACCCTGGTCCTCGTTGCGCTCATCGGTTTGGTCACTGCCCATTGGCTGGCGATTCCCGCACTTGCCTTAGCCGTGGGCGGTCTTTGCGGCGTTCTCAACGCCCTCCTGACGATGCGCGGCGGTGAGCGGTTGGTCGAGACCCGGCGCACGGGGGGCTTCGTCTTAAGTAGTTTCCTTCGAATCGGCGTCTTCGGTATAGTCCCGGTGGCATTTGCCGCGGCCGGACCATGGTGGTCGATGGCCTGGTACTTCGCCGGGTTCTTCCTGCCGCTTGTGCTTTATGGCATAGAAGTGCAAAAAGCGCGGTAGGAGTAGGTTTTTAAGAACTTCGGGTCCTGATGGGCCTCGTTTTGGGGATTCGATGCACGAGCAAATCGGCGAGCATATCCCGTGGAATCTTCCGATCGTCGGAACGGTCCACGGCGACACGATCATGACGACGTGGGTCGTGATGGTCGTTTCGCTCGTTTTCTTTGCGTGGATCGGCGCGAGTTACCGTTCGGCGTATGTTAGCAAACGTCAAACGGTGATCGAAGGCACCGTCAACTACATCAGCGATCTTGCAACGAGCACGCTGGGTGAAAAAGGCGAACCGTTCGTTCCATTTTTCATCGCGCTCTTTGTCTTCATCTTTTTGCTGAATCAGTTCGGCATGTTCCCGTTCAAGGTGCTGGGATTGCCGTTCGGCGGCTCCCCCACGGGCGATCTGAACACAACGCTGCCGCTGGCGCTGATCGTCTTCTTCCTAACGTGGATCGCCGGCATCCGCCAAAACGGCCCCAAGCAGTTCTTGCACGTCACCAAACCGATGTGGTGGCTCACGCCGATCAACATCCTGGAAGAACTTGCGCGGCCGGCGACGCTCGCGGCGCGCCTGTTCTTCAATATTTTCGTCGGAGAACTGCTCTTCATCATCATTGCATCGATCGTGACGGCGCACGTACGAATCGGAAGCTTCGATCTATCGCTCGCCGTGTCGGTCATTCCGTTCTTCGTTCAATTTTTCAACTTCTTCGTTGGAACTGTCCAAGCGTTCGTATTCACCCTGCTCGCGATCGTCTATCTGTCGCTCGCGACGGCGGAAGACCACTAAAGTCTAGAAAGGTACTCGAGTTGACCTCTGAAGCATTGGTTGCAGGCCTCACCCTGTTGGCGTTCGGCCTGATCATCGCCGGCGTTGCGTTCGGCTCTGCCATCGGCGACGGTATCGTTGCCAGCAAGGCTGTCGAAGCGATTGCGCGTCAGCCCGAGGCGCGCCCGAACATCTTTACGTTCCTGTTTCTCGGCGTCGGCGTCCTGGAAGCGTTTCCCATTATCGCTCTCGGTCTCGCGTTCTATATGCTCCTCGTGGTGGCGAACGTCCCGAGTCTTCTGCAGCATCTCCACTAAGCCGATTTAGCCAAAAGGCGCACGCATGTTTCTTCAGCCGGACGGGACGTTCTTCGTACAGCTCATCAACTTCGCGATCTTCTTCGCGCTGTTGAATGTGGTGTTTTTACGTCCGGTCAGCCGCGCCATTCGCAAGCGTCGGGACTACATCAACAGCGTGACCTCGGACTACGATCGTTACCAGTCCGAAGCCAAGATGCTTCGCGCTCAAGCCGAGGAAGTGCGCCTCACTGCTCGCCGCCAAGCTGAGGCGACGATCACCAAGGCTCGCGCCGACGCTTCGAATACGGCCGCCGAACTTGCCGCGAACGACGCCGCGCGCGTGCAATCGGAGATCGAACGCGCGCAGACCACGGCGCAGAGTGAGTTGCAGGCGGCGCGCGCCAACGAGGGCGCGATCGTGCAGCAGCTGGCCGATCTGATGGTGCAGCGTACCGTGTCGGAGGCCTCTCAATGAACTACGCCGAGGTCGCAAAGTGGAGCGACATCGTTTCTGCGCTGCTGTTCCTTGCCGTCATGGTTTGGCTGTGGGTCAGGTTCATTCAGCCGGCGATTGTGACGGCGCAAGAAAACAAGAACAAGCAGATCGCAGAAGCTGAACGCCATCGCGACGAAGCAAAGGCCACGCTCGAGGCATTGCGCACCGAAATCGACGGAGCAAAGCGCGACGCGGAACTGATTCGTCAGCGCGCCGGCGATCAAGCAAAGCGTGAAGCCGAAGCGATCGTCGCTGAAACCAGAAGTGCCGGCGAACGCGCCCTACGCAATGCTCAGGGAGAGCTCGAGCGTGCGCGCGCGGCGGCACGCGAGCAGCTGCGCGACGAATTGGCCGGACAGGCGCTGGCGCTCGCGCGCAAAAATGCCGAGCAGCGCGTTGACGGCGCGGTAAACAGGCAGTTGGTCCAGCGCTTTGTCGGATCGCTCGAACGCGGTGGTTTGAACTGATGGCAAACGAAACGTTGGCTCGCCGTTACGCGACTGCCGTTTTCGCTCTCGCCGCGGAACGTGAGTCGGTGGAGCGGGTCGGTAAAGATCTTTCCGCGATCGTGCGAGCAATCAACGAGAGCGCGCAGACGCGCGAGTTCTTCGTCACTCCGATCATCGATCGCAACGAAAAAGAGCGGGCCCTGGACACCGCGTTCAGCGGAAGAGTCGACGACATTGCCTTGCACACGCTCCTTCTGCTGATTCGAAAGCGGCGTGAGTCGCTGCTCGATGCATTGCTTGCCGAGTACCGAAAGCTGGAGCAGCAAGCGCGCGGTGCCGAACCGCTCACGATTACGACCGCGCGGGAGCTACCCGAATCCGAACTGCACGGCATGGTCGATCGTCTCGAACAGCTTTACAAAAAGAAGTTCGACGTGCACGTACGTCAGGATGCATCGCTCATCGGCGGCGTCCGCATCGCGATGGGTGATCGCCTCATCGACGGCACCGTCGCCGGACGCCTGGACGAACTCTCGCGGACACTGTTCGCGAGCAACTGATACAGAATCGCTTAGGAACAAGATATGATTAACGCTGACGAAATCGCTGGGATCCTGAAGGCGCAAATTGCCGGCTTCAAGGGCCAAGTACAAGAAGACCAAGTCGGAACCGTCATCGAGGTCGGTGCGAACCTCGCACGCATCTACGGAATGCGCGGCGTTCGCTCATCTGAGCTCGTCGAGTTCGCAAACGGCCTTCAAGGCGTGGCGCTGAACCTGGAGGAGGATAACGTCGGCGTCGTCATCATGGGCGACGACGAAGAGATCAAAGAAGGCGACAAGGTGCGCCGCACCGGACGCATTGCGTCCGTCCCGGTCGGCGAAGCGCTGCTCGGCCGCGTCGTCAATCCGCTCGGCCAACCGGTCGACGGCAAAGGCGCGATTAACACCAATAAGTTCCGCACGATCGAAAACGTCGCTCCGAGCGTTGTCGAGCGTCAACCGGTGAAACAGTCGCTGCAAACCGGTATTCGTGCAATTGACGCATTGATCCCGATCGGTAAGGGCCAGCGCGAGCTCATCATCGGTGACCGCTCGACCGGAAAAACGGCGATCGCCATCGACACGATTCTCAATCAAAAGGGCCGCAACGTTTTCTGTATCTACGTTGCGATCGGACAAAAGAATTCGACGGTTGCCGCGCTTGCGCAGATTTTGGAACAGCGCGGTGCGATGGAATATACGACGATCGTTGCGGTTGGGCCGTCCGAAGCCGCGGCTCTTCGCTGGATTGCGCCGTTCGCCGGCGCCGCCATGGGCGAAGAACTGATGTACTCCGGTAAAGACGTGCTGATCATTTACGATGATCTCACCAAGCACGCGCAATCGTATCGCGAAATGGCGTTGTTGCTACGTCGTCCGCCGGGCCGCGAAGCGTATCCGGGTGACGTCTTCTTCCTGCACTCGCGATTGCTGGAACGCGCTGCGAAGCTCTCCGACGAGCTCGGCGGCGGATCGATGACGGCGCTTCCAATCATCGAAACCCAAGCCGGTGACTTCTCGGCGTACATTCCTACGAACGTGATCTCGATCACGGACGGACAGATCTACTTGACGCCGGAACTCTTCTTCCAAGGTATCCGTCCCGCGGTCAATGTCGGCCTCTCGGTCTCGCGCGTCGGCGGTTCAGCGCAGACGAAGGCGATGAGGTCGGTGGCGGGTCAGTTAAAGCTCGAACTTGCGCAGTACCGCGATCTCGCGGCATTCGCGAAACTCGCCAGCGATCTCGACAAGTCGACGCAGATGCAATTGCTGCGCGGTGAAAAGCTCACCGAACTTCTTAAGCAACCGCAATACCAGCCGCAGTCCACCGAAGATCAAGTCGCGGTACTCTACGGTGCGACCAAAGGCTACGTGAACGACATCGCAACCAGCCGCCTGCAAAATTGGGCGAGCGGATTCATTGGCTTCCTTCACGCTAAGCATCCGGAGATTCCGAAGTCGATTTCCGACAGCGGCCAACTGTCGGACGACGTGAAGCAAAACCTCGATGCGGCGCTCACGGAGTTCAACAAGAGCTTTTAATGCCGTCTGTTAAAGATCTTCGCGAGCGCATTCGCTCGCTGAAGAACACGCAGCAGATCACCAAGGCGATGAAGCAGGTTGCGGCAGCCAAGATTCGGCGTGCGGAAATGGCGCAGAAGCAGGCGCGCCCGTATGCCGACACGCTTTCGGAGATGCTGCGTGATCTGATGGCGAGCGTCGGGTCCGTCGATCACCCGTTCATGAAGCCGGGCGCCGAAAACGCGCCGATGGGCGTGATTCTGATGACCGCCGACAAAGGGCTTGCGGGCGCGTTCAATTCGAACATCACGCGTGCGGCGGAACTCTACGTGCGCGATCATCGCAGCATCAGTTACTACTCGGTCGGAAACAAGGCGCGCAACTTTGTGCGGCGCGCGGGCTTTGGGGACCATCCGGCATGGGCGCTCAACGCGCAGCCGAAGCTCGACGCCGCGCGCGAAGTCGCGCGTCGTGTTACGGACGATTTCGTCGCTGGCAAGATCTCTGGAATCACGCTTATATCGTCGAAATTGATTTCGATGATGTCGCAGCGGCCCGAAACGCGCAAACTCGTGCCGATCGAGCGCGGCGACATTGCGGGCGATCATGCAGAGGGAGCGACGTCGCCGAAGGGTGCGGTCGAGTTTTCGCCCTCTCCCGAGTCCGTGCTGTCGCGATTATTGCCGAAGTATCTCGAGTTCACGATATTTTCCGCGATGCTCGAAACTGATGCCGCGTTTTTTGCGGCGCAGTTGTTGGCGATGAACAACGCTACGGACAATGCGGGCAAGTTGATCGACGAATTGACGATCGCGATGAACAATGCGCGGCAGGCGGCGATTACGAAGGAACTGTTGGAGATTGTTGGTGGGGCGGAGGCTTTGGTGAATGGTTGAGCCTTCGAGACGTGTGCGTCGCGGGGACGCCCGGATTTTCACTTCGTGTGAAAATCCTACTCGCATACATCGGCCTCTCGCCATCCTGGCTTCGGCCGATGCTGTGACGCCCCGAGACGCATACGTCTCGAAGGCTCAACCATTCACCAAAGTGATTTAAAAGAAGAGTTTTAAAGGACGTATAAGATGGCTGCCACTGGTAAAGTTGTGCAAGTGCTTGGAAATGTTGTGGACGTTGAGTTCACGATCGAGACCTTGCCAAAGATCAACGACGCTTTGAGCGTTCGGGTCAACGAGGAATCGCACGCGGGGCAAAACGGTCATGCGTCGGGGGGCGGTGCGGAACTCGGTGGAACGGCGATGCAGGCGCGCGATTTGGTGCTCGAAGTTCAAGACGAACTTGGAAACAATCAAGTGCGGTGTCTGGCGATGGGCTCGACCGATGGACTGATGCGCGGCGCAAGTGTTACCTCCACCGGCGGTCCGATCAAAGTTCCGGTTGGTGAAGGCACGCTCGGGCGCATTTTCAATGTTCTGGGTAAGGCGATCGATTCGAATGAGCCGGTAAAGGCGGTTGCGGAATGGCCGATCCATCGTCCGGCCCCCGATTTTAAATCACAGGACCCGACCCCGAAACTCTTCGAGACGGGCATCAAAGTCATCGACTTGATGGCGCCGTACACGCGTGGCGGTAAGGTTGGACTTTTTGGCGGCGCGGGTGTCGGCAAGACCGTTCTCATTCAAGAGCTGATTCGCAACATCGCGAACGTGCATAAGGGCTTCTCGGTGTTCACCGGTGTCGGTGAGCGCACGCGTGAAGGCAACGATCTGTGGCTCGAGATGAAAGAGTCGGGTGTTTTGGCGCAGACCACGCTCGTCTTTGGCCAGATGGACGAGCCGCCGGGCGTGCGTTTCCGTATCGCGCAAACCGGTGTCACGATGGCCGAATACTTCCGCGACGAAGCGGGCGCCGACGTGCTGCTGTTCATGGACAACATCTTCCGCTATCTGCAAGCGGGTTCCGAAGTGTCGGCGCTGATGGGACGTATGCCGTCGGCCGTCGGCTATCAACCGACACTCTCGACCGACATGGGTGCGCTCGAAGAACGCATTACGTCCACCAACAAGGGTTCGATCACGTCGGTTCAAGCCGTGTACGTGCCGGCCGATGACTACACCGATCCGGCGGTTGCTGTGACGTTTGCTCACCTTGATGCAACGACCGCACTCTCGCGTCCGATCTCTGAATTGGGCATCTATCCGGCAGTCGATCCGCTGGCTTCGACGTCGCGCATTCTCGATCCGCAGATCGTTGGACAAGAGCACTACGACGTTGCTCGCGGCGTTCAAGAGACGCTACAGCGGTACAAAGACTTGCAGGACATCATCGCCATTCTGGGCGTCGAAGAGCTTTCCGAAGAAGATAAGATCATCGTCGGACGCGCACGGCGCATCCAGCGCATGTTCTCGCAGCCGTTCTTCGTGGCCGAGCAATTCACGGGTACCCCCGGAAAGTACGTCAAGATCCAAGATACGATCGCTTCGTTCAAAGAGATCCTGGACGGCAAGGTCGACAATCTGCCGGAACAAGCGTTCTTCTACAAAGGCGGCATCGACGAAGTGAAGGCTGCAGCAGAGAAGTTAGGAGCGACGGCATAGGCTGCGGGGCGGCTGAGTCTTCAGGAATATGGCGAGTACGATACCGTTTAAGTTGATTACGCCGACGCAAGTCGTCTTCGAGGGCGATGCGGAGCTCGTAATTGCGGTCACGACGGAAGGCGAAGAGGGCATCCTCCCGCAGCATGCGCCGTTTCTCGCGGCGCTCAAGCCGGGCGTTTTGCGGGCCAACGTCGTCGAAGAGGGCGGCGGCAAGCGACTGGAACTTGCGACCCGCGAGGGGTTTATGCAAGCGTTACCGGATCGCCTGACGATTCTCGTCGACGAGGCGCTGAGCTTTGATGACGTCGATGTAGCCGCCGCGCGTGACGAGCTTGCAGAGGCTCTCGATCGTCAAAAGAGCGTGTCGGGCGACGCGTTTGATCGCGAGCAAGCAATCATCGACTTCGCAAACGCAAAACTACGTTTAACCGGGCATTGACCGATAATAAAGCGGGGCGGAATCATCTGCCCCGCGAACATTTTAAAACGGGATGCTCGATCGCTTAGAGACGACGCTGCGCGTTCGCGGCGGATCACGATTGGAAGGCTCGGTCGCAACACACGGTGCTAAAAACGCCGCGTTGCCGATCATGGCCGCCGCATTGCTCGCGAAAGGCACCGTGACGCTCCATCGCGTGCCGCGTATCACCGACGTTTCCGTTATGTGGTCGCTGCTCGAAGCGTTAGGCGCGCGCATCCGCTACGAAGGCGATAATACGGTCACAATCGACTCGAGCAATGTTGCTTCGTATCGCGCGCCGTATACGCTCGTGCGCAAGTTGGCAGCATCATTTGACATCGTGGGCCCTTTGCTCGGCCGCTTTGGGCGTGCCGAGGTTCCGCTTCCCGGTGGATGCATTCTGGGGACGCGCGCGACGGATATGCACGAGCAGGCATTTGCGGCGTTGGGCTGTGACGTGCGCAACGCGCATGGTTACCTCATCGCAGAAAGCAAGCAGAAGCGTTTGCATGGCGGCGCCATCGAGTTGCGCATGCCGAGCGTCGGCGCGACGAAGAACGCGATGCTGGCAGCGGTTTTGGCCGACGGTGTAACGACGATTACCAACGCGGCGATGGAGCCCGAGGTCGTCGACCTCTCGAATTTCTTGATCGCCATGGGTGCCAAAATCCAAGGCGCCGGTACGGACGTCATTCGTATCGACGGCGTTGCCGAATTGCACGGCGTCGAGTATGAAATCATTCCCGATCGCATCGTGACGGGAACGCTCTTGTTGTGTGGCCTTGCAACGCGTGGAGACGTGACCGTAACGCGCTGCCGGCCGGACGACCTCGAAGCGTTCATGATGAAGTTGCAAGAGTGCGGCGTCGATCTCACCTACGGTGACGATTGGATCCGTGTCGATGGAAGCACGATCACCGGCGGTACCGATATCCTGACTGCGCCGCATCCCGGTTTTCCGACGGATCTGCAGCCGCAAATGGTGTCGTTTCTGTGCACCGTTCCGGGCACGAGCGTCGTAGAAGAATCGATTTTCAATGCGCGGTTTTCGTACGTCAACGAATTGGCGCGTATGGGTGCCGACGTGCGCGTTTCGATGGAAAGTAACACTGCCGTCGTCAAAGGCGTCGCGCAACTCTCGGGCGCGCCGGTCGAAGCACCAGACATTCGCGCCGGTGCGGCGCTCGTGGTCGCGGGCCTCGCGGCCGCCGGTGAAACGGAAATCATCGGTTTGGAATATATCGATCGTGGTTACGAGCGGCTGGAAGAGATGCTCTCCGGACTCGGCGCGCAAGTGCAACGCAGTAGCGGCGTAACACCGTTGACTGAACCCGCGGGACTATTCGAAACGCGGGAGTACCCGCGCGTCAGCTCCGCTGCAGGCTAAAAACACCATTTACCCTCAACGTTTATAGAAGAAAAATACGGGAGTTCGGTTTGGACATCGGCATCGATCTCGGCACGGCAAACGTGCTAGTGCACGTCAAAGGCAAGGGCATCGTTCTGCGCGAGCCGTCCGTCGTCGCTAAGGACATGAACAACGGCAAGGTGCTTGCCGTTGGCGAGGAGGCGCGTCAGATGCTCGGTAAGACGCCTGCGCACATTCAGGCGATCCGTCCGCTGCGCGACGGCGTCATCGCGGATTTCGAAGTCACCGAAGCGATGCTGTCATATTTCATCAAGAAAGTGATGAAGGACCGCTCGTGGTGGTCTTCGATTCTCAAACCGAAACCGCATGTGACGATTTGTGTGCCGGCCGAAATCACGAGCGTCGAAGAGCGCGCCGTGAAAGATGCGGCAAAACTCGCTGGTGCGCGCAGCGTCGACATCATCGAAGAACCGATGGCAGCGGCAATCGGCGCCGGTCTTCCGATCGACGGGCCTTCGGGAAGCATGGTCGTCGACATCGGCGGCGGCACGACGGACGTTGCGGTGATTTCGCTTGGTGGCGTCGTCGTGTCGCAGTCGATCCGCGTCGCAGGGAACAAGCTCGACGACGCGATCGTGCGATACATTCGTCGCGTCTACAACTTGATGATCGGCGAACGCACCGCCGAAGAAATCAAAATCAAAATCGGCTCTGCCTACAAGCTCGAACAAGAGCTTGCAATGGAGATTCGCGGCCGCGATTTGATCAACGGCCTGCCGAAAACGGTGAAGATCACGAGCGAAGAGATCCGCGAAGCGCTCTCTGAACCGGTTTCCTCGATTGTTGAAGCGGTGAAGGCAGTTCTCGAAAAGACACCCCCGGAGCTGGCCGCAGACATCATCGACCGCGGCGTCATCCTTACAGGCGGCGGAGCGCTGTTGCGCGGTCTCGACAAGTTGCTGTCGGAAGTGACGGGTGTTCCGGCGATCGTGGCCGACGACCCGCTGTCGTGTGTTGCACTGGGAACGGGGATGCGTCTGCGCATCTGACGCCGCGCTGGAGGAGCCGCTCTATTGGGTGGGTACACCCAAGAAATGAGCATCCAAGCGGTGATCGATGCGCGAACTGAACGCATCGAGCACGTCGTTGAGGAGTGCGCGCGCGTCATTTTTGCGGGCGGCACGATCATCTTTCCGAACGACACGAGTTACGGCATTGCCTGCGATCCCTACCGTTCGCAGGCGATCGACCGTGTCTATGGCGCAAAGGGCCGTCCCGACAACAAACCGCTGACGTTGCACGTTGCAACGCCCGCAGAGTTCTTGGAATTCGCACGAGACAATCCGCACGCGATCCTCGCCGCGAAACGATTGCTGCCCGGACCCATCACGTTGATCGTGCGAAAACCCGGTTTCATCAGCGAAGAATTGACCGCCGGCATGCCGACGCTCGGTTTTCGCGTCCCGGACGAACCACTCGCCCGCGCAATTTTGGAACGCTGTGGGCCGCTCGCGGTATCGAGTGCGAATCCGAGCGGCGCCGCCCCGTATCGGGGTGCCGTCGGGGCCGGGGCAAATCTTCCGCCCGCCGATTTGCTGATCGAGCATGGAGCCACCCGCTATGACCTCGAATCATCGATCGTAGACTTGACCGTCATGCCGCCCCGTGTGATCCGCGAAGGCGCCGTTTCGTTCGAACGTCTCACCGAACTCCTAGGTCCGCTCGAACGTCATACGATTAAGGTACGCACGCAATCATGAGCCGTTCCCTTGCTGCAATCGCGCTTTCCGCGCTCGCGCTCGTCGCCGCAGCGCCGAAGCCCACGCCATCGACGGGGCCCGCATCGAACGCCGGCACTACGTTCAATGTCGGCGTATGGACCGTACATGCGTCGCTTCTCGACGTCAGCTTCAAAAACGGCGACTTTAGCACGCCGAATCAGGTCATGATGACGCGCGAAGGCGGAGACATCACTGCCGATCGCGCGAGCGGCAATTACAAGTCGCGTAATGCAACGCTGTACGGTCACGTGGTGATGCACGACAGCGAAGGAAACTTCGCCGGCCTTTCGTCGACAAAACCGGCTCAGTCGCGCGGACCTGCAACCTTGACCGCCGATCAAGTGCAAATCGACGGTCTCGCGAAACAGTATACGGCGACGGGCAGCGTGCACTACACGCAGGCCGACACGACCGTCGATGCGGCGAAAGGCACGCTCAACGACACGCAGCACGATCTGTATTTGGAAGGCAACGTACACATCGTGCAAGGCGATCGCAACATGGTTGCGGACCGCGTGCGTTACAACACGGTCAGCGGCCAAGCTCACGCCGAAGGCAACGTCACCATGCAGTTCCCGAGTGAAATCAATCCGCACATTGCGACGCCGCGACCAATCCACATCAAGAATCCGCTGCAGAAAGCGACAGCGTCACCCTCTCCACAGCCCTAGCGCGATGGAACCGACGCTCTTCGGTGCGCAGATTCCGGCGGCGAAGACGTCACGAGACGCCGATACGGGTGCGCCGCTCGCCGCGCGCATGCGTCCGCGAACGTTGGACGAGTACGTCGGACAGTCCGAGATCGTGGGACCGGAGCGGGCGCTGCGGCGCGCGATCGAGAGCGATCGTGTCCCTTCGATGATTCTCTGGGGGCCGCCCGGGACGGGAAAAACGACGCTCGCGGAAATCGTCGCCCGCTCGACCGGGGCGCATTTTTCGCAGTTGTCGGCGGTTAGCGCCGGCGTCGCCGATCTTCGCAAAGTCGTCGCGGAGGCACAGGGGCGCAAAAAGATGGGACAGCGCAGCGTGCTGTTCATCGATGAAATTCATCGGTTCAACAAAGCGCAGCAAGATGCGGTCCTCCCCTACGTCGAGGACGGTACGATCACGCTGATCGGCGCGACGACCGAAAATCCATCGTTTGAAGTGAACTCGGCGTTGCTGTCGCGGGCGCGCGTATTCGTGCTGAAGCAACTCGGGGACGACGAGATCGCAACCATCGTCGATCGAGCCCTTACCGACGAAAAGCGCGGCGTCGGCGATTTGCACGTTGAACTGCAGCCCCTCGCACGCGAAACGCTGATCGGCTACGCGAACGGCGACGCGCGAACGGCGCTCAACGCGCTGGAGTTCGCCTCGCAAAGCGCGCCCGAACGGGACGGCGTGCGCAACATCGATCGGGAACTGATTTTGGAAGCGCTGCAGCGACGGGGTTCGACGTACGATAAAGGCGGTGAACAGCACTACGATATCATCAGTGCGTTCATAAAGAGCATTCGCGCAAGCGATCCGGACGCAGCGGTGTATTGGCTCGCGCGCATGCTCGAAGGCGGCGAAGATGCGTTGTTCATTGCGCGCAGGCTCGTTATTCTGGCCTCCGAAGACGTCGGTCTCGCGGACTCGCAAGGGATTCAAGTTGCAATCGCGGCGCAACAAGCGGTGCACTTTATCGGCATGCCGGAGGGTTTCTATCCGCTCTCCCATGCGACGCTCTATCTGGCGAAGGCACCCAAAAGCAATAGCGTCGGACGCGCGTACTCAGCCGCGATGCGCGACGTGCAAGAGACGCGCAACGATCCAGTACCGTTGCATCTGCGCAATGCACCGACCGGCCTCATGAAAAATCTCGGATACGGCCGCGACTACCACTATGCGCACGACGACTACAGTGTAAAGCAGGAGAATCTCCCCGAAAATCTGCGCGATCGCCACTATTACGACGCGGGAGAGAACGACAAATAAAAAAAGCGGCCCGGGTGGGACCCGGACCGCGTTTCCCGTTGCTACTTCTCGGAGTGTGCAATGGAGCTTCGCACAGTGTTATAGTACGAGGGCCTTCTGAGAGCGCACTGTGAAATGAATACGACCGAGCGGATTTATCTTGACTACGCTGCGACCACGCCTGTAGACCCTGTGACGGCCCAAGCGATGGTGCGCCATTTCGGTGCGTACAATCCGAGCTCGGTTCATGCCGAAGGGCGCAAAGCGCGCGCCGTGTTGGACGACGCTCGCGATCGCGTGGCCCGCGTACTCGGCGTAGGACGCAAAGAAATCACCTTTACCGGGAGTGGTACCGAGGCCGACAATCAAGCGATTTTCAGCGCGGCCCAGCATGGATCCGCGCGCGGCAAACACATCGTTGCCAGTGCGATCGAGCATCATGCCGTCTTGCACGCCTTGGACGTGCTGGCGGCCGATGGCTATGAGATCTCGTTGCTCGCAGTCGACGGCCGTGGTGCCGTGGACCCGGCGGCTTTCGAAGTGGCGTTGCGCGAGGACACCGTGCTGGCGACGATCATGTACGCGAACAATGAAATCGGCGTCGTGCAACCGATCCCAGAGCTCGCAAGCATTGCCAAGCGGCACGGCGTTCTCTTTCACACCGATGCCGTGCAGGCTCCCGGGTGGCTTCCGATCACGGTGAGCGAGCTGGGTGTGGACATGCTGTCGTTATCGGCGCACAAGTTCTACGGTCCAAAGGGCGTTGGGGTGCTCTACGCGCGGACCGGCGTTACGCTTGCACCGCTCATCCAGGGCGGCGGCCAAGAATTCGGCCGCCGCAGCGGAACGGAGAACCTTGCCGGCATCGTCGGTCTCGCCGATGCGCTGGAGCGCGCGGCCGGCGAACGAAACGAGCGAGCCGCCCGCATCGAACGCTTGCGCGACCGGCTCGAAGATGGGATAGCCCAGAAGATTGAGGACGTGCATTTCAACGGCCGCGGCGGACCACGGCTTCCGAACGTTTCCAACGTCTCGTTCGCTGGAGTGGATTCGGAATCGCTCCTTATGCAGCTCGATCTCGAAGGCATTGCGGCCTCGGCGGGGAGCGCCTGCACCTCGGGGGTGCTGGAACCCAGCCACGTCATCGCGGCCATCGGCCTGCCCCCGCGTTTCGAGCAAGGGGTGATTCGGTTTTCGTTAGGCAACACGACGACCCAACAAGAAATCGACCGGGTTCTTACTGTGCTGCCAGGTGTGGTTGCCGGGCTCCGCGGGAATACGGTAAGCGCTCGGAAGGCGTAAGCCCCGAGAGGGAGTGAAGGTTTTGACCTCGATGGATTGGACGATCGTCCTGGACGTCGGTGTTGGTGTCGGCGTCCTTTTGATGGGCATCGGCATCTTCGTCGCGATGCTCGCAGTGTCGAAAACGTTCGGACGCTTGAATGGAACGCTCGATGAAGTCGATCGCCAGATCGCCAACCTCGGAAAGCCGGTCGGTGCGACGCTCGAGCATGTGGGCGGCATCGCCGATACGGCGGATCAGACCTTGGCGCGGCTCTCGGGTGTCGTGAAATCGTTGGAAGATGTGGCCGGTTCCGTTTCGCAGACGGCGGATTTGACCAAAGAAGCGTTGTCGCCGGCGATCGTGAACGTGGGCGCTACGATCACGGGTGTAAGCGCCGGTTTGCGGCGACTCGTCACGGGAAGAAAGTCTGCAGAGTGAAGGTTTGCGCTTCTGCGCAAGCCGTTGAGAGAGGTTGGGATGGATAACGAGAATCGCGGCGGTGGCTTTTTCGCCGGATTCCTCCTCGGCGCCATCGTAGGTGGCGCCGTCGCCGTGCTTCTTACACAAGAAGAGACGCGCGATTTGCTGGTTGGAAAAGCCCGCGAGGCGGGTAACTTCGCGGTGGATGCCTCCGGCGATCTGCGCGGGCGGGTGAACGACGTTACAACGCAGTGGCAGGACAATGCGGCCGATCTCTACGAGCGCGGCCGTCAAGTAGTTGAAAACGCGCGATCGAACATCGACGCGGCGGTGAGCGAAGGCACGGAAAGCGCCGACCGGACCCGCGAAGAGTTGCAGCGCAAAGCTGACGCATAGGGCAGAGTAGGAGTGGTAGTTCGTTGGACATTAAGGTGAATGTGCGTGAAGCACAGGGCGATTGCTATGTCGTCGATCTCGGCGGCGAGATCGATGTGTACACGTCGCCCAAAGTCAAGGATGCGATCGGCGAGCTGATCGATCGTGGCGTATACCATCTCGTGATCAACCTCGAGAAAGTGCGCTACATCGATTCCACGGGTCTCGGCGTGCTGATCGGCGGACTCAAGCGAGTACGCGAGCACGGCGGATCCGTAAACTTGGTTTGTACGAATCCGCAAATCAAGAAGATCTTCGACATCACGGGACTCGTAAAGATTTTTGGAATCTTCGAAAGCGAAGACAGCGCAATGAAGGCACTGGTGTGAACCAGCCGGTCGTGCGGACGGACGACATCGACGTCGTAGAACTCCGTGTTCCGTGCAAAGCGGAATGGGTTGCGCTTGCTCGCCTTTCCGTTGCCGCCGTTGCCAGCCGTCTGCATTTCTCCATCGACGAAATTGAAGATATCAAGCTTGCGGTTGCGGAAGCATGTACGAATGCGATCCAACATGCGCATGGCAGTTCGTACATTGAAATTCGATGCGAAGCCCTCGCCGAGGGATTGCGCATCAATGTTCGCGACTACGGATATGGAACGCGTGCCGAGACGATCCGTTCACGCGACCTGGAAGATGAGCGCGTCGGAGGTCTTGGCGTGTTCTTGATCCGTTCGTTAATGGACGACGTTACCTACGACGTCCATCCGGAGCAAGGCACGCACCTCGTGATGCTCAAGAGACTGCCGGGCTAATTGTGCACGAACGAGAGCTCGACGTTCGCTCCGAAAGAGAGCGGACGCGTCAACTCTTTGGTCGCTTCGCCACTGCGCGTACGCGGCATGGCGATAACCCGGACCGGCACGATGCCGAATATGAACAGCTGCGAAACGACCTCGTTGTTGCGCATCTGAATCTCGTGCGCTTTCTTGCGCTCAAATTTGCAAATCGCGGAGAACCGCTCGACGACCTCGTGCAAGTCGGCACGGTCGGGTTGCTGAAGGCAATCGATCGTTTCGAACTCGATCGGGGCGTCGAATTCACGACCTATGCGACGCCAACGATCGTCGGCGAAATAAAGCGCTATTTCCGCGACAAAGGCTGGGCGGTGAAGGTGCCCCGGCGCCTTCAAGAGCTGAATCTATCGGTCAACCGTGCCAACGAAAAGATGGCGGTCGAACTCGGCCGCAGTCCGACCGTCGCGGAGCTCGCCGAGCGGCTCAACGCCACCGAAGAAGAGATCCTCGAAGCGCAAGAGTTGGGGCAGGCCTACAACCTTCTTTCGCTCGATTCCGAAGTATCGGGTGAGGGCGAAAAAAAATCGCAAACGCTCGCCGATACGGTGGGGATCACCGATTCGGGCCTCGAGATGCTCGAAGACCGCGCGAACCTGGAGCGGGCCTTCCACGTGCTCACCGGTCGCGAGCGCGTCATCATTTATCTGCGTTTCTATGAATCGGTCTCCCAAACGGAGATCGCGAAGCGGCTGAACGTTTCCCAGATGCACGTCTCGCGACTGCAGGCGAAGGCGCTGGAAAAACTTCGCGCCGTCCTCAAAGAGTAGATATCTCTTAATTATTTAGTTGACGATCCGAGCCGCTTCCGGTACCATACTCCTAAGGTATTAGTTGATAGGAGTATGTCCCATGCGCCGTGCCCTCGCCGTCCTTATTCTCCTGCTCGGATTCACACCTGTTCCGGCTCTTGCCGCAGATAACGATTTCTCGTTCCAGGAAGCGAACGGTCACTGGACCTGTCTGCGGACCGACCACACCGGTGTCGATTGGCATGGCCGCGATCTTCACGGCCAACGCCTCGAACGCACCGACCTGAAGCGCGCCGATCTCACTGGGACGAACTTTGCCGGCGCGCAATTGGAGTGCGTCGACCTTACCGGCGCGGACTTGCGGAACGCCGATTTCCGCGACGCGGATCTCACCGGCGTGGAGTTGCGTGATGCAAAACTCGAAGGCGCGCGTTTCGATCGCGCTTCCTTCACCGGCGTCGGGTTGACCGGTTCGGCGTTGAGCGCGCTGGGGTCGCAAGCATTGCGTGACCTGCTACGCGATTGCACCGGGTGCGACATGAGCCGAGTCGATCTGCATGGGCGGGATCTGAGCGGCGTCTCGCTCACGGGAGCCGATTTAGCGTACGCCGATCTGCGGGGAGCGAATCTGAACGGTGCACGATTCACCGGCGTCAATTTCAAAGGTGCGCTCTTCGCGGGCGCCACATTCGCGAACACCGAGCTTACCGGATGCGATATGTCGCGAGCCGATCTTCGTGGGTCCGGATTTTGGCAGGCGCACAGCGTCGGCCTCGACATGCGGGAGGCGATTCTGCCGTAGGGCGTAGGAGGGCGCCGGTGACTTCTGCTATCATCACCCGTTGAACCCTATGAAAAGCCAAGAACTGCGCCAAGCCTGGATCGACTTCTTCGTCTCCAAAAAGCATAAGCTGCTTCCCTCCGCGAGTCTCATTCCGGACGAAATGAGCACGACGCTCTTTACGATTGCCGGGATGGAGCAGTTCGTACCGGTTTTTCTCGGCGATCAGCCCGCACCCGCACCTCGCGCCGTCACCGTGCAACGATGCTTGCGTGTTGCCGGTGCAAAGAGCGACATCGAAAACGTCGGCCGCACGGGGCGCCACGGAACCTTCCTCGAGATGCTCGGTAACTTCAGCTTCGGTGACTACTACAAGCGCGAAGCGATCGCGTGGGCATGGGAGTTTTCGACAAAGGTCCTCAAACTCGATCCGGCGCGCATTTACGTCACCGTTCACACGAACGACGACGAAGCCGAGCAGATCTGGTTGAACGACATTGGGCTCGAACAATCGCACGTCTCACGCTGGGACGAAGACAATTTTTGGACGATGGGCGCCACCGGCCCATGCGGACCGTGCAGCGAATTATTTTACGACACGGGTGAGGAATACGCGAGCGGTCCTGATGATACGGGTCCGAACCTCGGTAATCGTTTCGTCGAATATTGGAACGTCGTCTTTCAGCAATACAATCGCACTGCCGACGGCACCATGACCGAACTGCCACGCAAATCCATCGATACGGGCGCCGGATTCGAGCGTATTCTCGCGCTGGTCAACGGCAAAGCATCGATGTATGAAACGGACCTCTTCACCGATCTCATCGCTGCGCAGCCGAAGATCGGGCAGACTTCTCTTGATGCGAAAGCGCAGCGCGAACGGCAGAATATCATCGCCGATCACGCGCGTGCCGTAACGTTTTTGATCAACGACGGCATCTTCCCATCGAACACGGATCGGGGCTACGTTCTCCGATTCTTGATCCGGCGCGCCATCCGCAACGGCCGTCTCCTTGGATTCCCGAACGGGTTCTTGACCGATCTGATTCCCGCGGTCGTTTCTTCGCTTGCGTCGGGCTATCCGGAGCTTCGACAGAACCTTGCGCGCATTCAGCAAACGTTGCGCTCCGAAGAACAAACGTTCGACCGCACGTTGGAACGCGGCATGGCGATGCTTGACCGGCTGATCGCGGACGCCAACAGCGCCGGCACGCGTCTGATATCCGGTCTCGATGCCTTCATGCTGCACGACACGTACGGTTTTCCGATCGAACTGACGCGCGAGATCGCAGCCGACGGAGGAGTGGCGGTTGACGCGGTAGCGTTCGAACAGGCGATGGATGAGCAGCGTCAACGCGCGCGCCGTGACGCAGCATCCAAACGCGCCGTTGTAACGATCGCCGAGCTGCCGGCGACAAAATCGGAATTCACCGGCTACGGCGGTCTCGAGAGCGATGGAGAGATCATTGCAATCTTGAGTGACGATAAACCTGTTCAGACGCTCGAAGCCGGTGCGCGCGGCGTGATCATTTTGAACCGCACGTCATTTTATGCCGAGCGCGGCGGACAGATCGGCGATCGCGGTCAACTGACCGTCGACGACGGCTCCGTCTTCGAAGTGGAAGACACGCAGTATCTCGGTGAAGCGATTGCTCACCATGGTGTCGTGAAGAGCGGCGAATTGACCGTGGGTGAGCGCGCACACGCGCACGTTCACGATTTCTGGCGTCGCGAAATTCGCAGGCATCACACGTCCGCGCATCTGCTGCAGCGCGCCCTGAAGGATGTGCTCGGTGATGACGTCGCGCAGGCCGGATCGTGGGTCGGAATCGATCGGATGCGATTCGATTTTCGTTGGACCGCAGGCGCACTAACGCCCGATCAACGACGCGCCGTTGCGGCACGGGTCAACGAAATGATTCGCGATGATTCACCGGTGGTGACGTTGGAACTGCCGATCGAAGAAGCAAAACAGACCGGTGCCATTTGGATGTTCGGTGAAAAATACGGGGAGAAAGTTCGCGTATTGCAAGCCGGACCGTCCGTCGAGTTCTGCGGAGGGACGCATGCGCATTCCACGGGTGAACTCGGCATGTTCATGATTCTGAACGAATCATCGATCGGAAGCGGCATTCGCCGCATCGAGAGTTGTGTCTCGGTTGCGGCAGAAGACTACGTAACGCATCAACAGGATGTCGTGAATGAACTGGCCGTTTCGCTCGCGACGTCACCCGATGAGCTGAGCGACCGCATCACCCGGCTGCAGCGCGACCTACGCGATCTTCAAACCGCCGTAGGACAACTGAAAGCGCGCCTCGCCGCAGCCGACGCTCAACTGTATCTCGAAAAGAGCGAACGCAAAGGCGATCGCACGTTCGTCGGGGCAGTCGTGCATGAAGCGAATTCCGAAGCGTTGCGGCATCTTACCGGCGCCTTGCGCTCGCGATTGCCGAGCGGCGTCATTGCGCTCGCCGGCGTCGACAATGGTACGGTGAGTTTGCTGGTTTCGGCGAGCGACGATATGGTCAAAGCCGGTGTGCATGCGGGCAATTTGATCAAATTGGCCGCGCCGTTTGTCGACGGCAAGGGCGGCGGTGCTCCCGCACAAGCACAGGGTGGCGGAAAGAACACCGCCGGCGCCGATGCTGCGCTCAAGGCGATTCGCGACGCAGTTCTTACATGAGCGCCTCAGTCTTTCGACCGTTGATCGCTGCAGCGCTCGTCTTCGGTATTACGGGTGCTGCTCCGCGCGCGACGCCGCCGTTCGATTCGCAGATCGTACTCGAGCGATACGAGCTGGAGATGGGCGATTTGGTCTCGCCACGAGCAATGATCTTCAGCTACACCGTTTCGCAAGCGGGTCCAACAGACATCGAGCAACGGCATCGCATCTATCGCGAAGGTCTCGACGTGCGTGACGAAACGATTGCCGTCGACGGGCAAACACTCTCTCGCAAGATCGTCCGTGTCGGCCAGCGCGAAGACCGGTACGTTCTCGCGCGGATCGCACCGCGCGTTTCAACCTATGGATTTGTGTTCGTGCGTACAATCCGCGATGCAACGCACGTCGATTATGTCTACGAGGCGACACCGCTCGCTGCGGCCGCGAGCGGGTTTATCATTCGGCGCGTGACCATCGACGGTGAGCGATTTCTGCCCCGCACGATCGTCTTTACGACCTCGGGACCAACCGCTCAAGGTAAGGGTCAAATCGACTACGCACCTTCGGGAAAATATTGGGTTCCTCAAACGGTGAGCGTCGATGCGCAGATCAACGGCAAGCCGGCGCGTGAACGCATCACGTGGAGCGACTACAGTTTTCCGCCGCATCTTCCACCATCGACGTTCATCGGCCCAAAACCGCTCCCCCACGCAACGCTACCGCCGATATAGGGCGGAAAAACGCTAGCCGGCGTTGAAGCCGGCAGACCCGTTCATGCGTGCCGACCGATAACTGCTACGAAACCGATCATCCTGGCGCGATCCATCAGTTCAGCGTCAGTCGTCGTTCCCGTATTCGTTTTGTACGTTGCGACGTGCTATCGCGACGTGACTTATTGGGATGTTGGCGAGATGGATACGGTGCCATGGATCCTGGGCATTGCGCATCCACCGGCGTTTCCGGCATATGTACTTGCCGGTTGGGTGTTTTCACACGTGCTTCCGATCGGCAGCGTTGCCTTTCGCATGAGCCTGTTCAGCGCGATTGCGATAACGTTTGCGCATGGTGCGTTTTCCGTATCGTGGTGGATCAAACAAACGTTCCGATTGCCGGCGTGATCGCCGGGCTGATGTTTGCGTGTGGAACGGCGGTGTGGACGCGAGCGACGCGCGCAGAAGTCCATGCCGTTGAAACGGCTTTGGTATCGCTCGCACTCCTGTTTCTCTTGCGGTGGTTCCGCTCAGGAGTACGTCGGGACCTCGTGATCGCCGCAAGCGTCTATGGTTGCGCGATTGCGGTACACCCCGCTGCCATGCTCGCCGCCCCCGGCGGGATCGTTCTCGTTCTTGCGCGTCTGCCGGAAACGGATGTACGCCACTTGCGTGACGCGTGCGCCCTTGCAGTGGCCTGTACGCTCGCATGGTTCGTGTACCTTCCATTGCGCAGCGCGTTTATCTCGCGGCACGGACTCGATCCCGTTGCCGCGCTCGGGATGCCGGGGACCGCGTTTTGGGACTATGCGCATCCCTCGACGCCCGAAGGGTTCATTGCGCTGATCGGCGCGCGCGATGTGACCTGTATGGCACATTCACGCTCTCACCCCTCGTGACGTTCGCACGCGAATTCGCCTATGCAGGCCTCGCATTCGTCATTTTCGGTGCAGCGCTTTTCACGAAGAGCGATCGCGCGCAGGCGATTGGGTTACTGTTGATTGCCGTTGCCGGGCCGGTCTTCGCGCTCGGATTTCGCGATGAGTCCGATACGCCGCGCTATTTGCTGGAGTCGTTTGCCGTTTGCAGCATTTTCGCCGGCGTTGCGATCGCGTGGTGTTTGTCCCGTGGTGCCGTCATGAAGTGGAGTACGCTCGTCGCGACGGCGTTGCTGATGATCGCGCTCGTCCTTCAAGGACGGGTGCTGTTCGGCCAGCCGCACGACGCGCGCGCCAGACGCGACGTTAACGAAGTTCTCGCACGCACGCCGAACGACGCGATTCTGATAAGCACGTGGGTTCTCAGCCCCGCATTGGCCTACGCGGCATACGTCGATCGCAGTACCGGAGCGCGTACCATTGTTCCGTCTTGGTACGGCGACACGGAAGAGCGCATCGGCGCGTGGCGGTTGCGGCGTCCCGTTTTTGTGGTCGGCACGCCGGAAGGAAGCGTTGCCGGATTGCGCCTCGAACGGCTTGCGTCGCATACCGAAATCTATCGCGTGGTACACGAGTGAATCGAATCAAGCCATCCGTTGTAGCGGGAGCCGTTGCGTTTGTCGTGATCGGCAGCGTCGCCCATTGGCGTTCGACCCCGTACAACAATTACGTCCTCCTCGCGCAAGCGTTCTTGCATGGACACATTTGGATCGATTGGCCCGGCTCGTACATCGATGCGCTACCGTACAACGGCCAACATTGGATCATCGAGGCACCGCTGCCCGCGGTGTTGCTCGTACCGTTCGTCGCGGCGTTCGGATCGGCAAATCAGACGTTGCTGGCGATCGTCCTGGGGGCCGTTGCCGTCGGTGCCGCATGGGAACTCGGCGAACGGTTGGAGACTCCGCGAAAGTACCTCCTTTGGATCGTAGTGTTCTTTCTTGCCGGAACCGATTTGCTCTGGTGCGCGATGCTCGGCGACGTTTGGATGATCGCGCACGTAAGCGCCGCATGCTTTACGATGCTCGCACTGGTGGAGCTGGCGGGAAAGCGTCGTGGCTGGGCCGTCGCATTATGGGCAGCATGTGCGTTCGAATCACGCTTTTCGCTCGTGCTCGCGATCCCGGTGTATGCGTATATGTTGCGCAGCCGGAGCGAATTGGTTTCGTTCGCTTCGACCATCGGGGCGGTCGCGATCGCTTGGGTCGGCTATAACCTCGCACGCTGGGGAACGTGGTACGACATCGGCTATACGCTCTGGTACCACCAAGACCAAGCGGGGTTGCCCTACGGATCGCCGTTCAAGCTGCAGTATTTTCCGTATGAAGTCTGGTCGTTTTTTGTCCAAGCTCCCGCTCGCGTTGACGCCTTTCCGTGGTTGCAACCAGGCTTTAGCGGCGTCGCGCTTACCTGGACGTCGCCGGCGCTGATTCTGGCATTCTTCGCGCGCAAACCGTTACGCTGGATCGTTCCGCTGTGGATTCTTACGATCCTCAACGCCGCGCCGAACTTTTTCTACTACGTCAATGGTTTTGCACAATTCGGAATGCGGCACG
Source organism: Vulcanimicrobiia bacterium (assembly GCA_963808755.1). Classification (GTDB taxonomy): domain Bacteria; phylum Vulcanimicrobiota; class Vulcanimicrobiia; order Vulcanimicrobiales; family Vulcanimicrobiaceae; genus JALYTY01. The sequence goes on from CAWEGP010000001.1 coordinate 109,487, forward strand.
CGTTGGATTTCGAGCCCTTCATGATCGCGCTGATGTTCTTGGCGGTACGCGAAAAAATGCCGCGATGGAGTTACGCACTGATCGCGTACTCCATCGCCGTGGGTCTATGGGGATGCTGGTATTGGAATGCGCTCGTCCGTACGACTTAGCGATTAACGCCGTTCGCGCGCATGGGAAGACCGCCGATCGGACTACGCGCTTGCGAACCGGACGGTGACGGCGGTTGCGGCGGTTGTGGAGCATCGAACGCCTCACCGGCGTAGCGGAATGCAAGCATGTACGCGAGATAATCGTTGTAAATGTCACATTCGTTGCTGATCGTGAAGCACCGGGCGATCCACATGGGAACCGTTACGAATAATCCGATGCCCGTGAACAACGCAATCGTCATTAGGATGCCGCGTTTGTAATCGCCCATGTAGTAGGACTCGCCGCCGATGATTCCGAGGCCGACCGTGAGCCACAATGCCACGGCCGAATCCTTGGCGTTTTGCTGATATTCATAGGCGTAGACGCCCTGGCATTCGGGCCGAACGTAGGCGGTCAACATGTGCGCGTACGGTGTCATAAATTTGTGTCCTCCGCCAGAAATACGCCGCTGCGCAGCAGATGTTTCGGGATTCTGCCTAGCGTGCGACGCTTTCGTATGCGGCCCGAATCTGGGCGGCGTCGGTAATTGGCGCGGCGCACACCGTGCCCCGGCAGACGTACGCGGTTGCCGCGGCACCGTTGGGTTCGGTGGCAATGCAGACGAATGGCGAAGGCAGGCGAAACGCCGTCTCGCGGAAGGGTTCGGTCGGCTCGAGCGCACCGGCGAGCTTTACGCTGATTTCGGGACTCACATATCTGGCAAGCGCCCGCGCGTACGTCGCTGCGAACGGGCCGGCGTTCGCGTACGTGTTCGCATAGAGCCGAAGCGCCTTTTCGGCCGCTTCGCGCCACTGCGCCTCCCCGGTGAGCGTGCTCAGGCGCAACAGCGACTCGGCTACGAGGCCGTTCTCCACGATTGGGCGGTCGGCGATCTCCAACCGGCCGAGCTCGGCTTCGAGACGCGCGTGATCGGCAAAGCCGCCTTCGCTCGCTCCAAAAAAGTCGATCGTCGCGCCGGCGTGGGCGACGGCACGCTCCAGAAATCGCCGCTCACCAGTGTGCTCGTGAACGTCGAGCAAAGCCCGAAGATATGCCGTCTGATCGATCAAGAGTCCGCGAATACGCGGTGCTTCGCCGGGCGCGAGCACGTGGTAGAGTAATCCGCTCTCATCGCGCATCGTGTCGTGTAAGGCGTCGAGCGTTGCGATCGCCTCGCGCCCGAGGACGTCGTCTTCGAGTGCCGTCGATGCCCACGCGAATGCGCCGGCGAGTGCGGCCGTCCAATTACTGTACGAACGGCGGTCTACGAAAGGTGCGTTGCGTGTACGCCGTGCGTCGAGGTCGAGCGCAAAGTACGATTCGTCGGCATCCTGGCTTCCGGAAAACAGCGACGTCTTCGGATCGCGCAATGTGTGACGCACGTACGACAACGCGGATTTGAGTGTCGCCCGCCAATCGTCGTGCGGCGCCCACGTCTGGAGTTGCGCCAGGACGCGAAGCAGCCCCGCGTGGTCTTCCGCCATCTTCTCGAAATGCGGCACCGACCAGTCACGCGTCGTGGAGTAGCGAAAGAATCCGCCCTCGGCGTGATCGTACATACCTCCGCGCGACATCTCGCGCATCGTACGCGCGACGATTTCAAAAGAGTGCGGATCGTTGTGCAACCGCCAATACGCGAGCACGAATTCAAGGACCTCGGGTTGGGGAAACTTCGGCGCGTTGCCGAAGCCGCCGAACTCTTCATCGTAGCCGCCGGCGATTGCCGTGACGATCGCCTCAATCGGAGATGCATCGAGCGGCGTGTCATTTGCAGATTCGAGGTTTCCGTGCCGGTCGCGCAGCTCGGCAGCGCGCTCGGCAATCTGCTCGCGACTTTCGCGATAGAAGCGAGTGATTTCGTCCAGTGCGCGCTGCATCTGCGACGGCGGCAGATACGTGAAGCCTGTAATGATCGAGCCGTCGGGAGTCAAGAGCGCCGTCGTCGGCCAGCCGCCCATATTGTAGCGTGCGTTGACGTCCGGTCGTTCGTCGTTGTCGACGCGAACGGCAATGAAGTCACGATTGATCGCGTCGATGATCGCCGGATCGGAATAGCTCGTTTCATCCATGACGTGACACCAATGGCACCACACGGCGGAGATGCCGAGCAGAATCGGTTTATCCTCGCTCGCTGCGCGTTCAAAGGCCGCGTGTCCCCATGGCATCCAGCGAATCTCGCCGGCGCGGTTTTCGCGCGGCGAAAAATGAAACTCAGACATCGTCTTCGTGTGCGCCCCGTAAGAATGACGAAAAATACAGAATAGCAACGACGGCAAAGGCCGCGATTGCAAACATTTCGATATGCGCCCGCAGCAGCCACATGGCGGCAAAAAGTCCGGCAAAACCGGCGTTCAAAAGCGCATACCGAACGTGCGTCACGCTTGTCATCCCGTACACTTCCCGATCGTAAAAACCGCCTGGTACCCGGCTGCGCGCGAAAGCAAACACCGCCAGCGCGAGCCCGGCAAAAATCCCCAGGAGGTCCCATGTCATGCGCCTTACCTTCGGGATCCGAGCGTTTGTGCTTGCGGGGAGCCGGGAAAAAATGAAGCGCGCACAAGCGAGTAAGGGAGGCATTACATGGGAGATCAAGGGCCGGTTATCGTCAAGGACGATAGCGGCAGCAGCGGGGCCGCAATCGGGATAACGCTCATCGTTATCGTTGCCGTGCTTATCGCGCTATTTGCATGGCACCCGTGGTCGACGACATCGTATTCGACCACGCATAACACAACCGTCACACAGCCCGGAACCAACGGCAATAGCAACGGTACGTCGAACGGTTCGTCGACGACGAATAGTAATTCGACAACCAGCAACGGCGGAGGACACTAGCGAATGGCCGGCTTACTTTGGGCCATCATCGTCATTCTGTTCATTTTCTGGCTGCTGGGACTTTCGTTCCACCTACTCGGCGGCTTCATCCACATCGTGCTCGTCATCGCGGTCGTGCTTTTGATCGTGAACCTATTGACTGGCAGGGGAGCCCGAGTGTAGAACTCGGCATAGATGCCGAGAAAAACGAGTGGCGACGCGAGCCGTGCGCCCGGTTCGCTCGCCACCTACAATAAAAAGCGCAACTTCACGATAACGCCCGAACCCAGTGGCGAAAAATCGACGTCCGCATCGAGGCTTCGTTTCGTCGTGCAAAAACACGATGCGTCACGGTTGCACTACGACTTTCGCTTGGAAGCCGCGGGCGTTCTCGCATCGTGGGCCGTTCCAAAAGGTCCGACGCTCGTCCCGGGCGATCGCCGCTTGGCGATGCACGTCGAAGATCATCCGATGAACTACCGCGACTTCGAAGGCGTCATCCCGAAGGGTCAGTACGGCGCGGGCGAAGTGATCGTGTGGGACAACGGTACGTACGAACTCGCCGAGGGCGCCGATCCCGCAAAAGAGATCGCACAGGGAAAAATCAAGTTCATCATGCACGGTGAGAAATTGCGCGGCATGTTTACGCTTATACGCATGAAACCAAAAGAAGGCGAGAGCGGCGATCCTTGGCTCTTGATTAAAGACCATGACGGTAACGACCCGAAAACCTGGGATGTCAACGACTATCCGCAATCGGTAAAGACCGGCCGCACGTTGGAAGATATACGTAACGATCCCAGCGCGAAAACGTGGCAATCGAAACCAAAGGCGGGGACCGCAAAAGCGCGCACGAAATCCAAAGCAGATCCGCTCCCGCGTGTGAAGTCGGTTGAGTTGGCAACGACGGTCGACGAGCCGTTCGATGACGATGACTGGCTGTTCGAAATCAAGTGGGACGGCTACCGCGCGATTTGCACGATCGATGAAAAGGGCGCCTTGACGCTGGTTTCGCGCAACGGTCTGGACTTACTCAAGCAATTTCCGGACATGGCCGGTCTTGCGCACGCTTTCGAAAGCGTTCCGATCGTCGTCGATGGCGAAATCGTGGCGCTCGACGACCGCGGCCGTTCAAACTTTCAGCGCTTGCAAGAGTATGCCCAGAGTGGACATCCTTTGACGTATGCGGCCTTCGACGTGATGTATGCCGACGGCCGCGATCAACGGAAAGTCCCGCTGGAAGAGCGCAAGACGTTATTGGAACGGTTGATACGCAGCGACGACGGGCTGGTGATGTATTCCAAGCACGTCGTCGCCAACGGTACCGCACTTTTCGATCAAGCGCAGCGCAACGGACTCGAAGGAATCATCGCCAAGAAACGTGAGTCGCTCTATGTGGAGCGGCGAACTCGCGATTGGCTAAAGATCAAGGCGCAACTGGAGCAAGAATTCGTGATCGGCGGATGGACGGATCCGCGCGGCAGCCGAAAAGGCTTTGGATCGCTGCTCCTCGGCGCCTACGACGGAAAGAAGCTCAAATACGCCGGGCACGTCGGCACAGGTTTTTCGCAAAAGCTGCTCGCCGAGATCACGCAGCAACTGAAGCCGCTTGCGCGCGAAACGTCGCCGTTTGCAACACCGGTCGAAGCCAACACCAAAGCGCACTGGGTCGAGCCAAAACTGGTTGCGCAAGTACGCTTTACTGAATGGACGCGCGACGGGATCTTGCGCCATCCGGCATTTCTGGGATTGCGATTGGACAAGAATGCCAAAGACGTCACCTTCGAAGGCTAGCGTCGTTATCGGCGGCCGTACGGTGTCGCTGACCAATCAAGACAAAGTTCTGTTTCCGCGCGATGGTCTTACCAAAGGCGATTTGGTGACCTACTATCGCACGGTCGCGCAATGGATCTTGCCGCATCTGCGCGACAATCCGCTGACGCTTCAACGCTATCCTGACGGCATCGATGGGCCGTCGTTTTTCGAAAAGCACTTGCCGCGGGGACTTCCGGACTGGGCTCCGCGTGTCGATCTCTCCAGCCCCGGAGGAACGCGCGCGACGACGACCTACATGGTGTGCAACGATGAAGCGACGCTCGTATTCGTTGCGAATCTTGCATCGATCGTGTTGCATCTGTGGACCTCGCATATCGAAGCGATCGAAGAGCCGGACTACGTCTTTTTCGATTTGGATCCCGGTGAAGAGTGTTCGCTGAAAACGCTTGCGAGCGTCGCGCTCGAAATGCGCGACGTGCTCGCTTCAATCGGCATCACAACGCTCACGAAAACCTCCGGCGGAATGGGTTTGCATGTGGTTGTCCCGCTCGGCTCGGGCTACGGATACGACGCTGCGAAGATCTTCGCGGAAGCGGTCGCCAAACACGTTGCCCAACTCGATCCCAAGCGCGTTACGCTCGACCGCGCGCTGAAGACGCGGGATCAGTCGGCTGTGTATCTCGACTATTTGCAGGTCGGCCGCGGAAAGACGATCGTGAGCGCCTACTCGGTTCGTGCCCGCGATGGAGCTCCGGTCTCGATGCCGCTGGATTGGTCTGAAGTTGAGGCCTTTGCGAAGAAGCGAAGCGGTGCGCCGTGGGACGCCTTTGTGAACTTCAACATCAAAACGGCGCCGGTGCGACTTGCTCGAGAAGGCGATCTCTGGAGCGGAAAAGCGTGGAAGAAACAACGCTTGGAACCGGCTATCAAGAAAGCCCAGAAGCAATGGGGTGCTTGACCCACAAGATGTTGTGGTGGACGGTTGTATTGCCCTACGAGATAGAGTGGCTAGTCGAACGCATGGACGTTTGGGTATTATAACTGCGCTATGGCGCATTCGATTTGGTCTGGTGCAATCAACTTTGGTTTGGTGACGATCCCGGTGAAGCTCTTCACCGCAGTACGCAGCGATGAACTCTCGTTCAACATGCTGCACGCAAAAGACGAGGGCCGCATCAAATACGAGCGGATCTGCTCCGTCGACGGTAAGCCTGTCCCCTGGGATGAGATCGTGAAAGGCTACGAATACGAGAAAGGCCAGTACGTGGTGCTCACCGATGAGGACTTCAAAAAAGTCAATCCGGAAGCGACCCAGTCGGTCGATATTCTCGAATTCGTCGATCTGGATCAGATCAATCCGATGTTTTTCGACAAGCCGTATTACTTAGAGCCGAGCAAACAAGGCCGTCACGCATACGCGCTCTTGCGCGAAGCGCTGAACAAGGCGAACAAAGTTGCGATCGCGCGCGTCGTGATTCGCACGAAAGAGTACATTGCGGCGGTAAAACCCACGGAAGAGGCGCTCGTACTCGAGTTGATGCATTGGGCCGATGAGATCGTCGAACCGTCATCGCTCGATCTGCCCGGACACGAAAAGCTGCCCGAAGCGGAAATGAAGATGGCGAAGATGTTGATCGACACCATGAGCGTCGATGCATTCGAGCCGGAGAAATTCACGAACCGCTATCACGACGAAATGCTCGCCATGATCGAGGCGCGCGCACAAGGCAAAGAACTGCCCAAGGCCAAGAAGGCGCCGGCCCGCGCGAAAGTCGTCAATCTCATGGATGTGCTCGCGCAGAGCTTGGAAGAAAGCAAGAAGCGCCGGGCCTCGAACGGCCGCAGCGCTTCCAGCGAAAAACCCGAGAAGAAAACCACACACCGCCGAAAAAAATCGGCCGCGTAGGCTAGCCTCCGCCGAACATATCCTTCAGTACGGCGCCGGCGATACCGCCGGCTACGCCGGCTTTGGCCGTTTCGGAGACGGCCGCTTTACCCATGTACGGCATTAGCGCTTGCGCGAGATTCGGCAACGTGAGAGTTTGCAGCCAAACCTTGCCCGGGCCCGTGAGACGCGCGATGAAGAGTCCGTCACCGCCGAAGATCGCGTTCATGATACCGCGCATAAACGTGATGTCGAAGTTGACGCTCTCTTCGAACATCCCGATGTGCCCGGGATGCACCTGAATCGATTCTCCCGGCGCCAAATCGTAGGTCACGATTTCACCGCCCAGTTCAACCCAGGCGCTGCACGTGCCCGCGAGACGCTGCAATACGAAGCCGTCGCCGCCAAAGATGCCGGATCCAAGTGATTTTTGAAATCCCATGGTGAGCTCGACGCCCTTGGTGGCGCACAAAAAGCCGTGGCGATGGATCATGTACCCTCTGCCGGGCGTGACGTCGACTTGCATGATTTGCCCGGGCACTTTTGCCGCAAACGCAATGAGGCCATTGCTGCTTTGCGACGAGTACTCCGTCATGAAGATTCCGCCGCCGGAGAACGCGCGTCCGAGAACACCCATCAACCCCTTTGCGCCGGCCGTCATGGCCGTCGTATTCAGTGCGACGTTGCTCGTCATCCACGAGAACTCGCCCGGTTCTGCAACGATTGTGTCGCCGGGTTCGAGACCGATCTCCAGGACCGGCAGGGTCGTTCCGGTGACCTTTGTTTTCATACCAATCTCCTATGCCTCGGAAGATACCTCGGGCATCGGTGCGGTGTTTCTAACGTACTTCGCATCATTGGGTGCGGCCGCCAACCCCATGAACAGCGCGACGGCTGCAACGATCAGCGATTCGACCCCCGCATATGGCGACCCATAGCGGCTAAGCAGGCTGGTTGAGATCGGCGGAGCGATGATTCCCGAGAGCGAGTCGAGCGAGGAACTGACACCAAGAACGGTACCTTGTTCGCGATCGGTTGCCGTGTTCGAAATTAGCGCCGTGATGCCGTTTTGTGCAAACGCCGAGCCGAGAGCGAACAGCGCCATGGCGAGCGCTACCGTCCAAACCTGATGTGTAAACGGAAGAATGATGAACGCCCCGACCAAGCACATCAAACCGAGACTCGACATCAACCGGTCACCGAAGCGGTTCGACGCTTTGCCGATACCGAACCCGTTGATTGCGACATTGACGACCGCAAATGCTGAGAAGTACTCGGTGGTCTGCACGACCCCGAAATGCAGTTGGCCCTGCAAGTACAGCGCGATGCACGCATACCAGCCGTAGAGCGCGAGCGAGAGCGCGAGCTTTTGCCACAGGATGCGCGAAAGGCGCGGGTTCCGTAGCGTCGTCAAAATCTCATTAGCTCCGACGTGCGCTTCCCCAGCGACCTTCGTGTGGGACTCCGGAAGCAGAACGACCGTGAGCACCAGCGTGAGGAATTGTAAACCGGAGGCAACCAGAAACGGCGCCGCAAAGCCGAAGCGCGAAAATAGCAATCCGCCGCCGACCGGCCCGAAGACCATGCCCGCTGCAAACATGGCACCGATCAATCCGAATGCGCGCGAGCGCTGCTTCGGCTCGACGAGATCTGCGACGTACGCCTGCGTTATGCCGATGTTGCCGCCCGACGTACCTTCGACGATGCGCGCGACGAACACCCAGAAGATGTTGCCCGCAAACGCGAGCATCGCCCAGCCGATCGTGGCCCCGATTTGGCTGATGATCAGCACCGCCTTGCGGCCGATCCGGTCGGAAACGTTTCCCCAAATCGGTCCCGAGATCAGTTGGCAGAGTGAAAACGTGGCCATCAGCAGGCCAACGAACGCTGCACTCATGCCGAAATGCGTCACAAAGTACGGCAGGATCGGCAGCAACATACTGAAGCCGACGATGTCGATGAACGTGATGCCGAGAATCGGCAAGAGCTTACGAATCATGCAGGAGATTCCACGGGAAGAATGATCGGTGAAAGGCGTTCGCTTTTGCGAAGGACGTCGAGTTTGTACGGCCGGCTCAGGTCGATCCGCGTGAGACGCTTGTGCAAATCATCGATTCCGGTCAAACGCTCGCCTTCGATTGCGAGCAGCACATCTCCGGCACGCAAACGCGCCGTGTCGGCCGGACTCCCCGGTTCGACGGAAGCAACGAGCACGCCGCGCGGGTCGCTCAGTTCGAAACGGCGCGCGGCTGCCTGCACGAGCGACACGTCTTGCCCCGCGATGCCAAAATATCCGCGACGCACTTTGCCGTCGCGCATCAATAAGCCGGCTACGTACTTAGCGGTATTGATGGCGATAGCGAAGCAGAGATTTTGACCTGGCAGAACCGCGGTGTTTACGCCGACGACGTCGCCGCGCGCGTTTACCAGCGGACCTCCGGAATTCCCCGGATTGAGAGCAGCGTCGGTTTGAATCACATTGTCCATCAGCCGGCCGGAGGGAGCACGTAAGCTTCGTCCGAGACCACTCACCACGCCGGCCGTGACCGTGTAAGCAAGACCGAACGGATTGCCGACCGCAACGACCAGTTGCCCCGGACGCAAGACCGACGAATCACCGAGCGAGGCTGTGACGAGATCGGGAGCATCGACGCGGAGCACCGCAAGATCGGTATGCGGATCGTCGCCGATCAATCGCGCCGCTAATTCGCGGCCGTCGAGCATGGCAACGCTGATCGCATCCGCATCCGTGACGACATGGCTGTTCGTGAGAACGAAGCCGTCGGGTGTGAAGATGAATCCCGACCCGTTTCCGCCATGCCGGCCAGAGCGCACTTCGATTGCGACGACCGACGGGCTCACGTGCTCGGCCGCTGCCGTTACCGCTTCGGAATAGGGATCGAGCAGCGGCTCGTGCAGCTGCGAGAGAGGTCTAAGGGTAAGCATGGTGCCTTTTGCAAACCGGGAAGGCACCACGGCGGTTGCGCAGAATCCCGTTCGGCCTCGCTGTCGTGGAATGCTCAGGTGGCGGAATTGGTAGACGCGCTGGTTTCAGGTACCAGTGGTGGCAACATCGTGGGGGTTCGAGTCCCTTCCTGAGCACCAAACCGTTCAATTACCTTCGCTTTGGCGCCGCTACGTTCCGCGCGCGTCAGTCTGGCAGAGGATCCGGCGCCGAGCCGGGCATCGTCGCTTCGAGGTGCTCGAGGACCGCGGCAGTCTGATCAGTGCTTTCGCGCCGTAGGACGATCTCGTACCGCCCGGCGGAGTCACGCGCGAAATTGATCGGTTCCCATCCGTCGCGCGAAAGCGCAGCCAGATCGCGGGTCATCTCGCTTCGGCTCGCAAACGTTTTAACGCGATACTCGTACGGAATGGCCATCGGTGCGATTCTTCCCAATATTGCCAAATTGGAGGCATGCGTTTGGCGCAGTCCGCGATCTGACGGGAACGGACATCGTGCCTTTGCGTGACGCGCTGATGCGGTCCCTAATGCGACCATCCCATAACCGTTCCGGACGTGGTTCTGCCGAATACGCTACCGTCAGAGATATCGATGCACCCGATTCCGGTAGAGCTTATATTCACTGCCATAGTGAGATGCGAGGCTCACCTCTTCGCGCAAAACTTGCCGGTGAAAGATCGCAATGCCCGCAAACAGATAAAGCAATAGGAGCCAATGCGGCAAGATAAGGAATTCGCCCGCGAGCACCATGGCAAAAGCGACGTAAATCGGATTGCGGCTGTAAGCAAAGACGCCCGACGTGACGAGCTTACCGGGGCGGTCCATATCGATGCCGATGCGAAAACTTGAACCAAATGCGACGAGCGTAGCGGCCATGAGGGCAAGTCCCGCCGCACAAAGCGCGACACCGGCCCACGCAACGACTGTCGAGGTGAAAAGTGTCGAGTGGACCGGGCTTGGCCAGTGCAACGTGCGTGCGAATACCAGATAAAAATAAAACAAGGCAAAGGGCGGAATGAGAAAGTCAGCCTTGTCGGTCTCGCCAAACTTCATCGCGACGATTCGGCCCCTGCGCAGGAGTGCGACGCGCGTTAAGACCATCCCGAGAAGCAGAATAATGGTGAGTGCGGCGAGCGTGTGCGTCACGGCGATGTACTTCTGTGTAGCGTTGAGGGCAAGACCATCGTCATCGCCGTGAGATAGCCTTCGAACTCGTCAGCATCTCCTGCGGGATGAATGAACGCGATGTGACCGTCCGGCCGCACCAGATAAACGGCGTTTTGCATCAGGCCGGATCGGCGCATCGCCGAACGCCATGCGAAGGAATACAGCGGTAAATGATGCGCTTCGCACGTCCGCTGCAATGATGAGCTCGCGCTGCCATAGACGTGAACTTGCCAATCTATGTTGTTTAGTGGAGCAAAATTGTCGTCCCCAGTCGCGGCAATAGTTACCCACGGGAGCCGGTCGCCGGCGTGAACGGCGCGGGCCCGCCCTTGACTGAGCGGACTACGACGATAGTTGATGGCCGTTTGTGAGAGTATGCGAAACGCGGCTGCACGAGCGACCTTGATGCGTAATAGCGGCGGCAGAAAGTTGGGCGCTATGAATGTGCGAAAGGCTCCGGCAGCCGGACTTTTGCTGTTCAAAATGGCGAACATCTGGTCCGTTGTGGAGACCAACCGTCGTGCAAAAGTCATGCGCTCCGGCTCGTATGAGTCCAGCAATGCAGGCGATGCGCCGTCACGCAACACCGATGCGAGTTTCCACGCAAGGTTGAACGCATCGCCGATGCCGGTGTTCATGCCCTGGCCGCCGACCGGGCTATGTAAATGCGCGGCGTCGCCCACAAGGAAGGCGTGCCCCTTTCTGAAGCGGGATGCGACTCGATGATGGACGCGGTACGTCGAAAACCAGTGGACCTTGCGAACGTCGGTCTGCAACTCTTTGACGAGCCGCGTTCCTACATCGTCCCAGCGCGCCGGCTCATTCGTGCTTTTCGGAGGCGCCTGGCCGATCAACCGCGCCGTGCCGCGCTGCTTCATTGGAAATACGGCAAGCACGTCGCGCTGATCCATGGAGATGTGGACTTCATTCGGCTGGAGCGGCCCCGATATATCCACGTCGGCGACGTACCACACGTGCGAATACGTTCCGCCGGGCAACGGAATGCCAAGCTTTTCGCGTACGGTCGAATGGGCACCGTCGCATGCGGCAAGATAACGCGTTGGATGGCGCTCGACGGTTCCGTCGGCGTGACGAATTGAAACGAGCACGCCATCGTCCTGTAGTTCGACGTCCTCGAGTTCGCATTGCCGCTCCACCTTGATTCCGCGAGCTTGCAGCACGTCGAGCAAAAGGCGCTCGTGCATGTCTTGGGGATAGATGAGGCTGTAGGGATATCTACTCAAACTCGTGCCGATATCGCCGAATTCCAGGCGGCCGCGAGCCCTTCCATTCACCCACAGATTCACCGCACGAAACTTTTGGGCGGCGTCGATCACGGCGTCGGCGACATCGAGCTGGCGATAGAATTCCAGCGTGCGCGCGTGCACGACCAGAGCACGCGACGTCTGGCCCGGTGCCTTCTCTCTATCGATGATACGGAAATGCACGCCTTGATGCGCTAGCGCCAAGGCCAATACTAGACCGCTTGGGCCCGCACCGGCGACAACAACCGGCGTCTGCGAATTCATTGAACCGTCACTTCGAAACAGTCCTCCCGTGGTACGTCCATGTGATAGTCCCTCGATGAAGCTCTCACCGGCTAGGTATATCGCTATATAGCGTGTAAAGTAGTTATACCATGCAACCGGAGATCCTATGCCGTACGAGGTGATTAAAAACGTTGGTAGCCGAAAATACCGATATACGGTCGAAAGCGTGCGCGATGCGAAAACCGGAAAGAAGAAATCGCGTTGGACGTACGTTGGGCGCGTTAACGACGAAACGGGCAGCACGCGGAGCACGGGTGCGCCACTCATGCCGGACCGTTTGTTATCGGCGCTATCGGCGTTATTAGCAACACGCAGCTTCAAGTCGTTAACGGTCGAAGCAGTCGCAAAGCGTGCCAAGACGACACATGCGACGTTCTACCGATATTTCCGGAACATGCATCAGTTGCTGGAGTCTGCGCTCAAGTCTGCGCAGCAGTCGTTTCCTTCGCTCGATCTCCACGTCACCGGAGATGCCGACGAAGAGCGCCGTAAGATTCACGAACTCATCGAGTCGGTATTTGCGCAAGCAAAAACGCACGCTGCCATGCTCAAGGCGCTTATCCAGTCGCGTTCCGATAGCCCAGTGTTACAAGCGCTCTGGAATGCGCATATGGAACGGCTGCAACGCAGTTGGGCCATATACATAACCGAACTTAACGCCGCTGGGATCGGATACGACGACGATCCTGGACGTGCTGCGGAGCTCGTCGTGATGTGCATTCAAGGTCGTATTCATGAGGCGGTACTGCGAAATCGAAACCTAACGCCGGATGATTCAGCTCTATGGGCGACCGCCGTCTCTCGATTGATCCTTAAAGCATAAGCACGGAATATCGGATCGGCCTGCCATGTGACGGCAGGCCGGTTCTTAATGTGGGATCGTTAGAGGTAGGTTGCGAGGCCCATACCGTTTGGCGCGCCGAGGCCGGTTACTTGATCGAAACCGCGGTGAGCCGAAAACGCGCCGTTACTTCCCGAGGTGATGTCGGTGAAAACGCGCGAGCCGAGTGATCCATTCGCATCGTACATGCTTGGATTGAGGAAACCGCTTCTGCTTTGCAGCGCCTCATTGATTTCTACCAGCATCGCGTTGAAGGCCGGCGCCGACCACGAGGTGCCGCCGATTGGCCCGTTCCACCCGCCGGCGATATACCACGCGTCTTCCAAGTCGCCGGGAAGCGCGATATCTGGAACGTTTCGTCCGGTGGAAATGGTCCCGGCGATATCCGCTTGATACGTCGGCCGCGCGAAGACCTTCGAAACGCCGCCGCCACCGCCCGACCACGCCGACTGGCTGACGAGTTTGCCCTTCGCATCGACGCCGATCGTTAATCCGCCAACGGCGATGCCGTACGGATCGTTTGCAGGCGACGAGACGGCGTTGCCCGTGCAACCGCGCGTTCCCGAACCATCATCGCCGCTCGAAAAAATCGCGGTGATTCCCTTGAGCGCCGCCTGTTGCAGAATTTGATGAATGGCCTGCATGTTCCACGTGCGTCCCGAGTTGTCGGTTTCACACCAGCCCCAGCTATTGCTGAACGAATCGACTTTGTTTTCCGCCACGATGCGATTGAAGGTGTCATTGACGTAGCGCACGGTCCAGTCCGGCGGAATGTACACGATAATGTTTGCGCCGGGTGCAAGCCCCGATACAGTCTCGACGTCGAGCGTCGACTCACCGTCGAATTGACCGGACGATGCGCCGCCGTCGATGTTTTCGCGCGTAACATGCCCCGTCGGCTTGATGCCGAAATATTTCAGATACGCGGCAGTGTCGCTGTCAAGGAAGTAGCCGGTAGGAATTGTGATGCCGACGGTGCGTCCCGCGCCGTTGTATCCGTGCTGGACGGGATAGTTGTAGCCATTTGCAAGCACGACCGGACCGTATCCGCCGTCAGGCGCAGTAATTGCTCCGCCGATTTTCGGCAGGGGCTTCATGCGCTCGATTGGCACCGGATGGTGCAATTGCAAGTTGTCGAAACCATTGATGGCGATGACCGAGTCGCGCAGTTCTTGCGGCATCGTCACCGAGCTTGCGTTGCGGTACCGTGTGCCGGCTCCCGCTTGTACGACGTTGTGGATCTGCGTGTTGAAATACCGTTCGACCGAACTGACCGGCGCTACGATGTCGATGACGCTGCGATCGCTCGAAGTCGATTCGATCTGGAAACCCGCGCGCTGCAATCTCTGTGAAACAGCGGCGACGGTTTCGGCGCTCGGTGCGTAGTAGCTGTTCCATTCTTCATTGGTAAGGAAGTGATGGTATTGCCCGGAGCCTTTGGTGCTCACGAGCGCGATATGGCGATCCAACTCGCCGGCGTGTTGATATCGCAGATTTACGACCAAATGAAGAAGGGTTGCCGGCGCCATGCGGCCGGCATCGCTGACGCCGGCCGCCGTTGGAACGTCCGCGGTAATGCTTTCACGAGCAAATGGCGTTCCGGCTGCTGAGGATGACAGGGGGTTCGACGGCACGATGCCCGGGGAAGAGCCTCCGCCTCCGCCGCACGCGGTCAGCAGAAGGAAGAACGCGAAGACAGTCAGCCCACGTTTCATGAAGTCTCCTCAAAAAAGTACGGCGTGATGCCGCGTATGCGCGGAACTCACTGCGTTGCGTTAAGCGGAGTATTTTGCTAAACCAATTACTCGTTCGGCCCAGCGGGCGGGGTCGTTTGACCTAACGTTCTACGACGCAACCAGGCCCTTGAACGGCTATACCGCGGGTTCATAAATTCTTCATTTCTGGCATGCAGTTTTTTTACGTACCCAACAATGCTACTTGGGACTTTCGAGAGGTGTTACATGACACGTCTTTCCAGATACGCCGCCGCAACCAGTAGTGTTGCTGTAGCGCTCCTTATCTTCACGGCGTGCGGAGGAGGCGGCGGCACTAGTACGACCGCCGGGCTTCCAGCAACGTCGAATAATCCGACCTCGTCGACGATGAACGTCGGTTCGAGGAGCACAGTCGATGCGCGATTGCTGCAAGACGATATCGAAAACGTCGACACGACGTCGTTGCTAAAGACGCTCGACGACGAAGTGCCCATCGGTTCGACGGTCGTTGGAAATGGCGAACAAAATCCGTACGGTCTCGATGTCGCCAAAGTCTCGAGCGGTAAGCTCACAGCCGGCGACCTCGTGATCTGCGACTTTAACAATTCGGCGAACGTTCAAGGGACGGGCTCGACGATCGTCGCCTTGCATCCGGTCGAGGAGAACAAACCAAGACTGATTTTGCAAAATGCGGCGCTTCTTGGTTGCAACGCGCTTGCGTTAGGTCCGACCGACGAAATCTGGGCCGCAGATTTCGGTGCGAACAACAACGCGCTCGTTTCACCCAACGGCAATTTGGACCTCAACCTTCACAACGCCGCATTCAATCATCCCTTCGGTGAGGCGTTTGCGTCGTTCGATGGGCCCTTTGGAAAGGCCGCGTTCTACGAGAGCAACGCCGGTAGCGGCACGATCGTTCGTATCAATATCACAAAGGCTGGATTCACTTTCGATACGATCGCCAAGGGCTTCGCGATCAACAACGGGCCGCCGGGAAGTATCCTCGGCCCTTCGGGATTACAGTATGATGCCAAACACGATCGTCTCTACGTCGTGGACGGCGCCAACAATACCGTCACGGTGCTGCGACACGTTTCGTTCATTCCCGCTGACGGCGTAAGGGTAAATCCTGACGGCGTGTCGTTCAGTGGTCCGTTCGGTGTCCTCGCGCATTCCGTCTTTCACGGCGCACCCTTGAACGGACCGATCAGCTCAGCGCTTTTGCCGAACGGAAATCTTGCGATCGGCAATACGCTCGATCCTAACGGCAAGAACCTGATGGTCGAGATCACCCATACGGGAAAACTGCTCGCCGTTCGTAACGTCGACACGGGCGTTTCCGGAGCGATTTTCGGAATGGTCGCCACGGGTACGAACGACATTAATGCGAAAATTTACTTCAACGACGACAATGGGAACTTCCTCGAGGTACTCGAGCGGTAAGAACAGCGGGCTCCTCTAGCGAGAAAACGGAGAGCGGTTCTGCTCGCCGTTTTTTCGTTGTTTCGCGAGGTTTCCCGTCGTCGAGGCGAAGTATGCAGAATGATTGCAGCGAGCCAAATACGGCCGGCAACACCTCGCGATGCCGATGAGATTGCTCGGGTTCACGTGCAATCGTGGAACGAGTCGTTTCGCGGTATAGTTCCGGATTGGTCGATCGACGTTCACACATTCGAATCGCGCGGTGTGAGTTGGAGAAACTGGCTCAAGCGCGCACGGTGGACGACGTATGTTGCGGAGGACCGCGACGGAATCGTGGCATTCGCCTGCGCCTACCCGGACACGCACGAACCGGGATACGATGCGTACCTCAACACGCTCTACGTACTGCAGCGGGCTCAGCGTCACGGTCTGGCCAGTAAGCTCTTGAACGCCATCGCGAAGGCACTCCTAGCGCAGGGTCATACGTCGATGTGGTGGCTAACGCTTCGGGAGAATCCCGCCTGCGCGTTTTACGAGCGTATCGGGGCAAAACTGCTACGCGATCAGCCTGCGCCGGAGGAACTCGGCCCGGGCGTCATGGATCGGCTCTTCGGCCTCGACGATCTTCGAATATTGAATCGCGAAACGTCGCTCGGTGAGGCACCGTAGAAGGTGGACTATCGCGTCTTCGATGGCGCTAGGTTCATCATAGCGGCTCGCGAACCGGCAGCATTGCAATGGTCGCCCAACTTGTGCTCAATAGCGATTCGCGGCGCGGCCGTGAGTGGGGTCCGCTGCTGCGCGAGACGTTGCGCGCGCGCGGCGTTACATTCTATGAAACGTCAGAGCTTGGAAGCGACGCGAAAATGGATTGCATTATCGGCGCAGGGGGGGACGGAACGATCGTGCGTTGCGCCGGAATCGCTATGGAACGCGGCGTACCGCTTGGCATCATTCCACTTGGTACGTTCAACGAGCTGGCGCGCACCCTAAACATTCCGTTAGACGTGCGTGGCGCGGTGGATGTCGTCGTGCGCGGCAGCGAGCGGTCCATCGATGTGGGGCAAGTCAATGGTGTGTACTTTTTGAACGAGGCCAGCATCGGCATCTCGAGCCGCATCTCGCGACTGCAAACCTCAGAACTGAAGCGGCGCTTCGGTGTGTTCGGCGTAGCGAGCACTGCGTTGCAGGCGTTCCGGCATTCGCGGCCGATCCACGCTGAAGTCCGTTACGACGGAAAAGCCGAGTCGTTCCGTACCATTCAGCTCACGATCGCCAACAGCCACCGTTTCGGCGGCTTTCTGCAGGTAACGGACGCCGCGATCGACGACGGCTGGCTCGACCTCTACAGCGTCGATTTCGAGAACTTCGGAGAAGCCTTTTCGATTGCGCGCGCAATGTTTGCCGGACGGCGGCGCGCAGTGCCGGGTCTGCGAACGCTGCGCGCTCGCTCGTTTGAGATTGTGACGCGTCATGAACACAGGATCGTCGCCGATGCCGAGCCGGCCGGGACGACACCCGCACGCTTCGCGTTGCTTCCAAGAGCATTACGCGTCTTTGCTGCGGAATACGCGGCGAATGCAATTTAGATCACTCGGGCACTCAGGACTGAAGCTGTCCGTCATCGGCCTCGGATCCTGGTTGACATTCGGCAAGAGCGTCGACCAAAAGACGACGCGCGATTGCGTCATGCGCGCATGGGAACGCGGTGTCAATTTTCTGGATACGGCCAACATCTACGCGCGCGGTGACGCCGAAGAAGCGCTTGCACCCATCATCAAAGAACTCAACCGTGATGCGCTCGTATTGGCAACGAAGGTGTATTTTCCGATGGGTGACAGCGTGAACGAGCGTGGTCTCTCACGCAAACATATTCGCGATCAAGTGCACCATTCGTTGCGCCGGCTCGGCGTCGACTACATCGACCTGTATCAATGTCATCGCTTCGACGAATCGACACCGCTCGAAGAGACTTGCGAAATGATGAATGATTTGATCCGTCGAGGAACGGTACTCTATTGGGGTGCGTCCGAGTGGAATGCCGATCGTCTCGTCAGCGCGGTCACGCTGTGCCGGGCTCGTGGTTGGGCAGTGCCGGTCAGCAATCAGCCGCAGTACAACGCGCTTTGGCGCGGGATCGAAGAGCGCGTTCTTCCGGTGTGCGAGCAGTACGGTATCGGCAACGTCGTCTGGTCGCCGATCGCGATGGGGATCTTGAGCGGCAAGTATGCCGACGCATCGCGTCCGCCTGCCGGTACGCGCGCAGCCGGCGAAAATCGCGAAATGATGGAAGACTACTTTACGCAGCCGGTGCTCGATGCGGTCGCCAAATTACGGCCGCTCGCAGAGCAAGCAGGCATTTCAATGGCACAGCTCGCGCTCGCGTGGACGCTACGCCAGCCGGCCGTCACGAGCGCGATCGTCGGTGCGACGAAACCTGCACATGTCGATGATAACGTTGCCGCTGGGGACCTGACCCTTGATGCGGAGGTCTTCGAACGAATGAATGAGATTCTCGCGCTCGCGACGTCGTAAACGATACAACCCCGGTGGTGAGCCACCGGGGTTGCGTCTTGCTGCACTCTACGAGGGTTGGGGAAAGGCGTTGCCCGAGGGCAACTTTACGGGGGCGTTGTTGGTGGAGGACAACGCCGCCCCCGTTCGTCCCACGCGGCGAACCGCGTACGACGAAACTTTATGGTTTGATTAATTCCAGCGCGTAATGATGCTGGACGTTCCGGCAACCTTCGGGCCCCAGCCACTGAACGAAGCACTGCTCGGTGCGACTTGAATCAAGCGCGTGAGCGAAATTGTCGGTTCTGCTTGTTCGTGCGCGGCCTCGATATTCGGCTGCGATGCGGTTTTCACAACGTTTCCTTCCGTTTTTGGAAGACGCGATGTTGCGTCTCCGTGCGTTACTCTACACCGCGTTCTACCGCGCACCTATGACCTTTGTTTCAAATTCGAAAACGTTCAAAATAAATAACACGACGACGCGCTTCGTTGTGACAGTTGGACGTTGTATCGTGTGAAAAAGTGTTATGCGCTTTGACCCTTACGGTAGGTGTTTTGAACTATGTCCCCGCGTCGCCGCCGGCCCGTATCACGTATTTCACGATAAAGCGATTGAGCGTCGCATATGCGGCGGGCGTACCGTAATTGAGATACAAATCGCCGTTCTTCATACGAAGATGAAACGCCGCCGCGAGATTGAGCCCGGTTTGCGTGGAGAAACCGCCGAGACCGTTGATATCGCGTAGTGAAATCGTAAAGTTGCTGTCGGTTCCGGTTTCCACGCCGAGTGAAACCCGGCGCAGCCACTGCGATTCCAATATGCCGGTCGTTCGATCACGCTCGAAGCTGCCATCATATTCCAAGCCGAGCGAATAGCGCGAACCGATCGGACGCGACGTCGTTAAGGTGTAAAGGTGCGTCTCGTCGTTTCCAAAGATGCCCCAATTTGCGCTAAAATCGATCGGCTTCGGCGTGCCGTCGCGATAACCGATGGGCAAGCCCATCAGATTGAACGGCACGTTGACGCCGTTTCGGTAACAGGGATAACCCGTGAAGAAGCTCGTGCCGACGGTCGCGCCGCTGCAGTCCGGGTTCGCCGGGATGTCGTACCTGCGAAGGTAGCTAATCGTCGGTCCAGCACCGTTGAGCGAGAAGCCGTTTTTTAGCGTCGCGCTCAGGAACGTGCCAAAATCGGATTCGTGGATTGCGCCGCTGCGATCCATGAACCGGTCCCCGGCAACGTTCAGATCCCAATTCTTGATGGTCTTCGTACTGCCGACGAAATTCAGGTACGATTGCAAGCCGCGGATATCGGAATTGCTCGTGTAGCCGTCGATGGGGTTGTAGTTCGGGGAAATGTCGACGTAGCCGACGTTGATTTCCCAGTTCGGCCGATGGATGTCGGCAAAATCGTTCATGCTGTGCGCGCTGCCTTGCGGGACCCACGAGCCGCGCTCTACCGCGCCGTCCGCGCCCCAGACGAGCGCGTTGTGCAGATTGCGGCCTTTGACGCCGGCTTCGATCGTATCATCGTGTCCGGCGAGACTGTGATTGGCCAAGACGCCGTCGGTCCAGTATTGCAACGTCTGGTCTTGCAGCGCATGCTTCCAGCCGTACGCGACGTCTTCAAACGTATCGCCGGTTACTTCGTTGAACCCGCGAAATGCCATCGCACCGAAACTCTGGAGGCCGTACGTACCTTCCAATTTTGCGCCACGATCGAACGGACCCACGCTCGGGGAGTAGAACACCTCGTTCGCCGGCCCGAGGAAATTCGAATATCCGTTGGGCGCGGGCGTCAGGTAATTCGCGCCTTGCGCGAAAAACGGCCGGTACTCGGTCAACTGACGGCGGAATTCTTGCGGCGCGATCGTCTGCTGGTCGATCTCCACGTTTGAAAAGTCCGGATTCGCGGTGCCTACAAAGTTGATTGTCGACGTGAGCGGGTAGCTGACGTCGATGCCCAGCGGCCGTGCTTTCTGTTCGAGAAACGCGCCATCGTTCTGCTGAAACAGCGATCGATCCGCACCGAAGCTTTGCAGGGCGTAGACTTCCGCGCGCGGCTTTGGACGCGCAGCGGTCGATCCGGAAACCGTAAAACCGGAGGCGGCCGGCCAGTAGCGCAGGTCGTAGAAGCCCGGCCAGTTGCCGGCCCCGCTATCTTGCATCAGACCATCGAACGACCATGAATAGTGCTCGCCGACCGCGGCGAGCTGCCGAAAGAAGCCGATCCGCCACGTCTGCGGCGAGCCGTTTCGAACGCGCAAGACATTGAGAGGAATGATCATCACCGCCCGCCACTGAGTGCCGTCGACTTTCGCGGCGCTTTGCCAGAGCGGCCGGTACCGGGCATTTTCGCTTGCTTGTTCGTAACGCACGCCGCGCGGCGTGGCCTCGAAGAAATACGCTTGCGAGCCTGCACCACTCGTATCGAGACCAACCCCGACAAAATCGTCGGTGCCGAAGCCAACGTCGTTGGTCGTCTGCGTCGCGACGATCGGCGTCCCAGCCTGTTCGGCAACGAACGCTACGTAGATGTTCCGGTCGTCGTAGAGAATATAGGCGGTCGTTGCGTGAGGCGCGGCACTGCGTGTCGTCACATTCTCCCACTGTCCCTGCGTTGGAACCTTACCGGCTTGCCAGGCCGGATCAGATAAAGACGGATCCAACGGCATCGGATGGGGAGCTTTCGCAACCGGGAACGAAAAGGTCGCAGGTACTGCACCCTGGGCACCGTTTCCGAAACACATGAGCCCGACGGCTGTACAGAAGAGAATGAGGGTGCGTTTCATGAGCAGCTTGAGCATTACTCGGCGAGCTCGCGAACGTCCTCAGAATCGAATCAAAAGATTGTCGGTCAGATAGGACAGGCTGCGATGAGCGTCTACGAGTTCGGTCCGTTCCAGCTCGATGTCGAGCGCCTTTTACTGTTGCACCAGGGTGAACCCGTTGCGCTCGGTCCGAAGGTCGTCGAAACGCTTCTCGCCTTGATCGAGCACCCGGGTGACGTTCTCGCAAAGAATGCCTTACTCGACCGGATTTGGCCTGAGGGTTTTGTCGAAGAGGCCAACCTTGCGCAAAACATCTACGTCTTGCGCAAAACGCTCCGCGCGCATTGGGTCGTCGACGCGATTGAGACCGTTCCGCGGCGCGGGTACCGGTTTGTGGCCGCCGTTCATGCGATCGACCATGTGCCGGCAGCCCTGCCCGCCGCGCTGAAACCGGAGCGCACGCGGAGCTTTAGACGGCGCATAGCCGCCGCTTGCGCCGGTGTCGCGTTTATCACCGGAACGCTCGTTCTCGGCCTCACGCTCGGTGTTACGCAGCATCACGGCCCCACAACAGCGACGCTTTCGGACGATGGCGCCCGCCTCTATGCGATCGGCCGCTATTACTGGAATCTTCGGACGCAGGACGGTGTCGAGAAGAGCCTTGCATATTTCGGCGCGAGTAGTCGACGGCGACCCGCGCAGCGCGCAAGGCTATGCGGCGCTTGCCGAAGCTAATGCGACGATGGCAGACTACCGCTACGGGACGCTACCACCGAAGGTGTATTTGTCGCGCGCACGTGCGTACGCCGAAAAGGCATTGGTGCTCGACGCGAACTCTGCCGAGGCATATGCGGCGCTCGGTTTCATCGATTTGGATAGCGCACACGCCTCCCGTGCAATTGCAGAGTTACGGCGGGCGATCGCGATCGATCCATCGTACGGTCCCGCGCACGAGTGGTACGGCGTTACGCTCATGGGTCACGGCAATCTCCGTGAATCAATGCACCAGCTGCAACTGGCGGCAGATCTCGACCCGCTCTCCGTAGCCACCACGGCGTGGCTCGGATCGGCAGCGTATTTCGATCATCGCTACGATGAAGCGATTGCGTATTCTCGTCAAGCGCTCGACCTTTCGCCTAAGCGTGTTGACGTGTACACCGTGATCGGCGAAGCGTACGAGGCGCAGGGACAGTATTCGCGCGCAATCGACGCCTTCACGCGCTATGAGGACGGCGCGCCGGACTGCCGTCCGGAAGCCGAAGCGTTGCTCGCGCACGTCTACGCGCTCGAACATCGCATGGTCGACGCCCGCGAAGCATTGGCGTATGCGCAAGCGCATGCGGCCGACGTGGATCCCGGCGATCTGGCCCTAGCGCTCGCCGCGGTCGGACAACGGAAGGTCGCATTCGGCGTGCTCCGGCGTGTCCGCGCATCCGATTCGATGTATTACATGGCGTTGCAAAACGACCCACGTTTCGACACGCTGCGTGCCGACGCGCAGTTCCGCCGGCTCTCCGCACCGGCGTAGTGGCGTACCGCTCGCTGTTCGAAGCGATTGCGGTTCGCCCGCAGATCGCGCGTTCGCTTGCGTCGCATCTGCGCGATGTGAACGAAGACGGCTCGGTGCCCCGCCGCACGAAGGAGCTGATCGCGCTCATGGTCGGTTGGCTCAATGCGTGCGACTACTGCACCTGCGTGCATGAGGAGATCGCTCGCCATTTGGGGATCAGTACCGAGACGCTCGAAGGGCTCAGCGACTTTGCCCGCAGTCCGCACTTCAGCGATGCCGAGCGCGCGGCGTTGAGCGCGACGGTTGCGCTAACGCGTGAGCCGCGCGCGTTGCCGCCGGCGATTTCGGATGCGTTGCGTACGCATTACGACGAGGGACAGCGTGCCGAGATTCTCGCGGTAATCGGAATACAGAATTACGTTAGCCGCCTCAGCAACGCGCTTTCGATCGCTTCAGGATAGTGTTAGGATAAACGCGACGCGTTCGCGAGAATCCCGAAGTGACGATGGTCCCGTAAATAGTGGACTTGGCACATCGCCTTCTCGTCATTGTGCGGCGGCGTTTCCTTCTCCATCGCAGCGAGTTTCACGCCACGGCCGCCATTGCGCTTGACGACGTACATCTCGCGATCGGCCGCGCTCAGGAGTTGTTGCGGCGTCGTGCCGGACCCCGGATAGGTTGCAATACCGATGCTCGCGCTGACGGCGATGCACCGATCGTCCACGATGAACGGTTCATCGAGACTGCGTAGAATTTTCCGAGCCGCATCCAGTGCGGCCTCGTCGCTGAAAAGCTCGTCGATGACGATCACGAATTCGTCGCCGCCCAAGCGCGCGACGGTGTCGGTACCGCGGATCTGCCGCGTGAGGCGGTCGGCAACGCTTGCCAAGACGCGATCTCCGAAATCGTGGCCGTGCATGTCGTTGATCGCCTTGAAGTCATCCAAATCCGCAAAGAGGACGGCGCACCGGCGGTCGGAACGCTCGCAGCGCAGCACCGCTTCGGCCAAACGCTCTTCGAGCGCGGCGCGATTCGGAAGCCGCGTGAGCGCATCTTGCAGCGCAAGCTCCGAAAGCTCGGCTTCGCGTTCCTTGAGGTCGCTGATGTCGATCAGCGTTCCGACGCGGGCGATGGCAAGGCCGCGTTCATCGTGAATCGTCCGCAACCGCTCGCGCACGCTCCGGATCCGGCCGCCGGCGCAGTGCACGCGATGATCGCAGACGTACGAATCGGGTTCTTGAACTGCGATGCTGCGCGCGATATGCTCGCGTTCTTCACTGTAGTCGTAAGCCCGAACGTCGAAGGTGTGCGTGTGATGATCGATCCCGAGTAACACGCCGAGCCCTTCGGAAATCGTCGCTAAGCCCGTTCGTAGATCTTCGTACCATGTGCCCATGCCTGCAAAGCGCTCCGCGTGGCGGAAGGCATCAGAATGGAGCCCTCTCCCGGCCGGGAGCTCGACCGCTCGGCCGGAAACACCCACCGTGGCGCCCGACAAATCATGCAGGGGCTGTAACTCGAACGAGAGCGTTCGGCCGCTGACGGCAGCTTCGAAGCGCAGATGCTCGCCGTCCAGCGCCCACTGATGGGCGACCACGGCAACATTGAACGGTTCGTCTTTTCCCCAGAGATCGCTCACGTGCAGGGCCGAATGATTCCCAATCTCTGCAAGGCCGCGCAGCCGAGCCGTAAGCGACGTGACCTGCAGATTGCGATCGGTGTTCCAGACCATAGCCTGGTCGTACATTCCGGCGTCCTCTCCGTAAGCGAGTCTCTGGTGACTCCATCCTATCGAGTCCGGCCCACCCCGGGCATCCGTGGAAACCCCTGATCCGCGACGCGAAAAAAAATCGCGTACACCCCTTGACGACTCGTACCAATGTGCTATTGTACTAGTGTACTAGTACGATATGAGACTGGTACAAGAGATGAAAAGGATAACGATCATGACACGCTTTATCAGCCGCCCCGACGAGAACGAAGCCCGTGAAACCCGCGCCCGGATTCCTCAACAAATGTCCGCCCCGATTTTCCAAGGCTGGGGCCCGAAGTTCTAACTGACGATGCCCGCCGTACTTACGGTCGACCCGCGAAGCGGGGTGCCGATCTACCTCCAGGTGATTGAACAGATCAAACGCTCGGTGGCCTTAGGCATCCTTTCTGCGGGCGAGCAGCTCCCAACGGTCAAGCAGCTCGCACTCGATCTCACCATCAATCCCAACACAGTCGCGAAGGCTTACAAAGAGTTGGAACGCGACGGTGTCATCGAGACCGCTGCAGGACGCGGTTCGTTCGTCCGCGGCAATGGATCCGTCGAATCATCGAAGTCCGCCGCACGAGATGTCGCCCGCGACGCCTTCGAATCCGCGGTCCGTGAAGCAAAATCGATTGGATTGAACGCTGAAGATATTCGAAACTTGACCAATGCTGCAATCGACCGGTGGTTCGCGAAGGAGGGGCAATGAGCACAATTTCGATCGAGAAGTTGCGTAAGATCTATGGAAGCTACGTCGCCGTCGACGATCTGACGGTAACGATTCCCGAAGGCACCGTCTTTGGATTGCTTGGTCCGAACGGTGCGGGCAAAACTTCGACCTTCAAATGTATGCTGGGCTTGGCTGCCCCGAGTTCGGGAAGCATCCTTTACGGCGGCAAATCGCTGACGCCGGCCACATTTGAAAACATCGCGTACGTTCCCGAGCGGAGCGTGCTCTACGAATGGATGACGGTTGCCGAACACGTTGAGATGCAGCGGCACGCATACCGCGCTTTCTCCGTCAAACAAGCACAAGAATTGCTGTCGCAGTTCGGAATCGATCTGCGCAAGAAGGCGCGCGCGCTCTCCAAGGGCATGCGCACTGCGACGCAAGTTGCGCTCGCCGTCGCGCGTCAAGCGGATATTTTGATATTGGACGAACCGACGAGCGGCCTTGACCCAATAAATCAGCGTCACGTGCTGAATCTGATCATCAATGAAGCCTCGCGGGGCGCAACGGTCGTTTTTTCGTCACATCAAATCGGACAGGTCGAGCGCGCCGCCGAGTGCATCGCCGTTCTGGATCACGGACGTCTCGCGCTGCAAGGAGCCGTCGACGACTTAAAGGCTGACCGAAAGATCGTCGAGGGAATCTTTCCCAGCGAAACCTATGCCCTCAACGGGTTCACAAGCGATTCGCGCATCGGGCGCGTCGATCGCAGTGGGCGCATTGTGCGGCTGCTGGTAACCGCAGGCGCCGACGATTTCGCGCGGCGTTTGGAGTCGATCGGCGCAAGCGGCGTCCGCGTCGTCGACCTGAATCTCGAAGATATCTTTCTCTACGCGGTCGCGCCCTCAGAGGCCACCGCCGATGTCGTTGAGGACAACCGAAATGACCTACGTTGAATGGCTGCGCGTCCGGAATGTCTTACGCGTCACCGCAATAATTCTCGGGATCTTAATCGTCGCGTCACTGGTTATGCGCATCTCGTTTAACCGCTATATCAATGACGACAACGCGTTTATCTCGCACGTCCAACTCGCTCGAGACGCGAAAGTCACCCAGGTGACCTTGCCAAACGGCGTGCCGCGCACCATCATCGACGATCCGCGTGAGCAGACGCACGTCACCATCGACAATCTCGGGTATGGCGGCCGCCATGTCGTCATCACGGAACCGCGTTCGCATTCACATCATGACGAAAACGTTTCTGTCGGAAGCGTCCAAGTTATCGAATCGGCAAACGGTAAGGATGCTACGACGATCATCGATACCAACGGCGCCGTACCGTTCGTCTACTACATGGCGATCGCCGACATCGTCGCGCTGATCATTGCGACGCTCATGGGAGCACCGTTCTCGCGTGAAAATGACGGGCATCTGGAGATAGCGCTCACGAAGCCGGTTTCACGCGTGGTCTACGGACTGGGAATGATCGCGGTCGACATCGTCGCGATTGTGGCGGCGTCCGCCATGACGATCGTTGCCTTGATCCTCTGTCAATCGATGTTCGAAATCCCGCACTTCGATTTCAGCGGAGTCAATGCACAGGCGCTGATCATGGGAATCGCCTTGCCGCTCGCATGGTATGCGACGCTCGCGGCAGCGACCGCATCGCTAAAACGCGGCTACGGAGCGATCCTTGGATTCGCGTGGCCGGTCGCTATACTCGTCACACTCTTCGGAGTGATCGTTCCGTGGGGCAACTCGATGTTGGGACAAACGGTGCACAGCATCTTCTGGGTGCTCTCGCGATTCGATCCGCTCACCTTTGCAAATTTCAGCGCAACGTCCAATGTCGCCGTCGATAAAACGCCGCCCTTGGCGCCGAATTTCACCGTACGTCTAACGATCGAACTCTTACTCTTCGTGGTTTATGGCGCGCTCGCTCTCATTCAGTGGAAGCGCGTGGAGGCGTAACGCAAATGGAAATCTTGGGAACCAATTTCGCGATAACTCTCGGCTCATGGCGCGTACGTTTTTGCTTCGCGGTAGAAGACGTGGACGCGCCGGCTCCTCCGAAGGCTCGTCCGCCGCACCGCGTGCGAATCGTCCCCGAAGACGACTACGTACGTCGCGAGTTCTGACGCACTTAGAGAACGAAGCCCGTCGGTACGGCGGGCTTCGAAAACTCGAAGCCGTCCGGTTTGACGGTGTAGAGATAGATGTTCGGTAGCGTTGCGTCGCCGGTAAAGTTGAACGAGTATTGCCCGACGATCGTGTTGTACGGTGTGTTTCGTTGAAGCGCCGTCAGCAGTGAAAACCTTGTTGTAGAACTCGTGCGCTGCACGGCTGCGATGACGATCTGCGCAGCGGCATAGCCGTATGCGGAGAACGCCGTGATCGATCCCGCGTAGTGCTGGAAGTCGTTGAAGAGCTGAAAGATCGACGGCACGCGGTTGAGCGGCGGAAACGCCGACGCCACGAGCGCGCCATCGAGCGACTTTGCAAACGTGTCGATGGTGTTCTGGGTGTAGAAGCCGTCGCTTGCGCCGAAATCGCCCCGATATCCGGCCGTGCGAAGGGTGTCGGCGAAGGGTCCGAGCCGGTCGGCTTTCCCGCATAAGAAGATATACTGAGGCTTGCGCTTGAGCAGTCCTTCGGCGACGCTTCCCGGATCGAACCCGTTGGGCAAGGTAACCTGATCTGCGTCACGCTTGTCGGATTTTGCCTGATCGGTAAACCCGCGCGCCACGTCGGTGCCGTAATCGCCATCGATTGCGACCGCGAGAATGAGACCGTCTTTTCGTCCGCGCAGCACTGCCCGGGCGAACAACACGCCTTCGGTCGAGTCTTTCGTCGGTAGGCGGAAAATATTGTGATAGCCGCGCGATGTAATCGAATCCGCCGTGACGGTCGGTACGATCAACGGAAAGTTTGCGTTCGCGTACTGCGGCAGCGCCTGTAACGTTACGTCCGCCGTCAGGTTGCCGATCATGGCGACGATGCTCGGATCGGCCGCGGCGATCGAAACGTTCGTGGTTGCGATTGCGCCCGAATTCTGATCGTCCAGCGCGCGAATGCCGAACGCTCGCGTGAGCGGGGCAGTGAAGCGATTCGTCTCGTCGATCGCAGCTTCGACGCCGCGCACGACGTCGCGGCCGTAATTTGCCAGCGGTCCCGAAAGTGGAACGCTGACGCCGATCGTCGACTGCCGGAGCTGACCATTGGGAAAGATCTGCGCTGAGGCAAGCACTGGAGAGAGCGCCGCGGCCGAGCCCGCGAGAAACGTGCGGCGCCGCACTACCGCTTCACGAACCCGGCGATCGTTGCCGCCAGAAAGACGATCGAAAATCCCATGTTGCCGGTAAAGATACGTTCGTTGAGCACAAAAAGGTTCTCGGAGATCCGAAAAAGACGATCTTCGTAGATGGTCAAGAGCGCTGCTGCCGCGACGCCGGCATAGTATGGCCACGCCGCTTGCGCGGCGAAACCCGCCACCGCCAGGAACGACACCATGATCGCGTGCAGCGCGATCGGCAACCATCGGCCGGCAGCCTCACCAAACTGCACGGGAAGCGAGTTGATTCCTTGCGCACGGTCGACGGTGAGGTCCATGAGCGCGTAAATGACGTCGAACCCCGCGACCCAAACGGTCACTGCTGCAAAGAGCGCAAGCGCGCTCCACGAAATCGTGCCGGTGATGCCGATATAGGCGCCGAGCGGTGCAAGCCCGTCGACGGCGCCGAGCACAAAGTGAACCAGCCACGTGAAGCGTTTGCACAGCGGATACACGAGTACGCCGATCGCCGCGATGGGCATCAATTTTACGCACAACGGATTGAGCATCCAAGCCGAAAGCAAGAGAAGTGCGAATCCGAGCGCGATCGCCCATACCATCACGGCCGGCGAGAGAACGCCGCTTGCAACGGCGCGCCGCGCCGTGCGCGGATTGCGCGCATCGATGTCACGGTCGAAGTAGCGATTCGCAGCCATCGCCGCGGTGCGCGCGCCGAACACCGCGAGCGTAATCCAAACGACCGCCCACAACGATGGGACGCCACGTGCTGCAAACACTGCGCCGACGTAGGCAAAGGGCAACGCAAAGAGCGTATGCTCGATGCGGATCTCCTTCAGAAATACTCTAACCACGGAGCAGCCTCGCATAGGCAAACGGGCCTTGACCGGACCAGTCATCGGAAACGAGCGCGCCCGCGATCTTGTCTAAGCCATAATCACGCCAGCGCTTCGTCACCAGGGCACGCGTGGCCGCGTCCATGTCGATGTCGGGTGGCCATTCCCGCTGGTACCCCTCCGCGGCGGTCTTGCGCGTGGCATCGATGCCGACTTTCGTCCCGTATGCGACACTGTACGATCCGTGATCGAGGTCGTCGACCGGACCGGGCATCATCACGACGTCGCGCTCGGGCGCCAAGTTGTTCAACGTAAACCAGGCGACTTTCCGAACGTCTTGGACGTCGACGTCGTCGTCGACGATTAACAACATGCGCGTCAACATCATCATGTGCCCGAGGCCCCACAGCGCATTCATCACTTTCTTTGCATGGCCCGGGTATTGCTTGCGGATCGATACGATTGCGAGGTTGTGAAAGCCGCCTTCGACCGGCAGATTCATGTCGACGACTTCGGGCAGCACCATTTGCAGCAGTGGGAGAAAAATGCGCTCCGTAGCCTTACCGATCCACGCGTCTTCCATCGGCGGTTTTCCAACCACGGTCGCAGCGTAGATCGGATTGCGACGGTGCGTCATGCACGTAACGTGAAAGGTTGGGTACGTATCAGCGAGGCTATATACGCCCGTGTGATCGCCGAACGGCCCTTCGGTCCGAAGATCGGTATTATCGACGTAGCCTTCCAAAACGAATTCTGCGCTTGCGGGAACGCGCAGATCGACGGTCTTTGCGCGCACGAGCTCCACCGGTTTTCCGCGAAGAAGGCCGGCGAAAGCGAATTCATCGAGAACGGGCGGCAGCGGCGCCGTTGCAGCATAGGTGATTGCCGGGTCGCTGCCGATCGCAACTGCGACCGGAATGCGATCGCCCCACGCAGCCGCATGCGCGCGGCCATGTTTGTGCCGTTGCCAATGCATGCCGGTCTCCCTCGCGTTGTAGACTTGCATGCGGTACATTCCGACATTGGGCCGCTTCGTGCGCGGATCTTGCGTGATCACAAGTGGAAGCGTGATGAACGGTCCGCCGTCGAGCGGCCACGTCGTAAGAACCGGGAGCTTCGTGAGGTCCGGATTCTTTATGACCACGTCCTGGCATGCAGCGTCGCGAACGACGTTCGGAATCGCATTCGCAAGCGGCGCAAACGCCTTTAGGGCGCCGAACTTCTCCAGGAGTGAGGATCCCGGAGGCGTGATGTCGAGCAAGGCGCGCAGCCGGGCCGCGACCTCATCCAACTGTGCGGCATCGAACGCCATCGCCATTCGTTTATGCGTTCCGAACTGATTGGTAAGAACCGGAAACCGGCTGCCGTTCACATCGGTGAAGAGTAATGCGGGGCCACCCGCCTTAACGACGCGATCGGTAATCTCGGCAATCTCCAGGCGGGGATCGACCGGCACACGTATTGTGTGAAGCTCACCGGCTTTGCGCAACGCGTTCACGTACGCACTGAGGGAATCGAACGGCATGGCGCTCTCTTACCTGTGAGAAGCGCACTTTCCGCCTATGCGGGCATGCTCTCCAAGCGCTCCATCCAACGTTCGGGACGCGCGAGACGGTGGAATCCGAATCGCTCATAGACGCCGTGAGCGTCGGCGGTTGCGAGCAGCCAACGGCGCAGCTCTTGAACGGAGGGATGAGCGAAAACTCCCTCCAGCATCCACGTACCGAGCCCACGACCGCGATAACGCTGTTCGACAAAAACGTCGCACAGCCACGCGAACGTCGCATAGTCGGTAACGATACGTGAAAACCCGGCCGGCGTGTTCGTCGAGGTATCGACGAGCATAAAACAGAGCGAGTGCTGCAGAGATCGCTCTATCGTGTCGCGTGCGCGTTGCGAAGCCCAATAGCTCTGTTGCAAGAAGCGCTCCACTTGTTCTGCGGTTATGCGCGCTGCGTCCGTCGTGAGCAAGAACCCATCGCGCCGTCGCTCATACGGCATAGACGCTGTTCTCCAGGCGCGCTTTGAGTGCGGGCCATTCCTGCGCGAGAACGCTGTAATACGAAACGGAGCGCGGTTCACCGGTCACCGGATGGATACGGAAGTTTCGCAGCGTCCCTTCGTACGTTGCCCCGATGCGTTCCATAGCAGCGCGAGAGCGCGCGTTGATCGCTTCGCCTTTGAGCTGGACCCGAATAGCATTCCATCGCTCGAAAGCATATTGAAAGAGGACGAATTTGCAATGCGTGTTGACGTGTGTACGCCAGTATTTGCGAGCGATGAACGTATAGCCGATTTCGAGCTTCCGGTGTTCCGGGTGAATATCGAAGTACCGCGTCGAGCCGATCGTTTCTCCCGAAGGCCGGTCGACGATTGCGAAGGAAACCTGGCCGGGAGCACATGCGGCTTCCAGCCATGCCGCCGCATCGAGCGGGTTCGTGAACGGATTCACCGCGTAGGTGAGTTCCCACAGCGCCTCATCGTTGGCGTTGCAAATCAGATCGGAAAGATGCTGTTCGCCGAGCGGTTCGAGGCGCACCCGATCGGTTTCGAGTTGTATCGTCGGATTGATCATGCTCCCATTTGAGCAAATGGGGACAATAGGGATTACGGCAGGAGTGGAATCTGCGCCGTGAACGACGCACCGGGCCCGTCGTCGTCGAGCACGAGCAGACCATTGTGCGCATGCGCCACCCAACGCGCGATGGCGAGACCAAGCCCGCTGCCCGCGGTCGAATCGCTTCCTTGTACAAAGCGATCGAAAATCCGTTCCCGTTCGGCGAGCGCGATGCCGGTGCCGTCATCGGCGACTTGAATAACGGCGCGGCCGTCGTTGCTGATTGCACGAACCACGATCTGCGTGCGTGCGTGTTTGAGAGCGTTCTCGAGTAAGTTGCGAACGAGTTCTCGTAGCCGGCGCGCGTCGCCGTTGACGATCGCCGGCTCGACGGTTGCCTTGATCGCAAGTCCGGCGGCATCGGCTCGCGGTTGGAATTCGCGCAGACATGCATGAACGATCGTCGCCATATCGACCGGTTCGCATGCTAGAAGTTGTGCTTCCGGACGCCTCGCGAGCGTGAGAAGATCGCCGATCAGCGCGCTTGCATCGATGGCAGTAGAAGCGATGAGCGAAAACGCTTCTTCCTGCTCGGGTCGGGATGATTCATATCGCTGTGCTTGTGCAACGGTCGCGATCGTGGCAAGCGGAGAACGCAGCTCGTGCGCTGCATCGGCGACGAAGGTCCGCTCTCGCTCGCGTGCCTGCAGCAGCGGCGCAAGGGAGATGCGGGCGAGCGTCGCTGAAGCGAAGCCCACGAGAATCAGTAGCGGGATGTCGAACGCGACGATGGTGAGCAGGACGCGACGTATCGCACTTTCGTATACGGCATGGCCTTCCGGTGTGCCGAGCGCCGGGAGCAGCAAACTATGGTATTGCCCCGCTACAAAAACGTATGCGGCGACCGATAGTGCCGTCAGTACGGCTCCGAATATCGACAAAAACAGCGCCGTCAAACGAGCAATCACGCCGACAGCTTGTACCCGATCCCCCAGACGGTCAATATGACGCGGTCGCCGCCGGCGGCGCGCAGTTTCCGTCGCAATTGGCTGACATAGACGTCGACGATGTTGCTCGAGCCGTCGAATTCGTATTCCCACACGTGCTCGAGGAGTTGCGCGCGCGTAAAAGCGATCTCTGCATTGCGGGCCAGAAATTCAAGAAGACGAAATTCCGTCGCGGCGAGATCGAGACGCACATTGTTGTACATCGCAATTCGTGCCGCAAGATCGATCGCGAGTGGTCCGCAGCTCACGTGCGAAACCTGCGGCCGGTTGCTGCGGCGCAGCACCGCTTTTACGCGAGCGATCAGCTCTTCTTCGCGAAAGGGCTTTACGAGATAGTCGTCGGCACCGCAATCGAGACCGCTCACACGATCTTCGACTGCGTCGCGCGCAGTCAACATCAGGATCGGCGTCTGTATTGCGTGCTCACGCGCTGCGCGCGCGATCGTGAACCCGTCGCGTTTGGGAAGTCCAACGTCGACGATCGCTGCATCGTAGATGCCTCGAAGCAAATAGTCCAGACCGGTGTCGCCGTCATGAGCGACGTCGACCGCGTACTTTCTGGCTTCGAGCATGCTTCGGACCGCGCCGGCCACTGGCAAGTTATCCTCGATGATCAAGATGCGCATGGGTATTCGACCTCTTCACAAGTTCGGCGGCCAAGGGAAACCTACTGTAACGGCGCCTCCGAAATGACCGGAGCCGCCGATCGTCTGGACCTGTTGCAGCAACAACCGCGCATGCGGCGTCACCTGGAACGCGCCATAATAGACAAGGTCGCGGACGATATCGGGATTCGCAGCCGCATCGTACCGGATGCCCACGTAGGCGTGTGGTGACGGATAGAACTTCAAGCGTACATAGCCGCCGCTGCTCGCGACGACGGTGCCGAATCCGTCGGCGTTCGTGTCCCGGCCCAGCCACTGCTCAGCCTGGATGTCGAACTTCGCGATGGTTGCCTGCGCGAAGATGCCGCCACGTTCGTAAGCGTCGGTAAAGGCGCTCCGTCCGGTGAGGATGATGCGCCGATCACCCTCGAGCGTTTCGATTCCGGCCGTGACGCCGTGCGCGACCGGTGCCGATGCAAAGAATCCAAGTTCCGGGGCGTTTGCCGACGTCGTTTCGCCCGTCGGTATAGGCGCACCGCCGTATGCAGCACCTTTGAACTCACCGAGGTCGGCGACGAAATCAAGACGCGCTGCTCCGGCCGTGCGTTCCAATTGGACACCCCATCGCGGAGATGACAGCGGCAGGTCGTTCAAGCCGACGTGCGTTCCGTAGTATCCGTACTGCTGCAGATCGTCGAGACGCTGTCCGGGCGATTGCTGCAGCGGCAATTCGAAAAGTCCGCCACGGTAGAGCGTCTTCGTATGCTGATTGTATGTCGCCAGATAGCCGAGGAAAACTCCGGAAGGTCCGCCGCCTGCGCCCAGATTGTAATGAACGAATGCGCTGATCTTTCCGATATCCCAATTGGTCAACAGCACGCCGCCGGGGGAGTAACGCCGCGCGTTTGTGGGCGTTTGCTCGTACTCCATTTGATAGCGCAGTGCGATGCCGGTTGTGCCATGGCGTTGAATCGGGAGTTGATACCCGCGCTCGCGAAACGCGCGCCCAAACGCGTTGAGTTCGGGAAGCACGCTATGGCACGCCTCGCACTGCAGGCGGTAACGCTGCGCAAAGAGCGGAATCGCTCGCGCCGGCAGCGTTGCGGAAACGACAACCGTCGCGATCGCGAAGCCCATAACCGCGACGCGAATCACTCTATTGCGCAACGATCTCACCCCGCATCGTTCCGGCGTAGTGATAGAAGCAGCCGTAGAGATACACACCCGGTTTATCTACGAGAAATACCTGCGACGCCGTTCCCGGCTGCATTGAACCCGAACTCCAATTGCCCGAAGAAATCGTGGTGTTTTGACTCGGTGACGTTGCGATGAACTGCAACGGCGATGACGACGGGAAGGTCGTGCCGCCAACGAACGACGCCGTGTGCGCGGTGTTGTCGACGTTCATGAAGCGGACGCCGCTACCTACGCTCACCGTCGTGACCTCGGGAGAAAATCCCAGCGCCGAACCCGCTGGAAGCTGCTGGGACGGAAATGCGCTGAGGCTTACCTGAACCGTCACGATGTTCGCGGGCGTCGCCCCTCCGGTTTGCGCGGGCGTTACGCCGCCGGGCGTGCAAGCGCTCAAAACCGCAAGAAGTGCGAACGCCGGCGGCTGCCTTCATAGCTGCGCCACGGCGCTGAAGATATCCGAAGATAAGTTTGCGGATGCAAGAAGCGTGCGCTGCAGCCGGCCGCGGTCGTCTAAAATATAGACGAACGTGGTGTGCATGTCGGGTATTCCATCGGCGTCGTCCTGAGCAACGACCCCGAATCGTCGCGTCAAGGCCGCTAAGGTCGACGAACTCTCGGTTGCAACGATCCACCGAGGCTCGCGCGCGTCGAATTCATGCGCGATATGTTGCATTATTGCACGTGAGTCGTGTCGTGGATCGAGGGTGATCGTGAGAAACCG
Organism: Vulcanimicrobiia bacterium; assembly: GCA_963808755.1. Taxonomy (GTDB): domain Bacteria; phylum Vulcanimicrobiota; class Vulcanimicrobiia; order Vulcanimicrobiales; family Vulcanimicrobiaceae; genus JALYTY01. The sequence goes on from CAWEGP010000001.1 coordinate 145,181, forward strand.
GACGTTATGCATGGATGCCCGGACGTCGTGCGCTGCGGAGGCGATTTGCGCGTCGATCAACGGACATGCGTCCCTGCATCGGGCGGCTATGAACGTAATGACGACGGGGGAACCACGCAGTTGATCGAGCGTGAAGTGCTTTCCCGACTGAGCGACCAGCGTTCCGGTCGACGCGATGGCAGGTGAACCGGAGGCTAGGAGCGCCGCCAGTGTCAGCGAGACCAAGGGGTCAAGCGGAAACGTCGTTGGCTGCATGCAGTTCGGTCCTCCAAGAGTGGCGTGGATCCGAACGTACGCAGAAGTTCTGAAGAAAGTATAAACTTTATGAACGCGGAGCGGCAATCGCGTCGCGCATTTGAATCGCAAGGGTTCGCAGCGTCACATCGTCGCTCGCGTCGCGGGCGGCGCGATCGAAGGCGTCTCGTGCTGCGCTACGATCACCGCCTCGTAAAAGGACGGTTCCCAACGCAAAGCGCGCTCGCGCATAGGCCGGCGCGAGTTGCACCGCGCTCATGAACTCACGCTGCGCGTCGGTGTAGCGCCCGATCTTCGTTTCAGCGAGGCCAAGGTCGTAATGAGCGACGGCGTACTGTGGATCGCGCTCCAGGAGTTTCGAGAAGTCGTCTCGCGCGGTCGCGACGTCGTTTCCTGCGAGCGCTACCAGTCCACGCGAGTAGAGCGCCCGCGCCGAGTCGGGTGCAAGCGCGATAAATCGATCGGCAACGGTGCGTGCATCTTTTACGTCGCCGTCGTGTAAATCGACGGCGATCAAGTTCGCCATTGCAGCAAGGAAGCCGGGATCTTTTAGGAGTGCGCGATGGAGCGCTTCTGCAGCATCGCTATATTGCCCGAGATGCGCTTGTGCCAGCGCAAGATCGTACTGGGCGCTCGATCCGGCAGGCTCGGATGGATCGAGTGCGACGATCGCGCCGAATTCCGCGCGTGCCTCTTCCCAATTGCCTTTATCGATTGCAGCAAGACCCGCATGAAAGCGCTCGACGAGCACGCGTTGCATCGCTTGTTGATGAAGTGCAGGAATCGACGTCGAGGCCGGTATGGGAGCGCCTGTCGCATATTGCGCGCGCGCCGGCAAGCAATCCATGCACAGCGTCAGTGCGAAAACCGCTACGGCGCTTGCAAACCGCTCCATGGTTCAGCGTGAATCGGTGAGCGGCAGTTCGGCGGCTGCCGCCGACGTTGCGGCAGCGGCGCGCTCGGGATGGCACTCCCATCCCTTACGGCCCGTTTCGTTAATCGGTCCGAGCAGGGCCGGCGCGTCCGAGGGAACAAGCGTGGCGGCGTCGATTGCGCTCAAGGCTCCGGCGTTGGCGAATGCGGTGCGCAGGCTCAGTGCGCCGAGGAGGAGCAAGCCGGAGAGTATGATTCGCGAAACGACGCGCCTTGACATCACCTCGATTATAGCTGAACTTCTGAAGAATCGATGAAATGGTCCGGCGTCTTGCTTTTGGGACTCTTCATGCTGGGCGCAGCCCCGCATGCGTCGACCTTTATTGCGGGGTCGGTCCGAGATCAGGACGGAGCTCCGATTGAGGGTGCGCGGGTCGAGCTCTTCGCCGCGGGTGCGCGAACCGGAGTAGCGAGCACCAGGACCGACGGAACGTTTGCCGTGGCCAACGTGGCGGCCGATTCCGCCAAGATACGCTGCGCCTTTTGCGAACCTGAACGGGTAGGCATTGGGAGCGACGGCATCCTCGTTGCCATCGTCCGCCGGTACGACGCCGTACGAGCCCCGAGTCCAACTCCAGACGACATCGCGCATCTCCCGTACGCAGGCCTCGAATCGGCGCTTTCGCTCGCCCCTTTTCTCGTGCTCGACGAGTCGTTGCAACCGTTTCCCGGAAATCAAGTGAGCGACCGCCGCATTTCCGGGCATGGCGGGGTGTTGAACCTCAACGGCGTCGCCGTCTATGACGTCGCGAATAACCTCTCGCCGTATGGCACGATTCCGCAGCACGACTTTTCGGATTTCACGATCGAGCGCGAACAAAATGCCTACGTTTACGGCGATACCGCCAACGCGGGTGCGTTCTTTTCCGGAACGACGGACGGAGCGGGATTCGCGTCGGCGGGCAACGATCGCACCGTGCGAGTTATGCAACCGGCGGGCGTCGTTGTCGACAGCGCAGCGTATTCGAGCGGTCCTTTCGGCGACGAGCGTGCGCGTGCCGATGCGCGAGCATCGCTCGCGTTGCCCGGACTAGCCGGATATGCTGCGCTCGGTTTCGGGCGTGGCACGCAGTCCTACGATCCTTACAGTACGCTCGATCAATCGTTTTCTTCGGCGACCGTATCGCTCCGGCGAACGAGCGGCGCCGATATTTCCGCAACGTTGAGCGCAGATCGCGGAACGTACGACTACACCACGGCGCCGTATCCCGAGAATGCGATTTGGAGCGACGTCGACGCGCAGGCGATGATTCGTTCGGATGCAACGCTGGCGCCGTTTGCACTCGTTTCACTACGCCGTAGCGCGGCACAAAGCTCGCTCGGTCAGACGCGCGGCGTTATGGGCTTTACGTTGGACGAGCCGCACCTCGACGCGGTAGCGGCGCTTGGAAGCGACGTTGTTTCGTACGGCGCTTACGATGGCACGCCGCAACAAACGACGACCGTCCACGACGGCGTTCTTTCGGCAACGTGGTCGCCGTCCAATGCGGTCTCGCTCGAAGCCAGCACGAGTCGCGGATACACCTTGCCTACGTTTGCCGCTGCGTACAACATCATCGTTCCTACGCAACTGTCTTCTAAACCGACGCTCTATTCCGAAAGGAACAGCACGCTCGAATCGACGCTTACGTTGAGCGATCTCGAGCGCGTGCGCGTTTCGTTGACCGCGCTGCGATTTACCAATCCCTCGGGATTTTCCAGCGGCAGTGCCGGTGCCTCGATCGCATGGCAGGTGTCACCGCGCATCAGCATTCGTACCTGGCTGCTTCGCGTATCCGATACGTTGAACGGGGCACCTTCGGTTGGTTCGGCATGGTTGACGTACGACAGCGGAGGTTTTCGTTTCGACGCAATCGTGCGTCGCGATTTGAACGGGAACATCCCCGACGCGCACATCGATGCAGCCATATCGGGAGCACTCGCTCCGCGCCTTTCCTGGTTCGTCGAGACGGAACGTCGCAACGGCATTCAGACGACCGACGCCGGCGTGCGCTGGTGACCTATCGCCGGAGCGGCCGCCGGTACACGAAGAGCACGATCAGCGAGAGCGCGGTTCCAAGCGGGACATACCACAGCGTAAACAGTGCCATTGCGGCGATTGCTGCCCGTCGCCGCGCCAGATAGAACGCGATCGCGGCGAACCATGCAATTCCATACACGATGAAGATGCCGTGCATCGCGTACGAGCGCGGATCGATTCCCGCCAAACGCACGAGCGCCGCCCACGGACCCAGCGTTCCACCGATGTAATTTCCTGTCGCCGATGCATAGAAACCGTCGAGCAGCATGTACCCGCCGTTCAATGCAGCGCATAAAAGCACGACCGTCTGACGCATATGAAGAAAGGGTTCGCGAATCGCGAACCCTTTGCTTGTTACACCGAACTGGTGTGGAGTTAGTCCTCGCGACGTCCCTGCGGACGGCGGCGCCGGCGCATCGGGGGTGCGCCCTCGCCACCAGCGGGCGGCGGCGTACCGGCGTGATCGCCTTTGTCTTCGTACTCCCGTCGCGGCGCCCGATTCGGACGGAATTCGCCGTTGCCGCGCGGTTCCGGCGCGCCGTTTCCACCACCTAAGAGCGCTTTATGCGAGAGATTCAGGCGGCCTTGGCCGTCGACTTCCATGACTTTGACTTCGAGTGAGTCGCCGACGTTCACGACGTCTTCGACCTTCTCGACGCGGTTGAGCGCAAGTTGGCTGATGTGGACGAGGCCTTCTTTGCCGGGAAGAATTTCGACGAACGCGCCGATCGGAATGATGCGCTTGACGGTGCCGGTGTAGTTTTCGCCGACGACCACGTCTTTGGTGATGTTCTCGACGATTTGCTTCGCTGCATCGCCGCTTTCGCCGTCGAGCGAAGTGATGAAGACCGTACCGTCGTCCTCGATGTCGATCTTTTCGACGCCGGTGTCTTGAATGATCTTGTTGATCACTTTTCCGCCGGGTCCGATGACGTCTTTGATCTTGTCCGGATTGATCTTGATCACGATCATTCGCGGCGCGAACTGCGAGAGTTCTTCGCGCGGTTCCGCGATCGTCTCGGCGAGCTTGTCGATGATGAAGAAACGAGATTTCTTCGCTTCTGCCATCGCTTCGCGCATGATCTCGACGGTGATCCCTTGGACTTTGATGTCCATCTGAATCGCGGTGATGCCCTTCTTGGTTCCCGCAACTTTGAAGTCCATCTCGCCCAGCGCATCTTCGAGCCCTTGGATGTCGGTGAGAATCGCGTAGTCCTTGCCTTTGAGAATCAGTCCCATGGCGACGCCGGCGACGTGTTCCTTGATCGGAACACCCGCGTCCATCAGCGCGAGCGACGAACCGCAAACCGACGCCATCGACGACGATCCGTTCGACTCGAGCACTTCGCTCATCAGGCGCAGCGTGTACGGAAACTCTTCCTTCGGCGGAAGCACCGGTAGGAGCGCGCGTTCCGCCAGAGTGTCCGTGACCGATTTCGCGTCGGCCAGGGCCGCGCATCGGACGCGTCTCGCCGACCGAGAACGGCGGGAAGTTGTAGAAGTGCATGTAGCGCTTGTCTTCGAGCGCGACGATGCCGTCGAGGCGCTGTGCGTCGCTGGTCGAGCCGAGCGTTGCCGCCGTAAAGACCTGCGTCTGTCCGCGCGTGAAGACGCCCGATCCGTGAACGCGCGGCACGTAATGGACCTTGCTCCAAATCGGACGGATTTCGTCGGGTTTGCGGCCGTCGGGACGAATCTTTTCGTCGACGACCATCGTGCGCAGCTCGTCTTCTTCCATCGACTTGATGATCTTGCTGAAGTCTTTGTCGACGGCTCGGCTCTTCGAGCAGCGCTTTGATGTCCTCGTCTTTCTTGCCGCAGCGCGCGATCGCTTCTTCGACGCTTAGCGCATCGAGGGCATCTTCGCGCGTCGTGCTTATCGAAGATGCGCATCGCTTTGGCGACGTCTTTGGCGAACGTCTTGCGAACCCACTTGTCGAGATCGCGTTGACCTTCTTGAGCGGGAAATTCGCGCTTTTCTTTGCCGGTTTTCTTCGCGAGTTGGTCGATCGCTTTGACGATCTTCTTGATTTCGCCGTGTGCGAACTCGACCGCGCCGAGGAAATCTTCCTCGGAAATTTCGTCGCCGCCGCCTTCGACCATCATCACCGCGTCGGACGGTCCGGCGATGACGATATCCATGCCGCCCGTCTCATATTGCGGAAGCGTCGGATTGCAGATGTACTCGCCGTCTTCGTCGCGGCCGACGCGAACGGCCGCAACCGTCTTGTCGAACGGAATATCGGAGACGGCAAGCGCGGCGCCCGCGGCGCAAACGCCGAGGACGTCCGCATCGAGTTCGGGATCGATCGAAAGCACCGTCGCGACAATTTGCACGTCGTTGCGGAAACCTTCGGGGAAGAGCGGACGAATCGGGCGATCGATTTGACGCGAACTGAGCACGGCGTGCTCGGGCGGACGGCCTTCGCGCTTGATGTAGCCGCCCGGGATTTTGCCGGCGGCATACATCTTTTCTTCGAAATCGCAGGTCAGGGGAAAGAAGTCGATGCCTTCACGAGGTTTATCGGAGGCAGTGACGGCGCAGAGCACGACATTTTGGTCGCCATAGCGGATCAGCGCGGAGCCGTTTGCTTGCTTCGCGAGTTCGCCGGTCTCGATGACCATCGTGCGCCCGCCGACCGTAAGGGTCACGGATTCGGGCACAGTTTCTCCTAGATTTTTTCTTATTGCTCGTTTTATGAACCGTGCCCGGTTCGGGAGAGTCAACAGCGGCCCCTATGGCGAAGCAGGGTTATTACGCTGAATGGTGACCGCCCGCGGCAGGGCCCTCGTTCGCTCGTTTGCTGCAGGCCGAAGAGGCGGTCGGTGCTGAAGCGGGATCCGATGACTCGGCTTTCTGGTTTCATGCTTGTTGCTGGCCGTGGTCTCCGTACGATGCCGGCGCACGTTGCGGCAGAGGTTTCTCCTCGCAGCGGCACCCACGCGATGATCGCGACCGAACAGCGTCTGGCGACGCTCGCCGGGCTCGACGTTTTGCGACGTGGCGGCAATGCGGTCGACGCCGCCGTCGCGATCGGCTATGCGCTTGCCGTCGTCGATCCGTGCTGCGGAAATATCGGCGGCGGCGGATTCATGCTGGTGCGCATGCACGATGGGCGCGAACGATTCATCGACTTTCGCGAAAAGGCGCCGCTGCGCGCGACGCCGCGACATGTATCTGGATGCGCAGCGGGAACGTCGATTGCGGATGCGTTCCCGAAGGGCTGGCTCGCGATCGGCGTTCCGGGAACGGTGATGGGCATGGATCGCGCGCTCGAGAGAGTTCGGAACGATGCCGCGCGCGACGTGATGGCATCCGCGATTGCGCTCGCGCGAGACGGATTCATGCTCGAAGCCGGCGATCTGCTTCCATTATCGGTTCGCAGAGCGAAGGATACAGCGGCGCGTATCGTTTGCGCATCAAGCGAACGTGCGCGCGATTTGGATGCCGACGGACGCTATCCCGAGCGGGCGATCGCATCGTGCAGCCGCAATCTCGCGCGAACGCTTGCAAGCTATCGCCGCAGGACGGCGCCGCGGCATTTTACCGCGGGCCGATCGCGCGAGCGATCGTCGCCGCGAGCCGAGCGCAACGGCGGCATTCTTACGCTCGACGATTTTCGACGCTACACCGTCGACGAATCGCAGCCGCTCCACTGCACGTATCGCGGATACGACGTCGTTTCGGCGCCGCCGCCGAGTTCCGGCGGCGTCACGCTCTGCGAGATCCTCAACGATCGATCGCCCCGTATCCGTTTGCGCGATGGGGATGGCATAGCGCGCGCGAAGACGCACTACGTCATCGAAGCCGAACGGCGCGCGTACGCCGATCGCAACGCGGATCTCGGCGATCCGGCTTTCGTCAGCAATCCCGTCGCGCAACTGCTCGATCCCAGCATACGCGGCGAAGTTTCGTGCGACGATCGATCCGATCGCGAGCGACGCCGTCGAAGGACGTGAAGCCGGGACTCGACGCGTATCGCGCACGAAAACGACGACACGACGCATTACTCGATCGTCGACGCGACGGAAATGCGGTCGCGGTGACGTACACGATCAACGATTGGTTCGGGCCGGGCGTGATCGCGGGCGAACGGGGTTTTTTCTCAACGATGAAATGGACGATTTCACGTCCAAGCCCGGCGTTCCCAATATGTTCGGACTCGTGCAAGGCGCGCGCAACGACATCGAGCCCGGAAAACGTCCGCTCTCGTCGATGACGCCGACGATCGTTCTGCGAAGACGGCAAGCTTGCGATGGTGACCGGCAGTCCCGGGCGGATCGCGCATTATCACGATCGTGCTGGAAACGTTATTGAACGTCCTCGATTTCGGCATGAACGTGCAACAGGCGGTCGATGCGCCGCGCATGCACATGCAATGGCTGCCCGACGAAATCCAATACGAGCCCAACGCGATCAGCGACGACGTCATGCGCGCCTTGCGCGCTGATGGCTATGCATTCCACGGCGTTCCGTCGTGGGGATCCGCGCAGGCGATTCTCGTCGATCCAGAAACGGGAACGCTATACGGCGGCACGGATCGGCGGCACCCTGCGGGCGCCGCAATCGGGTATTGACGCAGTCCAAGGCCAAAAGCGTCTCACTTCTTGCGGTGTGCGGCATCGCCAATCGAACCGGCGTAGGATGCGCGTGGTGCGGCGACGAGCTGCCGAAGCGGCGGCGAACCTGGTGCAGCGATCGGTGCGCGGATGCGTTTTGGAACGAATCATTGGTGGTCGCTCGCGCGTGCGCAAGCAAAGAGGCGCGACAAATATCGTTGCAGGCGGTGCGGGCACGAGGCGCCGAAGCGGCCGAGTCGCCGCCGGTTTTCAATCGAAACGGAGTATAGTGCAGCAATGCGAGCGTGGCGGCAGGGCCGCAAACGGAACCGTCTAGAGGTGAACCACATCGTTCCGGCCGCGGGCAAACATGGAGAGTTGAGTTGCGTCCATCATCTGGAAAATCTCGAAACGCTCTGCGCGGCTTGTCACCGCGTCGCCACGGCGGCTCAACGGCGACCTGAGCGCTAGGGGCGGCGCTCGATAGCTGGTATAACGGGGCCTATGCAGAGCCTTACCGCAGAGCGCCGCCGGGAGCTCGAACTGAAGGCGAACGACGTTCGTCAGGGCATCATTCGCTCGCTCCTTTCCGCGGGGTCCGGCCACTCTGCCGGCTCGCTCGACATGGCGGACATCTTCACGGCACTCTATGGCGCGATCATGCGTCACGATCCGAAGAATCCGGACTGGCCGGATCGCGACCGGCTGCTGCTGTCGTGCGGACACATCACGCCGGTGCGTTATTCGGCGATGGCGAACTTCGGACTACTTTCCCGTCGAGGAATTGCTGACGCTGCGCAAATTCGGATCGCGCCTGCAGGGCCATCCCGAACGGGTGAAGCTGCCGGCGCTCGAGACGACGTCGGGTCCGCTGGGCGAAGGGCTCGCGCAAGGTACCGGAATGGCGCTCGCCGCGAAACTGGACGAAAAGGATTGGCGCGTCTACGTCGTCACCTCCGACGCCGAGCATCAGTGCGGTCTGCATTGGGAAGCGATGATGACGGCGGCCAAGTTCAAGCTCGACAATCTCACGTGCATCATCGATCGCAATTTCATCCAAATCGACGGCAGCACCGAAGACATCATGCCGCTCGAACCACTCGCCGATAAGTACCGCGCCTTCAATTGGGAAGTGCTCGAATGCGACGGCAACGACATCGACGCGTTCGTCGAAACCGCGGAGACAAGCGAAAGCGGTCAAAGGGCAAGTCCGCAGGTGATCGTCGCGAACACCGTTCCCGGCAAGGGCGTGAGCTACATGGAAGGCGACTACACCTGGCACGGCAAGCCGCCGAATAAGGAGCAGGCCGCACGAGGCGCTGCGCGAACTGCAGGCAGACCGCGAAAGGATTCTCGCCAATGCCTAGCACGGATGTGATCGACACCGCCGCGCACGCGATGCACCTTGTCGACTATCGCGATACCGCCGACACTCAAACAGCTTCCGACGCGTAACGGCTTCGGCGAAGGGTTGATCGAGGCGGGAAATCGCAATTCGAACGTTCTCGCGATCTGCGCCGATCTCGCCGAGTCGACGCGCATGGAAGGTTTCAAAAAAGCGCATCCGGCGCAATACATCGAGATCGGCGTTGCCGAGCAGATGCTCGTCGCAATGGCCGGCGGTCTCGCGTCGACGGCGGAAAGATTCCGTGGATCGCATCGTACGCGATGTTCAATCCGGGACGCTCGTGGGAGCAAGTCCGCACGATCATGGCGCTCAACGAGACGAACGTGAAAATTGCGGGCGCGCATGCCGGCGTCTCGGTCGGACCCGACGGTGCGACGCACCAGGCGATCGAAGATATTGCGATCATGCGAGTGATTCCGCACATGATGGTCGTCGTGCCGTGCGATTCCGTTCAGACGAAGAAAGCGACGCTTGCGCTTTCGGAGCGCTTCGGTCCGGCATACCTGCGTTTTGCTCGCGAAAAATCGCCGATCGTAACGAGCGAAGAGACACCGTTTGAAATCGGCAAGGCGCAGACGTTCCGCGAAGGTAGCGGACGTTGCGATCGTTGCGTGCGGCATCCTGGTCTACAACGCGCTCGCCGCGGCCGAAGAGGTCTGCGCGCGAAGACGGCATCGAATGCCGGGTCGTCAACAATCACACGATCAAACCGATGGACGAGCCGGCAATCGTCGCTGCCGCCCGCGATTGCGGTGCAGTCGTCACCGTCGAAGAGCATCAGGTGCACGGCGGCATGGGTTCGCGCGTCGCTGAGATTCTCGCTGAAAACGCACCCGGTTCCGATCGAGTTCATCGGCGTGCACGATCAGTTCGGCCAGTCCGGCGATCCGGTCGAACTGATCGAACACTACGGCATGGGCACGGAGGCAATCAAAGAAGCGATACGCCGCGCCTACCGGCGCAAGAAATAACGGTTCATTGAAGCGACCGTTCAGGTCGTCACGAGCGTAGAGAAAGCGAAGAGCCGGCTCGTTTGAACCGGCTCTTGCGTTGTATCGTTTGCGGTGGTTAGCGGCGCAGGCCGAGATCCGCGATCAGCGTGCGATAACGCTCTACGTCTTTCTGCTGCAGATAGCTGAGCAGTCGACGGCGTTGACCAACTTGCAAGAGCAGCCCTCGACGGCTGTGATGATCCTTTTTGTGGATCTTCAGATGATCGGTCAGCTGATTGATCGACGCGGTAAGAATCGCGATTTGGACTTCGGCGGAACCGGTATCGTTCGATCCCCGGCCGTATTTGGCGGCAATCTCCGCCTTTTGTTCTTTGGTAAGAGGCACGAATAGGACTCCTTGTGCAGGATAGACTCGGCCGGAATGCAGGGCGTGCCACGCTCCGCTCCGGCGACCGGCGTATCGTATCAGAGAGCCCTGCAGGGTGCAAGCTCCCGAGAAAAGTCTCAGCTATTCGTCCCGAACCGCCGTCGGCTTGCCGTCCTCACCGATGGCGACGAGGACGAAGCGGCCAACCGTGGAGAGCCGGCGCTCGCCGTTGGTCGGATGCTCGGCCCACAGCTCGACTTCGACGGTGATCGACGTGCGGCCGATCTTGTCGACCCGCGCAATCGTTTCAACGAATTCTCCGGCGCGAATCGGATATTTGAAATCGATGCGATCTACCGAGGCCGTTACGACGGGTTTTCGGCATGTGCGCATCGCGGCAATAGACGCAACGACGTCCATCATCGCGAGGGCTTTGCCGCCGAAGAGCGTGCCGTAATGATTCGTCTCGTGCGGGAATACGATTTCGGTTCGTCGTTCGACGATCGGTTCCAATTCGGTCATGGCGGCGTCACTGATTCGCGAAGACTACCAAAAACGCTCCCACATGCAGCATCGCGACTATTCGCGTACTTCGGCGATCAGTTCGATTTCGACACTGGAATTCGCGGGGAGCGAAGCGACGCCGATCGCCGAGCGGGCGTGGCGTCCACGTTCACCGAGGGCCTCGATCAACCGCTCCGAGGCACCGTTGATAACCGCCGGCATCTGGGTGAAGTCCGGTGCGACATTCACCATACCAAGCAATTTTACGATACGAACGATGCGATCGAGCGAACCAATTTCCGATTCGATCGTCGCTAAAATATCGTCTGCAACGTTACGCGCGCCTTGGTACGCGCGCTCCAGGCTCTGCTGGCTCCCGACCTTACCGGCGACAGGATCGTTTCCGCGTGCGGAAATATGACCCGAGACGTAAAGAATGTTTCCCGTTCGAACGGCGGGGAGAAAGTTGCCGGCGGCAGCGTTCATTTTCGAGGCTCCTTATATGCTCGATGCGAGTTCTTTTTTCATCGCTTTGATTCGCGCTTCGTCGCGCTTGTAGAACGTCCACTGTTTGATCCGCTTGCCGCGAAGGAACCCCGCTTGCGTCAGCACGCGCAGATGCTCGCTTGCAGTAGGCTGGCTGACTCCAAGTTTTTCAGCGATAAAGACGCCACAAACGCCGTCTTTGACCAGATCGCCGTCCACCTGGGGCGGGAAATGGGATTGCGGATCTTTCAACCACTCGAGAATCGCGAGCCGCTTTTCGTTGGCGAGCGCGCGGAAAGTCGTTTCCATGGACATATTGCCAATTTGCTAAATATCGAATTAAATGTCAATATGCCAACCACATTTCGCGCGGTGACTCCGGAAGGAATCGCCCAAATGAGCGACAGCATCGCCGCGTACATTCGGCGCACGCCGGTTCTTCGAACACAGCAGGCAACGCTCAAAGTGGAGTCTATGCAGGTCGCAGGTTCGTTCAAGGCGCGCGGCGCCTTTGCGAATCTGCTCACGCGCCCGATTCCCGCCGCCGGCGTCGTTGCGGCGTCGGGCGGAAACCATGGCGCCGCGGTCGCATTTGCCGCGCGAGCCCTCGGCGTTGCGTGCAAGATCTTCGTTCCGGACGTATCGTCGCCGGCAAAGGTCGCTCGCATTCGGTCTTATGGCGCCGAACTGATCATCATTCCAGGAACGTATGGGGACGTTTTAGGTGCAAGCATCGAGGATGCGCGCACGCGTAACGCCCTCGCGGTGCACGCGTTTGATCAAGTCGAGACGATCCTCGGGCAGGGAACTATTGCGAAGGAGTTCGAGGAACAGGCGCCCGATCTCGACACCATACTCGTTCCGGTGGGCGGCGGCGGATTGCTCGCGGGCGTTGCGTCATGGTATGGGGGACGCGTCAAGATCATTGGCGTCGAACCCGATGGCGCGCCGACGTTGACGCATGCCCTCGCTGCCGGACAGCCGGTTGATGCTCCCGACGGAAGCGTTGCCGCCGACTCGCTCGCCGCTCGCCGTATCGGCGAGGTCGTCTTCCCGCTCGTGCGCGATACGCTCGCGGGTGTGGTGCTCGTCGGTGACGATGATATTCGCGGCGCGCAAGCTGCGTTGTGGGAAAATGCGCGTATCATCGCCGAACCGGGCGGTGCGACGGCATATGCGGCGTTGCTTTCAAAGAAGTATGTGCCGGACGACGGTGAGCGCGTCGGAGTGCTCGTGAGCGGTGGGAATACGGTTATTTCATGGACCTGAAGATTCGCGGACGTGTTGCTCTTGTTACCGGAGCGAGTGCGGGTATCGGTGAAGCGGTTGCGGTTGCGCTCGCCCAAGAAGGCGCAAAGGTCGCAATTGCCGCTCGCCGGCGCGACCGTTTGGATGCGACGGTGCAAACGTTGCGAGAATGCGGCGCTACCGAAGCATACGGTGTCGAAGTCGACCTCGAAGATAGAGGATCGATCGACACGATGCTGCGCAACGTCGAAGAGGAGCTTGGACCCGTAGATATCCTCGTTGCAAATAGTGGCGGTCCCAAACCGGGAACGTACACAGAAGTCGATCTCGACGACTGGGATCGCGCCTATCACGCTGTGTTACGGAACATGCTTCAACTCGTCAACGGCGTGTTGCCTGGCATGCGCGTCCGGCGTTGGGGACGAATCGTTGCGCTGACCTCATCGTCGGTCAAGCAGCCGATACCAACGCTTGCGCTCTCCAATAGCTATCGCGTCGCGCTGGTCGCCGCGTTGAAGACACTGTCGCTCGAAGTTGCGCGTGACGGAATTACCGTCAATGCGATTGCGACCGGACGCGTCATTACCGACCGCCTTCGAAAGCTCTATCCAAGCGACGAAGAGATGGCGCATGCCGCCGACGATATTCCGGCCGCGCATGTCGCCACGCCCGCTGAATTTGCTCCGATGGTTGCGTTCTTGTGCGGCGAGCCGGCCGGATACGTGACCGGACAAACGATTGCGATCGACGGGGGAATGATTAAGTCGCTGCTTTGAGCGGAGCGATGCCCTTACACTTTAGCGAGGCAGCGGTCATGTCTTTGGCCGATGCCGCTACGTAAGGAGTTCGATCCGCATTTCCACGCCGGAGTTCGTTCGAGTGGCCCATACCGTCGCCGTGCCCCCCGGTACGGCGTGCCCGGTCACGGTCGGACGCTACGACGTTGCGCTGTTCAATGTCTCGGGGACCATCTACGCGCTCGAGAACGTTTGCCCGCACCAGGGAGGTCCGCTCGCCGACGGTTATTTGGAGGGCGCGCTTATCACCTGTCCGTGGCACGCCTGGTGCTTCGACGTGCGAAGCGGAAGAATGACGCTCGGCGATTTTGCCACCGTGCCCCGCTTTGAAGTGCGAATCGAGAGCGGCGAGATCTTCGTCGCAACGGAACCCGTCGAGGAGCTATGAACGATCAACCAACATGGGATGGACGCGTCGGAACCGCCGGCGGGACCGCTTTCGGCGCAGCGCTTTCAGCGTTTGCCGCGGAGCGTGAGATAAGCCACGGACGACTCGCCGAAGCGACGGGCCTATCACTCGAAACGATCGCGGCGACGCTCGCCGGAACGCACCGCATTGGGATTTCGGCGCTCGCTCGGCTGGCGCAAGCGCTGCGCGCTCGCCCGATCGAATTTCTCCAAAAGACTTCCATTCTGTCGTTGAATGCGTACGCGTTCGGGTTGGACCCGCTGTATTTTTTGCCTGAGGGGCCGATCCGCTACGATGCGCGCATCTACATGCGCGAGATCAATCCGCGTCATCAAGTTCCCGAGGGCGACATGACCAAGCGCAATCCGGCGCTCAAGGCGGTCTTTGACGACGAAGTGCTCGACGCGCTGGGCAAATTGGAGATCGAGCTTGCCTACCTGCTTCGAACCGCCGTGCAAAACACGGGTGGGACACTGTAGCCTGGGGAGCGAATCGGCGGGGACGATGCAAGGACTGGATGGCAAGCGGATCGCCGCGCTCATTGGCGATGGATTCGAAGAAGCAGACCTCATGGAGCCGCGTAAGGCGCTCGAAGACGCCGGAGCTATTGTGACCATTGTCGGAATAGACGAACGCGCGCGGCAGAAAATTCAAGGTAAGCGTGGTCTGGAAAACGGCCAAACCGCGCGCGCCGAGGAGCTCGTTGCCGACGTCACTGCCGAAGATTTCGATGCGGTGCTGATTCCGGGCGGCACGTCGCCGGACCGCATTCGTACCGATAAAGAAGTGCAGCGTTTCGTGCGGGAGTTCGACGCGGCCAAAAAGCCGATGTTCTCCGTCGGCCACGGCGCACAGGTTCTCATCTCCTCGCAACTTGTGCGTAGCCGGCAGATTACCGGGGCGCATTCGATTGCCGACGACATCCGTAACGCCGGTGGGCTCTATCGCGATCAGCCGACCGTTCAAGACTCCAACTGGGTCAGCACGCGCGGCGGCGAGGACATGCAGCAATTCAATCGTGCGATGGTGGAGAAGCTTGCATCATCAGGAGCCGCGCAAGCCGTTTAGCTCTCCGACCGGATCGTGGCGTGCGAGTCCTTCGCCGTATTGGCGTAGCGCGATGAATCCGGCGAGCGCGCAGAAGGCAAGTTCGCTTCCGACGCCGATCGCATCCCCGATGTGCGTGACGAACGCGTCCGCGTAGACGGCTAACGAATACGCAACGGCCGCCGTCGCAAATGCGAGCCCGATGTAGAGCCATCGCGCTGCGCGCACGCGAATCGTTGCGTTGAGGGCGACGAGCGTGCTCGCAAGCACGCACGCTATGGCCAGCACGAAAAACGCCGGCGGCGCCGCAAAACCGCTTACAAACTGCGCAAGCCAATACACGAGTGCTGCGATCGTTGCAACGATCGCCGGAACGAGCGCCTTCGCCCGCGCGAGCTCCCGACCGAACAGTGGTGCGCTTTGTTCGCTCACGTCGAGCATCGTGTGGCGGCCCGGGCCTTGGAGCAGCGCGACGGCAATCCCGATCGCCGAACAAAAGAACATCGGTCCGGCGAGCCAGACGCTGCGTGTTGCAAGGTCAGCGCCCATCGGGTCGGTGACCGCCATGATGCCGTGCGGCTGCACGAATGCAACGATTGCTGCCGTTGCGCAAGCGAAGAAGGTGGTCCGGCGCTCAGCGCGCAGCCGGCTGCCGACGATAGCACGCAGTGCCCGAATCGTCATGCGGGCTGCTGCTCGCGCAGGCCGGAGTAGGCGGCCGCCGACTGCATGTCGAGATGCGTCGAAAAAACGGTGCACGAACCGGCCGCCGCAAGAATCTCGGCGGCATATGGGTGCTGTGGGCGATCAAAAATCAGCAATCGCGGCATCGGCAGAAGCGCGGCGACGATTGGATAGGCAAAGGCTTCATGCAGGCCGCGCAAGCGCTCCAACACCAACGCCGCGTGTGCGCGCGCTGCCTGTGGATTGATGTCCCAAAGTGCGGCGCGATACGCGATGTATCGTAAGAACTGCGGCGGTGCGAGCACGAGCGGATCATGTGGAACGAAGCCGACGATGCGCTTACAGTGCACCGGCTGCACGCGCGCGTCATATTCACCGATGAGCACGTTACCCTCGGTCGCATGCGCGAGACCGGCAGCCAGCATCGCGATCGTGCGTGCTTCTTGCGCCGTCGTACACATCTGCGCGTAGTTCGCTCCGGCAGCGACTTCCAACGTCGTCGACGGCACGACGACGGTTCCATTGCTTGCAAACGTTGCCGCCGCGCATGCGAAGAATCGGTGCGTTCACGGAACATCTTCCAAACGCCCATTGGGCCGTTCGGGACGCCCGACTTTGTGGCATTCATGCCATTGCACGCCACGGCGTAACGCTACAATGTCCGCGGTGAAATCAAATCGTCCGGAGCCGGCAAAGAATGCGCTTCCGACCGCGTAGGCATCCACGGGAACACTCGCGCGCTCGAAATCGTTGATGCGCGCTGCGGTGAAACCGCCGCTCACAACGATCTTCACGCCGGAAAATCCTTCGGTGTCCAAAGCAGTGCGCACGTTCGAGATCAGCTGCGGATTGACACCGGTCGGTGTAAAGGTCCCCATTTGGTGCCAGAGCGAGCGATCGACCAACGTTCCCGAGGTATCGATGCGTACGCCCCACAACCGCTCTCCCAGTGCACGTGCAACGTCCAGGCTGGTTCGCACGCAATCATTTTCGAAATCGACCAGCGAAATGACCGCGACGCCGGAATTGACGTGTGCGGCGAATTTCTTCGTCGCGAGTACGGTGTCGCCGCCATACGCGGCAATCAGCGCGTGCGGCACGGTTCCCATTCCGCTTGCGCCCCACCACTCCGCATTTGCGTCGGTGGAAACGCCGAGCGCGCCCGATATATACGCGGCGTAACCGTCCCCGGTTTGAACGAGATGGTGGTCGAAACGCGCCGGAAAAAAGAGAACCGTTTTACCGCGCGCGGCATCGACGATCTCCCGGGCGTTCGTCGCTACGCGGGTTCGCCGTGAAAGGACGCCGAGATAGGCGGTCTCGAGATGCGCGAAGAGGGCGTAGTCACCCTCGATCGTCATCACCGTCTCGTACGGCGCGACACGATCGCCGTCGTACAACGCGCGCACGCGCAACTGCGGCCATCCGCCCTCCCATGAACCGTCATCGCTCTCGCGGCCGCTGCAGAGACGCAGAATTGCCAATGCTTCGTCAACGCCACATACGACACCATCGTTGCGCTGAAAGACTTGCATTCGTACGATGGGGTGAAATCCGTCGCGTTCGAGAATCGAGCGCGTCCGGTTGAAGTACGTATCCGAGTAATACCCGGAACGCATCTTCTCGACCGGCAGGTGAAAGATCGAGGGATCGAGCCGTTTCCTCGTCATCATAAGGTCACTTCGGGCGAGGAGCGAAGAAATCCGTGATGCTCGATAATGCCGCTATCGCCCGCAAGCTGCTCGAGATCCGCACGCTCATGGAGATGGCGGGTGAGAGCTTCTACAAATATACGGCCTTTGAAAAGGCCGCGGCGTCGATCGAAAATGCGCCGCCCGTCCGTGATTTGATGGTCACGGGAGAACTGATCAAGCTTCCCGGAGTCGGTAAAACGATTGCGGTCGTTATCGAGCAGCTTGCCGAACGTGGATCCGCAGAACAGCTGGAAAGCTTACACGAACGCTTTCCGCCGACGATCATGGAGGTGCTCGGCGTGAGCGGCATCGGGACGAAGACCGCGGCGATGCTTTGGACCGATTACCAGATCGCATCGCTCGCGGATTTGGAACGAGCGCTCGTGAGCGGTCTGCTTGACGGTGTGCCGCGCCTGGGCCCGAAGACGATCGACAACTGGCGCCGGGGGATTCTCGCCTACAAAGGCCGTCAGAAGCGCACGCCGCTTGCGAGGGCATTGAGGATCGCCCACGAGGCAATCGAGTTTTTGCGTGACGGACCTGAACATCACCGCGTGGCCTATGCCGGTAGTCTGCGCCGGCAAGAAGTGACGGTCGGAGACGTCGACATCGTGTGCACGTCGACGGATGCATCCGCGGTGACCGCCTACTTTGCCGGGTGGAATCGCGCCCATGCGGTGCTCGCTGAAGGCCCGACGAAGACCAGTATCTGGCTTGAGAACGGCCTGCAAATCGATCTTCGCGTTCTTCCCGATCATTTGTACGGAAATCTGCTCCAACACTTTACCGGATCGCGCGAACACAACATCAAGCTGCGCGAGTATGCCGTGCGCCGGCAACTGCGCGTTAGCGAAAACGGTATCTTGAATCTCGAGAACGGCGAGGTGACCGTTTGTTCGGAAGAAGCGGAAGTCTACGCAGCGCTCGGAATGCAATACATTCCGGCGGAGCTGCGCAGTGGTCTCGATGAAGTCGATCTCGCGCGGGAATTTGCGCTTCCGGTTTTGATCGAGAACGGCGATCTCCGCGGTGATTTTCACATGCACTGCACGTGGAGCGACGGTCGGAGCACGTTGGAAGATATGATCGCCGCATCCCGGTCCCGAGGCTATGAATATCATGCGATCAGCGATCACTCCCCAGGCCGTGGAAAACGGTACGGACTTGAGCCGGAACAACTTCGCGAGCAGCGCGCTCGCATCCAAGAACTGGGCAGACAGTACGGAATTCGCACGCTCTGTGCAAGCGAAGTCGACATTCTTCCCGACGGGCGTCTCGATTACGATGATGCTGTGCTCTCGAGCCTCGACATCGTGATTGGAAGCGTTCACTCCGCATTCAACATTTCGCGCGACGAAATGACCGCCCGATTGATCCGTGCATGTGAGAATCCTTATGTATCGATCATCGGTCATCCGACAGGCCGGATGCTCGAAGGTTTTAGCGGTTACGAGTTCGATTACGATGCGGTCTTCGCCGCCGCCGCACGTACGGGTACCGCTCTTGAAATCGACGGCCAAGCGATGCGTTTGGATTTGCCCGCGCCGCTCGTGCGCCGCGCGAAAACGTTTGGCGTTACGTTTAGCGTCGATAGCGACGCGCACGAAGCGGGCGATTTGGCAAACATCGAACTTGCAGCCGGACAAGCGCGTCGTGCTGGTCTTACCAAAGACGATGTGCTCAACGCGCGTCCGCTCGACGACGTGCTCGCGTTTGTTGCACGCAAGCGTGGTGCGGCATGATTGGAACGCTCGATGTGCGCGCGTCTGATGGAGCGGTCTGCGCGGCGCGAATAGCAGGCGATAGCGGTCCCGCCCTCGTCTTCGTACACGGCGTCGGATCCACAGCGGCGATTTGGGATCGTCAATTGGACGCATTTGGCGACCGCTACCGTTGTGTCGCAATCGAACTGCGCGGTAACGGTGTCCCGAAACCGGAACCACCGCCTGCGCAGATTTCGCGCGCCGGTTATGCGGCCGACGTCCTCGCCGTCTGCGACGCGCTCGGAATCGATCGTTTTACGATCGTGGGATGCAGCCTCGGCGGGGTTGTCGCGTTCGAACTTTGGCAGAGGTCGCCCGAGCGCATCGAAGCGATGGTGATCGTCGGAAGCTTTGCGATCTATCCGGATGCCCGGGCGTATGCCGAAGGTGTTAAGGCGAGCGCGCTTGCTTGCGGGGACATGGCCACATTTGCTGCCCAGCGAGCAGCTAAGCTAGGGCTCCCTCCCGATCGGCTACGCGAAACGCTTGAGCAAATGGCGTGTAAGTGTTTGGAATCATACACGGCTGCCACCGAAGCAACCTGGACAGGAAACTATACAGAAATTTTGCCGATGATAAGAGTGCCGGTGCTTGTAGCATGCGGCGAGCGCGACACCGTCGCGCCCGTGGCGCTGTCTACGGCTATCGCAGAGGGAATTCCCGGCGCTCGTTTCGCCGTCATCCCCGATGCGGGGCACGTAGCAAATGCTGACAATCCGGCGGCTTTCAATCACTTGCTTTCTGAGTTTTTGATATCATCCGTTCTCGCATAGCCGCCTTCCACGCAGACGTGGAAGAAATCGAACGCCTCAAGGCGATCGATACGTATCAGCTTCTCGACAGCGTCGAGCAGGCAGTATATGACACGTTCACGCGTCTTGCGAGCGAGATCGCGGGAACCAGCATGGCGGCGATCTCCCTGGTCGATCGTGACCGCCTTTGGTTCAAGTCGCATCTCGGCTTCGCTGAAAGTGAAACGGCCCGAGACGTGTCGTTCTGCGCTCACGTCATTGCGAGCGGTGAACCGCTGCAGGTGAGAGATGCCCTCGCGGATGTGCGTTTTCGCAACAGCCCGCATGTGAAAATCGAAAAGCTTCGGTTTTACGCCGGTATGCCGTTGACCAATGCCGACGGCGTGACGTTTGGGACGCTGTGCGTTCTCGATGAACAGCCGCGCGTTCTTACGCCGGTGCAAGCGACGGCGTTGCACGATCTTGCGGATCTGCTGATGGGGGTCCTCGAAAAGCGCCGGCGGTTTCTGCGGATGTTTGATGCAGCGCACGTCGACGTCTTTACCGTGGATCCGCAGGCCGGCACAATCGTCTTCGCGTCCGGCGGCGCGTGCGAGCGTTTGCAGTACCCGCTGCGCGAACTCACCGGTATGCCTATCTACGACATCATGCCGTCGCTCACGCGGCGTGGCATGCAGAGCGCGATGCGGCGCGCCAAGGCCGGTGAAGACGTTTTACACGAATCGGAACTGCGCCGCAGAGACGGGACGAGCTACCCGGTGGAGCTTCGCGTCGACGTTCAGCGCGAAGAAGGCAAGGAACATCTCGTTGCCATCGCCGTCGATGTAACGCAGCGCAAGGAGCACGAGCGCGAGATTACCCTGATGCTCGGGGCGATGAACGCGGCCGGCGACGTGATCCTCGTGTATAAGGTCGACGCGGACGGTGCGCTGCACTTGACGTACATGAACGACGCGTACATTGCGCAGACGGCATACAGCCGTGAAGCCGCAATCGGCCGCGACCTCGAGTCGTTCAGGCAGATGATGCCCGATGACGACGGCATGGCGGTCATTCGTGCTGCCGTGCGTGACGGCGTTCCGGCTCAGGCAGAAATCATCAGCTATCGCAAAGACGGATCTTCGTACTGGAATCAGGTAACGTTGCATCCGATCGCTGGAGTTTCCGGCGAAATAACGCATTGGATCTCCATCGAGCGCGACATCAGCGAAGAGGTTCACCGAAAGGCGGCGCTCGCTGAAGAGCACGATCGATTGCTGTCGCTCACTCGCGGCGCGCGGCGGCTCTTCACTGCCCTCGATTCGCGTTCGCTGCTGGAGGCAATCCGCGAGGTCGTGCGCGAGCTGGTGCCGGCGCATGCGCGCGTATTGGCCGTGTCGCCGGAGGGCCGCGCGATCGAAGTGCAAGAGCTCGGACGTACCGACTGGGCTGATGCGTTCGAAGACGGCTTAGCGGCTAAGGCGGTACACTATCAAATGCGCGCGCTCGACGAGACGCAAAAGCGCGCCGTCGCGTACGCAGGCCGTTTCGGCGACGCGCACTACGTCGTGGAACTCCGCGCGCGGTCATCGCACGTGCTGAGAAGTACCGACCTGTTTGTGTTCGACCTGCTTGTCGAGTATTTTGCGGTGGCGGCGCAAAACGTCGCGTTTTACAAAGAGCTCGAAGAACGCCGAAGCGCGGTGCTCGAGTTGAGCCAGACGAAGAGCGATCTTATCGCAATGCTCGCTCATGACTTCCGCGGTCCGCTAACCTCTATTGTGGGCTTCGCCGATCTCACCAGTGAAGTCGGCGAAACCAATGAGGAACAGCACGAGTTTCTCGAGACGATCAAGAGCTCGGCGATGCAGCTTTCGGAACTCGCGACCGACACCCTCACGCTCTCGCGTCTCGAGCGGAATGAAGTGATGCTGCAGGTCTCGGACGTCGATCTCGACGGACTGCTGCGCTCGATCGTCGCTCACCACTCCGGACGCCGCGATGTTGTTCTGGAAGTGCACGGGAACGTGAGCGTGAGCGGCGACGACGAACGGCTGCGTCAGGTCTTCGCGAACATCGTCGACAATGCCATCAAATATTCGCCCGGAGGCACCGCGCCGGAGATTCGCGTAATCGGCCGTCCGGACGACGTCGTCGTCAGTGTCCGGGATCGCGGCATCGGCATTCCGCAAGGCGAGATCTCGCGCGTGTTCGATCGCTTTTCACGCGCATCGAATGCACGCAAAATGCGCATTTCGGGAACAGGCTTCGGATTATTTCTCACCAAGCAGCTCGTGCAGCTGCACGGCGGAACGATCGCCGTAGAAAGCGTGGAAAACGACGGTACGACGTTCACCGTCACGCTCCCGCGCCGCGCCGATCGCAGCAATGGTCCGCGAACGATTATCGTGGTTGATCCCGAGCGTGACCGGTCATTCCTCGCCTACGGTTTGCGAGAGGCCGGCTACCGCGTGATCGTTGCCGCAGCTCTAGAAGAAGTTCTCGCCGTCACCGACGGCCAAACGGTGGACGTTCTGCTCGTGGCTTTGCCCGAAGGCGAATTGACCAACTCACTGGCAGCGCAGTACCGTGCGTTCGGGCGTGAGCGGCGAATACCGATCGTCGCCATCGCAAACGAGCCGCTGCATCGGCTTAGTGCGGCTGCGACGTTGCCACGCCCGGTGCTTATCGGCGACTTGCTCTACGCGCTCGAAGACATCGTGACCGCTACGGCGTGATGCGCTCGGCCGCGCTGTAGACGTTCGCGCGGGCGCCCCGTACAAAGCCGAGCAACGTAACGTTGAAATGCTGGGCCAGCTCCACTGCAAGGCTGCTGGGAGCCGAGACGGCGCACAGCACCGGAACTCTTGATACAGCCGCTTTTTGCACGATTTCAAAACTCGCGCGTCCACTCACGAACATGATGGAGCCGCGAAGCGAGCGGCCTTCCATCATCGCCCAGCCCATGAGTTTGTCGACGGCATTGTGGCGGCCGACGTCCTCCCGGACGGCGTGCACCCTCCCCTCGCCGTCGAACAACGCCGCTGCGTGGAGTCCTCCGGTCAGCGAAAAGATCCGTTGCGCCTCGCGCATGCGCTCGGGCAACGCGTACACCGTTTCGATCGCGACACGAACCGGGTCGTCAACGGCGCTCAAGCCCGCATCGGCGAGTGCCTCCAGCGTTGCGCGTCCACAGATGCCGCATGAACTATTCATGCTGAAGTGCCGTTCAAAGGCGTCAAGACGCGGCAGCGTTGCCGCACACAGCTGAACGTTCACGATGTTGTACCGCTGTTCTTCATCGATCGAGCGATCGACGCAGTAGCGGATCGATGCAATGTCATCGCGCCCACGCACCAGTTGCTCGCTCATGACGAAGCCGGCGGCAAGTTCAAAATCATTGCCGGGTGTGCGCATCGTCACCGCAAGATTGGCGGTCTGTCCTCCGGCAGTCAAGCGTATTTGCAGCGGTTCTTCGGTGACGACTTCGTCGAACGCCGTCGCGGCTTTGCGTTGCTCGTACGTCTGCAACGCTATCGACGAAGTTTTGCCGGAACGCGGCTGCGCCGGCGGTATCATCGCGGTTGACGAAACGCCGTCCGCGGATCGGCGGCCGATGTCTTGCCCGCCTCGATGAGGGTCTCACGGAAGATGTAGCCGCCCGCAAGCGTCAGTGCCGAGGCGGCGATGGTGCGAACCGTATTGAGCGGTTTGGGTAGTTTCAGCATGCCGCCGAACAGGTTCAATGCGAGCGGCGCGAGCGTTCCCAGGAGCATCGTGTACATGCGCAATCGTTCTCCGCGCGCGCCCCGGAACATTGGGTCACCATAGATGCCGGCGTGCCGTTGGAAGTCGTTCAAAATCAATATCTCCGCGGCGCCGGCGACCATCTCAAGCCGCTCGAGTTTTGCCAATGCTTCGTGGTTGCCCTCGATCGCAGATATCATACCGGCAAGTGCGCACGCGCTCGCTGCACCGGACGCGACGCACGCCGCTGGTATGTGCCGTTTGCCCGAGGCCCACAGCGGATTCGCGGTGGCCGAAAGCAAAACGCCGGTATATCCGGCGGTAAACGCGCCGAGCAACGCTTGCAGCAACGTCATCTGCTCTGGTGCTGCATAGCGCAGCCAGCCTGGAATGGTTCCATTTTCTGCAAGCTCGCGCATCACGTTTGCACCGGCGGCGCCGGAATAGAACACGAGCCCCCATACCCCCAGCGACATCGGTGATTTCAATTTCACGATGCGCAGCATGTTGAGAAAACGCTCCGGTCGTCCGAGATGCGTGATCAGTATTGCCGGGT
Source organism: Vulcanimicrobiia bacterium (assembly GCA_963808755.1). GTDB lineage: Bacteria > Vulcanimicrobiota > Vulcanimicrobiia > Vulcanimicrobiales > Vulcanimicrobiaceae > JALYTY01. The sequence goes on from CAWEGP010000001.1 coordinate 169,343, forward strand.
TCGCGGCCGCAAGAGCGAACGACGTGTATCGCGCGACTGCGGCGAAGGCGGCGTTCGTCGTTCGTTCTGCGCGATCGGCAAGCAACGCGATCAATCCCAGATCCGCCCATGATGCCGCCGAGAAAAAGATACGTGATGACGTTCCATTCCCAATGCGGCGCTTTGAGCATCGGCCGGTCGAAATATGTCGGCGCCGCCGGAAAATCGTCGCGCGTGCGAAGCGCCGTCGAACGCGGCATCGGGGTTCGGCGATGTTACGCATTGCGAAAAATCATCCAGCCGGCGATCGCAGAGTCCGACGGCAGCTACGGCCGCGGCCGTATATCCCGCCGGTTGCCGCGTCGACGGCAGCACCGGCTGCTGCCGGCAGATTGTACGTTTCGGGGCGGTCGGTAAGCAAGAAAGAACGCGTTGAGAGGTCCGACGCGCCGCCTACGTCATCCGCGCCGTACAGTGTATGCGTCACGTCCGCGGCTCTGCAGCGTGTCGACGCGCGCCTTCGCGCGTTCGCGCAGCTCGTCGACATCGCCGAACTGGATCGACTCGGTCGGGCACGCCTTCGCGCACGCCGGCACGAAGCCGAGTTTCTGGCGGTCGTAGCACAGCGTGCATTTTCCGGCGACGCCGCCGTGATGTTGCGTCGCGGTCTTCGTTCGTCCGGCGCGTCTTCGAGAAGCGACGCAACGTTGTACCGCGCGCCGTCGGGATCGAACGTGCGCGATCAGGTCCACGACGCCGAACGGGCACGACGACGACGCAATAGCCGCAGCCGTTGCAGACGTCGGGCTGGATGAAGACGTCGAATCGAACTCGTTGCGGATGATCGCGCCGGTCGGGCACGCCTCCAAGCACCCGGCGTTCGTGCAGTGCTTGCACACGTCGCTCATCATCAGCCAGCGATCTTGCAAACCGGTCTCATCGGCGCGCATCTGCTCGACGAACGCGACGTGCCGCCACGTCGTTCCCGAGAGTTCGCGAGGTGTTATCGTACGAATCGCCGGTGAACTCGTAAAGCCGTCGGACGGCAGTTCATTCCACTGCTTGCACGCGACCTCGCACGCCTTGCAGCCGATGCAAGCGTCGTGTCGGTGAAGAAACCGGTGGCCATGATTTACGGTTCCGATCCCCCGGCGTCTTCGCCTTGCATCTGCTGATAACCGCGCCCGTGCGACTGCTCGTGTTCGCCCGTCGGGCTGGCCGTTCGGGCCGGCGCTGATCCGCCGGAACCGGCGCGTCGATCGCGATCGCATGATGCGCCGCGCGCCGGCCGGGACGAATGGTGCACGTCAGCGTTTTCGCTTCGTGAATCGAAACGTTGGGATCCATGCGCGAGCGGGATGAGGTCGCCGACCGAATCGCCGCGCGCAAAGCGCGACCATGTCGCCGTAGTTGTACGGAATGCCGATCTGATGCACGCGCTTGCCCGTTGCCCAGGCGCAGCGGGCGCATGCCGCCCGCTGACGAGCGCGCGCGCTTCGATCTCGCCGAGCGCGCGTCGTGACGTCGACCCAGTCGCCGTTCTTGATGCCCTTTTCGACGGCGAGTTCCGGGTCGATCTCGCGAAAAGCGCGCGGCTGCAGTTCGGCGAGCCACGGAACGTAGCGCGTCATGATGCCCGACATGCTCGGTCAACCGATAGGTCGTGAGCACGTAGGGAAAGTCGCGGTCGACGGGCCGTTGTAGCGGTTGTCGTCGCGGTCCCATTCGCGCAGCGACGGGATTGCTCTGCTGCGCGTACAGCGCGATTGCGCACGACGGATTCCAGCGGTTCGTAGTGCGCGGGCAGCGGTCCGTCTTTGAGGCCGCTCGCCGACGAAGAGCTGCGCTGCGCCCGTCGGGCTGCATGATGAACGGATCGCTGCCGGAATGCGCGTCGATGCCGTCGCGCCGGGTTGCGCCGGCGTGTTGCGGCGCCTTCGTCTGGTAAAGTCGGGGACGTCGGGGCCGGTCCACTCGCTTCGTCTCCGCGTCCCACTACACGTATTTCTTGCGTTCGCTCCACGGCTTCCCGTCGGGATCGGCCGAAGCGCGATTGTAGAGCATGCGCCGGTTCGCCGGCCACGCGAAGCCCCAGTCGAGCGACGGTGTCCGCTCCGCCGTTGTCGCGGTTGCGCGCGCGGTTCGTCTCCTTGTCGGGACACACGCCGGAGTAGATCCAGCCGCCGCATGCGGTCGATGCCGTCGTCTTTCAGATCGGCGAACATGCGCGACTTGCTCGCCCGGTTGCCGGTCGTCGTAGCCGTTGATCTCTTGCAGCACTTTGAGTGCCGACGGTTCGCCGTTCTTGCGTTCGTGCTGGTCGTCGTGTCGTAGTCCCACGTCAGGTCGAGAATCGGCCGGTCTTTCGGATCGGTCGAATCCGCGTAGAGCGTCTTTGAGCCGCTTGCCGAAGCAGGTAGAAATACCAGCGTCGCTCTTGGACTCGCCCGGCGGGCTTCGACGGCTTTGTCGTGCCATTGCAGCATGCGGTTCGTGTTGACCATCGTGCCGTCTTTTTCCAGCATCGTCGCCGCCGGCAAGAAAAAACACTTCGGTGCCGATCGTCGCCGGATCGGCGCCCTCGCGCCGCCAGAACGACGCCGTTTCGTTTCGTAGGTGTCGACGTTCACGACCATCCACTCAGACGTTCCAGCGCGGCGCGCGCGAGTTCGGCGTTCTGTCCGGATGCGGCCGGATTTTTCCCGATGACGAAGTAGCCTTTGACGTTGCCGTCCTTCATCGCAGATCTCGTCGGCAGCACCGAATGGTCGCCGGTCAACTGCGGCAGATAGTCGAAGCAGAAGTCGTTCTCCGGCGTGTGCCGCGTCGCCGTAGTACGCCTTGAGCAGCGAGATGACGTATTTCGGCGTGTTCGCCCACCAGCCGGTCGCTTGGTGTTTATCAGATACGTCTGCCAGCGTCTGTTCGTCGCGCTGCGCCGAGGGCATCGGCAGATACCCGGGCAGCAAATCGTAGAGCGTCGGGATATCGGTTGCGCCTTGAATGTTGGCGTGGCCGCGCAGCGCCATGATGCCGCCGCCGGGCCGGCCCATGTTGCCGAGCAGCAATTGCAGGATGCCGGCGGTGCGAATGTATTGCACGCCGGCCGTGTGCTGCGTCCAGCCGACGGCGTAGGCGAAGGCCGTCGTGCGCTCGCGGCCGCTGTTGTCGCGCGCAGAGGTTCGCGATTTTCGCAAAGAGCGCCCGGGGCGTGCCGCAGACACGCTCGACCATTTCGGGCGTATAGCGCGCGAAATGCCGCTTCAACACGTTGAGCACGCAGCGCGGATGCAGCGAATTGCCGGATCGCGTCGTACGACGCCGCTCTCTTCCATTTCGAATGCCCACGTGCCGGTGTCGTACGTTCGTTTTTCGCCATCGAACCCGGAGAACAGGCCGTCGAGATCTTCCGTGTCGGCAAACTTCGCTGACGATGTACGCCGCGTTGGTGTACGCGACGACGTACTCTTTGAAATACGCGTTCGTTCGTGAGCACGCCAGTTGATGAGCGCGCCGAGAAACACGATGTCGGTGCCGCTGCGAATCGGCGCGTAGATGTCGGCCACCGCCGACGTGCGCGTGAAGCGCGGATCGACGTGGATGATCGTCGCGCCGCGCTCTTTCGCCTCCATGACGAAGCGGAACGCAACCGGATGGCTTCGGCGAAATTCGAACCTTCGATCAAAATGCAGTCCGCATTCACCAGATCCGGAACCGAACCGTCGCGCCGCCGCGACCGAACGAGGTGCCCAGACCGGGCACCGTCGAGGAATGTCAAATTCGCGCTTGGTTTTCGATCGATACGACGCCGAGACGAGCGCAACAACTTCTCCAGCAGGTAGTTCTCTTCGACGCCGAACGTCGCGCCGCCGAGCGATGCGATGCCGAGCGTATGGTTTACGCGCTTCCCGTCGTGCTCGCGCACGAACGTGGCGTCGCGCGCCGCTTCGTCAATTCCGCGATGCGGTCGAGGGCCCACGCCAGCGGGCGTTCTTCATACCGGTCGGAGTACGGTGCGCGATACTTTGCCGTCGTCCAGCGCTGATCGTTGACGGTCAGACCGAAGATGCGCCGAGCCTTTGGGGCACAGATGTCCTTCGTTGATGGGGCTGTCGGGATTGCCCTCGACGTCGAGCAGCTTGCCGTCGTCGCTCGACGTACGCGAGCGTGCTGCAACCGACGGCGCAATAGCAGCACACGCTCGTGACCGCTTTCGCGTCCGCGATACGCCCCTTGAGGTTTTGCGTTCGTTTCGAAGCAACGTTCGGCAACATCCCGACGCGCTCACCAATATCGATTCGTTCACCGGTAAGCACACGAGTTATATCAATAGTCATACGATTGCTCCGCAAGAATCAAGAGATTACAGTGCTGCAGTATGCGTCTTGGGTGCAGGCCGCCGTACGAAGAATGGAATGATTGCCGCCACGATCAGCATGATCGCGACCGGAATCAACGCTCCGGAATACGAGCCGGTGACGTCCTTCACTTTTGCGGCGATGAACGGCCCGACGATTCCGCCGACACCCCACGCGGTCAAGATCATCCCGTAATTTTGCCCCATATGCTTCGTTCCGAAAAAGTCCGCGTTGAACGACGGCATCACGCCGAAGCCGCCGCCATAACACAACAGCACGATCGCGAAATAGATGCCGACGGCAACGAAGCCACCGGTATGCGCCATCAAGAAAAAGATCACTGCTTGAACCAGATACATGATGGTGTACGTCATGGCGCGTCCCAGGCGATCCGAAATCGAACCCCAGAAGAAGCGCCCAAGCCCATTAAAGATCGCGAGAAAACCGTAGACTTGACCCGCGGCGGCGGGCGTTGCGCCGGTCAATTCCGTGTAGATCGGAGCTGCGTTCGAAATGATTAGAATGCCCGCGGTGACGTTGAGAAACAGCAGGAGCCACAGGCCGTAGAGTTGCGGAGTCGCCATCGCTTCACCGGGCGTATGCCCATGATGAAGTGCTGTTTGCGCCGTGGCGTAGGCACTAAACGTGGCGGGCGGGTTCTTTAAGACGAATGCGCAGAGGCCGCCCAAAACGATGAAGACGATTCCCGACACGGTAAAGAGCGTCAATATTCCGTGCAACGCGCCGGGCGGCAACGCATGCGCCGCAGGGTCAAATGTCGTTCCCGCCTTAATGGCCGCCGCGCGTGCGGCGACAAACGCGCCGGCCGGTTTCGCTGCGTATTTGTAGGCGTCGAGCCGAGTGATGATTTGGTTGTAGACGAAGGCGCCGAGTCCAAAGCCCATCACCACCATACCGCTTCCGAATCCGCGCCGGTCGGGAAACCACTTCGTGACCATTGCAACCGGCGTCACGTATGCCATGCCCGTACCGACGCCGCCGATCACACCGTACGTTAGATAGAGCCACCATTTGCCGAACGCTTCGGTGCCGAGGCCTGCGAGCATCACGCCGAGTCCCCAAAGCACCGCGCCGGCAATCGTGACCGTGCGCGGTCCAACGCGATCTTGCCAACGCCCGCCGACAACCGCGCCGACGCCTAAGAAGAAGATCGAAAGCTCAAATGCGAGGGTCGTGTCTTGCGTCGACCAATTGAATCCGGCGACGAACGAGTTCGTGAACAGGCTCCAAGAGTACACGGTGCCCAGGCATAACATGACCACGACGCCTGCAAGCGCGATGCCCCAGCGATTGCCATGACTAGCGGGAGTCGAAACCATATGTCTTCTCCTCAACACAGCGCAGCACGATCATTGCTCTCTGCCGCTTCTTAAAAATCGTCAACCAAAGGACCTTGCCACTTCACATGCGCTGAGCAGCCATGCGCAGCTCGCTTGGCGCGCACAGCTTCAGGTTGGCTTCTCGAAGGTGCTTGCCGCGAACGTTACAAGCAGTATTGCGCTCAATGCTTCAGCCCGATGTGTATGAAGTGCTAAGGCTGCGATGATCGCGCAGGCAAGGCCGACCGGTGCGGCGATCGAGCCGCCGGTAATAAAATCGACGACTTCACGCAGCGCGCGCACGGGACGTTGCTTTCATGAACACGACCAGCGCGCCCGAAGCGGCGGCATAGAGCATCAACAACAAAAAGAGCGTCGTATCACCGAACCACCATTGAATCCTCAAGCCTTCGCCGGTCCAATAGGTTCCGAGCGACAAGAGCATCAAACCGACGACGCTCTTGATCACATTTTCCGGGACGCGCGAAAACGGTGCTCGTAGCGCGAACGCACCTGCGACAACGATGAGGAGCGCGCACAATGCGCCACCGGTGGACCACGCGATGAGCCGGGGTGACGACGCCGCAAAGGTCACGACGATAACCGCAACCTCGAGGCCTTCGACAAAAACCCCTTGAAACGCAACAGCGAACCCGTGCCCGGCGCGACGCTTCAGCGACGCGACTTCCCGTTCGAAGATCGCGTCTTCGTCATGCATGGCCTTGCGTCCCGAGTAGCGCCACACGGCCTTGCGCAGCCATGCGATGCCAAAAAGCACGAGAAACGGTCCGACAACGATCTCGATTCGTTCCACCGTTGCCGCACGCGAGAGCAGCGGACCAAGCAGCGCAACGAGCGCGGCCAACAGCAGCATTGCGGCGATCGTGCCGTTGCGAGCGGCGCCCCAACCCTCGGTGATTCCGACGGCCAGAACGATGGTTGCCGCCTCGACAAATTCCACCGTCGATGCCAGGAACGTCGTGCCGGCTAAGATCCAGCCATTCATCGTTACGGTTGGGTACCCGCAGCATGAGCGAGAATATCGTTACCGGTTGCGAAATCGACGGCGTCCGCCGTGCGCAGATTCATGCGGTTGCTTATCGCGGCGCCGTACGCCGTCTTCGCGTTACGTTCGTTCACGTTTATCTGCGGAGCTATGGCATCGAAGGGACGTGTGTCGGCGGCGAGCGCGAAGGCGTCATAGAGCGGCGGTGCAACCGCATCGTAGATGCTCATCGGCGGCAATCCGAGCAACAATTCGATCGTCCGGACGACCGCGCTCGTGGAATAATGCGCATGATGCGTTCCCGGCGCTGCGTAAGGCGATACGACGTACAATGTCGTGCGCTGGGCATCAACGTGGTCTGGGCCGTTCTGCGCGTCGTCTTCGATCGCGAAGATTGCGGTGCTTTGCCAAAACCGGGAATGGGAAACGGCTTGCACGATTCGCGCAAACGCATGGTCGTTCTGCGCAACATAAGCGCGCGGGGTCAGGGAGCCCGTGCGGGTGTACGCGGTGTGATCGTTCGGAAGCCGAATGATTTCGAGCGCCGGCAGGCTGCCGTCTCGTACGAAGCCTTCGAACTCGCGCTGCCATTCATCGACGCGGCTCTCGTCGCTCACGTTCATATCGAAGCCGCGATAGGCGCCGTCGACATGTCCCTGCAATCCGGGCATCCGGGTGGTCTCGAAACCGAGCAGCGGCGGGGTGGCGACGAACTCGCCGTAGTCGCGATACGTTATGCCGGCGCGCTTCGCATTGTCCCAGATGTACCCATTGCGCGGAACGCTGGCATCGGCGCCGTCTTCAAAATCGTACGTTTCACGCCGGCCGCCATAGTTCGGCGGCCAGAACCGTTCGAGATAGTCGTTTGCAAACGCGGCCGTCGACCAGTTGTGTCCGCTCGCGCTGACCTGCGCATCGGTGTACGTGTTGTCAAAAATCCCGAACCGCTCTACGATGGCATGTTGATTCGGTGTTACCTTGCCACCGAAAAATGCGATCTGCGGATCTCCGTCGGCACCCGTCACGTCTCCAAGAACTTGATCGTACGTTCGATTCTCCTTGATGATATAGATGACGTGCGCAATCGGTCCGTGCGGGCGCACCACGGTTTGCGCCGGCGCGGGTACCGGTGAGGGCAGATTGTCGGCAACGGCTGCAGTCGAGCGCGCATCAAACGCTGAGCGTGGAATAACGCGCAGCGATCCCACGAGTAACCGGCCGACATAGTTCGGGTCTTTGCCGCCGGCATTGCTATCGAGCCCGGGATTCGGATGCGAGCCTTCGCCCTTTCCGTCGGCAACGTAGACGTTGGTGCCGTCCACCGCAACGCCGCTTGGATACCATCCCGCGGGCGCTCGCGCGACGACCGTATTGTTGCGGATTTCGGCGACCGCATTCTCTGCCCCAAGCGAAACGTAGAGCGTCCCGTCCGAAGCGACCGCCATCGCGTTTGGTGACGCGCCACTGCCCTGCGGCAACCCGACGGAAATGCGCGCCGTGACGCGTTCGGTCGACGTGTCGATGGCATCGATTGCATCGGAATCGGCGCACGCGACGTACAACGTTGCGCCGCTTTTCGAAAGGACGAGCGCAGCAGGATGCAAATCCGTTGCGATTTCATGCGCACGTTCCGCCGGCCACGTGATTACCGAGATCGATGCGCCGCCGCGGTTTGCGACGAAAAGCTTCCTTGCGTCCGGTGAGAACAGCACAGCGCCGGGATGCGCGCCGACCGCAGCCGTTGTCGTAACGATTTCTCCGATGTCCATGTTCATAATCGAAACATCGTTTCCCATGTCGTTCGACGTCGCGATCACTCCCCGGTCCAGCGCGACGGCACTCGGCCATTTTCCGGTGGCGCACCACACCGCTGACTCTTCCACTGTCGACGTCGATCATAGAGACACGATCGGTGTTTGCACCGGCCACGATAACGGCATCAGCATCCTGCCATACGGGAACGCCGAATGCGCCTTGTAATGGAATAATCTTTAGCGTCGTCAGGCTGGGAATGCTGACGATGCGTAACGCCGGCGGAAGAAATCCGGACTCGAGGATCGCAAGCTTCTTCCCATCCGGGGAGAGCGCGATTCCTTGCGGCATCGTTCCTGTCGTAACTGCGCTGGAATCAGATGGCGTGATGCGCCACCCGGACGGCAACGGCGACGTTGCAACGGCTGCGGCCGCGATCAGAAGCACGGCGAGAACGAGCCAAAATCCACGCACCGGTTTCTCCTTGCTTCGTCACTAAGGCCCCGCGGCCAGACTGAGCTCGCGTGGGCGCGCCATTGGGCCAGAGGTGCGTCGCCCGCCCATCGGCAACCTCTCGCACATGGATCTCGCATCAACAACGGTCTTCGCCAACGGCCGTTTCTGCCGGTACGACGAAGCGAAGGTCGGACTCCTCACGCACGGATTGCAATACGGGACGGGTTGCTTCGAAGGCATTCGCGGTTACTGGGAGCCGGAAGACAAAGAGCTCTACCTGGTGCTACTGCGCGCGCATTACGAGCGATTGAAAATCTCGGCAAAGATTCTGTTGATGGAGATTCCGCATTCAACTGATGAGTTGATCGACATGACGGTCGAGCTCTGTGTGCGCAACCAGTTCGAAACCGACGTCTATCTACGCCCCTGCATTTTTAAAGCGGCCGAAGATATCGGCGTGCGCCTACACGGCGTGCCCGATGCATTCGCGATCATCCCCGTACCGTTCAAAAGCTATCTCGATGCGAGCAAAGGCCTGAAGGTCTGCGTGAGCTCATGGCGCCGCGCCGACGACACGATGGCACCGCCTCGCGCAAAGATCACCGGCCTCTACGTCAACTCTGCGCTCGCCAAAACGGAAGCCGTAAACAACGGCTACGACGAGGCAATTCTGCTTTCGCACGACGGACACGTCGCCGAAGGCTCCGCGGAAAACATCTTCTTAGTCCGCCACGGCAAGCTGTACACGCCCGATCCGTCGCAGAACGTCTTAGAAGGTTGCACGCGCAAAGCGATCATGGAGATCGCCCAAGAGCAATTCGGTATCCACATCATCGAACGCTCGATCGATCGCGGCGAACTCTATTCGGCCGACGAAATCTTCTTCACCGGAACGGCCGCCGGAACCGCGTACGTCGCAACCGTCGACCAACGCAAAGTCGGTGACGGCACCGTCGGGCCCATCACGCAAAAACTCTCCGACTACTACCAAAGGGCCGTCCGCAACCGCGAGCCCGCGCGCGCCGATTGGCTCACCGCCGCCTACGCGAACCGGCGTCCAGCGGCTGTGTAGTCGCCGCCGAGGCACAAGGGGACCACGGGATCGGCCGTCGCTGAACCATTCGAAAATCCGCATCGTGCGGATTTTCTATTGCGCGACTTTTTCGCAACGTTCAAAGGAATATGACATCCTGTCAATTGCGAAAAAGTTCGAGCTTCAGCGACGGCCGATCCCGTGGTCCCCTTGCGCCTCGCCTCAGCGCAAAACAAAGCAAAACAAAAAATCCGCCCAAGGCGGATTTCGCGATCGCTTCATTTTCCGGGCGCTGTCGGAGCGGTCTGCTACAGTCCGCCGGTCGTCGAGTCGGACGTGGAGTTTTGCCAGTAGCGCACGTCGGGCGGCGCGACCGCCGGCGTTGCGGCGAAGGCTTGCAGGCCGTTTGCGGAGCGCCATGCTGCGAGATGACTCTCTTGGAGAAAGGTCATCTTCGAGAGTGAGCGGATGAACGTGCGGCCGAGATCGAGCGACGGAAGATGCGTCGTCATGACGGCGATCACGTACGGCGCTTCATCGGCGTAGACGATGCCGACGTCATTGAGGGTGTCGAAAAAGCTTCCGGTCTTATGCGCGATCGGGACGTCTTCGGGGAGCGGTTCGGGGAGCAGCGTGTTGATCTGGTCGTCTTCGAGGATCGAGATCATCTCGTTCGACGACCATTGATCGACCAGCCGGCGTCGCGCCATCAGGGAGAGCAGATGCACCATGTCGTCGGGTGACGAGCGAAGCGCTTCGCGCACGGCCCAATTCGATGTCCGCACGTCTTGCGTCAGACGGGTGCGTTCGAGGCCGAGATCGTCCATTGTGCGGTTGATGCTGCGCAGGCCAACAAGGCGAATGAGCATGTTGGTCGCGGTGTTGTCGCTGATGTCGATCATCTTCGAGAGCAGATCGCTGACCGTCCACGTCGTGCCGACCGGTTCGTCGCAGAGATCGCCGGAGCCATAATCTTTGTCGCGCGCCAGCAACTCGACGCGGCGCTGCAAGTTGAAGTCGCCGTTTTCGAGTTGACGGAAGACTTCGACCATAACGGGGACTTTAATCGTTGAAGCCGCGGGCATGCTCGCACTCGCGTTGTAGCCGACGCTATAGTTGGTCGACAGATCGAGAATTTCGACCGCACTCGACGCGGGAAAGCGTGAGGCGAGACGATGCAATTCGCTGCGCATCTGCGCAAGCGGCGGCGGCGTATTCATTGCACGCGCGGGAGCACCGTAAAGAGATACGAGTGCAACCGCTACAGCGATGATCGCAGAGATGCGACGCATACGTTGAGTATCGGCCACGTTGACGAGAATTGTAGCAGAATCCACGCTAGTACGGAACGCCGTCCGCGGCCGGTGCCCGCACCTTGCCCGTTACCCCGGCAAGCGCGATGAGGGCGGCAACGTACGGCAGCGCTTGCATCGCGTCGGATGGCAACCACGCGATCCGGCCTTGGAGCAAAAACTGCAACGCTTCGAAAAAGCCGAAGACGAGCGCCGCGGCCGCTGCGCCGAGCGGCGTCCATCGCCCAAAGATCACCGCTGCAAGCGCAATGAACCCACGCCCGGCCGTCATGCCGTCGGAATAGAGATTCAGTTCGCCGACGGACAGAAAGGCGCCGCCAAGTCCGGCGAGTGCGCCGCTGATTACAACGGCGTAGGTACGAAGCGCGAGCGGATCGATGCCCGCGGATGCAACCGCGGCTGGGTTCTCGCCGCAGGCGCGCAGCCGTAAACCCCACGGCGTCCGATAGAAGACCCAGTGCAGCGCTACTGCTGCCGCGAACGCAGCGACGAGGAGCCAATAATAGTGTTGCCCTAGCGCGTTCACCTGACTGCTGGCACCGGGTTGATTGAAAATCAAGACGAGTCCGTATGCGGCGCCGCCCGCACAGATCAGGTTGATGCCGGTTCCCGCGACGATTTGATCCACTTTGAACCGCGTCGCTGCCACGGCGAGCACGTATCCGACGATGCCGCCGGCGACGATGCCGGCGAAGACCGCGATCAGGGGACTATGGGTGTAATACGAAGCGATGACCGCCGTGAATGCGCCGGCCGCCATCATGCCTTCCAAGCCGATGTTGATGACGCCGGCGCGTTCGGAGACGACGCCCCCGAGCGCCGCGTACATAATCGGCGTGGCTTTGATTGCGGTAAGCAGCGCCAACGAAGCGAGGAGCGCGATCATGCCGGAACGCCCTCCGTCCGAGTCGCGACATATCTTCGCGCCGCGAGAATCAGTATGATCAATCCTTCGATGACGTGAATCGCGTCTTTGGGAACCTGCACGCTCGCCTGCATCGAAAGTCCGCCAGCTTCGAGAATGCCGAAGCCGAAGGCGGCGACGCAAATCCAGAGCGGATTCAAGTCACCGACCAGTGCAACCGCAATTGCGGTGAAACCGTATCCCGGCGAGAGTTGCGTATTGAAGCGGTGCAGTTCCCCGGTGACGATTGCCGCGCCGCCCATGCCCGCGATCGCTCCTGAGAGCGCCAGCGACATCCATGTGATACGCACGATGTTCACGCCGTTGCGTCGCGCGGCTTCAGGTGCATCACCGGATGCGCGAAGTTCGTAGCCGAAGACCGTGCGGTTCAAGAGCGCATGCAAGACGAATGCCACCGCCAGCGCAATCAGGATCGCGATCGACAGACGCGTATGCGGAAGCAATGTCGGCAGCCAGTAGTCTGCAGGCAGCCACGCCGTTTCGGCACCGCTGGCTTCCGGACCGCGCAACGGTCCGCTCACGAGATCCAGAGCGAGATACGCCGCGACGAAGTTCAGCATCAAGGTAGCGATGATTTCATTCGCATTGAACCGCGCTTTCATCCAACCGGCGAGGCCTCCCCAAATGCCGCCGCCAAGCGCACCGAAAAGAAACAGGAGCGCGATGCCGATGGCTGCCGGAACATGCATTATCGGTCCAAGCACGCCTGCAAAGAGCGCACCGATCAGCAGCTGTCCCTCTGCACCGATGTTGAAGAGTCCGGCGCGAAATGCAAGACAGATGCCGAGTGCCGGAAAGAGCAGTGCCGTTGTCGCAACGAGCGTTTCACCGAGTTGATTCCGGCCGCCGAGCGCGCCCGAAAGCAGCGCGGAAAAGCCTTCGAACGGCGTCGTACCCGCGACGAACATCGCTGCAGATAGCAAGACGAGAACCAAAACGATCGCACCGGTTGGTCCCGCAAAGCGCTTCATCGAAGCGTTCATTTTGCGCCTCCCATGCAACGACCGATTTCGCTTCGATCGAGACGGTCACCGGCGAACGTACCGGCGATTCGTCCGCGGTAAAGGACGTGCACGCGATCCGATAACGCGAGAATCTCATCGAGATCGAATGAAATCAAGAGAATTGCCGCGCCGTCGTTTCGTGCTTGAATCAAACGGGATTGCACGAGCGCCGCGGCACCTACGTCGATGCCCCGCGTCGGATTGTACGCGAGGATGAACGATGGCTTGTCGATGAGCGCTCTGCCGACAACGACCTTCTGCTGGTTGCCGCCGGAGAGCGCGCGAACGGGGACGTCGAGTGACGCGGCGCGCACATCAAACTGCTGCGCGATCCACGCGGCGTCTTTACGTGCGCGATTGCGATCGAGCGTCATGCCATGATGGACGCCGCTCACGCGCTGCCGCCCAAGTACGGCATTTTCGACAATCGACCACGGCATGACCAATGCTTCTTTATGCCGGTCTTGGGGAATCACGCGCATCACGCCGTCGCGCGCAATCTTTCCACGAAAGGGAATCAATCCGCCGAGGACGTCCGCAAGGACCGATTGACCGTTCCCTTCGACGCCGGCGATTCCGAGAATTTCGCCGCCGCAAATCTCGAAGTCGACATCATCGACCCGCGCTTCCCCGTTGCTCGCGCTGACGCGTTCTACTACGACGCGTTCCCGTCCGTTTGCAGCGGAACGTGTCGCCACTGCCGGTAACTCTCCGCCGACCATCGCCCGCGCAATGGCGTCGACGGTTGTTTCGCCCGTCCGCATATGCGCGACCATTCGTCCATGCCGCATGACGGCGATGCGATCCGAATACGAAATCACCTCTTGGAGCTTATGCGTGACGATCATGATCGCGGTTCCCGCTTCAGCGAGCCGCGCAATCGTTGCAAAGAAGGCGTCGATTTCAGAAGGAGCGAGTGCTGCCGTCGGTTCATCGAGCAAAAGAATCGACGGATTGCGATCGAGTTCCCGTAGCAGCTCCACACGCTGTTGCGCGCCGACCGGCAGTTCATCCACGAAGGCGTCCGGATCGATCTGCATCCCGTTACGTCGTGAGAGTTCGACCACGCGCGCGCGAGCGGCGTCACGATCGATGTTCCACCCGCGCCGCGGCTCACGTCCGAGCAAAACGTTTTGCCAAACGCGGAGGCGTCCGACCAGCTCGAAATGTTGATGGACCAGACCGACCGTGCCATCCGTTTCAACTGAACCGTTATCCGCAGTAACCTCTCCGAACGCGATTGCCGCGAGCGTCGATTTGCCGGCCCCGTTCTCTCCGACCAGTGCAAGAATTTCGCCGGGGAACATCTCGAGATCGACGTTATCCACCGCGACGACGCCGGGATACGCTTTACGAATCGCATTCAGCCGCAGCGCGGGGGCCGTCGTTTGCGCTTTCATAGCGATATCGGCTTCCACGCAGCAAGTGCAGCGCGTGAATCGGGCGGATCGATTCGGCCGTCTTCGATAGCGCGTTCGATCGTTTGAAGGCGCGCGAGACGTTGCGAACCGATCTGCGCGCGCGTGTGACGGAAGTCTGTCAAACCGATCGCGTGCTCTTTCAAGCCGAGGACCAGATGACCGGCGAGCGGCTTGTGTTGTTGGATCGCTTGAGCGACTTCGAAAACCGCGACGTCGACTTTCTTCACCATCGATGTCAAGACTTTGCCGGGCGCGAGATCGTCTTGATCGCTGTCAACGCCAATGACGTAGTCGCCTTCTCGCACCTTTACCGCCTCAATTGTGCCTAAGCCGGCCTTACCTGCGGCCGTGTACACGATATCGGCCCCGGAGTTGAAGAGCAGATTACCGAGTTCCTGACCCGAGGCGACGTCGTCGAAACTTCCGATATATTTAACGTCGACGATCGTCTTTGGATCGATCTGATGCGCACCCGCAATGTAGCCGGCCTCGAATTTCTGCAGCAGCGGGATATCCTGACCACCGAGAAACGCGATGTGATGCGATGCACTCATCATTGCAGCGAGCGCACCGGCCAAAAACGATCCGTCCTGTTCGCGAAACGTAACCGAGACGACGTTTGGGTCATCGACGACGGCGTCGATGATGGCGTAGTGCTGTGACGGATTTTGCTTTGCGATTTGATCGAGGTCTAAACTCATCAGAAAACCGATCGCATAGATCATGTTGACGTGAAGGTTCGTGAGCGCATCCAAGTTCGGTTGATAATCGGCCGCCGAGCGCGATTGCAACACCTGCACGTAGGCATCGAGTTGCGAACGCGCACGCAGCAGACCTCGATAGGCGGAGTCGTTGAACGAGCGATCGCCGAGGCCGCCGACGTCAGTAACCATTCCTAACGTCAGCTGACCGGTGCGTGGTCCGTGATGGCGCGCGCATCCGCTCGAATCAAGAGCGAATAGAACCGCCGTTAGCACAGCGACGAGCGCCTTTTTCATTGTGGCCACACTACGACCCGGGGAAGGCGAACTCTTTGAAAGAAGCCCGTATCCATGTTGCCCCGAGATCTCCGAATCGCCGCCCCGCGCCGGTGGATCGAGAGCGTCGACGGTATCCGATGGTTGCCGCGGCTCATCGATAAAGCCCGTTCCGCGCACAATGGAATGCTCGGATCGTATCTCTACGGGCAGTCGCCCATGGACCGATCGCTCTTGCGAGCACTGCAGCTCGGGCACACGGAATTCGCTCGGATCGTTCGGCTCCATACGACGGACGACGCCGTCATCGAAGCGTTACGAGGCCGAGATCCGGACTCGCTCGAACGCGCCAGGCGCTGGAGCGCAGCACTGCACCGCCGGTATTGGTGGTTCTTATTTGTGCTCGATGTCGATGACGGGTATGCTGGCGGCATATGGAAGGCAATGAAACCGGCGGTCAATCTGTCGGCGAACACGCTGACGTGGATCATGAAGCGGGTGTGGCCCTCACGCGCGATCGAGCGTTCGAAACTCCCATAGCGCAACTCGACCCAACCACTGCGGCCACTCAGAATCCGTGGCGATCGATGACCGAAGCACGCGTAACGTACGCGCTCAAGGTCGTGCTATTGATCGTCGCACTGATGTACGTCGGAAGTTTTGTGGTCGCGTTTCTCGCGCGCATCGCAACCGTCGTGTACATTCTCATCGGTGCGATATTCTTTGCATACCTCGTGTATCCGGTGGTCGACCGGCTCAATACCCGCATGCCTCGCGCGCTTGCTATTCTCGTCGTCTACGCGGGAATCGTGCTCGTTCTGGTGATTGCGGGATGGTTGATCGTTCCGGGAGTGTCGAACGACGTCGCGGCGTTGCTGCACAACTATCCCGCGTTGGCGAGCAAAGTTCAACAATACGTGAACGATCCGCAAAACCCAATCCTCACCCGGTTGCCGCCGAGCATTCGAGCCGAGACGATCAAGTTGCCCGAGGATGCCGCCGCGTGGGCCCGCTTACATGGCATCGAGGCCGCGGGTCACGCCCTGTCGATCCTCGTCGGCACGTTTGCGGCGTTTGCGACGTTCATCATCATCCCGCTGATCGCTGCGTATCTTTTGCTCGACATCGACCGCTTGCGCAATAGCGTTCTACGCGTCGTGCCGTCATCGCGCTGGGCTGCAGCACTCGACATTCTCGCCGACATCGACGGTGTCATCGGCGGTTTCATTCGCGGACAACTTCTCGTTGCAGCGTGCGTGGGTATCTTACTGACGATCGCGCTCCTCTTCATGCATGTGCCGTATGCATTTTTGCTCGGGCTCATTGCTGCGGTCGGCGACCTGGTTCCGTACGTCGGCGCGGTGCTCACGTTCATTCCGGCCGTTGCGATCGCGCTGCTGAACAACGGACTCTTGAATGGCTTCATCGTCGCCGTACTCTTCGTCGGAATCTATGAACTCGAAGGCCATCTGATTGCGCCTGCTATCGTAAGCAGGCAAGTGAAGCTGACGCCGTTGATGGTACTGCTCGCGGTCTTGGTCGGTGCGGAACTCGGCGGAATCGCAGGCATGCTCGTCGCCGTTCCGATCGCGGGCGTTCTGCGCGTCCTCGTGCTTCGGATGATCGGCCGCCCTGCCAAGGCGCCCGTGCCTATGGGCGCGAACGAAAAGGCACCGTGAACACCACGGTTTCTGCCCCGAAGAACGGCCGCGTCGATATCATCGGTGTCCCGATGGATCTCGGAGCCAGCCGGCGCGGCGTCGACATGGGTCCTTCCGCGATCCGTTATGCAAAATTGCATGCGCGGTTAGAGGCGCTCGGCATTTCCGAGTTGATCGATCACGGCAATCTGCAGGTTCCCATTCGCGAATCGATCGATGCGATCGATCCGCAGGCAAAGTACTTCTCCATCATCCAAGGCGTCTGCGACGAACTGTCGCGTATCGTTGAAGAGAGCGTCCGCCGCGGCGGAATGCCCGTTGTACTGGGCGGAGATCATTCGATCGCCATGGGGACTCTTGCCGGGCTCACGCGCGCACGGGGACGCGCTCCCGGCTTAGTGTGGATCGACGCTCACTCCGATATCAATAATCCGGAGAGTTCTCCGAGCGGGAACGTGCACGGCATGCCGCTGTGGTTTGCATTGAAGAACGGGATTGCGACGCGCGAACGGACCGTGCAGATTGGTTTACGCGACGTCGATTTGACGGAGAAGCGACTCCTGCGCGAATCCGGCGTGCGGGCATTTTCGATGACGGACGTGGATCGTTTGGGCATGACGCGCGTCATGGAAGAAGCGCTCGAAATCGCCGGCGCGGACGATGGCGCAATACATGTCTCGTTCGATATGGACGGCATCGATCCGAGCGAGGCGCCCGGAACCGGAACGCCCGTCAAGGGCGGCTTGAGTTATCGTGAAGCGCATTTGGCGATGGAGATGTTGTATGAGTCCGGTCAGCTCGGCTCGATCGAAATGGTCGAAATCAATCCGATCTTAGACACGCGAAATCAGACCGCCGCGTTGGCTGTCGGACTGATTTGCTCGGGCTTGGGAAAATCGATCCTCTAGCGCTCCGCGTTCTCGACGTCGACGGCAATTTGCGAAGAGCCGGAGCACTACGCCGCCTTGCGGAGTTGTATGCATCACGCGATCCGGCGATTGCGTGCGTTCATGGCATCGACGCCGGTGAAGCGCTTGGATTCGCGACACGTTTCGACCGGCAGTGGGGATATCGCGGCGGCGCAGCGCTCTTTTGGCGCAAAGAGATCCGCGCGCACGTGGTGCACGATCGCTACATGCCGATCGCACCCCTGCGGCCCTTTGACCGCCGCGGATTGTTACACGTCGAAGCGGAGCTCGACAAGAAGCCGCTCGCGATGTTGGCGTTGAACGTCGGTGACGATCGGGCGACGTGCGTAAGAGATCTTCGTTTTGCGCGAACGGTGTTGCGCCGTATCAGCGGCGCGGCGATCCTCTTTGCGGGAAATGCCGCGCGCTCGCGAATCGGTTTTGAAGATCTCGGTTTTCGTACGATAGCAAGGGATGACTATAATTTGATCGTCGTACGTCCTTCGCACGCAACGCCGCCGCCGCATACGGCGGGATCCCAAGAAGCATCGGCCAGCATCGAACGGATTTGACCTTCGACTTTGCCGTCGAGCGGCGGATCGAACTGCACAGCCTTCGTACGTCCGTTTTCATCGACGACGATCGTCAACGTTACGTGGACGTTGAGTCCGCTCAACGCCTTCACGACGTTCGGGTCTAACACCGGGTCGGGTTGCTGCGCGCCGAACGGCATGTATCCGCCGACCTCCGGCCGCGTTTGTGTGGACGCGACTTGCTCCTGTTGCGGTGTGGCGGGCGCTGCGGGTGCACCGGTCGCTGTACTTTGCGTCGCCTGTCCCTGCGTCTGTTCCGCTGCAATTAGCGGCGCACGGCTAAGAACGTTCTCTCGACTCGGAAGGAGCCGCTCTTTCACTATGTGCATGCGAGGCCTTGACGGCTGCGCATGAACGATGTGGGGCACCGGCGCGAAGTGCGGCGCCACGGCGGCTACCTGACGCGTGCGCGGCATTGGCGTTTCGACGGCAATGTGGGTGACGCGCACGAATGCGAGCGTCTCAATCGTCGGTCCTTCGCCGCGCAGCCATGCGAGCGTCGGGATGAACAACGCAACGACGAGATGCAACACGAGTGAAGCGACGATTGCTTCCAACAGAATCCGGTCGCGCCTTAGCGAGGTGCCCAAATCTCCCTCCCGATTGCGTAACGCCCGTCTATTTTATGCCGTGACCGGAGTGCGCGTCCTGCTTCCAGAAGCACGGCACATGGATACCGATATCGTACTCTATCAGGCGGAATGGTGCCCGTATTGTGCGCGGGTGCGCGCAAAATTGACGGACATGCTGCTCAACTACAAGGTCGTAAACGTGCCCCGGGATCATTCGGAGCGGGGCGTCGTCAAGGAGCTTTTCGGAGCGACCGGCATTCCGTCGATGGTTGCGGGCGATGTCAAAATTGCCGACGACGACGACAAGATCATCGCATATTTAGAGAAGAACTACGGCAAACGCTAGGGCGGCGCCACTCAACGTTGCGATCAGGTTGACGGCATCGTTTTCCAGCCAGGCGGCGCCCCGGTGAATGACCGTGGGCGTTCCGCATACGTGCGGATCGGTTTCGCAGGCCCGGACGCAGGACGGACACCAGCGTAGTGCCTGCGCGCCCGCTCCCACGAGCGAGTCGATAAACGCACCGGCGACACCGGCCGCGAAAACTGGAACAAACGGCGCGACACCGCAGAGCGTCGCGCTCGCGGCAACGAGCGCGGCCCCGGCGACTTCCGCGATCGAACCTTGCAGCGTCACGCCGCCTGAGAGCCCGGCGGGAATGGGCGCTAACGTGAGAATCGATCGGGGCGCGCCCTTGGCAAGGGTTCCGATCTCCGTGCCCCACGTATCAGCCGACGCTGCTGCGAGCGCCCCTGCGAACGCTGCCGACAGCGGCGCTCCGAGTTTTGAGGAGAGCACAATGGCGAGAGCGGCAATCCCGCCGTTCGCCAAAACTTGGCGCCCGTCGCGTGCGCCTTGCTTTCCGACGTCGACCAACGCTCGTTTGCGTGCATAGCCGATGCGAGAGAGCAACGTCGACGGAATGAAGAACGCGAACAACACGAGTGTTGCTTGCCAGCCGCCCGCGCCGAACGTCGCGGTGCCGACGAGAAAAGCGGCTATCGCACCGCTGGGTGAAAGCGCGCGCGCCCGCAGTGCGACGATCGAAACGAGCGCCGCAAGAAGCGCGCCCGCGCCATACCGCATCTGGTCAGCCGCTTAACGCAAAGTGCGCGAGCAGAGCGTCGATCATCCCGCTCGCCGTATAGACGTTCGCAACGACGTCGACATGCAGGCCGAGTTCTGCTGCCGTATCTGCCGTCACGGGCCCAATGCAAGCAATGGTCTTTGGGCGCGACGCGGATACGGCGTTTGCCGTGCCGCCCAAGAGATGAACGAAGCCGCGCACCGTGCTCGAACTGGTGAAGGTCAAGATATCCGCGCTCTCGACTTTCTCAGAGAACTCGGGATCGCTGCAAAACGTCGTTTTGTAGGCGGTCGCGACCGTGGGACGTCGTCCCGCATCGTGCAACATCTGCGGCAGAACGTCACGCGCTTCTTGCGCCCGGTAGACGAGAATCCGTTCACCGTCTTTGGTGATCTCGATCAACGCGCGCGCGACTTCTTCACCCACGAAGGCATTTGGAACGAGATCGGCGCGAACGCCGTAGTGCTTCAAACGTTCCGCGGTCTTGGATCCGATCGCCGCCACGCGCGTCTTCCCTAAGTAGCGAACGTCCGCATCCAACGAGGCAAGACGATCGAAAAATGCGGCGACGCCGTTTTGCGACGTGAAGACGATCCATCCGTAGTCGGAGAGCCGGTCGACGGCGCGATACCCGTCTTGCAGATCGTCGGGTGGCCCGACCGCAATCGTCGGCGCGATCACCGGCTGCGCGCCTTTTGCATAGAGCGCCTCCGCGAAGTCGTCGGTGTGTTCACGAGGACGCGTAATCAATACGCGTTTGCCGAAGAGCGGCGTGTTGTCGAACCATCGGATGGTGTCTCGCAGGTGAACGACTTCACCGACGACGACGATCGCCGGAGCGGCAACCCTGTTCTGCGCGACGACGTCTGCGATCGTGTGAAGCGTTCCCGTCACGGTCTTTTGGGCCGGACGCGTTCCGTCTGAAATGACCGCTACCGGCGTATCCGGATCGAGGCCGTGAACGATCAGGCGCTGGGCAATCGCATCTAAATGTGCCATCGCCATCAGTAAGACGAGCGTGCGATGAGGATCCGCGAGCTTCTCCCAATCGATCGTCGATTCGGGTTTCGTCGGATCTTCGTGACCGGTCGCAACGGTAAAGACGGGGTTGTAGTCGCGATGCGTTATGGGAATGCCGGCGTACGCGGGTGCAGCGATGGCACTCGTGATGCCGGGAATCACGCGAAAAGGAATGCCGGCGGCGTGAAGCGTTTGCGCCTCCTCGCCGCCGCGCCCGAATATGAAGACGTCGCCGCCCTTCAGACGGACGACGTGCCGGCCTGCGCGCGCTTTTTCGACCATCAGCGCTTCGATCTGTTCTTGCGGCAACGCGTGATTGCCACCGCGTTTGCCGACGTAGATTTTTTCACACGCCGGAGGTGCAAGCGCGATGACTGGATCGCTTGCGAGCGCGTCGTACAAGAGCACGTCGGCCGTGCGCAATGCTTGAACCGCGCGAACGGTTAAAAGTCCGGGATCCCCCGGTCCCGCTCCCACGAGTGAAACGGTTCCCGAATCACTCATCAATGTCGGCGGTAATCGCGCGCGGCATCAGGTCGGACATTCGATCGGCTAGATGTAGATCGAACAGTTCGTCGAGCACACGAGCGTGCGAGAGGGCTTCTGCGTGGTTCGTGGTCGCCTTCTCTCGAATCTTCACGATGACCGAATGCAATAATTTCGAAACGATCGTCATCGACATACCGGTAATCAGCATCTTTTCGCGTTCCGTCAGTTCGGGACACCGCGCGAAGAGACGCTCCAATTCGGCGACGCGTATCGTTTCGGCTTTTTGCGTTAGAGAAGCGATCACCGGCACCGCGAGCCGCGACTGATACCACGCGCCGAAACGGGCGATGAACTCGTCGATGATCTCTTCTACGTGAGGAATCGCTTCGCGGCGAATCTCCAGCTTCTCGTCGACGGCGGTTTTCAATCCATCGATGTCGATGAGCGAAACGTTGGCGATTGAAACGACTGCCGGGTCCACGTCACGTGGAACCGCGATATCGATAAAGAAGAGCGGGCGATCGGGGCGGCGTTCCATCGCGCGTGACACATGCGTTGGTGTTACGACGAAGTGTGATGCGCCGGTAGACGTGACAACGATGTCCGCTGCGGCCAGCGCTTCGGTGAGGCCCGGCATTTCGATCGCTTCGCCGAAACCGACTTCGGCGATCAGCTCCTGCGCGCGCGACATCGTGCGATTCGTAACGATTAAATGTTCCGCGCCTTCTTCGCGTAGACGACGCACGGCCGAGCGTCCCATCTTGCCTGCACCGATGACGACGACGGATTTTTTGTCGAGTGTACCGAGCCGGGATTTCGCGGCTTCGATAGCCGCGGTTGCAATCGAGGGCGATTCGTCCCCGATGCGCGTTTGGGTGCGCGCGTGCTTCCCGGCATTGAGCGCTTCACGAAAGAGACGGTGTAACGTCTTGCCGAGCGATTTCGCTTGTTGGGCCTGAATGTACGCGTCTTTGACCTGTCCGAGAATTTCGGCCTCGCCGATGAGCATTGAATCGAGGCCGGTCGCGACGCGGAAAAGATGTTCGATCGCCTGGCGGCCGAGAAGCGTGTACAGATAAGAGTCCAAATCGTACCGGTCTCGCGCAAGCCCGTGGCCAAAATTGCCAAGAAACGCTTTCAGTTGCGCGACGCCTGCTTCATAGTCGTCGAGTTCGGCGTAGATCTCCAGCCGTCCACAGGTTTGAAGCATTACGGCTTCGCGGACGGCTTCATAATCGTTGAGCGCGATGAGGGCCTCGACGACGCGGGAAGCCGGAAATGCGTGGCGCTCGCGGACTTCGACGGGCGCCGTCTGATGCGAGAGGCCCAGGCAAACCAGAGGCACTACGCCGTCATCCTTGAGGAGCCGGCCAAGCGCTCAATCAGTCGTTCGAAGCACTGCGACAGCGGTTTGCCGATCATGTGCCAATCCTACGGTGCCGGGAACGGCTTCGGCAAGCGGATTCATCGCAGAACGCCTCCAGGTTTGGGCTAACGGCGTCACGGGTCAACGGGCGATCGCGCGAATCTCGCTCAAGGCATCGTCGGCCGCAGCAAGGGTCGTCTCGATTTCGCGGGTCGTGTGAGCGCTCGACACAAAGCCCGCTTCGAATTGCGACGGAGCAAGATAGATGCCGCGGTCGAGCATCGCGTGAAAAAACCGTGCGTAGAGTGACGCGTCGGCTTTCATCGCGCTTTCCAGATCGACAACCGGACCACCGGTAAAGAAGAACCCGAACATCGAGCCCACCGATTCGGTCACGTGGTGAATCTCATGCTTGCCGAAGATGGCGTGCAAGCCTTCGGCGAGGAGGCTCGTCAACACGCCGAGCCGCTCGTACAATGTTGCATCATCACGGATCTGCTTCAACGTTGCAATACCTGCGGCCATCGCGAGCGGATTTCCCGAAAGCGTTCCTGCGTGAAAGACGGGGCCGTCGGGCGTAAGATACGCCATCACTTCGGAACGGCCGCCAAAGGCGCCCACCGGTAATCCGCCGCCGATCACTTTGCCCAGTGTCGTCAGATCCGGCATGACGCCGGTGCGTTCTTGCGCGCCACCGCGCGCAACCCGAAAACCCGTCATCACTTCATCGAAGATCAGCAGAGCTTTGAATTGCGTGCAGATGTCACGAACGCGCTGCAAATACCCGGGCGCCGGCGGCACGAGGCCCATGTTGCCGACGAACGGTTCGACGATAACCGCCGCAATCTGGTCCCCGTATTTCGTAAATGCTTGCATCATCGCTTCGTCGTCGTTGTACGGAACGACGATCGTGTCGCTCGCCGTTCCTTTCGGAACGCCGGGCGAATTCGGTACGCCGAGCGTGAGTGCGCTCGACCCCGCAGCGATTAAAAACGGATCGGCTGCACCGTGGTAGCACCCGGCACATTTGACGATCTTGTCGCGGCGCGTATACCCGCGCGCGAGCCGCACCGCGTTCATCGTTGCTTCCGTGCCGCTCGACGTAAAACGCACTTTCTCGACGCTCGGCACCATCGCAACGATCAATTCGGCGAGGTCGCTCTCCGCTTCGGTCGGCGTCCCAAACGAGCTGCCTCGCGCTGCGGCCGCTTGAATCGCCTTTACGACGGACGGTTGGGAATGTCCAAGAATCAGCGGTCCCCACGACAAGACGTAGTCGATAAACTCATGGCCGTCGATGTCCGTGATCGTTGCACCAGCGCCACTCTTCATAAAGACGGGATTTCCCCCGACGGCCTTAAAAGCGCGGACCGACGAATTGACGCCGCCTGGAATGACGCTTTTCGCACGAGCAAAAGCCGATATCGAGCGTTCGAAGTTCACGTGATTCCTTTCGATGGGGCGCCGGCCGATTCGTTCCAGATCCGCCTCAGTATTTACATTAACGAAATATTCGGGCGAAAGCGCAACGTACCGTGTCGCAAGCTGCGCGACGACCGCCCGGATCGCGTAGGTACCGCAGCGTAGTGCGCGCAGGGCCGCGCGTTCGAGAGCGGTACGGTCGTAAAGAGCGGCCAGCGGTTCGACGTTGCCCGTGTGGACCGGCACGACGGCTTCATCACCCACTCTCCACGCTCCGCGCAGCGTTTCAAGGACGTCGTGCGTGACGAACGGCGCGTCGCCCGCTACGACAAAAACGCGGTCTTCTCGAATCTCGCCCAAGATCGTCGCAAGTCCACCGAGCGGTCCACATCCGTGCCAGCGGTCCACGACGATTGGGCATGCGAGTTCACGATCGAGATTCGTTGAAAAGGTCTCGCGCGCCGAGATGAATATCGGGTGCTCGCCGCGCATGTTTTGGTACACCCGCAGGAGCAGTGGAACGCCATCGATGCGTCGTTCCAGCTTTTGTGGTAAGCGCTGCGCTTCGCCGCCCGCAAGGATAACGATCGCGATCGATGGTCTCATTGTCCGCTTCGGCGGCGTGCGTACTCCTTGGCGAAATACGTGATGATGATATCGGCACCCGCGCGCACGAATGCCACCAGCAGTTCATCGATGGCGCGCTCGCCTTCGAGCCAGCCGTTCGCGATTGCCGCTTGCAGCATCGCGTACTCGCCGCTGACGTTGTAGACCGCGATCGGCGCATCAAACGTATCGCGCGCCATACGGACAATGTCGAGGTATGGCAGGCCGGGCTTGATGATGATCATGTCCGCGCCTTCATCAAGATCGAGCGCGATCTCGCGCATCGCCTCCCGCGCGTTTGGCGGATCCATTTGATACGTTCGCCGATCCCCAAATGACGGCGTCGAATCGGCTGCTTCGCGAAATGGGCCGTAGAACGCACTCGCGTATTTGGCGCTATAGGCCATGATTGCAACGTTCGTGAAGTCATGCGCATCGAGCGCGCTTCGAATAGCGCCGACGCGTCCATCCATCATGTCCGAGGGCGCGATAACATCGACTCCGGCCTGCGCGTAGGTTATTGCGGTGCGCACCAACAGTTGCACCGTCTTGTCGTTGTCGACCTCGCCACGCTCGTCGATGATCCCGCAGTGGCCGTGATCGGTATATTCGCAGTTGCAGAGATCCGCGACGACCAGCATCTGGGGCACCTGCTCTTTAATTGCGCGAATGCAGCGTTGCACGATGCCGTTCGGATCGTAGTTGCTCGACGCAGCGGCGTCCTTGATTTCCGGGATGCCGAACAGAAGTACGGTGCTCACGCCGAGAGCGAAGAGCTCACGGACTTCGTCAACAGCTTGATCGACGGTGTAGCGGCTGATTCCCGGCATCGATGACAGCGGACCAGCATCGGCCTCGCGTTCGACGATGAACAACGGCTGCACTAATTGATCTATGCGGACGTGATGTTCGCGTACGAGGGCACGAAGCGCGGGCGTGCGGCGAAGGCGTCGTGGTCGGTCAGTCATTAGTGTCCGAAATGCTCCGCAATGACGGCGACGAAGGCCTCGATCGAGGCTTCTGGTGCGAAAATATCAGGAGCGAACCCAGCAGTGCGCGCCGCATCACCGGACTGTGGACCCATCGCGGCGACGACGGGATGATGATCGCGTTCGCGCAGGCCGGCTAAGTATTCAGCCGCTGCGTCGACGGAACCGCTCGAAGGAAAGACGAGCATGTCGGGGGCTCGGTCCAGCGGTGGCGTCTCTCCGTCATGCATTTCGATCACGTTGACGCCTCGCCGGCGCAGTTCTGCCGCAAGACGGCTTGGGCGGGTTTGCGTGCGAGCGAGGACGACGATCGGCGACTCATTCGGTGCAGCGCGGTCCGTGAGCGCAGCGGCGACGCGTTCTCCCAGTGCCTCGGCGTCGGCGATCGATGCGACCGTCTCTCGTACGTCGACGCGAATGATCGTGTGGCCGGCCGCCGGGGCGAACGCAGCCTGCACGTGCATCGTACGATCCGCAAGAGCGGCATGCACGCCGAGCGGAGCGTTGCAGCCGGCTCGCAATGCGCGCAGGGCGGCGCGCTCGCACGCGACGCAGAGTTCCGTCTCGAGGTCGTTGAGCGTGTCCCGGAGACGCTCCGCAAGTGCGATATCGGTAGCGCGCGTTTCGATCGCCAATGCCCCTTGGGCGACGGCCGGAACGACCACGGCGGTTTCAAACGGAACCGTATACGGCGCGCGCGTGCGAAGGCGGTTCAGACCCGCCATCGCGAGGACGATCGCGTCGAAGCCTCCTTCGTGCAACTTGCGCAAGCGCGTGTCGACGTTCCCGCGAATATCCTTATAGCACAGATCGGGACGTAACGCCTCGAGTTGCGTGCGGCGGCGTAGACTCGACGTTCCTACGACGGCGCCCGCGGGCAGCGCATCGAACGACGCAAAGCGTTCGCTGCAAAAAACATCGCGTGGGTCTTCGCGCCTTGAAATCGCCGCAATTCGCATGTCCGCATCGAGCAGACCCGGCAAATCCTTGCACGAGTGCACCGCGTAGTCGGCGCGTCCCTCGCGCAATGCGACTTCTAGCTCCTTCACGAACACATTTACCGTGCCGATCGCCGCAAGCGGCCGGTCTTGCACCCGATCTCCCGTCGTTGTCACGTTCACAATGGTCGTCGCTATACCGGCTTCCGCAAGACGCGCAGCGACCATGCGCGTTTGTGTCATTGCGAGAGCGCTCGCTCGCGAAGCGCACACGATGTGCGACGTCCGTTTCGCGGCGCCCCCTTCGGTCAAACGAACGAATGTCGCTTCGACGGTGTGCTCTGCTTCGATAGGGTTCATCGCCGCCAGTTCCTCGACCGGCATCTCAGCGAGTTCACGCATGACACCTACGCGCCAGGGTTCTTCGACGACGGTTCGCACGTACGTTCGCATGCGCGCGAGCGTCCGTGCTGCGTCGCCGTACTCTCTGCCGAAGCGTTCACGTATTTCGCGGGCGATGCGTTTTGAAAATGCCGGAGTGCTTCCACCGGAATCGACGGTAAACGTAAGGTCGCCGCAGCGAACCGTCGCCTGCATCGTAAAATCGCTGTTTTCTCCACACGTTGCATCACAAACCAAAACATGCAGAGCACGGCAGTCTTCGACGATGCGCGCGTTTACGCCGGGCTCGTTTGTCGCGGCGACTGCGAGCAGCTTTCCCTCCGCGTCTGCGCGATCGTACGGACGGCGCGAAAACGTACCATGTGCTGAGAGAATTTCCTCGATTCGCGGATCGATCTCCGGTGCGACCACATGAACGTGCAAGCCGGCATCGCGAAGCGTTTCCGCTTTTCGTAGCGCAACGGATCCGCCGCCGGCGAGCAATGCTCGGCGGCCTTGCGTTCGTAGGGCGATGGGAAGCATGGGCTTCGGATGAGTTCCCCGCCCGCGCGCCAAACACCGTCATCCCATATGGAAAGACCCGCGCGTGCGGCTTTTGTCGGCATTCTCATCGCCGCGCTCATTACGCTCCCAGGCCTCGGCGCGGGAACGCTTTGGGACAACAGCGAGACCGCCTACGGTGAGGTGGCTCGAGAAATTCTCCTGACGCACGATTGGGTCGTCATGCATCTGAACGGCGCAGCGTGGTTCGTTCAGCCGCCGCTCTATTTTTGGATCGCTGCCGCTTCGGCGTTGCTCTTCGGGGTCACATCCTTCGCATTTCGGCTTCCAGCGGCCGTTGCAACGATCCTCATGGGCGGCATGACGGGATACGCCGTTGCTCGGCAGGCTGGAACGCGCATCGGCGTCTATGCGAGCGCGATTCTGTCGAGCTGCCTGATGCAAGCAGTGATCGGGCGGCTTGCAATCATGGATGCACTGCTCGATCTGGCCGTCGCGCTGGCGATCTTTTGGTGGTTCCGGGCGCTTGAAGCTGGGCGCGATCGGTACTTCGTCTACGGCTGGGTCGCGGCGGCGCTGGGGTTTCTCGCTAAAGGTCCCGTTGCCGTCGTCATTGCGTTGATCGTCATCGTCCCGTACGCATGGTGGAATACGCGCGCGGAACGAACGCGCTTGCCTTCGTGGCGGGCGTGGCTGCTCGGCTGCGGTGCCGCAGCGCTGATCGTGGCGCCGTGGATCGTCGCGATCGCCATTCATTCGGGCGTACCGGCCGTCATGGAGTTGATCGGACACTACACCGTTGGGCGATACACCGGCGTTATCGAAAACCAATCCGGACCATTGTGGTATTACGTCCCGGTCTTGATCCTCGGATTTTTTCCTTGGATTGCGTTTCTTCCGATGTCGATCGTCTACGGAATCCGCCAGCTTCGGTCGGCCACGACGGATCGCAGCATCGCGCGGCTGTGGCGCCTTGCCTTTACGTGGGCAATCGTTCCGCTCGTGTTTTTCAGCTTCGCAAAGACGAAGCTTCCGAACTATGTAGCGCTCGAGTTCCCCGCGCTGGCATTGATGGTTGCTCTGTACTTCGACAGCGTCGTACGAAAAGGCCTCAGCCGTTCGGCGATCGTTTCAGCGGCGAGCGTTCCGGTCTTTATCGGAATGGTTGCCGTTGCGATCGCGCTCTTCGTTCGAGACAACCATCTCATGACCGGCGCGCTGAACGTGATGCCGGACTTGGTCGTAATGGGCAGCACGATCTTTGCCGGATCACTGCTCACCGCGATTCTGCTTTCCCTACGCCCGACCGTCGGTGTCGCGCCGTACGCGCTTGCGACGGCGACCGCGCTAGCCATGGATATCTTAGCGATCGTGGCGCTTCCGCACGCGGAAGCCTTTAAACCGATCCCACATCTTGCGGCCATCATCGACGCCCAGCGCCGCACCGGCGACGCGGTTGCGATCGAGGATTATCACGGTGGAAACGCGTTGATTTTCTACACGCATCCGCCGGTGATGCAGAGCTCACGCGACGTGATCTGCGCGAACGAACGCGTGTGGGTCGTCGCGCCGAAGAAACTTCCGCTGGACGATTCTTCGTACGGACGATCGCGCACGATTGCTGGTGAATGGCAATCCGCGGCTCTGTATCTGTATAGCGGGCCGCCGTGTCATGGCCACTGATGCCGCTCGTGAACTCTTAATTCTGGGTATCCTTCGCCGAGCACCGATGTCGGCGTACGACCTTGCGCGCGCGGTAAAGATGCATGGCGCGCTGTACCGCACATTTTCGCGTGGAAACCTCTACGCGCAGCTCGCGCAGTACGAGCAGGCAGGCTATACCGGCGCGCAGCGCATTGCGGCAGCGCGCGGCCCGAGCAAGACGAAGATCGTGTATGAATTGACGGCCGCGGGTGTACAGCGTTTTGAAACGCTGCTAAAGTCGGCATTGGCGGACGTACAGGCAACGGACGATACCGTTGAGGTCGCGTGCGTGCTTCTTGGACAACTTCCCCGCGATCACGCGCGATCGATTTTGAGCGACCGGCTGCAGCGCATCACGGATCAGGAGAAGCGTCTGGAACGATTGCGCGGGAGTCCCGATCAACGAAGCGCCGCTGCGGAGCTTTCCATGATGCATGCCGTTTCGCGGCTACGAGCCGAGGCGGCCTGGCTTCGAGAATCGATCGCGCTTCTTCGAAAGGCCAACTGGAAGCCGGAATGGGGCAACGACGTTAGAACGCCCCGTTGAGCAGAACGTGGCCAAGCGCCAGTAGCGTTACGGCCCAAAAGATAAGCGTATGCCACCTGCGCAACACCGACCGATACGCGCCGGGCGCCTGAAGGTTCATTCCAACGAACGTCTGCAGTCCAAGGCCTGCGAAGGCAATCGACGCAAACCATATTCCGGCCACGTTCGTACGACCCGCATCACTCATCGACATCCCGGCGTGCAGTAGCGCAAGAATGAAGACCGCATACCCGATCACGAGATGCGGCCTCATCCGAACGCTGAACTTTCCGGATGCGAAGCGTCGCAGTAGCCACGCGATGACGGCGGTCGCAGGAAGTAGCGCGAGCGCAGACCATGCGACGAGGCCGGGCCCGTCCAATGCTATTCGACCTTCAGATATTTCGTGTCGACTACGGCGCGTTTGACATCCACGTATCCAGGCTTCGTGACGATTCCATAGACGAATAGAACGGCGCCTGATTTAATATCCGAGGCGCTTCCCATGATGACCGGTGTCCCATCGGCGAAGTATAAGATCACCTGTTTGCCGGTCGCTTTTGAAACGGTATCGGTTTCGTGTTCGAGCATCTCCGAGATGAGCGTCGTACGCTTTACGCGCTCGATGCGCACGGCGATTTGGACGTTCTGACCGACCGCTGCGCCCTCGAATTGTGCCGTCGTCATGGGTACCGGCGGCTGGTGACCCATCATTTGCGCCCCTGCGGTTGCTGTCGCGAAGACCGCGAGCGCAAGGACCATTACCGTGTAGCGAAAGCATTTCATGACTCGACTATATGGGTATCAGTGCGGCAAAAGAACGGTTGTTCCGGCCGTTTTTAGTTCACTGTGAAGTAATTTCGCGCAAAAAGCGGGAGCCTCATGAACGAGGATCGCCCAAATGAAGGCTCATGTTGTTGACGCGACTCGCTCTGCGCAATCCGGTAGCCGTCGCGCTATTCTATCTCTTCGTGTTTTCCGCCGGCGCGATCGCGTTCTTTCAAATGGGACGCAGCATTCTACCGCCGGTCGCTATCCCGATCGTCACCGTCTCGGCGCCGTATCCCGGCGCAGACCCGTCCGAAGTCGAGCGTCTGATCATCGAACCGATCGAAGATCAACTCAGCACGGTGCCGGATGTGGAGAGAGTCTCAGCGTCTGCGCAAGACGCGTTCGCCGAAATCGTCGTTCGATTTCGCTTTGGAAGTAATCTCTACGCAAACCGATCGGCGGTTCAACAAGCCGTTGACGCGGCCCGCGCGACTATGCCGGCCGACCTCGTGCCACCCGTCGTCTCAAAAGATGATCCGACGCAAGCTCCCGTGCTCGAGGAATCGATCGGCTCCGCTATTCTGTCACCGGGAGAACTCGACGATCTTCTGACGCACACGATTCTTCCGGCTTTGCGTTCCACGAGTGGCGTGGGCGCGATTCTCGTATCGGGTGCGCGCTCGCGTCAATTCACCGTGCGGCCTCAAAGCGCGCCGCTCGATGCCCTTGGCCTCACCGCGCTCGACGTTTTTCACAGCGTCACCGGCGGAAACGACGTCTTTCCGGGTGGCGTCCTTCGAACGCGCACGCAAGAGCCGACGATTGCCATCGATGCCGCGGCGCTTTCAACGAGTGCGCTCGAAAATCTCCCTCTTGCAACACGTGGCAATCCCGGTCTTCGCATTAGAGACGTCGCGCGAGTGGAGGACGGCTACGCTGAACAACAGATCGTTTCGCGAGTAGATGGCGACCTGTCTATCGTCCTAAGCATTACGCATGCGGACGGCGCCGATTCGATCCGTACGATCGATGCCGTGCGTACAACGTTCGCCGTGCTGGCACGGCGATTTCCGCAGGTGCGATTCGGAGAACTTCGCAGCGACGTTCCATACACGAATGCCGCCGTTGCCGGCGTACTGCAGACACTCGGCGAAGGCGTCATACTCACCACGATCGTCCTGCTGCTTTTTCTTCACGCGTGGCGCAATGCGATTATCGCCGCAATTGCGATTCCGGCTTCATTGTGCGCGGCGTTTGCAGCGATGTGGGCACTTGGATTCAGCATAAATGTGCTTTCTCTCATGGGTCTTTCGCTGATGATCGGGATTTTGGTCGACGACTCGATCGTGATCATTGAGGCGATCGCACGCAACGCACCGCGCAACCGCGCACCGGACGAAGCTGCGCTTGCGGGGCGTCAAGAACTGGGCGGCGCCGCTTTTGCGATTACATTGGTCGACGTGGCCGTCTTCATGCCGATCGCGGTGATGGGCGGCCTCACCGGCGAGTTCATGCGAGAATTTGGCGCGGTTGTCGTTTTCGCCACGGCGTTCTCGTTACTGGTTTCTTTCACGCTCACACCGCTCTTGAGCGCTCGCTGGGCATTGATGAACCGTGACAACGGTTACGACGGTTGGCGGTTCCGGATGGTTCTGCTCGCGCTTCAAAGCCGCAAGCATCTCTTTCCGTGGACGTTTCGAACGCAGCCGGTGCTCGCGACGATCGCCGGCTGGCATGCCTCGATCAACGCGTGGAATAGGTTCGAAGCGTCGGTCTGCGAGCGGTACACCACGGTATGGCTGCCGGTCGCAATCCGGCGCAGGCATCTCATCCTGGTCAGTGTGGCATCGCTTTGCCTGCTCTCGCTTCTCCCGTTGTTCATGGGTGGTATACCGGCGGAGTTCTCTCCGCCGGTGAATCGCGGCGAAGTGATCGTCGACGCAACCTTGCCCGCGGGCACGCCGCTTGCACAAACCGATGCTGCCGCCTCGCGTTTGAGCGACGCCCTGCTGGACGATGGACGCGTCAAGCACGTCGTCGTAAGTGCCGGGCGAGCATTCAACGGTGCAAGCGACGTCTTCGCCGCAAATGTGGCGGAACTGCGTATCGTCTTATCGGATCCATCCGCAGGAGGAGATGACGTCGTGGAACGCGTTAAGTCGCTCGAATTCCTAACGCCAAACGCGGAAATAACCGGAGCCGGCAAAGGCATGGGTGGTGCTGCGCCGATCAGTTATACCATCGCCGGCGACGCGACCGCGCTCGGACTCGCGTCAGAACGTATCGCCGAAGCGTTACGTACAAATCCCTCTGCAACGGACGTTAGAACGAGTGATGCCGGCCTGCGTCCGCGCATCGAAATTCACATCGACCCCGGCAAGGCACGTCTTTTAGACGTCTCCGGTCGACGACGCTGCGCAGACGGCTCGGCTAGCTACCGGCGGAAGCATTGCAATGAAAATGCGTCTGCCTTCCGGTTTGGCGGACGTCGTCGTTCAGTCGAGTGCCGCCGAGTTTGGCGATCTCGACGCCGTCCGTCGCGTAACGGTGAGAAACGCTGAGGGGATACTCGTTCCGCTCGGTGATATTGCGCATCTCGAACGCACGCAAGTGCCCGCGATCATTCAGCGCGAAAACGGCGCGCGCGTCGCGACCGTCAGCGCAAATCCGCGTGATGGTGCGCCGATTGGACCGCTCTCCTCTGCGATCTCGGCGAAGGTGCGTGATCCGGAGTTTCTTCCCGCGGGCGTGCACATCGTTCCGCGCGGCGACATCGAGCAGTTTCTCGAAACCGTTTCGAAAATGCTGGCGGCGCTGGTCGTGTCGGTTGCCGTCGTGTACGCGATTTTGGCAGTACTCTATCGGAGTTACGTTCTGCCGCTCGTCGTGATGGTGACGGTACCGCTCGCATCGATCGGGGCTTTTGGGACGCTGTTCACGCTAAACGTCCTCCACCGCATGTTTCCTTCTACGATGTTTTTTACGGCTCAGACGCTCAATCTCTACTCGATGCTCGGCATCATTATGCTCGTTGGGCTCGTTGCAAAGAATGGAATTCTCTTGGTTGAATATGCGGAACGCGTCGTGCGCGATGGTGCAGGCGCAGCCGAAGCGATGGTACAAGGGGCCCGCCGGCGCTTCCGGCCGATTCTCATGACAACGTTGGCAATGATCGCCGGCATGCTTCCACTCGCACTCGGTCATACGATCGGCGCGGAGTATCGAAAAGCTTTAGGAAGCGCGGTTGCCGGCGGACTGGCGAGTTCGCTGCTCTTGACACTTTTTGTCGTGCCGGTCGTGTATGTGGCGTACTACGAGCGCCGGCAGTCGCGAAACCGAAGTCGCGGGCCCGCGGCCGCGATTTCCGCAACCCCGGATGCAATCTCGCCATCGGCGGTGTAGAACTGCCGATGGCGAGATCGCCGTTATTTGATGTCGGATTCCTTCACGGCAGAAGCTTTGTTGTTGCCGATCGATCCGCGGATGTAACTGATGACGTCCGCGATGTCCTTATTTGAAAGCGTCCCTTTCCACGCGGGCATTTGCGCGCCGTAGCTCTGTCCCATAATCGCTTGGCCGTGCAAGCCGTTCTTTACGACGCCGATGACCGCTTTCGGATCACCCGTAACGAACGGATTGTTCACGAGCGGCGGCGCGACCGCCGGCTGACCTTGGCCCGTCGCACCGTGACAACTCGAGCAATTCGTCGCAAAGACTTTCGCGCCGTTTGCGTTTTCCGACGGCGCTCCGGCGGCGGCTCCCGAAACGGGGCCGGTGCCGTTCGACTCTCCGCCGCTGTTCGAGGTCGCGGCAAGAATCTGGCTTTCCGGCTGCGACGGCGGCCCGGCTGCGATCTTTGCCTGGATGCCTATTTGTGCATAGATGGAGAGCCCAACGATCGCAACGATCACGACAAACGTGGTCCACAAAATCGCGGCACGCGACGCAAACGAGCGGGTGATGCTGCGATCGAACCACGGTAAGAGCAGTACGACGATCAAGCCAATGGTCGGAACGATGATCGCTGCGAGAAGCTCGGGGAACGGTCCGTTACCAAGAAAAATCGGAACCAAATTCAGCAGACCGAATAAGAACAAGAAATACCAGGCGGGATACGGCTGGAATTGCGAGTTCGTCGGATCGGCCTTCGCATCGAGGAACGGCGGAGCGATAAACGCGAGCGCGATGATGATCACGAAGACGACGAACGAAGCGAACGTATCCATGAACATCTGATCCGGCCAGAAGCGGCCCGGACGCAGTTTGCGCGGATCGTTGACGACCGGTCCAGCAGGACCGTTCCAGCGGAAGATCGCCAGATGCGCACCGACCAGCGCGACGAGCGCTGCCGGCATCAGCCACACGTGCAAGCCGAAGAAACGATTGATGGTATTGGTGCCCATCGTTCCGCCGCCTTGCGCTATGTTCTGCAGAATGCCGCCACCCGGCGGCAGTCCCGCGATGTTCAGGGAGACTTGCGATGCGAAATATGCATCCATATCCCAGGGCAGAAGATACCCGGTCAGTCCCAGCACGAGCGTGACGAGGAAGAGCAAAACGCCCACGATCCACTGCAGCTCGCGTGGTGATTTGTACGCGCCCCATACAAGCACTTGTAACAGATGCAGAAAGACGAGCGCGATCATTGCCGACGCGCCCCAATAGTGCAACGACAGCAAGAAATGCGTGAACGGGTTCAGGTAAATCGCGCGCGTCGATTCCCATGACGTGGCTGCGGACGGCGCATAGAAAAAGGTGAGAAAAATGCCGGTCGTGATTTGCAGAATCATCGCGAAGAGCGTCGCGCTGCCGAACACGTACCAGTAACTGGCTCCGCCCGGAATATCTTCGGTCAGGAAGTCTTTCGTCATCGAGACGAACCCGGTGCGAGACTCGATCCAATTAAGCATCGTTTACGGATCCTTCCTTACGATTGGTACGAGATGACGATGCGATCGGGCACGGAGGCCTGGTACCGGATCCACATGATTTGAGCCGTGCCGGTCTGTTCGCGAAGCGGCAGCGGATCCAAGCCGCGAGGCGCTGGTCCGGCGAGATGCGCTCCCTCTTTGTCGAACTGCGATCCGTGGCACGGGCACGCGAACTTATTTCCGCTGTCATCCCATGCAAAGCGGCAGCCCAAATGCGGGCAGATTGGGCTGAAAATCACGAAGTCCATGTTGACGACATCGTAAGGAACCGATGCTTTGCTGCTGCCGAAGAGGTCTGGACGCGCTGCTTTGAACTTTGCGGGATCGTTGACTTTGATGCCCCAAACGTATTCTTGCGACGTTTGTTCCGGAAGATACGAGTCTTTCGCTTTCAAGTCGAACGTCAGTTTGACGGGCTTGTCGGTCGCCGTTTGAAGCTGCTTGACTTCATCGGCCGTCAGCGGCGCCCAATTACCCGAACCGTTTCCACCTTGCGGCAGCAATGAACCGAGGATTGGAATGACGAGACCGATGCCGATAACGCCGCTGAGCGTCAGCGTCGCGTTCGCCATGAACGTGCGCCGGCTCACCTCTTCTGCCGTGCCGGGCTCGTCGTAGGCGCTGATAATCTTACGCTGGGCCGCCTCGCCGGTGCCCGCAGCATGCTTGGACAAAGTTCACTCTCCGCAAGTGTGATTTTGGACTAGCCAGCCAGCCCTTTTCCCAAGAATTGTACGGCCGCCCTCTTCACTTGGCGATGACGAAGTTCGGAGTCTGGATCGGTTGACAATGTGCTGGTCGCTCAGGAGTCGACCGATGTCGCAAGCACTCAGGCGAAGCGACATACCCCTTGTTACGATCGCGGGCGATTTCCGCGCGCTACATTTTGTAGCTGTGGAGTCCGCTAATCCAGATATTTACCCCTAAATAGGTGAACACGACCAATACAAAACCGGCGACGCTAACCCAGTTCGTGCGCAACCCGCGCCAGGCATTGCGCGTGTGCAAATGCATGTACGCGAGATACACGATCCACGTACAGAGTGCCGCGGTCTCTTTGGGATCCCACTGCCAATACGCGCCCCACGCCTCTTTCGCCCACGCGGCACCGGTGATGATTCCAAGAGAGATCAGCGGCAAGCCGATCGCGACGGCACGATAGACGATAACGTCGAGTTGCGGCAACGAGGGAAGGCTCGAAAGCCACTGCGCCGTGGGATTTCCCGCGGCCGCAGCCGCTTCCAGCACGGGCGTGTCACTGCGAGCAGTTACTACTGAGGCGCTGCCCGCGTCTGCTAATGCGGCGGAGGCGGCCGCGTATCCGGGCGACATGTGGATTCCGATTCCCCCAACGTCACCTGCAATTTTCGCGAGAACATTGGACCCTTCGAGGCGCGTTTCAGCGTAGTATTTGATGAGATAGATGCACGAAAAGACGAATGCGACAAGAAACGCGGCGTACGATGAAACGACGATGGGGACGTGGATTTTTGCCCAGTACGATTGCAGCGACGGAACGGGCGGCATCGTGCCTTCGTTCCAGGTGACGCCGTACGCGAGAAAGATTGCCGCGATCGCGAGGACGAACCCGCCCGCGAACCACATTTTGTACCGGATCGCAAAGCCGATGAATATTGCCACGGACATCGCGGCAAAGAGCGAGAGCGATCCGTACAGGTTCAGCAGCGGCCAGACGTGCGTAATTTCGAAGCGGACGATCAACTGAACGAACTGCGCGATGCAGCCCACGATGGCGAGCGGCGCGCCAAGATTTCGCAGCCACTCATCACGCGAAAAGAAATAGAGTCCCAGCGCCAGCGCGCCGACGACGTAGCACGCGATCGAAACGATCATCAAGAGTTCGTCGGCTTGTAGGTGACCTGACATCGTCAATATGCCTCCGCAGGAGTAAAATCGGTGCGCGGACCGGGTGGCTCCATCGATCGCTTCAGTTCTTCAACTAACTCGCCGAACTCCGTCGCAAAAATCTCGTAGCCTTTTACCGTCGTCGCCGCGAGGCCGACGCTGCATCCGGCCGCGGTGCGATCGACGCGAACGTAGAGTCTCGCCGGCAAAAAGTAGAACGAAATGATCAAGCCGGAAAGCAGCACGAGTGCACCCGCACCGACGAGCGGGATGCCCGGGTCGTAGCGGTATTGGAAGCCGCTGTAGAGCAGGTATTGCTGCGGTGTAACGCGCCAACCGCTTCCGAGATCGATCCACGTGCGCAGCGGCACGAGCGCGCTACCCGCATTGGAACCGTTCTGAGCGACGCTGAGCACGGTCGCCGGATCGTTGACGCGAGGATCGGCGGAGGGTGCGCCGCTTTGCCGGTCGACGGTCGGAACGAAACGGTCGTAACTGACGCTGCTCCGTGTTCCCGGTACGTCGAACGATTCGCCTTCCTCGAGCACGCGATCCGAAAGCGAAGCGACGCGCTTTCCATCGTGCGTGACGAGAAATTTCATCGCAAATCCGTAACTGGCTTGATAGTAGAGTGTACCGTCGACGTCGATCGGATGGTTCACGCGAACCGTCATTCTTTTTGGAGTACCATCTTTACCGGTAACCGTCACGTGAGATACGTAGTCGATCGGTTGATAGACCATGCCGCTCTTCGTGAGGATCGGCGAAATACGATACGAAAAATCATCCAGCTTCAGGATCGCGTGGGTCTGGGGAACTTCAACCGATTGGCCTGTGACGATTGCCGTTTCACCGGAAAAACCACGCGCCCAATACAGTGTCGTTCCGGCCGCGATGATGACGAACCCTAAATGCGCGACCAGCACGCCGCGCCGTGCCCAATTGTGCTTGTCGGCGAAGCTCCACTCGGTTCCGTCGAAGGAACGTTTTCGCACGTTCCAACCACGCTGCGAAAAGAACTGCTCGACGCGCGCGCGGATATCGTTATCGTCGCCGCGCACGCCGATCGATGCGTGCAGAGGAATTTTTTCGATTTTCACCGGGCGCAGTGGAGGCAGTCGCGCCGGAATCACGCGCTTGAACGTGCAGACGGTCAACGAGAGTAAAATCAGCGCGATGATGCCGACGTACCACGGCGAGTGATAGATGTTGTCGAAACCCAGACGTACGATCGCGCGCGCCAGTGGCGCCGGGTAACTAGCGAAATACGTTGGCGCATCCTTGCCTTGATCGACGATCACGCCGATCAGCGTCAGAATTCCCCATACGACAAACAGCGACACGGCAAAGAGGACGTTCCCGAACGTGCGGATGAAGTCGTCATAGGTGCTGCGTGCTCGGATCATCGCTTGTAGATTAGCCTAGGCTGCGCGTTCGGCGCGCCGCCACGACTTCTCAAGCACGATGATCACCCACAGCGAAGCCTCGTAGAGCACGTACATCGGCAGAGCGAGCAGCGCCATGGTAAGCGGATTTCCATCGGGAGCCGCGATTCCGCCCGCTACCACGAAGGCGAAAAGCGCGTGGCGGCGATAGCGCGAGAGCCACGCGCCGTTGACGATGCCGAGGCGAGCGAGGCCGACCAGAACGATCGGCAACTGGAAGATCAGGGCGAAGAGCGCGAGCAGGATCAGGACGAAATTGAGCGTTTCACCGACGCCGAAGGTCGGCGTCGCGATCGCGTTCGTTATGCCGATCAGGGCCGCGACGACACGCGGAATCACGATGAAATGAGCAAAGCTCAGGCCGAGGGCAGCGAGAACGATCGACGGCACGATAAATGCGTAGACCATGCGCCTGGTGCGCGGATGCACCGCCGGCACGATGAACATCCATGCTTGGAATATCAGCATCGGAAGGCCGACGACGATTCCGGCGATCACCGAAAATTTGATCTCGGTGAAGATGACGTCGGCGGGACCGAATGCGTGCAATTGGATACCGTGAAAGTACGACGCAACCATCCAGCGGATCACGAATTGCGATGGCCAAAAGAGGCCGAGCGCGATGACGCCGACGGTCGCAATCGATATCAAAAGACGCGTACGGAGCTCCCGAAGGTGCTCCGTAAACGGCATCTCTTTCTGGTCCCATCCCGGGTCGTTGCGAACCCGTGGGACGTTCCGCCAACATCGACGTTCCTACGCGCTAGGCGTGCCTTCACCCGGCGTTGGCGGCGGTACCGGCTGACCAGCGGCATTTCCCGTTTCAACGTTGGTCATTACGTCGGTCTGGGCCGTTGCGGTCCGCGCGCGTGCCTCTTCCCGGGCCTTGAGCGCGGCTTCGTCGGCCTCAATTTGGCCCATGACGAATTCTTTTTTTGCCTGGCCCGCGCTTCGCGCTAGCTTGGGCAGCTTGTCTGCGCCGAACAGCAACGCGCCTACGACGAGGATGCCGATGATGATCGGCGCGTCGATGATCGCGAAGATGGGGTGAATCATGGTGTGTGCGTTCTCCTTACGGTTACTCTACGACCAGCGCGCCCGCTAGGTTCGCTAGTTCATCCTTCGCCGACGAAGCGCCGATGGGCTGCAATGCGCTCAACGCGCTTTCGACGAACCGCCGAATCTCTCGTCGCGTTTCGTCGAGGCCGCCCTCGGCCGCAATGCCCTCGATGATATGCGGGATTCCGTCGTTTGCGCTGCCACGATAGAAACGTTCGACTTCTTCACGGAACGCCCGATTCTCACGCCGCAACGCACAAATTAATGGAATCGTCATCTTGCGCTCTGTCAAGTCATTTCCAACCGGCTTCCCGAGCGAACGCTCGTCCGCCGTCATGTCGAGCAGATCGTCGTTCATTTGAAACGCGACGCCGTAGAGATCTCCGAACCGGCGCAACGCCTCGATGTCGCCCGGCGACCCGCCTCCCATGATCGCACCGCACTGCGCGGACGCCGCAAAGAGCGAAGCCGTTTTCTTTTGCGCGACTTCGACGTACGCATGAAGTGGAAGACCGAGATCGCCCATTGCGCGCAACTGTAAGACTTCGCCGTCGCAGATATCCGCCAGCGTCGCAGAGAGAATGTGCGGCACGGGGTGCGGATAGCTGGCGGTCACGTTCTTGAAGATCCATGCGAAGAGATAATCTCCCGCGAGCACGCTGACGCGATTTCCATAGTCGATGGCCGTCGCATTTACCCCGCGGCGCGTTTGCGCATGGTCGACGACGTCATCGTGAATGAGCGTCGCAACGTGGATCAATTCCATATACGCAGCAAGATGCAGATGCTCGACGGCACGGCCGCCGCAGGCCGCCGCAGCGAGCAGGGTCATGCGCGGACGCAAGCGTTTGCCGCCCGCCGCCAGCATGCGCTTTACCGCTTCGGTGATGATCGGGTTGTCGGTCGAAAACGTCTCGCGAAAGAACGATTCGACTAACGCGTAAAGATCGGATTCGTCGCTTTGGACTGCGTCGATCATTTCGTCCCGTAATGGATCGCGATCGATCCCCCCATCAGTCGAACGAATCCGGCATCGCGAAATCCCGCACGGATAAACCGTTCACGCAGTTCGTCGGCGTTCGGATGGTGGGTAAGTGAATTCGGAAGGTACGTGTATGCTTGTTTCGATCCGCCGACAAGTCCGCCGACGATGGGAACGAGTTTGTAGAAATACAGATCGAAGAACCGTTTGAACAGCGGACTCGGGGCTTTGCTGACGTCGAGATTGACAAAACGCGCTCCCGGGCGTAGAACACGTAGCGCTTCGCTCAGCACCTGATCGATGTCGACGACGTTACGAAGGCTGAATCCCATCGTTGCTCCATCGAATGAGCGATCGTCGAAGGGCAGCGACATAACGTCACCCTCGATGAAGGTCGCGCTGCCGCGCGCTTCTTTCGCTGCCCGTGCTCGCGCGCCGTCGAGCATCGGTGCACAAAAGTCGATGCCGGTTACGCGCATCGCCGGATCCGTGCGCAGCAGATGAAAGACGAGGTCGCCCGTGCCGCAACAGAGGTCGAGAACTGCACCACCGTGGGGCGGCTGAAGGATTGAAATCGCGCGCTTGCGCCAGCGCTCGTCCATGCCGGCCGTGAGCACACGATTTGCCGCATCGTAGCGCGGCGCAATGCGCGCGAACATTTCGCGAACGAACGTGCCTTTGTCACCGGCGGGAGGACGTGTCGTCGGGGCCGAGTTCATGGGAACGTCGATCTTTCCAATCGGCGGGAATCTTCCCCCTTTTCGCATGCATCCACGCCCCTAGATTGCCCGACATTTGTCGGGATAGCAACGCGATGCTCACCTTGAGTTCGATCGCCGCCGTCGTTTCCGCGCTACATGACGCGCGCGAGGTCTCGGTCCTTGCCTATACCCTGCACCCTGGCGCCGTCGAAAACGCACTGCTCGACGCCGCTCGACGCGGTGCGCACGTACGGGTTCGCCTGGAAGGCCAACCATACAACGACCCGCAAGGCGAACTCATCGCCGACAACGAGACCGCCGTCCGAACCCTTCGCGATGCCGGCGCCGATGCGCAACTGACGAACGCACCGAACTCGAGCGAGCCCGCACTCCACGCAAAAGCAATCGTCGCCGGCACCACGCTCTTCCTCGACGATCGCAACTTTGCAAACGATAGCGAAGAAACGATTCTGCGCGATACATCGCCCGGCGATCGCGCAATCGTCATGGACGCCGTAGAAGGCAAAGGCGACAGCCCATCGCCTCTATTCCAAATCAACAAACGCGATGCCATCGCCTCCGAATCCCAACTCCTGCGCAGCGCGCAACCGCACGACACCGTAGCGCTCGAAACCGAATCATTCGGAACACATAACCGCGTCTACTACGCACTCGACGCGCTAGCGAAAGCGGGCGCACGCCCACGCCTGCTCGTATCGTCGCTCGATGTGCCGAACAACACCCGCGAACAACGCGCACTCGAGCAACTCCAGCACGACGGCGTTGAAATCCGTATCACGGCCGCAAACGAAAAATTCGCGCTCGTCGACCAACGCGCATGGATCGGATCGGCTAACGCCACCGCTTCATTCGAAAGCCCGGACCAACTCGACTGGGGCGCCCGCACCGATCAACCGGCGATCGTTTCGCATCTACGCCAAACTTTCGAACGGCGCTGGCAAAACGCCAAGCCCTTTACGGAAGCCCAAACAACCTCCGCGCATTCCGATCGGTAGCGTCGACCACCTCATCGACACCAATCCCAAGAACCTCCGCAACCTTCGCGGCCGCCGCCGTCACAAACAGCGGTTCATTACGCTTCCCGCGATGCGGCACCGGCGCTAAATACGGACAATCCGTCTCCAACACCAGCGGCGAACACCCCACCGCTCGAACCGCGTCACGAACCGGCTCCGCCGTCTTAAACGTCACAACTCCGCCAATACCAAGCAACAACCCGAATTCACGAACATACGTCTGCGCCTGTTCGGCATCACCGGTAAAACAGTGAATCACCCCACGCATACCGGGCTGAAACTCCTCGCGCAAGATCGCAACGAAATCATCGAAAGCATCCCGATGATGAAAAATCACCGGCATCCGGCGCTCGCGCGCCAAGCGCAACTGCTTGCGCAAAACCTCACGTTGCACATCGCGCGGACTGTGATCGTAATAATAATCGAGCCCCGTCTCCCCAATCGCAACAATACGTTCATCACTCAAAAACCGCTCAAACGCTGCGGCAATATCCAACGGTGCATCAACCGCCTCATGCGGATGAATCCCAACGGATGCAAAGCAATCGAACGCCCGCGCCACCTCCAGCGCTCGCTCACTATCCGCAAGATCGCACCCCACATTCACAATCTGCGAAACGCCACCCTCACGAGCCCGAAGAAAAACGAGATCGCGATCCTCATCAAACTTCCGATCCTGAACATGCGCATGCGTATCAATCATTAAAAGAATCCCTCAACGCCGTCCAACACATCGTCGGTTGTTTTTTGTGGGGATATTTTTCCGACCCTGGTTGTCGGTGGAACCGCTACAAAAACTGCATCGTGCAGTTTTTGCGCTCGACGACTCTTTCGCGACGTTTAAAGGAATATGACATCGTGTCAATCGCGAAAAAGTTCGACGTTCCACCGACAACCAGGGCCGGAAAAATATCCCCACAAAAAACAACAGGC
Organism: Vulcanimicrobiia bacterium; assembly: GCA_963808755.1. Lineage (GTDB taxonomy): Bacteria > Vulcanimicrobiota > Vulcanimicrobiia > Vulcanimicrobiales > Vulcanimicrobiaceae > JALYTY01. Next base: position 213,417 of record CAWEGP010000001.1, read on the forward strand.
GCCCCCACCCTCAAGCCGTCTCTTCCGACTCCTCGACAATACGATTGCGACCTTGTCGTTTCGCTTGGTACAAGCCCTTGTCTGCACGCGCAAGCAGCGCTTCTGCCGTTTCGCCGATCGTTGCCGCGGCGACGCCGATCGACGTTGTGACGGGCTCGCCGTTGGCGTAACGCATGCCGCCCAGTGAGACGGCGAGCCGCAGGCGTTCGCCGACCGCGAGGGCGACGTCGCGCGTGGCGCCGGGCATGATGATGAGGAACTCTTCGCCGCCGATGCGTCCTGCGGTGTCGCCGGAGCGCACGGTGTGACGAACGATTTCACCGATGCGGCGGAGACACTCGTCGCCGGCGGCGTGTCCCAGTTGATCGTTGATTACCTTGAAGTGGTCGATGTCGAGTAAGAGCACGGCGCCGTTTCCAAGGACGCTCAGCTCGTCGAGCATCGTTTGAAGGCGGTCCATCGTCGTGGCGCGGTTGTAGAGCGAGGTGAGTGCGTCGACGGTTGCGGCGTTCTGTGCGGCGGCGATCGAGCGCATGTCACGCAGGAGCGGCGCCAACTCCGTTGCTGCGTTTGTAAATTGCGTCATTTGTTCGTTGGAGAGCGGACGGTCGTTGCGGCGATGGACGATCATCGCGCCGTGCAGATCCGCTTCGCCCGGTAATCGCGCTGCGAAGGCATACGCAACGTAGTAGTCGTCACGAAGCGTCGTGGATGCGCGTCCGCTGAACTTCAGGCGAGCGAGAATGCGCCGCCGTAGTTCGTCGCCGGCCGACGAAAGATCGGGGCCGAGCGTCGTGATGGTGCGCCACGTGTCGGTTCGAACGCCCGTGGCCGCGAGAACCGCCACGGTTTCGTTGAACGACGGCACACGCAGCGTTGCCAGGATCGCGTTGATTTGCGGGAGCGGATCGCGATCGCCGAGCATCGCCTGCACGGCATCGCGCACGAGACGGAGGCGATGCAGTTCGGCGTGTTGTTCGTCGATCGTCTTGAGCAGAAGTGCTGCGACGACGACGGGCATCCACATGGCGATTGCAACGAAAAAGTGTCCGTGCAGCATGGGGTCGCGTACGACCGCCGACCAGACGACGTTGCAGCCGGCGACGATCCAGGAGCGAGGGTCGCGCAGAACGCGTTCCCACACGCGGCGCAGCGAGATGTGATACGTGAAGGCGGAGAGCGGAGCAGAAATGCAGAGAACGAAGACGGCAATCGTGACCGCGACAATGCCGGCAAACGCCAGCGTTCCCGCGACAATCGGAATCGAACGTAAGAACGAAAACTGATTCAAGAACGGTAAAAATGCGAGCGCAAGAAGCACGCGCATGATCCCGTGGCGCAGCAAATCGGTCGGTGCTTTGGCGCGGCTCACGAGCGAGGCCGCGACGTATCCGGCGGCGAGGGCCGTTGCGGCGGCGGTTGCGCCGATAGGACCGCCGAGCGCGAAGACCGGCGCAGCAATCGAGAGATCGAGCACGACGGCTTCGGCATTCACACCGGTTCGCTTCATGCGCAATCCGCGAATCGGAAGAGCATAGATCGCAACCAACGCGATGGCGAGCGCTGCACTCGCCGTAACGATCCAGTCGGAGAGCGTAAATGCACGAGCGTTACGAAGGAGCGCAAGGGTGAGCGCGACCGCCGCGCAGACGCCGCCGCCGAACATGACCGCGCGACTTGGTGCCGCTCCGTCGCGCGAGGGCACTATAGTGCTTCCACCAATTCGATGCGCGGAAAGAGCGCCTCGCCGACGGTGGTCTGCGTTCCGGGCGCGAGGCCGCCCCAATGAAGCGCAGTCGTCCAATCCGAATCGATACCGTCGTGCAAACCGAGTTGCGACCAAACGTTCTGCATGCGCTCGGGCATCACGGGATGCAGCAGCATTGCGAGCCAGCGCAGACCCTCGCACAGGTCGTAGAGCAATGCGTCGAGTTCCTCGTCGCGGCCCTCTTTGGCAAGAGCCCATGGCTTACGATCGTCGATCGCGCGATTGAGCGACGTAACGACTTCCCAGACGGTCTCGATCGCGCCCCGAAATTCCAGCGACAGAATCTGCCGGCGTGCGCGTTCGGGAATGGGCGCAAAGCGCTCCGCGAACGGTGATCCGGATGAGCGCGCCGGAACGACGCCGTTACGGTATTTTTGGAGCATCGAGAGCGAGCGGCGAACGAGGTTCCCTAAATCATTTCCGAGATCGCTGTTGTGGCGTTGGGCGATTTTCTCTTCCGAATACGAGAAGTCGCTGCCGAACGGTGCCTCGCGCAGCAAGAAATAGCGCAGCGAATCCGCGCCAAAGCGTTCAGCGAGCGCAAACGGATCGACCGCGTTGCCCATACTCTTGCCGATCTTTTGTCCATCGAGCGTGATCCAACCGTGGGCAAAGACCAAGTCGGGTGCTTCTTCGCCGAGTGCCCAGAGAATCGCGGGCCAAATGATGGTGTGAAAACGAGCGATCTCTTTTCCGATCAACTGCACGGACGCCGGCCACAGCGAGCGAAAGCGAGCGTCGTCCTCACTCCATCCGATTGCCGTGATGTAATTGAGCAGCGCGTCGAACCAGACATAGATCACGCCACCGCCGCCCGGGATCGGAATGCCCCAGTCGAAGTTCGTTCGGGAAATCGACAGATCTTCGAGACCTTCTTCGAGGAGCGCCATCATTTCGTTGTAGACGCTGCGCGGCCGCACCCATTCGGGATGCGAACGAAAATGCTCCAACAGCCGGTCGCGATACGCCGACAATTTGAAGAACCAATCATCTTCGGAGATCCACTGAACTTCGCGTCCGCATGTCGGACATTTGCCGTCGATCAGTTTTGCTTCGAGCCAGAAGGTCTCGTCGTAGACGCAATACCAACCTTCGTATTTTCCGAGATAGATGTCACCGCGTTCACGCAATCGTTCGAAAACGCGCTGCACTTTCGTCTCGTGGCGGGGCTGCGTCGTGCGAATGAAGTCGTCGTAGGCGACGTGATACGTTTCGAAGAGCGACTTCCACCGTGGAACGAGCGCATCGCACCACGCCTGCGGATCTTTCCCGGCCGCCGCCGCGGCATTCGCCACCTTTTGACCATGCTCGTCGGTTCCCGTGAGAAAGAACGCGGGTCCCGCCGTGCGTGCGGTGCGCGAGAGAACGTCGGCCACGACGGTCGTATAGGCGTGGCCGATGTGCGGATTGCCCGAAATATAATAGATGGGCGTCGTAACGTAGAAAGGGGGCTTCATTCGAGCTATGCATCTTCGGCGGCGGGCCGGGCGCCCATGCCGCGTGCGCGCTTTCGATCGCTGATCTGACGGTAAAGATCGCGTTTTTCGCCGTAACCCCGTTCCGCCAGCCGCTTGGAGATCGCTCCGACGCCGTGGCCCTCATCTAAGAGCGCATCGATGGCGATTTCGACGTTTATCTGCGGTTCCGGCACTGCGATATCCACGGGCGCGACCGCAAACGAGATCTCCCCGCGTACCGGGTCTTCGAGCTTCGCGAGCACGTCGGATGGTGTGCCGTGGAGGTGTTGTTCGAATTTCTTTGTGTATTCGCGCACGAGAAAGACGTCGCAGTCCGCCGCTACGGTCGCTAGGTCGTGCAGCGTCGCTTTAATCCGTTGCGGTGCTTCGTACCAGAGGGTCGTCGCGCCGCCGGCAAATGCTCGCAAAAACGCTGCGCGGCGCTGCGCACTTGCGCGAGGAGGAAATCCTTCGAATGAAAAACGGCGGAGCGAAAACCCGGAGAGCACTGCAACGCCGAAAGCCGCGCTGGGGCCGGGAAGGACGTCGACGCCGACGCCGGCGGCGCGCGCCGCGCGCACGAGATCGCTTCCCGGATCGGAAACGCCGGGCATGCCGGCGTCACTTACAACCGCAACGATTTGCGTGCGGGCGCGTTCCAAGATTCCGCCGGTAACCGTGGCAGCATTCTGCTCGCGGTAGCTCCACAGTTCTTTTGCGGTGATCTTCAGCGCGTACAACAGGGCGCGCGCAACGCGTGTGTCTTCGGCAACGATCAGATCGGCGTTTTTCAGTGTTTCGAGGGCACGCAGCGTGATGTCGCCAAGATTGCCGAGTGGCGTAGGTACGAAAACAAGCGGCATTACTACGAGCGCAGGACGCTCCAGATCTGTGAGAATTTCGGCGTGCGACCGTAGAGCAACATTCCGACGCGATAGATCTTGCCGGCGATGACGGCGATGCACCACAGTGCCGCGAGATTGATCGCGAGCGAAAGGACGATTTGCCACGCCGGCACGGTTCCGACTGCGATCCGGGCGAACATGACGAACGCCGAAACGAGCGGGACGAAGCTGCACGCGACTGCCCACGGCGCGTCCGGCGTGCCGAGGGCTCCTATTGCAACGAAGAGGGCGGCGACGACTGCAAAGATCAACGGCATCGTAATGCTGCCGAGATCTTCGGTGCGGTTTACGAGCGACGCCGCTGCGGCAAACATGGTCGAGAGCTGGAAGAGTCCGATGATGAAGAACAGGATGAATGCAACCAGCACACCCGGCGTAACGACGTCGAAGACGCCGGAAAGGCCGACCGGACTTGCATCGGGCGATGAAGCGCTCACCGATCCTCCCAGAAGCACCATCGCTCCGCACCACACGAGCATCTGCAGTACCGCGAGCGTGACGGCGGCCAAGATTTTTCCGCTTAGCAACGCAACGGGGCTCACCGATGCGATGAGCAGCTCGGCGATGCGGCTCGTCTTCTCTTCGGCCACCGCGCCCATCACCAATTGACTGTTGAGCAGAATCAAGATGTAGAGAAAGAAGATCAACGTGTAGGCGATCACGCGCGCGGCCGTTGCTTGGTCGGAGGATGCAAACTTTGAGGCGACGGTCCGAATGGTAACGGGCACCGCGCTGATGCGGCTGATGTCGGTTGCCGATCGATGCGTCGCGACCTGTAACTGCAATGGCAAGAGATCACGGGTGATCCGTGTGGTCTCCATGCTGCTCGGGTCGTTCGCGTAGACGGTGACGTGCAGTGTGTTTCCCGTGACATTCAAGTCGAACACGCCGCTGACGCCGTTGCGCTTGAGCGTCGCGCTATCGAAGGTGCGTATCGGCAGCGTGGTCTTGACCGTGAAGTCTTTTTCAAGCAGTGGTTTCGCGCGCGCGGTGAGCGACGGATCACCGGCAAGAGCAATCGCCTTTGACCCTTCGAACGCGCCCGCGAAGATCTGCGGAATCTTGGTGAAGAGCACAATGAACAAGACGCCGGCGGCCAAGCCGATCAAGAATGGTTTCGAGGTGAGCCGGCGCGCTAGCTCGGCGCCGTACACGGTCAGAATGTCGTCGGTCATCGCTCGCCTTCTCCGATGGCGCGAATATAGATTTCGTGCAGCGACGGTTGCATCGCTTCGAATTTCGTAATGGCCTCACGGTCGACGAGCGAACGAAGCAGCGCGGCAAAATCGACCTCCGATGAGACGCGATAGTCGACTTCTCCGTCGAGCGACGCTACGTAGACCGAACCCGGCAGGGCCTCGAGAATCTCGCGCACCGTGCTGCTTCCCGGTGCGATGCGAACGGTCCGCGTGGGCCAACCCGTGCGCAGCTCCGCAAGCGATCCGCTCGCGCGGTTTTCACCGTCGGCAATGATCGTAAACGCGTTGCACAGCTCTTCCAGTTGCCACATTTGATGGCTTGATAGGACGAGCGTCGTTCCGTTCTTTTTGAGTTCGTTCAGCACACCGAGCAGCATTTCGGCGTTGACTGGATCGAGTCCCGAAAACGGTTCATCGAGAATGAGCAGCTCCGGGCGATGCACCGCGGCACATGCAACCTGAACTTTCTGCTGGTTTCCTTTCGACAGCTCTGAACACGGGCGGTCTGCGTATGATGCCAGTTCAAGACGCTCGATCCACTGTGACACGCTTTGTGAAAGCGAGGGATCGCGCATGCCGTGAAGTTTCGCAAAATAGGTGATTTGATCGCGAACGCGCATCTTGCCGTAGAGTCCGCGCTCTTCGGGAAGGTAGCCGAAATGCCGCCGGCTCTTTGCATCTACGGCAACGCCGTTCCAGCGCAGTGTACCGGCATCGGGAGTGAGGATGCCGAGAATCATCCGCATCGTCGTCGTCTTCCCTGCGCCGTTCGGTCCGATCAAGCCAAACGTTTCACCGTCGCGAACGTGTAACGTCACGTCGCGCACGGCACGAATCGAGCCGAAATCCTTACGAATGTGGACGGCCTCTAACATAGACCCCGGTTTCAATGCAAGGTGGGCGGTCTCTTGCGCCGGAACTTGCGCACCCGTGAGCGATCCTCAGCTCGTGCCGCTCGGTACCGACCTTCCCGCGACAACGCGCGATGCCGAACGTTCAACGAGCGGCAGTTCCCTGCTGCTCTACCAGACCGACGCCGGCGCCATTCACGCGTCGCTGCGATTCGCCCGCATCCGCCGTCTGCGCATCGTCTTCGCATTCGACGTCGTCAACGCGACCGACGAGCCGCTGCTTGCGACTTTTTATGCATTATCCAAGGCGAGTGACGAAGTGCCGGTCCCGCCGCACGCGTTATGGATCGACAAGCGCACCGAAGCGTATCTCGAACTGCCGCTCTCTTGGCTTGCCGCGACGACCTGCCGCGCGCTATCGGTGCGCCTGCAGGGACGAAACGTGCATCAACGGCTCGAAGCCTCGATGCCGCGTCCCACGTCAGCCGGATGGTTCGCTGCGGGTGTATTGCTCGCGGCCCTCGTCATTCTTTTGCACATGGTCCTTCAACCGCGTGTGGCGTCGATGTCCGTCGCATCACCCGCAATCGCAGGTTCAACGATGAACATGCACTACCGGTTTCGCGGCGTCGGGTCACGGGAGTGGGAAGTTGACGACATCAACGGCGGGCGAATCGACGGCGGCTCGTTGTCGTCGAACGAAGGCACGGCTCCGATTCCCGTTCCGCGCGCGCCGGCGCAAACAACCTACGTTATGCGCGTCATGAGTCACGGTGCTTTCGGCAGCGCCGTTGCGGAAAGGCCGTTCGTTGCGCAGACGCCGTTGCCGGCTGCCGGACCGCCTCGCATAAGTACGTTAACGCTGGATCAGGCCGAGGTGCTCGACGGCTCACCGGTTGTCGTACGGTATCGGGTCTCCGCCCAGTACGGTGACGTCGTCGCTTCGGATGCGCAAGGTACCGTTTGGGCGCAACAACCGCTCAATGCGCAAGGTGTTACGACGTTGTCGCTGCCGAGATTCGGTCGCGACAAGGAGTTGCAAATTCGTCTCGTGGCTCGGCGCGGCGATGCGGAGGTGAGCTCCGGTATCGGCTTGAGCGTGCGTGCAGCGGCGACGCCCGGTCCTTCGGGTTCGCCGCCCGCGGACGTTTCTGCCGTGCGCGTTCTGGACGCGGAGGTTCACGCCGGCGGCGTGCTGCGTCTTCAGATCGATCCGTCGGTTCGCGACGTGGTGGTCTCGTTTACGAAGGAAGATGGCTCTGCCGTTGCTCCAGCAACGCGCGTGCAAACCGCCGGTACGGTTTTGCTGCGCGTGCCGCGGATGAGCCCGGGCACGATCGTGGTGGTTGCAACCTACGTTCTCGGTTCGGAACAACAGACGATCGTTCGCCCGTTGCGCGTCGTCTAGCAGCCGGTCAGCGAAAGCGGTTGCGCGGGCGGAAAAGCCGGCAGCGGCAGCGGTGGACCCACCGAATGGAGCGTCGCGTGTTTCAGCGATTCATCGAGCACCGCGCTCCAGTCGCCGTAGCATGTCATAAGATGCGCGACGTCGGGCGTGCGAAGGACGTTTTGCGTGGCGGTTATCGTCGACGGCGCGCCGGGGAATAGGGACGGCGCTTGCAGGATCGTCGTGATCGTCGACTGCGTCCGTGAGAAAAGTGACGGTGTGACGAGCGTTCCGCCGGTCAACGTGACGACGCCCGGCGTGCAGGTGCCGCTCACGCTATTGATCAGTGCAGCGCTGTACCAGAGCTGTGCCGTCGGAGGACCGGGAAACGTGTTCCCGCCGTTGTTCAGCGCATCGGACGTCGGAGCCGTGCACGTCTTGTTCGACAACGCGGCATTGGCGCTGTTGTACATCGCATAGAGACTGTATTGCATCATCGGATCCGCTTCGTTGGATATCAAGCCGGAGTACCGAACCGCGACCTGCGAACGCTCTCCGAGCACGGTGAGCTGCATCGTCCAAATGATGCCGAATATCAGTATCAGGAAAACCGGGATGAAGAAAACCGTCTCCGCAAAGGCTTGTCCGCGCGTTGCGTGCCGTGCGCGTCGCATCATGGGCCCTTGCATGTGAAATCAGTACCTTCTGCAACGGCGTACGGCAACGGCTTTATGCCGAGCGACGTCCACCAGCCGGTGGCCACGAGCATCCCCTGATCCCGTTGGGCACCGCCGACGAACAAGCCGAAGTTAAACGCCGTCAGGGGTGAGCCGACGTTATCGGAGTTGTTCGGGTTACCGCCGAAATCGATCCGGTAATTTCGATCATTGCCGGATAGCACTGGCCGATTGGTCGCGCTTTCCGGATATTCGGCCGGCTGAAAGACGGCATTGCCGGTGAGATTGTTCTCGATTGAACCGGCGTACATAAATTCTTGCGTCGCCATGATGCTCGTTGCCGCAGCGCGGCCGATGACCGTGGTCGGCGCCGCGTTGAAATTGAAGATCCTCGGAAACGGGGCAGGCACTTTGGCGCAGGTCATCACTTCGAGTTGCATCGGCGTCATGTTCTCCGTCGGTGCTGCGCGCGAGCCGCCGCCGACCGTAAAGCAGCACGAATCGGAATAGACGTCCTCGAGGAAGTCGTTCGCGCGCGCTTCAGGGTGAACCAACGCATAGGAAAACGCGCAATCACCGCCGTTGGTCTTGCCGCAATTGGCTTGATACCCACTCAGAAGCTGCTTCATCGCGGCAATCTGTTCGGGATATCCCGGTGCGGAGACACGCTCGAGCATGAGAATGTCGTTGCTGTAGCGCGTGGTCGCGTCGAAGTAGGCTTGACGCAAATTTTGATACATTGTGTCGCAGGTGGCAAAACTGTTGTTTTGGTAACAACCGCCCGTTCCATGAACGACTTGCAAAATGTCGTTGACGATGAACCGGATGCGATACTCTTCGACGGCTGTGGCATGAAGGGTTGCGACCGTTTCGTTCCACTGCGACGTTTGCACCGTCAGCATTCCTTGCGCGGCGGCATCGGCAGCGTTCTGTGCGCGCATCTGCCACATGATGACGTTTCCGTAGTTGTACGAAAGGGCGAGTAACGAAAGAACCGTCAACATACCGAACGCCCAGATCGGCATCGTTTGCCCGCGCTCACGGTTCCTCAACAGCCGATCTCCGGGTGAAGCGGATGAAATTCGCCGAGAAACCCTTTGCCCACGATATTGGCGGTGGTCGGCAAATCCCACGTGTACAGCAGCCGGAACGAATACGGTTGCAGCAGCGGGGAGTTTGCAATCATCGGACCGGAGGGCGTCTCGTTCCAGTCATTGTTGCCGGCAAAATCTGAGGGTTTCGTCGAAGCCGGCCGCACGGGGTTCGCGAGCAAGAAATTTCCGATCGCTGCGAAGACGCGTTGGTGACACGCGATGTATTGGAATGTTCCGCCGGGCGCGACGCCGTTCACGGTGTTCTTATAGTTGTCGTCCTTGAGATACTCGGACAAGCCCAGCGTTTGCAAACCGGTCCCCAGGCATGGTCCAGGCGACGTCATCGTCGTCCAGGCGCCGCAATAACGCATGTCGGCCAAATCGAAGTAGTACGGCGGCGTGTTCTGATCGTCACCGGTCAGCGGGTCGGTGAGCGCGCCATAGGCGGCGCCCGAGTTATATCCGACGCCTTGCGCGTCGTCGTCGTGGTTGCCGACCATGCTGCGTCCGTCAACGTTGCCCGCGCTCAGCGCGATATTTCCACCGAAGATCGAAAGTGGTCCCGTGCTCATCTTCAGTTGCGTCGAAAGCCGCTCCGGTCGAATCAGCGCTGCTCCACCGTAGCGCAGCGTTTGGTTTCCCCACTGCGTGTAGTTGACCGGCTGCGTCGTATCGGGCGGCGTCTTTGCGGTCTCGACGATGCTCGCGGTGACGATCGAGGGAAAAAGCCGTTGAAGCGTCCCGGCAAGAACGGCCTTGTTGTTTGCGCCTGCCGCATATTGCTGGGCATAGAAGAACGTGGCGCCATCAAGCTGCACCTGATAGTACGACAGCAGCGCCAGTTGCATCGTGCCGAGCAGCATCATCAGCGTGAAGCTCAGGATAATCGCCGTTTCGGCGAGCGCGGCGCCGCGTGAATTCCAGCTTCTCATTGATCCGGTAAGCGCGTGTTGTAGTCCTGAAATTGATTTTGCGAGTTTGCGAAGCTCGCGTTCGTCACGTCGCTGAGCGCGATCATCGCGGCGATCGTTCCAACGGCAAGCAACGCAAAAATCACGCCGTATTCCACGAGCGTCACGCCGGATTCATCGGCGAGCAGCGCACGCATCCGGGCAATCATTGATTGATGATCTCCGGCGTCATCACGAAGACGACGTCAGTCTTGGCGCTTTGATAATCCGTCGACTGGAAGAGTTTTCCGAGGATCGGGATATCGGCCAGCAACGGCACCTTCGAGATCGTCTTTTGATCGACGCGGCGGAGAAGTCCGCCCATGATGATGCTCTGTCCCGGTGCGGTAATCACATCGGTCGTCAGGGTGCTCTCTTTGAGCGCCGGCAGCGAGAAGCCGTTGAGACGAATGGCGTTTTCATAGTCGAGATCGGTAATGTCGGGATTGATCTTGGTTTCAATTGAACCGTTGGGCAGCACGTCGGGCGTGACGTTCAATTGGACGCCGTAGTTTTTCCACTCGATCGAAACTTGACCGAGGCCCGTTGAATACGCGTACGGTATCTCACCGCCGACCAAGAACTTTGCTTGGGCGCCCGGCAGGGCAACCAGATTCGGCTCGGACAAAATGCGTGCGTGACCATTTTGCACTAAGAGATTGATGGTGGGAGCAAGCGCGGTCGAGCGAAAGAACGCTCCTACGTTCAAGGCTTTCCCGAGTTGCGCGGCCTGCGGTCCTTCGATGAGCGGGAAACTTGGCGTCGTGAGCGTGTAGACGCCCGGTTCCGATGGATCGGGTACCGCAGATTGCAACTGCACGCCAAGATTTGAAAGCGCCGTGCGGTCGACTTCGAGCACGTAGACTTTGACGTCGATCTGCGTTGAGTACGCATACGTCAAACGATCGATCACTTTGCCTTCAGCGGAGAGATACGGACCGGCCATCGACTGGGCGCGGTCGAGCACTTCACGACCCTCGACTTTGTCGTGCACGTTTCCGCTGACGATCACGTTGCCTTTTCCGTCGGGTTCGATGGAAAGGTTGCGGATCGTTTTGCTATTCGCGAAGTCACGCTGTATGGAATCGAGCGAATGCGCCACGGTCACGGCATTGACGACCGAATACTTTTCTTGTTTTTCCATCTCATCGAAACGGGAGACGATATCCGAAACGCGTGCGAACTGCGCCATGTCCGGGACGGTGCCTTTCAAAACGATCGCGTGCCCGAAACTCACGACCGATACGCCGGGCGCATCGATTGCCGTTCGTAACATTGCCGCGAGGTCGTTCATCGTTTGGTTCGTCACGTCGACCACGTAGGTCGTGCGTTCGCCGCCGTCGGACCAGACAAAAATCGAAGTTTCGCCGGCGTCCTTGCCGTTGATCAGCAGTTGTCCCGTGCCGATCGGCACGATGCCCGCAATCTTCCCATCCCCGACCGCGACCCGGCGCAGTCCAGGGGTCTTGACGATCAGCGAGTGTCCCGTCTCCAGCGACAGATGCTGCGAAACGACCTGTGCGTAGGCCGGCCCTGTCTGAAGCGACAGAACGGCAATGGAAAAAAGAGCGGCACTCATCCGTGATAACGCGTTCATGCACCGTCGAGTATGGCATGTTGACAACTTGTTAACGCGTCAACGCCGCCGCCGAATCAGTAAAGATTGCCTGGGCGCGGTTTCGCGCAAGCCGTCCGTGCCGTATGATCGTCGCACTTACGGAGGAGAATTCATGATCGGTACGGCGTTGGCAACGGCGGCGATCGTAATGCTCGCCGCAGTTCCGGTTTCCACCGCGCAAGCGGTCTCCGGACCGGCGATTACGCTCGTTGCGCGCCAACACGACGGCTTGGAAGCCGTCGATGTGACGGGCAAAGCACCATCTGGTTCGCTCGTCACGGTCGTAGAGTCGGCGAAGTTGTCGGTCGATCTTCCTATCGTCGTTTTACGGCGCGTGGAAGTCTCCGCGTCGCCTTCCGGAGACTTTTCAGTACTACTTCCAACCGCTCCGGACTTTACGCCCGGGACCGAACTCCGCTTCGCAGCAAGCGCTGCGGGGGCGGCGGTCACGACGGTCCGCTTCGTCGTCGGTAAACCGACGTCCGAGCCGATCGTCGAGAGTATGGACGATCTGGACTATCCGTAGCCCCCACCACTTCTTGCTACTCGAGAGGAACACGCATCCATGAATTCATTGAAGCAGCTCATCAAGGACGATAGCGGAGCGACGCTCGTCGAATACGGGCTGATCGTCGCCCTCATTGCCGTCGTTTGCGTCGGCATGGTAACGGTCTTGGGCAACAAGCTCATGAACCTTTTCAAGGGCGTCGGCACCGACCTTTAGCACGGTACGCGAGCGAGGCCGGCGCATGTGTGGTATTACACCGGCGCCGGCCTCTGCTCGTCACTTTTGATGATACATCTCATCGCTTTGGCCGTCGGAGTCACCGCGTGCGCGATTGCCGCGTGGACGGATATTTCGACGCGTAAAATCCCAAACTGGCTAACGCTTCCGCTCATTGCGGGGGCGCCGCTTCTTGCGGGCACCGATGGCTGGCATGCACTCGTTATCGCCTATTGCATTCTTCTGTGCGCGGTGGTGTTGGGATTGCAACTGCATGGACTTGGCCTATTCGGTGGTGGTGACGTGAAGCTCTTGATCGGGGTTGCGCCGCTCTGCGGTTTTCCAGGCTGCGTCGACATGGCGCTCTACACGGCGATTGCCGGCGGCATCTTGGCAGGCGGTGTGGCCATCGGCCGGCGCGAGTTCGCCATCTTTAAGACCGTCTTTTCGCGCTTCGCCGTTTCAATTGCGACAGGGCGTCTCAATACGGAAATGGCCGCGAAAAGTGATGCGCGCATCCCGTATGCGCTCGCGATTCTCGTAGGTTTTTCAATCGCTGCGCTGGCGCAAAACGTGGCGCCGTTTCTGAGGATACTCCGGTGAACAAACGTACGACTCTTCTCGCCGCGGCCGGCGTGCTCGCGGCCGGCGCAGGTTTGTTGATGTTCAACTACATCGAGAACGCAACCAAGAGCGCGCAGTCTGCTCCGCCTCGTTCGGTCTTGGTCGCCGCTCAAGACATTGCTCCGCACGCCGCGATCACGGCCGATATGGTGAAGGTCGTAAACCGGCCCTCCGACATGGTCGATCCCGATGCGATGGCGTCGCTGTCGGATGCGAATGGGGAAACGGCACAAGTCGCAATACCCGCCGGGTCAACGATTACTTCGGCGAATGTCTCCCGCGTAGACGCCGCACCCGCGGCCGTGCGCATCGAGCCGGGGAAACGCGCAATGAGCATTCCGGTCGACGACGTCAAGGACGTTTCCGGTTTAGTGCAAGTCGGTGACCACGTCGACGTCATCGCCGTTCCGCCGCGCGTCGGCGACGCCAATCCCGGCGCGTACACGATCCTGCGAAATATTCGTGTGCTTGCGGTCGGCGGTATCGCGCGCATTGCGGCGCCCGCTTCCAGCACAGGCAGCGATCCGAACGCAGCCAGCACACCGTCACCGGAAGTGCGGACGGTGACACTCGAGGTGTCTCCGGATCAAGCGAATTTGCTCGCCTTGGCAGATATCAACACGACGTTGCGGTTATCACTGCGCGCGCCGCACGACGTATTACAGATGCAGCCAGAACAGCTCGCATTCCCGGCGGCACCGATTGCAGCAGCGGCCCCCGCATCTGCTCCTGCACAACGTGCAGCCGACCCGCCGCCCAGAGCGCGTGCACAGAGAGGCGTTACGGTGATCAACGGCGACCAAGTCGGCGGCACCGGCGATAGTACGGCGTCCGGAGGCGATCGTTGATGGCCGACGTCGTCTTTATCGTCGGCGGGAAGGGCGGCGTCGGCGCGACGCATCTCGCCGCAGAAACGGCGAAGCACTTCGCGAAAACACGATCGACGCTCTTAGTCGACGGAGATCTCGCCGGCCGGCGCAGCGCAGCGATCATGTTCAACGTGATTGCCCGCCTCGACGAACGCCGCATCAGCGATGAGTTCGCGCTCGTCGACATTGCGCCGAAGCTTTCACTCTTCGAGCTTGCCGGCAGCATTCACGGCGGCTTTACCATCAGAGCGGATGACGTCGAAGGTCTGTACAAACGCATTCAAACCGGCGTAGATATGATCGTCGTCGACGCGTCGCAGCCGTTTGCCGCGGCGGTTCGTCCGTTCGCAGTGCGCTCGTCGAACTTCATCATCGTCGTCGAACCCTCGATGCTCGGCGTCACCGGAGCGCGCGTGATGCAACACGAGCTTTCCAAGTTCGGCGTTCCCGCCGCTCGCCTCAACGCGGTCGTGATCGGGCGGGAACCGCGGCCGAAACTTGCAAGCGCGGAGATCGAACGCGCGCTCGGCATGGCGCTCTTCGGCGACATTCCGATCCTCGACGACAAACGCCGCGACCGGGCGACGCAAACGTTTGTGTCGCGCGTACAAGAGTCGCTGATCCAAAGTGACGAGCTGCTGACGCTGCAACCATCGACCTCGACGCCGCTGGGAGAACGGCGGCTCGGTAAGCGCGCGCAGCATCCCGAGTCCGACGCTGCGCCCGGAGAACAGCGGCATAACAAAGTCGTGTCACTGCAACGCGAAGCGCGCGAGGACGTCAAGACCGATATTCACCGCGAGCTTTCGCGGCGCATCGACGTTGCTGCGCTCAACGGCGGCGACCAGCTGAAAATCGACGGTTTGAAGGCCGAGATCGAGCGTACGATCTCCGAACTCGTCGGAACTCGGACTGACATCGGATCCGCAGAAGAGATCGCGCGGCTGCGCCGCGAGGTCATCGACGAAGTGCTGGGCTATGGACCGCTCGAAGAACTGATGGCCGATTCCGAGATTTCGGAGATCATGGTCAACGGCCCGAACACCATCTACGTTGAGCGCCATGGCGTGTTGGAAAAGACCAAGCGCCGTTTCAACGACACGAAACAGCTGCGTTTGGTCATCGAACGCATCATAACGCCGCTGGGAAGGCATATCGACGAAGCGACACCGATGGTGGACGCTCGCCTTCCCGACGGGTCGCGCGTAAATGCGACCGTCGATCCGTTGAGCATCGATGGACCGACGCTCACGATCCGGCGCTTCGCCAAGGATCGCATGAGCGCAACCGATCTCATCGGCAAAGGGTCCATGACGCCCGCGATGGCCGATTTGCTGCGCGCCGCCGTCGAAGCGCGGCTGAATATTGCGATTAGCGGCGGCACCGGCTCCGGCAAGACGACGCTCTTGAACGTGATCTCCAACTACATTCCGTCGGGTGAACGCATCGTTACCATCGAAGACGCGGCCGAGCTGCAGATTAGCAAAGAGCACGTCGTGCGATTGGAAGCGCGCCCGGCGAATGCCGAAGGGCGGGGAGAGATTCGCATTCGCGATCTCGTGAAGAATTCGCTGCGCATGCGGCCGGACCGTATCGTGGTCGGCGAATGCCGCGGCGGCGAAGCGCTCGACATGCTGCAAGCGATGAACACCGGACACGACGGTTCGCTGACCACGATTCACGCAAACTCTCCGCGCGATTGTCTCTCACGCATCGAGACGATGGTCATGATGGCCGGTTACGATCTCCCGATTCGCGCCATTCGCGAACAGGTGAGCGGTGCCGTGGATCTGATCGTGCAAACCGCACGTTTACGCGACGGATCGCGCAAGGTCGTCAGCATCAGTGAAGTCGTCGGCATGGAGAGCGACGTCATTACGACGCAGGAACTCGTACGTTTCGATCAGCGTGGTCTCGGAAAAGACGGCGCCGTCGCCGGCACGTTTGTGTATACAGGCGTGCAGCCGATGTTCTTACCGCGTTTGGAAGAATACGGCGTAACGTTCGAAGTGGAACGTCTCTCCGAAATGCAATTGACGGTCGCCTGGTAAGATGGGCGCCGCCACTCCTATTCTGGTCTTCATCGGCGTTGCCGGAGCGGTCGGTCTCGCGTTTTACGCATTTTGGGATAAGCTGCTGCGGTCGCTTTCGCGCTTTACGATTCCGTATCAGCGAATCCTCGAACGCGGCGGCATTCCGATCAAAGCCGAAGAGCTTGCAATCGGCATCGTGCTCTCGTCGATCGCCATTTGGGGCGTGCTCGTGGTCTCGCTCAAGCCGAGCCCATTGTTTGGCGTCCTCTTTCTCGCGGCATGTTTCGGCATGTCGCTCCTCGGAACGCGAGCGTATATCAACTACCGCGTGCATAAACGCATGGCGGCGTTCAACGATCAACTCGAGATGGTCCTTCGGCTCATGTCGAGCGCGCTGAAAGTCGGCTTGGGTTTGCGACAGGCATTCGTCACCGTCGTTGCCGACATGCCGGATCCGGCGCGAATCGAGTTCTCACGCGTGCTGACGCAGACGCAGATCGGCGTAAGCATTTTCGACGCTCTCGACCAGCTTGCCGAACGTATGCCGATGGCCGAAGTGCAGATGCTCACGCGTGCCATTCGATTGCAGGGACAAACCGGCGGCAATCTGACGCGCGTGCTCGAGAATTTAGCGGAAACGATTAAACAGCGCCGCCGTCTGAAACGCAAAATCAAGGCGATCACCTCGGAGTCGGTCGGGACGAAGTACATCATCACGGCGTTGCCCGTGTTCGTCGGCGCTTTCATTCTGATTTTTGAACCGGATATGCGCGAGGGTTTACTTCAGACGCTGATCGGCCGTCTGTGCCTCGGAGTAGTCGTCATCTTGTTGGCAGTCGGCTGGATTGCATTCGATCGGCTCTCGGTGGTCGACGCGTAATGGTGTTCGCCATTGTAGCCGCCGTCCTCGTCGTTGGGATCGTGCTGCTGGTCGTCTTCGCGATGACGACGAACGACTCGGGTGTCGGCGATCGCATCGCGGCAATCGATGCGTCGATCGGTTCCGAAGGCGGCGAGTCGTCGATCCTTCAACGTTTGCTCGATCAAAACCAGCGGCAAAAGCTCACCGGCCAATTCCTAGAGGCCGGATGGTACGATGCGACGCCCCAAAAGTTTGCCGTTCAGTGCGTGGGGCAGTGCGTTGCGGGAGTGATCCTGGGCGCCTTCTGTGCATTCGTACTGCATCTGTCCATGAGCATCGCGCTCTTGCTGCCGCTTGTAGCCGGGATTTACGGCGCATATCGTCCGTATGCGAGCCTGGAGTCGTCGATCAAGAAGCGCAAGAAACAGGTTCACCGGAGTCTTCCGGATTTTTTGGATATGCTCTCGACCACGATCGAAGCAGGCGTTGCGCTCAATAGTGCAATCGCCATCGCGCTCGACGCGGTAACCGGCGCGCTCCATGAAGAGCTGGCGATGGCGATGCACGACGTTCGTTTGGGCCGCTCGCGAGCCGACGCACTGGTTGCGATGGCGCAACGTGTCCGCGAGGTCGACCTTACCGGCGTCGTTACAGCGATCGTGCAATCGGAACGGCTCGGCGGGAGTATCGCCGACGTGTTGCGCAATCTTTCGATCGAATCACGCGAAGCGCGTATCATTCACGCCGAAGAAGTTGCCGCGCAGTTGCCGAACAAGCTGATCTTTCCGATGGCGCTCTGCATGCTTCCCGCACTGATGATCATCATCTTCGGCGGCGTCCTTGCGAAGTTCGTAAAATGAACGCAATCGTCGTGTTGTTCGGATGGGCGTTCATCTTTGCGTGTGCTGCGGGCTGCGGTGTTCTCGCCGCCATGCTGATCTGTAGCCGGACCGAGGCATTTGCCGACGGACCGTCGTCGCGCGCGCTCCATCCGGCGATCCCAATCGCGCTTTTTGCGTTGCTTGGTCCGTTACTCGCGGCTCGTGGGGGAACGGTCGGACAACTTGGAATCGTCGCATTGCTCGGCGTTCCGCTCGCCGGGATTTGGTATGCCGACGCGCGCAAGGGCATCGTGCCCGATGTATTCACGCTCTTTCCGCTCGCGATTATCGCCGTTTCGGTGCTGATTCACCACTCGTGGTTCGTTGCGATTTCTGCAGCGTTTCTCTTCGTGGTCTTTGCCGTCGCTGCGGCGCTTTCAAAAGGACGCGGCATGGGTTGGGGCGATGCGAAGCTGGCGGCGCTCACGGGTGCCGTGCTCGGCCTCGAGAGTTCGATGTTGGCCCTGGCGCTCGCGTGTTTTGCAGCAACGGTCGTTTCCGTGATCCGCGATCGCGGAACGAAGCCCATTGCTTTCGCTCCGTACATCATCGTGGCGATCGTAATGGCGATGGCGTTTTCCGTGCATGCTTGAACGCGTCGCCTATCGGATCACGCGGAACGGTGCCAATCTCGATTGCGTGGCTGAGCGTCCGGCGAACGCACTTGCGCGGTGTATCGGTCTGATCGGCCATCCGCCGTTGCGCCCGGACGAGGGCATGTGGCTGGACCGCGCGTCCGCGATTCACACGTTTTGGATGAAAACGCCTATCGATGTCGTTTTCATCGATCGCGCGCGACACATCGTACGTCTGGAAGCCGGAGTGCCGCCGTGGAGATTCTACGTCGGCGCACGATCGGCAGTGGCGGTATTGGAACTTTCAGCCGGGAGCATCGCCCGCTTGGGGCTCCGCGAAGGCGACGTGCTGGCGATCGAGAGCGTTACCCCGTAGCTTCGGCCGGTCCCTCGACTTTGGAGAGAATGCCGTGAAGTTCACGGAGCGACGATTCGACCGACCGTGAAATCGTGTCGTAAAAATGATCCGTCGCGTCAACGACAAAGGGGCCACCGTAGATGCGGCGCGCCGCCGCTGCGTGCTGTAGCGCGCTCTCGATGTGTCCCGTAGCGTAGGACTCGCGAGCGCGTAGCACACAGTGCAAAAATTCGTCGAGATCGGTTTGAAAAGCGGCAGCTTTTAATGCGACGACGTTTTCTTCGGTTGCGACGTACGGCACTTCATCACCGAGTTTGAGCGACGTTCGAATCGCCGTCCGGATGTTCGACAGCGTCGTTCGCAGGCTCTGACTCGCTTGCGCACCATCATACGTCGGCCAAAATGCGCGCATCAACTCTTCGCGCGTCGCTCGATGCCCGCTCTGCAACAAGAGATACTTGAAGACTTGCGCATCGCGGCGGCGAATCCAGTCGATCGTGACACCGCCGATCGATGCGGAGAATGCCCCCAGAACCGTCGCTTGCACGACGTTCAGCGCGGAGTCCGGCATCGTGACGATTGCGTTGCCCAAGAGGGCTCGTTCAGCGGCACGCAGCATCGTCGGTGTGCCGGAGCGCGAGTACACGAACAGACCGCGTTCTTCAAGGAGGCGCAACCGCTGCCAACTGGCGTCTCCGCTCGTAATCATTTCTTGCAGCAGCTTGCGATCGTCGTCGGTTTCAGCTGCGTCGAGGATCGTCTCGCGCAGTGCTTCGCCGTAATGACCGAACCATTCGACCAGCGCCTGTTCGAGCGACGTTTGATTCGTCGCCGCAAAGCGCAGAATCGCCGAAGCGACGACCGGCCAGCCTTCGGTCGCATGTGCAAGTGCCGCGATGCCGCCCTCGATCCATTCGACACCGTAGGTCTTTGCGAGCTCGCGCAGTTCCGCTTCGTCAAATGAAAGGTTTGCGGTCCAGAGCGCCTCGATCACGCCTTCCATGATCCAGCGCGGCTGTCGCACGACGTTCTTGTTGCGCGACGTCACAACGAAGGACACCTGTTCGGGGATTCCGGCAAAAAGTGTGTAGAGTGCGTCCATGACCGGCTCGGCCAGCATGTGCGCATCGTCGATAAAGATCGTCACGGCGTTCACGGCCGTCATCCGCTGGAGCAGCGACAATGCGGTCTTCGGCGCCGGCGAAATGCCGCAAAGCGTCGAGATGCGCTCGATCAACGTCGCTACGTCCATCGTCGCGTCGGCGCAGAGCACGCGATCCCGATCCCCGGCGTAGTCGAGCAACAGGGTCGTTTTTCCGAAACCGGCAGGAGCGACGAGTAAGCGAATCGGGGTTCCGGAATGCTGCTCGAGCCAATGCAAAAGCCGTCCGCGTCTTATAGACGGGACGCGGCCTCGCTTGGCGGAAGCAGCGTACGACAGGTCGATGGTCTCCTCTTTAGATGATAAGCCGATAGCTTGGTTAACCCACACGTCGACTATATCATGACTAAAGTCGTATTAGATACCCGGGCTTTTGGGGGGTTAGCCGCTTGCTTTAGAAACCCCCGCCGTACGGGACCAAATGCCCAGGGGCGACCCGTAGCGCCGGCAGTACAGCAGGAAAATGCCGGCGAGCGCCAGCCAGGGCGGCGTTTTGATAAGCCAGAGCGGCCAGGCGGAAGCATCCCAGTTCCGGCGCACGTATGCGGCCCAGGCATGCTGCGATGGGTGCAGCACGGGCGTCGGAGCGGAGCTCGCGAGGTGCAATCCCGTGTGGACGACGGCGAGCGCGCAGATCAGAACGTAGGCGAGCACCGCGCCGCAAGTGACGAGCGCCGGCATCATGGCGCGGTATCGCCAAAGCGCAAGCGCGGCGGCGACGATGAGCGCAAGCGCAATCAGCAGCGGAGAAACAAACATGGGCACGATCGGCAAGACGAGCGCGCACAGCAGGGCGGTGGCGAGCCACGGCTGCGCAATGCGTTTGGCAAACACAAAAGCGGCCGGGACAGCGAGCAGCATGTGATCCACGTGCAGGAAAGGACCGAACGGTAAGACTGCCGCCGGCGCGAGCAGTATTGCGACATCGATACGCTTGCGCGCACGAGCGCCCGTTGAAAGCGCGGCTACAAGAAGGAGTGCACCCCCGTACGTAAGTCGCGCAACGCCGATCGCGATACGATCCGGCGCACCGACCATCGAAAACGCCCAGGATATCGTGTATTGGTGGATACTCGGCAATTCGGAGAGCACGTGTTCCGGCAAGACGGACCGCACGTACTCGATGTTCGCGGGAAGGCCAATCGCCGCCACCGATACGATTGCCAGTGCGGCACACGTCGCAATCGCCTCTATCGCGAACGTTCGTGTGACGATCAGTACGATAACGACGGCTATTCCGGCCTGCGGCTCGATCAGCGTCAACGCGGTGCCGATCGCGACGAGGATGCGGCGATTGCGACGAATACCCAGCGCCAGCAGCGCCAATCCGAAAAACGCGAACGGCGGAAGTTCACCAACCGGCAGGGAGACGTCACAGGCTAAGATTGCGATCGCGACGATGATCGTTGCCAGCGGAGCGATGCCCAGGCTGCTAAACATTCGGCACGACTGCCCGAGTGCGCCGATCGCACCGGCGGCGAACAACAGCGCTGCAAGTGGGAACGGCAGCATCGCAAGCAGCGCCAGAAACGCGGCAACATAACCCGGAACCGGCGCAGGCAACACTTCACCATGCTTCGCCGCAAAGAACGCAGAAAGGGTGAGCGGCATCGCCTCGCACGAGCCCATGACGCTCGCATCATAGGGATCTCGATGATCCAGCACGGCGGCGCCAGCGCAATAAAACGCGCGAAAATCGCCCATCGCGAAGTGTGCACCCGCCGCAAAGCGCACGCCGATCGTCAAAACGAGCGCGGCCAGCGCCATCGCGCCGATCACGCCGAGACGTTCCCTCATAGCACCAGTATCGGCTCGACAGGAAAGGGCCGCTCCCTATACACTACAAGGCGAACCCAGTTCTCATTCTGGAGGTGCCTATGGATAGAGACTCCGCGCACGCTCTGACCAGCATGATCGCCGGCGGGTTTTTCTTGACGTTTGTACTCGTGGCAGTTGCCTTTACGATCTTCTTCGTATGGCTATTCTGGCGTATTTTCACCAAGGCTGGATATCCTGGTGCGCTTGGGCTCGTGTGCCTCGTGCCGTCGATCGGTCCATTGATCTGCCTGCTGATCCTCGCATTCGGTACGTGGCCGAATGAGCCGCAACCGCTCGTTGCGGCAACGACGATTACGCCGGCCGTCCAATAACCTCGCCGATCCACCGCTCCACGGCGTCGCTCTTCGACGGCAAGATCGACGACAGATTTTCGCGTCCCGAAGGCGTCACGGCAATGTCGTCTTCAATGCGCACGCCTATCCCGCGGAAGCGATCCGGCACCGTTGCGTCATCCGGCTGAAAGTACAGTCCGGGCTCGACGGTGAGAACCATGCCGGCCTGCAGCTTGCCATAGCGATACTGTTCGGCACGAGCAAGCGCGCAATCGTGAACGTCGAGTCCCAGCATGTGGCTGACGTTGTGCAGCGTGTAACGCCGGTAGTATTGATTCTGAGGATCGAGTGCTTCATCGAGCGATGCCTGGAGGATTCCAAGGTCGATCAAGCCCTCGGTCAACACGCGCATTGCGCGCCGGTTCGGTTCGAGGAAATCAACATTTGGCGCGACCGCATCGATCGCCACGCGTTGCGCTTCCCAAACGAGATCGTAAATCGCGCGTTGTTCGGAAGAGAACCGGCCGGAGACCGGAAGCGTGCGCGTGACGTCGGCCGTATAGAGCGAATCGCATTCCACGCCCGCGTCGAGCAGCAGCAGCGCATTGGGTTGAATGCTGCCGTGGTTCTTGGTCCAGTGCAACGTGCACGCATGATGTCCGGCAGCGGCGATCGTCAGGTATCCGACGTCGTTGGCTTCCAGTCGTGCGCGCCGCCAGAACGCTGCTTCGATTTCGCGCTCGCTCTTCACGCGCGGAAACAGTGCGATGACGTCTTCGAATCCGCGTTTGGTTATTTCGCACGCTTTACGTAGCTCCGAAAGCTCGTAGTCGTCCTTTACGAGCCGCATTTCGGAGAGATGCGTCGCAAACTCGGAATCGGCTTCTTGCTTTGGAAGTGCGTCGTCGAACGTGCGATTGTGGCCGCGCACGACGCGCACGGGATACCCGGCGTCGCGTATTTCAGAGAGATATGAAGCCGCTTGTTGAAGCGGAAGCGCACGATCGACGCCGTAGTAGATCTGGCTTTCCTCGACACCGCGATGACGCCCGACCCAGAGTTCGCCATGCGCGCGATCGGTAAAGAATTCCGCTTGGCCGCGGTTGTGTGCCGGAACGAAAAGCATTGTGCGATGGGAAGCGCCGTCCGGTTGCATCACGAGCAGTGCGCCCGGTTCGCCGTCACCCATAAGATACGCGAAATCGCTCGACGGACGAAAACGAAAATTCGTGTCATTCGCACGCGCGTGTTCTTGTCCAGCGGGAATGACTAAATATTCGCCCCGGAACGATCGGGAAAGCTCGTCACGCCGGGATTGAAGCCGCGTCAGTTGCGGATGAGCGCTCGCACCGGTCGGTACGTCGATCCAATCACGTGACATGAAATCGATGAGGTTTTGCGGCGTGTCGCTGTCGTGCGAGGCCTTGTGCACATCCGCGGGAGCATTTCTCATTTCCGCCATAGTAAGGACCTTTTCGCCGGTTAGGGTGTTATATCCAGCCCGAGATCGAGCGAAGGGGCGCCATGCGTCAGCCAACCGGCCGAGATGAGATCGACGCCCGCTTCCGCAACGGCCCGAACCGTTTCGGGACGAATGCCGCCGCTCGCCTCGGTGATGAGCCGCCCGTTGACGAGCTTGACGGCCTCCGCAAGTACGGACGGCGGCATATTGTCCAAGAGCACCGCATCGATGGGCTCTTCGAGTGCTTCACGAAGTTGTTCGAGCGTATCGACCTCCACTTCGATTTTCACCATATGTCCGGCGTGTTCGCGAGCGCGCGAAACAGCGAGCGCGATTGAACCCGCAAGCGCCAGATGATTGTCTTTGATGAGAATCCCATCGTCGAGTCCGAATCGGTGATTCGTTCCACCGCCGCAACGCACGGCGTATTTTTCCAGCACGCGCATTCCGGGCGTCGTTTTGCGCGTATCGATGATCTGCGCGTGGGTTCCGGCAACGGCGTCAACCAGCGCGCGTGTTGCCGTCGCTATGCCGCATAGACGTGAAAACAGATTCAACATCGTGCGCTCGCCCGTCAGCAACGTGCGCGCCCTTCCGGTAATCGTGAGGACGGCGTCGCCCGTTTTCACCCGTGCTCCATCTTCAACGTGCTGTTCGATCCGTGTCCCGCCGCTATCGAGCAGATCGAAGACAAGCACGGACGCCTCGCTACCGGCGATCACGCCGTTCTGGCGGGCAACGACCGTGCCGGCGGTCTCCATGTCGTCAGGGACGATCGCATCGGTCGTCAGATCGATCCCATGTGCGAGATCTTCGAGAAGCGCAACTCGAATGAGCGGCTCGATCACCAGGCGCGAAGGCTTAAGCGAGGGCGAAGCGTGTAAACGAACGTTTTGCAAGTGCGTCATCCGTACAAGGATAGTCGGTTCGGTAGTGACTGCCGCGGCTTTCATGGCGCGCAGCGGCCGCGTCGGTGATCAACTGCGCGACGACCAAGAGATTGCGCAGTTCGTTGGTTGCGCGCGGATACGCCAGCAATCAGATCGGCGATACGCGCATGTGCCTCACGCAGACCCAATTCGTTGCGCACGAGTCCGGCGTTTGCATACATGACGTTTCGTAAATCGCTTATCGCTTGCGACTCGTCGCGCTGCCGGCGAACTGCCGGCATGTATGGGCGAAGATGTGGTTCGGGCGCGCGAACACTCCGGGACTCTTCGATGCTCGATGCGACACGAGCGCCATAGACGAGCGCCTCGAGCAGCGAATTGCTTGCCAGACGGTTTGCTCCGTGCATGCCCGTCGCACTGACTTCGCCGCATGCCCACAATCCCGGAAGCGACGTTCGTCCCCATTCGTCGACGGCGATGCCGCCCATGTGATAGTGCGCCGCCGGAGCGATTGGAATACGCTCGGTTCGTGGGTCGATCCCGGCGGCAGCGCAGAATCCGTACACGGTCGGAAACAGATCGGGAAAGGTATCGCCGATCGCGTCTCTCGCATCGAGACCAACGGTTCGTCCGCGTTGCAGTTGTTCGAAGATCGCTCGCGCCACGATATCGCGTGAAGCAAGTTCTGCCTCGGGATGAATCGCCGTCATGAAGCGCTCGCCAAGATCGTTCACGAGCGTCGCGCCTTCGCCGCGCACGGCTTCGGTAACGAGCGGCATCGGATCGGTTCCGATTGCGAGCGCAGTCGGATGAAATTGCACGAACTCCATGTCGGCAAGCATCGCTCCCGCACGCGCGGCCATCGCGATGCCGTCACCGGTCGCCTCGACGGGATTGGTCGTGTACCGGTAAAGGCGCCCGATTCCGCCCGTCGCGAGCACCACTGCCGGAGCGACATACGCGGTCGTCGCGCCGCTCTCATTCTCGTGCGCGTAGACGCCACAAACGATACCGTCTTCGACGATCAAGTCGTCGGCGGTGGAATCTTCAACGACGTGAATCGACGGCATCGCTGCGATTGCACCGATCAGCGTTTTGAGAATCTCGTGACCGGTTGCGTCGCCGCCTGCTTTTACGATGCGCCGGCGTTGATGGGCCGCCTCGCGTCCAAGAGCGAGTTCACCGGAATCCGTGCGATCGAAGGTCGCACCGAGCTCGAGCAGTTCTTCGATGCGGGCCGGTGCATCGTGCGTCAGAATCTCGACGATCTTCTCGTCGTTTATGCCGGCGCCCGCGCGATGTGTGTCGATTGCGTGCAGTGAGGGCGAATCATCTTTGCCGAGCGCGGCGGCGATGCCGCCCTGTGCCCAATCGGTGGCTGCGCCGAAGCCGAGGCGCGTTTTGCAGACCACGACAACCTTCAACGGTGCAAGCTTTATGGCCGCCATCAGGCCGGCGATGCCGGCCCCGACGACGATCGCATCGCAACGTTGCGCGTTCACCGTCTAGCCTCGCGCCGGTCTGCTAAATTCCAGCATGCGTTCGACCGCGGCTCGCGCTCGCGTCGCAACCGCAGGATCGACCGTCACTTCGTACTCCATCGCTTGCAGACTGTGGAGAATCTTCGGAAGCGTGTTACGCTTCATGTGCGGGCACAGATTGCACGGCCGCACGAATTCGACGTTCGGATACACACCTGCGACGTTATCCGCCATCGAACATTCCGTAATGAGTAACACGCGCGCGCGTGTTTCGCGATCGGCGCTCTGCGAAACGGTGCCCACGTAATCGACCATTCCGTGCGTCGAACCGACGAAGTCGGCCTCGGCGAGCACATCCGGCGGACATTCGGGATGCGCGATAACGACAAGCCGTTCGTCGCCCTCCCGGTAGCGGCGGATGTCCGCGCCGGTAAAACGCTCGTGGACCTCGCAATGGCCTTTCCACGCGATGATTTCCGTGGTCGTCTTCGAAGCGACGTACTTCGCGAGATACTCATCGGGAAGGAAGATGACGCGCGGAACGTTGAGCGCTTCGACGATCTGAACGGCGTTGCCGCTGGTCACGCAGACATCCGACTCCGCTTTTACCGCAGCCGACGTGTTGACGTACGTGACGACGGGTACGCCGGGATACGATTCGCGTAACAACCGTACGTCTTCAGCGGTGATCGACTCGGCGAGCGAGCAACCCGCCTTCAGATCCGGAACGAGCACCGTTTTATCGGGATTTACCAACTTGGCCGTTTCGGCCATGAAATGCACGCCGCAGAGCACGATCACGTCGGCCGTCGTTTCCGCCGCTTTGATCGCTAGCGCGAGTGAATCCCCGACGATGTCCGCAACGGTGTGATAGATCTCCGGCACCTGATAATTGTGGGCTAGAATGACGGCGTTGCGTTCACGCTTCAGTCGATTGATGGCAGCGACGTAGGGCGCGTACAAAGGCCATTCGACGCGCGGAATCACGTGTTCGACGCGCTCGAAAATGGGCCAGGTCTCGCGTTCGATTTCAGGGGTAGATTCGAGTTCGATGAGGTTCATTGGATTGCTGTCGAGGTTGCGGTTGGAGGGCCGGGTGCCCTGCCTGCCGCAGTTCCGGCTGATGCGGCTTCTCCGCCATCTTCTATTACACGCCGTTTGCGTGGGCGTTTGCACGTTCGCTGCAATTCCGGCGGCCGGACAGGTGCTGCCGGCGCTGCCGAAGGCAAGTCCGGGTGCAGCGATTCCGGGTCTGCGACAAGAGGGGTTGTTCCTGACGGCGCCGGTGAGCGTGGACGGATCGCCGTTGTTCCGCATTGCATCGCCGGTGTCTCCCGCCGGCGGTGAGCTGCCGATCAACGTGCGCCTCCTGTACGTCCAGAATGCAATCGCCGAAATTCTGGCCGAGAAGGATGGTGGGGGAACGATCTTCGATCCCGCAACGCTGAAAGTCACCGTCGATCGCGTCGGAGCGCAGCAGACGCTCGTGGCAAATGACGGCAAACATGCTTCAGAAGCGGCGGAAGTACCGATTCTGACCGTTACGTCGGCCGATTCGCAATACGCAAACATGTCCGCGGCACTTCTTGCACAGCAGTGGCAGACGTCGCTCGAGAGCGCCTTGCACACTGCGCTGCTGAAACGCCAGCCGCAACAGATTCGCCGAAATCTCGATACGATCGCGCGCCTGGGTGCACTGCTGGTCGTCCTTACCCTCGCCGGCATCGTCCTTTTGATTTTTCTCGGTCGCCGCGCTGTGCGGTTGCGCCGCCGGATCGCCGAGCGGCAAGAACAAGCCGACCGCGAACAATCGCAACCCGAAGATCATCCGGCACCGACGGAACATCAACGCCGCCGAACGCTGGCGCTTGCGGTCCGCACCGCGCAGCCGGAGCAACGCCTGCAGCGTGTTCGCGCATTTTCGGGCGCGCTCGTGTGGGTCCTCATAGCGTTGTGGGTCGCCGGGATCACGTGGGCGTTGCTGCTGTTCCCTCAGACAACCGCATATGGACAGCTCGTTATTCGAAGCGCCGCGAACGTAGCGTTCATCTGGATCGGCGCCGGCTTATTAAATAAGCTCGCCGATGTAGTGATCGTGCGGTTTGCCGACGCCTATGCGCGCCATGGAGAAACGAGCGAAGACAAAGCGCGTCACGTGTTGCGCGCACCGACGATTTCACGTTCGATCGGCGGGTTCAAAGGTTTCATCGTGGTCTTTGTCGCGGCGCTCGCGACGCTTTCGGCGTTGAACATTCCCATCGCCTCGGTCGTGACGATCGGCGGCGTCGCTGCGCTTGCGATCGGGTTTGCCGCGCAGAGCCTTGTGCGTGACTTTCTGAACGGATTGCTGGTTATCTTCGAGGATCAATACGTCGTCGGCGATTACGTTATGATCGGCGACTACAACGGGATCGTGGAGAATCTCTCGTTACGAATCGTCCAAATTCGCGACGTTCGCGGTCATTTGATCACGATTCCGCACAGCGCGGTCTCACAAGTGGTCAACGCATCACGAAACTGGTCGCGGGTCGACTTTCGAGTGCCGATCGAGATGGGAGCCGATCTTCCAAAGGCGGAAGCAACGTTACGCGAAACGATCGAATCGATCGCGGCAGAACCGCAGTGGGAGAAAGCGATTTTGGATCCCGTCGAGTGGATCGGACTTGAAAACCCCTCGAAAAACGGGGTTGTCTTGCGGGCTGCCATTCGCACGGCACCGCTACGCCAATTCGAACTGAATCGCGTCCTCAACGAGCGCGTCATGGCGGCGTTTGCCGAGGCGGAGATTCCGCTCGGCAGTGATCCGTTGGGAGTTCCCGTTCCCGGTGTGAATGCGAGCCCGAGTCCGCTATGATTCTGGCTCGATCGATCTTGTTCGTGCTCACCGCTCTGGTGCTGATCGTGTTCTACGTGCCGCTCGGGCACGCCGACTACACGGGGCGTTGGGGAGACGGAACGTATGGAATCGCCACCGCGAGCGGATTCGCAGCGCCTCTCGAAGCAGTCGCGCGGAGCTCACCCGCGTGGAATGCCGGCGTTCGTCCGGGCGATCGTATCGATCGGGCTTGGGTGGGTTCCGAGTACTTGCGCGTTCAGAATCCACACGCCGGTGAGCGCCGTTCGTTTCACTTTGTTCGTCCCGACGGTACGCACTACGCGGTTACGTTGACCGCGACCGCGGTACCGGGCTTCGCGGTGTGGGACCGGCTCACCGGCATTCTCGCGATCGTTCCCGCAACGGTGTTTCTTGCAGTTGCGTTTGCGCTCGTCTTTTTGCGGCCAAACGTGATGACGTGGTCCTTTTACGCGTACGCCGTTGGATATTTTTCGACGGCCCCGTCGTTTGAATTCTTCGGTACGATCTTCACACCCGATCAAATGCGATTGCTCAGCTTTCCGTTGACGACGTTCGCGGGAAACTTCGCCGTGTTGCCGTTATTGCCGTTCGTGTTGCGTTTCCCCGACAACCGGCTTTCCGGGGTGCGCCGGCGGTTTGACGTCGCGAGTTGGGTCTTTCTCGGTGTCGCGTTTCTCGCGTATTCCTACGATTGGTACATCCGCTGGAGCGTCGGCCGTCTCGTCCCGTTCGTGGGCGTTCTCGATACCTGGCTACCGCTGTCGGTTTTCGTGATCGCGGCGTTGATCGTGATCAAGAAATACACTGCATCGCCGGCCGCCAATCGCCAGCGATTCGGCTTTTTGGTCGTTGGCTTGATTGTGTCGTTTGTCGCTTACGCGATCTATTTTGTGCCCGGCGTTTCACGGCCGGTGGCGCAGATAGCCGGGTATGCCGTGGTGATTATGCCGATTTCGGTCGCGTACGCGGTGATGCGGCATCGCGTCCTCGATATCAATTTTGTATTGAACCGCGCGATCGTTTACGGGTTGGTGTCCCTCTTCGTCATCACGGTCGTCTCGCTGCTCGACTGGTTCTTCGGACAGATCGTTTCACGGCAGCATCTCGCGCTCTTCGGAGAGTTACTCGCAACGATTGCCGTCGGATTGCTACTGGATCGCATAAACAAATTCATCGGCCGCATCGTCGAAACGGTGTTTTTCCGTTCTCGCCGCATTGCGGAGCGGTACTTGCGCCGTGCGGCGCAGGCTTTGCCGTATGCGACCGAGGAGTCCGCGGTAACCGACGGTCTCGTACAAGTTCCCGTCGACGCCCTTGCCCTCAATGCAGCAGCGTTGTACCGCCGTTCAGCGGACGATCGCCGGTTCGAAGGCGTTGGAACCGCAACCGGCACAGCGATCGCGCCGTCCGGGTTCGATCAAAATCATTTGCTGGTGCGCATGTTGGAAGCGGACGAAGCATGCGTGTGGCTCGACGAACTTCGCACGCATCTCGATCACGACAACGCAGCGATCTACGCGCTGGCGGTTCCGGTGACCGTACGTCACGAACTGGTTTCGTTTACGCTCTACGGAGCCCATCGCAACGGCGCGCAAATCGATCCTGACGAAGTCGACCTGCTGCTGGAGCTGGCGCGGGAAGCATCACGCGCTTACGATCACATCGAAGCCGTGCGCACCCGCGAACGGTACGCGCGCTTCAGCATGCCTGCCCCCGAGACTGCCTAAGCGACAGAGCGTAAGCTTGTCCTCCATGACGTGAAAGTCATTTTCATTTTTGAAAAATTGGGTACAATTGAGCCCTGAAACCCCTGGTTTACACCTCGGGTCCAAGGCTCGTAATTACATCACTCAACAGTAAAAAAGGTGGAAACAGTTCACAATGTTGGCGCAAGTCGGTAAACCGGCACCCGATTTCAAACTCCAGAGCACCAAAGGCGCAACCGGCGCTAAGGATCTCGGTAAGGAGATCAAGCTCTCCGACTACCGCGGAAAATGGCTCGTCTTTTTCTTCTATCCGCTCGATTTCACGTTCGTCTGTCCGACGGAGATCACCGCGCTCTCGGATCGCGCCGATGAGTTCAAAGAGTTCGACACTGAAATTCTCGGTGCATCGACCGACTCCGTGCACAGCCACTGGGCGTGGATCAATACACCGCGTGAGAAGAACGGTATCGCTGGGCTGAAGTATCCGCTCGTTGCCGACTACACGAAAGAAACCGCCCGCGCATACGGCGTTTTAGATGAAGCATCCGGCGTCGCGCAGCGTGGCCTGTTCATCGTCGATCCCGAGGGCATCCTCAAGTACGCTGTGGTTACCGACGACAACGTCGGCCGCAGTGTCGAAGAAACGTTGCGCGTATTGCAGGCGCTGCAGACCGGTGGCCTTTGCCCGGCGGAATGGAAGCCCGGCAAAGCTCTTCTGCAGAAGGCGTAAATGGCGCTCCGTATGCGTAGCCCTCTCCCTTCATTTGAGGGGGCTACGGCATGGATCAACGGGGAAGTCACGGCAGAAGAACTTCGCGGCCTTCCCGTCGTCGTGTCGTTCTGGTCGAAGAGTTGTTACATCTGCCACGAAACAGCAGAACAGTTTGCGCAGTGGCGCGAGAAATATGGCGCGCACGGCGTAGCGTTCGTCGCGGTCCATCAACCTCGTTCGGAAGATGAACTCGACGTGGCATCGGTTACCGAAGATGCGCGAAACGAAATGGGGCTAACGCAGCCTGTTGCGATCGACAATGCACACGCGATCGTCGATCGGTTTCAGAACCAGTTCGTTCCTGCGTTTTACGTATTCAATCGCAAACACGAGTTGCGTCACTTCCAAGCCGGCGGCAAAGGGTTCGAACGCATCGAGGCGGCGATCGACCGGGTCCTGAGCGAAACACCCGAGGAAGAGGAATTGAACGCCTAAGACGAGCTAAGGATTACGCTTACCGGCCCACTGCACAAGCGGTGGGCCGCTGCGTTTGAGACAGGCAAGAACTTGGTACGCTCCTGCCCGGAGGATGATTAAGATGCATAAGCCTTTTCAAAGCTTTGTCTTCATCGGTATATCTGCGGCTATTCTTACTATGGCAGCCGTCGACGCGAAGTCCTCGGTAAAGGTGGCCGCCTCACCCTGTCCGAGCAGCTCGCCAATGGCGAGCACCACCAATACCGGTGCCGAAGACAAAACGGTGGCGCAGAGTTGCGCATCACCATCGCCTAGCGGCATGGGTTCACCGGCACCGACGACCAGTATGGAACCCGGTGCGATGGCAAGCCCCGATACGATGGGGACGACTCGGCCCTAAACAACAGGTCGTTGCACGCGCCGCCGCCAAACGACGGCGCGTGCACGAAGTTCCATCGCGGATTGCGGTCTTTTGCGGACCGTCGCTTCCTCAATGCGATCGGGTCATAAGTGACGTCGTAACATACTTACCCCCAGCTGCACGCGGCGACGTCGAACGCGCGGCAAACGAATACGATGCCGTCCTCTTGATCGACGGCGTTTTTCATCACGACCTTGCTCCATCGCCGAAAGAATGCTTTGCCGCAACGCAAGCGGCGCACATGTTCGGCGCCTCCAGTATGGGTGCGCTACGTGCTGCGGAGTGCGCGTCGTATGGGTTTGTGCCGCTTGGCGCAATTGCACAGTGGTACGCAAACGAGATGGTCGACGGGGACGATGAAGTCGCCGTTCTGACACATCCGCAAACGCACGCGCCGTTGACCGCGCCAATGGTGAACGTACGATACGTCGCGCGGCTTGCGCACAGACGTGGAATACTCAGTGCGCTAGAGCGTGATGCTTGGATACGAGACGCACGCAGCATCTTTTACATGGACCGCATGTGGGAAGATGCAATCGGCGTCGCGCCGCGGCACGCTCGCGCCGTTCTACGGCACATTGCGCAACGTGAAGGAGATCTCAAGCGATGGGATGCGCAATTTGCTCTACGCTCCGTAGTGCGTCGCCGGATCCTCCCATCGCCACCGGCGTCGCGTTCGATCTCGCCCACGCTCTTTACGATGGCTGGGTATCACGCGCGCAACACGTCACCGATCGTCTTTCCGCAATCAGTGCCGAAAGCGCCGGGGACGTACGATCGCGCCATCTCGTTTTCCCAGACACACAGCGTGTTTCCCGAACTTCGGCGGCGCTATGGCATCACGCGTGTTGCAGACACGACGTTGCTCGATCGAACGGGCATTCCCACGTATTCAGCGATGGTCCCGCACTCACCTGACCTTCTCGGCGTTTACAACGGCAAGGGGCTGGATCGCGTATCCTCAATCGCAAGCGCCGTAATGGAGGCGACGGAACGTCAAATAGGGTCCGCTGTGCGGCTTCCGGTCTTTCGAGAGACGGTTCGAACCGTCGGTCAACGTATAGACCTCGACGCATGCGGAATGCGCGACGACGCACGCGATCTCACGGTTGATTGCGTTCTAGGGACGGAGCTTTTGTCCGGAGACGCCATCCCGGTGCCGCTCGCGATGGTGCAATGCCCTTGGTTCGGTGAGCGCTTATTCGAGACGACTTCTACCAACGGCCTCGCATCCGGAAACAATCTCACCGAAGCGGTCTATCACGCCCTGTGTGAGCTCATCGAACGGCACAATTGGGCGATGTATCACGTTCGCTGTTCTCTCGTTCCTCGGATGTTTCTTGGGCCGAACGCACGCGACATTGCGCTCGCCCCACAATTTCGTTTGCCCGTCGGCGATGCGATCATCGATGGGCTTATCGACGAAATCGAGTACGCCGGTTTGACGGTTCGCGCGCTCGTGTTGAGAGAAGAGCCGCTCCCCGTAACGGTGTTGGCTTCCATTATCGAACCGGACAGTTCGCCGCCGATGGCCCACATGGGTCTGGGCTGCGCGTTGTCGCCGGCGCATGCCCTCACGCGGGCACTTACGGAAGCGGTGCAGAGCCGAGTGGTCGATATCCAAGCCGCGCGTGAGGACATTCTACGCGTCGGCGAAAACGCCGGTGTCATGGGCGAGCACGGACGTCGTCTCGAAGCCTTGCCGACCGATTGCTGGTACTTTGACGTTCCGAGTGAAACGATCGAACTCAAAGACGTAGCCGATCCCACGACTGCGGATCTCGCACTCGATCTCACTAGCACATTGACTGCGATTGCGAACTACGGAATAGAGAACGTCATTGCCGTCGACCTATCGCCTCCCGATCTTCCGATCGCGGTTGTGCGGATGATCGTTCCGGGTTTGGAGACGCTCATGTTCTCGGGCCGGTTAGGACATCGCGCACGTTCGCTTTTGAACCCGTTTGCCACGAGCCCGTAACGCGGAAATGCAGGGACGCCGGCGCACCTTCCCTTACTCATTGCGACGATGTCCGAGTTCATAAAACGCGTCCTGAGTGGTGAGCGCCCCGACGCTGCGCAAGTGCGTGAATATTACATCGATTTTCACGCGACGCGGCCCAGCGCCACATCGTCCGCAATGGAGATGCTGCGAACCAAAGACGGCCGTACCTCGTACGAGCTGCTGGCTGATCGCGCACGTTCATGCGATCCATCGACGGTGTTGGATGTCGGGTGCGGTGATGGCGCATTGCTTGGCGTTGTGGCAAAACGCATCGGCGGGGCGACGCTAACCGGAATCGATCTGGCGGAGACCGATCTGGATACAGCGCGGCGCGCGTTTCCCGAAATGACCTTCGTACGGGCCGATGCTGACGCGTTGCCGTTCGCAGCGGCATCGTTCGATCTAACGTTGTCCCATATGGTGTTGATGCTGCTTCCCGACGTCGTACCCGCGCTCCGCGAGATCCGGCGCGTCACTCGTCCCGGTCACAAGCTATTGGCGACCGTCAGTGCACCGGAGCATGGTGAGCAGCGCATTGCGACCCTGTATCGCTTCATCCACGAACGCATCCGAGCCGTGTATAAGAACTATGCGCCCATCAATCCCGGGGATGAGCGCATGTGGTCACGTGGGGGAATTCAGGAGGCTTTCAAGGCGGCGGGCTACGAAGGCGAGCCGCACTTTGACGAAACGGCAGTCGCTGCGGAGTTGAACGCCGATGAGGTGTGGCAAGTGCTGCTCCAGCGGTATTATTTCGGTTCGCTGCCGAAGGACGTCGAAGATTCTATACGGGGCGATATTCGGAATTGGCTCGACGACAAGCCGCTGGGCTTTAGTGAGTCTCTCCGAATCGTTGAAATCTCCACTTGAACCAAGCATGCATTCGCCCAATATGGGATTAGAGCCGAACCTCACGTCAAAATAGGAAGACTGTACATGGCGACGACAAAACAGAAAGCAATTGCCGCCGGATTCCTTCATGCGTTGCGCGACCCTCAGGTGTTCTCGAAGTGGCAAGCTGCAAAGCAAGATCCGGACAAGCTTCGCGGACTCGTGAAGGACACGATGGGTCTCGATCAGGCGCCGACGGTCGACGATATGAATGCCATGAAAACGCACGCCGAGTCGGCGCTCAAACCGGAGCATGAGGCGCTGCTCAAAGAACAGCCGAACGCGCCGCACGCAGTCGGCTTTGGATTCACGATGCAGTCGTAGCGCGAATCATCCAGGCCGCGACCTGCGTGCGTGAAGAGACGCCGAGCTTGTTGAAGACGTTGGCAACGTGACCTTCGATGGTCCGCTCGCTCAACACCAACAGCTCGGCGATTTCTTTGTTGGTATTCCCTTGCGAAATCAATTCGGATATTTGGCGTTCACGGCGCGTTAGTGGAGAACGCGATCCTTGTTCGTCAACTCTAGCAACCATTGAGCGTTCAGCAAGTTCCACGAGCGCGTTCAAGCCGAGATTTAACGCCAAAGATTTTGCTTCGGCGAACCGCGCTTCCGCGCCGGGAGATTTTAGTGCGACCGCGGCCCTGCTCTGCGCGAGCATCCGCTCCGCCGCAACGAGCGGCGTTTGATCGCGCCACAGGCTCTCGCCGCCGGAAATGACACCAAGCACTTCGCGGTCATGTGTACGGACCGCAGCGCTACAGACCGGTGTAAGTGGAATATACACAAATGGGTCGTGCGGCGTTCGAAGCGCTTCCATCACGATCCGCGAAAGAACCCGGACGCGTGTCTCGTCGACGTTTGGATCGGCAATGTGCCAGGATGCAATCGGAAGCAGCAGCGTTTGACGCTCTCCCTTTAGCAGCCGGCTAACTTCGATTTCAATCAAAGGCGTTTCCTCGCCTGATTCATGCAGCATAGTCCCTAGGCCCGCAGCGACACTAAGGATGCGTCGGCGCTCTTCCGGCGCAACGATCGTCGAAAGCGCATTTCGTACGGCGATCGATGCGGCGTTGTAGTTTCCGGAATACAAGTGTGTCAGCGCAATCATGTAGTCGATGAACGGATTGGCGTGTTCCGCGTAGGATTTTCGAAAGTCTTCGAAGCGGCTGTACGTCGTACCGAGCCGGCTGAAATCGACAAACATGCGCGCAAAATCGCTGAGATTCTGAATTGAAGAGCGCTCCTTGCGCGCCAATGCGTCAATTCGGTCGAGTGCAGGAGCGATTTGTTCGTCGGCGCCGGTGCGTAGCGCAACATAAGAACGCGCGATTTCGATGCGCATGCTTACTTCAGGCGGGAGCGTTACATTCAACGATTCGAGTTCTCGCGCAATCTCTTCCACGCGATCGGCGCTGGCATCACTTACTGCGAACCAGAGCGCCGCGCCGTGCAACTGTGCGAGGTCGGCTGGGTTCGTCAGTTCCCCGGCGTATTGTTGATACGTTCGGAGTGCTTGTTCGTGATCGTCGCCGAACCATTGAGCGAGAATTAGTTGCGAGACCAGTGGTCCGATATCGGTGATCCGGCGACGGTCGGCTTCATGCAAGGCGTGGCGTAAGACGTCTTCAGCCTTCTGTTGATTTGCCATGAAATGAAGCGCTCGCCCATACGCCAAGTACAGAGCAACGAAGTGGTCGTCTTCGGGCTCATCGATCTCGAGAGCCCGAGATGCGGCTTCTACGGTGAGGAACGCATTGCCGCTCTCGCTCGCCTCGCGCGCGAGCGCGGTGAACGTGCCCTGCGCGAGGCGACGGTCACCCGATGCCAATGCTTGGTCTGCCAGTTGAAACCGGTCTTCGATCGTGGGATCGTCGACTTTTTGCAGCGCTGCGATGATTCGGCGATGCATAGGGATCTTTACAGGAATCGTCTCCAGGATCGCGTCTGCGATCAGCGCATGACGAAACTGAAGCGTTTCACCGGCTTGTATCAGGTAACGCCCTGACGTTTTCGCGATCAAGTCAACGAGTTGGGCGTCGTCGCTCCACAGATGTCGCAGCAATGCATACTGAATCGGCTCACTCAACAGCGACATGAGTTGAAGGAAATCGCGCTCGCCGGCAGGCAGCTCGCGGATCTGGCGGCCGACGACCGAACGCATATTCATCGCGACGTCTTTTGCGTCGGCTGCTTCATTGTCGCGAGCTTCTTCCGCCAGTGAAATGATGTCGAGTGGTATCCCCTCCGCATGATCGACGATCGCTTGATGCACGTCGTTTGCGGCGCCGGGGAACACCGCTTTCGCTAACTCCAGCGCGAACTGTTTGCGCAACGGCTCGAGTACGATCGTCCTATCGCGCTCGAGTGGATAATGTCGCGCGAGATCTTCCCCCGTACGTTCCAGAACGAAAAGTATCAGGGGCCGGTCCGCGAGTGAGGACATGATCGTCTGGAGCGAGCGAAGGCTGTCATCGTCGCTCCATTGCACATCGTCGACGATCAGCAACACGGTGCGGTCGAGCGTCACGCCTTCGAGAACGCGGAGAAGGTATTCGCCGGGGTTCGGCGCGTCCGCCGGTGCTCCAAGGCCCGCGACGTACGGGCCGAGTGCGCCGCCCAACGCCGAGGCGACCGTCGCAGAAAGATTGCGGATGGCTGCAAACCGGATCCCCTGCTGAATGCGATGCGCATTGACCCGAGCAACCAAGCCGTCGAACTGATCGCTGGCTGCGGTGGCCACGGATGAACCGAGAGCGCTCTTGCCGAGCCCCGCTCCACCCTCGACCCAGACCAGGCGAGCCACCGGGACCGCTTGCGCCTCGCGCACTATACCCAGAGCCGTCGTAAGCTCTCGTTCTCGCCCAATCAACTGAGCCATTGCGCCTAGGGTCCGGGCCGCCGGGGAGCATTTCCTCCAAAACCAGGTGTTTACCCGGACGTCTTTGCCGCCCGGTCTTTGCTACGCTGCAGTCGTGGAGGAGTTCTCGATGTACGCACCCTCGTTCGCAGCCCCGCTTTCTGCCGACCCCCGTCCCCGGAGCAAACGCATGCGACCGTCCGTCCCTTATTGTTACATTCTCGACGACGCGTACCATGTGATCATGGCCGGGCCGTCGGGCGGCGAAGATCCGCTCGCCTCGTTTTATGACGCGGAATCGACGCCGGAGCTTCTTCCCAGCCCCGTTGACCGCGTCGTTCGTGCGCTAACCGCTGCATGGCGATCGACCCGCACGGCCTCGAGCGTCACCGCCTCCGTCAACGACCTACAGGTTACCGTGGCGCCGCTCCACGGCGGTGATGGACGAAAGATCGCCGTCTTCGTGCAACGCGCCGACGATCGTGACTAGTGTGAGGGACGCAACGGCCGCTTAGGCGTACATCAAGGGGTGCGCAAAGAATTAACGGTCCGCGGGCTTTTCCTCGGCGCCCTCATTACACTTGTGTTCACCGCCGCGAACGTCTATCTCGGCCTGAAGGTCGGGCTCACGTTTGCCTCGTCCATTCCTGCCGCCGTCATCTCCATGGCGGTGCTTCGCGTTTTCCGGGACTCGACGATCTTCGAAAACAACATCGTGCAGACGGTGGCGTCGGCAGCCGGCACACTCTCGTCGGTGATCTTCGTATTGCCGGGACTCGTGATGGTGGGCTGGTGGACCGGTTTCCCGTTTTGGGAATCGTTCGGGATTTGCGCCGTCGGCGGGATCTTGGGCGTGATGTATAGCGTGCCGCTTCGCCGAGCGCTTGTTACGAATTCCGACCTGCCTTACCCCGAAGGCGTCGCTGCTGCCGAAGTGCTGCGGGTTGGCTCGGGCGCGCATGCTGAAGAAGCCGCTGCCGAAAACCGGATGGGCCTCATCGTTCTCGTCATCAGCTCGCTCGCGTCCGCGGCAGTGCAGTTGGTGGTTGCGCTGCGCATCTTTGCAGCCGATCTTGCCGGATACTTTCGCGCCGGAGCGTCGACCACGGGCATCGATTTCGCACTGTCGTTAGCGTTGGTCGGTGCGGGCCACCTCATCGGACTGACGGTCGGCATGGCGATCTTTGCGGGCCTGCTCATCGCGTGGGGCGTGGCCATTCCCATTCTCACGGCGATGCATCCGATGCCGGGTGCTGCTGCCGATCACGCGCTCTTTATTTGGTCACACTACGTGCGCTTCATCGGTGCCGGGGCAATTGGAATCTCGGCAATTTGGACCCTCGGAAAACTTGCCGCGCCGGTTTCCACCGGCATTGCATCGTCCATCGCGGCCTCGCGTCATCGCTCGAGAAATCCCGAAGTCGAACTTCCGATTACCGAACAAGATATTCCGATCGGAATGGTGTCGCTCATATCAGCCGTCTGCATTCTTCCGATCATCGTGCTGCTATGGGCATTCATATCCGGCACCGGCATTGCAACGATGGCCGTCCCGTTGATCATCGGTGCGGTGATCTATATCGTTCTCGCGGGATTTTTGGTTGCGGCCGCAACGGGATATATGGCGGGATTGATCGGCTCATCGAACAGCCCCGTGTCGGGTATGGCGATCCTTTCGGTCATCGGCGCATCGCTGCTGTTGCTCGTGTTGTCGCACAGCGCCGATAAGACGTCGGCTCCCGCACTGGTTGCATACGCTTTGTTCGTTACAGCGTTGCTCATCAACGTCGCGACGATCTCAAACGATAACCTGCAAGACCTCAAGACCGGACAACTGGTCGGCGCAACGCCATGGCGTCAGCAAGTGTCGCTCGTCGTCGGCGTGATTTTCGGTGCGCTTGTCATCCCGCCGATTCTCGTCGTGTTGAATAAAGCGTACGGCTTTGGCGGCCCGCATGGTTTACCGGCACCGCAAGCAACCTTGATTTCCACGCTTGCAAAAGGCGTCATCCAAGGACAGATCGACTGGAGTCTGATCGGTACGGGCGTGCTGGTCGGTATCGTCGTGATTGCTGCCGACGAAATCGGGCGCGTGACCGGACGCTTTCGTCTACCGCCGCTTGCGGTCGGACTGGGGATCTATCTCCCGACCAGTGCGACCGCGCCTGTCGTTGTCGGCGCAGTTTTTGGAACGCTGTACAATCGCTGGGTCGCATCGAAACCGAGTCCCGACGCTGCACGCAGGCTTGGCGTATTGGTGGCGTCGGGATTGATCGTCGGCGAAAGCATCTTCGGCGTCATCTTGGCCGGCATCATTGCGGCCAGCGGAAAGGCGTCGCCGCTCGCCATTGTCGGTGATGCCTTTCAAAATTGGGCGCTCGCGCTTGGGATTCTCGCCTTCATCGTAGTTCCGGTCGCGCTCTATCGCTGGATCGGCATGCGCGCTCGTACGCTGGGAAATGTGGTGATTTAAGCCGGCAGCTACGTGCCTTTCTCCGCGCCGAGATAATGAATCCATTTTAGGATCCACTGCGGCACCGTCGAGAGCTGGCTCGCGTCGCCGTAAGCGAAATAGTATTCGTCGTGTGGTGAGCGTTTGTGATAAGCAAACGAGAGATTCCATGCGCCGGTGCACGGCGTCGACGGTAGCGGATTTGCGATATACGTAACGCACGATGCCGGCTGGTTAGAAACAACGTAGGGTGCGACGCCCATGATACGTCGCACACCGAATGACACCGATTCGTCCGGACCAAGCGCATAGGTATATCCCGCGCGCTCTAGCCACTGAACGTTGACCCCACGGGTATCGAGGTATTGGCGCGTATCGTCGGCTTCTAAAAGAATCGTCCCACGTTTGCCGGCCGTCAGCGTGGAACTGCGAGCCCACGATTCCAGCCGTCCGGGACCGAAGCGTCCGGAGTTATAACTGATCGTCGTCGGCGTAGACGACGAGCCGTGATTCGGAAAGTTTCCGGGACTGTTGGCCGTGCCGCTGTGCCAGGTCAGAATAAAACCGTTCTGCGAGATCGGCGTAAAGACTTGACAGCCCCGATATTGAACGTAGTTCAGTGGGGTGACGGTTATCAGATTGCCGACCGACGTTGCGCAATTGTTCGCGAGCAAGTACGACGAGCCCATTGTGGCCTGGACATCGAGACGGTTTTTGCTCAAGAAATCAAATTGAAGGGTCTGATCCG
This sequence comes from Vulcanimicrobiia bacterium, assembly GCA_963808755.1. Taxonomy (GTDB): domain Bacteria; phylum Vulcanimicrobiota; class Vulcanimicrobiia; order Vulcanimicrobiales; family Vulcanimicrobiaceae; genus JALYTY01. The sequence goes on from CAWEGP010000001.1 coordinate 254,484, forward strand.
TCTGATCCAGGTAACCGGCGGCGTTGTGATACCGATCCATGAACACGTCGAAGCCGAACGTGTTGAGAACCGAAGCAGGATTGAAAATCCAATATTTTCCTACATAGGTGGCATAGCCCGCGATATCCGGATGCTGTACGAGTCCGTCGACCGGATTGTAGTAGTAGCCGATCTTACGCATCGACAACGCGGCGCCGAACGTATTGGTGTAAACGTAGGCACCACCATCATAGCGTTGTGCTTGATTGCTCGCGGCGACGTTGCTCCCGTTTTCCGATCCATAGTTGAAATAGGCATTGACGTGCTTGTTGTCATTGTAGTTCAGACCGGTCGTCGCAACGTCGTCGTGTACGAAATTGGAGCCGTTCGGACAGTTCGTCGTATTCGGTAGGGAGCAATCCGCTGCGACCCGCTGCAATGTTAGCTGCAGTTTGTTATCTTGCGTTCGTATCGTGGCAGCTTCGGCTGAGTCGGTGCGTCCATTGTTGACGGCGTTGAAAGCGCCGAACGCCACGGGACCTTGCTGGCCTTCGACCGCGTACCCGTCGCGGGGCGTTGGGATATTCGGCGTGTACAGTTCGCTGATTCCGGGGCACGCATCGCAGTTAAAGTTCCCGTAACGGTTCGAACCTTGAGTGAAGAAGGGACGTACTTCGCTAAAGAACCGCGCAAAAGCCGTCGGCGAGATCGTCGCTTGGTCCACTTCGACGTTTGAAAAATCCGGATGGAGCGTCGAGTAAAACGACGATGTGGCAGTGATGGGAATTGAGAGGTCGGCGCCGATTCGTGACGTCGTGAGGCCCTGGTTCGCCGCTCCAATCGCACCGAGCGAATAGATTCCCAATCGCGGCTGGGGACGTGCGGCGGCGGCGGGGCTCAATCCGCGGAGTCCTCCGGCATACGTCACGTCGTCGCCGTTTGTTTGCGCAGCACCGTACGACCAAATCTGCCGCTCACCGGTCGAGCGCACGACACGCACGAACTGTGCTTTCCAGGCATTTGAGCCGCCGGAGCCGCGTACGACGCGCAACGGGATCTTCATCGTGATCGTGAAGCCGCCGTCGTAGACCATGCCGAAGGAATCCCACGTTGGTGCATACGCCGTGTTTTCGGACGAATACTGAAAATGCGTCCCGTTCGAAGTCGCCGCAAATTGGTAGAAGAATCCGGAGTTGCCGTTGGGCCAGAGGTCGATCCACACTTCATCGTCGGTTCCGTCGCCGACATTATTGGTGCGCTGTTGCGCCATCAGCCGTTCGCGTTGTTTCACGTCGAAACGCAGATACAGCGAGTGATCGTCGGTCGCAATTCGCGCGGTCGTCAACTCGCTTGCCGAATGTTGGTGTTGAACGTCCCAGAGCAGCGTAACGGCTGCAGCGGTTTTCCACGACGTGAGATCCGCATGAGGATCGAGCGACGGCGCGACGTCGACCTTGGGGATCGCGATTGCGCCCACCGTATGCTCTTCGGCTGCGCCGCTGGATGACGGATAAATGAGCGCCGCCACAAGGAAAACTGAGGCGAGAAGCTTCACGGGAGCCGCCTTGCGATGTCAAACTTCGTGACTGAGCTGAATTTTAGTGATGCACGACTGGGAAGTCAACTAATTTATTAATTTTTGAGAAATCCGGTGCCAGCTCTGACGCCAATTTGAACACGCTGCACTGCCTCGCTGCGTGGCGAGCACGGTAAGTTCTCCGGCGACGAACGATCTCGGCGGTCGTTCTTCGCGAAGGCGGCGCACTGCGAGCACGGTATCGTGATGATCGCCCAATTGCGACTGAAGCGATTCGGCGGCAGTCGCGAGCTTCTCGCCACGAGCTCCCAATACGCAAGCGAAGACTTCGGCCGCATACCGAACGTGCTTCGATTTGATTCGAATCCTGTGCAGCGCTCGATCCGACGGTTGTGCGCCGGCTCGCTTTACCGCTTTTTGTGCTTTCTTATAGACACGGTCGATGAGCGCTCTGCCATATTTTGCGGCTCGCTTTTCCGCCTTGTCGTTGGTCTTGGGGTCACGAGATGCCTCAAGCAGTTCGTCGAGCAACGCGAAATAGCGATCTTCATTCAGCGCGTCGCGGAGCGCTTCTCTGTAAGCCTGAACCTCGCGTTTGCAATCGGCGGCGATTGCTTGGCCTTCGTCCGCGTCGACTGGAGTGAGCCTATCGGCGAGATCGGCTACGAGGTTTGCGAGCACGTCGCCGTCGCGAACGCGCGCTAATTTGTCCTGCAGCCAGCGCAGACGTTCGCCTAACGCACAGGCCCATTCAGGTTGAAGTGCCGGTAGAAACGTGTGGAGATACGATCGCAAACGGCGTACGGCGACGCGCGCCCGGTGAACGGCTTCCGGATCGTTTGTCACACGCAGCGGCGCATCGCTGTGCATTAGCGTTACCACCGATTTTGCTAGCGCGGCTCGGAAAACGTTCACTACGGTTGCGCGCGCGTTTACGTGAGGGATTGCGACTTCGGCTGAAATGTCGCGTCCGAGCGCCACGACGTTTTTCGGCGTTTGATCCGTTCCCCCGGCGCCTGCACGACGCAGAACGCTGCCGATATCATCCAGCGCGCTGCGAGCCGTATGTTCTTCCAACTCGATTTCGATTTGTGCGAATCGTTTGGTCACACGTGATCCGTCGACGACGCGAACGTCGTCTTGCGCGACCTCAGCCACGTCGTCGCCGTGCCGGTCGTGAAACTCCCGAACCACACGAAGCGTCCGCAATTCCGCGATACGCACGAGCGGCTTTCTGCGTGTATATCCCATCGTCAGCTGCAGCGCTTCACTTGGAATACTATCGCGCGGACCTTCGAAGGCGTGCTCTTCACGGCCCTCCGCTCCGTCTCCGCCGCACACCGGAATTTTGAGTGTCCAGCCTTCATTGCGGCGGTATCGCAAACTGCATCCCCAGCGCATCAAGCGAAAATCGGCCGTGTCGTAATACGTGGTGTGCTGCCGCTTGAACCGCGCGGGCGAAGCCGTATAGCCCTTCAGCTCGCGCGGCAGGCGAGCAAGAGAGAAGCCATTGGGGGCTCGTAATTTTCGCTCTCGCTCGATATTTGTGGTCATAGGGCTGGTAGAGATTTTCCACACGGCGTCTTGCTCAATCGGCGCATCCGGAAAATATGGCATTTTTCGATAAATTTCGCAGGAACACGGCAAAAAACACGGTACTCCGCAATGCAAAAGGCGCCGTGTGCGCTCAAGCATCAGCCTAAGAGGATTAGATGAATAAGGTCGATTTGGTCCGCTCCGCAATGGAACGGTTCGAAATGTCTCGCAAGGACGCGCTCGCATTGATCGATGGCGTCTTCGAAGATATCCAAGATGCGGTTCTCGCCGGTGAGCCGGTGAAGATTCCGGGATTTGGACAGTTCAAGGTTCGCGATCGCGCTGCGCGTATCGCGCGTAACCCTGCGACGGGCGAACCGGTGAAAGTTCCGGCGAAGCGCGTCTTCAAATTCTTACCGGCGAAGGCCCTCAAAGACGCGATCATGTCGAAAAAGGGCGGCGGCCGTAAGGCGGCGACAGGGCGCAAAGCCGCTGCAAAGCCTGCGGCGCGCAAAACCGCAAAGAAAACCGTTGCGAAAGCGGGAGCACGCAAGGCCGCTCCGGCACGCAAAGGCGCAGCCAAGAAGTCGAACGGGCGCAAGAAGCGCTAAAGCGGCATTTTCGCCGGAAGCGAATGGAAAATGACCGGGCGTATCGCCCGGTCATTTTTTGCTTTTAGCTCACGCGGGTACGTGACTTCGGCACAGGAGAGATCATCCATGACACGAGTGGCAGTATTTGAAGACGGCACGCACGCCGTGGAGACAGCACGAATCTTACACGAGCAGGGCTACGAAGCGGCGGTAGCCACGGAAGGAACCGATTCGTTCGGCGCCGCGGCGAAACGTTTCTTCGCCGGTGATACGCAACAGTTTCGGACTACCGCAGTTGTTACGAGCGATGACGCGGACGAAGAATCGTTTGTAAACGTCGTAAATGTTCACTACGGTCGCGTCATCACCGGAACCGTGTGACCGGTTCGGAGTTATCGCTTGAGTTCCGTCCCGAGAGGCGCAAACGATGACGACGTGAACGACGTCTGCGCGTGTGGCGTTCCCAAACGAATGCGACGGTTTTTATAATCGACGCTGCGAACGGTCACTTCGACGGATTCACCGATCTCATAGTCTTCCGGATTTGCTTCGCGGTCGCCAAGTGTTCCGGTGACACCCGGCGCGATTTCGACGGTAAGGCGCGGCTCTTTTGCCACCACTTTCCCTTCGACGACGCTGCCTTGGCGTAAAACAGCCGCGTGATCGCGCCACGGGTCTGCCAACGCGGCTTTCCGCGACACCGCGATTTTCTTTCCATTCTCGTCGATGCGGAGAACCTTGACGTTCAAACGTTCACCCGGCGTAACGACGTCGGCCGCCTTCTCTACGCGTTCGAACGCCAATTCGCCGAGTGGAATCAGTGCATCGATTCCGCCCAAGTCGACGAATGCGCCGAAATCGGTGAGGCGTACGACGGTCGCTTCGCGCTCTTCGCCGATCTGCAGCGATCGCAAGAGATCGGTCCGTGCACTGCGGCGCTGTTCTTCCATGGCACGGCGATGCGATACGACGACCCGCTTACGTTGTTGATCCACGTCGATCACTTTAACGTCTAACGGCGTGTTGACCAGCGACTCGAGCGGCGTCCCTTTGCCGGCGCGAACGTGCGATGCCGGAAGAAATCCGCGGTATCCGTCGAGATCGAGAAGTAAGCCGCCTTTGACAGCCGATTTCACGGTCGCCGTCAGCGTTTGGCCAGAGGCGTGCGCGGCGACGAGTTGGTCCCATGCGGCTTGCGCTTTTCGCCGTCCCTCGTTTGCTTCCGGAGACTCCGGGACGACAACCGGTTCGGGCTGCTCGGCGACGGTTTCGGCCGGTTCCGGCTGCTCGGCCACGATTTCGGCTGGTTTCGGCTGCTCGGCGACGATTTCGGCTGGTTTCGGCTGCTCGGCGACGATTTCGGCTGGTTCCGGCTGCTCGGCCACGATTTCGGCTGGTTTCAGCTGCTCGGCGACGATTTCGTCTGATCCCGGCTGCTCGGCCACGATTTCGGCTGGTTCCGGAGTTTCCGCGGAATTGGAATTTTCGTTCATGGTTGGCGCGCCGAATATTCGTGCGCGCTTCTACGGTCCCCTCGGAGGCACGGCGAGGACGCGCGTTGGACACACTGTGGGGCCGCTGCAATTAGCCGCGTATCATCTGCCATTTTTGGCGCGCAAGCGACCGGCGAAGTGAAAGCACGACGCTGCGAGCCTGTCGTCGAGTGCCGACGATGAAATCATTGCGCTCTTCGAACGGATAGAGAATCGAGAGTGCGCTGATGAGATTTCCGAGTTCCCGGATACCATCTTCGATCTGTTGTAGGACGCTCGATCGATCAGACCACTGCCCTACCGCCCGCGTAAGGAAATCGTAGGGAAGAACGTTGTGCACATCGCGCGCGCCCTGGAGCATGAGCCGCGCTGCACGCGACAACACCATGTCGAGCCCCGGCTCTAAACCGGAAGGGGCAAAGCGGCGGCGATACATTTCGATCATCAACGCGGCGGCTTCGTCCGAATTGACAAAAGCGCGCATCAACGGCGAACCGCGTGGAACGACATCGAACAGATCGTTTCCAACGTACGCGTTCTGCCGTTGCGGAGCCAAATACAAGCGCAACGCTTCTGCGAGCCACCTTGGCGCCTCGGCTGTGTCGACGCACGCAGCGAGCGTGGATGCCGAACTGCTGGCTAGATTCCAGTACCGCAGGCGCATCGCGCGCTCGTAGGAGTCCTCGGCCGTTTCGCACGCCCGCTCGTGCTTTCCACGTTGCAGCAAGTGTCGCGCGAGAACGGTGCGCACGCACAGTGCGTGAAAGGCGCTCTGACATTCTTCGAGGCCGTTCGTGGACCACGGTCTTCCGGTGTGAAGCGCAGACCGGCCCAAGACCTCAGCCGCATACACCCGAATATCTGCATGCGGACGCGCAATGCTCGCTGCCGCTACGCCTGCCTCTTCTGCCGCCCGCAGATCACGGCACGCAAGAGCGATCTGCGCTCTTCGTACGAAAGCGATCGAACGGAGCAGCGTCCCCTCGTCGGCGGAGGCGTTCAACGATGCGAAATCCAGTTCTGCCTGTGCGTCTTTAACGCGGCCCTCGTACAGATAGACTTCGCTGCAATCCAAAGCAAACTTCAATCGCGCGGCGGGGTTCAACCGGTCGCGGAAGCGCGCCATCACCTGCACTGCATTGTGCATCGCATGAAGATTCCCGCGACATCTCGCGATAAAAAATTCGTTCTGTGACACTTCGAACGCTGCTGCCACATCGCGGCGGCCAAACTGATTGAGAACGTTGTCGCCGGCTTTTAAAATGAACATGTCGGCTCGTTCCTGGTCTCCCGACATCTCGGCGGCCAGCGCAGCGGCTGATAACGCGCAGCCACGCCCCGGACCGTGATAATATTCGGGCTCGATCGGCTCGGGAACCAGGCGATCGACCATCGGCAGCGCGATGGGCGCGTGTTCCTGTGCGCGCTTGAACGGCTGCCGTTTGGACTCTCTAAGCCGCTCGCAAATAACTGCGGTCAGTCGTTCGATGACTTCTTTCTTTGCGCGGTAGTATGTTCTTTCGCTGAGGCGTGTTCGGCCGGAACCACGCATTACGCCGATCAGCATCAGGCGCCGCTTTGCGGTGCATCCGCGGAACGCTTCGTTGACGGCGAGTTCCCATGCCTCGCTTTCGCAACGCGCTCCAAATGCCCGGCGCAATCCGTCGCTGAGTACCGCCGACGAAAAATCTCTCCGGTGCGGCTGTCGAAGCAGCGCGCGGAGATTCCGTTCCAACGCGTTCACGCAATTAAAACGGTAAGCCGCATCGCTGCGTGACGTCGCATCTCCGGAAGCAGCCTTTCTAATCTTGAAAAAAACTGCCACTCGGGAGGGCCGCCGTGGTCCGGGCAATCTTCCTTCCTGTCACTTACGCGATCGCTCGCTACGAGCATGGAGGAGAGCATGAGAATCTTGAACGCATTTCTCGAAATCTCACGTACGGAGGTGATTGCGCGCATGGCCCGGCGCGCAACGTATACATGCGCGGCGTTGGCGGTACTCGCCGGTTGTAGTAGCGGCGCAAATGCACCGAGCCTTACGCCGCAACAGGTCAGCGCTCCGAACGGCATCTCGCCGGACGCCAGAACCGAAGCCGGCGCCGCCGCTGTCCCTAATGCCAACATGCGGCAAAGCATTTCTCATTACTACATGATCCCGCTCGGGACACTCGGTGGAACCAAGAGCGTAGCCAACAGCATCGACAATCGTGGCTTCATATCGGGCATTTCCACGCTCGCCGGTGATGCGGCGACTCACGCTACGCTGTGGCTAGGCGGCCAGAAGATCGACCTGGGAACACTTGGCGGTCCCGACAGCGGCGTGGGATGGCCGGTGAAGAACGAGCTTGGCCAAATCGTGGGCTTTTCCGACGTCGCACAAACGGATCCACTTGCGGAAAACTTCTGTGGGACAGGCTCCTCACATTTGTGCGCTGGATTCAGCTGGAAGTACAACCTGTTGACGCCGCTCTCGACGCTCGGAGGCAACAATTCTTTTGCAGCCGGCGTCAACGATGCTGGACAAATCGTGGGTTTCGCCGAGACTGCTGCGCATGATTCCACTTGCGCCGCGCCGCAGGCGTTGGATTATTACGGCACCATTTGGAATCGTAACGGGAAGGCGCGGGCGCTACAGCCTTTCCCAGGTGATGGCGTTTCACAGGCGGTCGCAATAAATAATGCCGGCGCCGCAGTGGGCGCATCAGGCCCGTGCGGACCACCGAACAATAACGGGGACGGAACGGCGCACGCTCTGTTATGGGGCGATGCCGCCGCGCCGATCAATTTAGGCACGCTAGGCGGCACGACCGCGAATATTGCGACGGCGATCAACGACCGCGGCGATGTGGTCGGACAATCGGCTACCTCGGGAAATCTCGCGTATCACGCTTTCCGGTGGCGCGACGGCACCATGCACGACCTAGGCACGCTCCCAGGCGATACATATAGTGAGGCGCTCGGGCTCAACAACGATCATCAAGCGACGGGCTATTCGTGCGATGCAGCATTCAACTGTCGCGGATTCGTTTGGCAAAACGGATCGATGACGGATCTGAACCTACTCGTGCAGCCCTCGCAGTTATACATAACGTATGCGGGCGACATCAACGACCGCGGATGGATCGTCGGTCAAGCAGTGGACATGAAGACCGGCAGAGCGCCTGCGGTACTGTTGATCCCGGCCAACGGCATCTTCAGAGTGAACGCCGGTGCGGCAAAAATCATCCTACCGGAAAACGTGCGGCGTCAGTTCCAGGCACACCACGGATTCCGGCCCATCATCGAGTGACTCTCTTGGTACACCATCCGGGCGCGGCATTGCCGCGTCCGGTACATGTATTCAAACAGACTCGACCGCCGCGTCAAAGTTGCGTTCCGATAAGAGACGCCAGCCGGCGATGCCGCCTTCTAATGCCATTGCGCTGACGTCACAGTCACGAAGGATGCGCACCGCTTCAGCAGCATCGTTTTCGGTCGCGTCGACCACGACGACGTGGCGGCTTCCCAAAAGGGCCGCCATGCGGTGCACGTTTTTAGCAAGTGTCGCGTGCGGTGCCCACACGACCGTCACAAAGGGGTTGCTCAGGTCGGTAGAAACGCGTTCACTTTGTGTGCGCGCATCGAGAACGAGCGTGCGTGGATCGTCGCGGCTAGCGACGAAGTCGCGCAATCGCAAGACGATTTCATGAGGCATAGAGCCTCTTTCATGGTATCATCCCGACCGCTGCGTTGGAAAGCACGTCATCGTCGGGAACGGGAATTGCGTCGCTCGGCGTTCTCGGCAGAATGACTCCGCCGAGCGCCAGAGGATCGTAGGCGCTAGGGTTTGGCTGTGGGCCAACAGCGCCCGCGCGCCGGGATGCGCGAAGCGCCTCGATCGCCTCGGGGAGCGCGAATTGTTCGCCCACAAATCCACTGACGAACCGGCCACCACGGATTTCTCCGCGCGCCTCCAATCTGCGCAGCGCTAGCAGAAGATCGCGCCAGCGCGGAGCGAGCGTTTCGCGTGCAACAACATCGCGAAAAACAACACCCCAACGGTCGAGAAGCCGGCGTGCGAAGCGTTCAGGATCGATGCGTTCGGTCTGCGACGTCAACAGCGTCCATCGTCCCCCGGAGGAACGCGGTCGAGCGCGGCGGCCTTTCTCTCCGAGGCGGCGTTTTGCATCGATCAATGAGCGCAGCGCATCAAATCCGTCGGCCGTCACGAGCCCTCCGGCGACCAGTTGCCACAAGGCTTCTTCCACTTCGCTTGGCAGGCGTTTTGTGCCGCGTACGATGTCGCCGAAAAATGGCGCGCCACGTCTGCCGATCTCTTCGAGCACCTCGCGCGATGCATGCGATAAGCCGTTCGTTCCATACGCGTTGCGAACAACGAGTTCGTCGGCGTTCTCACGCGTGAGCAACGCGATCGGCGCGAGTTTGGTCGGGCGGACCCGCCGTCCGCTCTCTTCGCTCGGATCGAGCGCCGGATGCGATGACAACCGTCCCCACATCACTTCGCCGGAGTAACACAACTGATCGAGATATTCGGGCCGGTATCCGGCCACACGTGCGGGAAGGATCTGAGCTTCCCACGCGGCCGCGGGGATCTCATACCCTTCGAGTTGGCGAATGACGTGCAACGTGCCGTCAACGCCGTGTAACCGTGACGTCGCCGAAGCATGTTGCCAAGCGTACAAGAAGGTGACGAATTCCGCCGCTGTGACAGGCTGGATTTCGCGGCGAAGCTGTCCGATCGTACGGCGATGGATGCGCGCCAGAACACGACGATTGCACCACTCTTCGGTTTGCGTACCGCGAAAGCGTCCGCGCAACACTTGGCCCTCGGTCTCCAAACGGATCAATCCACGTTCGATCGCTTGCGGATCGGCGTCGAAGCGCTCCGAGAGTTCGACGATCGTCAGTGGTCCGCTTGACTCCAACCAGCCGCGGAGGATCTCCGCGATTGCATCGTCGTACTGCGGCGGCGTGCCGCTCGAAACCGGTGCGATCACCGGTTGCAATGTCGCCTCGGGATACGCGGCGCGCGCGACGTCGAGACGCTCAGCGCTCGTCCATAAGCAACGCCTGCCGGCGAACAACGTCGTTGCGCGGGATTGCGAAGCGAGTTCTTCATACCACTGTGCCCACTCAGCGACTGGCGGCAGCACGACGAGCGAGGCAAGCGCATCATGAAGTTCGTCGGCATCCCGAACGACCGGCCACGATTCCTCGGTAACTTCCGCGATGACGTCTTGATCCAAAATGCCGGCGCCGTCCATATCGTCCCGCATCGTGCGCCGTAACTGCACCGCACGCGCCCGGCGTTCTTCGAGCGGAGCATCGTCGAGATACGCGTACGGATTCGCGTTGAGAATTTCGTGGCAGAACGGGGACGGCTCCGGCGTGTCGATCGCAACGGTGCGGATTTCGCCGCCCTCAAGCGCGCGCAAAATCTGAAGCAGTCCGTCGAGATCCATCGCCTCGTGAAGACAGTTGCCGATCGTTTCACGCACCAGCACGTGATCGGGAATTCGAATCGGACCGCTCAAATTCTCGGCGCATGCAGCCTGGTCGGGAAAAACCGCCGCGATCAGATCGTCGGCGCGCATGCGCTGCAGTTGCGGCGCAACCTTACGTCCCCCGCGCATGCGGAGAATCGCAAGCGCGCGCGTCGCATTCCAGCGCCAGCGCGCCCCAAACATCGGTGCTGCCAGAAGCGCTTGGGTGAGAACGTATTCGACGCTGGCAGATTTCACGTATTCAAAGACGATGTCCAGTGGAAATGCATGCTGCTCGGTGAGTGACAAGACGATGCCGTTGTCCGTTGCGGCCGCCTGCAGCTCGACGTTGAACGAGCGGCAGAACCGCTTGCGAAGCGCCAGTCCCCACGCGCGATTGATGCGCGCACCAAAAGGCGTGTGCAGAATCAGTTGCATTCCGCCGCCTTCGTCGAAGAAGCGTTCGGCTACGATCGCGGTGTCCGTTGGTACCACGCCGAGGATCGCCTTACCGGCGCGGATATACGCGACCGCCGCTTCGGCGCCCGAACGATCCAATCCACACTCCGCGATGAGCAGATCGTACGCGCGCTCGTCGTCGTGCGCATCGATGTCCGCCCGCAAATGTGCCACTTCGCGTGAAAGTTCGATCGTGCGTCCCGGGCCCTCACCGTTCCAAAACGGAATCGTCGGCGGCGCGCCGTGCGCGTCCTCTACGCGGACGACGCCCGGTTCGACTCGGCGAATCTTCCAGGAGTTCGTTCCGAGTAAAAAGATATCGCCGGCTAAACTCTCCACGGCGAAGTCTTCGTCGAGCGTGCCGACCATGTGACCGTCAGGCTCAACGACGACGTTGTAGTTCGCCGTTTCGGGAATCGCGCCGCCGGACGTGATCGCGGCCATACGCGCGCCGCGGCGGCCGCGCAGGCGGCCGTTCACGCGATCGAAGTGTACAAACGTGCCGCTTCTTCCGCGCGACGTGGCGACGCCGTCGGCGAGCATTGCTACGACGTCGTCGAAGTCTTTGCGCGCGAGATTCCTGTACGGATATGCCGTGCAAACGAGCGCATAGAGCTCCTCCACCGCCCATTCTCCGGCGCCGCATGCAGCGACGATTTGTTGCGCGAGTATGTCGAGCGGTGCAACCGGAATCTTCAGCGCGTCCATTGCACCGGTGCGAATCGCTCGCACCAGCGCCGCGCATTCGAGCAGTTCATCGCGGGTAGTCGCGAACAGCGTGCCGTCGGGCTTTGCACCGATCCAGTGGCCGGAACGGCCAATACGCTGCAGGGCGACGGCAATCGAGCGCGGCGTTCCGAGTTGAACGACCACGTCGATCGATCCGATATCGATGCCCAGTTCCAGTGAGGCCGTTGCGACAACCGCGCGCAGCTCCCCATTCTTCAAACGGTCTTCCGCTTCGAAGCGAGCTTCGCGCGAAAGGCTACCGTGGTGCGGCAGCACGGCACCTTCGCCAAGGCGCTCCGTTAATGCGAATGCGACGCGCTCGCTCATGCGGCGCGTGCCGACAAAAACCAACGTCGTACGATGGCTGGTCACGATTTTTGCGACGCGGTCGTAAATGTCGGCCCACATTTCACCGCTCGCAACCGGTCCCAGCTCGTCGTTCGGCACTTCGACGCGCAGCGCCATCTCGCGCCGGCTACCGACGTCGACGATCGTTGCGGTTTCGCTCAAAAACTGTGCGACGTCTTCCAATGGGCGCACCGTCGCCGACAGGCCAATGCGCTGCGGCTTGCACCCGCCGGAGTCTTGCACGAGCCGGTCGAGACGGGCGAGGGTGAGGGCGAGATGCGAGCCGCGCTTGTCGCTTGCCATCGCGTGAATTTCGTCGACGATGACGGTCGACACGTTCGTGAAGAGCGCACGCGACTTTTCGGCGGTGAGAAGAATGAACAGCGACTCGGGCGTCGTCACTAAGACATGCGGCGGTTTGCGCAGCATCCGCTGCCGTTCGACGGCCGGCGTGTCGCCCGTGCGAACCGCTGTGCGAATCGGTGCCAGTGGAATAAGGCGCTCGTTGGCGAGCAAGAGAAGTTCGCCGAGCGGCGTTTCCAGATTTTTGCGGATGTCGTTCGTCAGCGCTTTGAGCGGCGACACGTATACGACGAGCGTATGATCGGCAAGCGTGTCCGCAGCTGCGCGCCGGACGAGGTCATCTAAGCAAATCGAAAACGCGGCTAGCGTTTTGCCCGAACCGGTGGGCGCGGAAATCAGAACGTCCTTGCCGCTGTGAATGACGGGCCAGCCTTGAATCTGCGGCGCGGTCGGCTGGCCGTAACGGGTGGTAAACCACTCCGAAACGAGCGGGTGGAACTGATCGATCACAATGGCTTGAAACCGTTGAACCCCAGTGCGTTTGCGGCCTACCTGATACGGCGCTCGCCTGCTCGCTTAGGGATAGAGACCGCGGAGACGCGTCGCCTCGGCAACCCGATCGACAGCCACGGCGTAGGCCCCCTGACGCATGTTGATTCCCCGCCGCGTCGCTTGATCGAGCGTCTCTCGAAACGCGCGCGTCATTTTTGTCTTGAGGCGCTCGTTGATCTCGCGCTCCTCCCAAAAATTCTCTTGAAGGTCTTGGACCCACTCGAAATAGGAGACCGTTACACCGCCGGCATTTGCCAAAATATCAGGTAACACGACGACGCCGCGATCGAACAAAATATCATCGGCTTCGGGCAGCGTTGGCCCATTCGCCGCCTCGGCAACGATGCGCGCCTTTATGCGCGGCGCATTCTCGCTCGTAATGACTTTTTCGAGTGCTGCCGGGAACGAGCACGTCGCAATCGTACTCAAGTACCTCTTCGTTGGTCACGCTATCGGCGCCGGAGAAGCCGCACACCGATCCGGAACTGCTCTTGTGCGTGATGAGCGCGGCCACGTCCAATCCGCCGGAGTTTGCGACGCCGCCGCGTGAATCGGAGACGGCGACGATTCGATATCCCCGTTCGTCCATGAGTTCGGCAGCGTGCAAGCCGGCGTTTCCGAAACCCTGAATCGCGACGCGTGCGCCTTCCACCGGTATCTCGGCGACGCGCATCGCTTCGTCGATCACATACAAACATCCACGAGCGGTCGCCTTGTCACGGCCGAGCGAGCCGCCGATGGCGATCGGCTTGCCGGTAACGACGCCTGGAATCGAGTAGCCGTGTTGCATCGAGAACGTGTCCATGATCCACGCCATGATCTGCGGCGTCGTGTAGACGTCCGGCGCCGGAATGTCTTTCTCGGGACCGATGATGATCGATATTTCGCTCGTGAAACGCCGCGTGAGATTTTCCAGCTCCTGCATCGACATGTTCTTGGGATCGCAGATCACGCCGCCTTTGGCGCCGCCGAACGGTAAATTCACCAGTGCGCATTTCCACGTCATCCACATCGCGAGCGCCTTCACTTCGTCGAGCGTCACATCCGGATGAAAACGAATACCGCCCTTCGCCGGGCCCGCGCGACATGTTGTGCTGCACGCGGTAACCGGTGAACATCTTGAATAGACCGGCATCCATGTGGACGGGAACCGAGACTTCGAGAACGCGTTTGGGCTCGCGCAAGATAGCCGTGAATCGAATCGCTCAGATTGATGAGCTTCGAAACTTCATCCAATTGGTGTTGGGCCATGTGCCAGACGTTGCTGTCCGGCGTTTTGACCGGCGTCCCATCCAGTGATGCAGTCATGTCTACCTCCGGCTAATGTGATTTTCCGTTCTTGGAAGCGAACCGATGAAGCGCTATCGCGCCTTTCGCCGACGTCCCGTCGAGGGTGTAATAGTATCCCTCGAGAAAATTGTTATCGACCATCTCCAAAATGCAAAACCCGGTGTGTGGTTTTGCATTCGCCTTGAAGATGTCGGGATGCGTCTCGTATTCGTAGCGGAGCTCTTCGTCTTCGATCCGTACACCGGCGAGCTTTGAACGCGTGATGCCCTGCGCGGTCTTGCCGCGTACTTCGATGCCTGACCACGTTTGCTTGATGCGTACGTCTACGGCCAATTCTTGCTGCTCAGCTTGCGCGGTTACGGCGACGATTGTCCCGTGCCAGTGCCCCGAGAAATCGGGAACGGCGCTCACACGAAAGCCGCCGAACCGGGCGCGCCACAACCAGCGGTCGAAGGTGACGTTCACGACCGCGAACCAGACGGCAAACGATGGAATGGCGATCCACCACGGAATCTCGAAAGGCAATAACGTTGAAAGCTGGTGCGCCGCATATGCAAGCGCTACCGCCACGATAGCAAGCGTGACGTAAACTTCGCCGCGCCCTCGGCCGTCGATCGAGTACGCCTCCATGATGAAGCGTTTAGCGGTTGGCTCCTCCACGCCTTTTTGCACAAAGCCAACCAAACGCTTACTTCCGAAGCTCACGATATTCCGAAAAAAAAGCCTATGCGAGCGATGGCTAGGTAGCTCTAATCGAATTCACACTTTAATGCAAGAGCCTTTGCTCCTCGCGATGATAGTGCGAATGCGTTGCGGCATTTCCCCCGTAGTTTCAATCACTGCACGTAGCGCAAGTCAAAGTTGCACGACCCTTACTTTGGAGGAGGTTGTCTGTGCATTCTCCGGGATTTCGACGTAACGTCGTTACTTTGACGGGTGCTTTCCTATTGAGCGCTGCTCTTGCCGCATGCGGCGGCGGCGGTGGCGGCTCCACGCTTCCGAGCGATCCGCAACAGCCGCAAGCTACGAATAACGGTAACAATCAAAATGCCGCCCCCATTACGAGCGCGGCAGCAACTTCAATTCACGTAACCACGTCGGACCAGGCCGCTGCCGCCAGCGCAAAAGCGAACAAAGGCCACGAATATATGCCGAGTACCGGCAAAAAAGCAACGGCGCAGTCGGTGGTGTATCCCGCCGATTTGACCTATTTCGGTGGTGCCCTGGTCACAACGGCGCGGGTATACAACGCCTTTGTCGACAGCACTGGTGCGCCGTTCGGCAATCCGAACTCGTTCGAAGAGCATCTGAGCTACAGCAACATGATGCATATGACCGACGAGTACGTGCATTCCACCGCGTCGAACCGCTATGACTGGGCGGGTGACGTTGGTGTGAACTACTCCGCGTTCACAACGCTTGGCGACAACGATCTTCTCGCCATCATTCACGCGGTTGCCAAAGGCACGGCCGGGGGTGGATACAACCACATCTATCACATTTTCTTGCCAAAGGGTATCGACTATTGCAGCACCGGAACGCTGTTACCGCTGGGCGACTGTAATGCATCGGCGACCAGTCCGCATCCCGCGTTCTGTGCATTCCACGGCTCGGTAGTCTTTACGGACATCAAAGAGACACTGTACACGATTGAGCCGTTCCAAGATACGGACTTCTGCGGCGTGAACAACGCGACGTCGAACCCGAATGCGCCCACGCCGAATGGACTGCAGAACGACAGCACCTATTCAACGCTTTCGCACGAGACATTCGAAACCATAACCGATCCAGACCCGGGTTCGGGATGGTACACGAATAACGTCGGCATCAGCGGTGAGATCGGTGACCTCTGCGCGTATCTGGCTGAGGATACGAACCTCTCCGGAAAAGTCTATCATATTCAGCGTGAGTACTCGGACGCACAACACGCGTGCAATAACACGACGCCTTAGGCATATCGCCGGTCGGTTTGTGCTGAAGGCACCGCGTTGCGCGGTGCCTTCTTTAATTACGCGAGTTTGTGCGAGTCTGTCGAAAACACCGTTCGCTATGGTTTGAGGGTCAACACGGCGCGAGTCGACGCGGCAACGGCCGCTTCGGAAAATGGGAGCGGTCCCAAACGTCCCGAAATCCAATTTGCGCGTTGATCGTCGTAATGCGGCGAAGCAAACTCTCCGGAGACGCCTGCAGGTACACTGATGCCGCCGGAATCCCAATGACCGACATCCCAAACCGCGCGAAAGCTCTGCGTGAGATCGCGCGTCTGAACGTGCACAGTGTACTCGTCGCCGTCGCCCGGCAACGCCGCCGCATTGAGAAACGATAATCCGGAAGTTCCAAGCGGATGCGCGAGTGGGACCATCCCCTCTTTCGACCACGGTGTTGTTTGCGGGTCGACCGAGCGAAGGATTTCCATATCGGATGCAGCGTCCGGATGCCGAACCAGTGCGAGCGCTGCGTATGGCGATGGGTTGAATGATTCGGCTTGGATACGAAACGCATGGACGGTCGATGCGATCGTGCTCTCGGGCGTATACGAGCCGTTCCACGACTTCAGCGCTTCGATGGTTTTGCGGTCGAGAAAGCCGGGATGGAGGCCCGCATACGATGCGAAAAGATGGGCGAATTCAGCGTCGGCCGGAGACGTGACGTCCAGCTGCATACGCGCAAAGTACGTTGCATCGTAGCGCCTTTGCATGCCGAGGAGCTGAGCGATACGGTAGGCCCGGTATGGCGGAGCAAACATTGCCGAAAGGCGATAAGGATATCCGGGCCGGTACATCTTGTTGTTCGCATTCAAGAAAACAGCACTGCGTGATGGTTGCGCCGATGGCAACGCTTGAAACGGAATGTCTGCGTAGGTGTGCACTAGATCGCTCGCCGAGTGGACGAAACGCCCCCAAGCCGGGTCTTCCGGTATCGCTCCCGCGACGTGATACGCAACCACGCCGTGAGAGTCGGCGATGAAAAAATTCTGTGCCGGTCCGCCGTAGTGCGCGAGCGACTGCATCGCATCGCGGATGCTCTTTGCGCGATCGAGTCGCAGCACCGTCGACACCGGCGAACGCGAGTCGGCATATTGGGGCCAGCGCACAAGTGCAAACCGGCCGCCGCCGACGGGAATTGCGAACTCTCGCGGCGTTCGGTAAAAACGCTTGCGCACGTCGCGTCCGAAACGCACGCGGAAGCGTTCCTCGACCCACATACGATCGTTCATCGAGCCGATTCGAAAGACGCTGACCGAGGATGACATGGCGTTTGTTGCGCCCCACGCAAGCGACTCATTATGGCCGAGAATGACGCCGGGAATACCGGGGATCGTAACACCCGCCACGTGTAGGCCCGGTGATTGCATCTCGACGATGTACCAAATACCGGGAATGCTGACGTCGAGGTGCGGATCATTCGCGAGCAATGCACTGCCGTCGACACTGTGCGCGCCTCCGGCCGCCCAAGCGTTCGAACCGCGCGCGTTGACCTTCACTCGGTAGATCGCGGTACGTAACGGCAACGGAGACCTCGTTGGAGGCGCGCCGCGATACATGCCGCCGTCGTACGCCACGTCATAGCGGGGATCGGAAAGCGGAAGCGCCGAGTCGAAGTCACGTGGTGCCAGTGTATGCCAGAGCGCATCACGGGATAGAACGTTCGTTACCGAATCATCGAGCGAAGCGGAGACAGCAATCATAACGGCAAGCGAATCTTGCGGTGTCCAGGGTTGCGGGTGATACAGAAGCGCACGGAACTCGAACGGAAGCGGCTGCGTTCGCATCGCACAGTTGACGCCCTTGCTGAACGCTTGAAGCGCCGCCCGATCACCGGGCGGAAGATGTCTCCACTGGCGCTGCGCGATATCCCGTATATCGAGATAGCGCATGGCAACGTCCAATCGCAACTGAATCGGACCGGCGATTTCGGCAGTGCGCCCGTAGGCATATCGGCGCAACAGGTCCATCTGTGCAAGCCGGTCCGACGCTTGTGCGAAACCCTCGCCGAAATAGACGTCGTCGCTGCTTGCGGCGCGAACGTGCGGCACACCGCGGGCGTCCCGCGCGATCCGAACCGCTCGTTGAACGCCCGTTTCCGAAATGACGCCTGTCGTAGTCGCAACGCTGTAGAGGCCGGCGGCACAATACAGCGCGTATGCAACG
Organism: Vulcanimicrobiia bacterium; assembly: GCA_963808755.1. GTDB lineage: Bacteria > Vulcanimicrobiota > Vulcanimicrobiia > Vulcanimicrobiales > Vulcanimicrobiaceae > JALYTY01. The sequence goes on from CAWEGP010000001.1 coordinate 272,937, forward strand.
GCGAGAACGAAGAGCGTTAAGGCGAGTCCCTTGAAATGGCGTGCGAGAGCACTGGCAATTCCGCCATCGAAACTGCGCGACAATTTTTCGCGCTGGATCGACGCACTGGCACTTCGGGCCCGCGACGTCTCCATGCGCTCACGTTGCCGTGGATCGCGAAAGCATCGGTAAAATAGATTCCCAAAGGGCGTGAGGCTGCTCCTCCGGCGAGAAATGCCCACAATCGGAAATTCCCGTGCCACGGCAATTCACGAGGCCGGCATCCCGTAAACCGCCGACGTATTCGTCGATCTCCCCACCCTCGGCTTCTCCGCGGACGTAAAGGACGGGAAGTGACCGCTGCTCTGCGCTTTGTGCAAATGCGGCGTTTTCGGCGGCATCGTCTTGAAACGCACGATACCAATCGAAACCGGCGCTCAAAGCGCTGCGGCTACCGTAGGCCTCCGCATACGCAGCGCGAGCGTCTTTCGAGATCGCCTCCGGACGCTTTGCGATTGCTTCGAAAAACCAATCGAAATAGGCCTCTTGCTTACCGAGAACGAGCAGCTCCGGTAAGTTCGGGACATTGTGAAAGGCGAAGTGCCAAATGTTGGGATTGCGGCGGACCGTCTCCCAGGGTGGGATTCCCGGAATCACGATGTTCAATAGGATCGCGCCGCGCACGGCGTCCGGGTACTGCGTGATCGTCGCGAAAGCGATTTGTCCGCCGACGTCGTGTCCGACCAGCGTTACGTTGTTCAATTCCAGTTTTTCGATGAGGCCGTTGACGTAGCGCGCAATGACGCGCTTGTTTCCGCCGGAGGAGCCGGTGGACGCACCGATGCCCGGCAGGTCGATCGCAATCGTATGCGCGTCCTCTTGCGCCAACTGCATGACCTTTTCAAAGGCAAGCGCGCTTTGGGGCCACCCGTGCAAGAACAGGACAGCGGGTTTGGCGCTGGACCCGCCTTCTACCACGTGAAGGCTCGCGTCGTCAACGGTGACTTGGCTATGCCGAAAATTCATATTTGCGCAACTTCCCGAACGGGATGTCCTAGGCGACCGCTTTCCCGACCATAGACGCCGTACCTCGCGACAGTGGTTGCACCCTGATCTTTACTTCCGCTGGTAGGTGCGCAGTTCGATCGTGTTTCCGTCGGGGTCGTGCGTGTAGTACGCAGCACCGGTTCCGCGAGCACCAACGTTCTGCGGTGAAAAGCGAAGCAGTGCGAGGCCTCGATCTGCAAAGAATGCTGCAATCGCCTCGGCGTCTTCCGCGACGGCTAGCGCGACGTGGTTGACGTTCGATCCATTGCCTTCGCGCGCGCCATGCATCGCCGGCGGAAACAAGTCGATGATCGTGTTAGCGTCAATCCGCACCGATGGAAATTCTACTTTTGAGGCGCGGAAGTCGTCGAGTCGCTCGATCGAAAGACCGAGTACGTCACGATAGAACGCAATGCTAGCATCGACGTCGCTCACGTTGAAGACGATGTGATCGAGGTTGGTGATGGTCAATCTCATGACGCCGACATTCTCAAGCGACGATGATAGACACCTTTCGCCGACTCGCACTACAGCAAGTTGTTTAATCGAGCCAGCGACGTCGAGAGATGTTTGCGCGAAATGCGGACCGCACGTGCGGCGTCGCGTTGTTCTATTGCGTCGCACAAACGTTCATGAAATAGGTCCGTGTCGGCTTTGAGCTCTTCGGTACCCAGGGAACCATCGAACGCGACAACCAAAACCGAAACGAACGAGCGGTAGAGCTCGAAGAGCGCAACGTTCTTAGATGCTTTTGCTATTGCCGTATGAAACGCGAAATCGGCCAACAAATAGCCGCGGGCATCTCCCGTTTGCTGCGCCGCTCGGCGCTCCTTCAACGTCTTTCGCATGGCCGCCACGTCGCGTTGTGACCGGCGTTGCGCTGCCAGTGCTGCCGTCTGTACCTCGATGATTTGTCGCGCTTCGTAGAGGTCGGCAAGGCGGGCGCGCCCGAGACGCGTTTCCAAATCTTCCGCGGGCGGTTCCGGCCGTACGAACGTGCCCTCGCCGTGGCGCACTTCGACCTCACCCATATGCGAAAGAACGCGCACCGCTTCGCGCACGGACGATCGTCCTACGTCGAATCGCTCGGCGAGTTCCCGCTCGGTGGGAAGACGCGAACCACGCTGAAATGCGCCCGCGGCAATCAACCTGCGAATTTCGCTCACCATGTGATCCGCGAGCTTGCGTCGTCCCTGGGTCGTTTGCGCCATCTGCATCGTCGGATTCATCGACTGCAAGTGATAGCCTTCGGCTTCACACAGGATCGTTAGGGTTTTCGCACCGAAAGATCAGACGTCTGATCTCTCGCCCCTAGGCTTGGAGTATGAATGCAGGCTCGACCCACCTTTAGAACCGCTCTTGTCGCCATGCTCGTCGCAGCGGGGGCAGCCGGACTCGTAGTTGCGGCATCGCGGGCCGCGCCGATGAACGCGACGGAGTCGATCCTGCCAAACGGCTGGATCATTCGTGCACCGCTCGGTGTCGTTACCCAAACCGATACGATGCCGCAAGGGGCTTCTCTGTCGCCGGACGGGCGAGTCGTTGCCGTTGTGACCTCGGGATTCAATCCAGCGGCGCTACAGATGTACGATGCGAAGACGCTGCATGAAATTCGAAACATTCCGCTCGCCGGCGCTTTCGGACGGCCGCGTTGGTATGGCGCACATGTGATCGTCGCGGGCGCGAATGCCGACGCCATCTTCGACATCGATTCGAAGAGCGGCTCCATGCGCAAGATCGGATTTCCGGCGAAGAGCTATCCTGTCGCGCTCGCAATCTCCGGCGACCGCATTGCCGTGGCAACCGACGGCGACGGAGCGGTGCGCATCGGGACGCTTTCGACGGTGGGATCCGCGCGCAGCATTCCGATCGGCGAACATCCTGGGGGCGTTGCATTTTCGGCCGGTGGTAAGAACGTGTTCGTAGCAGTGCGATCGGCAGACTACGTGCAGGCAATAACGGCGGCGACCGGAGCCGTGCGCCGAATTAAAACCGGCCTGCATCCCGCGGATGTGCTGGTGCACGCTGGCGAGCTCTACGTGGCGCAATCGGACGACGATAGCATCGGCATCTACAATGCAGCTTCCGGCGGTTTGGTGACAAACGTCTATCTAGGTAACGGCTCGCCGGGCGGAACCATTGGCGCATCCCCCAACGCGCTCGCGGCATATGGGGATGATGTATTCGTAAGCCTAGGTGCCGCAAATGAGATCGCCGTGATACACGGCCATCGTAACCTTGCGCGCATTCCGGCCGGTTGGTACCCGACCGATGTCGTCGCCTCACGCGGCATGCTCTACATTGTGAACGGAAAAGGTGAAGGAACGCGGCCCAATCCCGGGTTCGATGCGAAGAGCACAAGCTTTCACGACTACATCGCCGCAATCCAATTCGGCTCGCTTCGTGCGGTCGCGTTTCCAAGCGCCGCGTCGACGAACCCGCAAGGCGCTGCCGGCTGGAATACTGATTCCTCCAACACGATCGTTCGGAAGAACGGCCCCATAAAGCACGTCTTTTTCATCTTGAAAGAAAATCGCTCGTACGATCAAGTGCTCGGCGACATGCCGCAAGGCAACGGTGACGCGAAGCTTGTCTGGTTTGGAAAAAACGTTACACCGAATCAGCACGCGCTCGCAACGCAATTCGGCCTTTTCGACAATATGTATGCGAGCGGTGAAGTCAGCGATTCCGGGCACAACTGGGCCGACGGTGCGTTTGCCAATGACTACGTCGAGCGGTATTGGCCGCCGGCGTACGGCGGCCGCCGGGATACCGACGACGTACTCGTCGGTTATGGCGCTGGGGTGGCGCACAACGGATATATGTGGGATGCCGCGCAGCGAGCACACGTATCGTTTCGCGACTACGGCGAAATGGCCACCTCGACGCACAATGCCGTTCCGCCTGAAGTGACGGCACCGTCGCTGCGAGGGCGGTACGATCCGCGCTACGTCGGATGGAATTTGGATTACAGCGACGTGGATCGCGTGAAAGAGTGGCGCCGCGAGTTCGACACGTTTGTACGAAACGGCACGCTTCCGCAACTCGAGTACATATGGCTTCCAAACGATCACACGTTCGGGAGTCACGCCGGAAAACTGACGCCCGTCGCGTACGTTGCAACTAACGACTATGCGGTTGGCCAAATAGTACAGACGATCTCGCATTCGAAGGTATGGGCTTCGTCGGCGATCTTCATCACCGAGGACGATGCGCAGGACGGCGCCGATCATGTGAGCGATCAGCGCACAGTGTTGTACATTGCTTCGCCGTACGCCAAGGGTGGCGTAAATCACGATCACTTTTCGACGGTGAGCGTTCTCCGAACGATCGAAGTGCTGCTCGGGATGAAGCCGTTGTCGACGTACGATGCAAAGGCCGTCCCGCTCTATTCGGCATTCTCCTCGACGGCAGTGCAGGGGCCGTTCGCGGCGCTTGCAGCACGCGTTGACACGCACGCCCGCAACTCGAAGGTGGCGTACGGCTCACGCATAAGCGCTCGCGCGGATTTCAGCCGTCCGGACGCCGTCCCCGCGGGAGTCCTTTTGAATATCTTGGCACACAATCACGGCGCGACGCCAAGACGTTAACGCCCCCGCCTGCTACGCTACTTGCCCTTCACACGCATCATGGGCAACCTGCAGCGCATCCGTGCGCAGTACCGTTGCAGCAACGACGGCTGCTGCGGCGAGACACGCGGCTGCGACGGCGAATGCGAGATGATAGCCGCCCGCGAGCGCGAGCGTATTCGCGTCGCCGGAAGCCAGAAGCGTTTTTGTTCGTGCTTCGGAGAGCGTTGCCAAGACCGCGAGTCCGAACGCACCGCCGACTTGTGCCGTCGTGTTGATGATGCCGGAAATCAGCCCTGAATCGCTCGGCGTTGCGCTGGACATTGCGAAGATCATCACCGGCGGAAATGAAACCCCCATACCGACGCCCAGCAATACCATTGCCGGGAACGTCGTCGTCAAATAGCTTCCCGTAATCGGTGTGAGAGAGAATATCGCCAATCCAACGGCGGCGACACCGACGCCCGCAATGATCATCGCGCGCGCGCCGAAGCGCATGCTGAGCTGCGCCGACCATCCGAGCGATAGCGCACCAATGGCAATCGTTACGGGAAGGAATGCAAGGCCCGTAGCGACCGCGTCGTAACCGTACACGCGCCGCAAGTAGAGCGAGTCGAGGAAGAAGAAGCCGAACATACCGGCGACCAGCAGCAGTTGCAGGATGTTGCTGCCGGAAAGGTTGCGCGACGCGAAGACGTGCAATGGTACAAGCGGTTTGCTCGCAGTTGCCTGGCGCACGATGAACGCTGCGAATAATACGGTTGCCGCTATCCCGCAGATGAGCGTTTGCGCGGAAGCTGCACCGGCCGTGGGGATTTCCACGACGGTATAGACTGCAAGCATCAGTGAAGAGGTAATCAACGCTGCACCCACGGCGTCGGCACCCTCGCGCAAACCGATTCCGCTACTGTCGTTCAGCACTCGCCGTGCGAAAATGACCGCGGCGATTCCAATCGGAACGTTCACGAGAAACACCCAGTGCCAATTGACCAATTGGGTCAGCGTCCCGCCGAGAAGCAGGCCGATCGAGCCGCCGGCTGAGGCCGTGAAGCTAAAGATGCTCAAGGCGCGTGCGCGCTCGTGCGGCTGCTCGAACATCGTAACGATCATTGCGAGAATAACCGAAGATGCCATTGCGCCGCCAACGCCTTGCACGAATCGCGCGGCAACCAATACTTCACGGCTCCACGCGACGCCGCACAACAACGACGCGAGAGTGAAGCCGATGAGGCCCGCAATAAAGACTCGTTTACTGCCGATCAGGTCGCCGAGACGCCCGGCGAGCAACAATAGGCCACCGAAGGCGATCAAATATGCGTTGATCACCCACGCGAGGCCTGATTGTGTGAAGCCCAGATCGCTCTGAATCGAAGGGAGCGCGACGTTGACGACGGTCGTGTCCAGCACGATCATCAACATTCCGACGCAGAGCACGATGAGCGAGATCCACCGGCTATCGCGGGTGAAGACTATCTTCGCAGGCACTGGGCCTCCAGGAGCGTGGCGTTATTGTATTTGAAAAACGTCGACGAAACGATCGAGCAGACCAGCGTCTCCCGTAAGGTGAACGCTGCCATCTTTTATGGCTTGGGCGGGAGTCACTTCGCGTGACATGAGTGCCTTGATGGCAGGTCCGGTTTCAATGATCAGATCCGGATTGGGAAGCGGTCCCGTCGCCGCCTTGAGCGATCCATCGTTGATGTGGGCGTGAATGATTGCATCACCGATGCGAAGCTCATAGCCGGCGCGTAATGCGCGCGCTGCTTCAGGCCGGAATGTCGAGCGCAGAGCCATGACCAGTGAGTCGGGCGTAACCGTCTCACCGGGGCGCGGATCACCCATCGTCTTTGCGCCCCAACGGCCTAGGAGCACCACGACTTCCTCGAGTTCGGCGCCTCGTTCGGTCAACTCGTAGACGACCGACCCTTCGGGGCGAGGAAGAAGCCGCCGCTGGATGACGCCCGCCTGCTCGAGTTCTTTGAGCCGGGTCGTCAGAATATTGGTCGGGATGCCGTGCAAGCCGCGATGAAGGTCGGTGAAGCGCTTCGGACCGACGAGCAGGTCGCGAACGATCAGGAACGCCCAGCGCTCGCCGACGATTTCGACGGCACGCGCGAAGCCACAAAACTGCCCGTAGGTTCGTGTCGACATGCTTGTATTATACCACTGCAAATTGCTTTTGCAAATAGTACTTGCTTTTACGAAGTAATGCGGCTACGGCAGATTGACCCGGTAGAGGTCCTCGCCGTCGATCCACACGCGCTGCATTTTCGAAGCGGACGGCGTATCAAAACGCACGGTTGACGAGCCTAACGCAAAGGTGCCGTCCCGGCGTACGGTAAGTGGCGTGATGCCGTCGATCGTCAAGTGACCGCTGACTGCGACGATGCGAACGACCTGCAATTGTCCCCAGACCATCGTCTCGTAACGGCCCGTCAACATGTTCCACACTGCGGGATATGAGAACGCCGATGGACCGGCGTACCGGTCATTTTTGAAAAGTGTACCGCCGTACGTGAAATGATCGACGGCGTTTTGTTTATTCCGCCCGAACGCGATGTAGTAAATCGGGAATTGCGGATCGTCGGTCCAAAAGAGATCGTTGCCGCGCGGCTCCAATAAGTACGTTTGCGACGATCCCGAGGAGAAAGAAAGATCGCTGCCTCGGGTCGCGATCGTTACCGTGCGTCCATCGGTCGCGTGATATGTTCCGAGGAATTGCGATGGGACAACGACGGGCGCCGCAATCGGCGGTCCGGCCGGCGCGGCAGGCAGCGGTTGGCCTAGGCTCTGTGCGCGAAGAACCGCCATGGCATATTTCACGATCGCACACGGGTGCAGCGGCGCTTCAACGAGATTGGACATCGCGATGGCGCCGAATCCGCGAGAGAGATTCGCCTGCATGCACGACGTGTAACCCGATATTCCACCGGTGTGCCCGATTAGGTGATCGCCGCCCGTAGTAAATATCGAAAGCCCGAAACCGTATTGGCTGTAGAATTCCGGCCATTCGTCTAACTCGGGCTTCACGTCACCGGCCGGTATGCCGTTGACGTAATGGTCGGGGCTCGTCATCGCTGCAAAGGTTGCCGGCGCAAGCAACTGTGTGCCGTCGGCCGTTTTTCCGCCATTGAGATAGAAACGGATATATGCCGCCATGTCGTAGGGGGTCGAAATGACGGAGCCGGCTGGGTTCACGAAGTCAAACGACTGTGCCGGCGTGAGTTCCTGATGCGCGGGCGTTGCAATCACGTCGGCGTCGCGGAACATATATCCGATGGCAGCGTTGCTCATGATCTTCGGCGTAAAAATTGCCGACGACGTCGACATGCCGAGTGGACCGAAGACGGTATTTTCGATCGCATCTTGCCATGGCCGGCCGGTTACTGCTTCGACGATTGCACCGACCGTGGCAAATCCGTCATTTGAGTACGACCACGCTGTGCCGGCTTGAAAGAGCGGTCGTGCGCCACGCAGCGCAGCGAGTGCGAAACCGGTCGGCTCGAAGGTGTAGTCGTCGGGAACACCGCCTGTGTGCGAGAGCAACTGGTGAACGAGGACGGGGCGGTCACTGTTTTTGAGCGTCCACCACGGCAGGTATCGCCGTACAGGTGCGTTGAGATCGACCTTACCTTGGTCGTGCAGTTGCAACAGCGCGAGAGCCGTCATCGATTTCGATATCGAGCCGATTGGAAATCGCGTGTCTGCCGTCACGGGAGCGCGGGATGCGAGATCGGCGACGCCTTCGGTGATGATCGCGATCGTTTTGGCGCGATCCGTAATCGTCAGCGACATACCGGGCGCACCTTGCTGTGACAGCGCGGTCGGAGCGTAGGCGCGGATCGCGGCAATTGCGTCGTCAATCGACGGCGTTTGCGCACGAACCGGCACCGCTTGCCCGCCGAACAACGCCAAAGCCAGGACGAAGCTAAAGAGGCGCGACCGAGACATTCTGAGGGCCTACGGGATGTTCGTGTCTTTCCCTTTGAAACGCCCGAATCGACTCCAACATGGCGGTGAAACCGGGGGGCCGTTGGCATCGCGCGAATATCGGCTCGTCTCGCATTTTCGGAGGACCACGATGCATGAATCGCCGTTGCCCGCTTTCGCCGGGTGGTCCAACTTTTACACGATCACCGGTTCGTCAGCCGCAGCATTGACGGGGCTGATGTTCGTCGTCGTTACGCTCATCGTCGACCGATCGCGAAGCACGGACGCCGCACATGAAGGGACCAGCATATTCAGTACGCCGACCGTCGTGCATTTCTGCGCAGCATTTCTCATTTCGGGACTCATGGCGGTCCCGTGGCAGGCGCTTCTGTTTGCGCGTATCACGCTTGGATTCGCAGGCGCGTCTGGCCTCGCGTACGTATTGCACGTGATCTATCGGACGTTCAGGTTAACGTCGTACCGTCCGGTACTCGAGGATTGGATCTGGTTTGCGACGTTGCCACTGGTTGCATACGTCGTGGCGTTAACAAGTGCAATCGGGCTCCGTGCTCCGGCCGCTCCGTTCGGGCTGGCGGGTGCGACGCTCTTGCTCATATTCATCGGCATTCACAACTCGTGGGACATCGTTACGTATTTAGCGCTCGAGCAAGTTCAAGACACGAAATGAACCGCCGTGAGGATCTCGCCTGCTGCACGGTAGCCGCTGTCGAGCGCACCGGCGACGGTGCCGGGATCATCGCTGGATGTCCCTTCGCCTGCAAAAAAAAGCGTGTTCTCGACGGGCTCACCGAGCGCACGACGCGCGCTTCCACCGCCGACGCGCAAAAAGCTGTACGCGCCGCATGCAAACGGATCGGCTTGCCAATCGTGATAATACGCGTTTCTGAATGCGGCGTGCACGTCGACCGACGGGAAGATCGTTTGAACGACATCGAGCGCCGCGTCAATCGGGTCCGTCTGTTGGTGGATAAGCCGTTGAGCTGCACCACCGCCTGCCCACGCGACCAGAACCGGAGTGCGTTGCGGAAATCGCGTCCACACGGTGCGCAGCGGGCACTGAGGCGCTTGGAAGAAGGCGGCATTGCTAAAACGGTCATTTTCGATTCTCTCCCAGAACGCTGACCGGAAGTCGAGGACGACTTTGACGACCGGGCCCATGTTGATGGCATCGATGCTGCGCTGTTTTTCCGGCGGCAGCGATGGTGTAAACGCGACGCGCCCCTCTCGCAAGACACCGATCGGCAAGGTGATGACGGCCTTTTGCGCTCGAACCTCCACCGGTTGCCCACAGCGCGTGGCGTTGACGTGCACGTGATTTTGCGACCAGCGGATCTCCTCAACGCGAAGTCGTAGAAGAATCTGCTCGCTCACCATTCGCGCAAGATACTGCATAACCGTTGCATAGCCGTTCACGGGGCGCAGTGCGGAAGCAGTCAAGCCGCTGCGCCACTCGTTTGCGATTGCAATAATGCTCGCGTCGCTTGTGACGGCAGCGTCAAATCCTTCGACGAGAGAGCGAACGCCATCGAGCTGTTCCGCTGATGCATCGCCGTGAGCTACGGACTGAAGAAAGTCATCGACGCTTTGGTCACGGCCGTGCACGTCGACTCGCTGCAGAAGCCGCTCCGCGGAGTCCCAAATATCCCCTCCGTGTTCAAGCCGGCCGTTTCGAAGCTGAAAGTACTCACCTTCGGTCGCAACCGCGCTGTCGCCGCACGCGCTCATTAACGAGAGTGTGGACTTGGGCGTCCCATGAATGAACTCCGCACCAAGTTCGATCGCAAACGAGCCATCGTGTGATTGCACGGTGAACGCGCGCCCGCCGACGCGCTCCCGCGCTTCGAGGACGAGAAGATCTACGCCCTGCTCGCGGAGACGCGATGCCGCGGCAAGACCGGCTGCACCGGCTCCAATGACGACCACATCCGTCCGCAGCGTTGTCATATGAACGCGGTGTTAGCCGGTACTATCGGATTTCCTCACCGGCTTCCAAGTTGCCGCAAGGCTGGATTTTCTGCGCCCGCTGGTAACCAAGTCATGACGATGCCGGTTTGAGTGCATGAATCGAACACTTGAAATTCCAATAAACGTCCTTCACGTAGAAAGGGAAACATTCAGCATGGAGCTCGCGACCGAAATCACCGAAAGCCTGCGGCTACCTGCGCCGGCGCCCAAACCGCTCGGGCTCGCAGTCGACGGTACCACGCTCTGGATGGCGAGCCGTGAAACGCATCGGCTCTATGAAATCGAGATAGCAACGTGGACGGTTCACGATGAGGTGCAAGCGCCGGGCGGTCCGTTTGGCATGGCCGTTGTCGGAGATGAATTGCGGGTCGTGATCGGACTCGGTGAGGAGGATGATCGATACATTTATCGCTTCGTGCCGGGTCGTGGATTCAAGAGTGATCGCATGGAGTGTCCGGACTTTACCGGTTCGCATCTAGCCTTCGACGGTGACACGCTCTTCGTTTCACAAGCACACGACAGACGAATTCTCGCACTCGATGGCCATGGCGCCGTAACGCATCAAATTCCGCTCGATCGCTCAGCGGTCGGCATGACCATCGTCAAAGGGACCTTCTATTTAATCACCGGAGACGAAGAGTTTGAGCATCTGCAGCTCACAAAAGTCGATGCTCATCAAGAGACACCGAAGATCACCGCGGTCGCTTCAATCCCGTTTGCTGCCCGTGGTCTCACGTTCGACGGTTCCCGCTTCTGGACGAGTCATCGCGATAACAACGAAATCGTAGCCTTCGCGATGCCATAGCCCGCACTATCCGGTTGCGAGTGGCGAAAGCGGGTGTCCCAGGTGCGCGAGTTTGTCGGGATTGATCACCGATCGCACCGTTTGAATGGCGCCGTCTCCGATTTCGAGCACAAGTGCGTTGATCAGACGGTCCTCGGCATCGAAGAACAGCGCGCCCGGAGCGCCGTTGATCTCCGCGCGTTGCGTACGTACACCGTACTCGGCAAATCGGCCGAAGATACCCGCGGAAAGGAAACGGTGAACCTTCTCCGCGCCGAAAACCGGCCGCGGAAGTCCTCGTCCTTTTCCGCCACCGTCGCCATAAAATGCTACGTCTCTCGCGAGAAAATCGATAAGGCGGCTGAGATCGCCATGCTGTGCCGCTTCGAAGAAGCGATCCGCCAGTGATTGTTGTTCTTCTTTGGTGGTGGTGAAGCGCGGTTTTTCTTCATCGATGTGCTTGCGCGCGCGTACAAAGAGTTGGCGGCAATTGGCTTCGGTCTTTCCCACGATGCGGGCGATCTCATCGTAGCCGTAGTCAAAGACTTCGCGAAGCAAGAAAACGGCGCGTTCAACGGCCGTGAGCCGTTCAAGCAGAAGCAGAAACGAAAGCGATAGTGAGTCTGCCATTTCCACGACGTCGAACGGGGAAGCGTGCGTCGTAAGCAGTGGCTCCGGCAACCATGGTCCAAAGTATGTTTCACGCCGCGTTTTTGCGGAGCGCATGCTGTCGATGGCGATTCGCGTCGTGACCGTTGTCAAAAATGCGCGCGGCGACTCGATTGATACTCCGCTTTTTTCTGCGCGATAGAATCGCAGGAACGATTCGTGGACGATGTCTTCCGCTTCCGACACGCTACCCGTCATGCGATAGGCGATCGAGAACGAGAGCGGCCGGTATTCGTGGTATGCCGCTTCGGTTGTCGTCGTCAACGTAGCGTGTCTCCTTTTGAGGTCGCTTTGTCACAGAAACGGCGAGACCTCCGTCTTAGGGTCGCAAACCGGAAAGGAGAGGAAACCATGAACGTTTTTGTAGCTGGGGCGTCGGGTGTGGTTGGCAAGAGCCTGGTTCCGCAGCTCATCAAAAAGGGCTACAGCGTCGTAGCGATGACGCGCTCTGAGCAGAAGGCCCGCGAACTCCGCACACTGGGTGTACAAGCCGTCGTCGCTGATGGCCTCGATGGGGCGGCAGTGATGAAAGCCGTCACGAGCACAAAACCGGACGTGATCGTTCATCAAATGACGAGTCTCACCGACGTCAAGGACTTCAAGAACTTCGATCGTGAATTTGCCGTCACGAACCGCTTGCGGACCGAAGGCACGGACAATCTCGTCGCCGCTGCTCGTGCGGCCGGCGTAGGACGGATCGTTGCACAGAGTTACGGAAACTGGACCTACGATCGTACCGGCACAGCGTTGAAAACGGAGGACGACGCCTTAGATCCTCATCCGCCCGCAAATCAGCGCAAATCCCTCGAAGCCATCCGATATCTGGAGGATCGAATCACGCGCTCGAGCGATTTCGACGGCATCGCGCTGCGTTTTGCGAATTTCTATGGACCGGGAACGAGCTTTGCGCCGGATGGCATCGTTGCCAATATGGTGCGCAAACGGATGCTTCCGATCATCGGGAACGGCGGCGGCGTGTGGGCATTTGTGCACGTCGACGACGTTGCCACCGCAACTGTGTGCGCGATCGAGCACGGCGCGCCCGGCGTCTACAACATCGTAGATAACGAGCCGGCACCAGCGGCCAGATGGATTCCCGAGCTGGCGGTGATGTTGGGTGCGAAAGCGCCGATGCACGTACCGGTGTGGCTGGGAAGGCTTGCGATCGGTGACGTCGGTGTTTCGATGATGACGCAGATACGCGGGACGTCGAACGCAAAAGCTATCAGCAAGCTTGGCTGGAGCCCGCGGTACAACAGTTGGCGTGCGGCCTTTCGCAATGTGGTAGGAACCAACGCCGCCGCCGGTGCAGCGTAGCCGGCGCTACGACGTGAGAACGATGTTCATTGCCGAGAAGTCCAGCGTTACGGCGTAGTTTCGCAAGAATGTATGCGAAATTGTGCCGGCTGCCGCAAACGGGAAGATTGTGAGCGGAGAGCCCTCGGGAGTATACATTCCGGATATATCGTTCTGACACGCTGTAGCGAGACAGAGTGTGTCGGCGATAACAGGAATGAACTTGACGGGGCCGCCGCCGCCGATCCCCGTTTGCGCCCGATCGGGAAACGTCTTGATGTGTGCCGCCGCAATCGTACGTACTTCGGGCCCGAAGCCGCCACCGGCTAAGCCGGAATCGATGAGAAACAGTTGATTTTGCAAGCCGTTAACGCTACCGTGCGCAAAGATGAAATGATCGCCGACCAGCCACATTCGTGTCGCTATGCCGGGCGGCGGGGCTGCATTCCGCGGCCGCAAAACGAGACGGCGATGCGGATAGTCGATCGTCGCAAGGAACCGAGACAAAAACACCGTTCCTACTACGCCATCGATCGTGCGGTTTTTGAAGAACGGCAGCTGGCGCGACGGCAAAATGTCCACTTTCAATCCATGCAGCGCACGCTGCCCGACGCGAAAGTCTGAAACGATCGCTTGCCCAACTTGCGCCGTGCGGCCCCCGGCAAAGATTCCGGTCTTTCCCCGCGTGATCTTCAAGCCTAACTCTGAGACAAATCCGGGATCGAGAACGACGTCGGGGCCGCCTGTGTCGAGCAAAAAATTTCCGGCGCGCCCGTTGACGGTAAATCGCATCAACGGCAGTGGGTCGGATTCGAGAAACGGTACCACGATGCCGGACTGCGGAACATTCAGCGATGCCGCGGTGCTCTGAATGTCTAGCCGGTCTTTGATTGTTTGCAGGACGCGTTGGGCATCGGTATTCTGTGCGTCGGCGGCAAGGGCGGAGCGGGCGAACGACGCAGCAGCATCGAGCCGGTTTTCATACAAGTTTAGTTGCGCGAGCCCGAGGTTCGCCGCGAGTGTCTTTGGGAGCGGCCGCGACCGTCTTTTCGTAGGCGTTTTTGGCGCCCGCGAAGTCACCCGCTGCGAAGAGCGCCGCTGGGTCGGAAACAGGGACGGCAGCGAGAGCGACCGTCATCAAAAGCGCCAACATAAGAGAATCGTACGCACGCCGACAGGCCCGAGCAACTGATTATCAAATCTGTTAATCAGATGCGCATCTCCGGTATTCGAAATCGACACGTCCATTTCGGGTTCTCTCCGGCGCGCGAAACGCTGCGGAGCATCGAAGTACTGCTGCATCCTGCACACCACGCTGAGCAAATGCCGTGGATTCGCGTGGCGCGACGAAGATTACGTCGCGAACTAAGGGCGGAACTCCAGCATTTCGGCTTCTTCTTTAACTCTACCGTCGAGTTGTTTCCGGCGCTCTGGGATGAACCGCAAACGCTTGACGTGCAAAGCGAGATTGCCGCGTTGCGTGCGAACAAGGTGGTCTACTCCGAGGCCGTTGTACGGCGGCTGCGTGGCGCGTCATTACTCGAAAAGAGCGCATTGCGCCAGATGCTCAAACCGCAATGGTATCGGCACGCCGCTGCGGAGTATGCGGCGCGCGAGCCAAAGGCCGAGCCGATGCTCAATGAATTCATCGCCTCACCTTCCCGTAGTTTGGAACGCTTTTGCACGATGCTGGGCATGATGCACGACGAGATCGTGCAGCCGGTGTGGGGTGCGGTAGAATCCGGCCTATCGCAGGACATTGCCATGCGGCGCAGAGTGCTGCGGAAGCACGGTCTCACGGCGCTCCTGCGCACGCTTTCGCACGGACTGCTGGTCCGTCAAGGGCTTATCGGCAGCAGCGACCTCGAATGTGGTCCCGCCGATGGAGAGATCGTATTCGATGAATCATCTCGGCTCGAGCTCTCTCCGTCCTTTTTCTGCTGGCCGCATCTGCAGACATTTGTCATGAAGCAGCCACACGGAACGCGGTGCACGATTACCTATCCGGTTCCACCGCTGCCCGCGTATGTGACGCCACTCAACGATCGACGCACGCTAGCGGCAAGGGCCGCAGTACTGGGTGACGAAACGCGTTTGCGCATTCTCGAATTGCTACGCGGCCGGGATCTTTCTACGCGTGAACTCTCCGGATTTTTACGAATGGCCGCTCCTTCAATTTCGCGCCATCTGCAGGCACTTCTTCGGGAGCGGCTGGTAGAGCGTTACCGCAGCGGCTATTTCGTGATGTATCGCCTAAACCGCGAAGCGCTTGCGAAAACCGCCGCCGCCATTGTTGCGTTAGCCTAAGAAAAGACGCTTAGGAGGCGAGTACCGTGCGCAGGACCGTCACGTCGCGACGCGACGCTCTCAGTCGCATCCAGAGGAAAATCGGAATTGCGAACGTCGCACAAAGATACGCCCAGTTCGTGAGCGATACGCCCATTCCAAAGGGAAACCAAATTCCCGGAACGCCTAAAGCGGTCAGCTCGCCCGAAAACTGCCCGATCGATATGAGCAGGATGACGGGAAGTGCCATCCATGTTTCGCGCCGATGTTCCTTGAACCCGTAGTACACAATGAACACCAGCAGGGCAAGAAATGCGTAGCGATCGAACTTCGCTACTGCGCCGGCGATCGATGCGAGTGCGGGCAAGAGATTTCCATTGAAAAATGCGAGTTTCAAGAACTCCGCGACGGCATAGAGCACGGTGAGGGCTAGCGTCACGCTCGTGATCCACGTGGAGTATCGAACGTGAAGCAAATAACACCACGCCAGAGTCCACGCTCCAAGCGTCATCGGGACAACCCCTATCCCAACTGCGTAGAAGAACGTCTGCACGCTCTCAACGTGTGAAAGCCAGTAGATTGCCAGGTTCGCGCGCCATGCCGCCGTCAGCAGCAATGCCAGGGCGAAAAATATCAGTCCGACGTCACTCGAATCGAACAGCAGCAGCAAGCTCAATGCCGCCAGTGCGAGCACGACGAAGAAAAACGTTTGTGCAATCTCGAGCGCAAAGGCGCGTATCTTCTCGTACCATTGAGCTTTGAATGCCAAGTCGGCACCACTCACGTTACCTAAGATTGGTGCGACGTGCATGCCTCCCGATGCGGGACTCGCGGCCCACGGCGCCATCCACACCCGAACCGCAATGAGAATCGGTTTTGACGACGGCGCATCGGTCTCGAACTTCATCGGGTGAATACCATAGATAACCGGAGTTGCTTGAGAAAAATCACCGATTCCACCAAGCAGCGTCCCGTTAACATAGATTTGGTAGGCGTTGTCGACCATCGCCGGACCGAGGATCGCGAGGCGCTCGTTGCCGGCTAACGGCCGCGCGACCGACAGGCGGTACCACGCAAAGCCGCTGTAGCCGTTGTATCCGTGCGCTTCCCATCCGCTAGCGAAGTGACTGATGCCTTGATCGCCGTCATTGGCACTCGCCGGCGCCGCGATATCGAGTGTGCCCCATGTTCGATCGTTAAATTGCGGGCTTGCCCAATCCGGATCGTCGCCAGTACGGAATTTCCACGGTCCGTTCAGCGGTATGCTCCATTGCGTCGCTTGTGGTGCTGCAGATGCGGTGGCCTGCGCCGGTATTCCCTGGCATGCGAACGCCGCACAGAACAGGAGCAACGTACTGCGCCACCGACTCTTGGCATCGGCACGGTCTATGCTCATCACCAAATCCCAGGCCCCCGAACGAAGAGCAACAAGAACTACGTTGCTCGCGCAGGCTCGCAAAAGCCATCAAAAAGCCGTGAATTGATCGCGGCATGGCTCGCAGGAAATGCTTGGATTTAACGTTTTTTAGCGGTGCTTTCCAGCACCAGCTCGTCCGTGAGTTGCAGCAACAAGTGCTCTGGAGCGAGTGCTTGAAGAAACGCCGACGCATCGAACAACTCCCCTAACGCAAATGCTCCGGCACGTTGAACCGTACCATCGCAAACACGCTGCGCAGCTTCGATTACGATTGGAGCCGTAACTGCATAGATGTCTCGTCCACGTGCGGAAACGCGACGTTCCCGCCTTCCATTTCGCGCAATGACCTCCATGATGAATTGCTGCTTTGAGCGCCCCCGTTCATCGTCGGCGACGGGTTCCGGCGTCGCGGGATCGCGGACGTCTCGCAGCGGCGCTTGATTCAGATAATTGCGAACGGCGGCTGCTGCAAGATGTCGATGAATGAGGATCGTCTCGGTAAAAGGAAGTTCCACGACGCCTTGCATGCCGAACGGCTCGGAAAAGTGCCATTGGATCGGCGCGAACGGCTGGAGTTGCTGGAGTTCTCCGTCGCTGACAACGAGGCGCGGTGCAGTATTGCGTTGCGAAGTGCGCCGCGTACCGAGCGTCGGCCACCACGAGTCGAGTGCGACCGCTACGTCGATGCTGTCGGCCTCTGTCCAACCTTTCATTGCTGCGCTCGCCAAAAGATCCCCAAGCCCGCCATAAAATCCGGCTGCCGGAACGATCGCGATACCGCGATGACGCGCAGCCTCATCGAATCGCTCGAAGGTCGATAGCGCACTGCTCTGTTCCGCCGTCACGTCGAAATAGTGAATCCGCGCACGCAGCGCGGCTTCGATTAACGCATCCGCGGTATCCAGGAACGGACCCGCGCAATGGATGACCGCGGCCGCACCGGCGAGAGCTCGGTCGAGCGACCGCGCGTCGTCGACGTGTGCGATTTTTGTTTCGACGCAGGGTCCAAACCCGCAGGTCGACAGTTTGCCTTCGTCTCGAGCGACCGCGATCACGGTGTGCCCTCGGCGAACCAGCTCGGCAACCACGAACCTTCCCGTGTGTCCAGATGCCCCAAAAACCGCGACTCGCATGATTCCTCCGCTACAGATCGGTCTGTTTTTATTGCATTACAACAGACAGGTCTGTATCATGTCAAGTATGGCAGCACAATCTACCGAGGTCGTGCGCGAGCGAATATTGCAGACCGCCTCGGAGCTTTTCTATCGCGAGGGCGCACATGCGGTCGGCGTGGATCTCGTCGTTGAACGGGCGGGCGTGGCGAAAACAAGTCTGTACCGGCACTTTCGCACGAAAGATGACCTCATCGCGGCATTTCTCGAGCGCGAGGACGCGGAGTTTTGGAGCAAGTGGGATGGCGTCGCACAGGCCCATCAATCGGATGCGCAATCCGAGCTTGACGCTCAGATGCAGTGGATCGGCGAGCGAATCGGCCGGCAGAACTACCGCGGTTGCCCCCAGTTGAACATGGCGGCGGAATTCTCAGACCCGGATCATCCGGCGCGCATCGTCGCTGCGGCCCACAAAGAAAAACTGCGACGGCGTCTGAAAGGAATCGCGCAACGACTCGAAGTGCGCCGGCCCGATGAATTAGCAGCGCAATTACTGCTGCTCGTTAACGGCGCGTTCGTCAGTTCCCAGGTGATTGCTGCTGGTGAAGCAGTGACGGTGCTCAGGCGGGCAGCTCGAGCGCTCGTTGCAGGCGCGGCAGAAGCTTGACCTAGACAATCCACGGTGATATATATACACCGTGGTGGATATAACGGCTTTTCAGGTCCTATCGGATCCGAACCGGCTGCAAATTGTCGAGTTGCTGCTCGCCAAGGAGCGCGCCGTGAACGATCTGGTGGCTCACATGGCTATCCGGCAATCGGGCGTCTCTCGTCACTTGCGGATTCTTGATGAGGCCGGATTTGTGCAGACGCGAGCCCACGGAAACAAGCGGATCTATTCTCTCCGGCCGGAGCGCTTCATAGAACTCGACGAGTGGATTACGCAATATCGCCGCATATGGATCGCTCGCCTCGACGCGTTCGGCGAGGCTCTCAAACAGAAGCAGCAGCGGCGCGCAAAAGCGCAGGAGTAACGAATGAGTGAAACGTTGACGATCGAGCGCACATACCACGCTACGGTAGCGGACGTGTGGGAGTTGTGGACCACAAAAGAGGGCATCGAGTCGTGGTGGGGTCCCGACGGGTTCAAGGTGACCGTCCGTAGACTCGAATTGCAGCCCGGTGGCGCGTTGCTCTACGCTATGACGGCCGTCAATCCCGAACAAGTCGCGTTCATGCGCGCCGAAGGTATGCCTATAACGACCGAATGTTCTGCCACGTACACTGAGATCATCCCGCAGCAACGCCTAGCGTATGTGCATGCGGCAGACTTCATTCCCGGTGTCGAACCGTATGACGTCGCCCATGTCGTTGAGCTGCATCAACTCGAGGGCGGAATGGTTAAGATGACACTCACGATTCAAGCAATGCACAATGAGGAGTGGACTAACCGCGCAGTGGCCGGATGGGAAAACGAACTGGGTCACCTCGAGGCAGTACTCACGGCGCGAAAACACAACCAAAACGTGTAATCCCCCCGGCGTCTTGACCGAGGCGTTGACAGCTAACGCCTTTTCATGAAAAAACGCATGGCTCCAGGCTGCCCTTGGCGAACGATCCCGCTTGACGCGCGATGGATAACAAGCTGTGGTATCTGAAGCGTTCTCGTCTGTTTGAACGCGCCAGCGATGAGATGGTAAACTACTGCGAACACTATTTTGTTCAGCAGACGTTTTCATCGAAGACGCAGATATTCGCGCAAGGTGACGATGCGCGCATGGTCTATCTTGTGAAGCGCGGCAAAGTGAAGATCGTGCACCTCACCGACGATGGAAAAGAGATTCTCGTCTCGGTGTTAGGGCCCGGAGACATCTTCGGTGAGGAGGTCGTTTTCGCTGAAGAAAACGTACGCCGCACGAACATCGCTCGATGCCTCGAACCAACGCTTCTGTGCATGGCGCGTGCGGAAGACCTCTTTGCGCTCCTATCGCGGCACCCGATACTGGCATTGAACGTCGCAAAGTATCTCCGAGAGCAACGCGACGACGCACTCGCCGTTGTAGAAGAAGTCGCTTATCTCAAAGTTCAAGATCGGCTGATGCGATTGCTCGAGCGCCTCGCGAACGAACACGGGGCCGAGACGGAAGGCGGCGTACTGATTGACCTGCGGCTAACGCACGCCGAAATTGCGGGCTTGATCGGGAGCACCCGTGAAACCGTCACGGCTCAACTTTCAAATCTCGCGAGAGACGGACATGTACGCCTCGAAGGGAAGACGATCGTCGTTACGGGCCGTGCGCCGCATAGCGTTCAGGCCGCGTCATCGTAAAGTACGCTATGCACGAAGGCACTCAAAATTACGTCGTGAGCGGCGAGAGATGTTTTGGTTCGTAAAGGCCGAGCTTGTCGCCGGCGGGTAGTTCAAGCGTCGTCACCAAACCCCAGCCGCGGTCGGCGACCGGTGTCGTCTTGATGCCCTTTTTCTCGAGTCGCTGTGCCGTCGCGCCAATGTCGTCGCAGATCAGCCACAGCTCGTGTTCGGAGTCGCCTTCCGTTTCATGGACGGCGAGTTCCGTCGGCGGTGCGGCGAAGAAAAGCCGCCCGTTGCCGGCGTCGACGTAGCGTAAGTCAAGCACATCCTTGAGAAAGTCGTACATTTCCTTAGAGTGCTTGGTGTAGAAGATCGCGTGGATGCCAGTGATCATTCTGTCCCTTTTTGGGACTACCCCATTGAGCCTGCGAACCGAGCGTTCGCGCCCGATTGAAAATCAAGAACGGGGCCGATTTTCCACGCATTCCGCCGGCATACGAATCGGATGAGGCTCAGAAGTAGCTAGGCAAGCTCCGCTTTCTGGACATCACTGTGTGAACTGGATCGACTCGCTTCGAGACTCCCGTTATGTAGTTCGCGCGTTCATGCGGGCTTGAAAATCCCGACGGAAGTTTCGACTCAGCCGGTGTGCGCTGTTGTCATCGAGCCGCACCTCGTAGTCGCCATTTTCGTCGGGCGTCATTTCGCAGACGCGTGCGAGATTCACGATCGTTGAACGGTGGATACGGCAGAAATCAAAGCCTTCGAGGTCCCGTTCGAGATCGGCCATGCTGCGGCGCAACAGATGCGTTTTCCCCGCGATGTGGAGACGTGAGTAGTAGTCTGCTGCTTCGATCCAGTCGATGCGATCGATGCGGATGAACGAAACGGAGCCGTTCGATTTGATCGCGATGTTGCGTTGCGCTCGAGGCAACGGCCCGGTGCCCTCTATTCGTTCCTTCGCGCGGTTCAGCGCACGTTCAAATCGCTCGTCGTCAAAGGGCTTGAGCACGTAGTCGAGTGCGCCGGCGTCAAACGCAGCGAGCGCGTATTTGTCGTACGCCGTTACAAAGATAATAACCGGTTGCGCGACCGACCCAAGCATCTCGAGTACGTCGAATCCGTCGCACTCGGGCATCTCGACATCCAGGAAAACCAAATCCGGTGCGAGGCGCTGGATGTCGGCCAAAGCATCGGCGCCTCCTGCGGACTGGCCGACGATTTCAATCTGCGAGTCGCGTTCGAGCAGTGAAACTACGTTGCTACGAGCGAGAGGCTCGTCGTCAACAACGAGCGTACGAATGGCCATCAGTCCGGAGCCATTCGCAGCGGTACGGTGATCGCGGCCTCAACGCCGCCGAGGCTTAGCGTACGCATCACGAACGATGCGTCGTCGCCGTAGAGCGCTTTTAAACGAGCGCGCACATTGGTAACGCCAACGCCGGTTGCTGCCGTTTCCCAGCCGGGTGCCAACGTCGGCCCGTCGTTCGAGACACTGATATGCAGCCGGTTATCTTGCGTGGACGCCGTTATGCGCACGGATCCGCCCTCCTTGCGTTTGGCGATGCCGTGTTTGATCGCGTTCTCGACGAGCGGTTGGAGAATGAGATTTGGAATCGCTGCGTGCTGCAATTCCGCGGGCACGGCGACGCTCAATTGAAGACGTTCTGTGAAGCGTACCTTTTGTGTGGCTAAGTATTGCTTTACGAAATCCAGCTCTTCGGAGAGTGGGACTTCCTGACGATTCGATTCCGAAAGCGTATGGCGCAAGAAATCGCTTAGGCTTACGAGCGTCGTAATCGCTTCGTTCGACTTTTTCTCGCGAATGAGTCCGGCGATCGAATTCAACGCGTTGAAAAGAAAGTGCGGCTCGATCTGGCGACGCAAGGCGCTCAGTTGGGCTTGCGCAAGTTGCTCGTTGAGTTGCGCTAGCTCGATGTTTTGCCTTGCGAGTCGCTCTCGCGAGTCGAAGAAGTTGTTCATCGTGATGATCAGTGCGTAGGCGACGATCGTCATCGGCAGATCAGCCGTAAACCCACTGAGGAAGTGCGAAAGTGCGTGACTGGGAAAAGCCGGACCGAACGGGCGGAATGTAACGACGAGAAACGTCGTCCACCCAGCAAAGAGTGCGTTCGTACAGAGCGCGGTCACGATGTGTGCGCTCCACGCCGGTGCGCGCGGTGCCGATCGAAGGCGATGGGCGAGCGCAATGATGAACCAGGTTGCGACGGCCCAGGGCAGCCAGGTCAACGCTTCGATCACAAACAGCACCGGCCAGTTGTGCTGCATCCCTTCGGATCGCATCACGCCAACCGTCTTCGTCGCATCGAACAACGCGAGGGCGAGCCACCAAAGAGGGATCCACAGTCGCTTCATGTGCGGCTATTCTACGTGGTTTTTGAGCAATAGCAAAGCGTCTTGCAGTGAGTCGCTATTTCCGTGCAGTGAGCGGTATCGCGAGGCGCTGGATCCGATGGGATACTAGAGGTGATAACTCGAGCATCTAGGAGGTCGAATGAAATCCATCGCCTGTGCGATACTCGCTATCGTATTCGGTTCTACCGCCGGTGCATACGGCGAGGCGCAGCCGTCAAATCCCTACCCGAAGATGGCTGCGGTTGAGCAGTACATGATGCCGAATCCCGCAGCCGAGATCGCCATGGCGCGCACTGCCGCGCCGCCGTCAGTCTCCGCTCACGCGACGGTGCTTGTATTGACAAAGACGGGATACGTCGTCGCCTCTCAGGGAACCAACGGCTGGGTCTGCTTTGTCGATCGTGCATGGACGTCGGGCTTCGACGATCCGGAATTTTGGAACTGGCACAACCGCTCTGCGCAATGCATGAATGCACCGGCCGCGAAAAGCGTGCTTCCGCAGTTCGAAGCACGAGCGAAATGGGCGCTTTCGGGTGACACTCGCGAACAGATGGCGAAGAGATCGCAAGCCGCGTACGAAAGTCATCAATTTGCCGATCCCGCGCCCGGCGCATTCTCGTTCATGCTTTCAAAAGAATCGTATATCAACGACGAAGTGAAGGGCCCTTGGCGCCCACACGTCATGATGTTCATCGCCGCAAACCAAATTGACACGTGGGCTGCGGGCTTCAAGGGATCGCCGATCGTCGGACCGGCGGTGGGAACGTTCCGTGCATACGAACCCGTGACAATCGCCATTCCGGTGCACCGTTGGTCTGACGGCTCACCGGCGCCCAAATAGCGCGGAGTCGAATGCGATATACCATGAAGACCGCTCTCGTCTGTCTTGCGGCCGGCATTCTCACGCTGGCGTTGGCTCCTTCGGTGGCGGCGGCACAAACCGCGCAAACTTCGCAGCGCTTTGCGGATCTCGGTGACGTAAGACTGGTTAGCGGCCAGTCGATTCAGGCGTGCAAGCTGGGATACCGCACGTTGGGGCAGCTCAACGCGGCAAAATCGAACGCCATTCTCTTGCCGACCGCGCTAACACAACAAAGCGCCGACGTACTCGACATGGTCTCGGGCGAGAAGCCGCTCTTCGATGCGTCGCCTTATTTCCTTATCATCATCGACGCTCTGGGCAACGGCGTCTCGTGTTCGCCCTCGACGAGCTCGTCGCAGCATGGTGCGGCGTTTCCGCACTTCACGATGGAAGACATGGTCGACGCCGAGTACGCGTTGGTCACGCGCACCCTTGGCCTATCGCATGTTCATGCGGTGATGGGCGTCTCGATGGGCGGCATGCAGACGTTCCAATGGGTCGTTCGCTATCCCAGTTTCATGGACG
The DNA here is from genome assembly GCA_963808755.1 of Vulcanimicrobiia bacterium. GTDB lineage: Bacteria > Vulcanimicrobiota > Vulcanimicrobiia > Vulcanimicrobiales > Vulcanimicrobiaceae > JALYTY01. The sequence goes on from CAWEGP010000001.1 coordinate 297,086, forward strand.
AGGCAATTCCGATCGTAGGCAGTCCGCAGCCTACGAGTTACGACCTGTTGTTTTATCGCGCCCAACAGGCGGCAATACCAAACATGACCGCCGTCCGTCTTCTGCTCACGATGAATGTATTCACGCCGCAATACCGTGTCGAACACACCTCGCGCAGCGCATTCGAAAACTTTTTCAAACTGGCGACCGCTCCGGGGGACGGTGTGTTCGATAGTTCCGATTGGCGCTCACAGGTCGAGGCGATGCTCGCGTTGGACGTAGCGCATGGCGAGCCGTTGAGCGCGGCGACGGCGCGCGTGCGCGCACGCATGCTGATCGTGACTTCACAGCAAGATCACGCGGTCAACCCGGCTCCAGCCCTTGAGTTCGCACGGCTCCTCCATGCGCAAACGCTCGTGCTGCGCGGTGACTGCGGGCATCTCGCGCCGTTCTGCGAGGCCGACGATGTGAGACCCGTTGTCGATTCGTTCTTGCGCAGCCCGCAATAGCACATCTGAGGTTCTAATGATGCCGCGGTGGACGCTTGCGCACGGGCGGGCGTTTTCGCCGAGTGCTCTCGAGCAGCTTCCGCGTTTTCTTTGAGTGTGCGCCCCGTTGCAGCAGAGCCGCGTGAATGTCCTCGTCGATATTATCGCGCATGCGCGCAATTTCTTCGTGGTTTGCATAAACGTCCGGAAACCGTTGCGCGAGCCAAAGATAGAGGCTTGCCAAACGTGAGCGGTCCTCGTACAAGAGCAACCGATCACGTGCTCCGCTCTCGAACATCAACTCCGATCCATCGACGATGCCCTGTTCTGCATGCTGTGTCGCCCAACGCGCAAGAACGGCAAGGCCCGGTCCACGCGTACTCACCGGTGCGCGACTATACATGGCCCGGACCTCGAACGGTAATCTTGACACGCCATCGGTCATTTCGAGCGTGTTCGCGACTTCAATGGTGTCGCTCAGATCGGCGATTCGCATCCCGTTGTCGCTCTCGCGCAAAACCCGTTCTTGAAAAAACTGCAAAAGCCGGCCGACCTGCGCGGTGCCGATGATCGTCGAGAGCCGGCGCAAGTGTTCGTCGGTGGGTGAAATCCATATGGGCCCATCCGCCCGGATCGTGTCGTTACGCTCGATGCTCTGACGCAGCAAATAGATATCGCGACGGCTCGTCGCGGTCACGAGACCCTCTTCGTGAATGCCGTAGCGTCCGGCGCGACCGGCGATTTGGCGAATCTCCTGCGCGGTGAGGCGCCGCTCTGAGACGCCGTCGTACTTTTCCACCGTTGCAAAAATGATACGCCGAATCGGCAGATTCAAGCCAAGGCCGATCGCATCGGTCGCAACGAGCACGTCAGCGGCGCCGCTTCGAAAACGTTCGGCCTCTCGCCGGCGTACCAGCGGCGAGAGCGAACCATAAATTGCAGCCGATGAAAAGCCAAGGCGCGCGATCTCTCCTTGCAGCTCTACCACGGAGTTCCGCGAGAATCCAACCACTGCGTCGCCGCGGCGCAGTTCCGTAAGCGGCACCGCCGGAACGACCCGAAGGGGGTTCTTGCGTTCGAACCTCGTGACCGAGAGCGTCATCCCAAGCTGCTCAGCCAATCGCGTACCTGCTCGTAAACCCTCTTCCGAGCCGCACATTACGACGCGCTTCGCCCGAACTGCGGCGATGGCCAACGTCCAGGCCCAACCACGTTGAGAGTCTTCCAGGAGTTGCGTTTCATCAATAACCGCTACGTCGTATTTTCGCGATAGATCGATCATCTCGATCGTGGAGCTGACATGCATTGACGCCTGTTGAATGATGTGCTCCTCGCCGGTAACGAGGGATGTCGGGACGCCGAGTTCATTTAGCCGTTCATACACTTCAAGTGCGAGCAGACGCAGCGGCGCAAGATAGACCCCACTCTTTGCTTTCCTTAACAGCTCGATCGCGGCATGGGTCTTGCCTGAATTTGTCGGCCCCACGAAGTAGTCGAAAACTCGTTGTTCGGTCGTGAACCCCGCAAGGTAAAACTGCAACCCAAGCTCGGCTTCGACACGATCATCTAAACGGCGGTTCTCGAGGAGCTGGTATGTTTGCGTTAGACTGCGTCGCGCATCTTCAAGCGCAGAGAAAAACGACGGTCGATCGAAGGTGTGCGTCTTCGAGATATCATCGGGCTCGGTTAGAATCTTTCGCGCAGTATGCTCGAGCGTGTGCTGCATCAGCTCGATCGCGGGATCCACGATTGCCGCGACAGCTATCGCACCCTGTTCCGGCGTTAATTCCTCGGGAATCGTAATCGGCACGCCGCCACGAACGATCACGCGACGGGGACCAATGTGCATTTCGCGTTCCGTTGGAACAGAAACGGTTTCGCGATTGGCCCATTTCCAGCCCAAGCATGCGACGGTGCGACGCAGCTTCGCGCGTTCGGCTTTTTCAGATGCCGCCGCCGCTGCGATTTCGTCGGCGTCGGTTTCGTTCGGTGGAGTCGTCGGCATTTCTGCCGGTATTCGCGTTCGGCAACACCATCCCGTGCTCCGGGATCAGCAACGCGAAGTTGACTATTGAGCCGTCGCTGGACGAACGACGGGTTGCTGTTGAGAGCGCGTCAGCAAGTAAAACGCGACGACATGTGTGATCATAAGCGCCGGTACGTAGATGATCGGGATTACATATCCGGCGCCCAGTTGCCCCGCGATGTTTGGAAGGCCGACTTGGATGCCGTGATAGTAGTCGAGGATGATATCGATTGTCCCCACGAGATTGAAGGCAACAACAAACAGCCAAAAGAGCGCGCGTATCCTAACCGTCAGCAGCGCGAGAAGAGCCAGCACGCCCGTTGCAAAATCCCCGTACGCTGCAAACGTCGCGAAGCCCAGCGGCAAATTCGGTCCCACGACTCCGGGCAGGATGAAGACTAACCCAAAGAACCGGAAGCTGTGGAAAGTGGCAATCGCCCGGAGCGCGTCGACGCGATCCATCGATTTGAGCTTCGGCAAAACGTAAGCGCCTAAAAAAGAAGCAGCCACGCGACATACCCTAAGATAAGATGCGTGAGGAAGATGATTTGTGGCGGCACGTGCGTCTCCGTTCTCGTCGTGGTACCATTGGGTACCAGCAGATAATGATGGTACTATGTAGTACCACTAGATGTCAAGAGAGGACGATGTGAGCGAAGACTCGGTTCGAGAGCGTATCCTCGATGCGGCTTTTACGGCATTCATCGACGGTGGCTACGCGGCAACCAGCACGGCCGAGATCGCGGCGCGAGCTCGGGTCTCAAAGCGTGAGCTTTATGCGCTGGTCGGCAACAAACACGAGATGTTGATCGCCTGCATTACCGAACGCGCAAAGCGGCTGAATTTGCCGGCGGACTTGCCGGTCCTACGTGATCGCAACACGCTCGCGCACGTGCTCGTTTCTTTTGGAACACAACTCGTGCGCGAGGTCACCGATCCGGCCGTTATTGCGGCTTTTCGATTGGCAATCGCTGAGGCACCGCGCGCGCCCGAGGTTGCGGTAACGCTCGATTCGGTTGCGCGGGAGAGTAGCCGTCTCGCTTTGCGTAGCATAATGGCGCAAGCGAAGAAGTCGGGGCTGCTGAAGGGTGGTCCACCGGAACTTGCTCAGCTTTTCGGTGCACTACTCTTTGGCGATTTACTGATGAGCTTGCTCCTCGGTGTCGCGAAGCGACCCAATTCGCGTGAAATTGAAAAGCGTGCCCACGACGCCGCAGCCGCCTTTCTTCAACTCTGTTCCGAGCCCAGCTAAGAGAGAGAATCTGGGCCACCCGTACAGCCTCAATTGTCGACTGTGCCGCCGTTCGATGCATTGTATGATGCCTGAAGCGAAACGATCATCTTTGTTAGCGCATCCAGGCGTTCCAACACCACATCGCGATGAGAGCGGGTATCCATGAGGTCGAGTGCTGCAGCAACGCTTCCCGCAACACCGGCAATGGTTGCGGATTCATCCGGTGCGTAGGCGTCCCCGGATCTTTTGGGGCCAAGCGTAAGCGCGCCAAGTAGACGGCCCCGGGCCACCATTGGGAACGCGAGTTCACCCGAGAGCTTCGTTTGCACGCCGTGTAGATCGAGGACCTTCTTCCACGCCTTCAGCGATATGATTGCCGGATCGTTCTCGCTAACAGGGCCGTAGTGACCGTTTCCATTGCTCAGCAAAACATGAACTGCTGATGCGTCCGCGTGACGCTGGAGCGTCTGCACCGTGCGCTCGAGCAGAACTGTTGCGTCGGTAACATACGGTGCTTCGCCAGCAAATCGCTGGAGCGCCGACTCATCCTCGTGACGTTTCCGAAAGAACGTGCGATCCACGAAGACGTCGACGGAACGGTGAATGAACCGCATCGAAAAACCAAGGACGAGGACGAGTACAACATTGGCGATGGCGTTCGTCTCGTGACTCACGTTCTCGAACCAGGCCGTGAGCAGCCATTCGAGCAGCATGAAACACCCGACCACGATCGCCGAAACAATCGCGAAAACGGCGGCTCGGTTCAATACGAAACCGATATCGAATAGCCGCCGGCGAACGGCGGCATAGCCGATTCCTAGCGGAACCAAGAAAAGCGCTGCGTTCCCGGCGTTCAGGAAACCTGCGCGAAGCGCGGTCGGCACGGCGATATCGAATGCGCCCACGGCAGCGCTGAGAAACCAAACTGCCCAAAAGATGCCGAACGTCGCAAATACCCATGCGATTCGCGAACGATCGGCTCCGTGCGCTGAACGCGCGGCAAGCCAACCGCACACCATCAGCGTTGCAACGGGAAGCGCATAAAGCATCAGCGTCCATGCTGGCAGCGAAAATTGCGGATCGAACCACATGTGCGCGACCGTCGAATAACGCAGCACGTCTGGCACGTCGCACAACACGGCGAGGGCGCACGTTACAACGCTCCATACCGGACGCCACGCGTAGACTGCAAGCACGACGTAAACCGCGTTCCACAGTAGTACCGCAGCGATTAGACTTGCCGCTGAAGCCCAAGGTGCCGGCCAGTATGCCTGGCCCGCGGCGGTTTCTAAAGCTTGAAGTGCCAGCGCGAGCGACAACAGCTGCGTCGCGCGCGTGTTGGGTCCGCGAGTTGCGATGAGCACCGCGAAAAGCACGATCCAAAGCACGGCGACGTAGCGAATGAGGTCGCCCCATTCGAGCTTGGCGCGCTGCGGTACGAGCGTAACGGCGATCGTGCGATCATTGCGCAGTACGTGAAATTGTACCGGTGCATTCTTGATGCCGAGGTAGTTTTCTTCGGCATATTCGTGCGCATTGATGATGTCGCCACGCCGAATTCCGGCGCGCGCCGCGGGCCCGTTAGCCGCCACGACGATACGCTCGAAGGGGACATTTGCGGATGCTAACTGCAGCCCGGATTCGGCGCGCCACGGGAACACCGTAAGCGTTGAGAAGCCGGCGAAACCCATCAATCCCGCGAAGACGCAGAGCGTCACGATCCACCGACGCGCCATGAGCATACCTACGACGGCAGTCAATCGAAGTCCGTCGTCAAACATTCATGGCTCGCACGAGCAGTGGGTGGCTGCCTGTGATCCGGCTCCGACGCTAGCTCCGGACCCGGAAGCGGAGTTCAATGCGGGGACGATGCAAGAAACCCTGAATGATTTTTCGCATCCCTGCGGGGGAGGAGACTTTCAGATTAACGTCTGCCAAACGACGCAAGAACCACTGACGCTGTAGCCGGAATGCGAAACTTCAATTGGTTTCGGCGACGTCGTTGTCTGTTCCAACGCACGTTATTGCTTTGCGTCGCCGGCGTGTTGCTGGCATCTTGCGCACCTCGGCGAAATGACACGGAAGTTGATCCAGCACTCTTTGCCGGCGCATCTGCAGCAGTAACGACAAGTTCCGCGATCCTCCATCAGAACTCCAGGTTCGTGCCGGGCGCAGCGATTCAGACCTACGATACGCCCGTCGTTATCAGCGCCTGCAGTCTTGAATACCAAGAGCCGCTCGGCAGTGATCGCCAGTCGGTCGTTTACAACTTTTCGGTGTACAACCAAACCGAGCAGACCTTGCGTTACACCGCGATCACGGACTCCTTTGATTTTGCAAACCTCCAAGAGGCGTTTGTCTTTAACTTGAAGCCTCACGAGTTCCGCGTCATTCGGAGCTATTGGAGCACGTCAGAGATCGCCGTCTTGCTGGCCCCGCATCGGCCCACGTTCCTGCTGTGCGGTTCTGGCCCCGAAATAACTTCGACGGATGCAATATTGTCGTATGCCTCCATGGCGCGAAGAAACTTAGACATTACGCGAATTTACATACCGACAATGAATGGAGAACGTTATTCCCCCTTTCGTACGTTAAGTGGTGCTGTTCTGGATAACCGTTCGGCGTTTGTACCGGGAGTGCCGATTCAACCCCTGGCTGACGATGAAAGGTCGACCTACCGGCCAAATGTGCCACCGAGGCATGCGGTTCCATTCGTGCTGCAGAGTTGCAGCCTAACATACAAGAAGCATATACTTCCGCGAGGTACTTCTTCGGTTGTACACCTGTCGCTTTATAATCAGACAATTCAAGAGTTCAAGGCTGTTCGTATTTCCGTGAAGCCCAAAATCGGCGCTCCATTAGTAGCCACGTATGTGATAAACCTGATGCCACATGAATTTCGGAATGTGAATTGGCCTTTGAGTGCATCCGTTGAGCGACGCATTGAGTGGAAGACGCGTCCCAGTATCATCCAGTGCGGAGTTGGCCCTGGGGTAACGAGGCAGGGAATAACGGTTCCATACAACTCCTTACAGTGAAATGGGCTCGCCAGACCTCATCATGCGAGCGGGGAACCTCCGTCTAGCAGTCCGTCTAATTTGGGAAGCATTCAGTTGGTCTCCACGCCGTATCTTTGGAGTGGACGAATTCGCGGCTCGCAAGACATGCGAGGTAAAGCGTTGGGAAAGCAAAGCCAGCGGATTGTGCCGAACCCTCAAGAGTAAAGAACATCCGGCCTATTTCCGACTCGGTCTCGCGATACACGTGAAACGATGCGTGCAAGACCGCACCACCCTTCATTGTTTCTTCAAATTTCACGTAGTTTTCCGGCGTGACGGTGAGATAAATGCGTCCCGCTACCGTTCTTTCGTGGGTTGCATGGTCTTCAGTGCTCGTGCTGCTGAAAGCTATTTGTTGGTTTCCGACCGAGAACACCAGATCGGAGGCATTTGCGGAAGCATCGGCTGGATAGCTAATGGAAAGTGTCGCGTTTGAAACTTTGAATTGAGATTCGCGTCCAATTGCATCATAGGAAACGAAGTCGTTCAATTGTGCACCAGTTATGAGAAGTCGCATCGCGTTCCCGGCACCCTCGGGCGTGAGCGTGAGCGTGGATTCCCCGAAAGCGATCGGAAATGGCGGAATACCGGGTGGCACCAATGGCTGGGTCAACCAGTGATACTTCAATTCGCAACATACGGGAGGCTCGTCATGTAGGGCGGGGCTTGCTGAATCGAAAGAGCCGCTGATGAGAAAATTGAGCAACAGTCCGAGAATCATGGTTGATCTCTACTCCATCGATGCTGTGGCAATTGCCGAACCGCACGGCTTCTTCGCACGTAGTACCGGCATGGAAATAAACCCAACTCTCGGGATTCGGCGCTCTATTCGAGGCCAGATCACGTGAAGTCTTCGTCGATGCCGGCCTTGCACCGAAGAGCTTGTGACACCTTCGCACGAAGATTGTGCACTCAAGAAGCGCTGCTTCTATGTTGAGTACATCAAGTAGTTGATCGCTCATGAAAAAGGGACCAAGTAGAACGGAAATTCCTCAATCCGTTAGATTATGTTCGCGCCATAGAATCGCGATCTATAAGGGAGCGGCGTTCTTGCCTACTTCGCACGACGTTGGCGGCCGAGCAATGACGAAACCCAAGCCGCGCAATAGTCCGATGGCGTCGATCGCCCCCGTTATCGGCGTCGCGGTCGCCATCTGCCTGATTCTATGGTTGGTTATGGCAGCGTCTAGTTAGCGGTACATGAATTTCGCAAATACCGAATGCGTGCGTCGCTCGTCTTCAAAGCGATGATGCGAAATGGACGAACGTGTTGGCCCCCAGCGGCTCGCACCAGTTTCGATCGGACAAGAGTTGCTCTAGATTGGCCCCATCAAATTGCTCTGGATTGGTCGAATACGTGGATCCAATCGTCTCGTAGAATGAGGGAATGAGTATTCGTCACCGTTCAGTTATGATTGCGCTACTAATTCTGTGCCTGGCAGCGCCTGGACAGTTGGCCGCACAAACGCACCAGCATTCGGGCCCCGTGACGATGAATCAGACAGAGAGTGCAGTCCCGGGTCTCCACGACTTCGACTTCTTGGTCGGTCAATGGCATGCCCATCATCGAAAGCTGAAGCAGCGACTCGCGAATAATCACGAGTGGATTCAATTCGACGGCACGTTGTCTAATCAACCGCTTATGGGTGGTTACAGCAATGAAGACGATACCGTGCTCAGCGTTCCCGGTGCTCCCTATCGCGGTGTCGCTCTGCGGTCCTTCGACGCGAAGACGCGGCAGTGGTCAATCTGGTGGCTCGACAGCAGGATGCCATCCCAACCATTGGATCCGCCCATGGTTGGAGGTTTTCACAATGGCGTAGGCACGTTCTATGGGGATGATGAGGTTAGAGGAAAGCGAGTTCGGGCGCGCTTTCTCTGGTCCAACATCACTCCGACATCGTGCCACTGGGAACAAGCGGCATCGCCGGACGGCGGCAAGACCTGGGAGACAAACTGGGTGCAGGACCTCACGCGAGTTCGCTGATCGAGGTATAGCCGAACATATTGTTGCGATCGGCGGAAATCATCTCGTACTTCGCCTGCGTTGGGGTCGCTCCGCCCTTGCAATAGTACTCATGGTTTTTTCGGCTGGGTGATCTGGGCGTTAGCGTAATGACTGCGGATTGCGCCGTCGCGAATGAAGTCGGCCATCATCTCGAAATACCCCGGCGCGAAGCGCGTCGAGACACGTTCACCTTTAGCGTTCAGCTGATAAAGCGTCATCCCATGCTCCGCGCCGGGATAGACCGCGAGCGTGTATGCCTTTCCGCCGGCGATCAACGACTTTATGCGTTCTGCCGTTACGGCGCTCGGAGCGTCCAAATCGTCGGCGCCGAGTACCCAAAGCTGCGGTGTTGTAGAGTTCTGCAAAACCGGCATCGGTTGGTAGTCGAACGGAGTTGTATTCACACCGTACTCCTTGGCCGCCTCAAGGATCTGATTCTCGTTCAGAGGTAAGACCAAGAAGAGGAAGTCGCCATGTACATCCTTGTACCAGGCCTCTGACCGATACTTCCGGCGCAAGCTATCGAACTTGTCGTAACCTTGCTTTCCGCCAGTCTCGACGACGTACTCGCCGGCTCGTGCAAGTTCTAGCGCCTTCGCGGTGTCTGCAGCCGAGCGGTGGTGGAAATACATGTCGAGGGCGACGCTTTCCTGATCTTCTTGTAATACCGTAACCGCAAGTCCAAAGCTCACAATCGCGAAATCGACATGAGCATGACTTGCCGCGATCGGTACGACCCACCCGCCTTCACTGCCGCCTTGATAGCCGATGCGGCCAAGCCGCGCACCGGTCAGGCGTTTGGCTTCGTTCAGCGCGGCAACGGCATCCTTAGCAAGAACGTCGAAATTTTGCGTGTAGGTGCCGCCGGATACACCCGTTCCTCGCTTGTCGTACACGAACGCGCCGATACCCTGCGCCGGGAGCATTCGCTGTAGCGCATAAAAGTCGAGAGCCGAATCGTGCTCTGAACCATGTACCAAGACAACGACCGGAATTTTTCCATAACCTTTCGGTAGTATCAGCCGACCGGCGAGCTTCGTGCCGTTGCTAGAGAAGACAGTATTGGTTACATCGAATGCGATGCGTGTGCCGTGCTCGTTGGCAAAAGAAATCTCATCTTTGTTGCAATCGGAAAACGAAACGGTCTTGCCGTCGGAGCGACCGGTCCAGCCATAGGTACTCAGCCACGTTCCGTCGTTCTGCGGATGAAGCTGCCCTGTCTCGCCGCTGAACATGCGCCAGCGCAGCGTGTCGCCATCAGACGGCGCAATATCGACGGTTGTACCGTCGCTCAGCCGATAGGACCCGATGTGACAATCTTTCGTCGTATCGGTCGCGGCCCCGGCGGTCAGAGGCGACGCCAGGTAGATCAGGGACGAGATGATCGCGGACAGCCCTGCAGCAATCGGTTTGAGTTTCACGCTTAGCTTACGGCGATGTTGGCATCCATGTTTCAATCTCATCATTCACGTAAATGGCTGCCGGCGACGGGCGATGGTTAAGGCAAGAGTTGAAAACCCATCGATAGTCGCGACGTCGCTATGACGTAGCCGCCGTTTGCCCTTTCGAAATCGCCGTTACGATAGACGAGCGTTGAATTCGCCGTAGGGCTCATGCTGGCGCAGCTTCCTTCCGTGACAGTTAGGGTGAGCTCTCGGACGTAAACAATGGGTCCTAATTTTGGATGCGGTCCCGGTACCGCTTGAACGGCTTGCGCGCGTGCCTCAACAAGCGCTGCGTGGCGCGCTTCCGAAAGGAGTTCGGTGCAGTCAGCAACGCGAAACGTAACGTCGCTAAAGGCATGATAGACGGGGTAGCCTTCAGCGTCGCTGATCGTTTTGCCAAGCGATCGAATAAAATCTGGATCCGTACTTTGTAACGCCACGTCGATGTCGACGATGCCGGGAATCGCGGATGGATGATCGGGTGCGCTCACTCGTTGACTCATGGTAATAGCGCGTGCCGGTACTCCGTCGTTCAGCAATGCACTGACGATCGGCGAAGCATCGGAGACTGTAATTTGAGCGGTAGATCCGATGGGTTGGGGCGGCTCGCGTGAAGAGAATCGCGTATGGAGAATCGCGCTCGTGGCCCTCACGCGTGCCGTTCCCACAACAGTGAACGACGCGACGTCGGTACCTCCTTGGATGATATTCTCGAAATCTTGCACCGGGTTCATCGGAACCGCCGGTTGAAGCGGTACCGTACGTTCGTCGAGTGTGCTAACGGCAACGTTGGCTGGCGAAACGCACGAGGCAGTGGTCAGCAGCACGATCAGGATGCCCAAGACTCTAGTGAGCGCCATAATCAACCTCAACGCTCGCCTGAACGTATCCAAACATGTCAGGATTATAGGTATACGATATGAGTGGCTCAATCCGCATCATCGCTTCAAGCGTCGAGCGCGGAACGTCGCCACAGACAAGGTCCTGAATGACTGCCGTTTCGACAATGGCGATGGGTCGAAGAAGGGTTTTACCGGCGGCCTTTGCGAGCGCGTTGTCGTTGAGGCGCGCTTGCCCAGCGGCGGCAGCGAGTGCCGCTTCTCGGTATTGGGCACACGACTTTGCGAACGGGACTGCCTGGATCGCATCGACGAGACTAGACTGCCCCTCTGCAATGAGCGAGCTTTGAAGAGCACCCTTTATCTGGTCGATACTCCCTCGCACGTTAGTTCGCGTGAGAACGCAGACTGACGATGATCCGTCCGCCTCGGATACTGCGAGCGCGTCAAGACCATCGGCTCGCAGCCGTTGTGTGATTGCGGAAGCTGCTTCGCCGTAGACGCGCACGAACACAAGCGCACCGCCGAGCGTTGGGTGCGCGACTGCGGTGCCGACCGAAGAGAACTGCAGCGCAGGCGATTGCACGCGTAAGTGAACGTATGCTTCAGAATATGCGTCCGGAGCGCCGATCGCTGCGATCGCATTGTCTCGCGTCGGGACTGAGCGGTTCACGTCGCGCATGCTGTATACCACTGTCTGGCCCTTCTCGACGACGAAACGCGCCGGCGGTACCGGCCTGGGAGCCGTATAAATACTGAGCGGAAGACGCGGGATCGATACGGTGCAGAGATAGGGATCGGCGTTGGTCATCGGCGCAGCGTCGCGAACTCGCTTCAGCAAGAGCTCATGCGGACGAAGCGCCAGGGCAGCACCCAACGCAGTGACGTCATCTCGCGCCCTTTCAAATGCTTGCGCTTCGGAGCGCGCGGCGAGCGCGTCGCATGGGGTATTGGGGCGATACCATGTGCCGGCATAACGAATATCGAGGCCCTTGAGCTTTATTTTTTGCACGGCGTCGAGAGTCTGTGCAATGCGTTCCGGCGACGGATCAGCAATCGTAAGTACGATCTTTCCGAGGAATTCCGGTGACCACGTCGTTCGTACAAGATCGGCTTTGATATTCACCCTGCCTTGAAACGCGCTTTGTATCGCAGACGCGGCATTCGCAACGTCCCCGGCCGTTGCGTCTTTGGTGTCGCGCGCGAAAAGGTCGGGCGAAGTTGTTTGCGTCATCGCTTGTTCGTGCGGTTGGACGCCCCACATGAGGAGCGCTTCGCGCGCGGGTTCGGAGATTGGGGCTGTCTGGGATACTGCAACTACCGTCGTCCCCGTCGGAACTAAGAGTTCAGGCGGTGGCGCCGACGCAATTAGCAAAAGCGCGAGCACAAACAGGCCAATACCTCTCACAACCGGAGAACTATCAGGCACCGACGTTCGTGACCTACGTGCGAGCCGTTGTGCCTATGTTAGGGAATGGCATTGCTTATACGGCTCACACAAAATGTTTGCGGCAAACGCCTGCAATATGGGCGGAGGACAACCGGCCACGGGGGCCAACAGCACAAGCCGTGACGTTCTCGTTATTGCGAATCGGCGCATTATTATTGGCCGTAATGGTTGCTGCTTGTGCGCGTGGCAGAGGACAAGCGGCAGCGACGCTCACAGGGGTGTCACGCAGTCCGATCCCGACTGCGGGATTGGCGGTCGCTCCAAGTCCACTGATTCCCGAAACGAACCAAGATCTGCTTACGCTCGCAAAACAGGCGCGAGTGTGCGGGCGAAATTCCTTTGTCTCGACGGCTGCTGCGGTCAATGGGCGACTCTACGTTGGCTGCCGGAACGTGACGACCGCAGACGGAACTGGCGGCACAGTGCTCGTCGTGGATGCGGACATGCACATACTTTACTTTCTGCAAACGGGGATGTACAGCGTAGAGAGCATCACGGCGGCGGGAGCGCATGCCATTGTAGCCAGCGGTTACTCAGACGGCGCGGCAATGCAAAGCCAGCTCTCGGTCCTAGACTCGTCCACGCTAAAGGCGATCGTCAAGCATCGCATGAGCGATAGCACCTTTTTAGGAGTCATCGGCGATCGCGCCTATATCGACGACTGGTGTTGCTTCGGCCGCCCGGATACATACGCGCCGGCTACGATCTATTGGATCTCGCTTAGGGACGCCAGCGAAAGCGAACGCGTCGATTTGGCGCCGGATCCGCAGTCGCATCCAGGCAATTTGGCACAGCTCGGTCAAGGCGAGCACAACTACATGCGGGGACACTATTACTATGTCGTCGTCACAGACGATAACAATAACAGCATTACGTACCGTTACGACGTGCTTCATTTAGATCGGTCACCCATGCGAATGAGAAGCTCATTGTGATTCGTATCATAGCGTTGTCGAAATCGTGAGTTCTCGTCCATTCGTCATGGAGGCGACTTTCAGCACGTCGGGGCGTCATATCGTCAATTGGTAGTGTTACGAAAAATCAGCAATGTCACGGTTTCTGGCTTACGTTGATGCTGCGGAGATCACAACTAAGGATCGCGTGAAGCTGCCTAGGCGAGCCGTGACGTGTCAGGCAATTTCAGGTCGCTCGCCCCTCATTTATGCTCGGCCACCGGCTCAGTAGCGTCCGCAATCGAAAGGGATGTGCCATCCGTTGTGACGCTCACTGCAGCGTTCTGATCGGTCCGATAAACTTCCGCACCAAAGCGCTCAAGGGTTTCAATCGTCGATGGGGCGCGATGGCCGAACAAGTTACGGCGGCCCACGGAGATTATTGCGTATCTCGGGTCGACGGCGTCGATAAAATCCGGCGACGAACTGTACGCGGATCCATGATGGCCGACTTTCAAGACGTTCACACGTTCGCGTGTAGGTCGACGCCCTCGTCGAGGAATCGTCGTGCTGCCGCCACGCCGGCGTCTCCGGTGAACAGCATTCGAAACGAGCTGTACTCTAGTATGAATGCGACCGAGTTGTCGTTGATCGCATTTTTTCCGCCGATGAACGGCAGTGATGGACCGATGAACGTCAGTGTTATACCGTCACCGGTATGCCAAACGTCGCGCGCTTTCGGCTGCACTACCGGCACATGATCCGCAAGCGCTGTATCGACGCAATCATGATACGCGTGCCCGCCATACTTTTGTCCACTGTCGGCGATTTCCGCAACGTGAATTTTATCGAGAACGGGCCGGCAGCCGCCAACGTGATCTCATAAAGACTCTTACTCGCACCACCAGTGGACTCCGATGGTGGCTACCACTTGTGCATCGGGTGTTCCAAAAAAATTGCTTGGACAGGGGTCTTCTCGACTTTCCCAGAAAGGGCGGCCAAGCAACCAACCGAACGGTGTAAAGGTAATTGATGCCCGCGTACCGCTTTTTAGCTTGCGTCACTTCTGCTTGTCTTCTGTCGGCGTGCGGAGGCGGCGGGACGTCCCCGTTTATCAGGCCGACCGCAACGCCCTCGCCTACGCCGACGCAAAGCCCCGCAACTGTCGCAAACGTGTCGTTCACGATCGTCATTCCTACGGTTTCAGGGAATGCGCGCGTTCGGAGCCCGCTCTACGTTTCGTCGCAGACAAAGTCCGCGACGATCACCGTCGGCACGACGAGCACGACTGTCAACTGTGGAGGGACCTGCAGCGGAACAATAAGCGCACCGATTGGAAGCGACTCATTCACGGTAAAACTGTACGACGGCGCAAACAGTACCGGAAATTTGCTTGCGCAAGGCAGCGCGACGCAAACCGTCTCAGCGAAACAAACAAACCGTCTTAACGTCTCATTCGGCGGAGTTGTCAAGTCGCTCAGCGTTGCTTTCAATCCGGCGTCGATTCTTCCCGGAACCTCGGGTAGCGCGGCGCTCACAGTGAACGCGCTCGATGCCGATGGCAACACGATCGTCGGTGCGAATCCGTATGTCGATGCCAGCGGCAACTCGTTGACGATTTCGCTTTCCGATTCCGATACGAGCGGGAATACGCATCTTTCGCAGACATCGGTCAAGAACCCGACCAGCGGAATTACGCTTTCGTTCAACGCATCACTTGCGACAGCGCCGACGATTACCGCAAGTGCCGGCAGCCTCTCCAACGCTACGTCGACGCTGCGCTTCTCGGCGCCGACGCTCACGAACCTCGGTGTGAGTAGCGCGCTGCTCGGCACGGCGGTGACCGAAACACTGACGGGAACCAACTTCAGCACCGCATCGAGCGTTACCGTGAGCGGCACAGGTGTTACGGTGAGCAATGTAACCGTGAACGGTACGAACTCAATCACGGCAACGTTCTTTACCGATCCGTCGGCAGCGCCCGGCGGCCGCACGGTGAGCGTCACGACGCTCGGGGGAACCACGGCGCAAGCCTTTACGATTTCCAACACGGGCGTCGACATCGTGACAAAAAGTACCGATGCGAGTCCTGGATCTCCAGGTGGAACGGGCGCCGGAAACGCGGGCGAACTGCGTTACCTTATGCAGCGCGCCGCAGCGGGCGATACGATCGTCTTTGACACGACGCAGATGTGTGGCGCATCCACATGCACGATTACACTGGCCGGGCCGCTGCCGCCGATTGAACAGAACATTACGATTGACGGCGGCACATTCGGACGGGTCACGATCGATGGCGCGGGTGCGTATCGCGCGTTCTGGGTCGACAGCGGTTCAGTCACGCTCGCGAATCTGCAGATTCAAAACGCCGCGGCGCGCGGCGGAAGCGGCGGCGGCGGGAGCTACGCGGGCGGAGGCGGCGGCGCAGGCCTTGGCGCCGCGTTGTTCGTCAACAGCAGCAGCGCAAATGTTGCCGTTGTCAGTGATTTCTTCTCAAGCGACGCCGCTGTCGGCGGAAATGGAGGCGGAAGCGGCGGCTGTAACATCGGCCCAATTGCGGGGAGCGGGGGCGGTGGTCTCGCCCGCAATGGCGGGCTGAGCTTTGGAGACTCCGGCGGCGGCGACGGCGGCGGCGGCGGCGGCGTGCTGGCTGGCGGCGCTGCTGCCAGTCCCAGTGGCGGCGGCTCCGGCGGGTTCGGCGGTGGCGGCGGCGGTGGCAACGGCGCTAACCCCGGTGCGGGAGGCCAAGCCTACGGCCCCAACGATTCTGGGCAGACCGGCGACGCATTGGGAGATGGCGGCAGCGGTGGCTTCGGCGGCGGCGGCGGCGGTGGTGCGAACGTTTCAAACGGCGGCGGCACCGGAGGGTTCGGCGGCGGAGGCGGCGGAGCCATCCGGGGCAATCCCGGAAACGGTGGTCCCGGCGGAGGCGGAGGCGGAAGTGCCGGAACGACCGGCGTGTTGGGCGGGACACTTGCCGGGCTGACGGGTGGCAATGGCGGCGCGAACGGCGGCGGTGGCGGCGGCGGTGGAGGTGCGGCTGCCGGCCCAGCGATCTTCGTCAATGCCGGAACCGTTGTGACGAGAAACAGCGGCGCGAGCGGGGCGACGGCCGTCGCGGGCAGCGGTGGGGCAAGCTGTGTTAGCGGTACGAACGGCACGGCGGACAGCACACCGGTCTTCAATTATGGGGGCACCGTGAATGGTTCGACAGCAGCAGGCCCGGTTGGAAGTGCGCTCGGAACCGCGACTCCGTAATGTTTTCGTCCTTACCATTGGTTGTAACGCTCACCGCAGCGTCCTGAGACGGGATGCCCGAAGAGGTTGTGGCGACAAACACAGACGATGGCGAAGCGCGGATGTACTGCGGCGATAAACGCGGATGACGAGATGTAGGCGGACCCGCGTCCCCCATCGCCGGTAAAAGGCATGCGAAACGATCGGTACGTAAGGATAAACGCCACCGAGTTGTCATTGATCGCGTTTTTCCCATATCTTCCTCGCGCACGGTTGCACTACAGGCACGCTATCCGCCGAGGCAGTGTCGACCCAATCATGATGAACGGGAGCGAAGAACCGATAAAGGTCAGCGTCACGCCGTCATCACTCCGCCACACCATTCCGGCGCGCGGCTGTACGATCGGCACATGATCGGCTGACGCCGTATCCAAACAATCATGATACGCATGTCCGCCATACGTTTGTCCGCTGTCGGCAATTTCGGCAACACGCAACTTGCGTAACACGGGAGCGCAGCCGCCGACGTGGTCTCATACAGTCCTATATTCACACTACGGTGGCCACTTCGTGTGACTTGGAGTAGGGCAGCAGTTAATGCAGAGCCGGTCGGGATGCTAACCCGTATCGATCGGCGCTCCTGCGGGCGACTCGGCAGCTAGGGGTAGCGGAGGTCACGCTCGCCGGCATAGGGTAGCTTCCGTTGGTGCGTTTCTTGCCCGTGAGGCTAAGCCCGAAGCACTTCAATGTGACGACGACGTGAGGGAGGCAAAGTTGCGAACCGATTTCATCGATATTGTGCCGGTTTTAGCTTGTTCCGACATTGTGGCTGAGCACGACTTCCTCGTGCGCGTGCTCGGGTTCACCTCGGGCGGCCTAGAGCGTGCGCCCAACGGAACCGTCGTGCATGGAGAAGTCCGCGCTGGCGAGCGCCGCATCTGGTTGCACCTCACGAGCGAGAGCGCAAAGTTAGCGACTCCCGCAACGCTCGGCGCCGCGGGTGGAGGTACTACCGTCCACGTGAAAGACGTAGACGCTCACTTTAAGGCCGTAAAGGAAGCGGGCGCGACAATTCTGAGCGAGCCGGCGGACCAGCCTTACGATCAGCGCGAGTACACGGTGCGCGATCCCGATGGCCACACCTGGTGGATCGCAACGCCAACCGCCGCGCAATTGATTTGACGAGCCTATCTCATGGGCTCTTTGACTACATGGTGGGGGCCTTGGCGAACACGTAGACATGCGTTCTCTGCGCAATTGATCATATCGCTTCGTTGTCGCCTGTCTCTATCTCGCCGATTGATTTACGGCGCCCGCAATTCGCAGCGGGAGCGGCGTGGACAGAACGATCGACGTGGTTGGTGATCCGTAGGGCACCAATCGATCGATGAGCTTTTCCAAGTGCGTTACGGATTGCAGCGCCGCTCGAATGATATAGCTTCCTTCGCCGGTCACGCGGTGACATTCGAGGACCTCAGGCACCTGAGAAATACTCCGTTGCAAGCCGCTGCATTTTTCGCCATCGGTGTCCATGCGAATGAACGCTTCAATTGCGTACCCGAGTTTTGAGCGATCGATTTCGACGCGATACCCGCGGATGATACCAGTCGATTCGAGACTCTTAATGCGCTCGGCGGTTGCCGGTTGGGATAATCCCACTTTGCGTCCAAGTTCGCTAAAGCTCTGACGCGCGTCTGTCTCAAGCTCGCAAATGAGCTTCCAATCCGTTTGATCGATGCTGCGGCCCATTTTCAAGGCAATCTCCTGTCTTCACCCTGTGATCATAGGGCAATTAGATGAATTCCCTTCAATTAGCGCTTCAGTCCTCGGAGTCGTGACGATAGGATAGTTCTCATGAAGCGTTATCTCACCACGTATGCCGCGGCGCTGCTGCTCGGTGTCGTCTCTTTACCCGCTGCTGCTACGACCGATCCGCTCGTCAGTGAAGTGACCAAGGCGAATGACATTGTTCAGCTTGCTACACTCAAGCACGACAGAAAAACCATGGCCGCGATGATCACGAACGATTTTATTCTTGTTCTCACGCATGGGAAGATCGAAGATCGTGCTGCGTGGCTCAACGACATAGCGGATCAGAGCTCACAGATGGAGATAAACCAGACCTCGGACGTCTCGATCCATCATTATAACGGCGACAGCGCGCTCGTGATCGGCATTCTGCACATACGTTCAAAACAAACCAACAAAATCTACGATGTTCGCATGCGCTTCATAGACGTTTGGGTAAAACAGGGTCGTCAGTGGAAATGGGCATCGTCTCAAGTCGCTCATTTCCGGGATTCGTCGTCGAAAAGCTGATCGTAACCGCGTTATTCTCGTCCGTTCAGTACAGCGTTGCGCCGTAACGCCGTAACACCTCGATCGTTGACGGCTCTAATTCGGCGCGTCCGTTTGTATCAACGCACAACCGCCCTTTTTAGTCAGGCCAACCGAGGACGCTTTCCTCCAGCGAGATCTTCGACGTCTTCGCAAATCCGGCAACCATTCGCCAGAATCCCGCGGCGACGATCAGCTCAACCAGCTCCTCGCTAGCGAACGATTTCTCCAATACCGCCATGGTCGAATCAGAGGCTTCAGCATTTTCGTGAATTTCATCGGCTAGGTCGATCAGCGCTCGATCCGTTGCATCGTAGTCGCGACAGCTCTTAGGTTCGCGCACGCCGAGAATAACCGCATCCGGTATCTCAAGCTCCCGTGAAATTCGTACGTGCTGGCAAAACACGTACTCCGACCGCGTGCGCCAACCAGTACGAAGAATGACCAGTTCTCGTGCACGCGACGCGACCATGTTGCGGTATATCAGCGCGTCGACAACGCCGTAGACGGCACGCGTCGCAGTCGGACTGTTCAGGAGCGCGCGATAGATGTTCGACGTAGCAAAGCCTGGCCTGAGGCCCAGTTCTTCACCGAGCCGAACGGCATCATCAACCGATATCAGTGGCAGCATCGCTCCACCCTTCCATACCTCCTAATGCTGAAGCACGACGACGAGCGATTGGAGATTACAATGGGCAAAAAAAGGTACTTCTTTAAGGGCAAAGAGTCAACGTGTGCTTCTGCCGTTGCCTGGCGCAATATTGTCCAAAGGCCCTTTCAGCGCGCCGAAAAATCTGAAACGAGATGAGCTGGAAGTTTCGTACAATCTTTTTGGTGCTCATGATTGTCGCCCAATCGTTTGCGGAAGCGGATGTTCCCGCCGTTGAACGGACTCCAATCCCTCACGACGTCAAACCGCTCTTTACGCCGCTTCTCAAGAACCTGGGATCGTGGAACTGCTCGGTGCTTAGCAGTCGACGTTCGGTCTCATTTCCCGCTACAATCGTCACCTGGATTAGCCGCGACGGCTACTGGATGATCACGAAAACCGTAACGCCTCCGGTAGCGTGGAACCCGATAGCAATTACGCAATTTGACTACGTCACATACGACGTGAGTCGCCGTTTATGGGTCGACTTGACCATGGATAACTATGGCCTATACGGTTTCAGTACTTCCTCTGATGGTTTGACTTGGAACGACTTGCAGTACCCGACGTCTCACGCTACTGCGGTTCATTTTCCTAGGATCGTTAAGTACCCCGATGCCAACCGCATGGTAACCATTACCGCCTTTGCAGAGCCGACGCAACGGGCCTTTACCGTGATGACGACTTGCGTCAAATCGCGTCAACAGCATGGTCTCAGGCGACGAACAAAGACAACGACGTCGGCGGTGCTCACGGCGACTGTCTGATAACATCACGGAAGTAGCTTTCCAGGGTACCAATCGCTCTTCTTCAAGAATGCTTGTGGGTGGTTCATTTGAATAATCTCCCGGAGCGCTGTCTTTTTGTTGGCCGCGCGGTCGTAGTATGGCTCAACGATACGGTAACCGACCCAGTAGCCTAGATCACCCTGCGTGCTCATCGTGCTGTTGTCGATCCACTGGGAGAGGTCGGTCTGATGTTCTTGAGATGCGAACTGCGATTCGATGGTCTTCCATCGGCCTGCGGTATGAGATCGCATTTGCGGACTCCACACCTCTCCCGGGGCGCCGGAAATCAACTGCGCCGTAAATTCTGCCGCCCCCTCAATCAAAGATGCCTGAAGCAACGTTGGCTTCGGATTGTTGTAAAACACCGGCTGTGCAATGGCCTGTTGCACGTGTGTGTACTCGTGTGCCAGCACGTGGACGAATCGATTTTCGATATTCGGGTCCATCCATCCGACGGAGCACAACGTCTCGATACTGGCGATAACACCAGACGAATCCGCGATCGCAGCCGGCTTCCCATGACTGACGACGATGGTGATCGGTGGAAATTGTGCTTCAGGGTATAAAAACTTGAAACGATCCATAGCAATGCCAATACGGCGCTTCACCGTCGGAAGGACAGCCGTGCAGCTCTGCGCGTGTACGTATTGCTCCTGGCGTTTCAGAATGTGTGCTGCAATTGACCCTGCGGTAACGCTCGGCCGCTCTCGCAGAAGGCGATGTAAGCCATCCGATCCCGGACTGATATATTGCTTCGCCAGCAGCGTGGCAGTTGGCCGCCCATTTGTAGCGTTGAAGATCTTGTAGAACCTTGAAACGTCCCCGGTCGCGATCAATACCGACACGGCGAGCGCAACAGTAAGTAGCATTTTGGCCTCGCTTTTGGCATTTGGCTTCGATACATATGGACATTATTGACTTATTTCGGGCAAACATCGACGGATGGTGGACGAGCGTCCGCGGAGAAACTCGCCATATGGGCCAGTCCGCCAATACACTCAATTGCGCTCCCGGGAGCATCGCGCAAGCGCTTCGAGATGAGCCTTTGTGCGGCACCCACGTACCTGTGCGATGGTCGCCATTTTGTGCGGTCTACCGGTATGAACCCCGGCCAGAGCCGGCCAAATGTGAAAAAGTATTTGAGTTGACGATTATCGATCAACAGATCAGCGGTTCTTGGGAATTTCGCGGGAATAGCGGGCGTTCATTCGTTCAACCTGGGATGGTGCTGGCCGGTTCACGCGGAGCACATTTCGATTGCCGGCATACCGGAGAGCGAATCGAACGGTCCATTAGCATAGCCCTTCGGCCCGGCGCGATCGGTGACGACGAGCAGCCAATTTTCGATCGACAAGTCGTGGCCGGTCTTTCCATACCTGACCTACGAATGGCAGTCTCGATCCAATCAGACGATGACTTTGATTCGTTCATGTTTGAAATCTTCAATCGAGTGTCGCAGGCATCTCTGGGCGATTGCTGTTCGCGGAAGCCGAACGTTCGAGCCGAGCGCATCAAGCGCTTCATTGAACAACACGCATTTGAGAATCTTTCGCTAGCAGCCATCGCGGCCTGTGCCGGGCTCTCGCCCTTTAGTTGTATTCGACAGTTTAAGCGGGCAACGGGGACGACACCACTTAGATACCTGAGCCGCATTCGGCTTGATCGCGCAAGGAGACTCTTGAGCACGAGTCACTTGACGATCGGCGAGGTAGCGTCTCAAGTGGCTATCCATGATCGCTTTTATTTCACGCGCTGGTTTTCGAAGCAGACAGGGATCACACCCACGAATTTCCGCAATCGCGCCAATCCATAGATTGCGCGTTAATTTGGTCTAGGTACGCGCCCAAGGGTGAAAGAGGGCAGCATAGATGTTTGGATCTCGGAGTGCCAGTCCCGACCAGACGAAGATTGCAAAAATACTGGGAAAGATGCAATTGAATGCCGCAGCCTGGACCCTGATATTGCTCGCAACTGCTCCTCCGAAATAACCCGTTAGCAGAATTGCCCCAAATGCGGACGTCGCCGGAAACACATAGAGGACTGTGCATGCGAGGAGCGTCAGACCGATTGGACGTATTGCCGATTCGGCGTAGCCGAGTTGCACGGTGGCTTCGACGACAGGCTTAGACTTGAATAATTTGGACACGCCATCGAACATGCAGAAGAGAACGGCGATGGCGCTAAGAGCGTAGCTAAGGTAAGTCATACCGCAAATTCAATCCTGTTTGATCGCGCAACTCCCTTTGGACGAAATTGCCGTCTTCGCTTAGATACTCAAGGGCGGCCCTTTGGATAATATTGCGCGCTCAGCCACGGAAGGAAATAAAAGTATCAATTCTGTTGGTTCAATTAAAACGTTCAAGTGTAAGGCCGATTCTTAGCTTATAGGAGTGCGGGCCAAGAAGGCTCCGATACATTCTTGGACGCCTCGTCCGGCGAGAGATGCATCATGGCGCTCCTTTTCGTTTCGTGGAAGATTCATGAGTGAGGAGCAACAATGATTAGCACCACCCAAGCGATGTCGAATTTGACGGCCCAACAGGTCCTGCGTCAACAACAAAACGCCGGAAGCGTCGGTAGTGAAACAATCTCGTGGACCATGCTCTGCCCATCGGCGAATGCGCTACGCCCGGCAGACCAGGCGCTTATTACGGCAGCGACTGGTGCGCAGTTCCAGATGACGCCTCAAGGCCTTCAGATGACTCAATTGTACCAGTCGGGAGTCCCCATCAATGCCGAGGATTATTCGGCTGCGCTCGCTCAGGTCCAACAAGACCTGAAAGAAAATGGCGTAGCTACGGCGTCGCCAGAGGTGGCAAAACAGTTGGCCTTAGGTCAAGCCGAGTTCGGATACGTGCAGAACTTTACGAACGCGATGATCTCGCTACGTCAGTCGATTGGTCCGGATCAAGCTATCACGCCGTCTCTGATTATCGCAGCAGTGAAGCAGTCAAATGCGTCCAGCGCGACGATCCCTCAGGACTACGTAGCTAACACGATCGGGTATATGAATGGCATAGGCTAGGTATCGTTATTCGCGTTCAGCGCATGGTTCAGCGAAGCAAGAGACGCCTGATGAACGGTCGTTGGAACCTGTTCGTCTGCATTCGCCAATTCAATCCACGCTGGTGCATGGTCACTGGTTTTTTCCTTGGCCCGTACGTCGCGGTCAACGCCCGCTGCAATGAGGCGCTTCTCAACTCCAGGACTCAGCAGCAGATGGTCGATGCGAAGGCCAGCGTCACGGCCGAACGAATTACGGAAGTAGTCCCAGAACGTGTATATCCGCTCGTTCGGGTGAAGCGACCGCAACGCGTCCGTCCAGCCCTGCGCGGTAAGTCGATGAAACGCATCGCGAACTTCGGGACGAAAGAGCGCGTCGTCGCGCCAACTCTCCGGCTTGTAGACATCCAGATCTGTCGGCATGACGTTATAATCCCCAGCGAGGACTACTGGCACGTCGCGCGCTAAAAGGCTCGCGGCATAGGTCGTCAGCGCATTGAACCAGGCGAGTTTGTAGTCGAACTTCACGCCCGGAGCGGGATTGCCGTTCGGCAAGTAAAGGCAGCCAATTGTGATGCCTTTTATCGAAGCCTCGATGTAGCGCGAGTGCCCTGGATCGGGCTCACCTGGCAAGCCGCGCTGGGTTTCGTGTGGCGTTTCGCCGCGCGCCAGGATCGCGACGCCGTTCCAGCTTTTCTGCCCTAGCCAAATCGCCCCGTAGCCAGCATCGCGTATAGCGTCCGCGGGAAACTTTTCTTGCGGTGCCTTCAATTCTTGCAGGCACACAACGTCCGGTTTTGCGTCGGCGAGCCACTCGAGTAGGACGCGCAAACGTCCATTCACTCCGTTCACGTTGTATGTCGCGATCTTCATTAATGGGATCGTATATCTGTATGCGAACAGTTTTAATACCTGCCTGGGCCGCCGGCGTTCCGAGCACGGCGCCCCGGATCGTTAATCGTGTTAACGGCCTATCTGGCATGGTCACGATGCAAACGGGACCCCGGTACGCGGCGACCTCTGCAAGGTGCCGTCGTTCGACGCCAAACCCATCCAACGGTCGCCTTTCTTTGGACGTAGCATCGCGGTCGCGCTTACCGCAGTCTTCGCGACGCCTGCTGTAGTGACGTTGACGGCACCATTGTCGTCGGTTCTAAAAACAACGATGCCCGACGCGAGAAGCCGTTGAATCGTCGCCGACGGAGATGATTGCGTAGCGTGGATGAACGGCCGCGATGAATTCCGGGGACGAGCTGTACGCCAAACCGTGATGGGCGACTTTCAGAATGTCGGCACGTAAATCGATATCCTGGTCGAGAACAGGCCGACAACCACCAACATGGTCTCATAAGGTCCTATCACATAACCAGACGCCCTTTGCGGAAGCGCAAATCGAGGGATTGAGCCACGCTGGGGCGTTTCGATGGTGTCGACCGTCAGCTCGATAACCTGAACGGCTCCGGGTTCGATTCCCGCGCGCTCCAGTCGCGACGTCGTGAGCGGTGTTGCGATGGCACTTAACGATGTGATATGTTCGGGTTAGGTTATCGAGCTGACATGTAACATCGAAGCGCACGGGGCGTCTCCGTAACGGAGGCGCCCCGCTCTATTGCACTAAGGGCCGTGCTTCGTCGCGGCGCCACATCAGAGGTGCGCCGATGCCGGAAACGGCGATGAGGGCGCCTCCCGCGATTACGAAGAGCATCTCCACGTGGATCTGTGCAATCAGACCGCTGAGAAGTAGCGAGATCGGTGTAACGGCGATCGATGAAAGCGTGACGAGGCTCATGACACGACCGCGCATCTCCGAGGGCACGCTCGTTTGTAATTTAGAAAGAATGTGGACGTTCAAGTATCCGGCAATTGCGCCGCTCGCAACAAGCGCTGCGAAGACGAATGCTATCGGTAAACTTAGCGCAAGTGACGCAAGGCATAGGCCAAGCAGCATCGCACCGCCGAGAATTTCCAGAATCATGCTGCGGGATTTCGATATTCCGGCTAGTGCAAGGCCTATGAGTGATCCGACCGCTGTAGCCGTTGCGAGTGCACCGAAGTAAGCTGCAGATCCAAATCGGTTGTGAACCAGGGTCACGAGACCCACTTGTGTTGCACCGTGGCCGGTAACATTGGGATGATCGTCGACACCATTGTCGAGCAATTCCCAGATGAAATTGCTCGGCCAGACCCCGAACGCGCGGTTACGTTTGCTCTACTTACGCTCGCAAATGTTGTCGAAACTCGTGCGCTCGAAGCTTTCTCCTTGTGGCATACGATGTTACCGATTCCCGATGACGACCTGTGTGTCGAGTTACAATGTCTATTCCTCAACTACTTGCGATACAAGCAGTAATCGACGCTGGCAAGACGCCCATCGCTTAGGATCGTCGTTGCTCCTTGACCGTCCGTACGATAGACGATTGCGCCAGATTCTCGCAGGGTTTCCACCGTCGACGAAGCGGGATGGCCAAAGAGATTGTGACGTCCGACGGAGATGATGGCGTAGCGCGGATGTACCGCCGCGACGAATTCCGGCGAAGAGCTATACGCTGAGCCGTGATGCCCGACCTTAAGGACTTCGGCATGAAGATCAATGCCCTCGTCGAGGAAGAGTCGTTCCGCAGCAACGCCAGCGTCACCGGTAAATAGCATGCGAAAGCCGCGATATTGAAGGATGAACGCAACAGAATTGTCGTTGATCGCGTTCTTCCCTTCGATGAACGGAAGCGACGGACCAATGAATGTGAGCGTTAGGCCGTCATCGGTGCGCCAAACCATTCCGGCGCGCGGTTGAACAACGGTCACATGCCCCGCCGCTGCGGTGTTGAGACAATCCTGATACGCATGGCCGCCGTAGGTTTGTCCGCTATCGGCGATCGCTGCGACGCGAATCTTGCGTAACACGGGAGCGCAACCGCCGACATGGTCGCATAAAGTCCCGTACTCACACTACGAAAAATCCAAGTATTTTCATGGACGGTGTGACATTTCGAGTCCCTGCTCCCTCTTTGGTAGAAGAGAACGATCTACGAGAAGGAGACCTATGGGACGCTGGGTGCCCCCGGATGCAATCGCTTCGGCACTTTCTGGTGACGAATCGGCCGTTGATGAGCTGATTGCCGCCATCTGGCCCGGATGCTTTCGGCTTGCGATGATGGTCACCGGCGACCGCGGCCTGGCGGAGGACGCGGCTCAGGAAACCTGCGTTACGGTGTATCGCAAGCTGCGCGGCCTGCGTCGCGCTGACGCGTTCGATGCGTGGCTCTACCGCATCGTCATGCATGAATCCGCGCGCGTCCGTCGTCGCGCCGATCACGTGGCCGAGCAGCGAGACCAAGGTACTGCAGGCGACGGTGCCATCGCGCTTGACGTCTGGCGAGCACTCGGCGAACTCTCCGCGGAGTTGCGCGAAGTCACGGTGCTCTTTTACTTCCAGGATCTCACCGGCGAAGAGATTGCATCCGCGCTGCGTCTTTCGCATGGCGCGGTGCGCATGCGGTTATCGAGGGCGCGCGATCGATTGCGCGTACTGCTCGGCGACTATAATTTTGAGCCCCTCACGGATTTCAAGGTGATGAACTATGCCGTCTAATTTTGCTGAAGAAGGAAAGCTCTTGCAAACATCAATTCCGGTTCCGGAACTTCCGGCTGACTCCATTCGCACGCATCTTAGCGATGCGCGTGCGCGACATCGATCACGCATGCTGGTGGCCTGCGCGCTCGCAGCGATAACCCTTCTCGGTTCGGGTACGGTCTTTGCGACGGCGATGCTGGGTGGCGTGCGCGTCTGGCTCTCGGGAAATACGGCGTCTGTTGCGATGCATTCGTTCACAATGATGCACAACCCTAATGTAGACGACGTGCGTCGCGCTGTAAGCGATGCAACGTTTCCGGTCGTGCTGCCGGTCGGCATTGCGAAGGGCATGCATATGACCAATCTCTTTTTCTCGCCGGCGTATCACCCGAACTTCATCGAGGTCATGTATCGAAATGCGAACACGGATGCCCGAGCGCAATTTCTCTTAGTCGATTCAGCCACGGTGAACCATGGTGAGGCTCCAACGCTTCCAAATGGAGAGGGCGTTCAATCTGGGCTCGTGACCCAGTGGACCGTTGGGAAAGAGACCGTTATCGTTCCCGGTGCGTGGCAACAGGCGGAAACGAGAGCCGCGATGTCTGGAGTTACACCTGCTGAGAGCCTCGTGCAAACGTTACCGCTGCTCTATCGCATCACCGTATTGGGAGACCAAGATCGGCTCGCGGATGCGGCTGAGGCAATTGCTCCATCAGAGGGGCGAAGTGTCCTTATCGATCGTGCCGACCTGGGCGAAATCGCGAGGGCTCAATCGCACATGCCGTATATGCGTGTCACGGCAACGATGTTTGACGCCTTACCGATCGTCGACGGAAAACCCGATTTTGCGCACCAAAAGAGTCGTCGGATCACGGAGATCGCGGTGTCGGCGGATGGTGTACGCGCAATCGGCGCGGTTCTTGCAACGAATGTGTGTGGCACAGGAGCTCGGAGGGAGCGAGACTTTACCTGCGAGATCCTTGTAAATGAGCGTATTGGGCGCGCGTTCTGGATCTGGGTGCTTCCGCTTAACGCGTCGGGATCGCCTACAAAATACATGGTGGATTCAAAGACGTTTCATCCGGTCCAAGTGCAATAGAGATGCCGCAAAGATGCTGCCGTCGCAAACCACGCTGACGGCAGCGTCTTCGTCGGCTCGATGCACTTCTGCGCCGCATAGCTGCAACACCTTAATCGTAGGTGCGGGGTGGCCGAACCCGTTGTGGCGACTGACGAATGACATTCCCCCGCACTCGATCGTTGGGCAACAAAACCCCGCGTGAGGTCGCGGCGCGCTGGAGTAAAAACACCATCCAGGTTCGAAAACGCAGGTCAGCCACAATGACCAAGATGTCAGCTTCCAGGACATCACGTCGGGGGCAGAGCGCGGTCGAAATGGTCACGCGATCAATCCCCCACAGTTGATCAGGACCCGATGGTTAGTCAGGCTGGAACACAGCTAGCCAACAACCCAATGGCAAGGATTTACACGACCGTAGCGCACGTTCAACAGAGCACCTCGCAAGCCGAGGATGCTCTTTCGCAAAATGGCGGCGGTAATCTCCGGCCGCAAACAGTAGCGCGCTTCCGAACCGTCCGTGGCAGCGGTAAGTGCTCCGTTTTCGTCCGGTGCGATAGACGGTAACTCCGGACCGTTCTAGCGTTTCGATTTTTGAGGTGACGTGTAGCCTGAAGGGTATCCCAAAAATACGTGGAGAATTCTGAGGGCGGGGTCTTCCCATGTCCGATGCACTCCCGGATGCGGAGCATCTCTAGATCGAATTTCGAACACATGCGTTTTTAGTCGCGATCGATGGCGCTACATCGATATGGGATCCATCTGTAGCGATAGCGATCGCTGCGTCCTCGTCCGTTCGGTACACGCAGGTGCCAAATCGCTGCAACGTGTCTATCGTAGATGGTGCGGGGTGGCCGAACATGTTGTGACGGGCGACGGAGATAGCCGCGTAGTTCGGATGTACCGCGGCGATGAAGTTCGGCGACGAGCTATAGGCTGAACCGTGATGACCCACTTTTAGGATGTCCGCGTGAAGGTCGATACCGTCGGATAGAAATCGCCGCTCTGCGGAAACGCCGGCGTCGCCGGTAAACAGCATCCGGAATTGATGATACTGCAAAACGAAAGCAATGGAGTTGTCGTTGATCGCGTTCTTCCCGCCGATGAACGGCAAGGAAGGACCGATGAACGTCAGCACGACGCCATCGTCTGTATGCCATGTGTCGTCCGCGCGCGGATGGACGATCGGCACGTGATCTGCCGATGCAGTATCCAAGCAGTCGTGATACGCATGTCCGCCATACGTCTGTCCACTATCGGCAATTTCGGCGACGTGCAATTTGCGTAACACGGGAGCGCAACCGCCGACATGGTCTCATAAAGGCCTTTACTCACACACCGCCTGCGGTGGACCTCGCCTTAGCGGCGAGGCGGGAGCCCTTTTAGCCACGCGATCATGTCCGGGAAGAACTCTGGCACGGTCGTCCACGGCTTACTCATGTCGTTGCATTCGTGGCACTCATAGGTTTCTGCTACCGGCTCGATACCGTGACCGGCATTGGGATACACAATGAACGATGCGTTCTCGTTGTTTCCCGCTGCGTATGCAAGCATGAGACTACGGACGCTTTGAGCGACTGGTACAACTGCATCCTTTGCTCCAAAGATACTCAGCACCGGGACCGTTATTTTTGCGGCTCTCAAAGCGGGGTCGTAGGTACCAGCCAGCGTTTCGTAATGTAAGTTCGTTGGTATGCTCGCCGCGTCTGGCACGATCGCGCTGAAGCCAAGCTTTTGAAACCACGGTCTCGAAATGAGTTGATCTGTCAATCCCTGCGCAGCGCGTTTTCCCAAGCCGGTGCCATAGTACGTCCAAAGCACGCGCTGGTAGTCGTAGACCTCGGCTATGTCTGGTTGAGAAAAACCCTTGCGGCGAAGCTCGGCTTCCATAGTGAAGATGTTCTGCTCGTTCACTGTCACGCCCGGGCCCGAAACGCTGATTACAAACGCGACATCGCGGGAGCGAGCCGCCATTTCAAGAGCTACATAGCCTCCCTGGCTGTGACCGTAAATTCCAATTGCGCCAGTCAAGACATCCGGTCTACCGATGAGCGCATGGATCGCGGCGAGGCCATCGTCAGCAAGGTGCTCCACCGAAGTGTACGCGCTGAATGTCCCCCCCGAATCGCCGACGCCACGCTTGTCGAAAACAAACACGCCGTAGCCGGCCGCGGCAAATTGTTGCTCAAGTTCCTTTGAAAACCGGTTCTCACGGGGAACGGCTCCATTTCCCTGAAGGATGACTATTGCAGGGTGCGTTCCTACACCCGCTCCGG
The DNA here is from genome assembly GCA_963808755.1 of Vulcanimicrobiia bacterium. Taxonomy (GTDB): domain Bacteria; phylum Vulcanimicrobiota; class Vulcanimicrobiia; order Vulcanimicrobiales; family Vulcanimicrobiaceae; genus JALYTY01. Next base: position 327,446 of record CAWEGP010000001.1, read on the forward strand.
GATAAAATGTGCCAACCAACTGGGCGTTGCCGCTGGCAAATCGAATCACTTCGCTCGCGTTTGCGCATGTTGCGGATGCCAAGAATATGGCGACGGAAAGAATCACCCCACGCATGTCGTTTTCTCCCATTCTTTAGGGAAAGACTATCATTTCGTTGTGAAAATGGTGTGAAGAGCTATTTACTGCCGCCGCGAATGCGCCTATCATCGGCAGATGAAGCGCACGCGTGTACTGATCGTCGACGATGACGAGAGGGTCGTCTCGAATCTGAAACTCTTCGCGGAAGCGAATGGGTTTGACGCTCTCGTCGCGTACGACGGCGATTCCGCTTTGGACATTGCGCAAAGCGAAAACCCTGACGTCGTGCTTCTTGATGTGATGCTGCCCACGATGAGCGGGTTTGAAGTGTGTAGGAGGCTGCGCGAGTTTTCGCAAGCCGCCGTTCTGTTTCTCACCGCAAGAACGTTCGAATCAGACCGACTGCGTGGACTTGATGGTGGCGGCGACGATTACATCATGAAGCCATACAGTCAGCGCGAGGTCGTTGCGAGAATTCGCGCGGTGCTGCGACGCTCAAAGCGGTCTCCGCGTTCCGCGGAGGCGCGATACACAGTCGGGAACTTGACCATCGATCGACAACATCAGTGCGTAAGTGCGGACGATCGAAGTATCGAACTGACGCCGACCCAATTTCGACTCGTCGCATGCCTCGCGGAGTCGGCTGGGCTCGCAATCTCGCGTGGGGAATTGATTCATCGAGTTCTTGGTAGTGACTATGAGGGGCTTGATAGGACGATCGACGCGCATGTTGCGAGCGTTCGGAAAAAATTGAGTGGCGCGAATGCCGGTGTTATTCTCCGTACGGCGTTTGGGTTTGGATACAGCTTGAATCCGGAAGCCGAATGACGCTGCGCACGCAGTTCTTTATTGCCATGCTGGTCGTTGCGATCTGCGTAGCCGGAACGATCGTGGCGTTTTCCAACCTCGGTTCGGATCGCGCGCTGCATCGAGTGGACTCTCACGCGACGTTTGCGCCCAACCCGCCGCCTACGTCCGCCATGACGGCCGCTGCCGTAGCCGTGGAGAAGAACATTCGTTTGAGCGGTACGCCAGCATCTGCATCACTGCGGCGCAGCGTCGACTGGAATATGGTGCTCGTATCGGAAGCCGGTAAGGTACTCGCATCAACGGATCCAGCTTTTTCGGGAACGAGCCTTCGCAAGGACGGTCACGCCTATTCATTTTACGCGTCGCTAGGGGAAACGGGTCACCGTGGTAGCATCGCGATGCATCTCGTACCGGTCATTCACTTGAATCGAAAGGATCAAACGCCCGTCGCGGATCTGCTTTTTGTTCCAACCGAAAAGGCCGTGCGGGACTTGACGGTTGCCGAAACGTTGCGGGCTTTGGAACAGCTGCTTCTCGCCGCCTCGCTTGCCGCTCTCGTAGCCTCCGTGTTCGTGAGCGCAAGTCTCGCCGCTTATCTCGTGAAACCGCTTATGAGCTTTAGAAAAGCCGCGGCCAGCATGGCGGCAGGTGATCTTTCGATGCGCGTGCCTTTGCACGACGTGCGTGAAATTGGTGAGGTCGCCAAGTCGTTCAATGCGATGGCGCAGCGCTTGGAACAAATGGAGCAATATCGAAAAAATCTTATGAACGATATCGCTCATGAGTTGCGAACGCCTTTGACGTACCTTCACGGGCAACTTGAAGCAATGGAAGCAGGTCTAATCGAGCCATCACTGTCGCGCATTGGTTCTTTGCGCGAAGAGACGGCGAATCTCGCCCATCTGGTTGGCGACTTGCAGCAGATCGCGCTCGTAGAAAGCAGTGATCTGTGTTTGGATGTCGAGCCGGTCGCGCTGTTTGAATTTCTAAATGCACTCTCGCTTAAGATCACCGGGCTGGCCGCAACGAAAAGGATCGTGGTGAGCATCGATTGTGAGCCCTCGAACTTGATGATCGCCGCCGACGTACCGGCACTGCGGCAAGTTGTACTCAATGTCGTCGCCAATGCGATCCGTCACGCGCCGGAGGGCGGGCGTGTTGCCCTCGCGGCTAAGCATGCGGAAAACGCTGTGCTCTTTACCGTAACCGACAATGGCCCCAGTGTACCGCAGGCGCATTTGCAAGACATTTTTGAGCGCTTCTTTCGAACCGACGGCGGAAGCTCGCGCGAAGCCGGAGGAACCGGCCTAGGATTGGCGATTGTGAAGAATCTTGTTGAAGCGCACGGCGGAGCCATTTATGCAGAGAATGTCGAGAACGGAGGCGCGAAGATCGCGTTCACGATTCCCGTTTACGCCGATTGAGTTACGACGAAGGGCTGCGACGGATCGACGAAATGTAGTGCGCCACCCATAATCAAGAGTGCGCGCCCGTGCTTTCGCAAGACCTCGCGCTCGACGACATCCGCGTAGTACGAATCTCGAAAGCCGTAGCTCGGCGGAAGATCGGATGGCTTACGCACTGCAGCCCAGTTGATTGGCGGATCGCCGAGGAGGACGCGAATCTTTTTTCCTGGCGGAAGTTTGTCTTTACGCTGCGGACCGCTTGAAAAAACTCTCAGTACATCGGTGCGTCCCACACGAGAAGTTGGGTGGTATCGCGCCAAGCATGCTCGAGCCGCGCCAGCGGGACGTTTTCTCCGGCGAGATATGCATCGACAAGTGGCTGGTACCGGCATTGCCGAACTCGACGACGACGGTCGATACCGACATCGGGGAATCATGCGAATGGATGAGTGCATGTAAAAAAGCGTGGAATGGTACGCTCTGGTGTGGCTCGGCGAGGCCTACCAACGGATGGGTTCTCAAGAGCTGAAGCATTTGCGCGACCATCGCGCTTTCATCTGCTACGGCAGGGCGGTTGTCCATGAGAACCATGGACGCGAGGAACACCAAGCAACAGAGGAGCGGCTTTCATATTGAGACGAACATAGTGATCGCTACGACGCCTGGGACGAAACAATGAGTGAACGCAGATTGCGGGCCTGTTTCATCACGGCGGAATCCCCGGTGATATTGTATGACTCTTCCAGCGCAGTTAGAAGCTGATTGGCAGTCCCACCCACTTTTAGATAATCGATCGCACTCGCCAGATCTTCACGAGCACCGGGCAGGTTCGCTCGAGAACGCGCAATGCCGCGTGATAATAGTGGTACACCGACGTAGTGTGATTCGTTCATGCTGCTGTAAGATGTCAAGCCCTTCATTTGCAATGGCGATGGTTTCGATGAACTGTCCCTGAGCGAGAAGCAGACTCTGGCTTTTGCTCCGGGTAAAATCGCTCTAAACGAGGGATGATTCATCGCTATTGGCTCGGCTTCGAGCAGTAGCTTATGGGCATCGACGCGGCGCCCGGCGGCATTCATCACTCGCGAACAAAGAAGTAGGACCCGTAACAGCTCGTCCTGGGCAAGGAAACGGCGTCCAATCGAAAGGGCGGCTGCTGCATATCCGTAGGGCTGTCTTGCGGTCTCCCGATGACTTCGGCGTAGCACAGCGATCGCGAGGTTCGCCCAAACCAATTCGTACACAAGGCCCGCTGATTCGGTGGCGCAAAACGCTCCTTCTGGCTGCCGCGATTGCGCCCGCGATCTCTGTTGGGATTGATGCCTTCGCCCATGCGCGCTGTGCACTGATCATCGTCAATTCCGCCGATGCTCCAGTGTTTAAAAAACGCAACAAGTATTCGGCTTCATCTAATAGGGCGAGGCATCTGTTGTCCAGCCGAGCTGTTTTCTTCGTGCTGCATTGCCAAAAACATGAGATCACGCGCCAAGGATTTTGCCTCCCTGGAATCGGAGGCAATCGGACTAACGCCGCGGCCCGCAAGTGCGGTTTCTGCAATCGTAATTGACGTTGCGTAGTGCCCCTTTCGGTAGGCGATTGCAGAACGGGCCATGGCGATCATCCGATCAAACGAGTTCGATTCGTCTACCGAGTCGCGCGCGATGAACCTTTCGGCTTGTTCCAACGCATCTTCCGCCCCATCAAACGATCCGAAGCCAGCCAAGATTTTCGCCTTCATCGCCAAGGCGTCGACCACATCGTGCGTTCGAGGGGCTCGTCTAGAATTGCGCGCACCGTTGATAAGGCATCCTGTAGGCGCCCGTGCTTCAGCAAAATATATCCGAGTTCCAGAGATCGCTGCGCAGAGCGTGCTGGTATTGCAGCCGGGGTCGAGCCCAATTGTGCAAGGACCGTCGCAAGCATCGTTTTGCGATATCTCATGAGGTGCCGCGTCGAAAGCTCAGCTTCGCCGCGGCCTCTTTGTAAAGAAGTCGCTGAACGTCGAGCAATTCGAAAAGGGCACTCTCGACGGAACCGTCAAGCAACGGCGAATGCGGGCCACGAATGCGTCCGCAGCGTCGTCAGTGATGTAATCACCGGTCCTGGATCGCAAGGCTTTAGAGTTTCGCGGATTCGCTTGATGGCGGTCGTTTCGGACCTCGTCATAATGATCTGTCTATTCTAGGGCTTTTTGCGAGAAGAAAAATAGGTCGCCCGAGGTGATCCAATTTGAGCCGTCCGACGAATTCTCGAACACCTGTCGTACGCGGCCGTCCTTGAGAAGCGTAATTGTCATGCGCATTTTTCCGGTCGTGCCGGGGGCCAGGAAAATCATAGATCCACCGCTCGGACCCCCTTTCCACATTGTTCCGACTGATTGGGAATTAATGTAGTATTGAACCCACGCGCTTTGAGAGACGGATCAAAGTGCGAGAAACTCTTTCCGAGTAGACCGTATGTGCCAGTCCAATTCTCAAAAAGGATGCATTTGTCCATAATAAGTTCGACATGACTAGCTCCCGCGGAGGTTGGCCGGCAGCGGTTTCGACCGTCCAATCACCGATCCAGAAATCCATAGAGCGAAATTCATTTTTGAACACACAAGGCTCCGCCGCGCGCTTTTGTTCGTCTAGCAGCGACGCTACCCGTGGGTCGCCCAGGACCGCAGCGAAGTCGGGCTCCCCCGTAACGGCTTGTGTCGGCATGAATCCCGCGGCGAACATTTTATCCAAGTATGTAGCTGCAGTGTCTGGAGCACGCCTCGAAGTGAGGCAATGCGAGCGAGTTGGTAGTAAACATTAACTGGAGCAAAATTTAGCTTTAGGGCGTGGTTGTAAGCAGCGACGGCGTCGTCGAGTATCGCTTGAGATGCTGATACGATGCGCCGAGTTCAAACCATGAGTGCGGAAGATCTACTCCCTGGTCAATCAGTTTTTGATAATCCCGCTGCAGCGGCTGCGTAGTCGCCCGCCGCAAAATCGCTATCGGCTGAAGCACTGGCTATTGCGGCGGCCATAGCATTTGAAGGCGGTGCGAACGCCAATAGTACGGGCAACTGCTGCAGTTCTGCTAAAAAACATGTTCATCAATCGGATCATCGGCTGTCGTCTGTGGAATGAGCAACAAGAAGTCGTACCCGAAAACGAGGCGTTCGTAGTCTTTGTCCACGATGTTCATTTGGTCAAAGTGGCTTCGGAAAGGACGTAGATCGTATAGCGTCCATCCCGTTGGCAGTGCAGCCGACAAAAGGTGCGAGATATCGGAACCGCGCGTGCGCGTCATCGCTGAGAGAATAGGGCGCGCGTTTCCAGTGGCCCATCCCTGCAAACACCGTGTCCGCCCCCGATTCCCAAAGCCAGAATGTGTATATCTGAGGTGCCTGTCGCGCTCGCGATCTCTGCGACTAGTCTTCCTATGTCGTTATTCCGGATCACGTTGAACCCACGATAGACGCCTTCGCCAAACTTAAAAAAAAGTTTGGGTTTCATGTTACCAGCCGAACGCAAATCTTCCGCGAGATTCCGTTTCATCAGCGTGGCTCGATCTCGATTCGACTGGTTTGCGAGCGCGTTACAGCAATTAACGTAGATATCTCGCGACGCAATAAGCCCGTCGACATAGGGTAGAGCACGCTTGTCACCTTCAGATTAGTGCTCATCGAAGGGCAAGGAGCTTGTCCCGAGGCTCGGTCATCATGAAGGTTTCGCCAGGATTTCCATTTGTGTACGCAGCTGCGTCGGCTACGCGATTCTCCGCAAGCAGGCCCTCAACTAGTGAGCGAGACCTTGACTGAGGTTTTGTAAGAAGTATGGACTCAAGAAGAAACTACGACGATCCCATGAGCTTTGGTCTATGCCCCAAACGCGCAATTTATTTTTCGTCGACAGATACGCGTTGCGAAGAAATGCGTACTCATCACGCCAACTGTAAAACGCCGTCGTCCCGGGATACTTTTCTTCGAATTGGGTAAATCGCTGCGTGCCGTCGGGCCGAGAAATCCACGACTGCAACTGGGTGGTGAGAAGCGGTCCCGTCTCAACGACGGCTGTCCGAAATCCGTAGTGCACTAGCGAACCGAAGAGCGCATCGGCGAAACGTGCGATTTCGACGGTGCCGTGTTCTTCACCGAGAAGGACGTACTGCGCGTCCTGGGTGCTCAGGCGCAAGACCTGGGCACCCTTCCCATCTAAGCGGCCTTTGACAATGCTGATCGGATAACGGCTCGCTTCGATCCTGGCTTGGGGTGGAAGGCGTTGAGGCATCGGCCACAGCGGCCGACCCTCCACCGCAAGTGAGCAGCAGCGCAGCCGCTAACTTTGTAGCGAATCTCTTAGGTAACATTTCCTCCCTAGGTCCTGCGCTGATGTTTCCGATCCCCCTGAGCATTCCGGCGATGAGCTCCGGACGTCGCATTCTTGTCACTTCCCGGGCCGCGCAATGCCGTTGCCCGAGAGGTTAACCTGTGGGCATGAGGTGTATCCCACGGAATGCAGGTTCGCCAAATCGTGGCGCTACTTGCGCCTCTCCTCGAACTGCAGTCGGGCAAACCGAGAGTCCACAAAGTTGGCACGCGATCGCTCAAAATGCCGCTCGATACAGCGCCGAGATGTACCGGCTAGGTCGGTTCAACGGTGTGGTCCTCGTGGCGCGCGGGCCGAACGTATTCCATTCCGCGTTCGGTTATGCGAACGTTGCAAACCGAGTCAGGAACGATGTCGATACGCAATTTGAAATTGCGTCGCTATCAATGATGTTCACCGCGATGGCCATTCTCAAATTGAGGGACCAACATGCTCTCCGACTTGACGATTCAATCTGCAAGTACCTAAGGAAGTGCCCGCCTGGCTGGAGTTCCCGTTACGATCCAGGAGGCGTTGAATAATCGTTCCGGCGTGCCAGGCTATGAGAATTCACTTGAAATGGAGTCGCCGGGCATATTTTCAATTTATGACGGCTCCGCAGAGTTCAAAGCGAATTCTGGAGAGAGAATCCTCGGCGCCACTCCCGGGAACGAAATATTCATACAGCAGTACCGGATACATCGCGCTTGGATTTATCATTGAGAAGGCTGCACGGATATCATATGCTTCGTACCTTCGGAAAACGATCTTCACACCCGCGGGGATGATGTCATCCGGCGTGCTCGGTGCCGATAAAGCACCGCTCCTAGCAACGGGATATAACGTCAGCACAACGTGGGCTCAAAAGCTGCCGGGCTTTCGTATAGAGGTTGTTGGGGAACACCGGTTCCACAGCTTTCGCTCACGCCGCCACATGGAGACGGCGGACTCTTCAGCACTGCAGGCGACCTTTTGAAATGGGCCCGTATTATGCAAGGCGCACAACCGGCGCTGGTTTCTGACGCGGAACGCAGCGAAATCTTTCATGCCATAGACGGCTATGGCGACGGCTGGATGGTCGACGAAAATGCGGGTCAACTTCGGTATCGTCACACGGGCGAGGCGCCCGGATCCTAAGCACCATCGCAATATATCGTCCGTGGTTACGATCGTTCTCGACAACCTCGAGACGCCGATGCGTACGCTCTACCAAGATATTCAGAGTATTGCTCTAGGTTTACCGTACGATTTAGCCTTTTCAGGCGACCTTATTGCGCTGCCCCCGGTGCAAGAGGCGCCACTACTCGGCCAATACCAGATGTAGTCTGGTGAAACTTTGTGTGTCTCCGTGAACAGGACCATGCTCGAAGCTTCAATCAAAGACCGCTATACCGCTGGCCTTCTTCCGTTTGCCAGGGATCGCTTTTACATGCCCCTATCATCAGGGTGGTAACGTTTGATTTCGGCGCCGACGGCAGAGCCTCACAAGTCAATTTGCGCTACGGCGGCGTTGACCGCGTGGCGCCTCGCACTGAAGAGCAGTGTCCCTCCTGATGTCACGACCACGGATGCGATCGATGTTGCGCCTGGTCTCAGCGCGGAACTTTTCCATATCCAAATTGGAGTGACAGAAACATGTCGTCAGGGCCTTTGCTCTGCAGCGCGGGAAGGACGCCGGAGAAGGCATTCCCAAACCTTGGCACTCCTGAAGGGATGGAGAAGAGTGCATCGACGTTTTAACGCCCTCGTTTTCGCAGCGATTGCGATGGGTATAGGGAGCGGCACGGCCAGCGGGCAGACGACGCCTAAGATCTCGATCATGATCGTGGCGGTCGATCATCTGATATCGGCTAACGACCTTCATAATAGCCCAAAGGTTAATCCGCTTACATCCGATCGGCAGGCGCAGATAGCCGACGCGATGAATCGCATCGCCGCATTTCATCCGAACGTGGTGATGGTCGAAGCTCCCTATGGTAGCGAGATCCTCAAGAAGCGTTACGCTGACTATCGGAGCGGTGTGTACACGCTTGGCCCTAATGAGATCTACCAATATGGCTTTCGCCTTGCTGGAATGGTTGGTGCCAGCGAGATCTACGGCATCGATACCTCCGGCGGTTTTCCGTTCGATTATGACGCGGTTGAAGCGTCAGCGAAGCGAAATGCTCAAGAACAGATTCTACCGCAACGCCGAAGCCTTTACGAAGAGCGCCTATTCTCAAGCGGATCGACTGGCCGTCGCCGGAACGCTTCCGTCTCTGCGCTATCTGAACTCCGAAGAATATCTGAGCGTCAACGCTGGCTGGTATATGTTCGTGAACCAGATCGGCGCCGTAAGTGACTACGCGGGTGCCGATTTGGTGTCGAACTGGTATGCGCGCAATCTGCACATGTTTGCAAACATTAGAAGGTCAATTCACCTTACGCCCGCGCGAATCGTCGTATTTGTCGGGGCAGGGCATGTGACACTGCTGCGTAGCATGGCTTCACTGGATAGTGACATGCAGCTGGTTGATCCGCTTATCTACCTGAAATAATTCGCGAGATGGTATCTGGCAAGCAGCAGATAACGTCGCCAAAGCTAAGACGGCGAGGTTTCCTACGAATCATCGCCGTCTTGCAAGGCATCGTGCTTTTTGCTGGCGTTCCAATCGCCGCGTCAGCTAAGCGTCTCGTGCGGAGGGCCCGGCCCGGAGAGCTGGGATGGCCTTCAAAGAAACAATGGTCGGAACTCGGGCGCAAAGTCGGCTGGCGGCTTGTGCGAATAACCGCGCAGCGTGAGCAACCTGTGGGATTGCGAGACAACCCGTTCTATCGTGGTGACCAGATCTCGGAAACGCAGATCAATGGCTGGGCCGGGGCGTGGACTAGTTCTCCGAGTGTATACGGAGTTGCCGCCGAAACGGTAGCGGATATCGCGAACGCAGTCACCTTTGCCGCCGACAACAATTTGAGGCTCGTCGTAAAGGGTGGCGGCCATAGCTACCTCGGAACATCAAATGCCCCTGACTCGCTGCTCGTGTGGACGCACAAGATGAAGCGCATCGTCATGCGCGATGCTTTTATTCCGCTGGATTGCAGCAACACGGTTCCGGTACCGGCGGTCACCGTTGAAGCAGGTGCCCTTTGGATGGACGTTTACGACGTTGTAACTACACGGGGAAATCGCTACGTGCAAGGCGGTGGCTGCGCCACGGTTGGCGTTGCGGGGCTTGTTCAAAGCGGCGGGTTTGGGAGTTTTTCCAAACAGTTTGGTCTAGCCGCTGGGGGCCTGCTTGAGGCAGAAATCGTCACTGCTGATGGGCGCGTGCGAACCGTAAATCAGCGTCGTGATCCAGAGCTGTTTTGGGCGCTTAAGGGTGGTGGTGGCGGAACATTTGGCGTGGTATCAAAGCTGACGCTCGCGACGCATGAGCTTCCTGAAATATTTGGTGATGTTTCCGTTACATTGAGAGCGACAACCGACGCGGCACATGCGCGCCTCATTCGCAAATTTTTCGCATTTTACGCGGCAAAGCTTTACGGGCCGAATTGGGGTGAGAGCGTTAAATTCCATACGCGAAGGCGTTTGGAGATCAGCATGGTGTTTTCCGATCTTGCGAAAGATGACGTTGAAAGGTCTTGGCAGGCGTTTATTTCATCCACGCTCGAAGATGGCGATGTCCATATAGAACATCCATTTTTTATCGAAGGGCTTCCAGCCAGGACATGGTGGGATGTCGATTATTTGCAAAAATATTCGCCCGGTTCGGTGTTTGTAGATAGTCGGCCGGGTGCTCCTAAATCGCATGCATGGTGGCAAGGCGATCAAGGAGACGTGGGGATTTTTCTGCACGGATACACGTCGCTATGGTTGCCTTCGACATTATTAAAAGCGGATGCTGTCAATCGTCTAGCCGACGCGTTGCAACAGGGTTCGCAGCATTGGACAATCGCACTGCACTTCAATAAAGGCCTGGCGGGCGCGCCGCGTGCGGTAAGGAAAGCGGCTCTCTCAACGGCTACAAATCCACAAGTGGTAGAGTCTTTCGCTCTTGCAATTGTTGCTGGCGGCTCCAAGCCTGAATATCGTAGCAACGCGCCGTACGATCCCTACGCGGGGTCTGCACTCGCGGACTCCGCGGCAATCCTAGCCGCGGCGGCCCCACTCCGGCTTCTCAGCCCGGGCAGAGGCTCGTATCTTTCGGAAAGTGACTACTTCGAGGCGGATTGGAAACGCGCATATTGGGGCGCAAATTACAGGAGATTGCTGCGCATAAAAGAGGCGTACGATCCGCACGGACTGTTCTTTGCGCATAACGGCGTGGGTAGTGAATGTTGGAGTACCGACGGCTTTACGCGGCTAGCTTGAACATTGCTGCAACGCTCTAACGCAGATTTTAGAGATCACGCGGACGCTCGGACCGTTGGTGATACCAACAGTTGCGGCGTTCTCATCGGATCGATAGATCTTCTCAGTGATGAACGGCTACGATGGACCGATGAAACTCAGCGTAACGCCCTCGTTTGTGTGTGCCATACGTCACCGGCGCGCGTAAGTACCGCCGCGCAGCGCCAACGTGATCTCACAAAGTCTTCTACTCGCATTGTCGACTCGCGCTCGGGCGAAGGGCCTATTGCTCTAACGTTCGTGATTCAAGCGAGGAAGTCAGATTTTCTCTAGCTCCGTCAGTTAGAACGGTGGTTGCGCCGTTCAGATCGGTGCGAAATATCTTGGCTTCGAGGCATGACAGTGTGTCGATTGTCGATGGCGCGGGGTGACCGAAAAGATTGTGGCGCCCAACGGAGACGATTGCGTAGCGCGGATGGACTGCGGCGATGAAATCGGGTGTTGAGCTGTACGCTGAACCATGATGGCCAACTTTCAAGACCGTCGCCGAAAGGTTGATTCCCTCGTCGAGAAAACGACGTTCCGCTGCGGCGCCTGCATCGCCGGTAAACACCATTCGGAAATGTTTGTATTCGAGGATAAACGCCACAGAATTATCATTGATGGCATTCTTGCCACCAATGAATGGCAGCGAGGGACCGATGAAGTGTAGCACGACGCCGTCATTCATGCGCCAGACGTCGCCTGCACGCGGATGAATTATGGGCACATGTTGCGCGTTCGCTGTATCGAGGCAATCGCGGTACGCATGTCCGCCGTAGACTTGTCCGCCGTCTGCAATTTCCGCGACGCGAATCTTGCGTAAAACTGGCGCGCATCCGCCGACGTGATCGCCGTGCGGATGCGAAATGATGATTGCGTCGAGATAGTGGATTCCTTGACGAATTAAAAACGGCGCCACGATGCGTTCGCCGATTTGTTCGGCTTGTGAATTGTCGCCTTGTGGTCCGCGTTCGAGACGGCCGCCCGAGTCGACGAGAATGGCATGGTGCGCCGGCGTCTCTATGACGATGGCATCGGCTTGCCCCACGTCAAGGACCGTGATGCGTAAGCGGTGACCATCCAGATGCGGCGGCCACAGTACATACGACGTTGCGACGATCAACAAGCCTGCAGCGAGCACTATGCGTCCCCGTTGCGCTACCGCAGCGCCGGCGATTAACGACGCTTCGTACACGGCTATCGCCCAAATCGGCGCCGGGGTCATGACGATGGTCGCGGCAGGCGCGCTTCCAAGAATGCGGACCGTGCCGATGGTCCATGCCAAGATCCAACTATTGAGATTGGCAAATGCCTGCGCGAGCGGGCCGCAGCACGACGCGACCAATTGGGCGGCTCCGAGCACCATCGTGATCGGGACACAGGGAACAACGGCGATGTTCGCTAGAAGCGCGTACGGAGCGAATTGGAGGAAGACTGCGGCAGTCACGGGCCACGTTCCCAATTGCGTCGCGATCGTCAAGGCTAACGCCTCTTGCATTGTATGCGGCAGCGCTGTGCGTTCGAACAGGTGTTGAATAAGCGGTGCGACGGCGAAGATGCTCCCGACGCAACAAAATGACAACCAAAACGAGGCCGTCCTGACGTCGAGCGGATCGAAGGCCAGAACCACTATCGCCGCAGCTCCGAGCGTATTCCACGAAAATGCTTTTCGGCCGACAGCTCGAGCGGCGAGTGCGGTTGTTGCCATCGCCGCAGCACGTATCGCGGGAATATGGAAACCGCTAAACGATGCGAAACACCAAACGGCGGCGATACCGATGAGCGCACCCGCTGCGCGCGGCACTCCGCCCTTCGCGCACAGCCACACGACGAACGCTGCCATCAATCCCACGTGCAATCCGGCAGTGACAAGCACGTGGACCGTTCCCGTTTCTTGAAACTCGTTGCGTAGATCGGGTGGAAGCGCACCACGCTCGCCCCACAGTTCTCCTGCGACGATATCGGCCTGTGGGTCGCCGAGCCGCAGCCGCAATTGATCGAGCGCCCACGCTTTCATCCGCGAAAGCACAGCAGCAGTGCGCGCGGGCGGTGATACGCTCAGCAGCGTGGCGGAATCAATATGCGCAGCCACACCGTTCTCGCGCTCGATATCGCGTTGACTGGGTTCACCGGGATTGCGGGCGTCGTCGAAGGGTTCCAGCCGGCCTCGAATCACGACACGGCTTCCTGGTTCGATGCGGTCTTTTAGTGAGACGCTTATCGTGAATGAGGCATCCAGCTTCACCTGGTATTGCTGCAACCCGTTTTGCATCGACCGTTCATCGAGGACCGTACCGGAGAACCGCATCGTGCGGGTTTCGTTAATTTGTGGTTCGATGTGCGCGCGGAACGACGCATACGCCGCAGAGAGCACGAGGGCGACCGCCAGGGCCGCACGAAAGTGCCGGGGCCCAAAGCGAAGGAACGCAGCACTCACGGATAGCGTGGCGCATACGACGCTGATGCGGCAGTCCGGCGCAAGCGGGGCGACGAGCAGAGCGCCGAGGAGAACTGCCGTCGCAAACCAGGTGAGCGTATACCCGGACATGGGTAGAACCACTGTGACAATGCCCGGCGAGCACTAGAGCGAAAGGGATAGATTTCGTGCGCATTATCGTTACCGGCGGGGCCGGATTCATCGGCTCCCACATCGTCGACGCCTATCTCGCGGCCGGACATGACGTCCTCGTTCTCGACTCACTTTGGGAGCACGGCGGCGGCCGGCGCGCCAACGTTCCCGAGCGCGCGTCGTTTGTGCATATGGACATCCGCGACGAAAATATCGCGCGAATCTTTCATGAATTTCGTCCCGACGTCGTGAGCCATCACGCTGCGCAACATTCCGTTGCGATCTCGTCGCGCGATCCGAAGTACGATGCCGACGTGAACGTGATGGGCTTAATCAACGTCTTGGATCAATCGGTAAAGCAGGGCGTGAAGAAAGTCATCTTCGCCTCGAGCGGCGCGACGTTCGGCACACCCGAGCGCTTTCCCATAACGGAATCCACGCCTCAGCGCCCGACATCGCCCTACGGCATAACGAAGATGGTTGCGGAACACTATTTACGCTTCTATAAAGAAGAAAAGGGACTGGATTTTACGGCGCTTCGCTATGGGAATGTCTATGGTCCGCGTCAAGACCCCAACGGTGAAGCCGGCGTCATCTCGATCTTCATCGGAAAGGTTTTGAAGCATGAAGGCATCCGCATCGATTGGGATGGCGAGCAGACGCGCGACTACGTCTTTGTAAAGGACGTTGCAAGCGCAAACCTCTTGGCGCTCGAGAACGGCTCGGGGCAGTGCTATGTTATTGGGACGAACATCAAGACGAGTGTGAATGACATCTATCGCGCGCTCGTGGAGATCAGCGGTTTCGACGCGCCTGTAACACCGGGACCCCGGCGTGCGGGAGACGCGCGCGATGCCCAATTCGATCCGGCGCTCGCCGAGCGGGAGTTGAAGTGGGCCCCCAAAACCAAACTGCTCGATGGAATGCGCGCGACCTACGACTACTTCAAAACGCTGTACGTGCCGGCGTAAATTCACTCAGCCGCTGGATTGACGAGTATCTTTGCGGGGTGTTCCGGCCGGAATCCCATGCCGACGATCCTCGCTGGAATGCTTTGCAAAAGTGGGATTGCGCTAAGGATGCGCACGGGCAGTGGCGCATGTTTCGGTGGCTCCTTGGTGGCCAATACCGACGCGATGATGCGCTTTTGAATCAGCATCTGTAGGCGCTGCATCATCTTCGTCGGCCATTCGCGCCGCTTTTGTACGGCTTCAAGCGTGTCGTCGCCGACGGGACCCGGCGTCCGCAGCGCGGGTGCAAGGATATTCGCCGTTGCGACGGCGTCTTGAATCGCAAGATTTATTCCGACTCCGCCAACCGGCGACATCGCATGTGCCGCATCGCCAATAAATAGCATGCCGGGGCGAGACCAGTGCTCCAAACGGTCGATCGCAACCTCGAGCAACTTGATGTCGTCCCAGGTTCTGATTTCGCTCACGCGTGAGGCAAACGATGGAACCAGACGTACCAACTCTGCGCGAAAGGCATCGAGGCCCTTTGCGCGCAGCGTATCGAGCGTTCCCTTCGCGATCACGTATCCGCATTGCCAGTAGTCGTCGCGATTGATCGTGACGAGAATGACGCCGGCGCCCACGTATCCGAGCGCAGCATTGCTATCGGTGGGAATGCGCGTAAGGCGAAACCACAGTACGTCCATCGGTGCACCGAGGCTATCGGGATGCAGGCCGAGCGACTCGCGCATCGTGGAATGTCGCCCATCCGTTGCGACGACCGCATCTGCGCGAATCTCGATTTCGCCTTCGGGCGATTGCGCTCGAACGCCGGCGACGCGTCCGTGGTCTTCAATGACTCCGGTCGCGGTAGTCTGCATCAGCATTTGAAAGCCGCGATAGTTCTTGCCTTCGTCGGTGAGGAAATTCAGAAAATCCCACTGCGGCATCAAAGCAATGAATTTCGTTCGAGCTGGGACGTGTTTGAAGTTCGCGATCGTCACCCGATCGTTTCCGACTTGCCCGCCCAGTGTGCGGACTTCGGAATGTTTTCGTGCAAGAAACCGGTCGAGAAGTCCGAGATCGTATAGCACTTGCATCGTGGATGGATGAACCGTATCGCCGCGGAAATCGCGGAAAAAGTCCGCATGTTTCTCTAGTACGATAACATCGTTGCCTGCGCGCGCAAGGAGATATCCAAGCATAACGCCCGCTGGGCCGCCGCCCACGATGCAGACCCGCGTCGAACGAGTGGCTACCGCGTTTTGTACTACCATCTCACCCCACCACCAGATTGAGCAGTTTATCGGCGACGAAGATCTGCTTGCGGATCTGCTTGCCGTCGAGTTGAGCCTGGACGTTTGCATCGCCGAGTGCGAGCTTCATCGCGTCGGCTTCGCTGATACCAGGGCGTGTCTCGATCCGTGCACGGATCTTACCGTTTACTTGGACGACCAGTGTCACGTGGTCCAACGCTAACGCCCGGTCGTCCGCGGATATCGCCGCCTCGGTATGGACAGACGTGTCATGGCCGAGACGCGACCATAGTTCCTCGGCGATATGCGGCGCGTACGGCGCAAGCAAGAGCGGGAGTGCGTGAACTGCATACAACGTCGCGGGCGATTGTGGCGCTCTTTGCGTCGCGACCGTCAGCGCGTTGACGAGTTCGTCGAGTTTGGCAATCGTCGTATTGAAGTGGAACCGTCGGCTCGTGACTTCATCGAACGTCGACTTGGCAGCGACGTGCACCGCCCGAACCAATGCCTTCTCTTCCGGAGTCGACGTGGTGGGGAGATCACGCGGAGAGATATGCTTCGCCGACTCCAAAAGCGGTTCCGATGCGCGCCAAACGCGATTGAGAAAGCGCACACGCCCGCTGATGCCCTCATCCGTCCAGTCGCTCGTATCTTCTGGCGGCGTGACGTACAGCAAAAAGAGACGCATCGCATCGACGCCATTGGTTTCAGCCGTCTCGTCGATTCCGATGACGTTGCCGCGCGATTTCGACATCTTCTCGCCGTTATACAACACCATGCCTTGATGAAACAGGCGCGCAAACGGTTCCGGGTTACCACTGACCCATCCACGATCGTGAAAGAACTTGTAGAAGAAGCGCGAGTAGAGTAAGTGCAAGACGGCGTGCTCAGCGCCACCGATGTATTGATCGACGTTCATCCACTCGTTGGCAACGTCCGGGTTCCATGGTGCGTTCTCGTTCTTCGGATCGAGGTAACGCAAGTAGTACCACGACGATTCAAAGAATGTGTCCATCGTGTCGCTTTCGCGACGCGCGGGACCGTCGCACTTGGGACAGGTTGTGTTGATGAAAGCGGGATCGCGAGCCAGCGGTGAACCTTCGCCGGTGATCGGAACGTTCTGCGGCAGCAGCACCGGCAATTGCTCATCGGGGACCGGTACTTCGCCACACCGCTCGCAATAGACGATCGGAATCGGCGTGCCCCAATAGCGTTGACGCGAAACGAGCCAATCACGAAAGCGAAAGTTTACGGTTGCGCCGCCGTTGCCCATCGCGTGCAGCCGCTCCCCGATGGCAATTCGCGCGCGTTCGCTCGACATACCGTTGAAGTCAGCGCTTGCGATCAAACGGCCATCTTCAACGTAGGCAGACTCGAGCGGTCCCGAAATTTCGGTTCCAGGCGCAACGATTACTTGGGCGATCGGTAATGCATGTTTCTTTGCGAAGTCGAAATCGCGTTCGTCATGCGCCGGTACGCCCATCACCGCGCCCGTTCCATACTCCGCGAGCACATAGTTCGTGACCCAGATCGGTACGCGTTCGTGCGAGAGCGGATTGATCGCGTAGGCGCCCGTGAATAGTCCCTCTTTTTCCATGAGGCTCGTACGCTCGAGTTCCGACTTGGAACGCAGGCTTTCCGCGAATGCCTCAATCGCCGAAGCGTGCTTCTTGGAAACGATGGTCTTCAATCGCTCGACGACAGGATGCTCCGGCGCAACGGCAAGAAACGTGACACCGTAGACCGTGTCCACACGTGTCGTGAACACGTCGATCGTCGCATCTAGGCCGTCGATTGCGAATGCGAACTGTACGCCTTCACTACGGCCGATCCAATTTCGCTGCATCGTGCG
The DNA here is from genome assembly GCA_963808755.1 of Vulcanimicrobiia bacterium. GTDB lineage: Bacteria > Vulcanimicrobiota > Vulcanimicrobiia > Vulcanimicrobiales > Vulcanimicrobiaceae > JALYTY01. The sequence continues at coordinate 345,080 of CAWEGP010000001.1, forward strand.
TGTACGTTCGGGCCATCCGCCGAGTGTCTCGAGATCCTTCAGTAGACGATCCGCATACGCGGTGATCTTCAAAAACCACTGCGAAAGATTGCGGCGCTCCACGTCATGACCGCAGCGCCAGCATTTTCCGTCGATGACTTGTTCGTTCGCCAGCACGGTTTGATCGTGCGGACACCAGTTAACGGGCGCTTCTCGTTTGTATGCGAGCCCTTCTTCGTACAGACGCAAGAAGAGCCATTGGTTCCAACGGTAATACTCCGGATAACACGTAGCAATCTCTCGCGACCAGTCGTAACCCGTGCCCATCAGGCGAATCTGGCGTTCCATGTTCGCGATGTTGGACGTGGTCCATACGTTCGGATCGATACCGCGTTGAATCGCCGCGTTTTCCGCCGGAAGACCGAACGCATCCCATCCCATCGGATGCAGCACGTTGTAGCCCAGCATTCGCATCGAACGCGCCACGGCGTCACCGAGCGTATAGTTCTTCGCGTGACCGACGTGCAGATCGCCCGATGGATACGGCAGCATCTCGAGCACGTAATACTTCGGACGCGCATCTTGCGAAGCGGTCGACGGCGCGCGATAAAGCCGCTCGCGTTCCCAGCGTTCTTGCCAGGCGCGTTCGATCGATCGGAAATCGTAGGTCTCGGCCATAGAGAGGATGGTAATCGCCTATGAGCGCCGCGCCTACCTTTCCGGTCGGAGCCTTCGGCGTGATCGCGCTGCATGGTTCGAACTCTCGTCGCGGTCGCGCTCTGCGTCGCTGCCGCGATTGCCGTCTGGCATCCCGTACGGCCCGCGCTTTCCGTTTCTGAGCGACCGCCGGTCCAAACCTCGCCGTCGCGACGCGCGCCGGCCGAGCGAATATCGGCATCGGTCGTCGTCTATGTGGCGGGTGAGGTCAAACACCCCGGACTCTACCAGCTCGCCGGTGGTAGCCGCGTCGCGAACGCGGTGTCCCGAGCGGGCGGACTCACGGCGCTCGCCGATCCTTTTGCAGTCAACCTCGCTGCACGGCTTTCAGATGGGGAAGAGGTAGCCGTCATGCCGCGTGGCGCGGCGCCACCGACCGTGACGCGCTCGCGAGCCCGTCGCGGCTCGACCACTTCGCACGGAAGAAAAATGCAGGCAGTCGCAGCGCCCGTAAACGTCAATACTGCCGATGCCGCGTCGCTCGCATTGGTTCCCGGTATCGGCGCTACGCTCGCCGCACGCATCGTCGCGATGCGCGAGAGCGAGGGGCAATTCGACACGCTCGACGAGCTGTTGGATGTTGCTGGGATGACCCCGTCGCGGTTGGACCGGGCACGTAATAGTTTATCGATATGATAAAACGCGCAGGGTGAGACCTTATGCGGGCGAAGTTCGTGGCGATGCCGTCCCAGGTGCCTCCAAAAGAGACGCTGCCACACCTCATTCGCCGGGCGCTCGCCGAGCCGCACGATGCAACACTGATCGAACGGGTCAATGGAGCCTGGACTCCTCAGTCGAGTTCCGAGATTTTGGCGCGCGTCGAAAACGTCGCCTGCGCCATTCGGGCTGCCGGTCTGGAACAGGGCGACCGCGTTGCGTTGATCGCGCGGGATTGTGTCGACTGGATCGTCTGTGATTTCGCGACATTTTTCGCCGGCTGCGTCGTTGTACCGATCTTTCCGACGCAAGCGCTCGACCACACGCAGCACATCTTAGAACATTCGGGCGCGAAACTATTGTTCGTCGATTTCGACGCGACCCGTAAACGCTTGACGAGCGCCGGCATCACCGTGCCGCCAACGATTATTTTCGACTCGAGCGGCGATGACGGACTTGCCGCGTTCGAGCGACGCGGCGCGGAGGTTCGGCGAAGCGATCCCGCGATTCCGCGTTCGTACGAATCGAAACTCGATCCCGACGATCTTGCGGTGCTGATCTATACATCGGGCACGACCGGCAATCCCAAGGGCGTCATGCTCTCGCACGATAATCTCGCCTTCGATGCGCAGACCGCTTTGACTTGCGGTCTCGAGCGCGTGCGCGCCGGTCAGGACGTCCTGAGTGTCCTTCCGTTCTCACACATCTTCGAGCATACGATAATCTACATCTACTTGCTCGCGAAGGTTCGATATAACATCTGCCACGATGCGGCGGAGTTGCTCGCCGATATGCAAGACGTGCGTCCCTACTCGATGACAGCCGTTCCCAGAATATTCGATCGAATGCTTCACGGCATTACCGGCAAAGCGATGAAGACGGGCGGTCTTCAAGCGAAGCTCGTGCCGTGGGCACTGCGCGTCGGCCGCGAATATATGACGGCGAAGACACTGGGTCGTGGATCGAGTGCGCGCCTTGCGTTGGAGTATGCCGTCGCAAAGCGTCTCGTGCTGAGTAAAGTCCGTCGAACGCTCGGGCTCGACCGCTTAGAGTTCTTCATCAGCGGAAGTGCGGCGCTTCACACCGACGTCGCAATGACCTATTTGGGCTTGGGTTTGCCGATCATGCAAGGCTACGGCCTCACCGAATCGTCTCCCGTAATTACGGTGAGCCGTCTTTCGGCAAACGAGTACGGAGCGGTCGGCAAACCGATTGACGGTGTCGAATTGAAGATCGCGCCCGACGGCGAAGTACTTGCGCGTGGCCGCAACATCATGCGCGGTTACTACAACGATCCGGAATCGACGGCGGCGGCATTGACCGACGGTTGGCTGCATACCGGCGACATCGGCGAAATTGATAGCCAAGGGTTCTTGCGCATAACCGATCGTAAAAAGGAAGTTTTTAAAACGGCGACCGGCAAATACGTCGCGCCGTCGCGCGTTGAGGCAGCGATCAAACGATCGCACTTCATCGCACAAGCGATGGTTATTGGAGACGGACGTCCGCACCCCGCGGCGATCGTCTCGCCAAACTGGGATCTCGTGCGGCATGAACTCGGAATTCCTACCGGGGAAAGTACGAAGATCATGGCTGTTCGCCGCGACGTCGTCGAGTTCATTACGGCTGACGTGCGCAAGCATACTGAAGACCTTGCCCCCTACGAACAGATTCGCCGTGTCGTGCTTGCGCCGCACGAGTTCTCCGTCGAAAGCGGCGAGCTCTCGCCGTCGTTCAAGATCAAACGTCGTGTGGTCGAGGAACGCTTCAAAGCCGAGATCGACGCGGTCTATGCGTTGGATCTCCACGCGCACGCGCAAGGCTGATTCATGTCGCGGCGTGTTGACGAAGTTCTCCGTGGTCCGATCAAGAGTAAGACGGTCTTTCCCGTCTTGCTGCTGCACTTGATTCAAGAACAGCCCGATCACGGCTATGGACTCATGCAGCGCATCGAGTCGATCTGCGGCGATCTCGTCGCCGTCAATACGAACAAAATCTATCCGCTGCTCCGCCGTTTGGAAGAGCGTGGTTTCGTGACCGCAACGTGGGATCATCCAACGAAGCGGTCGCGTCGTGTGTATGCGATCACACCGCAAGGCCTCGATCGCTTACAGCGCATCAAGGGATCGATGTTGCCCTACCTTGAGTCGATAGAACGTGCAGTCGGGCGCTTGAAGAATGAACTCTATCAGCCGATCGGCGAAAACAGTGCCGTTTCTAGCGCTCGTTCATCTTCGTGAACTGCGGTGCGAGCAGTGTAACGCCTTGCTCGCGCCGCCTGGGGCGCGCTCGTTTATCGTAGATGCAAACGGCGACCCACTTCGGTTCTCCCAAGAAGAGCCGCCGGAAGAGATGACCGTCGAGATACTTTGCCCGAACGGGCACGAAACGGCGCTGTACGTCCCCAACGAGATCGCAGCGGAGGAAACGTTGGTCACGCCGCCCGACGCGCCGATAGGCCGGGATGCAACACTAGTACCTGACGTTTCATAACTTCTTGATTGAAGGAAGCGCTGGGGACACGTACGATCTACCGTATATGAATCGTGCGCTCTCCGTGATGCTTCTATTGGCATTGCTCGGTTCGACTGCGACCGCGCATGCTGCCGGCGCGCCGGCGAAACCCGCCGCCGCTGCTACCACTGCTCCACAACCCGACGATCCGGGCGCGATGCCCGATGCGGTAACACCGCATTCGCTTACCCTCGACGGCCACGTATTGCCGTACACGGCCCGCGCCGGAACGCTGACGCTCTACGATCAAGACGAGCATCCGACCGCGCGCGTTTTTTACACGGCCTTTACGACCGACGGCGTGAATCCGCTGACGCGTCCCGTCACCTTCATTTATAACGGCGGCCCGGGCAGCTCCACGATGTGGTTGCGCATGGGATCGTTCGGGCCGGTCCGGGTTGAGGCGGCAAATGGAGCGCCATCGGGGCCGCCTCCGTATCGCATCGTCGACAATCAATACAGCTTGCTTGACAAGAGCGATCTCGTCTTTATCGACATGCCCGATAGCGGGTTCGGCCGCATCCTCAACGGCAAAGAGAAAGATTTCTTCGGCGTCGATCAGGACGTTGCCGCATTCGGACAGTTCATTCAACGGTACATCAGCCGCTTCGGCCGCTGGAATTCGCCGAAATTTATCTTCGGCGAGAGCTACGGCACGACACGTTCCGCGGCGTTGTCGGACTGGCTGCTCAATCAGGGCATTGCGCTCAACGGCGTGATTCTGCAGTCGTCGATTCTCAACTTCGGTTTGGATTACGGCAACGGTGACCCGATCGGCGGCGGCGATTGGCCGTACGTCTTGTACCTGCCGACCGAAGCCGCAACCGCGTGGTATCACAATAAGGTGGCAAACCGTCCGGCAGACCTTCCGACGTTTTTGAACGGCGTCAAACAATTTGCAATGGGCGAATATTTGGACGCGCTCTATAAGGGGGACAAGCTGAGCGCATCGGAACGGGACGACGTCATTCGCAAGCTCAGCGGATATCTCGGTCTTCCGCAACAGTACATTCGGAACGCAAACATTCGCGTCTCCTACGATCGTTTTCAGCGCGAACTGTTACGTTCGCAAGGCATCGTCGTCGGCCGTCTCGACGGCCGTTATCAAACGTACGATCTCGATCGTTCCGCATTGTCCGGTCCGGATTGGGATCCAACCGACTCCTCGATCGATGCGCCCTACACAACGGCGGTCAATCAATATATCCGCGAAGATTTGAAGTACAATCCATCGATTCCGTACCGGCAAAACATCTACGCAATCATCGGTAATTCGTGGGATAGTTCGCACAATCACCGCTACCCGACGAATGTTGCGCCCGACCTTGCCGACGCCATGACGCAAAACCCCAAGCTAAAACTCTTTTCGGCCAACGGCTACTACGACTTCGCAACGCCGTTCTTTGCGACCGACTACACGCTGCGTCATATGAATCTGAATCCTGGCATTCAGGCGAACATTACTTACGGTTACTACGAAGCAGGCCACATGATCTATCTGAGCGATACCGCGCTCGCCCAATATAAAGCCGATCTTTCGCGCTGGTATGACAGCGCGGTTGGACAGTAGGAGGTCGCGATGAAAACGATACGTATAATTGCGGCCGCTCTTCTGGCCGCGCTGCTGATCGCGGCGGCCCCGGCGCCGAAGTCTTTCTATGTACCGCCGGCTGCTCCGGATGCGATTACGCATCACGTCGCGCACGTCGCCGGAACAACGATCCCGTACACGGCGCGCGCCGGGACGATCACGCTACGGAACGACAAAGAACAGATCACCGCGCGCATGTTCTATACGGCTTTCACCAAAGACGGCGCCGATCTGACGAATCGTCCGGTGACGTTCTTTTATAATGGTGGACCCGGCAGTTCGACCGTTTGGCTGCGCATGGGCTCATTTGCACCCATGCGTGTCGAGACGTCGAACTATAAGTCGATTCCGAACGCACCATTCCGGTTGATCGAAAACAACTACAGTCTGCTCGACAAGACGGATCTCGTCTTCGTCGATGCGCCGAATACCGGTTGGAGCCGCGTGATCGGTGCGGGCGATCCGAAGGACTTCATGGGCGTAGACCAAGACGGCCGTGCCTTCACGCAGTTCATTCAGCGCTACATCTCCCAATTCGCACGTTGGAACTCGCCGAAGTTTCTGTTCGGCGAAAGCTATGGCACAACGCGTGACTGCGTCCTCGTAAATATGTTGCAGTCGGCCGGCGTGCAGATGAACGGCGTCGTGTTGCTGTCGTCGATTCTGAATTTTGGCCTCGGAGGACTTGGTGGTGGGCAGCCGATCGGCGGCGGCGACTGGTCGTACGTAACGTATCTGCCAAGCGAAGCGGCGGTTGCGTGGTACCACCACAAAGCCGGGCAAGGAATGAGTCTACCGGCGTTCGTCGATACGGTGCGCAATTTCGCGGGCGGTACATATCTGCACGATCTCGCGCAGGGTGCCGATCTGAATCCGGCGGAATTCAACGCCGACGTCGCGCGTCTTCACCAATACCTCGGATTACCCGACGAATACATTCGCAACGCGAATCTGCGGGTATCGTATCAGCGCTTCGAACAAGCGCTGTTGCGAAACCAAGGCACGATCGTCGGGCGCTACGACGGCCGGTTTACGACAAACACGCTCGACCGGAACGAAGATACGCCTGATTGGGATCCGTCGGACGTCGGCATTTCGGGAGCGTTTGTGGCACTCGGAAACGAGTACATGCGCGATCAGCTGAAATATCAGACGAATCTTCAATACCGGCCGACGTCGTATGGTGGACTACTCGGCGCCCGCTGGGATATGCGCCACAACGAACAAGACCCGCCCGCGAACGTAACGCCCGATCTCGCGACGGCGATGACCACGAATCCCCACCTCTACGCCTTCTCCGGCAACGGGTACTTCGATTTCGCGACGCCGTTCTTCGCAACGCAGTACACGCTCAACCACATGGGTCTCGCGCCGTCGCTGCAAAGCCACGTCACCTTCGGATTCTATCCGTCGGGTCACATGGTCTATCTCAACCCACAAGCGCTCGCGCAATTCAAGGGCGACCTGGCACGTTGGTACGACATGGTTCTCGCCAATCGGTAGTCTTGTACGGTAACGCAAAAGAAAAGGCCGCAGCACAACGCTGCGGCCTTTTCTTTGATCCGACGCTATCTAGCGCCGCAAGCTCCTGAGTTTTGCGAGCGTTGCATCGAGCATGCCGTTGAGCTTGTCGAAGGCCGCCCGCATGTCGGCCGTCGGCGCCGCGTCGGCGCTTTCGACGGCTCCCTCGAGATTGCCATACGCGTTCGAGAGATATCGCAGGCTGGAGAAATCCTGCGCCGGTTTCCCGACGGAGTCGTCGGGATTGTCCGGATGATGCACGCCGAGCAGCGCGCCGGCTTGCTCCGGTGTGAGCTTCGCCGATTTGTATCGTGTCTGTGCGGTGTCGATCTGCGCGAGGCGTGCTTCGATGGCATTTGCGAGATCATACTGTGCGCGAAGATCCGCAGTCGGTAACATGTATGCGCGGGTCGCAGAACGATCTTTGCGTGCTGCGTGTACGTCTTGCCGTTGACCCGCATACGAACGATGTACGTTCCCGGAGGCACCATCGGACCGTTTGAGTTCTTCGAGAGAAAATCCCAAACGAAGCGATGTGCGCCAGGATCGGCCGATGGAATCACCGGCTGCTGAATCCACCACGGTGCGATGTCGACGCTCTGAGGATCCGCCACGCGTGGATGATCGGAGCTCGAATACGAGCTCAGGACGCGACCGTTCGTATCGGCAATCTGGAGTACGACCGGTGTCGACGCTGCACCGTCAAGTTGATAGTTGATGATGAGGCCCGCAGGTGGATTCTGACCGCGCGGCTCGTCGAGTTGAATCGGCGTGCCCTCGTCATAGATGCCTTGCCCGAACGCTCCAGCGCGTCGAACGCGGTATGTTAATTCTGGGGCGAACAAATACGTGCCGCTCGCAGCGGCTTGCGCCATTTGGCGCAGCGGCGTCACATCGTCCATGATCCAGAACGCGCGCCCGTGCGTCGCCACGACGATGTCGTCGCCATGCACATCGATATCGCGAACCGACGTCATGGGAAGATTGCGTTGAAGTGACTGCCAATGCGCGCCGTCATCGAACGATACGTAAACGCCGCGCTCCGTGCCCGCGTACAGCAATCCCGCAAGCTTCGGATCTTCGCGGACGACGTTCACGAATGCTCCGCTCGGAATGCCGTTGGTTATCGAGGACCACGTTTTTCCGCCATCCGAGGTGCGATAGATGTAGGGAGCGTAGTCGTCCAGCCGATGCCGGTCGACGGCAACGTACGCGCGTCCGGGATCGAAGTGCGATGCTTCGATGATGCCGACTTTACTCCAAGGGGTCAGCGCGGGCGGCGTAACGTTATTCCAGTGCGATCCTCCATCGCGCGTTACCCACACGTACCCATCATCGGTCCCAGCCCAAATGAGCGGCGCTTGCAGCGGCGATGGCGCGATCGCGTACACAACGCCGCGTCGCGGTAGACCGCCGCTGTCATTGAGCGTCACTTGATCGAGGTTTGCCGGGTGGTTTTCACCTGGACCGCGTGTCAAATCCGGACTGATGATCGTCCAGGTGTTGCCGGCATCACGCGAACGAAAGATCTGTTGATGGCTCGTGTAGAGCGCGTGCTTGTCAACCGGTGAAACCGTTACGGGAAGCGTCCAGGTTTGACGCCACACGCGATCGGGATATTTGAGCGTCGGATCGATGACTTGCTCTTGGCCGGTATTCAATTCTTCATAGGTGACGGTGCCGCCGAAGAGCTTTCCAGGTTGCAAGGGATTCGCTGCAATCGATCCGCTTTCACCCCCGACGTCGATCGGGCGCCAATCCTGCATCGTGATGCCGGTGTGAATCGTTTGGCTCGGCACCGCCATTGCACCCGAGTCTTGTTGTGCGCCGTAGACCCAATACGGAAAGCGGTCGTCCGTTGCAACGTGATAAAATTGCGCCGTTGGCTGGTTGTACCAAGAACTCCATGTCTTGGCGTGATCGACCGAAACGCCGACGCCTTGATCACTTCCGAGAATCATGCGGTTCGAATCGTCGGGATAGATCCACAGTGTATGATAGTCGTCGCCGCCGGGCGAGCCTTTTATCGCGTTGAACGTCTTCCCGCCATCGTCAGAGCGATATGTTGCGGTATCCATCACATACACGACGTCTGCGTTTTTTGGATCGGCGGTGATACCGCCGAAATACCATCCGCGTTGCCAGATGCGAACCTGCGCTTTTCCGCCCGCCATATGCGTCCAGGTCGTGCCGCCGTCATCGGAACGGTACACACCGCCGCGATCGACATCGCTACCGGTGTCGACTTGCGCATAGATACGGGAGGGATTTGCCGGCGAGACGCTGATACCGACGTGCCCGACGTTTTTCGGAAGACCGCTCGTCAACTGCGTCCAGGTTTTTCCGGCATCGCTCGACTTGTAGAGACCGCTGCCCGGACCGCTCGATGGCGGATAGACATTCCACGGGGGACGCCGTGTTTGCCACAGCGATGCGAAAATCGTGTCCGGATGTTGCGGATCGATCGAAAGATCGATCGCCCCGGTGTTATCGTCTTTGAACAGCACTTTGCTCCACGTCGCGCCGCCGTCGGTCGTCTTAAAGACGCCGCGTTCGGCGTTGGGACCGTATTGGTGGCCGAGCGCCGCGACATAGACGACGTTTGCATCGCGTGGGTCGATGATGACTTTGCCGATTTGCCGGGTGTCTTCCAGTCCGATATGTGTCCAGGTCTTGCCGCCGTCGACGGATTTGTACATCCCATGGCCGTATGCGATATCCGATCGCATGTCGGCCTCGCCCGTTCCGACGTACAGAATCTTCGGATTGCTCGGCGCAACTGCGATGGCACCGATCGACGCGTCGGGAACATCATCGAAGATCGGCGTCCAGGTACGCCCGGCGTTGAGGCTCTCCCACACGCCACCGTCGACCGATCCAAAATAGAAGTGTTCTGGTTCGCCCGGGACGCCGGCGACCGCGAGCGCGCGTCCACCTCTGAAAGGTCCGATGAGCCGCCACGAGAGCGAGTTCAACGAAGAAGCGTCAACGTGAGCCAGCCCCGCGCTTTTCGCGGGCATCGTGATAAACGGAACTAAAAATAGTACTACAAGCGCACCACACAAAAAACGTCGCATGGACGGTGCTACTCGGTAGCGCTAAGCGAAGCCTTTCAATCGACTTCTCGAGCGTTCACATGAATCAATTCGCCGTTTATACCGCTACTCGCGTCGCTTGCGTGGAATGCGAGAATCTCTGCAACTTCCGCAGGCTGTGCCGCAGCCGCGAAATCATGCTCGTCCAGATATTCTCGAGCGGCCTCAGTGGCGACGGTGCCTAAAACGACGGCGTTCGAGACGATACCGTTAATCTTATGTTCGCGCGCAATCGCGCGCATGAGAACGTTAACTCCGGCTTTGCCGGCTCCCATGATGCCAAAGCGTGGCTGCGGCTGAACGGAACTGCCGGCGGTAACGGCGACGAGCCTTCCCCGAGAACGCGCACCATCCCGGTATGGCTGCTCCAGCATCGCGCGCAATACCGGCATGAAAAGATTATATGCGACGAACAGATTGTTACGCACGCTCGTCTCGATGTCGTCAAACGACGACTCAGCGATCCGAACGAACCGGCTACCGCCGCCCGCGAGGCTAATCGCCGCATCGATGCGTCCACCCCATTGCAATACGGTACGAACGACATCGTGCGCTTCAGCTGCGCTCGTTAAATCGGCAGCGACGGCAATGCATGCTTCATTTCGGTCTTGCGCGTACTCACCGATTGCTTCGTTCGCGCGCTCTAACGAACGCGACACTACCGCAACACGAGCTCCGTCAAAAATAAGTTTTCGCAGCGTCTCCCCGCCAACCTTACCGGTTCCACCCGCGAAGATGACAACGTCGTCGTTCAAAAACTTCACGCTGCTTTAAAAACAAAAAAACGAGCGATGTTTCCATCGCCCGTTTTCGTAAAGCCTCTACTTGCGGAAAGCCGGCGTAGCCGGCTTGACTTTATTCTGCAAAGGTTCACCTTTGCAGAATAAAGTCTACCAGCCGCCGCCGGAATCGCCGCCGCCCCCGCCAAAGTCGCCGCCTCCGCCGAAGCCGCCGCCGGAGTCGCCACCGAAGCCGCCGCCGCTAAAGTCACCGGAGCTGGCGCCGCCCATGTCGGCTTGACCTGCGTCGTTGCCCCAGCCGGAAGCATCGCCGCCACCGCCCCAGCCGCCGCCTTGATCGCCCGGAACGACATTGCCGCCGCCCTGTTCGATGATGTTGCCGCCGCGGTTTCCGAACATCTCGTTTCCGAGCCATGCACCACCCAGGCCCCCGAGCAGGCCGCTCCAGAAGCCGCCTCCACCGCCGCCATAATAGCCGGGGCCGAAGCCACCGCCGTAACCGGGACCGCCGCCGTACCCGGGGCCGCCCATCGGCGCGCCTCCGGGTCCGCCGTAGGAACGCGGGCCGGACGCGGCGCGCATGATCGAACGGATGATCAAGAATCCGAAGACGATGATCAGAATCCACCAGAACATCGAAATATGTACTCCAGTACTCTGCCGCACGTATCCATTGTTATACGTCGCGGGATAATTGTAGGAACGCGCGCCGCCGGCATTCGGGGCGCTGCTCAAGTGCGCGCGAAAGACGTCGAGCGCACTGTTGACGGCAGTCGTGATACCGCCGTCGTAATCCCCGTCACGAAATTGCGCTTCCATCGATTCACGAATCGAACGCGTCGTCGCAGCGGGAAAAAATGCCGCGGTCGCACGACCCGGCACGATGATGTCCTTGCGATCGTCTTTCGCAATGAAGATGAGCAGCCCGTTGATCTGCTGTTCCGAAAAGACTTTCTGCGCGGCGTCTTGCAACGTAGCGCCGCTCAGCGACGGAACGGTAACGACGACGATTTCCTTCCCCGTCTGCGCGTTGAAGTTTCCGATCGTGCTGCTCAACTGCGAAGCCGTGCCTGCAGAAAACATCGAGGCACCGTCTTGAATGAACGACGTTGCCGCGGAAGCGGGCATCGCATTCATGAGCAGGGCGAGTCCGAGGGCGGCGATCGCGCCAAGGCGTTTCATAAGGTGATGTATTCCTCCGATGGGTAGTATCGCGGCGCTGGCGCCCGTGTTTCAGGGCCTAGCGGTTGCCGAAGCCAAGGATGACGACGCCGCCCGCAACGCTGAAGACGAAGATCGCGATGAAGATCCAGACCCCAATCCTGAGCCAAACGTTCTTGCGATCGCGGGCCGCCCGGGATTCGTGCACGACGCGCTGACGATTCCTCACGACCCTTGCGCCTGGCGGGCTTCGACGGCGCTCCAGAGCCGTTCCAAGTTGTAAAACTGCCGCTGCTCCGCGGTGAAGACGTGGACGATGACATGCCCTAAATCGATCAAGATCCACGTGCCGTCATCGTTATATCCCTCCATGCGGATCACTCTATTCCCGGATGCTTCGACGCGTTCGACGATCGAGTCGGCAATGGCGCGCGTCTGAATCTTCGAGCGTCCGGTAACGAGCGCGAACGTGTCGGCGAGAATCGTCCGTCCGGCAACGTCGATCGTTGTGAAGTCCTCACCTTTGCGATCGAGCGCAGCGTCGCGCACGATGTCGATCAATTCTGCGATGACGAATCCTCCCCCGAGGTTAGGTTAAAGTGTTTCGCGGCGGCAGCCGTTTGCGGTGAAACCGGTAATCCATTCTTTTCCAGATACCGCAATGCGTGCTCCAGCGTTGCGCGCATGGCGTCGCCGAGGTTTCGTTCGGCCAGCTGCCAGAGATGCGCCCGCTCGGAAAACGTTCTTCCCGGCTCCAGACCGTCGGCTAGAAAGATAACGCAATCAAGAGGCGACATGTGCTCGGCGGCCACCGTATGCTTCGTAATTGCCGAGAGAACCTCGGCATCGTGAACTCCAAAGGCTTCTTGGGCGATGCATGCACCGAGACGCGCGTGCAACACAATCGGATTCTGCCGTTCGAACGCGTCGATCGTCATCTGGCGCATCTCGCATTCGCTCAGGAGACGCGATGCCGGATACAGTCGCGCCAGGTCGTGTAACATGCCCGCCAGGCGCGCCTTCGCGACATTCACCCCATGTTGCAGCGCAAGCAATTCCGCGCATCGGGCGACGCGAACGACGTGATCGTAACGATGCTCTTGGTTCAAGTGAGCGCGAACGCGGCGCGAGAGGTCGGTGTATCGCAGGAACAACGCTCCGCTATCGAGAGAATCGCGAACGCAGTGCGCGAATGCGTGTGCGATACAAATCGCCTTTCAAATTGCCCGCCCACATCACGAGCGCATTCTCGTTGTTGTCGCTGTAATAGCCTTTACGCGTCGTTACGGTCGTAAAGCCGTATTTTCGGTAGAGCTGTTGCGCGACGACGTTGCTTTCGCGAACTTCGAGGGTCATCCAGGCGGCTCCGCGTTCGATCGCTTCGTCGACGAGGTGAAGCAACATGTATTCGCCGAGCTTGCGGCCTCGGTGATTCTCGTCGACGGCGATCGTCGTCACGTGCGAATCTTCGAAGATGACCCAAATGCCGCCGTAGGCAACCACCTTCCCGGCGATGCGTCCGACGAAGTAGTGCGCGAGCTTGTTGGTGTTCAATTCGTTATAGAACGCATCCGAAGGCCACGTCGTTGAAAACGACGCGCGCTCGATTCGTAACACCTCGCCGATATCGGAGATCGACATCGGCACGATCGTCATCTCGTCGAAACCGCCCATTTCGGAGGGCGAAAGCTCGGCCTTCACGTCGTTCCGGCGCCGCCGGAGAGCTTGGGAATCTTTGCGGCCGGCAGTTCTCCATAGTCGGCGCGCACCTCGTGAGCGCTCGGCGCCGCGCGCAAATCGACCGCGGCCAAGCAAACGGCAGCGGCGGGCGAGGTGAAAACGGGATCGCGGGGCACCACGGTAAGACCCGCTTCGGCACAAGCCGCAAGCACGTCCTCCGGCGCATTGACGATCGCAAGCGCTTTTGCCGTGCCCGGATCAACTGCGCGGAGCACTTCGGCGACCGGCCCGGAGGCGCGCCGCGTTCCGCTCGGACCGCGATACCGAGCCGAAATGATGCCGGGTCTGCCGACAACGACGGTGAGTGCTTCAGGGAGATCCAGCCCGTATTCGAGGATGTCGAACGAAGAGATTGGAACCAGCGGCACCTGCCACGCCTGCGCCAGCGACTTCGCGTACGCGATCGTGATACGCAAACCCGTGAATCCGCCGGGCCCCACGCCGACGCCGATCCGATCGAGTGCGGCCCCGGCGATTCCGGCTTCGCCCATCGATTCCGAGATGAGAGCGAGTCCGAACTCGAGGGCCACATTTCCCGAAAGGCTGCGTTGCGATCGAATGTCGTTGTCGATGGCGACCGCGGCCGAAAACGTTCCGAGCGCGCCCTCGATGCCGAGAATCTTCATGACCGGCGCTCGATTGTTATCGTGCGCGGCGCGTCGCCCGCGCCGGCAATCGTCACATCGAAACGGTGCTGCGGAAGCAGCGACGGCGCGTGGGTCCACCACTCGACAAAAACGATCGAAGCGCCGTCGAAGACTTCGTCCAGCCCCAGCTCATCGAGCTCGCCGGGATCCTCGACGCGGTAGAGATCGAGATGATCGATCGGCGGCGTTCCGTGATAGCGATGCCAAAATGTAAAGGTTGGGCTCGACGTTTGATCCTGGCCGTGGCGGGCCGTGACCGCGGCCCGGACAAACGTCGTTTTCCCCGACCCCAGTTCACCCGAGAGCGCCACAACGTCGCCGGGATTCAGCTTCTCGGCGAACTCGGCGGCGAATGCTTCGAAATCGGCTTGTCGTGAAAAAGTGCGTGCCGTCTCGGCGGCGAAGCTGTCGGGCATGTCGAGCGGCGATTTCGCAATGCACCTGCGCCAGTCCGTTGCAGAGCAGTTGGAGTTCATCCAGACGATGGCCGATGCCGCGAAAGCGCGCATCGAGCATGGCGTCGATGCGGCGCGTCCAGCCGGCATCCAAGAAGCCGCCCCTTGCGAACAGCCTGCGGACCGCGTAGCGCCGCGCACGTTTTCACGTCACGTTCGACGACGTCTTTACCGCCGAACCGCCGGCACTGGAAGAAGTGTGGGAAGACCCGCCGTAGTTCGCGAATCATCTTTATTAATTGCCGTCTGAGCCGGTAGGCTTGAACACCTCGTTTCGGCGAGCTCCCTCTGTCTTGCAAAACGTAAGCCGGGTAGTTCGCTTTTGCTGAACACTAAGGCCAATGCATAACGATATCATTCAACAGGTCAACGTCGAAGAAGAAATGCGAGAGAGCTATCTCTCGTATGCTATGTCGGTCATCGCCTCGCGCGCTCTTCCGGATGTGCGCGACGGCCTGAAACCGGTCCAGCGCCGCATCCTCTATGCGATGCGCGATATGGGCATGGACCCCACGAAGCAGCATCGCAAATGTGCCGGTATCATCGGCGAAGTGCTCAAGAGCTATCACCCGCACGGCGACAGCTCGGTGTACGACGCGCTCGTGCGCATGGCCCAAGATTTCACACTGCGCTATCCGTTGATCGACGGGCACGGCAACTTCGGTTCGATCGATCCGGATCCGCCGGCCGCCTATCGTTATACCGAAGCACGTTTGGCGCGTCCGTCGTTGGACGTGCTTGCGGATATCGATAAAGAGACGGTTCCGTTCGTTCCGAACTTCGACAATCAAGGCACCGAGCCGAGCGTTCTACCGGGCCGTCTGCCCCAACTGATGCTCAACGGTTCCAGCGGCATTGCGGTCGGCATGGCGACCAATATTCCGCCGCACAATTTGAGCGAGATCGCCGATGCAATCGCAGCAATCATCGACGAGCCGAATATCGAGGACGACAAACTCTGCGACATCGTCAAGGGTCCCGACTTTCCGACCGGCGGAACGATCATGGGCCAAGAAGCGATTCGCGAAGCGTACAAGACGGGCCGTGGATCGATTGCCATTCGCGGCAAGGCCGAGATCGTTGAGGAAAAGGGGCGCCACAAGATCGTCATTACGGAGATTCCGTATCAGGTCTATAAAGGCCGCATCGTTGAGGCGATCGCCGAAGCCCACTCGGATAAACGCATCACCGGCATTGCGCGCCTAGATGATGAATCGAACCGTAAGGGCATGCGCGTGGTCGTCGAGCTGCAAAAGAGTGCGACGCCGAAAGTCGTGCTCAACCAGCTCTTCAAGCACACACCGTTGCAATCGAGCTTCGGTTTCAATATGCTGGCGCTCGTGCCGGTCGGTCAACCGCGCGCGGACGGCTCCGTGGCACTCGAGCCGCAAGTGCTCAGCCTCAAGCAACTCCTCGAGCATTTCATCGCCCATCGCAAGGACGTCGTAACTCGCCGCACGCAGTACGATCTCCGTAAGGCGGAAGAGCGCGCGCATCTGCTCGAAGGCTATCGCATTGCGCTCGACAACATCGATGAAGTCATCGAGATCGTTCGAGGCAGCCAAACCACCGATGAAGCGAAGACCAAACTATCGTCGCGATTCGGCCTCTCCGAGATTCAGTCACAGGCGATCGTCGATATGCGTCTGCGGACGCTCGTCGGCCTCGAGCGGCAGAAGATCGAAGACGAATACAACGAGTTGCAAAAGCTGATCGCCGAATTGCAAGATATTCTCGCAAATACGCGCCGCATCGCGCAAATCGTCAAGTCGGAAACGCTCGAGATCAAAAAGCGTTTCGGCGACGAACGTCGCACGGACATTGTGCCGGCCGAAGACGAAATTTCGATGGAACAACTCGTTCCAAACGTCGACGTCGTCGTGACGTATACGGTCGGCGGCTACATCAAGCGCGTTTCCATAGATACGTTCCGTACGCAAAACCGCGGCGGGCGCGGCGTCACCGGCATCTCAAACCTCAAGCGCGAAGACGTCGTGCGCAACTTCTTCATAACGAAGACGCACGATCACGTGCTATTCTTTACCAACAAGGGGCGCGTCTACCGTTTGCGCGGATACGAGATTCCCGACACGACGCGTCAAGCGCGCGGAACGGCGCTCGTCAATCTGTTGACGCTTCCGCCCGGCGAATATGTCACGGCGGTCTTCCCGATCGACAAGTTCGAGGGAGAGAAATATCTCGTGATGATCACCGAGAAAGGCGTCATCAAAAAGACGAAGCTCGATGAATTTGCGAATGTCCGGCGCAACGGATTGAACGCGATCAACCTGGATGAAGGCGACAATCTCTTGGCGGTCGACCTTTCCGACGGATCGCGCGACATCATCTTGGCGTCGCGAACCGGCATGGCCGTGCACTTCAATGAAAAAGACGTCCGACCAATGGGTCGCAATGCGCGCGGCGTCAAAGCCATGACGCTCGAGGGCAACGACGGCATCATCGCCATGGACGTGATCGAAGACGCGCGTCGCGAAGTGTTGTTGGTGACGTCGAAAGCATTCGGGAAACGTACGCCGATCGACGATTATCGCCACACGTCGCGCGGCGGCAAGGGCGTGAAAGCGTTCGCGAAGGAACGTGAGGACATCGGCCAAGTCGTCGACCAGATCATGGTGAACGCCGACGACGAGCTCTTGATGATCACCAGCGGCAACCAAGTGATCCGCCTCAAGGTCTCGGATATCCGCAAGGCGGGCCGTTCGACCAAGGGCGTGCGCCTGCAGCGCTTGGGCGAAGGCGACGAAGTGATCGCGATCACCAACCTCGGGAAGCAAGCTAAACAGATCACCGATATCACGGGCGAGCCCGCCGAAGGGATCGCTGCAACCTAGCGCGACCCCGTAAGGGTCCAATGAAGCGGAGGTAGTACAAGGAAACTCATGAGCGCATTGCCAGATGTTACACAAAGCACATTTTCGAACGAGGTTCTCCAGAGCGGCGAACCGGTTCTCGTCGACTTTTGGGCACCATGGTGCGGACCGTGCCGGATGCTCTCACCGGTGGTCGAGAAAGTCGCGTCGGCGAACACCGGCAAGGCGAAGTTCGTGAAGCTGAACACGGACGAGAATCCGAGTATTGCCGGACAGTATCAAGTCTCGGGCATCCCGTGTTTGATTCTGTTCAAGGACGGGCAGGTCGTAGATCGCATCGTCGGTTACGTTCCCGAGAACGTTATAACATCGATGTTGTCTAAGCACGTCGCCTAAGACGCCGATGAGCGATTTCCGCGGCATTCCCGCGGTGCATCGCCTACTCGAGCATGCCTCCATCGCGCCCTACGAGCATATCGTGGGGCGCGATGCTTTGCGTGCGATCGTTGCATCGGAGTTGGATCGTGCGCGAGCGGCACAACGCACAGATCCGCTCGAGTTGATCGTTGCGCGGCTCATGGAACGCATTGAGGCTGTGGCGATGGAGCAGTTGTTGCCGATCGTCAATGCCACGGGAACGATCCTCCACACCAACCTTGGGCGCGCGCCGATCGCGCAAGAAGCCTTCGCATCGGCTTGGCAGGTCAGCCGCGGATACTCGAACCTGGAGTACGACGTGGCGGCTGGGGAGCGCGGCTCCCGTTACGAACGCGTCAGTGCACTCCTTCGCGAAGTATCGGGCGCCCAGGATGCGCTCGTCGTGAACAATTGTGCGGCCGCAGTGTTACTGATATTGGACACGTTTGCGCGCGGCGCCGAAACGATCGTCGCACGCAGTCAACTCGTTGAAATCGGCGGCGGCTTTCGACTACCGGACGTTCTTACGCGTAGCGGGACGTCGCTGGTGGAGATCGGTGCAACGAACAAGCTGTACATCAAGGACTACGAGCACGCGCTGACTCCGCGAACCGCGTTGCTTCTACGCTGCCATCGTTCCAATTTTTCCATCGACGGGTTTACGCACGACGTGGCCGGTGCAGATGTGGTGGCGCTCGGAAGACGCGCAGGGATTCCCGTTGTTGAAGATCTCGGCAGCGGCGCGCTCGTCGATCTGCGTGAATACGGCTTGCCGTACGAGCGAACGGTTCAGGATGCTGTGAACGACGGCATGACGTTGACGGCATTTTCCGCCGACAAATTGCTCGGCGGTCCGCAGGCGGGTATCATCGTCGGCGAGCCGCCGGCGATAGCGCGCCTGCGCAGTAACCCGCTCATCCGAGCGCTGCGCGTCGACAAGATCACGCTCGGATCGCTGGCGGGCACGTTGCGACTCTATCGATCGCGAGAGTCACGCGAAACGATTCCGCTCTATCGCATGCTCGCCGCATCGATCGAATCGTTGCGCGAACGAGCGCGTACCTACGCGGAACGCTTTGCGCGCGCTTCGATCGAGGAGAGTGAAGCGTTCGTTGGGGGCGGTTCGCTTCCGTCGGCACGACTGCCGTCGATTGCGGTCGTGTTTCCAACCGAATTCCCCGATGAACTTGCGCGACTACTGCGACGCAATCGCGTGCCGATTATCGTTCGTAGAGAAGAAACGCGCATTCTGCTGGATCTGCGCACGATTGCACCGGAAGAAGATCGCATCGTTCTGGCGGCCCTTCACGAGATGGCCGGCGGAGATTCCGGCGCGCTGTGACGGACGGATTTGAGGTCTCGCAGGCTAAGCTCGGCCGCGAGTTTACCTGGCATCGAATCGAGCTTCGCCGTCAAGAGCGCAATCGCGGCCGCGAATTCGTCACGCTTCTCAGTGTCCTCGCGGAGCATATCGAGCGCAGTGCCTGCGTTGTGTGCTAATTGCGCAATAGCGTCCGCTTCATCGGGCGCATACGATTCGCCCGAGCGTTTCCGTCCGAGGACCAGAGCGGCAACTAAACGGCCGCGCGCAATCATCGGATACGCGAATTCACCCGACAGCGCGCTCTCCGTGGTGTGCAGATCGACGATCTTTCCTTCGGCGCGCAATGCGACGATCGCGCAGTCGTTTTCGGAAACGTCTCCGTAGTGGCCCGCGCCATCGTCTAAGGCAAAGTTTACGAACGACGCATCAGCGTGTTGCTCGAGCGTCGAAGCGGCGCGCTGCAGTAGCGTCGCGGTATCCGTGATGTATGTGCAGGTGCGCGCGAATATGCGGATTGCTTTCTCGTCCTCGTGCCGCTTACGGAAGAACACCGTATCGACCAAGCCATCGACGCGCTTGTGAATTGCACGGACCGAAAGCCCGAGAACAAGCGCGAGCATAGCATTCACCGCGATATTCGCCGAGTGTCCCGCCTTCGCAAACCAGTCGCTCAGCGCCCACTCAACGAGCACGAAAGCACCGACGATGACGATTGAGACGACGGAGAATACAGCGGCACGATTGAGCGCAAATCCAACGTCGAGGAGCCGGCGGTTGAGCAGCGCATACGTCAGTCCTATCGGTGCGCAGAAAACGGACGCATTTACGCCTGCGCCGAGTATACTTTGAATCGACGCCGACGATATAAAATTCCCGATTAGCAGAAGGATTAGTGCGACGTAAAAGACGCCGAGCGAACCCCCAGCCCATCCGAGGCGTGTACGCTCGGAACCGCGCGCCTGAGCAAACGAAAATGCTGCGCAGACCAGCGGTAGCAACCAGATCAAAGCAGCAATCCAGAACACCTTTTCATAGGCGAGATCGGCGACTCCAAACCACCGGGCCGCCCATGCGACGACATAAAGCAACGACCCCGCGGCAGCGGCGGCATATGACGACCACATAAACACCCGGCGAATCCGATTCGGCGGTCGAGCAAAAAGCATCGCAAAGGTCGCGAGCAGCGCGGCGCTTGCGTTGATCGCGCACACGCCAAACACGTTCAGTAGTGCATCCAGTGGCGCAAAGGGCGTTAGCCAATTCTGACTGTCTAAGTTGTTGCAGTTAACCAGTAGAAGCCAAAGGCACAGCACGCGGGCTTCGACGCTCCCGGAACACTTCGCCGCAATGAGCACTGCAAAGAAGAGCATCCAATACGCGCCCAGCGTGGCAAGCCAAGCATCCCAACCGAACGGTGGATGATGCATTGCTAAAGGGACGCGTACTGTCCGCGACGCCCGCCGTACCGTCAAATCGACGTTCCTGGTCAGAGGCCAAACGGCAGTGAAAAGACGGTAGCGGGCGGATGGGGTCATTGTCGCTGCGTCAACAAGATCGCCGTCGCGCAATCCGCTTTCGTATGCCGCCGTCCCGCGCGGCGCGCCCAGACGATACATCAGGGGCTGCGCCGTTCGGTGGATACTGAAATCGACGACGCCAATCGTTGAGACGGAGGCGTAGAGCGAATAGAGGCTCCCGGCAAACAGCGCCGCGCACAACGACAGCAGGAGCGTACGGAACCCGTTCGCGCTCATGCGCGCAACGATTCGGATGCAAGCGCGGCTTCCGCGAGTGCGACGTGAAAGGGCCGTCCTAGCATGCGCGTATCCCTCCGTGCAAAATCAGCGGCGCGTCGTAACCATGGTCATGTTCTCCCTGCGTTTCTATCTGCCATTTTCTTCGATGCTGCGGGACCCCGAGCAGCAGATCGTTACGTTCTATTACCGCGCATCGCGGACACGCACGACGCTTTCCTAGCGAAATGTTTTGATAGCGTAAAGCGCGCGCCCGATTCACGTTAGCTTCGCGAAAAGAGTTCGTAATTCCGAGACTTCCCGGTTGTGAGTTGTCCGGTAGCTTGCTACATTCACCTCAAGCGTAACCAGCCGGGCTCCGTGTCGCTTCCAGCGGCTTTATGGAACCGGCGCATTTTTGACGCGTCCGGAGGGCCCCAATGGAATGGAACCACCGAGTCGCCGCGTTGTTGCTCGCGTTCGTGGTATCTGCCACGGCGTTTGCCTATGCGGCCACTCCCAACGTTCAGCTGAAGCTGAGCGGATCGATCGTAACGATGACCGCACCGGGAAAGACGGCATATTTGCCGTTGAACCGGCCCGTAAAGACGGGTGAGATCGTCCGCTACACGATCGTGGCGCACAACGCCGGTACCGCTCCGGCATTCCATCTAATGCCTTCCGGGAATATTCCGCCGCGCACGGTGTTCGTGAAAATCGACCAATCGCCGCAAGGCGCCTCCGTCGAGTACACCGCCGACGGCAAGCAGTGGTCGAAGACACCCATGAAGGGCACGCGGTCCTTGCGATGGACGCTCTCGCGTCCGCTACCTAAGGATGCTACATCGACGTTTGCTTATGAGGTGCGCGTTAAATGAGACGGCACCTCGTTACACTTGCAGCGTGGTTGGCGGCTGCATCCATCGCTGCCAACATCGTACTGATTCCGCTGGGCAGCGATGCCGCGAACGGACACGACGACCCCGGCACCCAAATCACGAACACGGCGAGTGCCGTTTATAAAGATGCCGCCGGCAACACGTACAATACGACGTCGAACACGGTTACGACGACGGTTCAAAACGCGCCGACGCTTACAAACCTCCAGGGGAGCGGCACCAGCTACGCCCCGGGACAGATGGTCACAGACACGTTCGTGCTCACGAACACCGGTAACGGCGCAGGCACGTTTCAGATTTCCAATTCGAGCTCCGCGCCTACAGCGTCTTCGGATGCGGTCATTGCCGGTAGCGATTCTGCTTCTGCCTCGCTCGGCAACGGCGCTGCAACGTGTACGACGCCGGCCGGGTCGCAATCCGCGCCGTGTAAATACGCGGCAACGGTTGGCGGAACGACGTACTACTTCACCAGCCTCGACGGCACGAGTGACAACAACTCACTGGATTACTGGCTGCAGAATACCAACGCTGCTACCGCAGCCGGTGCGTCGATCAACGTCGCCGTCTATTACACGCTTTCGAACGCGGCTACCACGCCAGGCACCGTAACGTCGCAGATCTTCGCGACCGTCGCGTACGCCGCGGCCGGCAGCGCACCAGCCGTTACATCGGCTTCGGTCTCCGCAACCGAGTCGAACACCGTCATCGCCGACGCGCGTCTCGACTTGTATAAGTCAAGCTCGCAGAATCCCGGGAGCGGCGACATTACGTACACGATTTCCGCTCACAACGGTGGCGCTTTTGCCGCCAAAGATCTGCAATCCGTCAAAACGCTTCTCGGCGCGCCTGCTGCCGGTATTTTGATTACCGACCGCATTCCTCAGTTCGCCGGATCGCCGCTCGTCCTCAGTAATTCCGGCACGGTTACCGTTACACCGAACGCGACGTACGGGTATCCGGCCGGCGCCGTCGCCGACGTGTATTACACGACGTCTGCAAATGGATCGTCCGGGTGGACGAAGGCATCCGGGAATCTGCCGACCGACGGCAGCGTAACCTACATTGGCGTATTCATCCACGGCGGAACCTGTTCGAGCGTCGGATACGATCTCTGCGCCGACGGGGGCCATCCGACAACGCCCGGAAATATCAACGTTGCTTCGGCGGCCGCGTTACAATTCTCGTTCACCGCCGCGCAGCCGTCGGGGCCCGGATCCGCAAATGCCGGATCGGTAAAGAACCTCGTTGACGGCGTCATCGGCGACAATCAGCCCACCGAGCACATTCTCGGACCGGGCATTCCGGGCGGCACGGCGGACAGCGGATCTTCCGCGCCGCTCACCACTGCCGGACAGGGCATCAATAACACGACGATCACGTCGACGAACGGCGCATCGAATCAAACGAGCGATCAGGCGTTGTCGAGTTACGCGCCATTGAACGGGCCGGCCGGACAGCCCGGAGCGACCGGAAGTTACGACGGTGTCGTTGCGAGCAACAACAACGACGACTTCACGGCGTATCCCTTCGGTCTCACCGGCGATTCGGTTGCTAACACGAGCACGACGCCTGGAACGCCGGCGACTGCAGCTACGCTGGGTGCAGGCGGCCAAACGCTGTGCGTTCCCAACGTGTTGAAGAACAACGGCAACCACGACGATTCGTTCAATATCGTCGCAAACGTGCCGACGCAGTTCGCGATTCCCTTGACGTCCGGCGGTGTGACGGTTGCCGGTTGGAAAGTCGGTGTCTATTCCGACAACGCGTGCACCTCGGCGCTCGGCGGTTCCACCGACGGTTCAAGTTCCTCGACCGCCGCGAACGTCAGCGTAACGTCGGGCAATTCGCTCACGTACTACGTCAAGTACATCGTGCCGGCTGGCGCGCCATATTTCAATCGCTTCGATTCGCTGATTTCGGCCACGAGCAACGGCGATAATACGAAGTCGAACGCTACACACGTCGAACTGTACTCCGGATTCGTCGCTCTCACGAAATCGCAGAACGTAACGAGCAACGGCTGTCCGTCGGGCGTCTCGCCATCGTACGCAGCCAATACCGTCTGTCCGACGGGCGTGCTGCAATATACGGTCGACTACCGCAATCTCGTCATGGGCACGAGCAGTACGAACGTCTCCTTCGCGTCGGTGACGACGCAGGCAGGCTCGCTGCAAATCGGCGATGACGGCACGCTTTCGGTGTCAGCATCGAGCACAACGATCCCGAACTGGGCATCGTTTGCGGCGATGACCGCATCGCCGGCCGATTCCACCGCCGGTTCGACCTACACGTACTATACGGGTATTCCGGCAAGCGGCGGCGGCAGCGCGACGTGGTCGGTCTCCGCAACGAAGTTCGTCGACGTTGTCGGCGGAGCTGCGTTCCAATTGGTTCCTAAAAACTACAACGCTCCGTCTGCGTCGCAAGGAAACCAAGGGACCATCCAGTTCTCGATCTCGGTGAAGTAGCGCTTCCGCCATGGATGCGCGGCCGGTTCTCCGGACGGTAACGATTCTCGCGCTGTGCTGCATCTTTGCAGCGCAGCGCGGCTTCGCTGCTCCCACCGGAGGCACGGCCCTGGTGAACGCGGCTTCGGCGACGTATGCCGACGCCGCGTCGCACGTGTATCAAACAACGTCGAATGCAGTAGTCGCGACGGTTGCGAGTCTTTCGGCGCTGATCGTGTCGCCTAAAGAATCCGTAGCAAATGCGTCGGGGGACGGCGTCGCCGTCGCTTCGACGGTAACGCGTACCTTTACGATCGCGAACGCATCGAACATTTCCGACGCCTATCAAATCGACAAGCTTTCGGCCGGATCGCTGACGATCGTGAACGTCGCGTGGGTCACCGCATCGGGGTTGGTATCCACTGGAGTGAACGGCAGCGTTTCACCCGTCGTAGCACCGAACGCGTCGATCTCGGTGCAGGTTATGATTTCGACGGCCGGCATGACGATCGGCCAGGCCGTTCCGGTACAGTTCGAAGCCCATACCACGGTCACCGGAACGCAAACCGGCATCGTTTCCGATTACGGCCGGCAGTGGCTCATCGGAATGTCGGGCCCGAAACTCGTCGGTCCCGGCGGTGCAAACACGCTGGTTTCCAAAACGGTCAACCAGTCGTCGCTCGTGCAGTCGCAACCTGGAAGTTCCGTGCTCTTTGAGATCACGGCAAAAAACGCCGGCGGCAGTCCTGCGACCAACGTGAAGATAACCGATCCTGTACCGGCGGGTCTTGCCATAGATCTGTCGTCGGCCACGATCGACGGCCAACCCGCAGGTGCACAAGCCTCCGTATCGGGAGAAACGATCGCGTTCCTGATTCCTTCGCTTGCGGGTGGCACAACGCTCAACGTGGCGTTCCGCGCATCGTTGCCTCCGGGTAACACACTCGGCCAATCGTTCGTGAACGTCGCATCGATTTCGGCGGACGGCATTGCGCCGCAGACGACCACCCCCGCCGGCGTTTTCGATGGTTCCGCGAACATCGTGTTCGACGGCTACGCTGGTGGTGCTCATCCCATTGACGGCGCAACGGTCAGTCTGTTGGACGCTGCCGGCAATCCGGTCAATCTGAATTCCGTGACACCCTCCGGCCGCGCACGCATCGCCTCATCGTCGCAAAATGGAACAGAGAATCCGTTGGTGACCGGTGCTGACGGCACATACGGATTCGCACTATCCTCTTCGGCAATCCCCGCGGGTGGAGCTCGTTATTATTTGACAATCGCCGCTGCGGGATATTTGAATCGCCGTATTGCGATCGACGTCGCGCCGGCGGCGCAAGCCTCCTTTTATAACGTCACGCAGACGTCGGTAGACGAACAGCCGCTGGCGATGGCCGGTGGCTTTACGCTCACCAAGAACAACGTCAATATCCACGACGTGTTCGGGCTGTTCGGCAATCTACCGCTCTTTGCGCAAAACACGATCGTCGTTTCCAAAACCAGTGATAAGCAGGCGGCCTCCGCCGGCGATCGCGTGATCTTTTCCCTCCAGTTTCAAGACCAATCCGCGATGGCGTTTAACAACGTTTCCATTGTTGATACGATGCCCGCCGGGCTTGTGTACTTACGTGGAACGGCACGCATCGACGGCGACGCGGTTGAGCCGATCGTAGAGGGCCGCGGGCTGACGTGGACGCTTCCCGCGCTCGGGCCTTCCGAACAACACACCATTACCTACGCATCCACCATCTTCGGCGACGTGGCTGCCGGATCGACGCTTACAAATCAAGTCGCCGTTTCCGGCACCGGCACGTCTGGTGGAATGCGCGCCGCCGGTTCTTCATCGGCGACGGTGACGGTACTTGGCGGCCCGTTTTCGGCCCGGCGGGTCGTCACCGGGCGTGTGTTTTTCGACGATGACAAAACAGGAACGTTCGCAAAAGGCGATCGTGTTGTGGTGGGCGTGCGGGTCGTTATGGAAGACGGTTCTTTCGCGCTAACCGATGCTAACGGGACCTTTTCTTTTCCGGCGGTGCGTCCGGGCATGCACGCATTACGGCTTGATCCGTTATCGCTTCCCGCGAACGCCGTGCTTTCAAGCGATGCGCCCATGAACTCGCCGTACTCGCTCGAGCGTTTGCTTCATGGCATTCTCGACGATGCTACGATGGAAGACGTTGAATTCGCCGTGGAGCCGAAAGCATGAAGCGGATCTCCCGTTTTCTGCAAGGCTGCGGCGCCTTCTTTATGATGTTCGCGTTGTTCGGCATGCAGATTTCCAGCAATCTTCTCGCGGATACGATCGCTACTCCGGCGTCCTCGCCGTCGCCGCCCGCCGTGACTGCCGAAGATCTCTCGAACCTCAAGTACACGGCAACCGGAACGCTCGAAGCGTCGTTCGTCGCGCCCGCACCCGATGAAGCATCGCCGATTACAGCAACGCAGGTTGTCGTATCTACGCAACGCGGCGCCGGTGTGGAACTGCGTGCGGGCGACGCAATCGTCGATTCGAAACACTTGGGCAAACGAACGGTGAACAGCAAGACCGGCGAGACGCAATACTTCTTTTACGGCGTTCCGCTTGCGCCGGGACCGAACACGTTGACTGCCACGCCGCTCGGCGCGGACGACGAACGTGGCCCGACCGCTTCCGTCACGGTATACGGGCCGGCCGAAGCCTCGAGCGTGAAAGCCGAATTCGGCCAGCACCTCGTGGCCGATGGTAAAACCGCCGTACCGCTAAACGTGACCGTACTGGATCGTTTCGGCCACGCGTCGCTGCCGGCGCAACGCGTTCACGTCGCGATTCTCAGCGGCGACGTTCACTTCGTCGACGTACCTAAAGCGAACGGGACAGACAGCACCCCCGTTCCTTCTGCGTCGCCTAATGCCGGAGCAACGCCGCCCGCGTCCGGAGCGCGCGAAGCCGACGTCGCGTTGCCTGTGGGCGCGTACTTTTCGCTGCGCGTGCAACCCGGCGTCGTTGCGGGCCCCTTCGAACTCGAACTTCGCGCGGGAAACGCTTACGTGCGAAAGACGTACTACGTTGATCCGTTCGTGCGGGGCGCATTCGTTAATGGTATCGTGAGCGCCGGAACGGGAATCGTGCCCGGTGCGGTCGACGGCGATGCTTTGTACGACGGCGGTGGCGCGCGCCGCGAACGCTTGGCAATGTACGGTACCGGCGGGGTCGGCAAATCGTTGCTCACGGTCGCGTACGAGTCGCAAAATCGGCTTTCGCCTGTCTCGTCTTTCGGACCATTCGTGGACGATCCGAACGAACGGCCGTATTTAACGTACGGCGATGCATCGCAGATCGTCGCTCCCTACCACTCCGAAGATCATCTTTACGCTCGCGTAGATCGTGGACGAAGCAGCGCGATGTGGGGCCAGTATCAGGCGAATATCGGTCCGACTGATGCAGGGTCGTACCAGCAACTACTTAGCGGCGGCAAAGTGGATCTTGCGCTCGGGCATGATGCAAGAGCACGGGTTACGGGGTTCACGGCGCGTAACGATCAGGCATTCGTTTCGCAGATTCTGCCGGTATCGGGTCTCGGGCAACTGCTTCAGCCGCTGCATCCGCAAATCGTCGTCTCTTCCGACGTACTGCAGCTTGTTACGCTCGACCGCAGTACCGGATTGGTTTTGCACCAACTGCCGCTGCTTCGAAATGTAGACTACACCATCGATTACGCCACCGGCACGTTGCGGTTCATCAACATTCCCCTGCCCTATGATGCGCAATTCAATCCTCAAGTGATTTCGTTGCAATACGAATACCAAGGGCCCGGAGTGCAGTCGCAAACGACCGGCGGCCAGTTCAACTACGATCTTTCGCCCGACCACGCTACGAAGCTCCTCTTGAGCTACGTCAACGATGCAACCGGCAGTCAGAACTTTTCGCTCGCCGGCGAAGCGCTCACCCGAAGCTGGAACGGCGGATCCGTTCGCCTTTCGCGCGCAACGAGCGTCGGGAATATGCCGAACGCCGGCAACCTGCTGCAGCTCAACGGCGCGAAGGTTGCAAACTCCGGAAGCGCCTACTCCGTTGCATTCGACGAACGGGCCCGCGGCGACGCTGTTGCGCTCGCGTATCAGTCGACGACTGCCGGATACGACGATCCCTTCGGCGGGTTGAGCACACCGGGCACCAACGCGTATCGGGCGCTATGGAATCATGGGACGCAGGCACGCGGTCAACTATCGGTGAGTTACTCCGGACAACAGAATCACGGTATCGGCGCGGAGAGCCGCGAAGGCGATGTAACGCTGCAATTCATCCGGTCGATGGCACGGAATCTCACCGGAACGTTGGGGTTCACGCAACACCAGCAGCGCGTTGCCGGCGGGCCGGCCGCGTCCCCGGCGCCGGGCGTTGCATTAGCGAACACGACGCAAACGCAGGCACAAGCCGCGCTTGATTATCACCTGCCCAAACACTTCGGCGTTTCCTTCTCCGAAGCGATGACGCTAGCCGGGTCCGACGTCGGATCGACTCAACCGTCGCAAACGGCAATCGAAGCGTCGTACGACCTGCCGAAACAAGGCCGAGTTTTCGCGCGCGAGTTGTTGAGCTCGCAGCCGTCCGCGACGTTCGCAAATTCGACATCGAACCTCAATATCGGCACGGGCTCGACGCGTTCGCTGCAGATTGGCGTCGAGCAGCCTCTGTCGGGCGCAACGTCGGTAAGCTCACAGTACGTCGTCGATCAAACCGGATCCGGTTTGAATGTGTACGACGCCGCCGGCGTTGATGAACGCTTACGCTTGAGCAAGACGCTCGGCGCGAACTTGCAGGTGCAGGCGGCCAACGCCGTGGGCAATGGCGCCGCCGGTTTCACCTTACTCAGCGGTGCGCTGAACTACGCCGGTGCACCGGGTGGTTTTCGCTCTTCACTTTCCTATCAGGATCGCACCGGAAATACCGGCGGCGCGACGTTGGCCGCGGCTCTAGCGGGACGCGTAACCCCGAATGTTTCTGCGGTCGGATTCATCCAGCACGCTTACGGGAACGGCATCGCCGCGATCGACGATAGGCTCTCGCTCGCATACCGGCCTGCATCGAATGACAGATTGATTTCGCTCTTCGACTACACGCGCACCAACGGCGCGCTCTTGAGCGGAGAAGCTTCCAACGTGATCTCGTTCGAAGAACTCTTTCATGCCACGCCGCGTCTCGAGCTCGCGAGCCGTGTGGCATACAAGATGGACGGCGGTGGCGATTACGCTGCAAAGACGACCCTCTACGCGTTGCGCGCGCGTCAAACGATCGCGAAAACAAACGATATCGGCGCGGAAGTGCGCACGATCGACGTACCCGGCGGCACGGGAGCGCGGCAGACCGAAGTCGTGCTCGAGGCAGGAAAAACCCTCGGCCGAGCGGCTCGTATCGGTGTCGGCTACAACGTTTCCGGAAGCGTCGATCCAACGCTCGTCGGACAGGCGCAACGACACGGTTTCTACGTTACGGTGACATCATTGATCGACCGCATCTTCGGCTGGGGTAAACCGTGACGAATTGGGCTGGGAGAAAGACGCTGAAAAGGCATGTGCGCGCGCTGCTCGTTGTATCTTTGGGCGCCTGTCTTTGGTTGGCGTTAGCAGCAGCCGCTGGAGCGGCCACGATCATGGTACTAAGCGACAGCGCGGGCGTGTACCTCATAGAATCGTCGACCGGAGCAGTCGTACAGTCGTACGGAACGCTCTTTTCGGGAACGAGCGCGCAGGATGTGGCCGAAGATATGAACGGCAACCTGTACGTTTCCAATGCCAGCGGCCAGCTCGTTAAAGCGACGTTTAATCCGAATGCCGCTTCAGCGGCGACGGCATATTCGGCGGGCACCGTCGTCGGTCAAATAGCCGGAGTGGGCGGCACTCTCGCTCGAATGGCATACGATCCCACGTCGCTCTATTGCGCCGGCGGTTGTTTAGTAACAATGTCGAACGCCACGACCGTTCTTTGGATAAATCCGGCGACTGCGGCGACCGTGAAATCGCTCACCCTGAGCAGCAACATCTCGACCAACGGTGATATCGTCGTCGTGCCGACCGCTTCAAACAACGAAACGCTCTACGTAGTATCAGCACGGAACCTCTACTCCATAAATGCGTCTACTGGGACAGTCACCGGGCCGACGGCGCTAAGTGGCCCGACTAATAATCTTACCGGCGCAGCGCTCTTGCCGAACGGCGATCTTGCGGCTTGCGAGCAGATCGGCAGCGGTTCGGCATGGACGCTGTGGGAGTACACGACCGGTGGTGCGCAAGTTGCGAGCCACACCGGCATTGTTACGGGAAGCGACGTCGTGAATGACCTCGCGTCGGTTCCCGTGATGTTTACAACCGCAAAAACCGGCACCACGGCTGCGGGCCCGCAGGATACGATGTTGTATCAAGTGACGCTCAAGAATACCGGCTTCATCACGTATCCAACCGGCGCGATCACCGATCCGGTCCCTGCGAACGTTGCCATTTCGACGACGACGCCACCGTCGTGTGCCGTCACCGGAGGAACCGGAACGTGTACGATTACTTCCGTTGCCGGAGCGCAAAACGTCATCGCTACCCTGAACAATCTCGCTGCCGGTGCCACCGCTACGCTGACCGTCGTCGGATCTCCGACTGCATCGAGCGGCAGCGCTGTTAATACGGCCTATTCGAGCGTTCCGTACGATCCCGACCAGTATGGCGGTGAAACGATCACCACGAACTCCGTCACGACGAACTTCACGGCATCGGAATTGTCGAAGCAAGTGGCCAACATCACCCAAGGACTTGGTCCGAGTAACTCGGATATCGGCAAGCCCGGCGACACGTTGGAATACACGCTGACGTTCACGAACAATCGCGGCTTCGCGCTGCAGTCATTTGCGCTAAACGACCCCATACCGGCGGGTTCGACGTATGTCCCGGCGAGCGCAACATGCGTGACGACCCCAGGGCCGCTAAGCTGCACGCCGTCGTTTTCTGCTGGAACGGTTACGTTTACGTACACGGGCGGAGCGTTGGCTGCAACGAAGTCGGTCACCGTGAAATTCCGCGTCACTATCAATTAGCGAACCTTCGCGAGGTGGCGGCGATACCAAAACGGTGCAGGAAAATTTGGACTGCTTACCGTGACAAGAGCTGCATGCGAGTCTATTCGGCGGCTGCTCTTGCAGCCTTCATTGTTGGTATGGCTCTTCCCGTATCCGCGCAGACGACCACGGCGTTGCCGGCGGCGAAGATCGATGCGGACGTAAATGCTGCCATTGCGGCGCAGCAGATGCACGGCGCCACGATTGCAATCATTCAAGAACAGCGCATTGTCTATACGCAAGGGTATGGCTTGCGCGACGTTGCCAAAGCTCTACCGGCGCAGGTCGATACGCAATACGAAATCGGGTCGATCACGAAGCAATTCACTGCGGCAGCGGTTCTGCAATTGATGGAGAGTGGAAAAATGTCGCTCGACGCCAAGCTTGCAACCTATCTGCCTACCGCGCCGCATGCGAGTGACGTGACGATCCGGCAAATGCTCAGTCACACGAGCGGCATTCCGGAGTACCTCGAAGGTGAAAGCGTTGTTTTAGCGGCGGGTCATCCCGCTACGGTAGCGCAGATCCTCGAGCGAATCAAAGGAAAACCGCTGGATTTCGTTCCGGGCACGAAATACGAATATTCGAACACCAATTACTTCTTGCTTGGTCGCGTCATCGAAGTTGTTTCTCATCAGCCGTACGAGCAATATATGATGACGCACGTGTTTGCGCGCGCGGGCGTCGCATCACTGACAACGATGCGCGACGAACCACACTTGAGCGACTTCGCTACCGGATACGAGCACGGCAAGCTCGCGCCTCCGCTCGATGAGTCATGGGCGTGGTCGGCAGGCAATATCGTAGGCACCGTAGGCGATCTCGCGGCGTGGGACGCAGCACTCTCTTCCGCCAAGGTCGTCGATGCCAACGACTACGCCCAAATGACCTCGCGGCAGACACCGCGCGGATCCGCGGCATATGGCTTCGGTTTTGTTATCGATCACCACGACGGTCAACTGCGCATTTGGCACAATGGCGGCACCTTTGGTTTCAGTACTTCCGATCAATTCTATCCGACGCAAAAGACCCGCATCATTGTCTTTACGAACGATTCCGGCGGCGACGCGAATGCGCTCGCGACGCGGATCTTTGACGACCTCTATCCGCAATTTAGTTCCGCCGATTTGATTCCGGCGCCGGGCGAAAACCCGGCACTGACCGCTCGCTTCAAAAAGATCACGCTTGAGCTGTTAGCTGGCCATATCGATCACTCACAGTTCGATGCTGCGGCAAATGCGAAGTTGACCGATGCATTTGTAAAGGAGGCCGGTGCGCAACTATCAACGCTCGGGAAGCCGGGTGAGTTCGTCTACAAAGGATCCCAAGTAAGTGGTACGTCGACTATCTATCAATATATGATTCCGTTTGCTGCGGGAACATACAAGCTTACGATCGCAACCGATGCGGACGGAAAATTGAATACGATCTTCATCGGTGCGCCGTAACACCGAAAAGCGTTTACTCTTCCGGCAAAATCGGTATACTGAATAGGTAAGTCAAAGACAGAGGTTTAGTCCAATGGCTTAGCTTGCCTGAGGGAGATGTGGAAACACATCTCCCTCGTTACGTTCCATCGACTTATCCACTGAACCAGCCCGATGGGACCACGTCGAGGTTGACGTTTATCTGCTTAACTTCCGTGTAAGCTTCGTAACCGTAGGTGCCGAGCTCGCGGCCGATTCCGGACTGCTTATAACCGCCCCAGGGCGCTTCGTTGTATGTCGGATGATAGGTGTTGATCCAGGTGATGCCGGCACGAAGTTTCCGAATGACGCGATGCGCCTTTGCGACGTCTTGGGTAAAGACTGCGCCGGCGAGACCGTAGATCGTATCATTGGCGACCGCAATCGCTGCGCGTTCGTCTTTGAACGTCTGCACGACTAATACCGGCCCGAAAATCTCTTCGCGAACGACGCGCATGTCGGGCGTCGTCTGGTCGAAGATTGTGGGTGCGATGAAGTTTCCTCCAGCGAGCGCACCCTCCAAGCGTGTTCCACCACACCGTAGCCGTGCGCCCTCTTCTTGCCCGATTCGAATGTAGTGCTCAACCTTTTCCATATGGGGACGCGAAATCAGCGGACCCATCTCGGTTTGCGGATCAAACCCGTTTCCAACGCGAATCTTCGCGGCACGTTCCACGAGTGCGTCGACGAAGCGGTCGGCGATCGTCTCTTGAATCACCAGGCGCGATCCCGCCGAGCATACTTGGCCGGCGTTTGCATAGATGCCGAAAAGTGCGTAGTCGACCGCGGTTTCGAAGTCAGCATCTTCGAACACGATATTCGGCGATTTGCCGCCGAGCTCGAGGGAAATCTTCTTCAAGTTGCCGGTCGCAGCACGCATGATCGACCGACCCGTAACCGTGCCGCCGGTGAACGCTACTTTGTCGACCTGATCGTTCTCCGCGATTTCGGCACCGACTTCCGCACCGGCGCCCAGTACGACGTTGACGACGCCGGCCGGAAACTCCAATTCCTCGAACAGTGTGGCGAGGCGCAGGAGTGAGAGCGGCGTCAGTTCGGCGGGCTTTATGACGCAGGTATTGCCGGCAGCGAGCGCCGGTGCGAGCTTCCATGCGCCCATGAGCAGCGGATAGTTCCACGGGATGATTTGTCCGCAAACGCCGATCGGCTCTCGCACGGTGAACGTTTGCGACGGCGCGGGAACCTCGAACGTTTGTCCCTGTGCCTTGGTGGCAAGACCGGCGTAGTAGCGAAAGCAATTGGCGGCGTCGGCAACGTCGTATTCGGTTTCACGCAACGGTTTGCCGTTGTTCAACGTGTCGATTCGTTTGAATTCGTCGCCGTGTTCATCGATTTTGTCGGCGAGCTTCAGTAAGAGCCGCGCACGGTCTTGCGCCGTCATTTCGCCCCAGGGGCCGTCGTAAAAGGCACGGTGAGCGCTTTGAATGGCGCGGCGCGCGTCCTCTCGCGAACCCTCCGCAACGGTCGCGATCGTCGCGCCGGTCGCCGGATCGATCAAGGCGCGCGTTTGCGCGTTTGCCGCTTCGCACCAGCGGCCGTCGACGTACATCAACGTCGTGCCGCCGGACCTTGGAAGATTGCGCAATATTTGCTCGGCGTTGCCGGCGCTAGGAGCAAGCGTTTCCATCGTTATCTCTACCCCGCACTCACCAGAGTGGACATCGCTTTGAGAGATTCACCGACTGCGCCACAGACGTAGCCGGTTTGAGCTTCGGTGATCGTCAACGGCGGTTCGATACGAATGACCCGCGCATTCACGAGGGTCCCCGAAACCAGAACACCGCGGTCCAATAGACGTTTGCCGAATTCAAATCCCGAGTGATCGTCATTGAATTCGATGGCGATCAGCAGGCCCTTTCCTCGAACGTCGACCACCAGTTGGGGATAGGGTTGAGCTGCAGTGCGTAGGCCTTGAAGCATGCGCTCACCGATGCGAGCCGCGCGCTGTGGCAGTTGTTCTTCGATCAACACGTTGATGGTTGCGAGAGCAGCCGCACAAGCGAGCGGATTTCCGCCGAAGGTCGTCGTGTGCAAGAACGGATTGTCGAAGAGGCGTGCAAAGACTTCCCGGTTCCCGATCACGGCGCCCGCTGGGACGACGCCGCCCCCGAACGCTTTTGCCAGACACAATATATCCGGTGCGACGCCGTAGTGCTCGAAGCAGAACATTTTTCCGGTGCGCCCCATACCCGTCTGCACTTCGTCGAGAATCATCAACGCGCCGAATTCATCGCAAAGCGCACGAACGCCGCGTAGATATTCATCGGAGGGAATGTTGACGCCGCCTTCGCCTTGGATCGGCTCGAGTAACACGGCGCCCACATCTTCGCCAACCATGCGCAATCGCTCGAACTTATCGTGGAGCGCTTCGAGATCGTTGAACGGAAAGTGCTCGATGCCCGGTAGCAGCGCGCCGAACGGACGGCGGAACTCGCCTTTCGCACTGACCGAGAGCGAACCGAAACTCTTTCCATGAAAGCCCTTCGTTGCCGCAATAATGGTTTGCTTCGCCGGGTTGTAAGCGCGGGCAAGCTTCAGCGCCGCCTCCACCGTTTCGGTGCCGCTGTTGCAGAAAAACGTATACTGTAAGTTTGCGGGCGTAAGCATCGAGAGGGCTTTTGAAAGCATCGCCCGCAGCGGATCGAGCAAGTCCTGACTGTGTAAGGGCTGGCGGTCGAGTTGAGCTTTTACCGCGGCGATCACTTTGGGATGCCGGTGTCCGACGTTGAAGATTCCGAAACCGCCGAGGCAATCTAAGTATTCTTTGCCTTGGACGTCGCGATAGCTGTTTGGGCCCGCGTCGCTCCATTCAACGACGGCGCTTGCGCCGTCGATTTGCGTGGCTTTGCGATACTCCAAAAACCCGGGATTGACGTGATCGCGAAAGTTTTCGACGGTTTCGCGCGTTATCCACGCCGCCTGTTCGGGCGTGATCGCGGGTGCTTGAATCAGGTCGAGAACTTTGCTCGTATACTCGTAGACTTCCGATTGTGAACGTTCAAGAATTTTCTACCCCTTCCGCGGTCGACAATACAAAATCGCAACTCTCGCGAATGCGCGCAAGCGCTTCGTCGAGGTCACGATCGTCGATGACGAGCGGTACCAAGGCTCGTATGACGTTGCCCGCACCGGCGGGCATGAGCAGGACTCCACGTTCGCGCGCATTGACGATAATGCGTGCCACGTCGACTGCTCGATCCGCATTGAACTCGATGCCGATCATGGCGCCGAGCCCGCGGACTTCTGCTATCGCATTCGGATATCGCTGTGCAAGCGCTGTAAACGCGTCGCGAATGCGAGACCCGATGACGTTTCCGCGTTCCAGCAGCGCGTTGTCGAGTTCTTCGATGCTTGCGAGCGCCGCTGCGCATGCAACCGGATTCCCAGCGTACGTTCCGCCAAGGCCACCCGGTGTCGGAGCATCCATGATTTCCGCTTTTCCGACGACCGCTGCGAGCGGCATGCCGCCCGCGAGCGATTTCGCTACCGTAATGATATCCGGCTCGATGCCGCTATATTCGACGGCGAATCGCTTCCCCGTTCGTCCGAATCCGCTTTGAATCTCATCGCAGATCAGCACAATTCCATAGCGGTCGCAGATCGATCGAAGCGCCTGCATGAAATCGGCCGGCGCCGGAATGAACCCTCCTTCACCGAGCACCGGTTCGATGATGATTGCGGCAACGCGTTCGGCCGCAACAGAACTCGAAAAGACGTCATGCAACGCATCGAGTGCGCGTTCCGTCGACCAGCCATGTAATTCGTGCGGAAACGGAGCGTGATAGATCTCGCTGCAGAACGGTCCGAAGTTCTGCTTGTACGGCACATTCTTTCCGGTCATCGACAGCGCGAGCAGGGTGCGGCCGTGATAGCCGTGTTGAAACGCGATGACCGCCGCGCGCCCGGTATGAGCGCGAGCAATCTTGACCGCGTTCTCGGTCGCTTCGGATCCGGTTGACAAGAGCAACGTTTTTTTTGGCGACGTGCCGGGTGCGAACGCATTCAGCGCCTCGGCCAACTGCACGTACGGTTCGTACGAGGTCACTTGAAAACACAAGTGCGTGTACTGTTCCGCCTGTTCGGCAATGGCGCGGACGATACGCGGATTCGCATGGCCGAGGTTCATCACGCCGATGCCCCCGACGAAATCCAGGTATTCACGTCCCTCGACGTCCCAGACGCGCGCGCCTGACGCCCGGGCGAGTGAAATGGGATGAACGCAGCCGACGCCGCGGGGGACGGCATCCGCGCGGCGGCGGGCGATATCGGCATTTGCTGAACTGACCGCCTGCATCTACCAAGCGTACCGCCTCCCTATTCATGAGTTCTAGGTGTCCCGGACCCAAGTTTTGGCGGATTCTTGGTGGCGGCCCACAAAAGTGGTCCGACGCATGAAACTTGCAGACGTCTTGGCGTTGCCGTCCATGAAGACGGCCGGCGTCGTTGCCGGCGAGCAAGGGACCGATCGTCAGGTCCTATGGTCGCACGTTGTGGACATGCCGGATCCCGTCCCGTGGATGCGGCCCGGCTTTCTGCTCCTGACGACCGGCTACAGCTGGCCCCAGGATGAGAGCAAGCAGCGGCGTCAAGTTGCCGATCTTGCCATGGCGGGAGTCGCCGGCGTCATCATGGCGGTGCCAAAATTCGTCGAACACTTTTCCGACGCCGCTCGCTCCCAAGCGAATGTTTCCAACCTCCCGCTGATCGAGATTCCGTTCGAAGTCCCGTTTGCGGAGATCATGGAAGAGTTGCATCGTTCGGTGATGATGGAACCGTACGCAATCATCGAGCGGTCCGAGCAGATTCACCGTGCGCTGACGCGCGCAGCGGCACGTGATGCGACACTGGACGATCTTGCACGCGAGTTGAGTTCGTTGATCGAACGTTCTGTGACGTTCGAAGATCCGGATGGAAAGTTGCTCGCGTCGGCGACGATCGAAGATCAACTCGACGACGTGCGCCGCGAAACGCTGGCCGCCGGAAAGAGTCCCCTTTCGACGATCGGTACGCTCGAGCGATCGGGATTGAACCGTCGAATTCGCGCTTCCGAAAAGCCGCTTCGCATTGCAGCGATGCCGGAGATCGGACTGGCGGCGCGCGTCGTCTGTCCGATTCGCATCGGCTCTGAGCTTGTTGGTGTCGTGTGGATCATTGAAGGGAAGGAGCCGCTATCCGAGCTCGACCATCGCGCGGCCGAGCATGCTGCGCTCGTCGCTGCAATCCATATCGCACACCAACGTGACCTCACGGAAACCCAAGCGCGTTTAGGGTATGCATCCTTTCTCTCGTTGCTTGAAACAGAGCCGGGACGCGAACCGATTGCCGATGAGCGGGCTCGACTGCTGGGATTCGACCCGGTCGCAACATATCGCGTCGGCATCGTTTCCATTCCCGATGCTTTGCCGCTCGATCGCGAAGGGATGATACGACGCGATCGTATCGCGACGCGGATTCGCGATGCGCTGCGCAAAGCTGGACGCGAAGCGCTCGTGACCGTCTCGTTAAACTCAATACCCTTCCTGTTGCCGAACGGCGTCCCGCCTGAGCGAATCCGGGATGCTGTAGAAGACGGACAACTTCGAATCGTGCTCGGACGCGAGCATCGCGGAGCCGAGGGCGTGCGCGCCAGTTATAAAGAAGCGCTGTCGCTGCTGAGTTATCGCGATCGACCGGTGTTGTGCTCGTACGACGAAGTGCTTGTGCCGCGGGTGCTCATGGGCGATGCCACCGCGCGAGAGACCTTCTTGGACGGATTCTTCGCGCCGCTGCGCGAGCGCAAGAACGGGCGAGAATTGGCGAAGGCGCTCCTTGCGCTCGCGCGGTTCGGATTCCGGTTTCGCCAAGCCGCCGACTCGCTCAGCATTCACCCCAATACGCTGCGCTACCGTTTGGACCGGGTGAGCGAGATTTTGAGTATCGATCTCTCCGACGCCGACGTTCAGTTCCGCCTTCAATTGGCGGCGCGGCTGCTCGATGCGGCCAACCGGGAGTGGTAGTTGTATCTCGAAGACAGAAAAGCGAGGCGGTTTTGTCCGCCGGCACCATGGTCTTAGCGTTCTTTCACGGGCTAGACTAAAAGCGATCTAGCCGTTGCACCAACCGACGAGCGAGGAAAAGCTTTTGATCGATCGATCGCTTGCAGCCGGCCTCTTGGTCGCGCTTCTTTTGTGCGCCGTGCCGGCGCAGGCCGGTACGACAGGAAGTCTCACCGGCCGCGTCACTGAATCGGGAACCAATGCGCCGGTGGCCGGCGCTACGGTACAGGTCGTGTCGTCTTCTCAAACCGCCACGACGCGTACCGATGCCAAGGGCGCCTATTCATTCATTTCCCTTGGACCCGACACGTATACGGTCAGCGTCGAGCTCGCCGGCTACGACCCTCAGGCGCAACCCGGACAGACGATTCTTTCCGATCAGTCGTCTACACTGAACTTTGTTCTTCGTAAGACGTTGAAGACGATCGCGACGACGCGCTCCGTTGCCGCGGGCAGTTTGGTGCGCGCCGGAACGACAAGCGACGTCTATTCCGTCAACGCTGCGACGCAGCGCGTTTCCAAGGCGCTCGGGGGATCGGGCAGTTTGGATCAGGCGTACGGCGCGATTGCGAGCGTTCCCGGTGTCAGCATTCCGTCGGGTCAACAAGGCTGGTATCAAAGCGTGTTCATTCGCGGCGGAGATTACGACCAAGTCGCCTATGAATTCGATGGCGTTCCGGTGATCCGCGAGTCGGATGGTGCGCCGATCGTTACGCTTTCGGCCCTCGGTCAACAAGAAGTTCAAGTCTATACCGGTGGGACGCCGGCGACGTCGGATTCACCGGGTCTCGCCGGATACATCAATCAAGTCATCAAGACCGGCACGGCACCCGGATACGCCGATTTCAACGGCGCGGTCGGTGGCCCGGCCTTCTACCACAAGCTATCGTTCGAGACGGGAGCCGCAACGCCCGATCGCCGTTTCTCCTACTACGTCGGACTTGCCGGTGCAAATGAAGATTACCGGTACGGTGACCAATATAACGGCGTCTCGGATCCGCTCTATTTCTATCCGCTGACGATTCCGACGACGAATACTGCTGGGAACATTTTGGATGGAAGTTGCGGAAGCTATCCGCTGACCGCTCCGTGTCCCGGACCGAACTATGGTGCGACGTTTGCGCCCGGAAATGCCTGGACGCAATCGAACAACAACGATCGCGAAGCGGTTGTGAACGTCCATTTTGGAATACCGCACCGCCACGACGCATTGCGCGACGACGTGCAGGCGCTCTATGTTGCGGGCAGCATTTTCACGCAATATAATAGCTCGGCGAATTTCCTCGGTGTCGGTGGTCCGGTTGCATGGCTCGACGGTCTCTCCTACACGGGCCAGCTCTTTGCGCCTCCCGATGCGACGAAGATCGTTCCTGTGTCGTTTCCGAGCAGTCCGACGGATCGCTCAGCGAATTCGTTGGTCAATCCGAACCAAAGCGACGGCGGAAACAACGACTACTCGGTTCTGAAGTTGCAGTATCAAAAGAACCTGAACGATCGTTCGTACTTGCGCGCGATCGGATATAGTGAATATACCGACTGGTTCTTGAACGGTCCGAACAGTTCGCAAAATACGTTCGGGGCTACGCTCTCCGACTATGAAGTCGTCGGCCACATCTATGGCGGGAGCCTGATCTACTCGAACGATCTTTCACGGCAGCATTTACTGACGGCATCGCTCTCGTATCAGACGCAAAAGCTACAGACGTACAACGCTACGTTCGATTCGACGTTTGGAGCACCGAATACGGGACAGTTCGGAAACATCGTCGCGGACTACGTTGGAAACGACGGCAACTGCTACAACTTCTCAACCGGCGCGCCCTGGTCATGTTACGATCCCACCACGATCGGAACGCCATCGAATAATCTGAATCCCGGAGATTGCGTCAGCGCAGGTACGTGTACGTCGAACGCTCCGTCGAATGCAGTCAATCAGCATGCGCGTTGGCTCGTCACGGAGAACGGACAAGATGCACAAGTCGACAACGTGACGCCGCATTTCACATCCGGTGCGATCACCGACGTCTATCGGCCCAACGATCGCTTCACGATCAACCTTGGTGCACGTTTCGACCATTTCGGATACAAGCTCAACGATCTCGC
This sequence comes from Vulcanimicrobiia bacterium, assembly GCA_963808755.1. GTDB lineage: Bacteria > Vulcanimicrobiota > Vulcanimicrobiia > Vulcanimicrobiales > Vulcanimicrobiaceae > JALYTY01. Next base: position 386,252 of record CAWEGP010000001.1, read on the forward strand.
CGACGGCTATCCTGCCCGCGCGTTCTGGTTCCAAGCCTACAATCACGAACATTGCGGCGCGCCCGGACAACCAAACGTTTCCAACTGGTCAACCTCGACGGACGCTTTCGGCAACGTAACCGGCTCCTTTGCCTCGTGCGCGTCGCTCGGATTGTCGCCGGTGAACTTTACGGATACGACCGGCGGCACGAAAGCCGACAACGTCTTTCAGCCGCGCATTGCCGCTACGTATACGGTCAGTCCGTACACCGTTCTGCGTGCCTCGTATGGTAAATACGCCCGCCCGGCCGCGACGTCGTATCAGGAATACAATACATTTCAGCAAGATCTTCCGACGTTTTTGAGCCAGTTCGCGCCGCTCGGCTACACGTCTCCGGTGCACGACGTTGTTGCGGACACGTCGAACAACGCCGACTTTTCGTACGAGCATCGCTTTCCGGGAACGCGCTTCTCGATGAAAATCTCGCCGTTCTATCGCACGACGAAGAATCAGTTGCAGTATTTGAATATCAGCGCTCTGGGTGGAACGCTTGCCGGCATCAACGTCGGTACGTTGAAAGCGTATGGCACGGAACTGTCGCTCCAGTATGGTGATTTCGCCGCGCAAGGCCTTTCGGCGCAACTCTCCTACACGTACACGAATACGCACACACGCTATGCGTCTTTGTCGAATGGGCTCAACCTCATCGATGTGCTGAACACGTCGATCGAGCAATATAATTCCTATACCTCCGCGTGTGCGGGTGCGGCCGCCACCACGAAGCTTTGCGGAAGCGGAAGTACACTCTACGCCGGAAACGCAGCGCCGGCCGTCCCTTCGACGACGACACCCGGACTGATGATTCCGAATCCCTACTACAACCAACCGGCGCAACCGCTGATGGACCCGAACGCCCAGTACGTTCCTTACGACGTGATTCCGAGCGCTTTCGCAAGCGCCAATAGTTACGCGGTTCCGGATGTCGCATCGCTGATCGTGAACTACCGGCACAACAAGCTCGCAATTACGCCAAGCTTGTCGTACAACTCCGGCTCATATTACGGCTCTCCGTTGTCCGTGCCAGGGTACGTGCCCCAGGCATGCGCTGCGCTTCCGAGCGATACACCGGATACACCGGGTGTGAGTTGCGGAAGCGGCGGAGCGATTTTCATTCCCGACAAATATACGGGTGGGTTCGATAGTCTAGGATCGCTCAAAGAGCCCTCGCAGCTTACGGCAAATTTGCAGTTGTCATACGACGTGAACAATCGAACCTCGTTTACGTTGATCGCTTCGAATCTGTACAACAAGTGTTTCCAGCGCGGATACGCCTGGGATACGCCGACGGCGTGTTGGTACTCGAGCTTGCCATCGAACATCTTGCCGCCGGCGGGCAACTTCCTTACGACCCCGCCCGTTCAACTGGCCTATCCGTATGGCATCTGGTTCAACAATACGCAGGTCGGAATCACTTCGGCGCGCCAGCCCTTCCAGATCACCGCGAATTTGGAGATCAAACTGTAGTGCCGAGAACCGCAGCCGCGTGCGCGTTGCAAAGGATGCAGCGGGCTGCTTCTGACGTTCCCGCGCCTTCGGTTTCGCGCGCGGAATTTGCCCGCGCGCTAGCCGCCGGCGCAGCCGGGATCGTGCTTGCGCCGTCGTTCTCGACGGCCTCGGTTCTTGCGGCATCGCGCGAGCGGATCGCAATCGTGGGCGCCGGAATCGCCGGCCTGACCTGCGCGTTGACGCTGCGCGATGCGGGAATCTCATCGACGATCTTCGAGTCGTCGGAACGCATCGGCGGGCGCATGCACACCCAAACGGGCTTCTGGGACGACGGCCAGCACACCGAGTGGTGTGGATCGATGATCGATACCAAGCATGTGACGCTGCACGCGCTCGCGCGCCGCTTCGCTCTGCCGCTGGTGGACTCGTACCGCGGTCTGCAGCCCGGCGCGCGCGACACGTCCTATTTTCAGCACCGCTACTATCCCATGCCCGAAGCCGACCGCGACTTTTCCACGGTGTTTCATACGCTGCAAGACCAGCTTTCAAAGGTCGGCGAGCAGACGACCTACGATTCGGCGACCCCGCTCGCACGCGAACTGGACAACACCAGCATGGCACAGTGGCTTGCGCGCTACGTTCCCGGTGGCCGCACGTCGCGCTTCGCTCGATTGATCGAAGACGCACTCGTCAACGAATACGGCGTCGATGCCGCGCTTCAGAGTTCGCTGAATCTCGTCTACATGCTCGGACTGCAGAATCACTACACGATGCGCGGCGGCGAGATGAACGTTCTAGGATACTCCGATCAGCGTTATTATATCGCTGGCGGTAACCAACGCTTACCCTTGGCGATTGCCAGAACACTCCCCGCGGGCTCCATCCGCATGGGCCATCGACTGCAGGCGATCCGGCGTACGAGCGGTGGAAAATACGAACTGCGATTCTCCACGACCCACGGCGATCTCAAAGAGACGTACGATCGCGTCGTCCTGGCCTTACCCTTCATCGTGCTTCGCGGCCTCGATTTCAGCGGCGCAGGATTCGATTCTCGCAAAAGGGCCGCGATCAACGAACTCGGTTACGGAACGCACACCAAGCTCCAAATGCAATTCCACCGCCGTGCCTGGAAAGATCCGGGCCCCTGGTATCATCCAACGACGGGGCAAATCTGGACCGATCTCGGCTTCCAAAATTCCGTCGACTTTTCGATCGAGCAAGCCGGCAACAGCGGCATCATCGAAGGCTTCACCGCCGGTGCAGCCGGATTGATCGACACGCCGCCTACGCCCTACACGACGACCAGCGAATCTCCCGCAGTACAACGGCACGTTACGCGTTTCTTCGCACAGCTTGATCAGATATGGCCGGGCGTCTCAAAAGAATGGAACGGAAAAGCCGCATTCGGCAACGTTCAAGTCGACCCAAACATTCAAGGCAGCTATTCCTGTTGGCTGCTCGGCCAGTACACAAAAATCGCCGGATACGAACGCGTACGCCAAGGCAACATACACTTCGCCGGCGAGCACACCTCGGTCGAATACCAAGGGTTCATGGAAGGCGGCGCCTCCAGCGGCATATCAGCAGCCAAAGAAATCCTAGCCGACTACCGCATAAAATCAAAAACCGCCTAGCAGATTATCACCATCGCACGGTAGAGGTTTGATAGCGAGGAGTGGTGCTACCGGGAGCGTCTACTTTTTCAGCCCGCGCAGGAAACGCATTCCAAAACTCATTGCGCTCCAAAAGTAGCGACAACAAAACACCACACGCTTCTGGCTCCCCAAAATCTCTGCACTCCCCAACCATCGCACGGTAGAGGTTTGAGCGTGAGGAGTGGTGCTGCCGGGAGCGTCTACTTTTTCAGCCCGCGCAGGATGCGCGATTCAAAACTTGTTCTGCTGAAAAAGTAGCCGAGCAGCAAACGCCACACGAAGTGGCGGTTGCTGCGTCTCCCGGTAGCACCACTCCTCACGCTCAAACCTCTACCGCCGCCACCAACCCTACGTCGGCATAACAAAGTGCCCAGAAGTCGCCGACACCTGGCCCCAACGCGCCGTGACGGTTTTCAGGCGCGTGTAGAAGCGCACACCCTCGGCGCCATGCATCGCATGATCCCCGAACAGTGAGTGTTTCCAGCCACCGAAGCTGTGAAATGCCATCGGCACGGGAATTGGAACGTTGACGCCCACCATCCCCGCGGCAACGTTGCGTTCGAAGTGTCGCGCCGCGCTGCCGTCTTGCGTGAAGATCGATGCGCCGTTGCCGAATTCGTTTCGCGCGAGGAGTCCTAACGCTTCGTCCAGTGTTTGCACACGTACGACGCAAAGAACCGGTCCAAAGATTTCTTCGCGGTAAACGCGCATCTGTTCGTTGACGCGATCGAGGAGTGATGCACCGAGGAAGAAGCCGTCGTCCGGCACGGCGGCATCGCGCCCATCGACGATGACCGTTGCGCCCTCGGATCGGCCGAGGTCGATGTACGAAGCGACGCGATCGCGATGCTCGCGGGTTACGAGCGGACCCATCTCGACGCCAGGGTCTTCACTGCGTCCTACGCGCAACGTTTCTATGCGGGTTCGAATGCGGCGAATCAATTCGTCGGCGACGTCGTCGCCGACCGCAACGACGACGGATATCGCCATGCAGCGCTCTCCCGCGGATCCGTATGCTGCACCGACGATCGCTTCCACGGTACTCTGCGGTTCTGCGTCGCCGAGAACGACGAGATGATTCTTTGCGCCGCCAAGTGCTTGTACGCGTTTCCCGTACCGGTTTGCGGTTTCGAACACATGGCGTGCGACGGGAGTCGAGCCGACGAAACTTACCGCGTCCACACCCTCGTGCTCGAGCAACGCCGTGACGGTTTGCGCATCGCCGTTCACCACGTTGAACACGCCGGCGGGTAGCCCCGACTCGTGAAGGAGGCGCGCCATTTCAAGTGCCAACGACGGATCTTTTTCACTCGGCTTCAACACGAATGTGTTGCCGCACGCGAGCGCAATCGGGAACATCCACATCGGCACCATGGCTGGGAAGTTGAACGGCGATATCCCGACGCATACGCCTAGCGGTTGCCGCAGCGAGTATGAATCGATGTCACGAGCGACGCCGGAACTGAACTCGCCTTTGAGTAGTTGCGAAATACCGCAAGCAAAGTCGACCACGTCGACGCCGCGCGCAATTTCTGCTTTAGCGTCGTCGAGCGTCTTCCCGTGTTCGGAACTGACGAGCCGCGACAGCCGGTCGATATTCGCGAGCATGCGTTCGCGAAACGAAAAAAGAAGCGACGCGCGGCGCGGCGGCGCAAGATTCGACCAGGATAAAAACGCTTCACGTGCGGCGTTGACTGCTTCACCGGCTTCGAGTGCGTCGCCGAGGGCGACGCGCGCGCTGATCTCTCCCGTTGAAGGGTTCCACACCGGTGCAAGCCGCGCGCCGGCTTGACGTTCCTGGCCGTTGATGAAGTGACCGAGTGTTCGCGTAGCGATTTGCATGGGTTCTTTCCTATGGAGCGACATCAGCTAAGACGTCACCGAGCGCGCGTAGACCCTCCGCGAGTTCATCGCGTTGGATCGTCAGCGGCGGTGTGATCAGGATGACGTTGTAACGCCCAAATGCATAGACGCCGCGCGAGCGCAACGCCGTAAGGATTTTGCCGAGCGGTCCGGCGTCGCGTCCCTGCCAGGCAACGATCGGTTCACGCGTCGTTCGATCTTTGACGAGTTCGATTGCGAAAAATGCGCCGACGCCCCGCACGTCACCGACGATCGGCGCGCGCTTCATGACGTCGGCAAGTCCGTCGCGTAGCCAGGATTCGATGGTCTGCGCACGCGTGAAGAGACCTTCGCTTTCGTAGACGTCTAGCGCGGCGTTTGCAGCGGCGACCGCGAGTGGGTGACCCGAGAAGGTGTGGCCGCACGGGAGCGCCTTGGTATCGAAGGTCTGCGCAAGCGATTCTCGGACGAGGACGCCGCCGAGCGGCACGTACGCCGACGTCACCGCTTTTGCAAACGTGATCATATCGGGCGTCACCGAGAACCGTTGCGCGGCAAACGTTGCACCGGTACGTCCGAAACCGCACATTACTTCATCGAAGATAAGCACGATGCCATGCGCCGTGCACAACTCGCGCACCCCTTGAAGATAGCCCTCAGGATAGACGATCGCGCCGTTCGTGCCGACAACCGGTTCGATGATCAGCGCGGCGACGCGCGCCGGATCTTCGTACGTCAGGATCAATTCGAGATGTTCGAGCGCGCGCTGCGTTTCAACGGCGGGGTCTTCGGTGTGAAACGGGCTTCGATAAGGATACGGCGCGAAAAAGCGCACGACGCCGGGAATTCCCGGCTCGTTCGGCCAGCGGCGGCTTTCGCCCGTCAACGTTCCCGCCCCGGGAGCCGAACCGTGAAACGAACGGTACGCGGTCAACACTTTGTGGCGTCCGGTGATCGCGCGCGCCATCTTGAGCGCATCTTCGTTGGCTTCGCCCCCGCCGGTGGTGAAAAACGCACGCGCGCCTTCCTCCCACGGGCCGTGCGCGGAGAGCCGCTCTGCTAATTGCGACCGCTGTTCGTTGAAGAATTGCGGCGATGCGTAACACAAGCGCTTCGCCTGGCCGGCGATTGCATCCGTGACGTGAGGATTGCCGTGGCCGAGATTTACCGCGACCAGCCCGGCCGAAAGATCGAGATAGCGCCGTTCATCGGCGTCGTAGAGGTACACACCGCCGGCGCGCTCGATCGACGGCATGTTCAATGATGCTTGCGCCGACCAAGGGGTCAAAACATAGCGATTCTTCGAACGTGGTTCTGCAGTTGACGTCATGGCGTTTCAGGAACTCCGCTTCGTAATGACTCGGCCTCTGGGATGCGAACGCGCCGCCGTGTGAACGCGTAGAGCACCAACCCAGCTGCGAGATAGAGTAAGAACGCATAGGGAAAATAGTTCGTCGGCGGCGGCGGCGCGGGATAGAACAACGTCACGGCTGTTCCGACGAGACAAAGCGAAGCCGCTACCGCAACGATGACGTCCACCGCGCGCAGGTCACGCACGCGGCGGAGATACTTGGGGGCGGCGATCGCAATGAGCAGATAGATGGCGATGAAACTTAACGAGCTGAGCGTTCCGCAAAAATTGAAGATGTCGATCGGTGCGACACGCAGCGCATCCATGATCAGGCCGATGATCAGCATTGCCGCAACCACCAGTGCCAGCGCCGCTTGCGGCGTTTTGAACCGCGGATTGATCACACCGGTGCCACGCGGTAGCAGGCCGCTTTCCGCCATCGGCAGTATCACGCGGGCTGCTGTGTTGACGCATGCGAGGGCAACGGAAAACGAACTGAATATCGCTCCGATCGTTATCGGAATTTTTAGAAACGGAACCCCGCTTAATTCGGCAAGCGTCTGCAGCGGATTCGAAAGTTGATCGAGCGGCGTCTTTGATCCTCGCAATCCAAGAATTTCAGTGTACATCGCCAGCACAAAGAATGCGCTTGCGATAATGACACTCCATATGATCGCGCGCGGAATGTTCTTCAGTGGTTGTTTCGCCTCGTCGCCGAATGCTGACGCGCTTTCAAAACCGACGAAGCTGAAGATCGCCGTGGCAATGCCGAGCCCGATGCTTGCCTTGCCGACGCCAACCAGGTGCAACTGCGCAGCGTCCACATGGGGGCCATGGTGGAACAGCACGACGGCGATGAGCACGCAGATGATCACGACGGAAATCGTTTCGAGTGCGAGCATCACGATGGTCGACAACGCAATATCGCGCGCGGCCAGAAGCCAGCATAGCGCGGCCAGCGCGAACATCGAAAGCAGCGCCGGAACGTGCACGCCCAACGATTCTCCGAGGATTCCGATGAAGAGCGGCTGCGCTCCGAACTGCGCGGCGCCGACAAAGACGTACGCCCATAGCATGCTCCAGCCCGCAAGCGTGCCGACAACGGGCCCCAGTTCGCTTGCCGCGTAGAGGAACATCGATCCCGAAGAGGTCGTACGCCGCGCAAAATGGTTCAGGCAGATGGCGACCAGCAGCAGCATCACCGCCCCGAAGATGTAGGCGAGCCATGAACTATTGCCGGCTGCCGCAAACATATACGGAGCAATGAGCACGGGCGTCATCGTCAGGCCGATGAGTGCGACCGACGCGGCCAGTACCTCGACAAACGAAAGCGAACCGGCCCGCAGGCGCTGCTGTTGCATCGATTTCTAGCCTAGCCGATTCAAGGCGCGGCTTCTATGGTGTCCGAGACGAAAAAGCGCCAAATCATTGGTCGTTTGTCCCAAAATGCCCGCCCGGCGGAAGGTCCCCGCATTCGACGGCCGCTAACGATGACCGCGATGCACATCATCGGGACGGCAGGTCACGTCGACCATGGGAAATCCTCACTCGTTGAGGCTCTCACCGGCGTTAACCCGGATCGGTGGGCTGAAGAGCGCGAGCGTGGTATGACCCTGGACCTTGGGTTTGCGCATCTGGTTGTCGGCGATGTGGAAGCCGGTATCGTCGATGTTCCGGGCCACGCACGATTTTTGCACAACATGCTCGCGGGAGCGGCCGGCATGGAGTTGCTGCTGCTGGTCGTAGCCGCGGACGACGGCGTCATGCCGCAAACCTATGAACATCTACACATCCTGCGTCATCTCAACGTCCAGCGCACGATCGTCGTCGTGAGCAAAATCGACCTCTTAACGCCCGAGCGTGTTTCCGATTCGGTTGCGGCCATACGGGAAGCGCTGCGCGGTAGCATCGCCGAGGGTTCGCCGATCGTACCGGTATCGACTGTGTCGGGGTCGGGGTTGGATCTGTTGCGTGAGCGTATCCATGCCGAGCTGCGGGCGCTTCCTGAACGCGCGCAAGACGCGCCGGTCTATCTTCCGATCGATCGCGTTTTCGCGCTGCCGGGCCGCGGAACCATCATTACCGGAACGCTCATGCAGGGCAAAATCGCCAAGGGCGACACGCTCGCAATAGAACCGCTCGGTGCACGCGCACGCATCCGCGGTCTGCAAGTATTCGGTGAGGACCGTACGTATGCGCTGCCCGGAACGCGCGTCGCACTAAACATTCCGTCGATCGATCATGCTCAACTTTCGCGCGGCGCGGTTTTAGCGGATCCCAAATTCCCGGCGCGTGCTTCGTTCGCGGTAACCTTCGAACCGGAGCCGGGCGCACGTGCCATCCTTCGTAAGCGTACAGCCATGCGTGCGTACATCGGTGCAAGCGAGGTGCTGGGAACGTTGCGCATAAAACAACTCCCCGATGCGGACGGTCCCTTCGAGGCGGAACTTTTGTTACGCGAGCCGGTCGTCGCGTTTCCCGGTGTGCGGTTCGTCGTGCGCCGTATGTCGCCCAAGACGTTGCTCGGCGGCGGCGAAATTGCGGGCGGGACGGCGGATGTCGTTCCACCGGACGACCTTCCGTTAAACGAACAGCGGATCACCGCAACACTGCGGGAGAGTGGACGCGAACCGCTCGATGTTGCGACAATCGCTTTTCGCGCCAATCTTCGTGAAGAGATCGTCCGTGACGCTCTCAGTGAAGCACTCGAACGCGGAACCGCTTTTCGAATCAGCCGTCCCGACGCGTACCTCGGTGGTGAGGCGGCACGCGCCACTCTAACGCGAATCGTAGCGGAACTGGAGTCGCTGCACCAAAGTGAGCCCTGGACATTGGGTGCAACGTCGCTCCAACTCGCGCGTGCGCTCGTGATTCCCGAACCGTTGCTCGTGCGTATGCTGCTGGCGTTCGCCGAGGATGGACGCATCGTTCAGCGCGCAGGCTACTATGCGCTGCCGTCGCATGAGCCGCGCTTGTCGGCGGAGCAGCGGGCGCTCTTCGATGCAATCGCTCCGCTGGATGCGTCGGACGTCTTGCTCCCGGCCGCCTTTTCCGACGCCGCTGCCGCTGTTAAACGCAGCGGTGTGTCGGGTGCGGGAAAAGCATTCGACACACTGCTCGCGCGCGGTACGTTGGTAAAAGTCGGGGATGCGCTCTATCGCGGCTCACAGATCGCGAACGTTCATGCGAAAATCGAGACGTTCATCGACATGAACGGACGCATGACGATGGCGGAATTTCGCGATCTCATCGGAACGTCCCGGAAGTATGCCGTTCCACTGCTGGAGTGGTTCGATAGTCGCGGCATTACCGTTCGCAGCGGTGATTACCGGATGCTGCGCACGCGTAAAGGCAGCCGCGCGCATTGCGTATAAATTCCTCAAGCGTGATCGATCCGTCGTTGGTTCCAAAAGCCGAGCTCCATGTTCATATCGAAGGGACGATGGAACCGGAGCTCTTGTTCGAAATAGCGGAGCGCAACAAGATTCGCGTTCCATATCCGACCGTCGATGCGCTTCGCGCGGTCTACCAATTCACCGACCTTCAGTCGTTTCTCGACGTGTACTACGCCGGTATGAACGTGTTGCGCTTCGAGCAAGACTATTACGATCTAACCGATGCGTATCTGCGCAGAGCTCAAGCGCAGGGCGTCCGGCACGCCGAGATTTTTTTCGATCCGCAGGCGCACACGGAGCGCGGCATTCCCTACGAGCGCGTCATTACCGGAATCAGCGCCGCCTTGCGCGACGGTGAGGCGGCCTATGGAATCACGTCACATGTGATCCTCTGTTTCTTGCGCGACCGCTCGGCCCAATCGGCGATGCAAACGCTCGACACAGCGCTTCGATGCGGTGACCGAATCGTCGCGGTCGGACTCGACTCCGCCGAAGCCGGCAATCCGCCGTCGCAGTTTCAAACGGTTTTCGATCGAGCGAGGGCTGAAGGCTTACTTACGGTTGCGCACGCGGGCGAAGAGGGGCCGCCCGAGTACGTTTGGGAAGCGCTCGATATCTTGAAAGTCTCGCGCATCGATCATGGTATTCGTAGCCTGGAGGATGCGCAACTCGTCGAACGGTTGCGGCGGCAACGCGTTCCCCTAACGGTGTGTCCGCTTTCGAATGTGAAATTGCGGGTTGTTTCGGATATGGCAGATCATCCGCTTGCGCGGATGCTGCGCGAAGGACTCGCCGTAACGGTGAATTCCGACGATCCCGCATATTTTGGCGGATACGTCGGCGACAACTTTGCGGCTGTCGCGCAAGCGCTGAAGCTGACCGATGAGGAGCTTGTTGCATTGGCTCGAAATTCGTTCGAGGCCGCGTTCATTGATGACGTCACCCGGCGCCGCTATCTCGCAGAGATCGATGCGCTCGTCAATGCCGAACGAGTGTAGCGATTCCGACGATTAATTCAAGAGCGATCAGTGCGATAACGATCAATTCCATGAACTCGTCGCGGCGAGCGCGTGATTGATCGACAAAGAAACGGTACATATCGCCGACGCTGACGAGTTTGCTATCGATCTGGCGCTGCCAGTCTGCCAACCCCAAGCGTGCCGCAGCCGCGCGGTAAATACGCGCATAGTAAGCGTCGCCGACAACCTTCAATGCGTTGCTGGAACGATCGATCAATTCTAAGACGTCAACGATCAAATAGCGAACGGTGGCCGCTTGATCGGCTTCTCGGCGTCCGAGAAGTGAGCGGGCGCGTTGCCCCGGTTGAAGTTTGTAGATAGCGTCCAACTCACCGTCCAAGAGCGTATCGTAGGTTCGTAGCTCCAGCAATTGCGAATTGGCGAACTCCAAAATATCTTGAATCGCGTCGCTCGATTCACGGCGATCGTAGATAAATGCCGTGTCCCACTGCACGACCGTCAAGTCATCGGCATTGTACGAAAAACGCACGCGAAGGGATTCGTCCACCTCTTGCTTCGCAAGCGATGCCCGCTCCCCGAGTAAAAGTCCAGCGAGTTGGGCCGGATGATCCCGCAACAACGTCTCCGCATCGATCGGAACGGCAAAGCGTTCTACGTCGATCACAAGATAGTCTTCGATGAGAGCGGTGCGCGGGTCGTCGAGCGCTTCACCGAGTTCTTCGACGATGCGTTCTGCCGTAGCACGCGCATATGCCGCCACGCTTTCGCCCTTGTGGATGCGTTCGCTCAAATCAAAGAGTTCCTGCCATGTGCCCGCCACTGGAAACGACAGGCGAAGCGATATAACGCCGTAATCGAAGAGTTTTACTCGAACGGTTCCCCGCAATCCCGCGACGTCGGCATCGGGGAGGCGCGCCGCTAAAGGTGGTACTGGGAACTGGAGATATGCAGTGGACGCGTGCGGACGCAGCGGAATATCGGCGGGTGCGAGTCCGGCACCGCCGACGGTACGCAGACGCGCAAGATCGATTGAATCGGCGACGTCGAACAGGAAAAACATTCGAATCGAACCGGAGGCGATGTCCATCTCGTGTATGATAACACCATGCGAAAATCGTCTATCGCGATCGGCGTTGCTGCGCTATGCCTTTTCTTAACCTCAGTCGGCATTCGAGAGCACGCGGCGGCCGCGTCGCCGTTCGGCGCTCTCGAATTCCGCGCGATCGGTCCCGCTATTGCGGGAGGTCGCGCCACCGCAATTGCCGGCAGTGATCTCGATCCGCTTACATACTATGCGGGCGGTGCCGGCGGCGGCGTTTTCAAGAGCGTCGACGGAGGAGCCACATGGTCTGCGGTTTTTGACCGCGAAGCGGTCGCTCCGATCGGCGCCATCGCGGTCAATTCACGCGATCCGCATGATGTGTGGGTCGGCACCGGTGAAGCAAACCCGCGCAACGACGTGGAGGAAGGCGACGGCATCTATCATTCGACGGATGGCGGACGGACGTGGGTGCATGCCGGTTTGCGGGACGCCGGATCCATCTCGAAAATTGACATCGATCCCCGTAATCCGCGCACCGTCGTCGTAGCGGTACTCGGCCGCATATTCCGCGACAACACGACGCGAGGCGTCTACGTTACGCACGACGCCGGCGCGCACTGGACGCGTACGTTGTACGACGGTCCATCGAGTGGCGCAACGGATGTCGTTCGATTGCCGGATCGGCCATCGACGCTGTTCGCCGGGCTATGGCAATTTCGCAGGCAAGCCTGGACCATGACGAGCGGAGGTCCGCACGGGGGTGTTTTTCGTTCCGATGACGGCGGCGCATCCTGGAAGAAGGTTGCAGGTGGTGGCTTCCCGAGTGGCTTGACCGGCCGCATCGGGCTTGCCGCCGGTGCGCACGGCCGCGTGTACGCGCTCGTTCAATCAAAACGCGGCGAACTTTGGCGCTCAAACGACGGCGGAACGACGTGGTCGAAAATGCCGCACAGCACGCTCGTCGGAGCGCGCCCGTTTTATTTCTCGCGCATTTTCGCCGATCCGTCCAATGTGGATCGACTCATCAATGTGGGACTCATTCTCTCGATGAGTACCGATGGCGGAAAAACGTTTCGTCCGATCGCCACGCAAGCCGGATGGGATTATCACCAGGTGTGGTGGTCGGCAAACGGCCGGAGAATCGCCGTCGGCAGTGACGAAGGTGTCGTGCTTTCCGCCGATGGCGGAAAAGTGTTTTGGCAATCATATGACCTGCCGCTCGCGCAACCATATCACGTCGCCTTCGACGATGCGATTCCGTACTATCATGTGTGCGTCGGCCTGCAAGACGACAACTCGTGGTGCGTACCGTCGAGCAGCGTAAACGGTATCGGCGTACTCAATCGCGATTGGTACCAAGTCGCTTCAGGCGATGGAATGTGGTCAGTCTTCGACCCAAAAGATGCAAACTACGTGTGGTCTACCTCGACGAATTCCGACACGGGTCAAGTGTATCTCACGAATCTTCGGACGCGCGAGCAGTCCGAAGTTTCACCGGATGCAGAAACCAACGGCGAAATGCCCGCCTCGGCCTTGCGATATCGTTTCAACTGGGATACGCCGGTTGCATTTACTGCCGACGGAAAAGCAATGGTCGGTGGCAACGTGGTCTTCGAGAGTGCGGACCATGGTCAATCGTGGACCGTCATCAGCCCTGACCTCACGAGGAACGATAAAGCGCACGAAGGTGCGCCCGGCGGACCGATATCGCTCGATGAGTCGGGCGCCGAAAACTACAACACGATTCTCGACATCGAAACATCGAAGCTTGCGGCCGGAGCGGTGTGGGCGAGTTCCGACGACGGACTCGTGCATCTGACGCGCGACGGCGGCGGTCACTGGACCGATGTTACGCCGCGCGCGGCGCGCGAAGGTCGCATCGCGACCGTTGAGCCGGGTCATTTCAACCCCGCCACCGCATACGTTGCTCTGGATCGCCACATGAGCGGTGACGATCGTCCGTATATCTACGTAACCGACGACTACGGCGCTTCCTGGCGTTCGATCAGCGGCGATTTGCCCGCCGACGTGTTTGTGCGCAGCATTCGCGAGGATATCGTCAATCGCAACGTTCTCTACGCCGGAACGCAGCGCGGGATCTATATTTCGTTCGATCGCGGCGCCGACTGGCAAAGCTTTCGCTTGAACATGCCCGCCACCGCAATCTACGACCTTGAACTTCAGCCGCGAACCGACGATTTACTGGTCGCGTCGCATGGGCGAGGTGTGTGGATCTTCGATGATTTGCACCCGCTGCAAAATTGGAATCGCAGCACCGCATCGCAAGTGACGCTTTTTGCACCGCGCGATGCGTATCGGATTTTTACGAACGCGCCGATTCAAGTTTTCACCAACCCAAAACTTCCCAGTAATGCATTCGTCGGCACGAACGCCCCCTACGGAGCGTTGATTACGTATTATCTTCCCGCGGCCGCGAAGAACGCCCATATCGAGATCATCGATGCCGGTGGCCGGGTGGTACGGCACTTCGGTCCGAAGGACGTTCCGCACGATGCAGGCTTCAATCGGATCGCGTGGGATCTCGTTGAAGACGGGCCGACACGTTGGACCGGCACCTATGAGTTGAATCGCGGGCCGGCCGAAGGCGCTGAAGCGTTGCCGGGAACGTACACGATTCGTCTGAGCGCTAACGGTGCACAACGCACGCAAAGCTTGACCGTGAACCGCGACCCCAATGATCCCGGAACGCCGCAAACGGAAGAAGCGCGTCATGCATTTCTGAGTGAATTGAACGGTGAGCTGGATCAGGTGGATCGCTGGCTCAACACCATCGACCGCGATCTTCGAGCGCGCTCTGCGAAAACGGCACAATTGCTCGCGTTTCGCCGGACGCTGACGTTGAATCCGCAAAACGTGGAAGATCTTCAGGGACCGGTGGGCTTTCGTGAACGATTGATCGATCTGCTCGGCCGAGTCGCAACCACATCCTACCAAGCACCAACCGTGCCGGAGAGCGAGGAGGCAGCATCGCTGAAGCGCGAGGCCGATGCGTTAAAGAGGACAGCCCTGCAACTTTTAGGTGGGTAATCGAGTAGTACGGAGCGGACATGAACGTTGATAAGATGACCGAACGCGTTGCGGAAGGGCTGAATTCGGCTTACACTCGCGCGCTGCACGAACACAATACGCAAACTGCACCCGAACACTTTCTCGCCGCCCTCTTAGAACAAGAGCGCGGCATTGCGCCCGACATTCTAGAGAAGGCCGGCATTGCTCCGAAGCCCTTTGCTAAGAAGGTCGACGAGGCGATCGCGCGACTGCCGCGACTATCGGGAGCAAACGCCGATTCGGCACAGGTTACGCTCTCTCCCGAGCTCGCGCGCATTATGGCCAACGCGGAGAACGAAGCCAAAGCGCTTCAGGACGACTATGTGTCCGTCGAGCACGTTTTGCTCGCCATGGTGCAAGCCGGCGGTGCAATCGGACAACTCTTTCGCGAAGCGGGCCTTTCAAAAGATAAACTGCTCGTTGCCCTACGCGACGTGCGCGGAAATCAGCGCGTCACCACAAAAGATCCCGAAGGCACGTACAAATCACTGGAGCGGTATGGTCGCGATCTAACGCTCGAGGCCGAGCGTGGAAAGCTCGATCCGGTCATTGGGCGTGACGATGAAATCCGGCGCATCGTGCAAGTGCTCTCACGCCGAACCAAAAACAACCCGGTGCTTATCGGTGATCCGGGCGTCGGCAAGACGGCGATCGTGGAAGGATTGGCGCAACGCATCGTGCGCGGTGACGTGCCGGAAGGTTTGAAGAACAAGCGCATCGTCTCGCTCGACATGGGTGCGCTGATCGCCGGTGCGAAGTACCGCGGCGAATTCGAAGAGAGGCTCAAAGCTGTCCTCAAAGACGTCGCGAATTCTGAAGGCCAGATCGTGCTTTTCGTCGATGAGCTGCACACCGTCGTCGGCGCTGGTAAAGCCGAAGGGTCGATGGATGCCGGCAACCTGCTAAAACCGATGTTGGCGCGTGGCGAGCTCCATATGATCGGCGCTACTACGCTCGATGAGTATCGTAAATACATCGAAAAGGACGCCGCTCTCGAACGGCGCTTTCAACCGGTACTCGTCGATCAGCCGAGCGTCGAAGATACGATTTCGATTCTCCGTGGATTGAAAGAAAAATATGAGGCGCATCACGGTGTGCGGATCAAAGATTCCGCGCTCGTCGCAGCGGCGGTTCTCTCGAATCGGTACATCAGCGACCGCTTTTTACCCGACAAGGCCATCGATCTCGTCGACGAAGCGGCGGCGAAGTTGCGTACCGAGATCGATTCGATGCCGCAAGAATTAGACGAAGTTTCGCGCCGCGTCATGCAACTCGAAATCGAACGCGAAGCGCTACGCAAGGAGAGTGATCGCCAGAGCCGCGAGCGATTGGATGCGTTGGAGCGCGAACTCTCGGAACTGCGCGAGGAGCAGGCGAAACTGCGTCTGCAATGGGAAGCCGAGCGCAACGCCGCGGTAAAACTGCGAGAGCTGCGTGAACAGATCACCCAGGCCAAAGTCGAGATCGAACAGGCTGAGCGCCAATACGATTTGAACAGAGTCGCCGAACTGAAATATGGCCGGCTCCCGCAATTGGAGAAGCATCTGTCCGAAGAAGAGCAGCGTTTGCAGAGTCGCGACGGCGGCCGCCTCTCGAAGGAAGAAGTCGACGAAGAAGACATCGCCGAGGTGATTGCGCGTTGGACAGGCATACCGCTTTCAAAGCTGCTCGAAGGCGAGAAAGAGAAGCTGCTGCATCTCGATCAGGAATTGCACAAGCGCGTGATTGGGCAAGACGAAGCCGTCGACGCTGTCGCAGAAGCCGTCATCCGTTCGCGATCCGGCCTCTCGGATCCGAATCGTCCGATCGGCTCGTTTATCTTCTTAGGTCCAACGGGCGTGGGAAAGACGGAACTTGCGCGTGCGCTTGCGGAGTATTTGTTCGATGACGAACGCGCCTTGATTCGCATCGACATGTCGGAGTATCAAGAGAAGCACACGGTTGCGCGGCTGCTCGGGGCACCACCGGGATATGTTGGGTACGACGAAGGTGGTCAGCTCACTGAAGCCGTTCGGCGCCATCCGTATTCGGTGATCCTCTTCGACGAGATCGAAAAGGCCCACACTGACGTCTTCAACGTCTTCTTGCAGATATTGGACGATGGCCGGCTCACCGATGGCCAAGGGCACACGGTGGATTTTCGCAATACGATCGTCATCATGACGTCGAATATCGGCAGTCATCGCATTCTCGAATATCGCGGTCAGGCGGGCGGTGCGGATGAGGCGATCATGCGCGCAACCGTTATGGAAGAGCTGCGGGCGCATTTTCGTCCGGAGTTCTTGAACCGGGTAGACGAGATCATCGTGTTCCACGCGCTCAGCGAAGAACAGTTGATGGAAATCGTCGATATTCAGCTACAGCGGCTGCGTTCGCGACTCGGCGAGAGGCGGATCACGCTCGTTCTCGACGATGCATCGAAGCGCCATCTCGTCAAAGCGGGATACGATCCCGTGTACGGAGCCCGGCCGCTCAAACGCACGATTCAAAAGGAATTGGAAACACCGCTCGGACGCAAAATTCTCGCCGGCGATATTCACGACGGCGATACAGTGCACGTCGGCTTCAACGATATCACGGGCGAGCTCAACTTCAGCGCTAACGCAAAACAACCGGCCGCTGTGTAGCGGGCCGGGTGCAGGGTGGGTACGAGTTCCACCATGCACGGCCGCGATTCGATTCGTCTCATCAAAGAAACGTATCGCGCATGGTCCGATGACAACGCGTCCACCGTGGCTGCTGCCTTGGCATATTTTACTGCGTTCGCAATGGCGCCGTTGATCATCATCATCATTGAGATCGCGGCGGCAGTGCTGGGTGGAAGCGGCCATCATCATGTCGTGCGCGATGAGATCCTTCGTGAAATGCAGCCCTCGATCGGCTCAAACGGCACCAAAGCCGTTGGAGACCTGGTCGATGCAACGTTCAATCAACGGCGCCATGGCGCAATTGCGGCCGCGATAAGCTGGGTCGTGTTCTTCGCTGCAGCGACCGGTTTATTCGCCTCCGTGCAAACGGCACTGGACATCGTTTGGCACGTCAAGCCACGCAACGCGGGCCTCCTTGCGACGGTTGCGGACCGCGCGAAATCGATTCTGATCATCGCGGCGCTTTCGATCGTATTTCTTTTGTCGTTTGCTGCGAACGCCGGATTGAGTGCGCTCTCCGGCACTCTCGCCGCGACGATTCCCGGCTGGCACTATGCCGTCATCGCAGGAGAAGCGCTGATTTCATTTGCGGTCGTCACGGCGGCGTTCGCAGCGCTCTTCAAGTTTCTGCCGAAAACGCCGGTCGCGTGGCGCGACGTGCTGATGGGGGCGGCGATAACCGCAGCCTTGTTTATTCTTGGGCAGTACGTGATCGGTCTGTACTTGGGCCGCATTTCCACCACGTCGACGTACGGAGCGGCAGGCTCGTTCGTGGCCTTGCTGATTTGGCTCTATTACTCCGGCCAAATCTTTCTTTTCGGTGCGGAGTTTACGAAAGTCTACGCGGGGCGCTTCGGCTCGAAGAGCGGCGCGGCCACCGGCAGCGTTAGAGATTCGGTGACGCCGACGGTGACGGGGAGGCCGAGGGCGTCTGCGTAGCCGGCGGCGCCGGCCGTACGATCGTGTCGTCGTCGTCCGGCATCGCCGTTTGGAAGACCGCCGACGGCTTCACGACGGGCGTGGATGTGCCGGGTTCCGCATGCGCACTCAACGACAGCAGCGCTATCACAGCTGCGAAACAGAGTGCTGCTGCACGTGGCATCACGCCGAGGCTTTCTCGCGCTTGCGCGCTTTGAGCCGTTCGCCTTCGTCGAGAACCCGCTTGCGTAAACGAATCGACTGTGGCGTCACTTCGACGAGCTCATCGTCCTCGATGAACTCAATCGCACGCTCCAGTGACAGCTCTTCGGGCGGTGCGAGACGCACATTCTCGTCTGAACCGGCGGCGCGCATGTTGGTCAGTTTCTTAGCGCGAACGACGTTGAGCGCGATGTCCTTGTCGTCGTTTGCGCGCCCGACGATCATCCCTTCGTATGCGTCGGTTCCCGGACCGACGAAGAACCGTCCGCGCTGTTCCAAACCTTGCAACGCGTATGCTGTAATGGTGCCCGTGTCGCTCGCGACCAGTGCGCCGACGTTGCGACCCGGCAGTTCGCCTTGCCACTCTTGGTGATCGTAATAGGTGTGCGACATCACCGCCGTGCCGCGGGTCAACGTTAGCAGTTCGCCGCGCAATCCGAAGATGGCACGTGTCGGCATCGTGTACTCCAGGCGGCGTGAATCGCCGACGTTGATCATGTTCGACATCGTGGCTTTGCGCTTACCGAGCGACTCGATCACGGCACCGGCGTATTCTTCCTGGACGTCGACGACGACATACTCCACAGGCTCCCACTTCTTGCCGTCGCGCTCCGTCACGATGACTTGCGGCTTGGAAACGGCAATTTCGTAGCCTTCGCGGCGCATCGTTTCGATAAGAATTGAAAGATGCAGTTCGCCGCGTCCGCGGACTTCGAACGTGTCAGCGGACTCGGTGTCCGCAACGCGCAATGCGACGTTTGATTCGAGTTCACGCATCAAGCGTTCGCGAATTTGGCGCGACGTGAGAAACTTGCCTTCGCGTCCCGCGAACGGTGAGTTGTTGACCGAGAAAAACATCGAGACCGTCGGCTCGTCCACCGCGACGGCGTGGATGCCTTCGGGAGCGTTTGCATCGGCGATCGTGTCGCCGATGTTCAAATCTTCGATTCCGCTTACGCAGACGATATCGCCCGCTTCAGCTTCGTCCACTTCAATCCGTTCGAGCCCTTGAAACGTCAACAGCTTCGTAAGCCGCAGCCCCATCTCGACCTTGCCGTCGCGTCCCACCTTTGCGATCGGCGCATTCAAGCGCGACGCTCCACGGAAGATGCGTCCGATGCCGATGCGGCCGACATATTTGTTGTGGTCGATCGCGGAAATCAGCAATTGGAACGGCCCCTCCTCGCCGGGCGCTTCGGGAACGTGCTTGGCGATCGTCTGGAAAAGCGGCTCTAAGTCGTCACTCGGGTCCTCGAGCGACCGCTTTGCGACACCTTGTTTACCGTTGGTGAAGACGACGGGGAAATCGGCCTGTTCGTCGTTGGCACCGAGCTCGATGAAAAGATCGAAGACTTCGTTCACAATTTCGGTCGGGCGCGCGTCCTTGCGATCGATCTTGTTGATGGCCACTAAGACCTTCAAATCGAGTTCGAGCGCTTTGCGAAGCACGAACCGCGTCTGCGGCATCACGCCTTCGGCCGCGTCGACCAAGAGCAGCACACCCTGAACCATTTGAAGCACCCGCTCGACCTCGCCGCCGAAATCGGCATGGCCGGGCGTGTCGACGATATTGAATTTTACGTCGCCGTGCCGGATCGCGGTATTTTTGGCCAGGATCGTGATACCGCGCTCGCGCTCGAGCGGGTTGGAATCCATGATGCGGGTATCGACGTGCTGGCCTTCACGGAAAACGCCGCTCTGTTTGAGCATAGCGTCGACAAGCGTCGTTTTACCGTGGTCGACGTGGGCGATGATGGCTACGTTTCGGATATCGGGACGGGTCTTCACGACCGCTGTTCTACCATAAACGGGCGCCGAACGCTATGGCTGAGGGTGCCGGAGAGCCCGGCGGGCGTTCAGCCGGCTGGGCTAACCTGCCGCGGCAGAGCGAACCAAAATGCGGTGCGCTTGCCCGGCTCGCTTTCGAATCCGATCGTCCCGTTCATCTTGGTGATCAGTTCTTTACAGATGTACAGACCCAGGCCCGTCGAGCCGTCGGATGCCGAAAGGTGGCCGAACCGGGTGAAGAGCTTCTCACGATCTGACTCTTTGATGCCGGGCCCTTCGTTGAGAACAGCGATGCAGATGCGGTTGTCGTAGACCTTGACGTCGATGTGGACGGGGCTTGCGGCAAAGCTGTACTTCACCGCATTTGACAAGAGATTGGTCAGAACTTGGACGGTTCGTCCTTCATCCGCGATCATGTCGGGCACCGGATCGAGATAGGCGGCATTGAACGAACGTTCCGGATGTTCACTGCGCATGCGTGCCGTCGACTCTTCAATAACGGCAACCGGCGAAACAGTCTCCAGTTTGAGTGAGAGATGACCGGCGTCCATCCGTGACAGTAACAAGAAGTCTTCGAAGATGGACGAAAGCCGTCCGGTCGAGCTAGAGAGGACGCCGAGAAGTTCCTGTCGCCGCTCGAGTCCGAGCGTTTCGAAGTGCGTCAACAGAAGCGCCGTCGCGCCACGAATTGCAGCGAGCGGCGAGCGAACTTCGTGCGAGACCATGCTGAAGAACTCGTTCTGCAATCGCGCGTTTTCTTCGAGAACTTTGCGCTGTTCGATTTCCGCGTGATGCGCACGGGAGTTCGCAAGCGCAAGACCGACAAGGTTGACGAAAAGCTGCATGCGCCGCAGCGTTTCGATCGACGGTACTTTGCCATCGAGCGGCGCATCTGCCGATAGATACCCGAGCATGTTGCCGTCGCGATCCGGTAGAACGAGCGTAAGCGTGTCGCGTTCGTGCCAGGCGTCGGGCGCACTGCGCGGTTCATTCAGCGGTCGATATCCGGTATAGATGCTTTGCTTCCAGAGAATTTCGCGTTCCGCGGGATTGTAGAAGCAGTATGGCAATACTTCCGACTCGGGCGGAAGAATCTGCAGCACTGCTGCACGTTCAATATGTTCACCGAGACGCTCTCGAATGATGTCGTCGGGAAACCCCAGCAGCACGCGACGATGTAATTCGCCGCCCGGTGCATCGGCAGCGACGATCGTCACGTATTTGAAGCCGAATAAATCTCGGACCGCGCGCGCAATAGAATCAAGCGCGGGCGATATGTCCTGCGCGTGGAGCATTTCGTAGGTGATGCCCAGCAGCCGCTGGAGCAGCCCGCCGTCGCCCGTGGGCGGCGCGTCATAGAACATCATTAACTGATGGGCACGTTTTGGCAGTACGGGGGTCCGTCCTGCGCGTTTTACGCCTGCTTAACCGTGATGCATCCAAATCGTACGCTCGAGGAGGCGGCTCAAGCGCGTCCGGCCCGCGCTTTTCGGTATCACGCTTGCCGTCATCCACAACGAGCGATCGTTCAACCCATTTGCCGTCGAGGGCGAGCAAAAGACGATTAACTTGCTCTGCGGGCATGCGTCCCACACCCGTCTGATCCCCTCGGAAAGGCCTTCAGTGACATAGTCCCCGTCGAGAAAAATCACATCCGGTTTCGTCGACGCGATGTACCCGGCGTCGATATCGTGCGTGATGTAGTCGACGCGCACGTGAAGCGATGCAAAGATCTCTACCAGCGCTGGGACCAACAATTCTTGTGCTTCGATAATGTAAACACGAGTCGGATTCGAAGAAGCAAGAACCATAGCGGTCCCAGCATACGCGAAGGGTGGTGAAACCTCAGAGGCTACTAGTGCCTGCCAGCTCTGGTGCTAAAGAACTATTGCCCACCGGACCGATGAGTCCGTGCCGGACTGCGTGTACCGCAAGTTGGGACCGTGCGGTGAATCCGAGCTTCACAAACACATTCGCAACGTGGTTCTTGACGGTCTTTTCAGAGAGATGCAGTTCTAAAGCGATTTGACGGTTCGACAGTCCGCGCGCGATCAAACGAACGACGTCCAACTCGCGCATCGTCAGATCGCTGCTGGAACGCTCACCGCGGCTTGCAGCGGTGAAGAAGACACTTCTCGCTAAGCGAGGATCAATGTAAAAGCCGACGTCTTCTCAACCGTCAGGGGTATGCAAGATCCGTTTTTGTCGGTACTGTACCCGTGAACTTGACGTGCAGCGCCGCCACGCACACGATCGATATCCCTGATCCGGAGTAGCACCCTGAACCGCCACCACCTCCTGAAAACCGTTCTGCCGCTTCTCGTCATCCCGGCTTCCATACTTGGATCCAATTTCGGTGACCGTGCCTTTGCCGGTTCAGCCCCTGCACCACATCAACTCCCGGTGACGGTCGTACTGACTACAACGGCGATTCCGCTTCCCACGCTGAACATCACAGCAACAATCACATTGCCGTCTCCGCCACGTGTAACACCCACGGTAAAGCCCTCGGCCACAGCCACGCGAACCCCGCAGACTGTGCCGACAAAGCAGACGGCGCCGGAACCCACGCAAACGAGCACGCCACGCCCCACTCCGACGAACACGCCGCAACCGAGGCCGACCATGACGAGGACGCCGGTGATCTATCCGACGCCAACACCTCGTCCCACGGTCATTCCTCCCTGCCCACACGGCCAGCGCCGCAGCTGGAACCAAGTGCTCCCTGACGCCTCCCTCATCGATCTGGCGAACGCATCTCACTCGATTCCTTAAAACCGAGGTGAGTTCGGCCGTGATCTCCGTGATCTATCGCTACGGCGAGAACAAGCCTGCCGCGAACGGTGCATACGGTGCCAATCTGACATGCCACTCCGAAGCAGTGGTACATCGAGGAACAACGTGCGGGCGGTCTCGATGTGGTGGACGGCGTGATCCGCAACCCCGAGGACCCGGCGTTGATTGCCGAGGGTCTCAAGATGTTCCACTACGGCCTGGCTCGAGAAAACAGAGAAGGCCTCTTTCCGGGATCGGTGACCCCGTTCCACGGCACAGCCATGTTCCTCTCCGAAGCGGGCCCAGCGCTGATCGTACTGGAGGCATCGAAACTCGCGCCCAGGTTTGCCCATGAGGTGAACTGGGAAATCCCACGCATGCGCAAAGCCGTCTATGCCATGGTGAAGTACGTTGGCGGTCCGGGGAAGATCGACGATACGACCAAGGCCCATCGCCGCTTTGAGGCGGCCATCGCCCTGGGGTCGGTGGGACGGCTGGCACACGACAGGACACTCGTCCGCTGGTCGAAGATCTACGCACGTCAGGGCATCGCGATGCAGCAATCTGATGGCGTCCTGCCCGAGGATGGCGGTCACGATTCCGGCTATCAGGCGCTGGGAATGATCAGCGCCACCCGGTACCTGCAGATGGTGGCAACAGGCAAACTGTACACGGAACTCCACGCCGCGCTGGCCCGCGGCGAGACATGGCTCCAGTCACGAGTGGAAAAGAACGGCTCGATCAACCAGCAAGGTGACACGCGGACGGCAGGCTGCACGGAAAAGAACTACCAGGGTCAGTGCAAGACCGTGTTCTACGATCCGATCTACAGTTCCCTCGCGCATTGGGCCGCCGCCACCGGCGATAAGGCGTTCCTCCGCGTGGCGCACCGAGTCTGGCAAAGGAGTCAGACGGCTCCAACTGGGTAGGACATCTCCTTGTCGATTGCGCCACACTGAAGTGAGATGGCGCAACCTGTGGAGGTGATCCCATGCCAGACGAAGAACTTGTTCCACTCGCAGGCAGTAATCGAGAGCCATTGGACGGAGCACGCGCAGCTGGTGCGATCGATCCAGACGAACGTCTGACCGTTACCGTGTATGTGCGGCCAAACCCGAGGAGGAGCGCTCGAACGGACCTGGAGACACAAAACGCGCTCTTACCACGAGACCGGTCCTATCTCTCCCCGGACGAGGTTCAGACGGAATTTGGAGCCGATCCCGCCGACCTTGAAGCTGTCGCGGCCTTCGCCAGGGCACATGACCTGACCGTGGTTGACCAGAACCCCGCCACTCGAAGCCTGCGTCTGGAAGGCTCGGCAGACACGCTCAGCCGTGTCTTTGGCGTGCAGTTGCACCGATGGGAGCACCCAAACGGCGCGTATCGAGGACGAACGGGGGACGTGCACGTGCCCTCGTCGTTAAAGGACATCATCCAGGCGGTCCTGGGATTCGACAACCGCAGGGTAGGGCGCCCGTTTTTGTGGTGGGCTCGCCCACCCGTCCAGGATTCGCTGAGTAAATCAACGTCCACGGCTCTGCCTCCGAACACTTACTATCCGCCACAGGTGGGCGATCTGTATGGTTTTCCATCGCAGTACGATGGCACGGGCCAGACGGTAGCGATATTCGTCTTCAACGGTCAGATCGGAGCAAGCAGCGAGAGTGCACCCGGCGGCTACGACCCGACGCTGGTGGATCGGTACTTCACTTCGGTGTTAAAGATGTCCGCCCCAGAACTCACGGATGTAGTCGTGCACGGCCCGGGGAATCAGCCAGGCGACGGCAGCAATCCGGAGGACGTTTCCGGCGAAGTGTATCTCGATCTCTGCATGGTCGGGTCGCTCGCTCCGGGCGCGAAGATCGCCGTGTACTTCACCGAGTTCACGGAGCAGGGATGGGTGGACGCGATCAATCGGGCGGTCTCGGACACCGTCAACAATCCATCGGTTATTTCCATCAGCTATGGCAATCCCGAGAACGATGCGCAGCACGGCCTCTGGACCCAGATGGCAGTGCAGCAGGTTGATCTGGCGTTTCAGGCCGCCGCGGCAGCAGGTCGCACGATCTGCTGTGCGGCGGGGGACAATGGTTCGGCGGACGAGCCGAGCAGTGCCAGCGTACACGTCGACTTTCCCGCATCGAGTCCCTGGGTACTGGGCTGTGGCGGCACACGGCTCGAGTCAACGGGGACAACAATCACCCGCGAAGTGACGTGGAACGATCTGTCGGACGGAAATGGCGCTACCGGCGGGGGCGTATCGGCCATCTTTCCGTTGCCCAGTTGGCAGAGTGCCGCTCACATCCCGCCAATATCGGGCACGCAGAAGAGTGGTCGTGGGGTGCCGGACGTCGCCTCGCTGGCAGATCCAGAGACGCCATTCGTCATCATGGGCCCGGACGGAAAACTTGCGGGTGTCGGCGGTACCAGCGCAGCGGCTCCGCTCTGGTCATCACTGGTGGCACGTGCGAACCAGGCGCTCGGGACCCGAGCCGGGTACCTGAACGTGCTTCTCTATACCCGCTTCGGTACTGGCGTACTCAGGGACATCACCCAGGGCAGCAATGGCGTCTACAGCGCGGGGGCTGGCTGGGACGCCTGCACGGGTCTGGGTGCCCCTGGAGCGCAAGCCCTCATCTCCGCCCTCGGAGGCAGCAGCGTCGCCCATCAATAACCCTGTAGCCGCCGGTACATGTAGTGCCAGCCCTCCGTGGCTGGCATCACACAATGAAACGTTTGAAGAGGACCGCCCCTGGCGGTCCTCTTCAAAAGCTCAGTTCCCGGTTGGTTGCGGCGCGATGCGGTTGATCTCCTCGACGTCCTCGGGAGTTGGCTCCCAGACACCCGCCTCGGCGTTCGAGCGCACCTGCTCGGGAGACATGGCGCCTGCGATGACCGATGAGACCGCTGGCTGCGCGGCCAATCCTCCGAACGCAACCTGCAGCAATGAGATACCGCGCTGTTCGGCAAACTGTACCAACCCCTCAACGATGTCGAGGTTTTTGTCGTTCACCCAACTATCTTTGCGTGGGCTCGAACTCAGGCGCGTCCCTTCCGGTAGCGGCTGTCCCTTGCGATACTTGCCGGTCAGCAGGCCATTGGCAAGCGGAAAGTACGGCAACTGCCCCACGCCGAACCGCACACAGGCAGGCATCACATCTCGTTCCGCACCACGGTGGATCAGGCTGTA
The DNA here is from genome assembly GCA_963808755.1 of Vulcanimicrobiia bacterium. GTDB lineage: Bacteria > Vulcanimicrobiota > Vulcanimicrobiia > Vulcanimicrobiales > Vulcanimicrobiaceae > JALYTY01. Next base: position 412,613 of record CAWEGP010000001.1, read on the forward strand.
GTGGTTCTGCGCCGAGATGAACGGCGTCCAATGGTTCACACGTGCCGTCCAATCGGCATCCGCGATCTGCCAACCGGCGTAGTTTGAGGAGCCGATGTACCGGACCTTGCCCTCGCGGATCAGATCGTCGAGGGTCGACAGGGTCTCCTCTAGCGGCGTGCCGGGATCGGGATTGTGCATCTGATAGAGGTCAATATAATCCGTGCCCAGTCGCTGCAGACTGGCGTCGACAGCACGTCGAACGTGCAGGCGGCCGCCGCCACTATTATTCGGTCCCTCGCCCATCTGATTGAAGAACTTGGTCGCGATGACCGCCTGTTCGCGCCGTCCACGGAGCGCGGCGCCGAGAAACTCTTCGCTCTTGCCGTTGCCGTAAATATCAGCGGTATCGAACAGATTGATGCCGCATTCGAGTGCGGCGTCAACCACCGCCTTCGTGCCCTGCTGGTCGAGGCGTCCACCAAAGTTATTGCAGCCGATGCCGACCACGGACACGTGTAAACCGGAATTTCCAAGACGTCTGTAATTCATAGATACGATCTCCTGCCTTTGCTACCTTATCCGACACTCGTGCACTGCACAGAACGCCATCGCACCGACGCCCGAAAGAATCGTTCGATACAGGAGTGAACCCGGAAACGTGCCGCCTGCGGATTACTTGCCCTTGAGTTGCGCTGCGCTGTAGTTCCGGATGGCCGTTTCATCCGCGCTTCGACGGGGCTGCACTGCTGCCTGGGCCTTGACCTCGGCGGCGGTGCGATGCTGCAAGGCATCCGCAAGGACCGTGCCGTTCACGCCGGGCGGGATCGGCAATCCCTCGAGATGCTCGATGGTGGGGGCGATATCGATCAACTGGGCCGGAAAGTGCGATGTGCCTTTCCGTATGCCTGGTCCGGCGATGATAAGCGGGATGTGTTGCGACTCCCAGGTAGGGCCACCATGCATGCCATGGAACGCCTTACCACTATCGAGTCCGGTCGTGTCCTCACGGTACGGCAACAACACCTCGGGCCCGCTGATGGAGGCCTCGGTGTTCATCAGGTCGAGATACGCGCGCAGTGCACTCTTCGGCATTGCCTTCCTGGTGGCTGCGGTGGCCTCGAAGTGGTAGGAGTCGGCACCATTGGCAGTATTGTGCACCTTGTACATCGCTCCAGCAACGCCGGGAAACTTGTCCGCGGAGAGCGTGACAGCCAGCGATCTGGCCACTTCCGGGTTCTTTAACCAGATCGATCCCATTGAGGGTTGCAGCGCCTCGTCCAGTTGGTTCGCGGTCGAGTGGGCCACGGCCTTGTAGATAGGGTGAATCTGGACTCGCTTCTGTCCGTCGACCATCCCGTGGTCAGCCATCACCACAAAGATTGTCTTCTTCATCAAGCCAAGTTTGCGGTACTCGTCCAGTACGAGTCCGATGGCGCGATCCGTGTTCTGCACGATCGGTCGCATGTCCTGTGGATCTGCCATGCCGCCGAAGTAGTGCCCGGCGATATCGGGATCCGGCAGATTGAGGAGAAGCGCCTGTGGACGCACCGCCTGTACCAGTTTCACCGCGATTCGGGCGGCAAACTGGTCCTGTTCGGCAAAATCTCCGTCGGGGTTGGTCACCGATTGATACCCAGAAGCCGTGGGTGGCGGATTGCCCACAAAGTGGGGTCGAAAGCGAGGGTGCTTGGTCGGCTGGCCATTCGGTTGCTTGGCCGGGTCCATTGCACCGTAGAGAGACATAGTCGGCACCGACGCCCAGTGGAGCGGATGCCCACAACTTTTCGCCACTTACCGCGATTGTTTTGCCGTTCTTTATATGCGCGTGAATCAGATCGGAGATGGACGGCACGCCGCCGGCCTCAATCGTTCGGGTGAGATCACCCTGTTCGATTTCACTCTCATTGGTCGGCATATACGTGAAGGCGCCGGTGACCCGATCACGCCAGGCAAAGCCGATCACGCCAGTCGTGCGGGGATAGACACCTGTGGCGATGGTGGCATGGCTTGCGGGGGTTTCCGCCTCCAGTTGGCCCACCCAGGCGGAATCGTACACCCGCCCTCGCTTCATGATCGATCGCAGATGGCGCATCGGCGCGAGAGACATGTACTCCGGACGGAAGCCATCCATCACGATCAGCACAATGTACGGAGGTTTTGGCGTTGCCCGGGACGTCACCGCCGACACGGTAGAGGCCCCTCCAACCAGGATCAGGAGCAGCAGGAGGATGGCAATCAGTCGGGTGCGCACACAGGCAGAATACCACTGGTTCTTGGCAGTGCGCCCGACTACTGACGGGTTTCGTTAAGAGTTTCAAACTGCGCATCAGCACGCAGAATCACCGTGAAGGGCTCCCATCGATCGACGTCCTGCCAGCGCACCTTCCGTGGCTGCAACCGCTTACCCAGGTGAGAAGCCAGTGCTTCCAGTACGTTCAAGCGGTAGAGCCACGATACCGCCCCAAAGACCAGAGCCGTAACCCTGTATTCGTGTCCCGGTTCGATTTCGAGGTCCACCACCCGACCGAGTTCCGTGCCGTCTGCTGCCACGATCTTGCTCCGAATAAGGTCCTCGATGTAGATCGTGCGCGCGGATCTGGCCATCAGCGTCCTCCGGGAATCCAGCGAAACAGGTGACTCCCAATCCAGCGGTCGGACGCGCCTAACTCGTAGTCGTCTGCCATTCCTTTAAGGCAGATGTCGAGTCCCACTTCGTCTACATCTTCAAGCGAGATCTGACGCTCGAATCGTCCCCGCAGCACGGCATGAAACACAGGACGCAATCGCGACGCAACCCGCCCGGCGAGCGCTTCCGGACCGGCAACAAGATGCGTGAGTACCAGCGAGCCGTCCTCATGAAACGTGGCCTCCACATCAGCCACTCGACCGATGCGCACGCCATCTGCCGTTTTCAACTGATTGTCGAAGATATCTCGCATGGCCAGTAGCGGTTTGTCGGCCATCTATCCACCCCCGGTGATGATCTGAAGCGGCAAGGACACCAGGGCAATGAGCGACGCCAGAACGATCACCGCGACAGTTGCGATATTGATCCAGCGCCCGTTTGTCTTGTCCTGAAGGTACCGATGGTCGTTCATGATGACCAGAAACGGCAGCAGGGAAATGGGGAGCACCAGGGCGATCACCACCGAGGCCAGCACCGCAAGTTGCAGTGGATCACCACCCACGAACCCCACGATGACAGCGATCAGGAGGAACAGCGTAAGCGTGAGGTTAAACCGCGCCGCCTGTGCAGGCTTGCGATCCTCACCCCACTCCCATCCAAATCCCTGAGCGATCATGAACGAGACGGCCAGTACCACCTCCAGTGCGGCGCCAAAACAGGTGGTGAACAAACAATCGCAAAGAGAATTGCGCCCACCGGGCCGAACGCCTGTCGCCATCGGCAGCCCCATTTCGCCCAGGGTGGCCGCGCCAATGTGCAGAGGACCAAGCAGGATGGCGCAGAGCAGATGAGCGCGATCTGTCCCACGGCCCCAAACGACATGCCGACGAAGGCGGTGACATTGTTGATCACAGCGACCCACGGTCCCATTTCTCCTCGATAGCACCGGACGAATAAAAGTGGAGCAGATACGGACTGATGGTGGCCCCAGGATGGCGGCCACAAGATACAGGTACTTGCCGGCGACCCTTGCGAAAAGCTGGGTGCCCATAGCGTGGGCAGAGTCGAATGCCCAACGCCGCCAAGCACGACAATCCAGCCAGAAATGACAGCACAGTCAGGCCGAGCAGACGCGGGGCCATTCTCGATAAAGCCAAAGGGCGCCCGCCAGACCGTGATCCAGACGAGCATGGCGGCAACCGGATACAGAAGATGCCAGGAAATCCGGTGACCAGTGACAACGCGATAGCGCGCCTCCCATTTCGGCCGCCAGCAATAAGGCTTCGGCGACGATCTCGCTGACGAGCGGAAAAAGATAGAACTTGAACCCAGCGACTCTCGAATCGCGTCCGCATAGGTGAGTTGGGAGACGGAGTGAAATCGGCCGACCATATCGACCAGCAAAATGACGGCGAGCCGTGGATATCACAACCACCCAGATCAGACCAAGTCCAAACTTTGCGCTCCGCCTCGCCCGCAGTGGAACCGTTCCAGCATCCAGGAAATCCACCGGTTGCGGTCATGATGCCCAGCGTGAGCGAAAGCCACTTTTTGTTCATCCAGAGCCAGCTTTAACAAAGGCACTGGCTGCCCTGTGCAATGCTCGAACCTGCGTCTGCCAGTGACAGCCGGAATCAAGACATGGCTCTGAAAGCGCGGGCTCTGCCGACTTGAAGAGCTTCATCAGTCGTCGGACTGTGCCCTGACCTCCCGGCGGCGACATGGACCCGATCTGCTGGTCCGCCCCCTGAAGCTGGGTCTCATAGTCGGCAAAGGCGGAACGCGCGTACGGTTCGGTTAGTTTCCCCGTGTGCAGGTACGACAGAGTCGTCGCCGCGGCCGAAAGTTCCCCCGCCGTCGCACCCGCAAACTGTTGTGTCGAGGTCTCGGTGAAGCTACAGCCAGAAACGACAACGGTGAGACATAGCAGGGCGCCAAGGCCCCGCAACCGCGGCACAAGATGACCTCTACGGGTATCTCTCGTCACATTTCATATCGCGTCGCAATATGCGTGCCACGAAATACAAGATGTTATGTCACGCGCCTATGGGAGACACAATATAGCGTACTCGCCGTCCCGATGCTCCTATGGCGAGGAACCAGTGCTCATGCCGCTGCGCGCCGAGGCTGACGACCAATCTCGGTCTGCGAACTGAATAGCAACCAAATCGCAACCTTCTGGATCTTGACGTAGCACGATTTCGATCGCAGACTGCATCGAATAGACAGTAAGCATGAGTAGCAAGCTCGACCGGCAGAAATGGCACATGCACGTGGTGAGCAATTGGTGTCGGAATTCAATCCTGACCCAGTACGCAGTTCGGCAATCCCGACTCGGACGGCGCCTGTACGGCGCCGCGGGGTTCATTGTCGTCTACAACCTTGCGCTCCTGCTCTGGATTCTGCTCAGGCCAGCCAGTGAGAACGTCTATACCACCGTAGACAACCTGGCCCAGGTCGTCGGCCCGGTTGCAATGCTGCTGGTTGGCTTCATCTGGTTGGCCCCAGGCACGGCCGACAGAGGGGGCGTCGACGCGGCGACACGATGGGCGTCGCGGTGTCTCGCGCTTGGAGTTGTGGCCGACGCGATTGCTCAGTCGATCTGGAACTACTATTCACTCGTGCTCCACCAGGCCACGCCCTTTCCATCGCTGGCTGATGTCGCGTACCTCAGCGTCTATCGGCTGCTCCTGGCTGGAATTCTGCTCCTCGTCCGTCGCCCGCTTCCTCTTGCCTCACGCGCCCGCCTGGTCCTGGACGGGCTGATGATTATGACAGCTGCGTTCACTCTCAGCTGGTACTTCGTACTCGGTCCCACCGTCCTTCAGGGTGGGGAATCGCTCGTGGCCAAGACGGTCGGTACGGCATATCCACTCATGGACCTGCTGTTGATTGGATGTGTGGTTGTGCTCGCCACTCGGTCGCGGAACATGGGCCTCAACATCGTCATGATTCTGCTGGCCGTCTCTATCGGCTCGTACGTTGTCGGCGATACCATCTTTGACTTCCAGACGCTGCACGGAGACTACGCGACCGGCGAGTGGATGGACATGACGTGGCCACTCGCGGACATGTTGATCGTTGTCGCGGCCTGCATATTGAGAGCCTCCAGTGTCCGCTTGAGGGTGAATCACCACCCGGATGAAAGCGAGGTCAAGGACGAGACGGAGACGCGCCTCTGGCCGTCCCTGATCCCGTATACCCCTGTGCCCATGGTTGGGGTCCTCCTCCTCTATATGGCGCGGACCCCCTGGAGACGAACTGTATCAGCCCGGAGTCATGATCGGATCGGTAATTCTGGTTGCGCTCGTACTGCTTCGGCAGATTCTGGCGATCACTGAGAACGTCCAACTTTCCAGACAACTGCACGCCAATAACCGAGCACTTCTCAACGCGAACGAGCGCCTTGAAGGGCTGGCGACCAGAGACCCGCTGACCGGCCTGCCAAACCACCGAGCCCTGATGGCAGGTATCGACCAGGAGATCGAGCGCGCCCGTCGTTATCGCCGTCCATGTTCTCTCATCTTTCTGGATGTCGATCACTTCAAAACGCTCAACGACACGTTTGGACACTCGGCGGGTGACACGATCCTCAACGAAGTCGGAAAGATTGCCCAGCAAACATTGCGCAGCATCGATATTGTCGGGCGACTGGGTGGCGAAGAATTTCTGGTGATCCTCCCCGAGACAGGCAACGAGGATGCGACTGATGCAGCGGAGCGGATCAGACGAGCCATCGCGCACCATGGATTTTCTTTATCCGAAGTGGCACACCTCACCTGCTCTCTGGGAGTCGCGACATTCCCCGACGATGCCGCAAATCGGGATGAACTCATCGAACGCGCCGATCGTGCAATGTACGCCGCCAAGACACTTGGACGGAATCAGGTACGGACTATCCAGGACGCGGGGCTTCCAGCACTGATAGGGAATGTGCACTGGACCGGCGCACGGGAAGAAACCGCGCTTATGGGGACCATCGAGGCACTGGCGGCCCTGATCGATGCCCGGGATCATTACACTGGCCAACATACCCGGGAGGTTGCCAGCCTGAGCATGAGGATCGCCCTCGCATCCGGGTTGGACCGAAATACGGCGAAGATGATTGAGATGGCGGCACAGGTGCACGATGTCGGCAAGGTGGCAGTTCCGATGCCATATTGCAGAAAGCAGGCAGTCTTTCACCCGACGAGTGGGCACAAATTAAGCTGTACATCGATCGTGGGCGCAGATGTCATCCGTCGGGTGCCTGCGCTGAGCATGGTCGCTCCAATCGTGCGAAGCCACCACGAGCGCTGGGACGGCCGAGGCTATCCTGACGGTCTGGTAGGCGAGGCTATTCCTGTGGGAGCCCGAATTGTGGCGATCGCGGATGCGTTTTCGGCGATGATTGCGGATCGACCGTACCGAGTGCGCATGGAGCCAGAGGCCGCCCTGGCGGAACTGCAAGGGTGCACGGGATCGCAGTTCGATGCGGTCTATGTTGAGGCGCTCGAGCGCGTGATCAGGTCCGACCTCTACTCTCGGTCTCAAGCCAGCTAGCACAGCGACACCGGTCGCCCGACAAACGCTGACAGGACCGGCGCGCCATCACTGCCTGCGACATGCCGCAAGGCGCTTGCATAAATAAGTCACGTTCAGCCTGGTTTCCGCTCAAATCGATCGCAGCATGGTATGCGTCGACTGCCTCTTCGATTCTCCCGAGGCGACGTAGCAGATCCGCGCGAATCGCATGGAACATATAGGAAGTCGTCAGAGACAGTTCGTCTATTGTCGCGAGTGCCAGCAAAGGGCCATCAACTTCTGCCACGGCCACAACCCGGTTGAGCGCCACCATCGGGTTCGGCCAGACAACCAGTAGCTGATCGTACAGTCGCAGGATTTGCAGCCAATCAGTATCGGCAACCGTGTCCGCATCGCTGTGCACTGCCGCAATGGCGGCCTGAATCTGATATGGACCGGGGCGATTCAGACGCAGGCATCGACGTACGAGTGCCTGGCCCTCGGCAATCAGTTCACGGTTCCAGCGAGAACGATCCTGATCCCCAAGCAGTACCAGGCCACCATCTGGCGCGACTCGCGACGCCCGCCGCGCATCGGTCAGAGAGCATCAGCGCCAGGAGGCCGGACACCTCCGGTTCGTCCGGCATCAGTTCGATCAGGAGGCGCCCGAGGCGGATGGCCTCCACACACAAATCGTCACGCACCAGTCGCTCACCCGTGCTGGCGGTATACCCTCGTTGAAGATGAGGTAAATCACGGCGAGCACTGCATGCAGGCGCTCCGGCAGGTCTTCATCGCGGGGGATGCGATACGGAATGCGCGCATCGCGGATCTTTCCCTTGGCCCGGACCAGTCGCTGCGCCATGGTGGCCTCGGGCACGAGAAACGCCCGCGCGATTTCGCCGGTGGTCAGGCCTCCAAGTAGGCGCAGCGTGAGAGCGACCCGAGCGGCGGGTGCCAGGGCAGGGTGACAACAGGTAAAGATCAGTCGCAGTCGATCGTCGCGCACCGGTCCCTCCTCGAGAGGTTCGGCATCGTCCATCAAACGTGCCGCCTGCGCATGTCGGTCCGGTCGTGATGACTCTCGGCGAACACGGTTGATCGCGCCATTGCGTGCCGTGGTGATGATCCATCCCACCGGACTCGGCGGGAGGCCGTCGACAGGCCAGAGACGTACCGCGGCGGCAAATGCCTCCTGGACCGCCTCCTCGGCGAGGTCGATGTCGCCGAAGGAGCGGACCAGGACAGCCACCGCGCGTCCGTATTCCTCTCGGAAGAGACGTTCGATCTCCGTGAGAGAGGGGATGGACGTCGTCAACCTAATTCCCGGATTCGTCCACGAACGGACGCACCTCGATCGGAAGCGTCGTCGCGCGTGCGAGCTTTCGACCCCATTCCAGCGCCGCGTCGAGGTCTGGAGCCTGGATGATCGAGAACCCACCCAGGTACTCTTTCCCCTCGGCAAACGGCCCGTCGACCATCAACATCTCAGAACCCTGATGCCGAATGACAGTCGCCGTACTGGGCGAGTTCAGTCCACCGGAAAAGACCCAGGCACCCGTGTCCCGCATCTCCTGATCCACGGCCCGAACGTTGACCATGATCGGATCAAGCACCTCGGGGGGCGGCTGGTTCACTCCGGACGGTGTGATCACGCTGAGCAGATACTGTTTCATGTCGATTCCTCCCTGATACATGTGCCGGAGTGGTTCCGGCCTTTCACCATCTATACAAATGGGGTTCACGGAAATCGACATGCACGTGTAGGCGTTTTATGGAATGCCGTCGTAGCTCCGTAAGCACCGGTGAAATCTACTGCGTTGATGATCATGGCTGCGGCCCCCCGCGCCCCGGAGCGTGGCGGAACCTCCACCCGCACCACCGCTGTTGACGCAGAGTCCTACAGCGAACAACACGTTGCCGCATGCCCGTGTGGACACACGTCACCCAATTCGCTCCGAGCCGCGTCCGGCCAGGAGGGGTGCGTGGTACTCGTGCCGATGCGCAATACATATGGGAACATAAGGAGCACCAAAATACGGGTAGTGAATATCACATTTTTGTGATACACTCAGGACGTGAGATGGCACCGCGACCACGAGGATCTGAAAATGCTTCTCCTGGCCGCCGTGCAAGAACAGAGTTCAAGACAACGCGCTTCTTTGATGATGCTCTCGCGTCATTGCAAAGTCGGGACCCGCGGCTCCCCACGAGGTTGCTAGCTGATGTTGAGAGTTTTGAGGTGGCCTGGCGTGGCAGTCAGCCCGGCGATCGGTTGCCGGAACGATTCAACTTCAAGGAAATCGCCAAGCTCGCAGGGCAATACAGGGTATGCCAGATCTACGTTGTCCAGGGAAAGTATCGAGCTGAATTGCTGTTCATCCATGATGGTTCGACGGCATACTTGCTGGACGTCTTCAAAAAGACAAAGAAGGAAAACAGCAACGAAATAAAGCTCGCGCTCGACCACGCTGCCGCGGTCTGGGAGGAATTGCAGCGCGCACTGAAAACACGCTAACTCATCAATAACGGGAAATGAAGCGATGACTACGAGTTTGATCACCGGTACGCTGGACACCGCGATTCGCGATGTGTTGAAGGACGATTCCGACAACAGCCGAGAATACCTCAGAGCGACCTTTCTCGCGGCGATTGCCGACACCATGTGGCGCGCACGCAACGAAGCAGGTCTCACCCAGGGGGACGTGGCGCAAAAGCTCGGCACTGGCCAATCCGCGATCGCGCGTCTGGAGGCCGACACAGAGGGCAAGTTCACGCTGCACCGGTTTATCGATTACTGTATCGCCGTGGGTAAGTTTCCACTCGATATCGACCTGGTCCCGCTCGAGACCCTTCAGAACTTTGTTCGGGTACAACCATCCGCACCACGCTCGCATCAGCGCGTTTCATCGTGGCAAGAGTATCGCAGTGCGGGAGTTGTATTGGCAGAGGCAACTGCGCCGACAATGAATGACGAGGAACTTTCTCCCTCGCTACTGGATCAGGGAATAACACCTCGCGCTGTAAGCAAGGGCACTCTCAAGAAGGCCTATTCGCGGACTTTCGCAGACGGCGCTCAGCGTCCGTCCTCGTCCCTCGATCGGCTCGCTGCGTGACGTATCTGGACGACGTCCGCGTCCTGAGTGCCAGGCGTGCGTACGACTTTGCCCCGGACGACATCCGCTTGACGGTTCTTTGCACGACCCCTGTCATGGACTTTATCCGTCAAACATTCGACTTTCAGTACGCCTCGATCGACCAGCCGCCGCCCTCGTTCGGTCCCGTGCCCGATGCGGTCCCGTCTGGATTGGTATTCGCGACCGGATCGCTTGCGCTCGACAATGGCGATCTGACCCCCATCCGATTCCTGCACATCGAACCTCGGCGTATCGTGGTAGACGTGGCGGCGCCGTCAGATGCACTGGACGCGGTCTTTGATGCGCTGGTGGAGGCCGTGAACCAGGTGCCTGTCACCGGGAGCAATGTGACCATCGGCGATGTCACGAATACGGTCGATTACTCTGGACTCACTGCCCGAATACCCGTGCCTCTCTCCAGTCTCTTGAATCCCAAAGCGGTCCCGGTGCTCACGTCGAGCGGAGTTGCACAGGCCAACGGGAATTATCTGCTTCCCACACTTCAACTGCAATTCGTCCAGGGAGACAGTGCCATATACCGGAAGCACAGGCTCGGGCGGCGGCACCGCCCAACTGACCATTCGAGCAAGCACGATTCCAGACGAGAATGTGGTCCTCAGCTCTGCCTTTCTTGACACAGATGCGCACCGTGGCTATCTGGAGAACCTGGCAAAGGCCCTGGGCCGATCATCACAGCGTGGACGGAAGCTGCCCGCTCCGAAGTGAAGTTCGGGATCTCACCAACCCTCCGTGAGCCTGTCGAGTTGCATCTGACTATCAAGCACGGTGCTGCATGACTCCCAATCCACGTCGTCAATCCTGTCGTGTCGCACCCCAAACGGCGACCGCTCGGGAATCTGGTCGATGATGCGCAGCGCTTCCTGCTCGTTCCGCTGAGCAACGGCGACCCATGCGCCCTTTGCGTTGCTCCAGGCGTTCAAACGCTTCCGTCAGCAGCTGCTTCACGCCTGCGGTGACGTAACTCCCGGCAAAGAACGTCGCGGCATCGATCTCGCGGAGGCTGTCGAGTGGGTAGGGGGTGATGCGCGGTTCCTCCCGTTCCACCAGAGTCTTGCTCGGACCGAAGAATCGAGTCCCGTGTGGAAACATCCTGAATATTCCAGATCTCCGCGATTCGGTCTTGCTCGAAACGCAGGATGCTCATGGACGGAAATCGGACCCACTTTCCATCGAGTTCAGGGGCGTCCGAGTCGACATTGCGTCCCACTGTCTCCCAGTGCAACGCCACGAGATCCCCTTCACCGATCACCCGCAGGAGTTCTACATTTCGGTCGCGAAGTCGTGGTCTGGGTCCCTGGCCAGCGAGCATCGCACTCACCGGAATAGGATCCAGGAATCCGCATTGATGCAGCACGGCATCCGGCGTGACGATATCTTCGACAGAAGTCAGATTGTCGGCCATCAATGCGTCAAAGGCGCGTCGTGCCACCCGCTTGTGTTCCTCGACCGTCATACCAACCTGCCGTTCTCTTCGGTGGACCGCGATGGATTTGCCTCGAGGTTGATCGGTCTATCCCGCACACGTCGGCCCCTCGCAGCGAAACCTATTATGCTCGCAATCGTCCTGCGAAAAAGCGCTGAGTTCCAGGGTCTCAGATAATTCGTTGGCGCTGGAACCGGGTCTCAGGATTGATTGGATGCGTCTTCGCGTGCGGTCAAAGTTTGACGCAACGCACCGCGCACACCAACTTCCTCGAGCAACGCCAGCGTGTCACCAAGCGCCTGGACAAACGTGACGTCGTCCTCCAGGTCGCCAAAGATCGAGCGTAGGGCGAGCAGCGGTCGAGGGTCCAGTCGACCTTCCCGCGCGCGGCGTTGCAACTCGTCGCGCAGCGGATCGTTGATCTGAATTGGTCCGCCATGTTCGTCCACACCCCGGAGATATCGCATCCAACCAGCAATCGAGAGAGTGAGCAACGGGCACGACTGCCCCCGATTGCGGAGTTCATGCACGGACGGTGTGATGAATTTGGGGAATTTGGCCGAACCGTTGAGACAGAGGCGCACAACCTGATCGCCGATCTTTGGATTTGCGAATCGCGTAACAAGGTCGCGCTTGTACTGCTCCAGATCCTCACCCGGGATCGCGGGCATGAGTGGCGTCACCTCGTCGTTCATCAGCGATCTCACATAGTCACGGAACAGCGTGTCGGCCATGACATCGTGGACCATATCGAACCCCACCAGGGCAGCGAGATATGCCATGGACGAGTGGCTCGCGTTCAATAGGCGTAGCTTCCAGGTCTCGTACGGCCGCACGTCCCCCACGAACCGTGCATTACCTCCCTCGATGGCATCGAACGGGGGGCGTCCCACACAGAACGTGTCCTCGATGACCCACTGACGGAAAGGCTCGGTCATCACCGGCCAGGCATCTCGAATACCAAATTCGCGTGCCACCAATTCACGGTCAGCATCCGTCGTCTGGGGGGTGATGCGGTCCACCATGCTGTTTGGAAACGCGACCTCGGCTGCGATCCAGTCAGCCAGTTTGTCGCTCCTGAGCCGGGCGAATGAGGTTATCGCTAATTTTGCGATGTCGCCATTTTCCGGAAGATTGTCACAGGACAGAACCGAGAACGGCGCCAATCCACCGGATCGTCGCCGCTCAAGCGCCTCGGTCAGATATCCAAAGACGGTCGTGGGCTCCGTCGGACGTTCGAGGTCGTGCACGATGAAGTCGTCCGAAGCGTCGAACAACCCAGTGTGCTCGTCGACACGATAGCCGTCCTCGGTAATGGTCAAGGTGACGATTCGAGTTCGGGGATCAACCAAACACTCGAACACCCGCTCTGGGTCATCGGGCGCGAATACGTAGTCGAGCATCGATCCGACGACACGAGCCGTGTCGGCGTCTGCGCTGCGCTCGACGACCGTATAGAGCCCGTCCTGAGATTGCAGGGCGTCTGCCATGCGTCGGTCTCCCGCGAGCAATCCAACACCACGCTCGCCCCATGCGTCTGTCAGTTGGGCTACATCGTCGAGATAGACACCCTGGTGGGCTCGATGAAAGCCGCCCACGCCGATGTGTACGATAGCCGGGACCAGGCCCGACCTCGCATACGCTGGCACGCGCACTCCGTGACGAGTTGCGATGGCTGGCAATGCCGCCGCATGAAGCCGTTCCGCCGCGTGTGGAGAGTCGCTATCTGCCATAGACGCCCCCTGAACTGGAAAAACCGAGCCAATCGCTTCCGTCCAACCGACGGTAGCCCATTCTTCCAAACGTGGACAAAATCGGATGGCCAATGCATTCCCAACCGCTTCGTCCTCGCGTCTCACAAAGGGCAGGAACAGGGGAACAGCGAATACGAGCCATCGCCAGATCTAAAGCCAAGAGGATGAGCACTCCTCCGAAAAGTCGGAACCGTTGCTACCAGGGAGACCATATGACGTGCGAGGGCAGGCTGTGAATCCTGCCCCCGGGCGTCTCCCTGAATGTTTACGACACGGTGACCGCCGTAGCATCTGCCTCCGCCTGTGCCGATGCGGTGAACTGGCTGTTGTACAGGTCGGCGTAGAAGCCGCCCTGCGCCAGCAGCTCGTGGTGGGTGCCCTGCTCGATGATGCGTCCGTGGTTCATGACCAGGATCGGTCTCGGCATCGCGAATGGTGGAGAGGCGGTGCGCGATGACGAAGCTGGTGCGGCCCTGCATCAGTCGCGCCATGGCCTGCTGGATCAGCACTTCGGTGCGCGAGTCGACGTTGCTGGTCGCCTCGTCGAGGATCAGAATGGCGGGATCGGCCAGCACCGCCCGGGCGATGGTGAGAAGCTGCTTCTGCCCCTGCGAGATGTTCGACGCCTCCTCGTTGAGGACCGTGTCGTAGCCGTCGGGCAGCGTGCGGATGAAGTGGTCGGCATGCGCCGCCTTGGCCGCCTGCACGATCTCTTCCTCGGTGGCGCCCTCGCGCCCGTAGGCGATGTTGTCGCGGATCGTGCCGTTGAACAGCCAGGTGTCCTGCAACACCATGCCGAAGATGCTGCGCAGCGGCCCGCGCTTGACATGTCCCGGATGTCGACGCCGTCGACGGTGATCGCGGCCGCCGTTGATCTCGTAGAAGCGCATCAGCAGGTTGACCAGCGTGGTCTTGCCGGCGCCGGTGGGCCCGACAATGGCGATGGTCTGGCCCTGATGGACGTCGATGGTCAGATCCTCGATCAGCGGCGCATCCGGCGCTGTAGCTGAAGGCGACGTGCTCGCAGGGCGACATCGCCGTGCGGGGTCGCCAGGACCGTGGCGTGCTCGGGATCGGGCACCTCTTCGGTCTCGTCCAGCAGCTCGAACACGCGCTCCGCCGCGGCGATGGTCGATTGGATGACGTTGGCGATATTGGCGGTCTGCACGATCGGCCAGGTGAACTGCTGCGAGTACTGGATGAACGCCTGCATGTCGCCAACGGCGATCCGGCCCTGGGTGACGCAAAGATGCCGCCGACCACGGCGATGATGACGTAGCCCAGGTTGCTGATGAAGTTCATCAGCGGCATGATGATGCCGGAGACGAACTGCGCCTTCCAGCCCGCCGCGTAGAGCCGGTCGTTGATCGCGTTGAAGTGCTGGATCGACTCGTTCCTCGTGGCCAAACGCCTTGACGATGGTGTGGCCGGTGTACATGTCCTCCACGTGGCCGTTGAGCTGCCCCAGTTCCCGCTGCTGCGCCGCGAAAGTACTGCTGCGAGCGTTTGGCGACCACGGCCGGTGACGAGCGACGTAGAGGGGCAGGGTAACGAGCACGATCACGGTCAGCAGCGGGCTGATGGTCAGCATCATGATGATGACGCCAACGATGGTGACGACCGAGGT
Source organism: Vulcanimicrobiia bacterium (assembly GCA_963808755.1). Classification (GTDB taxonomy): domain Bacteria; phylum Vulcanimicrobiota; class Vulcanimicrobiia; order Vulcanimicrobiales; family Vulcanimicrobiaceae; genus JALYTY01. Next base: position 427,686 of record CAWEGP010000001.1, read on the forward strand.
AGATGAGCTGGGTCAGGCTCTGCTGCAGCGTGGTGGCGATATTGTCCACGTCGTTGGTGACGCGGCTCAGGATCTCGCCGTGCGTTCGGGCGTCGAAGAACTTGAGCGGCAGACGGGCCAGCTTTTCGTCCACATCGCGGCGCAGTCCATAGACGGTACGTCTGCGCGACACCGGCCATGATGTACTGCTGCAGGTAGTTGAAGAGCGCGCTGACCAGCGTAGAGGGCGATCAGGACCATCAGCGATGTGCTCGATGGCGCCGAAGTCGAGGGAATGGGTGGGCCGCCCTGCCTGCACTGCCATGAATATTGGCGATCACGCCCTTGAAGATGGTGGTGGTGGCCTGACCCAGGATCTTGGGGCCGACGATGTTGAACAGCGTGCTCAGAATGGCGAAGACGAACACGACGACCAGCTGTAGAGGTCTGCGGACGAAGATAGCCGAGCAGCCGGAACAGCGTGCGCTTGGAAGTTCTTCGGCTTCTCGACCGGTCTGCCCATGGCGCCGAAGGCGCCGCTGCCCATGGGGCCACCGGGACGCACAGGCGGCGGTCCACCAGGTCCGGCAGCGAGGGGGTGCAGCTGAGCTCATGCGACTTCCTCCTCGGAAAGCTGCGATGCGACGATTTCGCGATAGATCTCGCGAGGTGCGTATCAGTTCGCGATGCGCGCCCATGCCGACGATCTCGCCCTCATCCAGCACGATGATTCGGTCGGCATCCATCACCGTGGCAACGCGTTGCGCCACGATGATGACGGTCGCCTGCGCCGTCTCCCGCTTGAGGGCAGCGCGCAACGCGGGCGTCGGTCTTGAAATCCAGCGCGGAGAAACTATCGTCGAAGAGATAGATCTCCGGCTGTCTGATCCATCGCGCGGGCGATCGAGAGCCGTTGCTTCTGACCACCCGAGAAGTTGGTGCCGCCCTGCGCGAGACCGCGGATTCCACGCCCATCGGCCGTGCCGGAGATGAACTCCGCCGCCTGAGCAATCTCGGCCGCACGCAGCAACTCGTCCGCCTCGGCATCTTCGCTTACCGTAGCGAATGTTGTCGGCGATCGTGCCCGAGAAGAGCACGATTGCTGTGGCACAAAACCGATCTTTGCCCGCAATGCTCGCTGCGACATCGCTCGCACATCGACGCCGTCCACCAGCACGCTGCCGGCTGTCCACGTCGTAGAAGCGCGGAATGAGGTTGAGCAGGGTCGACTTCCCGGCGCCGGTGCCGCCGATGATGCGCCGTGACCTCGCCGAGGCGCACGTCAAACGAGATATTGCTGCAGGGCGGGTTGTTCGGCGCCGGGGTAGCTGAAGGTTACATCCCGGAACTCGACCGTCGCCGGTTCACGCATAGACCATTCAGTGCAGCGTCGCAGGGTGAGATCACCATGTGCATCCACGGGCGGCGGTCGACGTCGGCACCGGTCACACGCGGTTGCGGTGGGTCGACGATATCCGGCATGGTGTCGAGCACCTCGTTGATTCGGGTCGCGGCTGCCGCGGCCCGGGGAACCATGACAAACAGCATGGACACCATCAAAAAGGAAAACATGATCTGCATGGCGTACTGCATGAAGGCGATCAACGAGCCGACCTGCATGCCACCGCTGTTGATGCGCATGGGCGCCGAACCAGAGAATGGCCACGGTCGTCAGGTTCATGATCAGCATCATGACCGGCATCAGGAACGCGGCGATGCGGTTGGCCCGAATCGCGTTGTCGGTCAGGTCGGAGTTGGCCGCATCGAACCGTCGCGCTCTGATGCTCGACGCGATTGAAGGCACGAACCACGCGGATGCCCGTGAGCCCCTCTCGCATGACCAGGTTGAGGCGATCCAGCTTGGTCTGCATCAGGCCGAATAGAGGAATCGACGCGCGTGCCGTCAGGAAGATGGCCAGGACCAGCACAGGGACGCGCGACGGCCAGCACCAGCGTCAACGGCCGATCCTGACGGTACGCCATAAAGATGCCGCCGATCGCCATGATCGGCGCCATCACCATCATGCGCAGCATGACCAGCGTGACCATCTGTACCTGGGTGACGTCGTTGGTGGTGCGCGTAATCAGGGTCGCGGTGCCGAACTTGATCGAACTCGTGCAGCGAGAATGTCTCGACGCGGGCAAAGAGTCGTGCCCGCACATCGCGGCCAAACCCGGCCGCCACCCTGGATGCGAGAAATGCCGCGGCCACGGCGCAGAGCATGCCCGCGATTGCGACCAGCAGCATCAGTTTGCCCTGGTCCAGGATGTAGGTCGTATCGTTCCGCGCTATCCCGTTGTCGACGATCTGGGCCATCAGGCTGGGGAGATACAACGAAGCCAGCGACTGCAAGAAGATGAGCACCACGGTGCCGCACAGCACCGGCCAGAACGGTCGCAAGAACCGGTAAAGACGAATCATCGGGCACTACCTCCCCGGGCCAGTGCTTGCTCATCGATCGTGGGAGCAGTCGGCTCCAACGACGCATCGCAGACTTCATAGCGATTCAGATTGTGGAGCAGAACGCGCAGCGACGATTCCGCGCTCGCGATCTCTTCCGACGTCAGCCCCTCGAGGAGGTGCGTCGTCACTCCTTCAAATGTGGCAATGATGTCTGGAATCAAATGCCGTCCCTCATCGGTTGGTTGAACTTCAACCGCTCTGCGGTCGGAGGCACTTGCTCGGCGCTCGATCAGGCCTTTTGCTTCCAATCGATCGACGAGTCGGGTAATGCCCGCGCTGTCCGTTCCGAGCCAGGTCGCGAGTTGAGTCAGCGTGGGCGCGGGTTCAGAACTCGTCCGCAGTAGCAGTGCCGCTTGCTGACCGGTGACATTGAACGCCGCCATGCGACGGTCGTTAATGGTTCCAAGGGAGCGGGAGAGGTGAAAGAGCAGACCAACAATTCGACGGCTTGGGTCGTGCTGATACTGCTCATGATGGGCCCGGAGAGATTGCGACATAGCGCAAGCTTAGCTGTTGCGACATTTACTGTCAAGACAAATATCTTCGCGCATTTGAGTCGGGGCCAACTGACTACGATGGGATGACTATCATGCAGCCATTTCCGCCCATCTCGGTCATCGTTCCCACCCGCAATCGCTCTGCGTTGCTGGCGCGCCTGCTCGATTCGTTTGGCCAGGTCCGGTATCCCGATTGGGAACTGCTCATCATCGATGACGGATCGACAGACGATACTGCCGAGGTGGTGGAGCGGTATCGGTGCCCAGGGCCTGCCATTCGGTACGTATCGTCAGGCCTGGGGCACGGATGGGGAGCGCGCGAAACCGCGGGCTGGCACTGGCGCGCGGGGAAATCGCGGCATTTACCGATGACGACTGCACGGTGACGCCCGATTGGCTGGAGACGCATCGCAGCGCACGTTCGCCGACCATCCCGAGGCGCTGGGAGTGCAGGGACGCACGGTAGACCATCCATGCGCAGATGACGCCCGTTCACCCGGCAGGTGGAGCAGCTCGAGGGTGGTCAGCCGTACCGCACCTGCAACATCGCCTACCGCAGGCGACGTGCTGCGCGAGCTGGGCGGGTTCGATACCCATGCTCATCCGTGGTGAGGATGTGGTGATGGGTGATGCGCGTCCTGGAGCGAGGGCCAATCGTCTTCGCGCCCGACATGCGTGGTCTGCCATCCACCACGGCCCAAAGAATGGGCGGACCGCGCGGGCCTGGCGTACGCTTACTGGAGAGCGAGACGCACTTCAAGCGTTCGTATCCACGCTACGCCGCGGGCCGATCGCCAGACACTCTCGGTGCAGCGGGCAGATCATGTCATCTCTCGCTGGCTGCTCCTGCCGATCCGGCGCTACTGGCGCTGGCACTGGTCCTATGCGCGCAAGCACCCATTCGCCTACATGCGCCAGATTCCCCGCATCATCGGCGAGAAACTGGCGCTGTTCTCGTTGCTGCCGTACTTCCTGCGTCGCTGGCGTGGCGCCACGCACGCTGCCGCCCGCGGTGGACAGGGGGTGCAGTACACAGCCAATCTGTCCGCGGTTCGCGATCCTGGTCGGTCCGATGGTCAGCGTGGTCGTGCCGACCCGCAATCGTCGCGCTCTGGTGGAACGGCTTCTGGCTGCGCTTGAGGCGCAGACGTATCAACAGCTTGAGATCGTCGTGGTGGACGACGGATCGACCGATGGCACTGCCGATGTCAGCGTTACCGTCAAACGCCAGACTGGTGCATCAAGATCGGTCCCAGGGCTCGTATGCGGCCCGGAACCGCGGCTGGCGATCATCCAGGGCGAGATCGTCGCCTTCACCGACGATGACTGCGTGCCGCAACCGGGCTGGATCGCGGCGCTGGTCGATGCACTGCAGGAGCCGAACGTCGTTGCGGCACAGGGCGTGACGCTCCCCGTTCCGGGAGAGATCACGCCGTTCACCCATCAGATCCAGCAAACCCAGTCGGGACCACCGTACCGTACCTGCAACATCGCCTATCGCCGCCGACCCTGGAGGCCCTGGAAGGGTTTGACGAGCGTTTTCACTGGTACGCCGATAACATCCTGGGCTATCAGCGCTCGCACTCGGGCAGATCGCGTTCGCTCCGGCCGCAGTCGTGTTCCATCCCCCTCGACCGCGTTCGTGGCGCAACCAGGAGGATTGGCTGGAGCGCTTTCGGACCGATGCGGCCCATCGCCAAGAGTTGCAGCGCCTCGGGGTCGAACCGCCGATCGTTCCCGGTCGGGCGCTGCCCATCGTTCTCTGGGTAGCCCGGCCGCTGGTGAAGCAACTCGGCGCGCATCTGGGCTTCGCGGCACGCCATCCCCTCGGCTACATCCGGGGCATTGTCCCGATGAGCAAGGAGAAGATCGCGCTGCTGCGTGCCATGCGAGCGTATTGGCAGGTGCGCCCGAACCGGAGATTCCCGAAGGACTCTCCCCACTCCCCGCCGATCCCTGCGTATCGGTGGTCGTGGTGACCACCGGTCGCCTCACCATCCTCGACACCCTTGCTGCCCTGCGGCAGCAGTCCTTCCACCATGTGAGTGCATCGTGGTGGAGCATGGGGGGACGTCCGTTACAGTTTCCCGACAACGACGTACGCGCCATCTCCGTCCCTGCCGACTGGACTCTCGGGATGGTTCGGCAGGCGGGAGTCGATGCCGCCACCGGAGACATCGTTGCCTTTACCGATGACGATTGCATTCCAAATCAGAAACTGGCTGGACGAGGCCGTGCGCGGTTGCAGGGCTGCGCGGGATCTGGGGAGTTCAGGGCAGGACAGAAGCGGAACACGGTCCGGCAACGTCATACGCAGTCGAGGTGCATGGGCCAGATCCGCTCTTCCGCACCTGCAACATCGCCTACCGGCGAGATGCGCTCCAGATCGTGGGCGGATTTGACACCGGGTTTCGGCGCTGGTTCGAGGACACGGCTCTGGGAGCGCGCATCACGGCTCACGGACGAGTCCTCTACCTGCCGGAAATGCGCGTACTGCACCGAGCGATGCCGCGGTGCCCATGGATGCCGTGGCCTGGCAGATCCTTCTCGCGGACGAACGTCGACTCCAGCAACGCTATCCCGACGTTTTATCGCGCCGTCCGCGGTCCGGTCATTCTGGCCAGTCGTCATGGGGCGATGGGTAATGGGTTCGGCGGTGAAGCAGGGGCTGCGTGCGCTTCCGTCCGCACCCGGCGATCTGGCGGCTAGTCCGTTCCTGGATCAACTTTTCCGGGAACGCCGCGCGTTTCTCCAGGTGATCGTTCTCCCGTTGCTCCCTCATCCGCGCAAGGGTATGCTGAGCGCAGCGGCTCCATACACGAGGGCGATGGAGGGAGGTAAGGAAGAGCAACACCGCGTCTCCGTGGCGATCCACTATCACGAACCAGAGAGGCGAACATGTTTAGACGATTTGTCTCGCGAGCACGTTCTCGCGGCTGGATTTTCAGCGGCAATTGGCTCAGGGACGTGTCCGCTGCGACAACACAGTCGAGTGCACCGGCCCAGTACTACATGGCGATAGGCGATTCGGTCACTTCGGGTTCCAGGGGGCGAGAATCCGCGGAAGCTCATCGACCGGAACGGTGAATCCGGCACACTTCAACACCGGCTTCGCCGAAGACTTCTATCGGATGCTCCAGGTCGTCGATCCCGGCATCCAGGAAGTCAATCTTGCGTGTCCCGGTGAAACCAGCACAACCGCCATCAACGGCGGCTGCCCGTACACCTATCCTTTGCATATCGGTACACGGGTTCACAGGTGCAGGCGGCGCTGGCGTTTCTGAAAGCACATCCCGGGCAGGTGAGCCCGATCACGGTGAACTTGGTCCGAACGACTTCAACACCTGACCAGTCAATGCGGCGGGTCTTGCGAACACGGCGTGCATTGCGTCGGGATTGCCGAGTCTGTTCAAGACGCTCGGCACAAACCTGGGTCAATCGTTGGCGCGATCCGTCAGGCCGATCCCACGGCCAACATCATCTGCTCAACAGCTACAACCCATACGTCGCGGCCAGTCCTCCACCGACTTCAGCACCACGGGTACCAGGTCATTCAAGCAGGTCGCTAAGGCGACAGGGTCGTACTTCGCGGACATCTTCACACCGATCAACGGCACCGACCCCAAGACCGAGACTGCAGGATATGCCAGTACACGGCATTCTGTACCGCACCCATGACATCCATCCCACGGATGCCGGGTATGCGCGATCTCACTGGCGCTGTGGAATCATCGGGGTACGCATCGTTGTTGCCTGGCTTCATGACCGCCTGGGCCGGAACGTCGCCGGATCAGGGTGAGGTGATGTTCGGCACCAGTTGCAACGGACTGGTCGAAACGGCCACGAGCGATGTCGGTCCGACACCGAATGTCCATATCGTGCCGGTCATCGGAAACGACTTGCCGGGATCGTCGGCAATATCGGAGCGCCACCAGGACATACCAGTACGCGCTCGCGACGTCCGGTGCCGCGGGAACCGAAACCGACTCCAATGGTGGCGCATGTTACACCGCAACAGTTTCATAGCGAGCAGTCCACGCGGTCCGCTTGGTGGACCCAGGTGACGTAGCCCATTCCTCGGTAAGGGAGGACCTACGACACAAAAACAGGAGGGGCGCCGGGAAATCCCGGCGCCCCTCCTCGTCTGTACTCGTCAGAACGCTATGACAGATATCCGCCGGTGAGGAAGGCGAGCACTGCCAGCACGATGGCGACAACCAGGATGATCCAGACCAGTGTCGCCGCCGCATGGAAGATGCCGCCAAGGCCGAGAAGCCAGGCGATGATCAGAATTGCGACGAGAATCCAGAGAAGATTGCCCATGATGTACCTCGCGTGCCAGATTAAAACAGGTGGGCGTAAACGTGTAGCGCCAGCAGCGCCACCACCAACAGGACCAGGACGACCACCGACCAGACGATGGTTTGAATCATCTGACTGGCCGCATAGGCATTGCCGACCGGATCATCATTTTGAACGATGCGTGTTTGGGTCGGACGTCGCTCGACCACCGTCGCCGGTTGCACCGCGGCGTTGTCGACGATGTCGGAGCAGCGCGCCGGATCGTTGGTGACCACGCGTCCTGCTGAGACTACCGGTTCCCCTGCTGACAACTTGTCGTTCTTCGTATGCCATAATCGTTCTCCTCTAGAACACGTGGAGCGCGCTGTGGAGGATGACGACGAGCGCGATGATGATGATCAACATTCCGATGAGGAAGATCAGCATCATGTTCATGCTCGATCCGCCCGCGTGTGGTCGTGGTTCTCTCTTCGTAGACGGGCATGTCAACCGCTCCTAGAAGACAGGCGTGTAGTAGTGGAGCGCGTAGAGCCCCACAGCCAGCAACACCAGCACCACGATCGCCCAGACGATCGTCTGGATCAGGGATGACGCGCCGACTGCAGCACCCGCGCCACCATCATCCGTCGTTACGATTCTTTCTTCAGGCATTGTTTTGTACCTCCTCTGGTGTACGTTTTCTTCGTTTCCGTAGTCCGTGTGACTGTTTCGACTTCCAGCATGTCCGGGTCCACCCGAAAGTTGTTTAAGTAGCCCTGAACCGCTGCGACACGATGTCGTTCATGCTGCGGTTCTCCAGCGCTGCCTTGACCCGCAGCTTTCGGTGGAGGACTTCCGGCAGATCCACTGTGGTCTTCGCCATCCGCACCTCCGTGATTCCGTCGATCCGTTTTCCTTCATTGCTTGGTCGCCAAACTATATGGCAAATAGCGTGCCACGTTGGCTGGCGCGCACAAACGGTCCGCGCTACAGTAAATCATGGAAGAGCAACCTCGCAAGGTCGCATTGCGACCCGAGATTCAGACCGAAATCGTGTCACGCAAGGATGCGGGGCCGCCTGGATAGAGATTCAGGAAGCATACGGACTGACTCGCCAGCAGGCCCGCTACGCCTATCAACAGGGCAAGCGCACCCAGCGCCGCGCCGCCGTCCGAGCGCGTCCGGAGCCCAGCGAGTAGCTCCCCCGCCTCACTCTCAGTTGACTTCGAGCTGACCGTTCGGCGTCACAGTTACCTGCAGCTCCGTATCCCGATGGGTGACCAGATCCATGTCCTGCTCACACCCGACCGGTAGATACCCGCGCGAGGGTACCAGCCGTCATCGCCGCGGCATACCTCATGCATTCACCCTCCTTCTATTAGGAGAGTGGAACGATGGAATCACTGTTACAGCAGTTTGCGGGTGGACAGGGTGGGAACATGGAAGGTTCCCAACTCCTCGGGAGTGTGGCCCAGATGCTCGGTGGCGCAAGCAACGAGCACAGCCAGGGGGCGACGCATGAAGCAATCAACAAACTCGGGCCACATGGATTTGGTCAGAGCGTGGCCCAGGGAGCGCAACAAGCGAGCCAGGAGCAGCGCAACGGTCTTGCCAACACGCTTCTGAGCGCCGTCTCACAGGGCGGTGGGTCGCCGGATAAAGCACTTGCCGCTCTGGGCATCAACAACAACTCGATGGAGGGCAAAGCGCTTGGGCTTCTGGCGGAACACGTGGCGGCGAATCACCCGAACGCACTGGCCAGCGTCCTCGGCAGCCAGTTGAGTGGCAGCAGCGGTGGCAACACCAGCATGCTCGGCATGCTGGGAAACCCGATGGTCCAGCACCTGGGCACGCAACTCGCGCAACGCATGCTGTAACTCAGTTAGGGTTGACCTCAGTGGTGGGATCGACCACCAGGGGCACGAGGAAGGAATCTGCGTGCCGTGACAGCCGGGAACGGAACCCTTCCGGGCTCAAACGGGCGCGATCGTAGCGCAGCATGGTTCCGCGTTGTCGCGGGTCCAGTTCGTATTCAAACGTCTCGTGCCCGCGTTCACACCGCCAGCAAACGGTGGTCTCGTCAAATCCCCACCGGTTTCGTCGGGTGGCACTCCGGGCCAACGTAGTGGGGGCGCTGCATTCAGCGCAGCGAGCAGTTCGTGTTCTCGGCATGGTCTCGATTACAGAAGTTATGTCGTGCGGCCCCGCACTTGACTATGATACCCAAGCCGTCGACATCCTGCTGTATCACTGATGTTTCGGCGACCCGACTGGGCCAATTCAGCGACTCGCCAGGACGTACGCTCGACGCGTCTGGACCTCAACGTCCGGATATGGGTCCCGGACCGTTGTTTCTATCTCACAGAATCCGGCGTCACGCAGGTACCGGTCCATTTCCTCGGTCTCGAAGAACAGGAAATCGAGATCGACCTTCTGGTCCCACCACTCGTCGAAGTGGCGTGTCTCGTTTCCCACGTGATAGCTCAGCAGAACTGTGCCGCCGGGGATGAGCACGCGATCGAACTCGCGCAGGACAGCCACGATCTCGTCACGTGGGATATGGATGATGCTGTACGGCGCGACGATGGCTCCAATCGATGCGTTCGGCCAGTCAAGCGAACGCATATCCCCGACCCGAAACTCGAGATCGGGATTGAGGCGCCGTGCCTCCGCGATCATTCCGGCTGAAAGATCGATGCCAATGACCGAGACTCCGAGACCGTGCAGAAAGCGAGCGACATGTCCTGGGCCGCAACCCACGTCGAGAACGGGCAGATCAGTACCGGTCGGTGCAGCAGCATGCACAAGGTTCGCAAATCGTCCTAGCATCGCCCGGTCGAACGGCTTGTGCTCCAGTTCACTCGTCATCCGTTCGGCATATTCACGTGCGACCCGGTCGTAGCTCTCGGCCGCCTTCATAGAGACTTCCTCCGCGTCATCCTGCAGCATAGCTGGAGCGGCGATCTTCGTCCCTGCTGGTCCTGGGTCGAAAGTCTCCCCAAATCGGGGGGACCCTGGCAACCAAATTGCAACCAGAATTCGTTCTTCACGATTCCGACCTATGCGACAGTGACAGTGTGCCTGACAGGTAGTTCGATCGTCGGAACGACACCTCTACGGTGCGGCCATCTCGACCTGAAACCATTGCCACCTTCAACGCCTGAATGGTCCCCGGAATGGAACACGCACCTCCCGGGGACCATTCACATTCATCCCTCTCGTCGTAACCGGGCATACTGCAAAGGTCACGGTGAGGAGGAGGGGACATGGAAGGATGGGCGCGCATTCTGCCAGATGGGGCCGCAGTATGTGATGGAGAGATGTGGCTTGGTGGCTGCCGCATCGCCGATCTGGCCGAGCAGTACGGAACCCCGCTGTATCTCTACGACGAGTTGACCCTCCGGTCGGCAGCCCGCCATGTCCGACGGGTATTCGCTCCTCTCCGCGCTCGTGTGAGCTATGCGTCAAAGGCCTGCTCCATTGGCGGCATCCTGCGAGTGCTGCGTGAGGAGGGGTTGGATCTGGACGTCGTGTCTGAAGGCGAGATCGAAGCGGGCCTGCGCGCTGGCTTTCAACCAGCCCAGTTGCACCTCCACGGCAACTGCAAAAGTGATGCAGAGCTAACCCGTGCCGTCGATGGAGCCGTTCGCACGGTGGTCATCGATGGTCTGGAGGAGATCGTTCGGCTGGAAGAGATCGCTGCCCAACGGTCGCGAACGATTGATGTCATGCTGCGTCTCACCCTGCCGATCGAGGCGATCACGCACCCACACCTGCAAACCAGTGGTACTCGATCGAAATTCGGGTTGCAGACGGAGACCGGTGAAGACACGGCCGCGGCGAGGGCGCTGATCCAGTCTTCCCATCTCCGTCTCGTGGGGTTGCACATTCATCTCGGATCGCAGATCGACAACGGGGCTATCTACCGCCAGGCCTCGGAGGACCTGGTCTCGGCAGGCCAGCACTGGCGCCGACTCGGTTTCGAGCATGTGCACGAGTTGAGCGTCGGCGGTGGCTGGCGGGTGCCGTATACCCCAGACGAGCAGTCTCTGTCTGCCGAGGCAGTGGCCGAAGCGATCGCACCTGCATTCCAGAACGATCCCTCGTTCCGTCCGGCGGTCGAGCCAGGCCGCGCGCTCGTAGCCCGCGCGGCGATGGCGGTCTATAAGGTGGGCTCTGTTAAAGGTGACTTGCATCGCCGGGTGGTCGCAGTCGAAGGGGGCATGGGAGATAATCCCCGGCCCGCGCTCTACGGTGCCCGCTACCACGCCTTTCTTCCCGTCGCGCCATGTGCGGAGCCACTCGGTCCCGCCGATGTCGTGGGCCGCTACTGCGAAACCGGCGACACGCTGGCCTCCGCCGTCCCGCTTCCCGAGGTACGCACCGGAGATCTTCTGGCGATCCCCGTTTCCGGCGCGTACCACCTGTCCATGGCAAGCACGTATAACCTGGTTCCCCCGCCGCCAGCCGTACTGGTCGCCCGTGGGGAAGGAACCCAGATCCTCCGGCGCGGCACAGTCGGCGACCTGTTCGCTCGCGAGCCCGATCAAGCCAGGTAAGTCCTTCGCCACATTCCCTTAAACGCAGTAGCCCAGAGGCTTTGCCTCGTTCCGGCTGATCTACCGACTATGCCCGTTTCCTGCAACCTCTTCCCCATATACCGCGGAACGGTGCATGGTCGAACGCGGTGGTGGAACACGAAACTCTGGTGTCCGGGGCTGGAACGGCCGGGTATCCTCTGGGTGTCGCCCCGGCTACGGAACCTGAGGGACATTCGAGGACCGGGCCGCTCCTGCTATGGACCTGCAGCCCTGTTCTCCTCGATCTGCCTCAGCCGTATCGTGATGAGTTTCTCCACCAGAGGCTTCTGGAGCGGTTGATCGATGGGGAAGTGCAGCGAACTTTTCGTACCTGTATATACCGTGCCTCCAGCCGCGAGTTCAGGGAGCACCGAACCGCTGTGCGGCAGATAACTCAGGTGGTGCTTGAACGCGGCCAGACCGGCAACCATCTGGCCATGCAGCCGAAATCCCGGCAAACTATAGGAGATGCACTGCTCGGCGTCCGGAATGATCTCCAGAATCGTCTCTCGCACCTGCTGGAGCGTGGTGCGCCTGGTCTCGTCCAACTTTCCGAGGTACGCATCGATCTCTGATGCTGACATCTTCTCCTCCATCGAAAGCAGCCACTTCGAGGATAGCCGTGTCTACCTAATTCGCACCTAATTCACCTCTGATACTGTGACGCCAGGTTACACAGCGAACCAGGCGTCTCAGGAGGTGCTCCATGTCCCGACCTACGTGCCCGAAGTGCGGCGGCAAACTCGTGATCGAATCGTATCCTGCGGAAGACATGCTCGCTCGGAAATGTTTTATGTGCGGTCGCATCGCTGGCTATCGCCAGTTGAGCCGTGAGGAATCGCGACGACTCTTCCGCCCTATCGATCCACAACGAACCCCGATGCAGCGGGCCTCCTGACCAACACAGACAATCGCAGACTGTTCTCGAACGGGGGACGCGCCGATCGGCGCGTCCCCCGTTCTCTTTATTGCGCCGTACACTGAGACTGTGGTGAATCTCGTCCAAGATGACAGCCCCTCGCACGCCCTGGTCAGCGGTGGCGCGGGGTTCATTGGGTCACATCTGTGCGCCGAGTTGCGCGCTCGTGGATGGCGCGTCACAGCCGTCGATAATCTCGTCACCGGTACCATCCGCAATCTCGATCCGCTGCGCGACGATCCCGGGTTCAACCTGCTGGAGCAGGACGTGCTCGATCCACTTCCTGACCTGGATCCCGTGGACGCAGTGTTCCATCTGGCCAGTCCCGCATCCGTGCCGGACTATGTGTCGCGGCCGCTGCAAACACTGGCGGTGAACAGCACGGGCACCGAACGCATGCTCGAGATTGCCCATCACCACAACGCGCGCTTTCTCTTTGCATCAACGTCCGAGATCTACGGCGACCCACTCGTGCATCCCCAACCAGAGACGTACTGGGGCAATGTGAACTCGCTGGGTCCGCGCTCCTGCTATGACGAGAGCAAGCGGTTCGGCGAAGCACTGGTCATGAGTTACTGTCGCGCCGTTGGCGTGGACGCGCGCATCGTCCGCATCTTCAACACCTACGGCCCACACTCGCGCCCTGACGACGGGCGGATTGTGCCGAACTTCGTCACCCAGGCCCTGCATCGCCTTCCCATCACGGTCTATGGAGACGGGACTCAGACCCGCAGCCTCTGTTATGTCTCGGACCTGGTCGCCGGTATCCTGGCCGCCATGTTCCAGCCAAATACGACCGCGGAGGTCTTCAACCTCGGCAATCCAGAGGAACATACCGTTCAGGCGTTCGCGGAAATGGTCGCGTCGACAGTAGGTTCCGACGCGGGCATCGTGTACCGACCGCTCCCGATCGACGATCCGACCCGGCGCTGTCCGGATATCACCAGGGCCCGGCACATACTGCAATGGGAACCGCGAGTGTCTCTCGAGCAGGGGCTGGCGCAGACCGTGGAGTGGTTTCGTGAGCTCATGTCGCAGCAAGCCGCAGCAACCGGTAGTCCGAGAACGTTAACAGCATTCTCAGGGAGTTCTTCTCCTTCCACGGGTTCGACTTAAGAAACCACCGGTAGCGTGGAATAGAGAGACCTCGTCCGGCGAATCGAAGTCCCCATCTTCCGACGCCTGTCAAGACGTGGTCCAGATCCTGCGCATGCATGTACTTGCATACGACGTCACTGTCCGGGGGAAGGCTCAATGTGTTCGAACTGTTCTATCTATAGAGATTCAACCGGCGGTGATATCCATACTGCTTCGTCCGTTCACGAGGAATCCCACGGACCTCTGCACGGCCTTATCAGCCGACGGCGCCTCCTCGAAACAACGGGGGCAGGCGTCTTGACTGCGCTGACCTCGGGCATGCTGATGGGCCAGGGGGCGTTTGCCACCACCGAGGACAAGGCCCCGTATCTCTGCCTGATCGTCCTCGACGGCGCTCGACCGGAATATCTCAATGTGCCGAATATCCCGCATGTGAAGTCGCTGGTGAAGTCGGGTACACAGTTCAGCAATATGTTTGCAGGCATCATGGAAGCCGAAACTCCGGCCGCGCACACAGCCATCGGCACCGGCAGCGTGCCTGCCCGCAACGGCATCCTCGGCTTCAACTGGACCAATACCAAAGGCAACCAGATCAGCATCTTCAGTGGAGAGAAGGTTCGCGCAGGGGCGATGGCCGATATCGTCAAAGCCGCTGGGGTTCCGACCATCTCCAGCAGCATCCACAAGGCGTATCAGGGTTCAAAGGTGGTCGCGCTCTCAGGGAGCAAGTACTACGCGGCCGATGTCATTGGTGGCCCGGATGCGGACGTCATCATGTATTTCTACGGCACCGACAACGGCAAATTTATACCGACCGCGATTCCAAATCACTATCCACCTATTGGTCTTCTTGAAAACAAGAATCTGCAGGTTCCAAACAAGAACATGCCCCTCGGGCAGGAGAATCATCTGGCGATGCAGCTGGCGGTGAATACCTTTAACCGGATGCGCCAGCGCGTAACCCTGATCAACATGCCCGAATTCGACTGGCCGCTGGGCCATGTCGACGGCAGCATTAATGCGCAAAGTTCCGTGCAAACACTGATGCATCACTTCGACCAGGATTTCGCGATGTTGCAGCAGGCGTACCACAAGGCGGGCGTTCTCGATCGCACGATCTTCGTCCTGCTGGGCGATCACGGCATGATGCCGCTGGAGCACAAGATCGACGCATCGGTTCTGACCGGCGCCATTCGAGTCAGCCGGTACCACCCTCCAGACCACGGCGTTCAGCACGGCAGGCTATTTCTGGCTCACCGATCCATCCCGTGCGCTGGCAGCGGCGCAGAAAGTCGCGGCGCTCAAGCACCCGTATATCCAGTCTGTTTACGTCAAGACTCACACAAAATCGGGCTACGCCTATGAAGCGGTGAGCAAAGCCAGGCAGCATGCGAAGGGCATCAACATCGCCAATGACTATCTGGTGAATACGTTCGCATTCGTGAATGGTCCTGAAGTGGTGGTCGTCTTCACCGAGGGTGTGGGAAGCGAGCCGGGCGGTCAGGCAAGCTGGAAGGCCGATCATGGCGGCGCCAACTGGCAGGGACAGCATATGCCGCTGGTTATCGCCGGACCAGGCGTACCCTCCAACCATGTGGTGTCCTCGCCATCTCGCTTGATCGACGTTGCACCAACGGTCCTCCAGCTAATGGGCGCGTCGCACGCCGGCGCCCGCCCAGGCGTTCGCCCCGTCAGGGAGCTCGCCGCCGAGCACGACCGTGGGATCCTCTCCCGCCGCGTGCATGATCGCGGCGATCATCGCGGTCGTCGTCGTCTTTCCATGCGTTCCGGCGACGGCGATGCCGCAAGAACCCGACATGAGTTCCGCCAGCAGCGAACCGCGCCGCACGACCGCAACGCCAGCGCGTTCCGCCGCCGCGACCTCGGGATTGCCCGGTGCGATTGCCGAGCTGACAACGAGGGTGCGCGCGTGAGCCACGTGCTCTTCGGCGTGTCCGGCCGTCACCGGGATGCCTTCGCCTTCTAGCCGCTCGGTGAGCTCGGTGAGGCGATCGCTGCAACCGCTCACGGCAAGCCCCCGCGCTCGAAGGACGCGCGCAAGCGCGCTCATGCCGATGCCGCTGATGCCGACGAAGTGCACGGGAGGAGTAAGGGTCACGAGGCCGTCCGGTTCGCAACGTCCACGCGCGTCACCCGCGCACTGCCAGCTCGGCGATTCGCGTAAAGACGCGTTCGCGCACGTCAACGTCAGCGTTGCGCTGCGCCGCGCGCCGCATCTGCTCCGCGACGTCGGGAGCAAGCGCCGCGCGCAGCTCGGCCGCGAGACGAGGTCCATCCAGCTCGTCATCGCGGACGATTCTCGCCGCGCCGGTGGAAGCGACCGCTCGCGCGTTCTTCATTTGATGGTCGTCCGTCGCGTGCGGATACGGCACCAAGATCGATGGCGTCGCCGTCGCCGCGAGCTCGGCCAACGTCGACGCGCCGGCGCGCGCGACGACAACGTCCGCGGCCGCATACGCGGTGGCGGGATCGTCGAGGAACGGCACCACGCGAACTCCGGGGATGTCCTGCGCCTCACCGTCGCTGGCGGCCCGCGTGCCGCTGAGCAGCAGCAGCTGCCACGCCGGGTCGAACAGCCTCGCCTTCGCAGCCTCCATCACGGCGCAGTTGAGGCGTTGTGCCCCTTGGCTGCCACCCATCACGACGATCGTGGTGCGCCCGGAATCGAGTCCGAGCGAACGCCGCGCTTCGGCGGGGTCGTGGCGGCGCAGGATCGATGCGCGAACGGGCAGCTGTGTCCACACCTCGTCGACGAGCGGCGACAACAGCCGGTTCGTGAGCCCGGCGGTCGCGTTGGGCTCAAGCAGGACGATTGAGGCGCGGGTGCGCTTCGCAACGCGCAAGAGGCGCGCCGCGAGCACAACCGGGAACGCGACGTACCCTCCCGTGGCGACGACGCAGTCCGGACGAAACCGGCCGACGACGCGCACCGATTGGACCGCGCCGAGCGCGTTCGCCAAGACTGTGCGCAGGAAATCGAACGAGACGCGGCGCTGCAGCGGCCGCGCGGACACGAACGCCAGCGGAATGCCCGCCTTCGGCACGATCGTGCGTTCCAGCCCGCCGCGCGTGCCGACGAACAGCAGCGTGGGCGGATCGGTGCTGCGCTCGGTGAGAACCTCCGCCACGGCGAGCGCGGGATAGATGTGACCGCCCGTGCCGCCGCCGGTCAAGAGAACGCGCGCGATCGCTGCCGTCCGATGTTCACGAAGTTCCGCACTTCGGAACGTCTGCTTCGTGCCGGTCGTGCCCGCGCCCTCGATGAACCGATAAAGCTTCTCGACGCGGCGGAACGGAGGCAACGGTTGCCTCAAAGCGAAGCAACTCAGATACCGAGTCGAGGTTTGCCAGGGAGGCCGGACGAACACTCAGGATTCCTGCCGATGCCTCGACGCCCGCGCGCATGTGTCGAGGGTTGCGTGCGTACTCACGCTGGCGTCCTTTAGTTGGTGCGCGGCTGCGGCGAGCGCCTACGTTCCGCGACACCTGTACGTGGCCGTGCAGCACCTCGTAGGTTGCTGCTCCACTGGCCAGAACTCCATTCTTCGCTATCCCGTGAGTGGATGGACCATCGCACGGAAGCCGGACCTTGTCTATTCGGGTTATGCAGCACCCATAGCGTTTGATGAAATCGGGAGCCTCTATGCGGGAGCGGGATCGCTGGAGCAAGCAACGGGTACGATATTCGTCTTTCGGCCAGGAGCCACTAAGCCATACCGACAGTTCGATGTGCCTGGTAACGGCCAGTATGAGTGGATCACGTCCGCCCAGGAAGGCGTCGATTTCGTCCTACCCGAGTACCGATCGCGGTAATGTGCAGCCATCGCGGCTTCTTACGCCCTTCGGGCCGGCCGACTCGCTGCTGGACTGTTGCGGCACGATGGGTCCGGTCCTCCTTGCCTACGCGATCGACGTCTACAAGAATCAGCTCTTTCTGCCAATCTATGCACAGAGAAAAGACGGTCGAGCGTCACGGGTGTGTACGAGTTCAATCGTTTCGAGAGCGGCCTCTCTCAGCCGGTTCAAGCACTCTCCGTTGCAACGACGGCGCCCGGGGACCCTCCGGTCGTCGCCGAGGCAGCGATGCTCGGACCTTGATGGCCGGAGCGAACGCGTCCGCCTCGGCGTATTGATCGGTTCGACACAAGTAACCTGCGCTAACCTTGCACTACTGCCAAGAAGCGCGCGCAAAATGGCAGCGCCATCGACCGCTGCGCACAAGGGATAGAGCCCCTGCGGGAGTCAAGAGACTTCGCGACAGCGATGCGTCCGGCAATGGCGATGCCCGCGCTCCTCATATCGCTCACGCTCACTGCGTGCAGCGCGCAAGACCTTGCGAGCCTCTACTGCGGCGGTCCGCCGCCGACGAGCAACAACCCCGTCGTACCGCAGTTGCTGTATCCCGTTCCCGGCGTGACGGCCGTACCGGTTAACGCGCCGACGATGGTCGTCGCGTACAGCCTCCCCCCGGCGTCGGCGTTTCCCATTACGGTGACGCCGCACGGCGCCGCAGCAATCCAGCTTTCCGGTATGAAACCGCCGCCAAAGCCTCTGCCTCAGCCGATCGCCAAGGAGCTCGTTCCCGGAACCCCGATGTACGGCGTCGCGTTGCCGCATTTGCAGGCACACACGGAATACGCGGTCGCCTATCGCGACACGGTGAGCTACTGCGGCCGGAGCTTCGTCAACAACTACAACATGGGTTCGTTCACGACCGAATAACTCAGGTATGCCCGTCGACGGTCGCGCGTTCATCGGCCGTCGAGATGGCATGGACGCCGTTCCTGGACGGGTTGGCGACCAGCCACGTGTCGCAGGTTTCACGCGGAGCCCAAATGGAAGCATCACGGCAACAGAGGCGCAACGTCGCGAGGATACCCTCGGTGAGTGACATGGTACTCGAACCTCACCCCCGCGAGTTTACGGTGGACGAGTTCCACCGCTTGGCCGTGGCGGGGATCATCACAACAGAAGAGCGCGTCGAACTCGTCAACGGCAGGCTAGTCCGCATGGCCCCGATAGGGCCGCCTCACTGGGACCGGCATGCCGCGATCGTTCAATACCTCAACCACGCCCTGCGGGGCAACGCCAAAGTCGTTGGTCAAGGCTCGTTTCCGCTCGGGAATAGGAGCGAACCGCAACCCGACGTCGCAATTCTGGCCGTGCGTGAATACGGTTTGGAAGACCGGCCGCCGGCCGCCAACGAGATCTTCGGATTCATCGAACTCGCCGAGTCGTCCTTAGCGTTCGACGTCGGCGAGAAGGCGAAGCTGTACGCAAAGCACGACATCGCCGACTACCTCGTCGTCGACCTGATCCAGAACGTGCTCTTCCACTACTCTGGCCCCGGCGATTTGACGTACGGCAAGGTTGACACGCTTGGCACGAACGTCGAATTCAGGTTGACGTCCCTTCCGGAGGTCGCCCTGGCGTCTTCGCCTTTCCTCAAAACCGAAGGCGCGGCCACGACCTAGCACGACTCGCCGATACGGGCAAAATCGAAGGCGCCGCCGCTACGTGCAGAAGGGCGCGCGATGTTTGACCTGATGGGCCGGTGTGCTAGGGTTCTTCGGGGCGTTCCAAGCTGCGCATCTGTTCGATCTCGAGCAGGTGCTCCAATTCAGGAATCGCTTGAAGGTCCTTGATACGCCCGACTGCTCGCTTTGTCCGGATCAGCCCCGAGAGCGAAAGCACGTCGTAATGCCGACCGTCGAAGGACACCCGGGTCGCACTTGCCTTCGCCTGTCCGTAGCCGCCGACTCCGGCGATCTCACCCAAGAGATCCACGTCGCCGCCGTCCGTCGTCAAAGTGAAGTTCATGCCATTGCGCAGGTTTCGCTTGTCGAACTCAAACGCCACGCCGGCCGGTTCACCCGCGACCCGAAGGCGCGGCCGAAACGGCGCAAGCGCACGAACGATTGCGAAGAGGTCGTCGTCGTCACGGGCGTACAGGACATCGAGGTCCTCCGTCACGTACGACGACCCATGGATCACCATCGCGACGCCACCGACGATGACGAACCGTGCACCCGCGTCGCTGAGCGCAGCCAGGATCGCCCGCGGGTCGCTCAATCCCCTCGGCGGGCGGAGCGGAGCGATTTCAACCAATCCATCCTCTCGCCGATGTCCGCGAGCCTCTCTTCGACCGACATGTCAAGACGGCGCGACGTGATCGAGAGGTCGATACCAAATTCACGGGCCGCACGCGTCCGGCTTCCCTCGGACGGATCGGCAAGAAAGGCCTTGATGCCTTCGCTGAGCGCCACACGGGCGAGCTTCGGGAATCAGCGGGCGTTCCTTTCTGGCACTTTGGCAGGGCGACGCCGTCGTTAAGCGGCGGCGCGCGATGCTCGCCGTCAAGCAGCGGCACGCGATCTCTGTCGTCCGATGTTGAGGAGCAGCCCGGCCGCCACCATGCTCACCACCAGCGAGCTCCCGCCGAACGAGATGAACGGCAGGGGAACGCCCGTGACCGGCCACGAGGCCGTCACCACGCCGATGTTGACGAAGGCCTGTACGACGATCGTGCTCGCGCAGCCCACGGCGAGCAGGCAGCTGAAACGGTCGCGCGCGCGCAGGGCGATGCGCACTGCGCGGTAGGCGAGGAGCACGAAGAGGGACACGACGACGAGGGTCCCGAGCAGCCCCAGTTCCTCACCGATGATGGCGAAGATGAAGTCGGTGTACTGTTCGGGCAGATAGAAGAACTTCTGCCGCGAGAAGCCGAGCCCGACCCCCACCAGGCCGCCGCTGCCGAGCGCGTACAGGGACTGCACGATGTGAAAGCCGGTGTTGAGCGGGTCCTTCCAGGGATCGATGAACGCGAACAGGCGGGCGCGCCGGTAGGAGCTCGACAGCACGAGGATCGCCGCGGGCGGTAAGGTCACGAGGACCGTCGTCAACAAGTGGGCGATGCGCGCACCTCCGGCGAACAGCATCACCGCGGCGGTGAGCACGATGAGGCTCGCGGTGCCGAGGTCGGGCTCCTCGAGCACGAGGAGTGCGATGAGCGCCGTCACCGCGCCGAGCGGGAAGATCCCGACGCCAGCGAGCGCACGCGTTCACCCTTTTGGGTCAGAGCGCTCGCGAGGTACAGCACGAGCGCGAGCTTTGCGAACTCCGACGGCTCGAAGGAAACGGGCCCAAAGCCGAGCCACCGCCGGGCGCCGCCGGAAATTATCCCGACGTGGGGGACGAGCACGAGCACGAGCGATGCGATCGCCAGAAGAAGTACCGGGGTCGCATAACGGCGCAGCGCACGCGTAGTCGCAGCGGTACGCGAGGAACGCCGCGACGAGCGCCACCGCGAGCCAGATGAACTGCCGCTTCAGAAAGTACGTCGGGTCGTGATGCAGTGCGTACGCCGTCGCACTCGAGGCGCTGAAGATCATCACGAGGCCGAGCGCGACGAGCGACGCGACGGTGCCGGCGAGCATCGCGTCGGGAGCGGTGCGTCGTTCCTCCGGGAGCGCTTCGACCGAGCGAGCGGCGACGGCCACGAGCTGTTACCGCGCCGCCGCGAGCGTGCCGAGCACGGCGTCGCGGAAGGCATCGCCGCGCGCCTCGGCCGAGTCGAACATATCGAAGGACGCGCACCCCGGCGAGAGCAGCACGGCGTCGCCCGGCTTCGCGAGCGACCGCGCCATATCGACCGCCTGGTCCATCGACGCTGCGCGATCCACCGCCACGTTTGCCAGCGCTGCCGCCAAGTCGTCGGCGGCTTCGCCGATGAGGACGACCGCGCGCGCGTGCGCCGCCGCGGCGGCGCCCAACTCGCGGAAATCGGTCCGCTTCGATTTTCCGCCGGCGATCAGCACGACCGGCCGGTCGAAGGCCGAGAGCGCTGCCGCGACGGAGCTCGGATTGGTCGCCTTGGAGTCGTCGACGTAGGTCACGCCGTCGATTTCGGCGACGCGCTCGAGCCGGTGGGGAAGCGGAACGAACTCGCGCACGGCGCCGCGCAAGACGTCGGGATCGATGCCCGCCGCGAGGCCGACGAGGATCGCCGCCATGACGTTGTCGACGTTGTGCAGCCCGACGAGCGGAATCTCAAGGGCGGGCATGATGTCGACGGGGCGCGGGTCGCCCGTCGGCGGCGCGTAGGTGATGCGGCCGTGACGGAGGTACAGCGCGGTCGCGAAATGCGGTGCGCGCGCGTACCACAACGCGCGCGTCGTTACGCGGCGTCTCGGAGGCCCTGGTCCACGCAAGCTCTCCGACGATCGGATCGTCGTAGTTGCCGACGAAGGTGTCGCCGGGACCCTGGTTGGCGAAGATGCGAAATTTCGCTTCGGCGTACTCGTCCATCGAGTGATACCGATCCAGGTGGTCCGGAGAAATGTTGAGGATCACCGAGATCTTCGGCTTGAACGCGCGGATCGATTCGAGCTGAAAGGACGAAACCTCGGCGACCACCCAGTCGTCGGGCGAGGCCTGTGCGGTCTGCGCGATGAGCGCGTTTCCGATGTTGCCGCCGACCCAGGTGGTTCTGCCGGAACGGCGGAGCATCTCTCCGATCAGCGCGGTCGTCGTCGTCTTTCCCTTGGTGCCGGTCACGGCGATGATCGGCGCCGCGCAGATGCGATACGCGACCTCGATCTCGCTGTAGACGGGCACGCGCGCGGCCTGAACGCGACGGACGAGCGGTCCGTTCAGCGGGATGCCGGGCGAAAGGACGGCGACGTCCAGCCGGGGAGAATGTCTTCGAGCGCGTCCTGCTCGACGAAGCTCGCGCCCGCGTCGGTGATCTCTTCGATCGCCTCGCGGAGATTGTGGTGATCCTGCTCGTCGACCGCGTACACGGTGGCACCGCGCGCGCGCAGCACGGCGCAACTCGCCCGTCCGCTGCGACCGAGGCCGATCACGAGCACACGTTCGTTTGCATCGAATCCGCATGCATCATCGTGCCAGCGCGACCCCCGCGAGCGACAGCAGCGCGGAAGCAGTCCAGAAGCGCGCCGTCACCTTCGTCTCGGGCCAGCCGCCGAGTTCGAAGTGGTGGTGCAGCGGACTCATCCGGAAGATGCGCTTGCGGGTCGTCTTGTAGTACGCCACTTGCAGGATCACCGAAACCGCCTCCGCTGCAAACACGCCGCCGATCAGCGGCAGCAGCAGGACGTTCCCGGCGACGATCGCGCTGCCGGCCAACACTGCCGCCGAGCGTCAGCGAGCCCGTGTCGCCCATGAACACCTTGCGCCGGATGGCGGTTAACGCGAGAAAGCCGAGGCACGCCGCCAGCCGTCGCGACGTCGATGCCGGCGACGCCGTTTGCCCGCCGCGCGCGGCGAGCCAGGCGACGACCGCAGTGGCGGGATCATCGTGCCGGCGGCGAGGCCGTCGAGTCCGTCGGTCAGGTTCACGCGCGTGCGTCGTCGCGACGATGGCGGCACAGCCCGACCAAGAGCCACACCCAGTGCGGCACGATCAGGCTCGCAGAACCCGAAGGCGAGGAGCGCATCCTGGCACGCCGGCGGGTTCGGCAACGACAGCAGGTAGAGAAACAGCGCGCCGGCGACGCCGGTCAAGAGAAGCTTTGTCCTCGCGCGCAGTCCGCGGTTCGC
This sequence comes from Vulcanimicrobiia bacterium, assembly GCA_963808755.1. Lineage (GTDB taxonomy): Bacteria > Vulcanimicrobiota > Vulcanimicrobiia > Vulcanimicrobiales > Vulcanimicrobiaceae > JALYTY01. The sequence goes on from CAWEGP010000001.1 coordinate 451,086, forward strand.
CCGCTGCGCGCACCGTCAACAGATCGTCCGTAAATCCAACGACGCCACAGCACAGGCCAGAACCGCAAGCGCGATGGCTCCTGCGTCGTGGTGGACGATGAGCGCGACGACGACGGCGCCTACGAACACGAGCGCCGCCCATCGTCGGCGTGCCCGACTTGACGGCGTGCGTCTTCGGCGCGTCTTCGTACGCGCGCTGGCGCACGTGGAGCGCGCGCAAGCTCCGAATCGAGGCGGTGCGCCGAGGACGCAGCGTGAGCACGAGCACGCACGGCGAACGTGAGCCAGCGTCGCGGCCTGACTCACCCGCCTTCCGCTCCGTCGTGGATCACGAGCGGCAGATGCGCCGGCGCCGCGCCATGCGAGCACGACGACCGGCGTCTGCTCGTCGCCATTGCCGTGCGGGTTCGTGCGCAGCGCCGCCTCGACCGCGGGCGCGCTCAGCACGCTCGGCGACGCGCCGAGGACCTTTGCGATGCCGAGGTCGTTGACGTCGACCACCGCCGCGGCGCAGCCGGTACGCTCCGCGATTGCTCCGCGCGACGCCGCCGGCATCGTCCGGACCGAAGACGATCGTCGCGCTCGAACGGCGGGAGTGTTCCCGTGTATCCGTCGATCGCCGAGATGGCGTCGCCGAGCACGCGGTAGAAGTCTCCGCGGCGTCCGCAAGCCTCCCGAAGACGTGACGCACTGCCGCGTACACCACGCGCCAGGCGCCGACGCGGTCGATCACCAGCTGCAGCGACTCGGGCTGATTGACCGTCGCGAGGCGCCCGGCGCGCCGCGACAAGCGCATACGCGAGCCGGCTCGGCCGCACCAGCTCCGCGGCGACCACGCGTCCTTGCGCGATCGCGACGGCGGTCTCCGAGACGGCGACGACGTCGCCTCGGATGCGCGATGCCGCGCACCGCGTCGGCGACGATTCGGGCGATGTCGTCGCCCGCGACGACGAGCGGCGTGCGCACCGGGATCGCGACGAGCGCGCCGGTCCGCCGCGCCTTCGTTCGGCACGGCGCGTGCGGCACCGGCGTGCCGACCGTGCGCACGACGATCGGCCTCAGCCACCACTTTCGCGACACCTCGCAGCCCTTCGAGGATTTCCTCGAGGTGATACATGCGCGAACCCTTGAGGAGCACGACGATCGCCCGCGCGCGCGTGGTGCGGCGAGCCAGCGCACGGCGTCGGCATTGCGATCGAAGCGCACGAGCCGCTCGCCGGAATGCCCGCTGCGCGCGCGCCGCGTTCGAGTTCGCTCGCGTAGGCGCCGCCGACGAGAAGCGCGGCTCAGGTCCGCGCGCGCAGCCGCCGCCCCGACGCGTTCGTGCATCGCACCGGACCCGTCGCCCAGCTCCGCCATGCTCGCGAGGACGGCGATGCGCCGCTCGGCGCGTTCCTGCGCAAAAGCATCGAGCGTTGCGAGCGTTCCCGCCATCGACGCGTTGTACGCGTCGAAGATGAGGTCGAGATCGCCGACGCGCGTCCGCTCGTAGCGACCTTCAGGCAGCGTGAGGCGTTGCGATGCTCGCGGCGACGGCGGCGGCCTAGCAATCCGAGCGCGAGCGCCGCGGCGCACGCCGCGGCGACGTTGGCACGGTTGTGATCGCCGCGGCAACGTCGCAGCGGACGGGATACACCGCCGTGCGATCGCGCGTCGGCCACGACCAGCTCGTCGTCGCCGCGCAACGCGACCGAAGGAGCACCGGCGAACGCGTCCGGATTCGCCTGGAGGGCCCACGTCGAACCAGCACGGAGCGCACGCGAGCGTCGGCGCCGCGTTCGCGCGACGCGGCGTCGGCTGCGTTGAGCACCGCTTGCGCGCCGCCGGCGAAAAGCTCCACTTCGTCTCGCTCAGCCGCTCCCGCGAGCCCATGACGTCGAGGTGCGCGTCGCCGACGTTCGTCAGCACACCAACATCGGGCCGCGCGATTCGAACGAGCGTGGCGATGTCGCCATAGTGCCGCGCGCCGAACTCCACGACGACGACATCGACGTCACGGGCTCGATGCGCGAGGAACAGCTTGCTGACGCCGATTTCGTTGTTTTCGTTTGCAGGCGTCGCGGCGACGACGCCCGCGCCCGCGAGCACGCAGCATCTGGGCGAGCAACGCCTTGGTCGTCGTCTTCCCGGTGCTGCCCGTGATCGCGACGACGCGCGCACCGCAGCGCTGCGCGCGCCGCGGCCGCCAGCGCGAGATAGGCGGCTTTCGTGTCGCCGACGACGATGGCGGGGACGTGTCCGCGCGACCGCCGCCGCATCGTCGACGACGAGCGCAGCGGCACCGCGCGTCGCCGCCTCGGCGGTGAATCGATGGCCGTCGAAGCGCTCTCCGCGCAAGCGCGAGGAACGTGTCGCCCGTCGCGCAGCGCTGCGCGTGTCGGTCGACGATCCGCAACGTCGCCGGCAGCACGCCGATCGCGCAGGCCGCCCGTCGCTTGCAGCGCCTGTTCCGCGCGTCACGTCGCGTGCGCAGCGTCGTTCGCGAGCGCGGCCCGAACTTCCTCGGCATCGTCGAAATGAACGATCTGGCCGCCGGCTCGCCTGATAGGTCTCGTGGCCCTTTCCTGCTACGACGACGACGTCGCCGGCCGTCGCCGACGGCAATCGCCGCCCGAATCGCCGCGCGGCGGTCGAGGACGTTCTTCACAGCGTGGTGTGCCGGCATTCCCGCCAAAATGTCCGCCTGCGATCGCGGCCGGATCTTCGCTGCGCGGGTTGTCGCTGGTGACGATCACCACATCCGCCAGCTCCGCCGCGACTCGACCCATCTGCGGCCGTTTTCCGGCGTCGCGATCTCCGCCGCATCCGAACACCACGATCACGCGGCCTCGGGCCAGCTCGCGCGCCGCGCGGAGCACCTTCTCCAACGCATCCGGCGTATGCGCGTAGTCGACGTAGACGTCGAACGCATCGCTGCCGACGCGTTGCATGCGCCCCGGCACGCCGGTCAACGCCGGCGAGCGCGCCGGCACTGCGCTCATCGGGGACGCCGAGCACGCGCGCCGTCGCGATCGCGGCCAGCGCGTTCGACACGTTGAACCGCCCGGCAAGCGGCAACACGTAACGGCGGCCGTCGACTAGGAAGCTGCTGCCGCCGCGTGAGAGTCTCGACGCTGCGCCCGCTGGACGTCGGCGCCTTCGTCGATGCCGAACGTCGTGACCGGGCGGCCCGCCGCACGCAGCTCCTCGCTCCACGGCGCGCCGCGACGGATCGTCGGCGTTCAGCGACGGCATGCTCGGCGCGCTCGAACAGCGTGCGCTTCGCCGCGGCATACGCGTCGAGCGAGCCGTGAAAATCGAGGTGGTCGCGCGTGAGGTTCGTGAACACGCCGACACCCACGCGGACGTCGGCGACCCTTCCGAGCGCGAGCGCGTGCGAGCTGACCTCCATCGCGACGGCCTGCGCCCCGCGGTCCCGCATCGCGGCAAGCGTTCGCTGCAGCTCGTCGGCGGGCGGCGTCGTGTTGTCGAGCGGCCACGACTGCGTCGCCGAAGCGCGCGCCCAGCGTGCCGATGACGCCCGTCGGCATTCCCGCCGGCTTCCAGGATCGCCGCGATCAGGTGCGTCGCCGTCGTCTTTCCGTTCGTGCCCGTAACGCCGACGACGCGCAGACTGGCGGCGAGGGCGAGCCGTAAAAGGCGGCCGCGAGGCGCGACAGCGCGCGCGGCTCGTCCTCGACGACGAGCGCCGTTGCGCCGGGCGGCAGCGGCAGAAGCGTCGCGGCATGCGCCTCGTCGAGCACGACCGCGGAGGCGCCGCGCGCGATCGCGTCGTCCACGTACGCCGCACCGTCGGTGCGCGCGCCGCGCAACGCGACGAACAGCGCGCCGGGCGTTACCGCGCGGGAATCGTGCACGATCGCCCGTGATCTCGCGCGCCGAGCGGACCGTCGACGCGCGCGTCGCCGAGCGCGGCCGCGAGCCGATCCAACGTCATGCCGATTGCTTCGTCGGCGCCGTGCGCGGTCCCGAGCGCGGCGCGCGCGCCGCCGGCGGCGGCGCCGATGGCGCCGGCGACGGCGACGGCATGACGCCCGCTTCCAGCATCGCGGCGCGCGCGATGCTGCGCGAACGCGGGCGCGGCGACGACGCTCACCGTAGATCGCGCGTGCGCGGCCGTTCGACCTTGACCAGAATGAGAAAGCGCGGATGCTCCGCCGGAATGTAGCCCGACGAACGACGCCACGTACGCGCCCGGAACGTACCTGCCTCCCTCGGCAACCTGAGCGGTGCCCGTCTTGCCGGCCGTCGTGTAGCCGGGCACCTCCGCGGCGCCTTTCGCGGTGCCGCGCAAGACGACCGCCCGCAGGAAGCGGCGCAGCGTCGCCGCCGTTGCGACGCGACATCACGCGCCGCTCCACCTCGCGGCCGTACCGGTAGATGACGTGCCCGTCGGGATCGAGGATGGCTCCGAGCACACGCGGGCGCAGCAGCAGACCGCCGTTGGCGATGGCCGCGTACGCGCGGATCAGAGCGATCGGCGTGATCGCAACGCCGTGGCCGAACGACATCGTCGGTAGCGACGTCGCGCTCCAGTCGCGCGAGCGCAGGCAGCAATCCGGGGTTTTCGCCCGGCAGATCGACCTGCGTCGGATCCCCGAAGCCAAACGCGCGCATCGTGCGGTACATCGTCGCTGCGTCCGATCGTCAGGCCGACCTCCGCCGCGCCGACGTTGTGCGACTAGGCGACGATTTCTTCCAGCGTTTCGCTGCCGCCGCGCCGCTCGCCATGAGGCCGTCCTCGGCGTTGTGGATCACGCTGCCGCCGACTTCGAGCTCGTCGCGCGCCGGGAAGCGCGAACGCCGTCGTGACCTTTCCCGGATTCGAGCGCGCGCGGTCGCGGTGATGAGCTTGAAGGTCGAGCCCGGTTCGTACGCGTCGGTCACGGCGCGGTCGCGGCGCGCGTCCGCGGCGAACTTCGTCGTACGCGTTCACGTCGTAGTTGGGAACGTTCGCGACCGCGAGCAGGGCGCCGGTATTCGGATCCATGACGATCGCCGTGCCGTTTGCCGCCGCCGAACGTCGTGCACGGTTTCCTCGAGCACGTGCTGCGCCGTGTACTGCAGGTACGAGTCGATCGTCAGTACGATGCCGTCGCCGCGTCTTCGGCGGATCGATCCAGCGCGGCTTCGCGAACGGCAGCGCACGCGCGAACTCGTCGGTCTCAGCGTCATGAGTCCGCGCGTGCCGCGCAGGATGGCCGTCGAATTCGTACTCCGACGCCCTCGAGCCCATCGTCGTCGTCGGCCCGACGAAGCCGAGGAGCGTCGACGCCAGCCGCCCCGAAGGGACGAAGCGCTTTCCGCTCGCCTCTTCTTCGACGGTGATGCCCGGAAGGTTCGAGGCGAAGCAGCGCGTTCGCCTCATCGTCCGGAATCTTCCACGCGATCACGTGATACGTGGGCAGCTCGACGAATGCGCGCCGCGACCGCGGCGACGGGACAGGTGCAGGATCGGCGCGACAGTTCGCAGCCGTCGCGGTCGATGCCGTCGACGGCGCGCGGCGATGCGTAGACGCTGCGGCTCGGCAGCGAGTGCGCGAGCAACACGCCGTCACTCGTATAGATCGCGTCCGCGCTGCGCGCTCACGCGAATGACGCGCGGACTGCTGCGTCAGCGCCTTGGCGGCGAGCGCCGGCCCGCTGAGCACCTGGATCGCGTACAGGCGCCATCCCAGGAAGGATCGCCAGCGCGAAGGTGGCCCAAAACAGCAGCCTTCGCGCGGCGTTGCGAACGCCGGGCGAGCAGCGCGTCGATGCGCCCCTCGCCGGTCGTGCGCTGCCTCCTGCGGCGCTTCGCGGCAGCGGCGCGCCTGCCCGAGGACGGTTACGGAGCCAGCGGTCACGCTGGATAAGAGCGCGACGCCGTCGGCCTGGCGCGCGACCCGCCGCGCCGCGGTGCGGCGGCAGCGACACGACGGCGAACGACTGCGGGTCGCGCATGCCGAGGCGCGCCGCCATCGCCTCGAGGTGCTCGCGCGACTCGAGGCGCGCGATCTCGTCGCGTCCGCAGGATGTCGAGCGCCAGGACGAGCTTCGCGCCTGCTTCGCGTGGCCCACCTCGTAGTTCAGGCGCGTGATATTGGCCAAGCAGCGCGAGGTACACCAGCACGCCGGCCGTCGCCGACGCAGAGCCCCCGAACGTACGGCCGATGGCGCGGTAGCGCAAGCGGCGCGCGCGCGACTCGGCGCGCCGATCGACGCGTTGCGCGCGGTTCGCGCACCCGGAGGCGAGCGACGGCGCAGGGCGCGGCGCGGGAAGCGGACGCGCGATCACGGCAGCCGCTCCGCGACGCGAAGCTTCGCGCTGCGCGCGCGGGGGTTGCGGTCCAGCTCCGCGGCGTCGGGCCGCAAGCGGACGCTTCGTGACGGCGCGAAGGCGAGCGTCGTCGCGGAACGTCTGCTTCACGATGCGATCCTCGAGCGAATGAAAGCTGATGGCGACGATGCGGCCGCCGGGCCGCGGTGCGCTGCGATCGCGGCGGCGAGCCCGCGCTCGATAGCGTCGAGCTCGCCGTTGACGGCGATGCGCAGCGCCTGAAAGATGCGCGTGGCGGGATGAATGCGCTCGCGCTGGCCGCGGACGTGCACGACGCCGGCGACGAGCCGCGCGAGCTCGAGCGGTGCGTCGCGGCGCGCGTCCCCCTTCGCGCGCCGCGACGATCGCGCGGGCGATACGGCGGGCCGCGCGTTCCTCGCCGTATCTCGTAAAAGATGTCAGCCAACTCGCGCTTCGGTCGCGCGCTCGAGGAGCTCCGCGCGCGGTGCGCCCTGCGTGGGATCGAGGCGCATGTCGAGCGGCCCGTCGGCGCGCAGCGAGAAGCCGCGCTCGGGCCGGTCCAGCTGCGGCGACGAGACGCCGAAGTCGAACAAGCACGCCGTCGACGGCCGCGATCGCCGCGCGCGTCGAGGACCTGCGCCGAGGTCGGCAGAAGTTGGCGTGCACGAACTCCACGCCGCGGAGTCGCGCGAGCGCATGCCTCGGCGGACGGGTCCACGTCGAGCGCGAGAGCCGCCTCCGGCCGGCCGTGCCGCGATGGCGCGCCGCATGGCCGCCGGCGCCGAACGTCGCATCGACATAGTGCCGCCGGCACGCACGTCCAAGCCGTCGACCGCGGCGTCGAGCATGACCGGAACGTGCGCGTCACCATCGACGCTCAGCCTCTGTCGCGCACGCGACCTTCTTGGCCGTTCGGGGGCGGGCCGGGCGCGCCTCGAGCCGCTGCGGATTCCAGATTTCGACGCCGCGTGCCGGCGCCGACGGTCACCACCTCGCGCTCGAGGCCGGCCTTGTCGCGATACGGCGGCGGGATCGACAGCCGGCCCTGAACGTCGCACGGAGACCTCGTCGTCCGCGTGGCGCGTCCAGTCGCGGACGACTTCCCAATACTCTTCGTCCTTCAGTGGCCTCGGCTGCGAGGCGGTCCGCCGATCGCCCGCCACGTGACGAGCGGATAGAGCACGAGGCATGGGACGAAGGGCGGCGCGGTCAGCACGAACACCGGGCCCAAGGCGCTCGCGGAAACGCGCGGGCACGACGAGGCGACCCTTCTGATCAAGGGAGTGATCGCGACGACCCCGCAAAACGCGGAAGCTCGCGATCCAGGGAAGCCCTCCACCGGGTGACTCATAGTGGCACCGATTTCCCCCACTATACGCGCGGATTAAGAATCGGACAAGAGCGTCCGGCGCACAAAGGCCGCGTTCCCGGGGCGCGCGAACCTCGGCCGGGCGTGAAGAAAGCTCATCGTCTGCCGGCGCCTTCCTGTGCGCGCTTTCCGGCTGCAGCGGCGGGCGGCTTCGTCCCGACCGCGGTCCCCACTCGATGGACCCCCAGGCGCTGCAGCGCCTCGATCGCCGACGCGTCGGCCCGCAACACGTGCCGACGCGCTCGTCTCGTCGGTCGTGATCGACGCCGAATCCGGCGGCGATCCCGAGCGCCGTCAGCCGCGTCGGGCGCCGCCGGCCTCATGCAGCTGATGCCCGAGACCGCCGCTCCAGTACGGCGTGACGAACCGCTTCGATCCCGTACGAGAACGTCGACGGCGGGAGCCGCTACCTGCACGACCTCCTCGCCGCTATCACCACAACGTCTCGCTGGCGCTCGCCGCATACAACGCCGGCCCGGGCGCCGTCGACGCCGCCCAGGGCATTCCGCCGTTCGCCGAAACGCGCGCGTACGTCGCACGCGTCACCGCAGCGCTTCGCGACGAGCTAGGCCCCCGTGGCCTCGCTCTCCGGCATTCGCGCCGCACCGCTCGCGCCGATGCGCGCGGCCGTGCGCCTGCCGCTCCTCGATAGCTACCTGATCCGCGAGCTCGCCGGGCCGTTCGCGTTTTCGCTCGGCGCGTTCTTGTTGTTCTGGTTCCTCAACATCTTCTTTCTCGCGGCCGACTACCTCATCAACGCGCACGCGCCGTTTTTCTTGATCCTGCGCTTCCTGATCTTCCGCGTGCCGCAGAGCACGCCGTACGCGTTTCCGTTCGCGTGCCTGTTCGCGACGCTGCTCGGCGTTCGGACGGCTCGCGGCGGACAACGAGATCACGGCGCTGCGCACCGCCGGCGTCCGCTTCATGCGCATCTGCCGCACGCCGCTGATCCTCGGCGTCGCGGCCTTCGCGTTCGCGTACTTCGTCAACGACACCGTCGTGCCGCGGGCGGTCGACCTCTCGACGCGCACGTTCTACCAGATCGTCTACCACACGGCGACGCTGCCGATCGTCCCGCAGATCTTCCGCAAGGACGACGCCACCGGGAACGTTTTCTACGTCGGCAACGTCGAGGCCGACCACAACACGATGGACGACGTGATGATCTTCGTGAACGCGACGAACTCCCCGTACAAGGAGGTGATCAACGCCGATACGGCGACCGTCGACGGAAGCGTGATGACGCTCAGCATCCGCGCGTCACGAAGTTCAAGCGCGACGGCGCCGTCGACGGCTACGTGCATCTCGCCGGCGACGATGCAGATCGGACTGCCGCTCGCCCAAACGCTCGACCAGTTTGCGAGCTCGGCCAACAACGACGACTTCACGGTGAATTCGGGCCAGCTGCGCAGCGAGATCAAGGCGATGGAAGCGACCGGTCAGGGCGGCTCGGCATTCGACGTCAAGAAGATTACATTAGCGCAGAAACTGTCGTTTCCGTTCGCCTCGTTGATTGCCGTAGTGATTGCGCTGCCGCTGGCCGTCCGGTTCGGCAAGAAGGGTCGCACGCTCGGGATCGCGCTGTCGATCCTGCTTGTTCTTCGTCTACTTCATCCTGATGTCGGCGTTCGTCGCGCTCGGCCGCAACGGCGCGCTCAATCCGTATCTTGCCGCGTGGATTCCGAACGCGCATCATGGCGGCCGCCGGCGGCGTTCTTCTTCTGGCAGGAGGAGCACTGACGTCATGGATGGCGTCGCTGCTCGCGAGCGCCTGACGCCACTGGTGCGCGGACATGGACGTCGTTCGCGGAGGACTGAGAGCCATGGATGGCCGCGTGCCGCGCTAACCTCACGCGCGAGCGCCGCGGCGGTGTGCAGCGCGCTCGTCGCCGCCCTGGTCGCGCCGCCACGCGTCGTCACGCTCGGCGAGGAGCCGTTGGCGACCACGATCCAGCAGCAGGTCGCGCTCCAGCGACTGGCCTCGAGCTGCGGCGCGCCGCATGCCCAAGTCGCCGCAGCGCCGTCGCGCCTCGCCGACTCCCGTCCGACGACCCCGAGCGCGCGCCGCCGACGCCGCGCATCCCGCCGATCGCGCCGGGACCGGGACAGCTTGATTCCGCCGACCCCGCAGCCGGTCGGGACGCCGACGCCCTCGCCGCCGCCGCTTCCCACGCCGACGCCCGACGGCGAGCGCCTCGAGCGGACCGGTGTACCTCGTGCGGCCCAGCGGCTCGCCGAGCGCCGATCCCGCCGAAGGGCGCGAGCCCCGTCGCCGACGCCCAGCGGCTCGCCCGACGCCCGAGCGTCCGTCCCACGACGCTGCCGACGCTCGGCCCGAACCAGATCGCCATCCTCGGCGACGAGATCATCGGCTCGTCCGCTGAGGGCGCGCCGAGCGACTACAGCGGCAACGTCCACATCTTCTACGCCGACGGCACGATCGTCGGCGACGACGCGCATTACGACGGCTCGCACACGGTGACGGTCAGCGGTCACACGTACATCATCAACCGTAACGCCGACTCGATTCTGTACGCCGACAAGATCGTCTACGACAGCGACGAGCGGTATCGCGACGCTCACGAACGGCCACGGGGAAAGCAACGAAGGCGTCGAGCAAGGCAAGATCCACTACTCCGGGCGCGACGATGACGATGGACCGCGACGGCAAGGTCCACGCCGTCGCACGGCTCGTTCACGACGTGCGAGAACCAGCGCGGCGGCTATCACGTCGACTCGAAGACGATCGACGTCACGCCGGGCGACAAGCTGGTCGCGCACAAGGACACCGTGTTCCTCGGCCTGCTCGGCGTGTTCTTCCTGCCCGTGCTGATCATCCCGCTCAAGCAGCCCGGCGAGCCGGGTCAGCGGCGGCAGCCGAGCTTCGTGCCCGACGTCGGCTACGACGACGTCGACGGCTTCTACGTGCGCGCCCGCATCGGCTTCGGGACGACCGACTACTACTACGGCTACTACCGCATCGAAGAGTACACCAAGCGTGGTCAGGCCATCGGTTACGTCGCGTACATCGGGCGCAAGGACAACAAGCGCGTCATCAACATCGACACCTACTTCTTCCACGGCACCGGGGGCGCCGGGAACCAGGCCAACGCCAACATCTCCGACGTCGAGAACTTCTCGCAACGCCTGCGCGGCCAGTTCAACTTCGTCTACACCGGCGACTACGGGCCGCTCGTCTAGCCTGCCGCCCAGCCTGCAGTTCGGCGGCAGCATCGTCCATCAAGGGCTGCACTCGAGCGAGAACTATCAGTTCTCGCGTTCGATCACCGGCTCGCAGTCGGCAGCGACAACCTCGCCTTCATCGACCAGCTGCAGTTCTCGCCCACGCTGCAGGAGGGCATCAACCTCAGCTTCACCGACTACGTGAGCGCCTATCCCGGACAGGCGAGCGAGGCGAGCCAGACGTTCCACATCCAGTCGCTGACGCACTACACGACCAAGGCGGCCGACTACACGCTGACGTTCGACAAGACCGACTCCAACCAGCCGTTCGGCTACGACACCGCGCCCGCACTGGAGATCATCCCGCACTTGCCGTTCGAGAGACGACGCGCATCCCGATCCAGACGACGTTCACCGTCCGGCTATTACGTCGAGCCGCAGAACCACTTCGCGACCGAGCGCGCCGACTTGAACTTCGTCGTGGGGCCCGCGCTCTTCAAGGTGTTCCGCACGAGCGACTTCTCCGCCGGGTTCACGGTCGATCAGGACCTCTACGGCACCGGCGACGAGAAGGCCAACGTCACGCAAAACCTCTCGCTGACGACGCCGATCAGCCCGCACATCGTCAACGCGATCACCTACGACGAGCAGAATCCGATCGGCCCGACGATCGTGCCGTTCCAGCTGCTCGACCAGCTGTCGGGCGGCTCGCACCAGGCGCAAGACACGCTGCGCATCTTCAACGGCGACATCTACTCGCTGTCGCTCTCGACCGGCACGTCGTTCGACCGAGAGGCGCAGCCCGTGCTGTATCAGTTCACGTCGCGGCCCTCGCCCCGCTCCGCCCTCGTCATCAGCGGCTCGTGGAATCCCGGCCCCGGCAACGGCTTCTACCAGACCGAGGTGCAGGTGTTCACGCCGTTCGGGCGCGAGACGGATCTGCAGTTCGCCACCAACATCAACTGGAAGAGCAAGGGCAGATCGCCGACAAGACGATCTTCTATCGCAAGATCATCGGCGACTGTTACGACATCATGGCGTCGTACAACGAAGACCTCAAGGCGTTCAACCTCAACTTCGAGCTGCTCGCGTTCCCGGGCCGCACCGCCGGCGTCGGCATCGCGCCGAATCAGCCGCTGCTGCCGACGGGCTTCAACTACTGACCGACCCGCGAACCCGCTCGATGAGCAAAAGTTGTGTCTGA
>CAWEGP010000002.1:0-205000 GCA_963808755.1 Vulcanimicrobiia bacterium
GCGCGCGAAACCGAAGTCATTCGACTCATCGCCGAAGGGCTCTCCAACAAAGAGATCAGCGCACGGCTCAATCTCTCCGAAAAAACCATCAAAAATCATATCAGCCGTATATTTTCGAAGCTCAACATTTACGCGCGTACGCAAGCCGCAGTGCACGCGATCAAACTCGGCCTTCTGTAGTCTCCAAACTTCAGCAGGCTCAAAAGAAAGAGCGCCCCGGTGCATCGCACCGCGGGCGCTCTCTTTGCTAAGCGCGTTGTTCGTTCGTTACGGAACGGCGACGTACGCGCTGAGCGGTGCCATCGATGAGGGCGGTGCAGAGCCACCGAATGAAACGGTTCCACCGTCGAGGATGCCGTTGCCGCTGAGGCTTAGCGTGTGATGATAGGCGAGTGACAAGTGCGGAGCCGCATGCGACAGCCGGTCGTTGTTTACAACCATTGCGCATGCCCCGATCGATCGGCCCGCATAGTAGCACGTGCGGTATTCACGGGCGTATACACCAGTCGAAGTCTGTAGCGACGAGATCGAGGACGGCGTCGAGACGACGGGATTCAGGGGAACGAGCTGGCTCTCCGGCATCACCGATACGCGCGACGGCGTAGCGTAGCTGTCCCACAGGATGCTGTACGTGGGATTGTACGTCATGAGGAATGACGCAATGCTGTAGAGTCGTGATGGTATAGAAGACGATGCAGGCGCCAGATCGGACCCCATGCATTGGAAAAGCTTATGCTTCGCCGTAACGTCCAGTTGCGTCTGCTCAGTTGCAGTCCAAACCCAAACCGGCTGCTCAGGCGTCGAACTCATGACCGTGAAGCAGGCTTCGTAGTTTCCGCCGATGGTCGAGGGGTTGTTCAGCAGCTGCAACGTCTCGGAGACATTGTGGCCGTTGAGTGCATTCAGGCCGTTGAAGATCGTGTTGTGATTAATGGAAGCTTCGAGGCCTTCCTCATTGGAAAGGTACGTAGCATCGGAATAGCTGCAGGGCAGGCCGGGGGAATAGAATCCCGGAGCGTTGGCGCCCAGCGGCGCCGCGTTGTCTTCAAACACGGCATCCAGATGCTTGCCGCTCGTTTGGGAAGCGACATACGAGGCGTATTCGGAGCGCAGCGCACTCGAACCGTTGTTCATGACGTATTGCGTTACATGGTCGAAATAGTCATGAACGCGCGCGTTGCCGCACGTATGATCGAACGCGGCCTCAGAAGCCTGGTGATAGAGCGGATCGGTCGTTTGCGTGCGATTGACGATAAAGTACGACTCGGTCTTGATTCCAGCCGCCGAAATGGAATTGGCGTTCGCAAGACCACTTGAGGCCCACGAGAGATACGGCGCTGCACGCGACGGCGTTACGCTCGTGCTGCCGTACGGCGTTCCGAAGTAATCAGCCGTAAGAACGTGCGTCTGTGAGATGACCCCCGTCCCGCCGCCGGTAGACGGCGTGTCGATGGGGTTAGGCGTGGGCGATGCGCTCGAGCCGCTCGTCGAAACGCTGGTTGCCAGGATGGCGGAATCCGGCGAACCCGTACCCGAGACGCTCACGCTTGCTCCGGCTGCCGGCGATCCGCTGATCGTCGTGCCAGTACCTTCGAGGACCGGGATAATGCCGTGAATCGAGTCTTTGATTTCGATGCCGTACGCGGTCGCGCCGACGTACGTTCCGCTGACTTGAACGGTGCCCGGCTTCGTGGTGAATGTCGCGACGTAGTTCGCGGTGGGCGACGACGCCGAACCGGTTCCGGCGACGATCGCATAGTGGCCGACTGCGGCTGATCCGCCGTAAGCGTTGAGCCGAGTGGCCGACGTGTAGGCGACTGTAGCGGTCCCGGACGCCGTAGTCAACGTCAAACCACCGCCGGTCTTTAACGCAGTGATTTGCCCTTGAACGGTCGTGTTGCTGGATGTAGTAGAGGTGGTTGATGAGTCGGGGGCGGCGGCGACGCTTTGGCTCTGGACCTGGGAATCCGGCTGGGTCGCTGCCGATTGGGGAGAGAGGGGCGCCCGGATCGCTCACCGTCGGCGAGCTTTGCGAAGGTAGCAAGGAGCTGTTGTTTTGGCCGCTACAAGCAGCCAGGAGACCTGCAAAAATACAAGCTCCTAAAAGGCGTGTTGAAGAACGCATAGGTTGTATGCTTTTGTCCTCTAGCGAATGCGAACGTTGTTGGAACGACGATTCGTTCGAGCGGCTCAAGAACGTCGGTGACGCTCTCGTCACTCATTGCAGGATAGAGTGGCAGAGTGCAATCGTCGCCACACCGCTTCGGTCTGCGGTAATGGTTCATCCCAAGCGAGCATGAGCCCGTGTTGAGATAAATCGGAATATAAGTGACCGATTCCGATGTATTGTTTCGCGGAGTGATTTTGGGTCGGCACGCGGGCCGAATAGCGACGCGAGAATGCGTTTGTCACCGTCACTTGAGCGAATCAAGGAACGGCGACTCCGCCGGCCGCGTCATAGTCCGAGGCTATCTTATGATTCGGTAAATGAAAAGTATCGAAATGTTTAGGTTTTGCAAAACCAAGCGACCATTTGCACGATTTTATGCGGCGCGACCGAGAGCGCCCGCATCGCGATGCGGACGCTCTCTTCTTTGGCTAAGAAGCGTGCTAGCGAACGGCGACGAAGGCAGTTCCCGGCGCCAATGAAGACGGCGGCGCCGGACCATCAAACGAGGCAGTTCCGCCATCGAGGACACCGTCACCGCGCAGCGTCATCGTGTGGTGATAGCCGAGCGCAAGGCGGGGTGCTCCGAGCGTCAAGCGTTCATTGTTGACAACCATTGCACACGGTCCGATTGCGCGGCCTGCATAGTAGCATTGCCGGTATTCACGCACGTACGCGCCGCCCGAAGCACGGAGACTCTCGACGCGCGACGGTGGTGCGACGACCGGATCTGCCGGCACCAGTTGCGATTCCGGCATGATGCTCAAGCCGGAAGGCGTCGCGTATGTTTCCCAGAGCATACTGTACGACGGATTATAGGTCATCAAGAACGACGCGATCGTATACAGGCGCGAGCGTATCGCGTCTGCTGCGGGCGTACGATCCATCGCCATACACTCGAACAGTTTATGCCTCGACGTCACGGCAAGGTGCGCATTTTGAATGTTCACCCAGACATAGACGCTTTGTTCGGGCGTCCTCGCTGCTGAGGTGTAGCACGATTCATAGTTGCCGCCGATCGTGGAGGGGTTGTCGAGCAGTGACCAACTCGACGAAACGGACAATCCGTTGTAGATCGTGTCGTGATTAATCGAAGCTTGCAATGCCCGCTGATCGGCGAGCCACTGATCGTTCGAGTATCCGCACGGAAGCGTCGGCGTGTAAAAGCCGGGCGCATAGATACCAGGCGGCACCGAATCATCTTGAAAAATCGCGTCAACCGGATGCCCGGCCGTATGATCCTTGATATACGAGGCGTACGCGGAGCGAAACACGCTGGATCCGGGGTTCATCAAGTACTGGGTTACATGATCGAAATAGTCGTGAACGCGGGCGCCCGAGCACGTATGCGCAAAGGCGGCCTCACCACTCGCGTAGAGAGGATCATGCGTCTCCTGGCGGTTTGCGTCGACGTAACTCATCGTCTTGATGCCAGCCGCCGCAATGGCGTTCGTATTCTCGACGCCGGTGGATGCCCACGAAAGATATGCGGCCGCACGAGACGGTGAGACACGCGTGGTGCCGATACGGAGTTCCGAGATATTCGACGGTGAGCACGTGTCGCAGCGACGTTACGGCCGATGTGGCAATGACCGGAGATGGTATTCCGGCAGAAGGCGCTGCGCTTGGGGTGACGCCGTTGCCGGCGGTCGTGCTTGGAGAAACTTGCGGCGAGTTAGGTAGTTGTGGTGCATTTGGATCGTTGGACCCAGCCTGTGACGAAGGTATCAACGATGTCGTGTTTTGGCCGCTACATGCAGCCAAAAGGCCTGCGAACACGCAGGCCCCTATGAAGCGCGTGAAATGCATCTATGAAACTATTGACCTCTTGCGAATGCGAACGTTTTTGGAACGACGATTCGTTCGAGCGCGTCGAGAACGTCAATGACGTCCTCATCACTCATTGCTGGATAGAGTGGAAGGGACAGCAATCGTCGCCACACCGCTTCGGTCTCAGACAGCGCGTTCATTTCAAGCGAGCGATAGGCCGAAAAAAGATGCGTCGGAATATAATGCACCGACGTGCCGATGTTCTCTTCACGCAACACTTCGATTAAATCATCGCGCGAAATACCGGTAGCTCGCTCGTCGACCGAGACTACGAACATGCACCAACTATGACGATCACCGGCGTTTCGCGGCGGTGCTTGCACAGTTAGTCCTGGAAGCTGCGACAAGGCGTCGATGTATTGCGCCGCGATTTGATCGCGCCGCATCTTGCATTACGTCGAGCCGCCGCAATTGTCCGAGCCCTATTGCTGCCAGCGGATCCGCGAGATTGTATTTGAATCCGGGTTCACGCACATCGTAGCGCCAGGATCCGGCTCGCCGTGTAACGTTTCCATGCATCTTTGTCCATGCCGTGGAGACCCAACACGCGCGCGCGCTCGGCGATGGCGTCGTCATTGGTCAAGAGCACGCCGCCTTCGGCACTCGTGATATTTTTCGTTGCATAAAAACTGTACGCGGCCGCGTCGCTGCGTACGCCGGCCCATTCGCCTCGATCGAGCATGCCGGCGGCATGCGCTGCATCTTCGATCACGGTGATTCCGCGCGAACGCGCAAACTCCACGATCGCCGCAATATCGAGCGGTCTGCCCGCATACGGCATCGGAATGATCGCCTTCGTGCGTTCGGTGGTGACGGCGGCAATCGTCTCCACTGTAACGGAAAACGTCTCCGGATCGATATCTGCGAATACGGGGCGCGCGCCGAGTTCCATCGTGCTTTGCGCACCGGCGACGAATGTAAGTGACGGCATGATCACTTCATCACCAGGCCCCACGTCGATTGCATGCAATGCTACGTGGAGCGCCGCCGTGCAGCTGTTGAGGACGATCGCGTGCTTAACGCCTGAACGTTGCACAAACTCCGCCTCGAGTTCCTTGACGATCGGCCCAGTCGTCAACCATCCGTTACGAAGGGTCTGCACGACCGCGTCGATCTCCTCATCGGTCAGGACCGGTTTGCAATATGGCAGAAATGCTGTTCTCACGAAGACGGTACTCCTTTGAAGCGTTCATGCACAACTCGCTCGGTGTTTCTGGCCATCACTCACGAGCATGAACGCGAGCCAGAGATATTTATTTTCCATAGCGTCCAAGAAGAGCGAGACGACGAAAAGACCAATCAGTCGCTCCTTCGAGCGAGATTCGCGCCGAGTAGAGTGGGCTGTTCTGGCGGGATGATGCGCATTGCACGTATTTGCTTCCACCAAACGATAAGGAGCAAAACAAGGCCGACGATGCCGAGCTCGACGGACGTCTGCACCATAATGTCATGTGAGGCGCGGTGCCACCGAGTGTAATAGTTTTGCGAAACCATCATGAATGCTTGATCGTATGCAAGCGGAAAATTGCTGAAACCCGAGCCGAAAATCGGATGCTGTTTAAACGCCGCGAGGCCTACTTTCCAAATATCTATGCGACCCGCGCCGCCACTGGAAGCGGCATCTCCGAAGCGCGACAAAACATTACCGTAAAGGCCCAGCGCTACAGCGAGCCCGCCTAAGCCGATGGCACTAAGCGCAACGCGTTTGCGTGATCGGATAAGAATGTAGAGAAACGTGATTCCAGCCGCAAGCAATCCGCCACGGGACGAAGCAACGGCGAGTCCGCCACCGAAGGCGACGATGGCCAACCCGCGGCGATACGAAAGATGGTCGTTTTCGCTTGAACGATCATATTCGAGGGCGAGTGCGAACGGAAGATCAGCGAGCCTGCAAATTGGTTCGGGTCGATGATCTGATTGTCGTTCTGAATGAACAAGCGCCCGTTCTTCGAGACGTCGACGCCGTCATGAAACAGATACGCGCCGTAAATGCCGGCAATCGTACCACTAATAACGACGGATGCGACAATCATACCGAACGTCCGCCGGTCTATCGGCATGAAAGAAATCGCTGCATAGAGTGACAGCAATTGCAGCGTCGTGAGGACGTGCGCCATCGAGTATCCGGGGTCGATTGCCCACGTCAGGGAGTCAGGGCATAGACATAAAATGCGATCCACCACCAGAGCGATCGGTCCGGCGTCACATATTTGCGCGTCCGAACATCCAAAAAGCGATAGCGCATCCCGATGCAATGGCGACCGCTTTTGTGACGGTTCCGAATGCCGAGAAATTGAGAACGTTATCGAATGGTACCAGCAAGATAAAGATGCATAGCGGGAAAATCAGCGGGGAGCTGAACGCGGCGTACGCGCAAATGGGCCCGAGCACGGCCAGGAGCGCAAGTACCGCGCCCGTCTTGGTGCCGGCAAGCATGATAGCGCCAACGGTTGCAGCCACCGCCAACCGCCGATTGCAATCCATGCAAGCGTCGAAGGAGGCGGCGTTAAACGTGCGCCTTGCGGCAGTGGGACTCGAATGGCCATTATCTATACCGTATCTGCGACAGCGCCGCGCGAGTAGTCCGCGACGGCCCTAGCTCGCTGAGTCGATCGGACCCCTGCGGCGGCCGACGCAAGTCAAAAGCTGAATATAACCGGATAGGTCGCTCGCTTTAGGAAGGAGCATCGTCTGCGCGTTGATGCCCGAAACGACGCCGAAATAGATGATCGCAGCGGTCTTGGCTGATCGTATACGCCAGGGTCGAACCGATGGCCGCGCCCACGAGGCCCGAGTTGTGGTACAAGTACCCACGTCACGATGATGCAGATAGCGGCTGAAAAAGACGCGAGAACCAAGGCAACTTCCGGCCTTCCTAGCCGCAAGGTGAAGTAGGTCGACATCGGACTGCCCAGCGAGAGAGCGAAAACTCCGATGAGCAATACCCGCAGTGCCGGAACCATCGGCAAGAATGCCGGCCCGTACAACAGCGAAACGGCGTACGGCGCCACGACGGCGAGCGCGAGGCTGCAAACACCTGCGACGAGGACGTTATGGCGAACCGAGCGGGCCACGAGTTGTGCAGCTTGCTGTTCCTCCATCGAACCGATATGCGGCGATGCGACCATTGCCGTGACTTGTGTTGCGGTGAGGAGGGTATCCGCCGCCGTGACCGCGATACTGTACATACCCAGCATCCTTGCGTCGCCGAGAATCGCTACGATGTAGATATCCGCGCGATAGTTTAATAGGGAAATAAAGTTCACGCTTCCCGAACGCAGCGCATACCAAAGATATTCCCGCAAGGATACGCTCGAGGGTGGAAGACGGCGCGCGTCCCACACCACCCACGCGATGATTGCCAGTCCGAACAAGTCGCCGCTCACGATCCACGAAGCGATGGCCGCTGCTGGTACCCGGCCGATCATCACAAACGCACAAATCATAAAAAGGATCGCGATGACGGTATTCGCCGTAGAAAAATTCGTCACCAATCGGATGCGCTTCGTGCCGATCGCATAACCGGAACCGATCATCATACAAATAGGTGCGGGCAACGATAACAACGCGGGCACCGCGGACCACGGCGCATGTGCTGCATACGCAATCAGCGGCGTCGCCGCCGCACCAACGGCAAAGACGAGGAGGGCGCTTATGAATGTCGGACGCAACACACCGCGGCCGGCTTCCTTGCGCAGCAAATAAAATGACACGGCCGAGGTAAGGCCGGCGAAGCCAGCGCCCACGAGGCCCGCGTTGACCATCGGCAAAGCGTAGATGCCTCGCCCGTGCGGGCCTAGAACGCGCGCACTCAAGATCCCAAGCACCGCTGCGAGCAGCATGTTGCCAACGCGAAGCGCGAAGCTGTAGAGGCCGTCTGCGACGAGCTGGCTGCGAAGCGTCATGCTGCGTCAGACCGCCGCATGCGTGCCACACTCGCAAAGCGTCTTGACAAGGCAGAACATATACAGATACACGCTGACGTTCTGAACGTAGAACAGGTCGTGCACGAGCACCGATGGCACATCACTCGGTTGTAAATTGCGCGGCAAGATGATCTGCGCCCATCCGGTCAGACCGGGGCGAACAATATGGCGCTGAGAATAATTCTGTAAATCGGCATTGAAGCGGTCGGCATACTCTCGCATTTCCGGTCGCGGACCGACGAGCGACATATCGCCCCGCAGAACGTTCCATAACTGCGGCAGTTCATCGAGACTGCTGCGCCGCAGAAAGGCCCCCGTTCGCGTTATGCGCTCGTCGCCGGGCGTCGCCCATTGGCCGCTTGCGTTCGCCCGCATCGTGCGGAACTTCCACATCGTGAAGGCGCGGTCGTCGCGCCCGATTCTCTCTTGCAAAAAGAGGATAGGAGTTTTGCAATCGAGCCATACGGCAACCGCAATCATCGCCAAGACCGGCGCGAGCACGATAATGCCTGCGGCCGAAAAGAACAGATCCAGAAGACGAATGATGCCTTGCCCGGCGTGCCACCCAGCACCGCGTCCGGACTCGCGGACGTGTTCGACAGCGCCTTCGTACGATGGTCCATTGCGCCGCAGCCTATGCAGATACGCGGCTCCGATGCCGGCAAACGGCGTCCAGACGATCAGATGCGCCGATCGCCGAAAACCAATCGAACTGCATTAATAGTGAAAAGGCTACGCCGATGAGCGCGCCGAGCAATGCCGCCGCGACCGTCGCATACCATTCTTCGTATATGTGGATGCAAAAACTCTTTCGATACCGGCCGATCATGGCGCCGACCAGTAACGTGGCGGCGAGACTCGCAAAGGCGCCCGCGCCCGAACCTGAGATGGTCACGCAGACGGCAAGCGCGATGATCGCGGCGAGACCGTCGCTCGTGAGAAGAAGCGCGCCGCTCGTCCTCAGACGCTCGGGTAAACGGTAGACGCCACTTTGTGACTGGGACACCTGCTGCTGCTGCTGGGCCGTTGTTGTCACCTTCAGGCACTCCTTTGTCGCGAATGAATGGCGCTTCGCACTGTTTCATACACATGGAACGCCGGTCGCCGTAGCGACAATTCCACGTATGGAATCGACGTTGCTCCAAGGTCTTCTTTGAATCGCGCGACGCCTTCGAGACCTTGGCTCGCGCCGAGATTGTACCAACGGACACCGCGCGCACAAGCTTCGCCAATGAGCGCGAGGTTCAGAGCATTGCTGGGGCGATAGCGGCCGAACTCCCGGCGCATGGCGGCCGACCAGAAGAAAAGTTCTTGCGAGCCGAACAAAATCACGCCGCCGCCGATTGCCTCGCCATCGAGACGTGACAACCAAAGCTGCGCATCGTCGCCTCCGTGACGCAGAACCGCTTCCAAAAGTTCGTACGAAACGGGCGGTCGAGGCAATCCCCACCCGATACTCGCTTCACGCAATATGTCGAAATATGCCGGCAAGACGCTCTCGTCGGCCCGGTCGCAGACTACGCCGCGGCGCTGCGCCTGCCCGGCCATTCTCCGGGTGACACCGCGCACGTTGCCCAGGACCGCGTCGAACCCGTTGCTGCAATCGATAACGGCGGTTTCGTACACGCGCTGCCGCGCGCCGCGAACGGTGATCGCCGGACCCAGCGGCCACGGAATGATGCGCAAATGATCCACGTGACGCGCAAGGGACTGGAGAACGGCGTGGGCTGTCGCGTCATCGGCAAGTCCGCCGCGCTCATCGAGCACGCAGGAATATCCGCCGAGCGGAAAGGCCAGATGCTCGCGAAAGTTCAAGCGTACGTGGCGAGATTGCATGGTCGGGACGAGGTACGTAATTCCGTCAATCCCAACGCGAAGCGGCGCCGGAACTAAAGCGGGAAAGGCGTCCGCTAGCGCACGCGCCCATGCCGGGCGAGCGAAGAACGTGGGGGCCGGATGTTCGGAGTCGAAAGCGATCCAGTCCTGGAGATCGAGCGTGCGAATCATTGCGGCGACTCCATCGCGAGCGCTCCACCGGCGCGTGGTTCGATTGCGCGATTCCACGAATCGGTGAGACGCGCAACGCAGCGTGCCGGTGCATACGTCTCGGCAACATAACGGGCAGCATCGGTCTGCACTGGGAGATCACCGCGTTCGAAGCGTTCGAGCAATTCGCTGAGAGTGCGTTCGATGTCATCGTAGTTGCGCACATGCATTGTGAACGGAAAATCTTCGCTCCATAGGACATATCGTCCATGCGTCAGCGACTCGAGGGTCATCAGGGAGAGACCGTCGTGCTTTGTGAAACGAATCAAGACGGTCGTGTCCCGATAGACTTGGTCGAGCGACGAACACCAACCCATCCGAACGACGTCGGCATCGGGTGGCGCGTAGAAGTCGCCACCGCCGACCACGATAAAGCGAACGTTGCGTTTGGAATATGCGCGAATCAAGCGTTCGTACTCGCGCCGCCCGTAGAAGTCTCCTCGCGTTTGGGGTAGGTACAACAACACGGTAAAGCGTTCGGGCAGCGGCATAGTCGTGTGCGCGGGAAGCCGCGGCGGAAGCGGTGCAAGGGATGCCTGCACACCGAGCCTACATAATTCATCGATCGTCCAATCGACCTCAGCGAGATTTTGGACGCGGGGCGATTCGCAGAACCGGCGCAAGCGCTTGTCGCTATACAGCGAAGTGATGTCCGTGCCAACCCAATGAATGACACGCGGCTTCCGCAGCAATTTTGCAAGTAAATGCAACCAACGATCGCCGATCGGTGACCCCACAGAGTACCAAACGTCACACGAAAGAAGCTTGATCAAGGAAGTTGCAACTTCGAGCCGGACCGACGCACGCAAATACTCAGGCTTCCAACCGTAGTTTCCTCGCATCAGTTCCTCACCGACTTGCGCGCAGACCATCGGCAGGCCTGAAATGGCGACTTTGCGATGTGCGCGTTCGCGCACGACGCGCGTTGCCGTAGCATTGTTCAGTACGGTTTCGAAGCCGGCCGCCAGCTGTGCGCGTGTAAAGTTTTCTGCGGCGTACTTGTATCCGGTATGATTTGGCTCCAATACGCCGCGCTCGTGCGCAGAGTATAAACCGCGCAGGATCCGTGATACGTCATGGGTGCGCGGCGCGTGATGGACGGTCGGAAAGTCGTAATTCCAAATTACGTGCCGTCCCCGTGCAAGCGCTTCCAATACGAGCATCGACTTGCCATCGTGCTCGGGAAGCCTTATCAGCACGACAGATTCATCGATGTGCCGGTGCATGTCGTGCACGTGTCCGAGAAACTCAACGTTTCGCGGCGCTATGGGATTGCGACCGCCACGGCCAACGACTCGGAACGGAATATCGGGAAACTCGCGCGCGAGCGCATAGATCGTTTTCTCTCCATAAAATGTACGGCGTGGCTCTGGCAGGTAGGTCAAAACGCGAAACGCCTTCGGCAGCGGCGAAATCTTTTCAGCGGGGCGAATACCGGTCACCGGGACATAGGTCGCTTCAATTCCGAGCTCGCGCAGTTCATCGACAAGCCACGGGCCATCGCAAACGTTGATAAACCCGTATTGTTTGATGATTTCGAGTAACTGCGGCTGCTTCTGTGTCGTCAAAACGTCGGTTCCCGCCCAAATGACGATGACGGGAATATTGCGCCTCCGCGCAGCTTCGACGAGCGCCATATTCGGCCCGGGGCCGCCAAATGAAATGACCGCGTCGGCGGAAGCCGTCGCAAGAAGAGCGCGCATCGTGCCGACACGCGTGGATGGATAGTAGCGAAGGCGCCAATTGCTCGATTCTTCGTTGATCAGTTTGCTCAAGAAATCGCCGTAATAGTCGAATCCCAAGACGATCGCGTTACGCATCGTGTCGCTCCACTTTGCGCGAGCAGACGACGAAATGCGTCTTCGTCGAGTGGACCGACCGAGATCGACCGCACGATTCCATCTTGCACGACGATCGTCTCCGGGATGACCCGCGCGCCGAGCAGTACGTTGGTCTGGCGGTTCGGATCGACGACCAGCGGATAGCTGAGGTTGAATTCACGAGCAAACTCGCTGACGGCTAGCGCCGATTCTCCTTGGTCGATTCCAATCACTTTGATTCCGCGCTTTTGAAGCTCGACGGCAGTTCGTGCAAGCGCCGGCGTTTCGGCGCGGCATGGCGGACACCACGTCGCAAATACATTGTAGACGACGATGCCCGAAGTACGAGACCCGAGTTCAGCCGAGTGGCCATCGAGCGTCATCAGCGAGAGGGCCGGCAGCGGCTCTCCCGTTCGGACCGCATGGACCCGGTGCCGATGGGCATAGAAAACCAGGCCTGCAACGGCAAGAACGCATAGAAGAAGAGGCACGCCAAACCACCGGCGCCGAGTTTGCACCATGCAATAGTGATACCAGACTGGGTGGCTCGCTTGCCTGCCCTTGATTTCCCGCGCGCGCCCGGGCTTTTCGCCGTTTCGCTCCGGACCGCAACCCTGTAGGGTTCGATTACAGCGGTCGATCACGAGCCGCAGCATGCCTCTATAAGGATTTGCATGGGAATGAAAAGGTTAGGTCCGGCGCCGCTGCTCGGCGCATCGATCATCGTAGTCGCCTCGCTTCTCGCTGCCTGCGGCGGCGGGGGCGGCGGTGGCACCAACCCGCCGGTAGGCGGAAATGGCGGCAACGGCGGGGGTGGCAGCACGCCGACTCCGAGCCCGAGCCCAAGCGTGAGCCCTCTCGCAATTAACGGAACACTTTCGGTTGGAACCGTGTCGTTTGCCGGCGCGAATGTGCTCATTCAGTTGCGGCTGCTCATCTGAAGCCGGCCAGACGACCGCGGCTAGTGATGCCACGTACAATATTGGCGCAACCGCGACCGCAGTGCCAAACCCAACCCCGGCTTACACTCCGTCCCGGGCCGAAACTACATGATTATCGGTACGACTTCCGGACACGTCCAAGCATGGACGATGGAGTTCCTCGGTAACACACCGGCCACCGATCTCAATTTTCAGGATAACGCCGAACAGTCAATCTCGGCAAATATTGCGGATACGGCGAGCGCGGCAGCTGCGTTGTACGTCTATTACGAACGATCCCAAACATAATAGCGACCAGTCATTCGACAATAGCTGGAATTTCAATACGATCGCAGCTTGGGCCAAGCCTTGCGCGACAATTCGGGCAGCTTGACTTCGAACGAAACGAAATTCATGAACGACATCACGACGTCGCAAGATCACGAGTCCCACCGACTTGTGGCCCACACTACCTTCGTGGAAGGAATCCGGCGCGACCCAAAACGTCACTATGGTGAACGACATTAAAGCGATTCACACGGACGGCGTGGCCAAGGATGCCGTCCTGCCGACCCCCTGCCCGAGTGGTCCAGGCAGCTGCACGGGAGCGCCTACACCCTAAGTGAGGCAGGCAAACGCACCGGGCCCTCCGTGTGGCCTGGTGCGTTCGCACGTGGTGTATTAGGCCGCCTGGGTCACGAAGCGCGGAGCGTGCTTCCGTAGGATAGGAGATATGATGCGGTATTCCAGCTCGGCGCTGCTGGTAAGTCTTGCCCTTACGACAATGGGCGCTACATCCTCAGCGACCGTCATTCATCCCGGCGATCAACTCAACGTGCAGGTTTACGGCGACAAGGACCTGACGCAGACTGTGACCGTGCTGCCGGACGGCAGCATCGTGTATCCGCTGATCGGCCGTGTGGAGGTCGGTGGCGAAAGCGTCGATCAGGCGACCACGAACATGCGCGACAAATTACAGAAGTACGTGCGCAATCCGATGGTCACCATTGCGATCGCACAGCTGGGCCAGCCTTCGGTTCTCGTCTTGGGCGATGTGAAGACGCCCGGTAAATATCAGCTTCGCTCCGACGCGCGCGTCACCGATGCGATTGCGGCTGCCGGCGGCCTTGCAGAGATCAACGGGGCGATGCCTGACGCGCGCATCTCTGATCCGCAAGGCGACGTGTCCAGCGTATCGCTGCAGAAGCTGTTGCACGACGGCGACGTTGCACTCGATCGGGAAGTCGGGGAAGGATACGTCGTGTACGTTCCTGGTCCCGTTACCTTTAACGTTACCGTTACGGGTGCAGTCGATCACCCGGGAGACGTGCAGATCTCCGAAGGTGACCGTCTTTCGGAAGCGATCGCAAAAGCCGGCAACAGCGCGCAGTCGAACGCGGACCTCAACAATATTCGCGTGATGCATACAAATGCCGACGGCACACGCACGGATAAGACGATCAATCTCTATCAGGCATTAGAACGCGGCGATACAGCGGCAGATGTCTCACTGCAAAAAGGCGATGTCGTTTACGTTCCGCAGGCGAAACAGAAATCCAATGTCTGGGGCTCGCCGCTACTTTACCTTCTCGGCCGGCTGATTATCCCGTAGGAGAACATTTGTGCAGGCGATTCCTAGCTCGACACCTTATGCCCTTACCGGCGGCGTAGATCCGTCCCCCTCGACGAGCGACCGCCAACGCGAGCTAGCTTCGCTTTGGCGCACAATCGTTCGGCGGCGCAGCACGGTGCTGCAGATCTTCGTCGGCTTTGTCGTATTGATGGTCGTGGGCACGCTGGTTTGGCCGAAACAATACACGGCCGAAATCAAATTGATCCCCGGCAACTCGAGTACCGTTCCCGGAACGTCGCCGGACAGTGAACTCCCCGTGCTCAATGCGCTCATGCTCAGCGGCGGCGTGCAGAGCGCTGAGACCTATGCCGAACTCTTTAAGGAAACACCGGTTGCACAACGGGTGATCTCGCAGTTGCATCTCAACGTCGGACCGCGCGATCTCTTCGCGCACGTCGTTGTCAAACCGATCACCAATACATCGATTCTCTCGGTATCCGTCACGTGGAAAGATCGCGCCACGGCGGCAGCTATCGCGAACACGTTCGGTCAAGCGATTCTCGACCGCCAGCGCGATCTCGTTTCGTCGAGTGCGCGCGCCGCGATCGATTCGCTGAAAACCCAATTGCCGGAAGCGCAAGCGCGTATGAATGACGCGCACAGCAAACTCGCGCAGTTCGAGACCGAACATCGCATCGCGAACATCGACGAGCAGACCCAAGCGACGATCACGAACATGGCGACGCTCGATTCAAAGATCGGTCAAGTTCAAGCCGATCGCCAGCAGGCGCAAGCACAACTGGCTTCGACCCAAGCGCAGATGTCCGGGATGACGCCCACGATCGTCGGTAGTTCGACGACGGCTCAAAATCCGGTCGTCGCGCAACTGCAAACCCAACTAACGCAGGTCGACGTACAGCTTCGTCAAGCTGAACAACAATACACCGATCAGCATCCCGAAGTGATCGCGCTCAAAGCGCAAGAACAGCAGCTCAAGGATGCCATCGCGCATCAGCAGGCGACCGTCGTCTCCGGCCAATCCAACATTCCGAATCCCGTGTATCAGCAGTTGATGCAACAAGCGACGCAATTCCGTTCGCAAGTTGCCGCCGACACGGCGCAAGTCGAGGAGTTGCAACGGCAGAGCAAAGCGATGGCGCCGGCTCTCGCAGCGCTGCCTGCGCAAACTGCCGAACTGGCCGACCTTCAGCGCACGGCAAAGGCCACCGAAGACGTCTATTCGGCGCTCCAGCAAAAGTTCGTCAATGCGCAAGTAGCCGCTGAGACCGCGCTCTCCGACGTAACGATTACGCAGCCGGCACTTCCGAGCCAAGTACTCGTGCGCCCAAGTCTGTTGCTCAATTTCATCATCTCACTCGTCTTGGGCGCCGTTCTCGGCGTTACCGGAGCGTTGCTGCTGGACTATCTCGACAACAGCATCAAGGACGAGCACGAAGTCGAAGAAGAACTATCACTGCCGCAGCTTGGTGCCATTCCGCTCGTGCAACTGCGCAACGGTGAACCGATCGTACCTTGGGTCAAGGCCCTGGCGCTCGAATCGTTTCTACAATTGGTTACGAACATGAAGTACGCGACCGATGTGCAGTTGCGCTCGGTAGCGGTGATCAGTCCGCAGCAGGGGGACGGCAAATCGACGATCGCGCTGAATATCGCACTGGCGCTCAATGAAATCGAAGGACCCGTCGTTTTAATCGATGGCGATCTGCGCCGGCCGTCGCTCCATGCGAAGCTGCGCATGCCAAACGAACGCGGCCTGTCCGACGTCCTTGTCGGCGCAGCCTCGCTCGATGAAGCAGTGCAGATCGACGAACGCAGCGGTTTAAGCGTGCTTACCAGCGGAACCGCAACGCCGAACCCGCTCAAGCTCCTCGAGTCGGCAAAGTTCGACGCGCTTCTCGAAGAGTTGTACAAGCGCTACCAGACCGTCGTGTTCGACGCCGCTGCGCTGGTAGGAAATGTCGATTCGGCCGTGCTGGCTCGACGGGTGAGCGGCACCGTGTTGGTCGTGTCGCACGGATCGACCGATCTACGCGAAGCGAGCGGTGCGATGAAGCGCTTACAGCGTATGGGTGTGCGCAACGTTCTCGGATTCGTGCTCAACCGCACGGAACCGCGGCGCGCAGACTACACGCCGTACGGAAATGACGTGCCTCGCCTCTACTCCGACGACGCACCGATCGTCGCGGCCTCGCAATAGCGTTGTATAGTTCGGGCGCAGCAATGTTCGATGCTTCGGGGCGGACAGTGGTCCATCTGATCGAGCCACAGCACCTGTTCGTGCCTGCGCTGGTCGACGTCTTCACCGAAGCCGGCCTGTTCGTCGACTTTGTTGCGCCCCAGGTGGATCCGCGAAAGCTTCTTGATGATCAACCGCATCTGGTCTTTCTGGACACGGACTTTATCGACGAGCCGCTCGAGAGCGTGCGACTTGCGCACGTGCTTGCGCCGCAGGCACAAATCTACGTCTATTCGAGCGCAACGAGCGACGCGATCGCACGCGCCTTTACCGCCGCCGGAGCCGACGTCGTCTTAGAAAAATCTGCCGACCGCCGTCAGATCGTGCAGTCGCTGCACGACGTTGAGCGCCGGCGTCGCCAACGTCACCTTCACGACACATGACGGGAGGAGGTGAACGAATGTGAATGCGCGCGTCGCCCACATCGAGGGGCTGCGCGGTCTTGCGATCTTGTCGGTTGTCGCCTTTCACGTCGCCCAGCACAGTTCGCTAGCTGCTCATCCGCCCCCGATCGTCGCACTGCTGCTTAGCACACACGGCGTTGAACTGTTCTTCGTAATCTCAGGTTTCTGTCTCGCGTATCCCGTTTTAGCAAAGCACTATAACACGGGGCAATCGTCTATTGTCCTGGCGCGTTTTGCCGCTAAGCGCGTGACGAGAATCATTCCGCCGTTTTATATCGCGGTGGCGTTCTTCGCATTGTGCGCCTTCGGTTTACAGCATGCGCACATCGCGTTGCCAGTCATCGATGCCGAACGGCGGCGTCCATCCGCTCGACGTGCTGAAGAACCTGCTGCTCAGCGATCGCAGAGCCCGCTGGCTCGATGGATCGTATTGGACGCTGCCGCTCGAGATGCGTTGGTATCTCGTTTTTCCGTTCGTGCTCTGGCTATGGGTCTATTCTCGTAAGGCGGTCGTCGCGCTCTGCGCCCTCGTGTGGTTGCTCACGTACGAAACGCGCGCGTTCTACGTCGACGGACTGGTGCTGCCGTTATTTTTCATGGGTATCATCGCTGCCGATCTCTACGTGCAGCGCGACCGCCGGCTCGTATGGGGGTTACCAATCGCTGCGGTCGGATTCGTTCTTGCAACGGCGCTCGGCAAGCATGGCGGCTGGACCAATCCACTCTGGGAGGTTTCGATCTTCGCGCTCGTCGCCGGGACGGCGGCATGTGCCCCCGTTACGCGCTTCTTGAACTTGCGAAGTCTTGCCGCGGTGAGCGGTGCGTCGTATGGCATCTATCTCGTTCACGAGCCGGTCGTGGCTTTCGTTGAGGCGCATGCGACCGGACTACCCATCTGGGCAGCGATGGTTACCGCGGGCGTCACGGGCATCATGGTCGGTTGGGCGTTTTCCTACGTCTTCGAGCGGCCGTTCGTACGCGGCGCGGTTTGCAATGCGCTGCGCGGCCGCTTGGAAGGCTGGTTTGCGGCGGTTCTCCATTTCTGCGGCATGCCGGCGCAGATTGCACTGCCGAAGCCTTCGCTGAGTCCACCCAAAGAGGCGGCGCCGCTCACGAGCTCCGCTGTGGAGCTTTCGGCCTAGGCGATTCACCCGCGTGCGAGCGCGAGGCATCCCGTCGCGGACTGCTGAAATGGTTGCGCTCCCATGACCGCACGACCCCAAACCGCCGATCTTCCGAAGACGTACGACCCGAAGGCTGTCGAGCCGCGACTCTACGACTGGTGGGAACGAAGCGGATTTTTTCACGAAGAGCCGGATCCCGCGCGGCCGCCCTTCATCATTCCCATGCCGCCGCCCAACGTCACTGGGCGGGCTCATTTGGGTCATGGATCGACCTACACGCCGATGGACGTTCTCACGCGCTATCACCGCATGCTCGGCGACAATGCGGATTGGCTTCCGGGACTCGACCATGCCGCGATCGCGACGGAGTCGGTACTGGCACGGGAGCTGTCTAAGGAAGGCACCTCGCGGGAGGCGCTGGGCCGTGAGCGCTTCATCGAACGGGCCTGGGAGTGGTCGCGCGAGTACGGCGGCACGATCAACGCCCAATTCCGCCTGCTCGGCTTTGGCCCGGACTGGAGCCGTGGGCGCTTCACGATGGACGATGGGCTCTCGGCGGCTGTTCGCAAAGTGTTCGTGGCGCTCTACCGTGAGGGACTGGTCTACCGCGGTAAACGGTTGATCAATTGGGATCCCAAAGGCAAGACGACGGTGTCGGACGCGGAGGTCGAGCACCTCGAGCGAGACTCGTTTTTGTGGCATATCCGCTATCCGTCGAGCGACGGTTCATTTTCGATCGAGATTGCGACGACGCGTCCGGAAACGATGCTCGGTGACGTCGCCATCGCCGTCCATCCCGACGATGAACGGTACGCGGGACTGGTCGGTAAGACGGTCTTGGTTCCACCGCTCTTGGAGCGCGCGATTCCCATTGTTGCCGATGCCGCGGTCGAACGCGACTTTGGAACCGGTGCGGTAAAGGTGACGCCGGCCCACGATGCGACCGACTATGAAATCGGTTTGCGCCACGACTTGCCGATGCCGTCGATCATGGATTTCGATGCAACAATCAGTGCTGAGGAGGTATCGGTCGGCAAATACGCCGGCCTCGACCGTTACGAGGCGAGAATCGCGATCGTCGACGATCTTCGACGCGTCGGGATTACTTGTGAAAGAAGAACCATACCGGCACGCGGTGGCCGTGAGCGAACGCAGCGGCGACGTGATCGAACCGCTGTTATCGCTGCAATGGTTCATCAAGATGCAGCCGCTCGCCGAACCTGCGCTTGCGGCCTATCGCGACGGCCGGTTGAAATTCGTTCCTGAACGATACGGCCGTACGTACGAACAGTGGCTCGAAAACATTCGGGACTGGAATATTTCGCGACAACTGTGGTGGGGCCACCAACTTCCGGTTTGGTACACGACCAACGGCGACGTCGTGGTCGAAGAGACCGAGGAAGAAGCGATCGACGTCGCGCAACGGCGCTTCGGCACGCGCGAACTCACTCGGGATCCCGACACGCTGGACACCTGGTTTTCCAGTGGTCTATGGCCGTTTTCGATCCTTGGATGGCCGGCAAAAACCCCCGAACTCGAGAGCTGGTATCCGAGCCAAGTCTTGATCACCGGATGGGAGATCATCTTCTTGTGGGTCGCTCGCATGGTGATGCTCGGACTGCACTTCTTCGGCGAAGTTCCGTTTCCGACCGTATTCATTGCACCGCTCGTGTTCGACGCACAAGGTCGTAAGATGTCCAAATCGCTTGGAAACGCGATCGACCCGCTCGACCTTGTCGAACGTTACGGTGCCGACGCCTTTCGCATGGGAATGTTGCGCCAAATGCGGCTCGAAGGACAAGAGATTCGCTTCAACGAGTCACGCTGCGAAGAAGCGCGCAATTTCAACAACAAGATCTGGAACGCGACCCGCTACATGCTGAGTTTGGATGAGGGTTTGCCGTCCGCACGGACGCTGCCGAAACCCGAAATACTGACCGCAGCGGACCGATGGATTCTTACTCGTCTGTACGACACGATCGAAGCGGTGAGCGCGTTGCTCGACGGCTACGATTTCGGGAACGCCGCCGAAACGATCTGGAAATTCATCTGGTATGAGTTCTGCGATTGGTACCTGGAAGCGACGAAGGCCCCGCACAATCGCCCAACGCGAGCCGCGGTTCTCTCGTTCGTGTGGAACAACGCGATGCGTCTACTGCATCCGATAGCGCCGTTCATCAGTGAAGAAGTATGGCTATCCATACCACACGATGGAACGACGATTACGACGGCAGCGTGGCCGGATAAACTCGAAGTCCCGGTCGATCGCAATGCGGCGGCCGCATTCGAAGCGCATATGATTGCGTCGGAAACGATTCGCCGGCAAAAACAGGAACTGAACCTGCCGCTCTCCGCAAAACCGGTGACCCGCATTCCGGCCGACATGCCGGCCGAGCTATTGGACGTCATCTCGACGTATACGCCCGCGGTCGGAGCAACAATCGTCGTCGATGAGCACCTCACGGGCGGGCTCAACGGCATCATCGTCGACGCCCCGAAGGAGTTGTTGATCGAGCGTTACCGCAAAGATGCGACGCGTTTGCGTAGCGAGGTCGAGCGTGGTGAGAAGAAGCTGGGCAACGAGCAATTTCTCGCCAAGGCGGCTCCCGGTGTCGTTGCGAAAGAACGCGAGAAGCTCGACGCCTATCGCAATGAGCTTACCCGCGTTCAAGATGCGCTCAGCGCTATGGGAGAGACCGCATGACGACCGCAGAACACCAACGCGTCCTGATCGCAAGCGCAGAGATCGCTCGCACGATTTCGCGCTTGGCGCATCAGATTTTAGAGCCTGAAGATGCGCAAAACGGCATCGTGCTGATCGGCATCCGTCGCGGCGGTGAAGCGCTGGCCCAACGTCTCGCGTCCGAAATCGATCGCATCAGCGGAAAAGCACCGTCTCTTGGTTTTTTGAACATCAATCTGTATCGCGACGACCGCGTCACCCACGAAATGCCCGAATCCCAGATTCCCGGCGACATCAGCGACCGGCTCGTGGTCATTATCGACGACGTGCTCTTTACCGGCCGGACGATTCGTGCGGCACTCGATGCGGTGACCGATCTCGGGCGTCCGTCGGCCATTCGCCTCTGCGTTTTCATCGACCGGGGGTTGCGCGAACTTCCCGTGCAAGCGGACTACGTTGGACGCTTCATCCCAACGAGCCGCCGCGAACATATCAAGGTCTCGCTGGCCGCTGCTGCCGCGCCCGGCGATGAGGTCGCAATTCTTGCGAACACGCCGTAGCCTCATCGACCTCGACGACCTGTCGGGTGACGATCTCCGCTACATCTTCGAGCGAACGCGCGAGTTCGAAGGCGAACCGCCGCCTCGATTGCTCGACGGAATTGCGGTCGTAAATCTCTTTTTCGAAACGAGTACGCGCACGTTCACGTCGTTCAACCTTGCGGAGTTGCGCCTCGGGGCGCACGTGATCAATTTATCGCCGGATGAGTTGAGCCTGGCCAAGGGTGAGACGATCGAAGACACGGCGTTGACCCTCGGTGCGATGGGCGTCAACTTGATCGTCGTGCGCCATTCCGAAGCCGGTTTTCCGAATCGTTTGTCCGTGGCATTCGACGGACATGTCGTGAACGCGGGCGACGGCGCCCATGCGCATCCCACGCAAGCACTGCTCGATATCTACACCTTGCGCGAAGAGTTCGGATCGGTTCAGGGCCGCAGAGTCGCCATCGTCGGCGACATCCTGCACTCGCGTGTGGCGCATTCGACGATCGCTGGGTTGAATCACATCGGCGCCGAGGTCGTGCTCGTTGGCCCGGATTTCTTTTTGCCGATGGACTACGCGCGTCGCGGCGTCACGATCGAGCGGAATCTCGACGCGGTCCTCGGGAGCGTCGATGCGATCATCTTGCTGCGCATTCAGCGAGAACGATTTGCAGCGATGCCCATGAGCGACGAAGAGTATATTCGACGCTATCAACTGAACGCGCAGCGCCTGAAAAGCGTGCCTGAGCAGACGATCGTGATGCATCCCGGTCCGTTCAATCGCGGAATGGAACTCGATGACACCGTCCTGCAATTTGCGGGCTGGCGGTACGCCATGCAAGTCCGCCACGGCGTCTTCATTCGCATGGCGGTTCTCGATTTTTTGATCAACGGCGTTCGCGTCGAGTGCTGATACGCCACGGACGGCTCGTCGATCCGTCGGGGCCGGTCGACGCGTTACGTGATCTGCGCGTCGAGAACGGCATCATTAGCGCGTTCGGTGAGCATCTGGAGCCAATCGGGGACGAAGAGATCATCGACGCGTCGGGTGCGATCGTCGCACCCGGATTCATCGACATGCACGTCCACTTGCGTGAACCGGGTTTCCCGGAAAAAGAGACGATTGAGACCGGCACCAACGCAGCGGTCCGGGGCGGTTTTACCGCGGTCGCGTGCATGCCGAATACCCATCCGGCACTCGACGATCCCGCCATTATTGAGACGTTGTTGCAGGCGACGGCTGCGCGCGCGAAGTGCCGCGTCTATCCCGTCGGCGCGATCACCCGCGCGCGCAAAGGGGAGGTTCCATGTGACTTTGCGTCGCTCGCACGCGCCGGCGCGGTGGCATTTTCCGACGATGGAAACACCGTCATGAATGCACGCGTTCTGCGAGACGCCGCGCTCGCGGCTCTCAACGTTTCCGGCGTCTTTATCTCGCACGCCGAAGACGAAGATCTCAAAGGCGATGCCGTTATGCACGAGGGAATGGTTTCGCGTGCCATGGGTCTCGTAGGCAGTCCGGGCGTAGCGGAAGACGTGATCGTTTCGCGCGACCTGCTGATCGGCATGGAGACGCGAAAGACGTGGCACATTGCACATCTCTCGACGCGCGGTGCCTTGGAACAAGTGTTGCACGCTCGCGCGCACGGCGGGATTGCCACCTGCGAAGTGACACCGCATCACCTCTTGTTAACCGATGAAACCGTGCGCGAACGCGGAAGCGCCGGTAAGGTGAACCCGCCGCTGCGAAGCGACGACGATGCACGCGCGTTGCGCGACGCCGTGCGGGACGGCTCGATCGACGTTTTTGCAACCGACCACGCGCCACACACGGCGGCACAAAAAACGGGCGATCTGCGCTCCGCCGCAGTCGGCTTCAGTGGTTTGGAAATAGCGGTCGGCGCCTATGCACTTGCCGTGCCCGATCTGCCGCTGCTGCGATTCGTTGAGTTGCTCTCGACGAATCCCGCCCGCATTCTCGGTGTTCCGGGTGGAACGCTGAGCCTCGGTGCACCTGCCGATATCACGATCTTTGCCGATCGTCCGTGGACCGTCGATGCTGCGGCGTTCGCTTCGAAGGGCAAGAGTACGCCGTTCGACGGATACATGCTGCCGCGCCGCGCGATTACCACGATCGTTGCCGGTAAAGTCGCCTATAGTTGAGCGTTACTTCTCGGCCACGCCGAAGATCAGGTAGCGCCAGGACGGCGGCACCATGGCATTGACCCCGGCTCGATCGATCGCGGCAAGCAGGCGCCGTTGCGACTCCGAGCGCCCGAAACTTCCGAAGAAGCCGGTCGTCTCGAACGAGACCGCGTGAAACGGCTGCAAAAAAGCGCGCATCTCTTCAACGGTGACATATCGCCAGCGCGTACCCCAGCGGACGTAGCGCCGCCGAAAAAATCGATGCAATGACGAGCCTGTCAAGTTCTCGGCGAAGAGCAACTTGCCACCCGGCTTTAAGGCATTATACATACTTGCGATTGCGGCGCGCTGTCGCTCGATCGCGCCATCGTATCCAACGCCGCCGAGCACCGATTTAAAGATCACGATGTCGAAGCGCGACGTGTACGGAATTGCGGTCGCATCGATATCTTCAAACGAGACGAGATCCATATAGCCGTGGCGTTCGATCAGCGGGCCGGCGTGTGCGCGCGTTTCGCGCAGATCGGAACATACGACGCGATGTCCTTGGCGCGCGAGCCACAGTGAAAGCCCGCCCGAGTTCGCGCCGATTTCAAGACAGTCGAGCGGACCGTCCCCCAACGGGGCGTGGGAAGACCAATACGCTAAAGCGCCGGCCCAATTGCCGATGTCCCATTGAACGACGTCGCTCAGCATGTCGCGCACGCACCTATCCTAACAGCGATTGTGCCCGCGCTCTAGGACCGTTGGGCACATGGACGGGGCCCAAGCGTCCTCGATTCGCTCGCGCGCCGCGCGGGTAAGCAGCCCAAGAACGATCGTGACGAGGAGGAACTCTATGGATGCTATTCGCTTGCTCAAGGCCGATCACAAAGAAGTCGAGGGTCTTTTCAAGGAACTCGAGGACCTTTCCGACTCCGCGAAAGCGACGCGGAAGAAGCTCTTTGAGCGCATCGACCAGGCACTTACGGTGCACTCGCAAATCGAAGAAACGATCTTCTATCCGGCCCTCAAAGCGAGCGCCTCGCGAGACAAGGAGGCCAAGCAAGAAGTTCTCGAGGCCTACGAGGAACACGCTAACGTGAAGACGATGCTGAAGAAGCTCGAGGAAACCGAACCGTCCGACGAGACGTACAAAGCGAAATTACAAGTGTTGCACGAGCTCGTGAAACATCACGTGAAGGAAGAAGAGTCGACGATGTTTCCCGAAGCAAAACGTCTTTTGGGGAAAGATGAGCTGGAAGAACTCGGCACGCAATTGGAAGAGGCCAAAACATCGGCGACCACGCGGCGTTCGCGCACGGCGCGTGGAACTATCGATGCAACAACGGAGTCTGAAGTAGCCCGTTGATAACGAACTGCACGGCCAATGCCGCGAGGATGATCCCCAACACGCGCGTCACGACGTGAATGCCGGTCGTTCCAATGCGGTCCATGTAGCGCGCGGCACCGCGCATGCAGAGCCACGTTATTGCAAGAGCGAGCACGTATGCCAGAAAGACGCTTAGGTACCGCATCGGGTTTCCGCGGCACAAATTCACGAGCAGCATGACCGTCGCGATCGTTCCAGGACCGGCGAGCATCGGGATCGCGAGCGGAAAGACGGCGGGATTCTCGCCCGATTGCGCTTCGCGTTCCTCGTCGCTCGTTGCGCGCGCACCGGTTTGCCGCGCGAACAACATGTCGATCGCAATCAAGAATAGCAAAATACCGCCGGCGATCCCAAAGGCCGGCAGCGTGATGCCGAGATAGTCGAGCACCGCGGGACCGACGATCCCCATGACGAGCATGACGACCGCCGCGACAAATATCGCCTGGTCCACAATACCGTTGCGTCGCTCTTGGTCGCAGTTTACGGTGGAAGTTAGCGTGAGAGGCACCATACCGATCGGGTCGATAATCGTCAGCGCCGTCGCAAAAGCGGTCGCAGCAAAGTGCCAGTCCATGGCGTTCCGGTTATTTCAAGGTACGCGCGAGCCCTCCGGCTAACAGCAAGGCCTTCAGGATGGCAAAGCCTGCAGCACTCTTTTTGGCCGACGGTTCACGCTTCGACGGCCACGGTCTCGAGCACGAGGGAATCGCTCTCGGCGAAGCGGTCTTCTACACGGGGATGACCGGTTACGAAGAAGCGCTCACCGACCCGTCGTATGCCGGCCAAATTCTTACCTTTACCTATCCTCTGATCGGCAACTACGGTATCTCCGGTTCTGCCGCGCAGTACGACCGTGCGTGCATTGCCGGCGCGATCATGAAACAGATCGCGCGTCATCCGTCACATCATCAGAACATCGAAGCACTCCCTGCATGGCTCGAGCGCCAAGAGATTCCGACGATGGTGGGCGCAGACACGCGGGCGATTACGATCGCGTTGCGCGAACATGGCACGATTCTGGCCGCCCTCGCGGTGGGTGAGACGGCGCTCGACCGCGCCGAACGTGAGCTTTCGCAATTCGTACGCGTCGCAACGACGAAAGAACTCGTGCCAAGCGTTGCAACCCGGCGCCGCCACACCGAAGGAACGCCGGGTGGACGTCGTGTGACGCTCGTCGATTGCGGCGTCAAGCGCGCCATTCTGCGTGAACTTACGGCCCTTGGAACCGAAGTAACGGTCGTGCCGTACAACGCCAGTCAAGAAGAATTGCTTGAAGGCAATCCCGAGGCAATCTTCATCTCGCCGGGGCCCGGTGATCCGACCGACCTGCCCGAAACCATCGAAACGCTCCGCAATTTGGTCGGCAGAAAGCCGCTCTTCGGCGTGTGCCTCGGCCATCAGCTTCTCGCGCTCGCATGCGGTGCGCAGACCTACAAGTTGCCTTACGGTCATCGCGGCGGAAACCAACCGGTGAAAGATCACACCAACGATGAAGTGTTGATTACCGCTCACAATCACGGTTACGCGGTCGATGCGCAGACACTACCCGGCGACTTGGAAGCAACGATGACGAACTTGAATGACGGCACCAACGAGGGTTTCAAACATCGGTCGCTCCCCATTGCGGCCGTTCAGTTTCATCCGGAAGCTTCGCCCGGACCATTCGACGCGCGTCGCCTCTTTGCCGAATGGCTCGCGCAAGTGCGCTAGCGTTCGCGCTCGTGGCGCTTCTTGCGACGTTGCCGGTGAGCGCGCAAACGCTGCAGCATGTAACGGTTACGCAATTTACGCTCGCGTCCGATACAAATGCCCCGGCGATCGAGGAATCGTTCCATCTCATCGTCACCGTTCATGTGCGTGAGCGCGTGTCGTCGCTTGCGAATCTCGATTTGCCGGTGTTGGCAGAATTGGAATTGGTCGGTGACGAGCGGCGGCTGCGGTCGGATCGAAACGGCACGACGTATCGTGAGGTGATCGGCGTCGTTGCGCATCACACCGGCGACATTCACGTCGCGCCGGTCACGCTCGATGCGGTGGATCCACGCGATCAGCGCGCAAAGCGCTATTTTTCCAACGACCTCACGGTGCATGTGGGAGGCGGAACGCTGGAGCCGCTGCGGAGTGCGGGGAATGTGGCCGGAAGCATACTGCGTACGTTGGCAACACTAGTGGTTTGGGTCGTGTGCTTTGCAGCCGCCGTCTTTGTTGCGGTGGCGATCTATCGTCGCAGAAGATCACCTGTGCGAGCCAGCGTTTCTCGCTGCGCCGGTCGCATTCGAAGCGCCGGAAGACCCCGCGCAGCTGATGCGCGATGCGCTTCTAACGCTGCGCACCGAACGCTCGCGCAGCGCCGCTTTTATGATTCGCGCCGTTATGCGGCGCCTCGTCGGCGCAAGTGAGCGTGAGACGCTCGGTGACGTGCTTCGCCGCCCCGGCACGCACGACGTGCGTGTTCGCGACGTTCTGAGAACGCTCGAACGCGCCGCCTTTACATACGACAGCGATCTGCCCGCGGCGCTCAATGCCGCAATCACCGCTCTGGAGCGTGCAACGTCGTGATCACCACTACCCGGCCCAAAGACCTCACGAACGCGCTGAGCCGCACTATTGTCGGTCAACTCGGCGTGATCGAGGGACTGATGCTCGGACTGATGGCCAACGGCCACGTGTTGCTCGAGGGTCCGCCGGGCCTTGCAAAAACGCTCGCGTGCCGTTCGCTCGCCGCCGCTCTCGACGGCACGTTCAAGCGCGTTCAGTTTACGCCCGACCTCCTTCCGAGCGACATTGTGGGCACGCGTATCTTCGATCAGCGCGAAACGACGTTCACGACGGTTTTCGGCCCGATCTTTGCAAACGTGGTACTCGCCGATGAGATCAACCGTGCTCCCGCGAAAGTGCAGTCGGCGTTGTTGGAGGCGATGCAGGAACGCCAAGTCACGATCGGTCCGCAGACCCACGCCCTTCCCGATCCGTTCATCGTTATGGCGACGATGAATCCACTCGATTCCGAAGGCACCTACGCGTTACCGGTCGCACAAATGGATCGCTTTTTGCTGAAGGTTGACGTCGGCTATCCCTCGCGCGAAGAGGAACTCGCGGTGCTGGAACGATTTGCAATCGCCGATACCCGGCCGTTGCATGCGGTTGCATCGCTCGCCGACGTTCAGACATGGCGGCAAGAAGTGCACCGCGTGCATCTCGAAGCGAAGCTCAAACGGTACATCGTCGATCTCGTCGCAGCGACGCGTGAATCGGAACGGACATACATCGACTACGGAGCAAGCCCGCGGGCGACCCTCGCACTGGCCAATCTCGCGCGCGCGAAAGCCGTGCTGGACGATCGCGACTATGCCACGCCCGACGACGTTCGAGCCGTTGCCATACCGGTGCTCGCGCATAGGATCGGCTTCAATTTCCGGATCATCAGCGAGAATATCGCGCGCGCTGCGATCATCGAGCGGATCGTCGCGTCGGTCCCGGTGCCGTGACGCTTCGAGAAGCGCTGCTTCGCGGGCGCCGAAGACCGCATCGTTTTGGTGCCGGCTCGCCGACAACGTATCGCGGCGACGGCTACGAGTTCGTCGAGTTGCGGACGTACGTTCCGGGCGACGACGTTCGACGCATCGATTGGGCAGCAACTGCGCGAGCCGGCGCACTCCAAACGCGCGTCGTCCTCGAGGACGTCACGTTGACGCTCGGCGTTATCGTCGACGATTCTGCGTCGATGCAGATCGGACGGTCGCGTCCGCTTCTGCAGAGCGCGCGCGAAGCTGCCGCTGCATGGTTCGACGCGGCAATGAGCGGCGATCGGTGTCTGGTCGTCGGCAACGGCGCGGTCGTCCCGAAGCACGGCGTCGTGACGGCGGCATTCGATCTTCATGAGGCGATGCAAACCGCGCGTGCGGCGCTCGCCCGCGGTGCTGCACTGCTGGTCGTGAGCGACTGGTACGACCTGGCCGAAGACGACGACCTGTTGATGCGGTTGGGGGCGCGCCTGGACTGCACGGCGCTGATCGCGCGCGATCCGTGGTGGGACGGACTCCCGTTGCGCGGTCTCGTGCGCATTCGCGGTGCCGAGGGCGGTAGCGTGCGCTGCTATATCGGACGACGCGAGCGAGAGTCGTTCAAGAGGTCGGTACGCGATCGCGAAGCGCGGATCGTTGCGCGTCTCGAGCGTGCGGGTTGGCGCACCGGTATCTTGGACGAAGCCGACGGTACGTCGTCGTTGATGCAGGCATTTGGCCTTCGCTCGGATGCGCTCCGATGACGTTCGATCATCCGTGGTGGATCCTCGCGGCAATCGCGGTAACGATCGTTTGTGCGATCCTCTACGTACGTGCGGAGCAACGAAAGACCGCAAACGATCTGGCATATACGAACGTCGAGTTTTTTAGAGATGCCGTCGCTCCACGACAATGGATTCCGCGAGCGCTTCGCGCCTGCGCACTGAGTGCCGTGCTGTTGGCGGCGATCGGCTTGGCCGGTCCGCACATGGTTCTTCCGGTCGTTGCGAGAGACGGCTCGGTGTTCATCTGTATCGATACGTCCGGTTCGATGCAATCCACTGACGTGCAA
This sequence comes from Vulcanimicrobiia bacterium, assembly GCA_963808755.1. Classification (GTDB taxonomy): domain Bacteria; phylum Vulcanimicrobiota; class Vulcanimicrobiia; order Vulcanimicrobiales; family Vulcanimicrobiaceae; genus JALYTY01. Next base: position 29,385 of record CAWEGP010000002.1, read on the forward strand.
CCGACGCGCGCAGAAGCTGCAAAGGCAGCGGCGCGCGCATTTATCGACGAGACGCCCGCCGGGACGAAGATCGGGATCATCGCTTTTTCGTCTAGCGCTTCGGTTGTCGCGCCGCTGAGCGCGGATCACGACCAGGTCCGTTCCGCGCTCGACGACGTCCCGTCGCCCAACGGCGCAACGGCGATCGGTGACGCCCTGCAACTCGCTGCCGCGCAATTTCCATCGACCGGTCATCGTGTCGTCATTCTGGTTACGGACGGCGTGAACAATACCGGTGCAGATCCGCAGGAGACCGCCGCGTATCTTGGTGCGCATCACATCCCGGTGTACACGGTCGGAATCGGAACGCCGAACGGCGATGTGATCGCAGGGACCGGTGAAGCGGCATCGATCGACGAAGATGCGTTGCGCGGATATGCGGCCGCAAGCGGGGGTGCATATGCGCGGGCCGACAGCGCTGCGGAATTGCAGATCGCGTTGGCGAGGCTCGGCCGCACCACGTCGATCGAGCGCAAACGTGTGCCGATAGGATCGGGACTAATGACGACAGGCTTTGCCGTATTGCTCTGCAGCATGCTGGCCGGACTTGCGCTTGGGAGATTTCCGTGAGTTTTGAATCGAGCCGCCGCAGTTATGAACGCGGCGAACTGCTGGAATCAGACGTCGATGCGGATCCGCTTCGCCAATTGCGTCGATGGCTGGAAGAAGTGCACGCCGTTGTGAGTGACGTTGAGGCCAACGCGATGTGTCTTGCGACGGTATCGCAGTCGGGCCGCCCGTCTTCCCGTATGGTGTTGCTACGGGGTATTGACGATCGCGGTCTGGTTTTTTACACATCCTATTTCAGTCGCAAAGGCCAAGAAATCGCGGGCAACGCCCATGTGGCGGCGACGTTCTACTGGCCTTCTCTCGAGCGTCAAGTACGCGCCGAAGGCACCGCGTCGAAACTTTCCGATGAAGAATCCGACGCCTATTTTGAATCGCGTCCGCGTGGACACCGGTTGTCGGCCTGGGCATCGGAACAGAGCGAGCGCATCGACGCACGGGAAACGCTCGAAGAGCGCATGCGGCATTTCGACGAGCGATTCGAGGGCGACGAGTCCCTCGTCCGCATTCGTGGGGCGGCTATTTGATCGTTCCAACGCGTTTCGAATTCTGGCAAGGCCGTCCAAATCGCATGCACGATCGAATCGTGTTCGAGCGCGATGGCCGCATTTGGCAGAGCGGCCGCTTGCAGCCGTAGAACCGCTCGGTTTCGGCTGCCGTGTCCAGGGAACGCTGTTTTTATGGATAATCAGCGGCGCGACCGAAGCGGCGAAATCTTTCAAAACGATCTAACGACGAACGAAACGGCCACTCCGCCTGCGCGCGAAGAAGCAAGCCATGACCTTCAACCCGACCCGAACGTCGATTCGGCGGAGGCTGATCGTAACAGTGAACAATTCGCGCGCGAACTTCGCAAGACCGGTCACGAAGGCGGACGATGACATGTGCGTTTGGCAAAGGATTGCTTACGGGTAGAGCAGTGGCATGACAAGCGACGGGGCCACGGACATCGCGGTCTTCGAGCGTGACGATGGAACGCATGTTACGCTGGTGGGCGACTGGGATCTCTCGGTCGCGCCGCGGTTGCGTGAAACGCTCGACGCTATCAACGCCGCAAGCCATGTCATTTTCGATTTCTCCGAAATGACGTATCTGGACTCGTCGACGATGCGGGTACTCGTAGAGTTCAAAAAGCGCTCGAACTCACAACTCGGCACGACGGCAGTCTTTTATGGAAGCAATGATCGTGCACGACGCTTGATGTCAATCAGCGGCGTCGGTGCATTGTTCCGGTAACGCGCTTTGGTGTGGAACTTGCACGCAGATCGCGCTGAAAGCGCACTGGGCAGGCGTAACGAGTTTCTCGCGGCACTGCAACGCGAGTGCGGACGCATTGATGTAAACCGCTTCGTCGCAGAAGTGATCTTCACCGAACTGGTCGGCAACGTGATTCGTCATGCGCCCGGACCGGTGGATCTGCAACTGAGTTGTGAAAATGGAGACGCCGTGCTGAGCGTTTTCGACCATGGCGAGGGCTTCCGGCTTCGCCCCAGTTTGCCGGCGGAGCCGCTCGCGGACCATGGGCGGGGGCTTTTTCTGGTCTCCCGCTTTGCGAAGGATCTCCACGTGGCGAGCCTCGCGCGGCACGGGAGCTGCGTAAGCGCGACATTTCCCGTTTAGCGACCTGGCGGATGTTAGATCCGGGCTATACCAGGGGAATACCCGGAAGGCCCACGAGGTTGGCGGCTTGTGGCAGGTTTTCCCCACACCGCTTTTGCTGTATCGTCGAGTCGATGCGAGTCCTCGCGATCGTAAACAACTTCCCGTGGCCAGGGAACATCGACGGCATCTTCAACTTGCGCCAGCTGCGGGCGGTACAAGGGCAAGGGCACGATGTCCGGGTTGTGCGCGTGACGCCCTTGGCGCCGCCTTTGCAAAGCCGCTGGAACGCCTATTGCAGTATCCCGGCGCAGTATACGATGGAGGGCATCGAGGTACGAACCTTGCGGGCCGTCATGGCGCCGCGCAATTTCGGGCTTGAAACGCTGCGTTTGCAAACGCGGCTTGGAATCGCTCGGGAGATCGAGCGTTTCAAGCCTGACGTGCTGCACGTTCACGGGTTGCTGCCGGCGGGCGTCATGGCACTCGATGCAGGCAGCCGGTTTGTGTTGACCGCGCATGGGACTGAAACGTATCGGACGCCATGGATCCGAAGCGGTCTCACGGCGTTGGCGCGAAAGGTCGTGCGGCGCGCAGGCGCGTGCGTGGGCGTGTCGGACTTTGTCGCGTCGCATCTGAGGAAGCTCGGCGCACGAGAAACCACCGTGATCTTCAACGGCGCAGATGAACACGTCTTCTATCCTCGAGATCGGCAGGCAGCGCGGGCATCGCTCGGCATGGATCTCGACCGGCCTGCAATTGCCTTTGCCGGGCACCTAACACGCGCCAAAGGGATGGAAGAATTGCAGGCGCGGCGCTTGCGCTTGCAGATCTCAATCCTCAGTTCATTATCGCAGGAGAAGGTCCGCTCAAAGCATCGTTAATGCAAGCGTTGCGCGATCAGAATTTGCCGGCGATCTTTTTACCGGTACTCGAACATGAGCGCCTCGCTGACTTGATAGCGGCGTGTGATGTATTCGCTCTTCCAAGCCATGCCGAAGGGTTACCCACGATGCTCTGTGAGACGATGAATTCCGGACGTGCCATCGTCGCGACCGATGTCGGCGGCATTCCGGAAATCGTCAAGGACGGCGTAACCGGTTTCGTGGTTCCAAAAGGCGACGTTGATCGTTTAACGTCTCGTTTGCGCACGGTTCTCATCGATCGCCCCTTACGCGAGCGCTTCGAGCGAGAGGCTCACCAGTTTGCGCGAGAACACCTCACGTGGCGCTCAAATGCCTTGGCCTATACGAAACTCTACGAACGCGTTAGCTTACTGGGCGACTCGACGGAAGGGAGTAACGACGGCGCCTTGCTCGCGGCGTTGCCCGACTCGTAGGAAACGCGGACGCGCGCTGATAGCATAGGCCTCGTCGCGCGTCGGGCACACCCGGAACGGGACGTCGAGCAACGCCATGATATGCGATGCTTGACGGTTGCGCTGCGCGACCACGTAGAGGTGTCGTTTTTCGTCGTACAACCGGCGATGCAGGACGCAAAGAATGCCGTACGTCCGTACACACACATACTCAGTTGCGTTGAAGTCAACGATGACTGTTGACGCACGGCTGCTCATGGCGCATTCCGTGAGGTCCTTGAACGCGCCGATATTCTCGAGGTCCACTTCGCCGTGCACCACGATTAGGGCGATGCCGTTTGTGATGGAAAGAGCGGTTTTCGGCATTCTCATCTTATTATGAATAGTCGCTTTCGGAGCCGTCAATAGGGCTTGGTTCCCGTTGCTCCGGGAGGCGCTCCCATGCTTGCAAAGATCGCGGCAGTTTCGTCCTCGATCGCACCGTAACATTCGCAGCTGATGCTCTCCAAACGGGCACGATCGACGACCGTAATACAGCCGCGCTCATAGCGGATTGCGCCCGTTTGTTGTAAAGCGCGTGCCGCTACCGTGACCGAGGGACGATGCACCGCGAGCATTTGCGAAAGAAACTCTTGCGTCAGCGGAAGATCGCGACGCGACCCGCGATCGTGCGCGAGCAAAATCCATCGCGCGAGACGCTCCTCAATTGCATGAATTCCGTTACAGGCTGCAACGGCGGCGATCATAGCGGTGAAGGACTCCGCATAGCACAGCACCACGGCGCGAAGTTCCGTATTTTGGCGAAGCACTCGACTCGTAAAGTCGTCTGCACGCATTCGCAACGTGTGACCTTCCATTTGAACGATGGCCTTGGTTGAACTACGGGCAATGCCGTGAACGAGCGGCAAACCACTCATTCCTTCGCACCCGACCATCGCGACTTCAATCGAGCCGCCATCTCGAACGGTAATCAAATGCGAAATCACCGCGGTGTATGGAAAATATACGTGGCGGATGGTGTCGCCGACGTCATTTATACATTGGCCCTTTCGAACGTCACACGCTTCGAAAAATGGGATTAGCCGGTTCGATTCAACCGGCGAGAGGTATTCCAGTAAACGGTTACCCATGGATGACTTTGCGCCTCGGAGATAAGAAACGAAGAAGCAGGCGCCCGGCAGCCCTTGGGCTCGAAACCTGGTTTTTGCGTTATTGCTGCGCTAAAATCGAAGCATTGGGCATTCCAGCACCACCGGTAAAAAAAGATTTACTCACAGTTGTGAAGTACTCCTGTGGAAAAGGAACGTAAGCGGTATGACAAACGAGCGGCGACCCGAAAAATCAACGTTATCCATTGACGTCGGCAACGCGCAAAACGCCGTTAGATTCACCGTCAACCTTTCGGAAGAGGTCGGCGCTGAACTGCGCAAGATCGCCTACGAGCATCGGGTTAGCGAGAGTTCGATCGTCGAGATTGCGTTGCGCCAGCTCTTCAAACGCGTCCAGCCCGACGCGCTCGGCGTGTTCTTGCGGCAGCACGGCGCATGTTTGCGGCGCCGAACGTAGAGCCAACTTCGCAGTCTCTGATCTCGGAGATTGCGAAACTCCTCGCCCTGTTCGATGCGTATCGTGATCGCGACGCATCCGCGGCCGACATCATGGCTGCACTCGCCGAACTTCCCGGTGGGCTCGTCCAGTACCTGATCGAATTTCAACGGCGTCCCGATGAACCGTTCATTGCGCGCCGGCGTCTCGGACCCGCGCAATATGAAGACCGTTCGTGGTTGCGATGGCCCCTCGATCGCATTATTGCCCTTGGGATACCCGCCCGGATAGCACATCCGTGGACGGGAGATCGCGCCCTTGCAATACCGTTGCGAGAGCGAGCTACTGAAAGTGTGGTTCTGGCGATTTTGACCGAGCGCGCACTGACCTCCGATGAAGAAGCGTTCTTTGCAGCGTGCGAACGGATCCGATTGCCGGCGCAACCGGTAGAAGAAGCGGGTCCATTCGAGCCGCTCGATCCGGCGATTCTTTCAGTCAGAAGCTTTTGCTCGAATTTTGCCGAGCGTGCTAAGGGTCTATTGAACGAGCGCGGCTGGGGCGTCGAAATTCTCGGCAGCTTTCACGATCTCGCGTTGCGTCTCGCGCGCCGCCCTCCGGACGCGGTGTTGATCGATGGGAACAGCGCGGACCTCAAGGCGCGACTTCGGTTCATTCGCCAAAATCAAAGCGCGCTTCATTTGCCGATCGTTGCATTTTGCGAAGACGGATGTATTGATGCGGAGCTGAAGATTCTCGCCGATGCGGTGCTCACTCCTAACGCGTCGGATCATGTGCTCTTCACGACCATTAAGAGCGTTTTGCGCGCTGCGTCCGTGTACCGCCGGCGCCAATTGCAGCTCGAGCGCAGAGCGCTTCGCGAACTGCTCGATCGTTGCAATTCCGCTCAGGAAATCGTCGAACTCGCCGCGGAAACAATCGCCGCGACGATCGACGGGTGGGCTGCGATTCATCTGCTGGATGCGCGAGGACGCGTATTTTCGGCGGAACGCGGCGCGGGCATGGTGCCGGTATTCACACATGTTCCCGAAACGCTGTTACACGAACGCCCCATCTTTGCCGCACATGCCGATACCGCATTCGTCAATGAACTCACGCTGCACGAGGATGTGGCGGCCGAATTTCTTGCATTGGAACCCGTTTCCGCGGCGAGCGTCCCGATCATTCGTGAGAGTTTGCATCTCGGGAGTCTCGTTTGTGCTACACGGCGGCATCGCGCCGACGCCGCCGAGTTCGATTTGCTTCTGAACCTCGCCGATGATATCGGCATCGTATTCTCAGGCAAGGCACATTCAAAGGAGGCGGTCCGGCCGGAGTTTTCAAGAGTCGGCGGTTGGAGCGACGTGCATATCCGGCCGTTCAGGATTCTCTTTTGCTCTCCGCACTCGCCCGCGTTGCGATGGCGATTCTTTCGCATCAGCGATGAGTCCCTCGTTGTGCGCTTGGCATATGATGACGTGCGGTCGCCCGACTCGGACCAAGACCTCGCGTTGCGCTTGCACACGACGCACGACGTCGCGGCGGTTGTACGTGAGGTACTGCCTTCTAACCGCGAAACCGCGATTGCCGGCGTTCTGAACTTGCGCGAGCGCGTGTTTACCTACGCGTTGCGCGGTGCTCCGAGCCCGCGGCTTATCGGCGCCCGCGGCCCGTCGGGCATCGAAAAGCGAGACCCATCGGATCTACGCAACGGAACCTTGTATTTGCGTCCGGATTCGTGGATTCGTCTTGACGAAAACGCCGCAGCAGCCACCGAGATCCCTTCACCTGAGGCATCAACGCGCATCGCCGACGTTTTCGCAAGCAATCCGCATAACGGCACCATGTTTCTTACTGCGTCGCTTGCTGGTGTCCCAGAAGACTACTGAGGCTGGTCTCGATCTTCACGACGTCAATCTGAAGTTCGCCCGCTTGCCGGCTCAGCCGCTCGGCGGTATGCAGGTCATCGCGAAGCCGTGCCCGGGCAGCGATCTTCCGAAGTAAGTCCTGACGTTCTTGCAGCGCGCGAATCGCGGCCCAGAGAGCCTCTTCAAGTGTTCGCGTATGTGACGACAGCATCGATTCGGTCGAATATGCATGTCCGGTCCGGCAGCGGAAACGTAGTGTCGCCTGAGTGTCCAGCTCCCAAAGCGTTCCACCGCAGTCCGGGCACGTGAAAATCGACGGCTGACCCGCCTCACGCTCGTCAGTAGGCATCAGCGCCGTCGCCGTCAGCGTGCGAGCCGCGCGCTCGTCGACAAACTCCGTAATTACCGACCCTAAATCGATCGCTTTGTACATCGCATCCACAACGCCGGCGTCGATCGCGTTTTGCGGCATGTCGGGAAACTGTGCGTCGTTCGGATCCTGAACGATCGTCAAGCCTCCGGCCGCCCGAATCGCCGATAGTCCTGCGACGCCATCGTCCAGCGTGCCGGAGAGGAGAATTCCGGTGACGTAATTTCCGTAGCGCTTCGCCGCGCTTCTGAAAAGCACGTCGATGGAGGGACGGTGCGAGTTCTCTCGCGGCCCCTGCAATACGCGCATGACGTCGTCTTCGATGATGAGATGGTGGTTCGGCGGCGCGATAAATAAATGATGCGGTGCGATTGGAGCGCGGTCGATACCGTGCGTCGCGAACAGCGGGCCGGCTCGTGTAAGAATATGCGGAAGCGCCGAAACTCCGTCCGGCGGCACGTGAACTACCACAAAGACCGCTGCGCTCAAATCAGCGGGCAGACCCGCAACGACGCGCTGAAGCGGCTCAATCGACCCGGCTGAGCCACCAATAACGACTGCGGGATAGGGAGTCGGTTCGGACATGCGAAGGTTATATTCCCGCTTCGCGAAGAGGACGCGCAATGGCCAACGAAGCGCACGATCGCCCGACTCTCGTGGTGATCGGTGGATCGGCGGGCGGTGTCGATGCGTTGGAGCGATTGATTTCAACGCTCGATTCGGCCTTTCCGGCACCGATCGTCATCGTTCAGAACGATCACGACAAACGGGCTGCAGATCTGCAGCACACGCTGCAGCGCATCTCCACGCTTCCGGTACAGTGGATCGATGAACCGACGGAGTTGAACGCGGGGTCGATATACCTCGCGCGCGAAGGCAATTTCGTGGCGATCGAGGGAGAACGCGTTGTCCCGATCACCAAGAAGACGAAGAATGGTCAAGCCATGATCGGCACGCTCTTTCACTCGGCGGCGAAAAGCCACGGCGAGGCCGTCGTGGCCATCTTGCTTGGTGCGGGCGACCACGACGGCATGTCGAGCCTGCGCTCGATCAAGCATCACGGTGGGACCGTCGTCGTCCAAGAGCTTGAGGACAGCGGCGTACGGCAAGACGGCCAATCGTTTTTCGACGTGGATTTCGTTGCGCCGATCGACTCTTTACCGGGTTTAATCTCGTCGCTCGTCGGCGATCACTCGTCGGGCTCTGAAGTCCACGATCCCGAGTTACTGCGCGCTTTCCTCGCGCAGTTGCGCGCACGCAGCGGCATCGACTTCCGGCAATACAAAACTCCGACGATCGCGCGGCGCCTGTACCGCTTGATGAGTGCCGCGCGCTGTGGGACGCTCTCGGAATATCTGCGCTATCTCAGCGCCAATCCCGAGGGTTATCAGCGGCTGGTAAGCGCCTTCCTGATCAAGGTGACCGGGTTTTTCCGCGATGCGCCGCTTTTCTCGAATCTGCGCGAGCAGGTGCTGCCGCTCATCATCGCACGCTCGAAAAAAAATAAATCCGAATTGCGCATTTGGTCGGCCGGTTGCGCGACAGGTGAGGAGGCTTACTCGATCGCCATCCTACTGGCGGAGTTATTGGGCGACGAAGTCGATGACTTGCCGATCCGCATATTCGCGACGGACCTTGATGCCGACGCCATCACGTTTGCGCGGCGCGGCGTCTATCCGTCGGCGGCATTTTCGGAGATGGCTCCCGAGCTTGTGGCAAAATATTTTACGAAAGTCGACGGCGCATATCAAGTAAAGAAACGCATTCGCAATTTGACCGTCTTTGGGGAATACGATCTCGGTCAGCGCGCTCCGTTTCCGCGCATCGATCTGATCTTTTGTCGTAACGTCCTGATCTACTTCACAAAGGAACTGCAGCAGCGGACGTTACAGCTCTTCGCTTTCTCGCTCAACGAAGGCGGATATTTGGTTCTCGGCAAATCGGAAACCACGAATCCGTTGCCGCAGTATTTTTCTACCGTGCAGCCGATGCTCAAAATCTTCCGGCGCCAAGGCGAACGACTGCTGATTCCGGCTCCGACGTTTCGCGAAACGGCCGCGCTTCCGGAACGGCCCTCGGTTCGACGGCGCGCGCTCCGCACAGCGCCGCATCCACGCCGCATTTCGGCTGAAATCGCTCCTCGGTGGTCGCTCACCGAACGTCTCGGCTCGTTCCTCTTCGATTCGCCGATCGGTGTCGTCGTGGTCGATCGTAACTATGATATCCTGACGATCAATCAATCAGCGCGCACACTCCTGAACATCCATGGCGAAGGAATCGGCGACGATTTGATTCATCTCGCGGCCGCGCCGGGTTTGAAGAATATGTTGGACGCCGCCTTTCGCAACGAATTGCCGGTAAACGACCAAGAGATCGAGTTACTCGATTCCGCGACTAACGAGACCCGCTTCTTGCAGGTCTCGTGCTATCCCGATAAGACCCACGCAGACGGTCGTATTACCGGCGTCATCGTGCTTGTCGTCGACGCCACGAATTCTGCGACGAGTCGCCGCGCGGTCGAGCTAGAGAATGCGCAATCGCGCGAGGCGATCGCTCGGTTGAAACTGCAAACCGATCAACTCCTTGCGCGACAACGCACCTTGGTCGATGCGAACAACGAGTTGACGGCGGCCAATAATGACCTGCGAAGCGCAAACGAGCACCTGCTCATCGCCGCCGAGGAAGCAGAATCATCGGCGGAAGAAGTGGAGACACTCAACGAGGAGATGCAGGCGACGAGCGAAGAGCTCGAAACGCTCAATGAAGAGCTTCAAGCGACGGTTGAAGAGTTGAATACGACCAACGAAGAGCTGGGAGCGCGCGGCCTCGAATTGGAGCGAATCGCCACGGTGCACGAAACGCGCGCTGCGGCGCTGCAGACCCTTGTCGACGCCTACAGCGCCGCATTGCATGACGAAGCCGCACCGCTCTACATCGTCCATCAGCATCGCATCCTGGCGGCATCGCAGGCGTACCTGAAACTGCAACGTGACAACCCGTTGCTGCTGCCGTCGGTAAGCGATGTCTGGCGGCAGCCGTCACATCGCCTGGATCTCTCGGTCGGTAATGGACGGATACAACAGTTTTCGGTTTCGATACGCGAAATGGCCGACTCGTTGTTGATCGTCGCGTTGGCGCCCGTGTAAGCTGCGACAAATCTCGTCCAGGACATCGTCCGCGTTCGGCCAATCCAGCCTCCCCAGCATGGCCCGCCGCAACATCATGGTCATCGGCTCGGGACCGATCATCATCGGCCAGGCTGCTGAATTTGACTATGCGGGTGTGCAAGCGTGCCGGGCCCTTCGCGAAGAAGGGCACCGCGTGGTGCTCGTCAACTCGAATCCCGCCACGATCATGACCGACCCGGAAGTCGCCGATGCGGTCTATCTCGAGCCTTTGACGGTTGCCTCGGTTGAGCAGATCATTGCTCGTGAGCGGCCCGATGCGTTGTTACCGACGCTGGGAGGGCAGACCGGTTTGAACCTCGCCGTCGAACTTGCTGATGCCGGTGTGTTGGCTCGCCACGGCGTCCAGTTGCTCGGCACCCCGGTCGATACGATCAAGCTCGCTGAGGACCGTGAACGCTTCAAAGACAAGATGATCGAGATCGGCGAGCCGGTCGCGGAGAGCATCGTCGTTACGGACATCGAGCAGGGCGTTGCCTTTGCCGGTCGCACCGGTTACCCACTCGTGGTGCGTCCCGCCTTCACGTTGGGCGGCACCGGCGGTGGCGTCGTGTACAACGAAGATGAGTTACGGGAACGCCTCGACGCCGGATTGAGCGCGTCGCTCATTCATCAAGCACTCTTGGAAACATCGCTGCTCGGTTGGAAAGAAATCGAGTACGAAGTGTTGCGAGACGGTGCAGACAATTGCATCATCGTCTGCAACATGGAGAATATCGATCCCGTGGGCGTCCATACCGGGGATTCGATCGTCGTCGCACCGTCGCAGACGCTTTCGGACCTCGAGTATCAAATGCTGCGCACGGCGTCACTCAACGTCATTCGTGCGTTGAACGTGCAAGGCGGCTGCAACATTCAATTTGCTCTGCATCCCGAGCGTAGCGAATACGCGATCATCGAGGTTAACCCGCGCGTTTCGCGCAGTTCCGCGCTCGCCTCAAAAGCGACGGGTTATCCAATCGCAAAGATTTCGACGCGCATCGCGCTCGGTCAGACGCTCGATGAAATTCCAAATCCGGTAACCGGCGTGACGAAAGCGGCCTATGAGCCGACGTTGGATTACGTCGTCGTGAAGATCCCCCGCTGGCCGTTCGACAAATTCCCGCTCGCCGACACGGTCCTCGGCACGCAGATGAAATCGACCGGCGAAGCGATGGGCATCGGCCGGACGTTCCGCGCGGCGTTGATGAAGAGCATTCGCGGACTCGATTTGAAGACCGAGATGCTGACCGGTGGTGAATATCTCGAGTGGAGCGACGCTGAACTCGAAGAAATCGTCGTAAAGCCTACGCATGAGCGGCTCTTTGCAGTCTGTGAATTGCTGCGCCGGGCGATCGTTTCAAAGCCGGGTGCAGAAGAGAGCGCCGTCGATGAGGCCGTTGAACGCATTCACGAACTTTCTGCGATCGACGAGTTCTGGTTGTACGAATTCGCAGCATTGGTTGACTTAGAAGAGCGATTACGAGCACATCCTAGCCGGCGCGACGTTGAGGAAGCGCTCGAGGCGGGATATTCAACCTCGGTGCTACGATCTGCAGAGCGCGATACTCAACCGATCGGCGTCAAAGCCGCATTTCGCATGGTCGACACAGCCGCGGCCGAATTCCCGGCCAAATCTCCGTATTATTATTTATCGCGCGGCGAGAGCGACGAGATTCGCGCCACACCCGAGGAAGCCGTCGTCGTCGTGGGCAGCGGGCCGATCCGCATCGGGCAGGGCATCGAGTTCGACTACAGCTGCGTGCATGCGGCGTGGGCCCTGAAGAATGCCGGAAAATCGCCGGTCGTCATCAATAATAATCCGGAAACGGTGTCGACGGATTTCGACATTTCGGACGTGCTGATCTTTGAGCCGCCCGGCGCCGATGAAGTCGAAGCGACGTTTCGCGCGACAAACGCGCGCGGCGTCATGCTCGCATTCGGCGGGCAAACCGCCATCAATCTCGCTGCGGAGCTGAGCCGCCGCGGCGTGCCGATCGTCGGTAGCGATCGTGCAAGCGTGGATATGGCAGAAGATCGCGCGCAATTCGATGCGGCGCTCTCACGGCTGGGCGTCGCCCGTCCCGAAGGCAAGGCTGCAACGAGTTTTCGCGAAGCGCGTGCCTTTGCGCGCGAACTTGGCTTTCCGGTGCTCGTGCGTCCGTCGTTCGTGCTGGGTGGACGCGGCATGGAGATCGTCTACAACGAAGGACAGTTGGCATCGTACGCGGAGTCCGCGCCGCCGATACTTCCAGGCGCTCCGCTCTTGGTCGACAAGTACCTTCGCGGTCTCGAAGTCGAAGTCGACGCCGTTTTCGACGGCGATGACGTTTTGATTCCGGGGATCTTCGAGCACATCGAGCGCGCCGGTATCCATTCAGGCGACTCGATCAGCGTCTATCCGACGCAAACGATCGACGAAGCCATGACGCAGCGCATCGTCGAAGTGACGACCGACATTGCCAAAGAGTTGCGGACGCGCGGTCTGATCAACATTCAATTCGTCGTCCACGAAGGTCAGCTTTACATCATCGAAGCCAATCCTCGAGCAAGTCGCACGGTGCCGATTATTCAGAAGGCAACCGGCATCAATCTCGTCGCCGCCGCAACGCGCATTGCACTCGGCGAAAAGTTGCGCGACATGGAGTATGGTACAGGCCTGCATCCGCGCACGCCGTACGTCGTGGTAAAAGTGCCTGTATTTTCGTTCTCGAAGATGCGCGGGGTCGAAACGATTCTCGGTCCGGAAATGAAGTCGACGGGCGAAGTATTGGGGATCGACGACACGTTTGCCGGAGCGTTGCGCAAAGGGTTCATCGGTGCCGGTATACGATTGCCGGGCACAGGCGCGCGGATTTTGGTTTCAATTGCTGATGAAGAGAAAAGCGAGGCAATTCCCGTCCTCCGCCGGTACGTTGGGCTCGGACATACACTGGTCGCGACGGCCGGAACCCGCGCGGTCCTCGAAGAGGCCGGGATCGCATGCGAGGGAATCAACAAAATCTCCGACGGTTCGCCGCATGTGCTCGATCTGATCCACCAGCGAAAGGTCGATCTCGTCATCAACGACGCCAAGGGCCCACGCGAAATTTCCGACAACTACAAGATTCGCCGCGCGGCAGTAGAAGCGAGTATTGCGTGTTTGACCAGTTTGGATACGGCTCGGGCGCTCGCGGAGGCGCTCGAAAGTACGGCGGGCCCGCCGCGGAGTCTGCAAGAGTATCGCAGCGCACAAGCGACGATCGACATCTAGACGCATCGGAAGTGCCGCGCGTCTTCGTGCTGGGCGGCAGCGGTAACACGTCTCGGCTTCGTCAACAGTTTTCGCGCGACTCAAGGAACGATTACGGCTCGGCTCGTTCCGCTCGCATGGACGCCGATCGGCGTCGTGATCGCGGACACGTGGCAAAACGTCGGCCTCGCTCTTGCAAATCTGCCGGACTGGGTCGATCGCACGTTCCCACCTGAAGATGAGCACGCGTTTGTCGCGCCGATGCGCGACATCGAATTACTTGCGCGCGTTCAGTGGCACGCCGAGCTACCGGAAACGTTGACCGACGAAACCGTTCTCAACATCGAAGACGTGCCCGAAGACATTGCCGACGGGCTGTCGCATCCCGCCGCGGCGATCGTGCAGTGCGCGGCCTGCCGGCGTCTGTGCGTACGCGACGATTTCGTTTGGAAAGAAAAGCAGCTTTGCGCTTGGGATTACCACGGCCAGGTTTTCGGAAAGCGCGGACCGTGGCGCAACGGTCCCTACGAAGAGCGTCATTTCGAAACACTGCCGGCATGCGCGTACGTTGCACCGCAGATACTCGGCGAACTGAACGTCGAGGTCGTGCTCGCCACCAATGAGATCGAAGAAGACATCGCGCACCGCATGATCAATTTGCTGCTGGAATGCACAGCCGCAACGCCCGCATATGGCGGTTCGGTCAGCCGGCGGGTTCACGGTGTTGCGCGAGCTTGAGTAAGGCCGACGCACGGTGATAAATCGCGCCATCGCCCGGCTTTGGGTTCTCTTCGTCGTGCTCTTCGCGGTACTCGCCCTTCGACAAGCGTGGGTGCAAGTCATCAACGGCCCTGCTATCGCCGCAAAGCCGTACAATCCGCGCCATGCGCTCCTTGATGCTCGCCGCGGGCCGAATCTTGGCAAGCGATGGCGCAGTGCTTGCGGCAACGCACGGCAATTCGCGCGTCTATCCCCTCGGTGAATCGCTCGCGCAGACCCTGGGATACGTCTCATCGCGCTACGGGACGAGCGGCATTGAAGATGCCTACGATCGCGCGCTGACGCCGGCCGACACGACCGGCGATCCGATCGCGCAATTGGAAGAAATCTCGGCCTCGCTCCAAGGAAAAGCGATGGTTTCCCATGGAGCCGACATCGTAACGACGATCGTTCCACCGATTCAAGAGGCGTTATGGGACCGGCTCTCTCGCCATGCGCGCGCAGCAGGCGTCGTGCTCGATCCGCGCACGGGCGCCGTCCTCGCGCTCGCGAGCGTGCCGAGCTACGATCCCAACACCGTCGACCGGGACTTTGCTTCGCTGAGCACCGATGCGCAGAGCCCGCTGCTGGATCGCGCAATCGACGGGCTTTATCCGCCCGGGTCGACGTTCAAAATCTTCACCGCAAGCGCCGCGCTTGATGCGGAACGGTCTCGATGGATTCACATTTCGAGGATCCGGGATATCTCGTGGTCGGTGACTTCACGCTGCACAACGATGAAAGTGAAGGAGCCACCGGGTACGCCGATCTTACAACCGCGTTCGCGCGTTCCAGCAATGTCGACTTCGCGCAGATCGCGCTCAAGATGGGCGACTGCGGACATTTTATGACTATCTCGGACGTTGGGGCATCGGCAACTCGCTCGATTTTCAACTCCCCGCCGAGACCGACCGGGTGCCGGATCAGTCGACGATCGTACCGGGCGAACTCGCGCAGATGGGTTTCGGACAAGGAGCGCTGCTCGATGACGCCGCTGCAGATGGCGCTGGTTGCGTCCACGATCGCGAATGGCGGCAACGAGCCGCGGCCGTACATCGTACGGCAGATCGTCCGCGACGGAAACGTCGGCCAGCATCACTCCGACCGGAACGCTCGCTTCACCCGGTCTCGGCGGAGACGGCGGCGAACGTGAAGAAGATGATGGTCGCCGTCGTGCAGCGAGGAACGGGCACGGTTGCGCAGCTACCGAACGACGTAGCGTCGCAGGCAAGACTGGGACGGCCACCAACCCGATTGGGGCCGCGCACTCGTGGTTCGTCTGTTTCGCGCCGGCGGACAATCCGCGAGTCGCCGTTGCGGTGATCGTCGAAAACGGCGGGTATGGTGCCGACGTAGCCGCGCCAATAGCGCGCGACGTTTTGCGCGTAGCTTTGGGAAACGTCGAAGTGATCGACGAGCAGACATTCAACAATCGATACAGACTCGATCGCAAGCTCGGTGAAGGCGGCATGGCGACGGTCTATTGCGGCACGGACACCGTGCTTGCGTCGGCGCGTCGCAATCAAAGTCCTTCGCCCGCAATATGCGGCCGACGAAGAGTTCGTTCGGCGCTTCTATCAAGAGGCGGAGTCGGCAGCGCGTCTCTCGCATCCGAACATCGTCAACACGTACGACGTCGGCCGCGAAGGCGACACCTACTACATCGTGATGGAATTGGTCGACGGCCCGTCGCTGGCCGAGATCATCAGCTGCCGACGGCAAACTTCCCGAGCCGGTCGCGATCGACTACGCAGCGCAGATTTGCAGCGGTCTTGCGTACGCGCACCGCGCCGGCCTGTTGCACCGCGACATCAAACCGGCGAACATTCTCGTCACCAAAGACGACGTCGTGAAACTCTCCGACTTCGGGATCGCTCGCGCCGTTTCGCAACACACGATGACGCTGACCAAGCCGGGCCTGGTCATGGGAAGCGTCTACTACATTTCGCCGGAACAAGCGCAGGGCCACGAACTGCACGAAACTTCGGATCTCTACAGCGTCGGCATCGTGCTGTATCAGATGCTCACTGGCAAACTGCCGTACTCGCGGTGAGTCGCCGGTAACGGTCGCGCTCAAACACATCGGCGATCCGGTCCCGACGATCGAACCGCGAAGATCTCGGCGTCAGCCCCGCGCTCGCCGCGATCGTCAACCGTCTGCTGCAGAAGAAACCGGAAAATCGCTTTCAATCCGCGAGCGAAGTAGCGACGGCGCTGCGCGAAGCACGCGAACGTCCTCAGCATGCCGCGTACGAATACAGCGACGACGCACCGACGCAGATGTTCGCGCACGGTTCCACCGCCGCGCCGTTCGCCGTTGCCGGACCAGCCCTTCACGTCGATCCCGAAGACGAAGAGCGCCGGTCACGGTTTGGTTCCGGGGCGATTGCGGTGCTCGTTGCGCTCGCGGCCGTGGCGACGATCGCGGGTTACTCATCTTCGGGCGGCCGATTGCCGTGCCCGATCTGGCAGCGACGATCGCGGTTGGCGACTATAGCAAGATGACCGATGCGCAAGCGCAACAAGCGATCGTCAATGCAGGGCTGCAAGCGCGCATCCTTGAGACGCGCAAGCGATACCGTTGCGGCAAATCACGTGATCCGCCAGAATCCCGCAGCCGGCACAAAGGTCGACAAAAACTCCTTCGTCGAGCTCATGGTGAGCAACGGCTTACCGCTCGTCGGTTTGAGCGACGTCCGCGGGTACAACGTGGCGGACGCGCAGCGAACGCTCCAAGACGCCAAATTCACCGTCAAATCGGATCGCAAGCTTCGATAACGCGCCCAAAGACACGGTCATCGACCAAGCATCCCAAACCCGGCACGAAACGTGCGTCAAGGTTCGATCGTCACGCTAAAAATCTCGAACGGGCCGCAGCAGATCGAAGTGCCGAACTTCGTCGGCATGAACGTCGAACGATGCCGATCGCCTTGGCAAAACGCAGCGGCATTTCGTTGGACACGACAAACCGGGTTGCCGATCCTCAGTACGCGAATGACGTCGTCTCGGCGCAAAACGTTCCGCCCGGCGCAGTCCATCGACCGCAACACGGTCGTGCAAGCGACGGTGAGCACCGGAGGTGGTGCCGAAGGCAATGCGAGCCAAACGGCCGCGATCCCGAACGTCGTCAACATGAAGTATGGCGATGCGATTTCGCAATTGAACGGCCTTGGATTTGCGGCGGCCGTTCGGTTTTCGGTGCAATCGGAACAACAACGGTCTCATCATCGCGCAAGATCCAGCCCCGAACGTCGCAAGCTCCCAGCGGCTCACGCGTCACCGTTACGCTCTCGGTTTCCGGTGAGGTGCCTGACACGAACGGCGATACGCTGGCCGACGCGCAAGCGGCTCTCGCGGCGGACGGCTACTCGATCGCAAAGATTCAGAATTCGAGTGAAGGCGCCGACGGTAAGGTGGTCGGCACCGAACCGGAAGTCGGCACAACACTCCAACCGGGCTCCTCAGTAACGCTGATCGTTAACGGTCCGTACAGCACTGATGCGCGTGCTCGGGATCGATCCCGCGCTGCGCGTCACCGGTTATGGCGTCGTGCAGAGTTCGGCGCCGTGCAATCTCGCTTGTGGAAGCGGGGGTCGTTTCACCGCGAACGGACCGTGCACTTGAAGAGCGGCTCGCCGAGTTGTACGCGGGAATCGTCGACGTTTTCGAGCAAACCAAACCCGACGTCGTCGTCATCGAAGAGCTGTACACGACCTATAAGAACCCAATGACCGCCATTTTGATGGGCCACGCGCGCGGCGTCATGTGTCTTGCGAGCGCGCAAGCCGGCAGTCGCGGTGCAAACGCTCGGCCACGCGCACGTAAAGCGCGCGCTGGTTGGTTCCGGCGCCGCAAAAAAAGACAGGTGAATGCGATGGTGGCGCGCTTGCTCGAACTGCGCAGCGCACCAAAGCCCAACGACGTCTCCGATGCGCTCGCGATCGCGCTTGCTCTCAAACATGACGATATCAGTGACCATGTTTTCGCGCATTAGCGGCAGCTGGTCGGGCCGAACCACGACAGCGTCGGTGCTCGACGTCGGCGGTCTCGGCTATCAGGTGATTCTGCCGCCCTGCGTTGCCGAAAAAATCACCGCTTCTCATGGCGATGCGGTCGCGCTGGAAGTGTATCTCGGTGTTGAACATGGATGGAAACAGCGGACATTTCAGCTATTATGGGTTCACCAATGCGATCGAGCGCGAGTTTTTCGAAGCGCTGATTGAGCGTCGCGTCGATCGGTCCGCGGTCTGCGGCGCGCGCGTTTTCGCAGCCGATGTCGGCGATCGCACGTGCGATCGATCGCGGCGATCACGCCTATCTGAAGACGCTGCCTGGAATCGGGCAGCAGAAGGCGCGCGACATCGTGGCAAAACTCCAGGGAAAGTCGCGAAGTTTCTACTGATTCAAGACGCTGCGCCCGCGTCGCCGGCGACGATGCCCGGACTTTGCAGACGAGGCGCTCGCGGTATTGCTGCAACTCGAATACAAGCGCGCCGAGGCCGAGAGCGATGATTCGCGAGCACACTCGAAGGCCGACGCCGGTCAATCGGATGCCGAGACGCTGCTCGCGGAAATCTATCGCCGCAAAGCGCGAGGAGCCGGCATGAGCGATCACGCGCGAGCGCCTGCTGGGACCGAGATGCTCGGACCCGCGACGATCGACGACGAGCGGATCGTCGATCCCGACGACACGCTCGAAGACGAAGTTTACGGCGCAAGCCTGCGTCCGCGAACGTTCGCAGATTACGTCGGTCAAGACGACCGTCGTCGAAAACCTGCGCATTTCGATCGACGCCGCGAAGCGCCGCGGCGAGCCGATCGAGCACGTGTTGTTCTACGGGCCGCCGGGACTGGGCAAGACGACGCTCGCCGGATTGATCGCGCGCGAACTGGGCGCAAATTTCCGGCCGACCAGCGGTCCGACGCTCGAGAAGCCGAAGGATCTCGTCGGCATCTTCACTGCGCTCGAAGATGGCGACGTGCTGTTCATCGACGAGATCCATCGGCTCGGCCGCGTAGTCGAAGAATTTCTCTATCCCGCGATGGAAGATTTTCAAATCGATTTCGTCGTCGATCGCGGCGCCTACGCGAAGACGATCAAACTTCCGCTAAAACGATTTACCTTGATCGGTGCGACGACGCGCGCCGGAATGCTGACCGCGCCGCTGCGCGAGCGGTTCGGCATCGTGCATCATCTCGACTACTACAGCGTCGAAGAACTGGAACGCATCGTGACGCGGTCCGCGAACGTGCTCGGCGTACCGATCGACGCGAAGGCGCAGCGCACGATAGCCGCGCGCAGCCGCGGCACGCCGCGCATTGCGAACCGCTTCTGCGACGCGTGCGCGACTATGCCGAAGTGCGAGCGGGGGGACGATCACTGCGCACGTCGCCGATGAAGCGCTGCGTCGCGAAGGCGTCGACGAGCTGGGTTTGGATCGTCTCGACCGCGCCTTTCTTGCGGACGATCGTCGATCACTACGGCGGCGGCCCGGTCGGAATCAGTGCGATCGCGGCGACCCTGACCGAAGACGCCGAAACGCTCGAAGACGTCGTGGAACCGTATTTACTCAAGCACGGCTTCGTCGTGCGCACGGCGAGCGGGCGAAAAGCCACGCCGCACGCCTATCGCCATCTCGGATCGATTCCGCGAAGCGGCACGCAGGAGCGTTTGCTGTAGTGCGTCGTGCCGTTTTTCTGGCCGGCGTTCCGGTGACCATGCTCGCGCTCACCCGCGTGGCTGCGGCGCAAGACGAGTTCGATCCCGCCACGAGCGCCGTATCGCAGTCGCTGCGTGTGTTGCTCGGTGCCGGCGACGCGGCGGCGAGTACAGGGGGCGGCTTTTCGTTCAATGGACGTCCGTATCGCGGAACGTTTTCGCGACGTACCGACGGCTCCGTCGTGAGCGTCGGTTTCGCTGGAAGAGTATTTGTACAGCGTTGTTCCGCGCGAGATGACGTCATCATGGCCCGCATCGGCGCTTCAAGCGCAGGCAATTTGTGCCCGCACGTACGTGCTGCAGCGAAGCAATCCTCGCCGTGATTACGACGTGGTTCCTTCCGAACTCGACCAAGTCTACGGCGGCATCGCATCGGAGTCGCCGGCCGCTCGGGTCGCCGTCGATGAGACCGCCGGTCAAGTGCTGCAGTACGGCACGCAGTTTGCGCAGATCATGTATTCATCGTGTTGCGGCGGTCATACTGAGGCTTCGGCCGATGCGTGGGGTGGAACGCCGTTTGCGTATCTCGGCGGTGTCGTGTGTCCGTATTGCGTCGCTTCGCCGGAGTATCGCTGGCAACGCGAAGTCGACCGTTCCTCCATCGAAACCGCGTTTGCCCAAGAGCTTGCGCCGTACGGAGCGCTCCAAACCGTGCGCATTTCGCAGAACGACGGCAGCGGACGCGCACGCACGGTCGAACTCGCCGGCGACCGCGGGTCCGCGTTTGTGCGCGGCAGCGCTTTTCGCATTCGCGTTGGAGCCCGTGTTATTCCGAGCTTGCTCATAACGAAGATGGAACCGTCGGCGCAGGCTCCCGATCGCATCGCCATCGAAGGCGGGGGCCTCGGCCATGGAGTAGGCTTGTGCCAATGGGGCGCACGTGGTTATGCGCTCGCCGGCGGCAGCTGCCGGGATATTTTGTCGTTGTATTTTCCGGGTACACAGATCGTCCATGACTGACTCCGATTCCCGCGGATCGCTGCGATTGCGCAAATACATCGACGTCGTCGTTGAAGATGCGCTATCGTCGATGTTATTCCGCGGAGCCGTGGCCGACATCTCCCTCACCGGTATGCGTATCATCGTCGATCAATACTTGCCGACCGGAACGAAATACACGTTCACGATGAAACGAAATCCGTTCTTGAAGTTACGAGGACAAGTGCGGTGGATCCGGCCCTTCGAGGGCGATACCTACCAAGTCGGCGTGCTCATCGTCGAAGCCAGCGAAGAAGATCACAAACGTCTAACGAATTTTCTGGAACACGAACGGCAACGTCTGACGAGCTAGCATTCGCGGCGGCGTACGATTTTGCACTGCCCGGCGAGTTGATTGCACAACATCCCGCCGCGCAGCGGGACGAAAGCCGCTTGATGGTACTCGATGGAACGAGTATCTCGCACCGCGTCTTTCGCGATGTGCCCGAATGCTTTCGTAGCGGCGACGTTCTGGTCATCAATGAAACGCGGGTCATTGCCGCGCGAATCTTCGGCAGACGCGCCGTCTCGGGTGGTCGCGTCGAAGTGTTGCTGTTGCATCCGGCTGAATCGATGCGCTACGATCCGCAGGCGACGGCGTGGGTGGCGCTTGTGCGCCCGGGACGACGCATCGTGCGTGGCCACAGCATAACGTTCGGCGACCTCGGGAGCGCCACGGTGGCGGCAGAGTTGGATGATGGATTGCGCGAATTGCACTTTTCGCTCGCCGTGCCGTTCGAACGGTTTCTCGAATGCGCCGGACGATTGCCGTTACCGCCCTACATCCACAACGACTCCGATGAAGCGCAAGAACGCTATCAGACGATCTTCGCGCATGTGCCGGGAAGCGTTGCAGCGCCTACCGCATCGTTGCACTTTACAACCGAAGTGCTCGACGCACTTCGTGCGCGCGGCGTGGAGATCGTGCCCCTCAGTCTCGACGTCGGCCTGGGCACGTTCCGGCCGATGAAAAGCGACCGCCTCGATGACCATACGATGCATGGGGAACACTACATGATTCCCGAAGATACGGCCCTTGCCATCGAACGGGCAAAGGTGGAAGGCCGCCGCGTCATCGCTGCGGGCACTACGGTTGTACGAGCACTCGAAGGGTGTGCAGCGTCGCGTGGCGCAGTCGTTCCCGGTGAGGGCATAACGCATATCTTTATCCGGCCGGGCTTTTCGTTTGCGGTCGTCGACGCGATGATCACGAATTTTCATCTCCCTCAGTCGACGTTGCTCGTTCTTGTAAGTGCGTTTGCCGGTTACGAGCGAATCTTGCATGCGTATCGGATCGCCGTCGAAGAGCGGTACCGCTTTTTTTCGTTCGGTGACGCGATGTTCTTGACGAAAGCGCCTCAATGACGTCGATGAAGTACGTAACGTTCGAAAAACCCGGCGAGCCCGCGGTCTTGCAGGTCGTGCAAGGGCCGGTCCCCGACTTCGGTCCGAACGAAGTCCTGATCGAAGTGGAAGCCGCGGGCGTTTCGCGCGCCGACTCGCTGCAACGACGCGGACTCTACCCACCTCCGGCAAGCGCGTCACCGATCCTTGGACTTGAAGTCTCGGGAACGATCGTGGACGCCGGGAGCGCCGTCACGGGATGGCGCAGGGGGGATCGCGTGGTTGCGCTCGTCAACGGAGGAGGATACGCGCAATATGTCGCGGTGAGCGCCGGCTGCGTTCTGCCGCTTCCGCAAGAATGGTCTTTCATCGACGGCGCAACGTTACCGGAGAACGCGTTCACCGTCTACGACAATCTGCTCGTACGTGCGCGCTTGCACGAAGGCGAATTGTTGCTCGTTCACGGCGGGACCAGTGGGATCGGAACGACGGCGATCATGTTTGCGCTAGCATCCGGAGCGCGCGTCATCGCGACCGCGGGATCGAAGAAAAAGTGCGACGCCGTCGTCGACCTTGGCGCGGAAGCCGCAATCAATTACCACGAAGTAGACTTTGTCCAAGGGGTTCGAACGTACACGCAGGGTAAAGGTGCCGACGTGATTCTCGATATCGTCGGCGGAGAGTATCTGAATCGCGATCTGCAGTGCATCGCCATCGACGGACGAATCGCTTGCATCGCGACGGCGGGGGGTGCCACGGCGACGATCGACCTGCGTTTCTTGCTGCAACGTCGAGCGACGATTCTCGGATCGAGCCTTCGACCGCGTACGAACGATGAAAAGGCCGCTATTGCGAACGGCTTGCGAAAAGACATTTGGCCGCGGCTAACGGCGCGCGATCCGATCGTCCCAATCGTCGATTCCGTATTTACGTTCGCGGACGCGGTGAAGGCACACGAACGCTTGGAATCGAGTGAACACATCGGAAAAATCGTGCTCGTTCCAGACCCGTGATGCCGTAAGCCGAAGGGAGTTTCGTCTAGAGTCGTCAATCCGACGAAGGCACAATCGTCATGTTAGAAAGTGAAAGGGTTCATGAACGTCTATACGGCGAAGAAGTGGGAGCTCTCGGGCTTGCAAGGCATTTCCGACGAAACGCTGCAGATACACTTCGGCCTGTACGAAGGCTACGTGAAAAACACGAATACCTTGAACGAGCGCATCACCGAACTGCGCCAAGCCGGAAAAGCTTCGGGTGCCGATCCCGCGTATGCTGAGCTCGTGCGCCGTTTGGGTTGGGAATTCGATGGCATGCGGCTCCACGAATATTACTTCGACAATATGAAAAAAGACGCGGGCACGCTCACCTCCGGCCGGCTCTACGATGTCCTCGGTGAACAATACGGCGGCTTCGACGCGTGGAAGAAGGACTTCGCCGCGGTCGGAGGCATGCGCGGTATCGGCTGGGCGGTCGCCTATCACGATCCAGTCGGAAAGCAGATCGTCAACGTGTGGATCGGCGATCATAACCTCAACAATTTGGCAGGATGCGAACCGATCGTCGTTATGGATCTTTGGGAGCACGCTTGGTTCCGCGACTACAAGCCTGCAGACAAAGGCAAATATATCGAAGCGTTCCTTGCCAACGTCAACTGGAGCGCCTGCGAGGATCGTCTACCGTAAAAGCAAGCTGAAGTTCGGCGACGCTCGGGTACAACGTTGAAATGGACAAAGCGACCGAAACGAAGCCGACCCGCGGCGAGATCGCTGCAGACGCGGAGCAAAAGGACCGCGAGATGTTGCGACAGCAAGAACGCGCGGAGAAAACAAGCGAATCGCTCGGTGGTCATGACAAGACCGATGCGGACTCATTCCCAGCAAGCGATCCGCCACCGCATTCAACGCAAAAATAGTACAACGACAGAAGGGACGGTGCTTTCTCGCCGTCCCTTCTGTTTTACGCCGGCCGCTTCGAACGTGCTGTTAGGTTGCTGGTTGTGTCGAAACGGCGCTCTTTCGGAATGAGCTACTTATACCCAGAATGAGCCAATGTAACATCCGGCTCCGCCATAATCGTCCTCGGATTCGTGTACCAAACGAGGCCGGGCGGTGCATTGCGTTGTGCCCGTACGTATTTGCGCTGCGTATAATCGATGGGAACCTTGCCCGAACTCTTTGCTTTCGAGTACGTGGCCGCCAGGGCGGCAGCGCGTGCAATGTCTTCCTGCGACGGAGCTTCGCGATCGTCGCGCTGCAGAATCACATGCGCACCGGGGATGTTCTGCGCGTGAAACCACAGATCGTTCGGCCGCGCAACGCGAAAGGTGAGGTCAGCGTTCTCGCTGGGTGAGCGGCCGACGAGAATCCGCGAGCCGCTCGCCGTGTGATACTCCAGCGGAGCGCGCTTCCGCTTGCGCTCCGGAGCGCTACGTCGCTGCGTTCGCGGCTCGAGATGGGAAATGGCCGATGCAACATCGTCAAGGTCGGAATCGTCGGCTCGTTCCGTCTCCCAACGGAGTTCTTCAACGGCTCGGCGCAACGATCGAAGAACCGTTTCGCGCTCCTCGAGGTGCGGAATGGCGGAGCCAAGTTTTTTGTATTCCGCAAAGAGTTTGCCGGCGCGTTCTTTCTCTTCCTCGCGCCGGCGTTCGTCGTTGACTTCGTGAAGCGTCGCGTACACCGCTTGGCCCCGCTCACGCAATTCTTCCCGGAGTTCGGCCTTGGCGCGCTTCGCGGCGATCGACTGGAGTTCACCGTCGATTTTTCGCTCCCGATCGTCCAGACGTTTCACCATCGCGTGCCGGCGTTCAGCCGTGCGGCGGCGCTCGCCGCTTCCGGCTCTTTGCTCTCGATACTGGCCCAACACATCGAGTAACGACGACTCGCGTCGTGCATCGCACCCGTCGAAACGCGATAGCGGAACCAGGTATGCTTGGTCGATCGCCTCGCCGCGCCCGTACACGACCACGGGCGAGCGCATCAATGCGTCGCCGTCCAGCAGTTCCGGTGCGATATCGCCGAGCAACGGTCGCTCAACGGCCGGCGGCGGCTGATACGGCATCCCTGCTTCGACCGCACGCATTCCGTTTTGCGCGAGAGAAAATTCTTTCACTGCCGCAACGACGCTCCCGTTCTTTACGAGGACGACGTTGCCGAAGCGCGGCACAAGCTCGATGTACAGATCCGTTTCATCGCCGACACCGAAGCGTGAGCGGGTTCCAAACGTCAGACGCATCAGGCGATCTCCCTTTCGCGTTCGCGCCGAAAGCAGCGCACTTCCACGCAACGCGCCTGATGCGGCACGAATGAATCCCGGTTCACTTGCGATCGGCAGATCGCCATTCTCGACCGTAACGAGCGGAGGAGATCCGAAGATGTCGATGCAGATGACGTACGTTTCGCTGCGGGAACGCAGCACGATCGCGGGCCGTCCATCGGGCAAAAGCCCCGCGTCCTGCACTTTAGCGCCTCGAAATCGCGTTTCGATTTCAAATGCTATCCGTCGCACCATGGCCCAATCCGTGAACATCGTTCTCCCTCATTCACTGTAGGCTAGCTAAACTACGCCCCGGGAAAGCCCGGACGTTGGGCAACAGGATCGCTACCCGCTCGCCGTGGTAGACGCCCAAGACGAGCAGGACCCACGTGATTCGGGATGACGGCGTGCACCTTCCGCTAAGATTGAGGCTGAGGAGCGTGCTCTAACGAGGTGTCCTCCCCCCATTGTGTGAACTGAACATGCTTTGCTCGCCAGAGGAGTTCGCGTGATCACCGGCCCGGGGCTGCTTTTTGTCGTTTCAGGTCCGTCCGGGGCCGGCAAAGATACGCTGGTAGACGCGTTGCGGGCGCGGATGCCGAGAGTGCACTACTCCGTTTCGGCCACGACCCGGGACCCCCGTCCCGGCGAACGCCATGGCGAACATTACTTCTTCGTCGCTCGCGAAAAGTTCGAAAGCGTCCGCGCTGCGAACGGATTTCTCGAGTGGCGGGAATACAACGGCAACCTCTACGGAACGCCGCGTGACTACGTCGTGCAGACCCTGACCGAAGGCTATGACTTGATCATGAAGCCGGAAGTCAACGGCGCGCTCGCCATAAAGTCGGCGTATCCCGACGCGGTGCTGATCTTTCTGGTGCCGGACCGGTTTTCGCACCTGCGCGAGCGTCTGCTGGCGAGGCGCACAGAGACGAACGAGGAGATTGCCAGGCGCCTTGAGATCGCTCATCAAGAAATGAAGTTCATTCGGGACTTCGACTATATCGTGATCAACGAGCAAGGCCGCTCCGAAGATGCCATCCGTGACCTCCAGGCGGTTCTGCAGGCGGAGCGCTTCAGAATCCACCGCTACAGCGACGATTCTCTCAAGAACGTCGAGCTAACATAGGACTTTTATTACCTTGAGTAAGACCGTATTTGGCGATTTGGATGTGCTGCTCAAGCATGCCGACTCCAAGTTCAGCCTCGTGAACATCGTGACCAAGCGCGCCCGCCAGTTGAACAACTGGATCCGCGTACAGCAACTGGCTCCCTCCGATCGCCGCGAATACTTTGCGAGCGAGCCGCTCGTCGAAAAAGACGACATCAATCCGAACAAGCCCGTCTCAATCGCGCTCGACGAGATCGCCGAAGGGTACATCGAGTACCACCGCACCAAAGAGGGTATAAAGTAGACAGATTCAGACCCTTGGGCCTGAATCTACGGATATTTGCCGGGACTGCATCATAGGGAGAGTCATAGGATGTGCGGGATCGTTGGTTATATCGGCGAGCGTGATAGCGTACCGATTATTCTCGATTCGCTTTCGCGTTTGGAGTATCGTGGCTACGACAGCGCCGGTATCGCCGTCATTGACGCCGGCGGTGCGCTGACCGGCACAAAAGCCGAGGGAAAGCTGTCGCGCCTTGCCGACCGCTTGAAAAACGGCGGGCGGATCGCCGGCAAAGTCGGGCTCGGCCACACCCGCTGGGCAACGCACGGGCGGCCCAACGACGCAAACGCTCACCCGCACATGGATTGCAGCGGCAACATCGCCGTCGTTCATAACGGCATCATCGAGAACTATGCTCATCTTCGCGCAAAACTTCTCGAGTTGGGCCATGTTTTCAAAAGCGAAACGGACACCGAAGTTCTCGCGCATCTGATCGAACTGCACTACGATGGCGACATCGTCGCAGCCGTGCGAAAGACGCTCTCCGAAGTCGTCGGCGCGTACGCGCTCGGTGTCATTTCGAGCGATGACCCGGAGCAGTTGATTTTCGCGCGCAATGGGGCAAGCCCGCTCGTCGTCGGTATTGGCGACGGTGAAATGTACGTCGCTTCGGATACGCCCGCGATTTTGCCGTACACACGTAAAGAGATCATTTTGCAAGAAGGCGAGATGGTCGTGGTGGCACGCGATGGATACACCTTGACGCGCTACGACGGCACGCCGATTCACCGCGACGTGACGCACGTGACCTGGGACGCGACCTCCGCGGAGAAGAGCGGCTACAAGCACTTCATGCTGAAGGAGATCTTCGAGCAGCCCAACGTCATCAAAGAGACGCTCGCCGGACGTATCGACGAAGATGGCGCGGTGCACTTAGGCGCCGAGATCGGCGCTACCGTGGAGAAGGCACTCGCCGGAGTTTCGAAGATCGCCATCACCGGGTGCGGCACCGCCTATCATGCGGGCATGGTCGGCATGTACTTGCTCCGTTCGCTGGTGAAGCTGCCCGTGGAAATGGAACTCGCGAGCGAGTTCCGTTACGGTGATCCCGTGATCGATCCGACGGCGCTCGTGATTGCGATGTCGCAGTCGGGTGAAACGGCCGACACGATCGAAGCCGTGCGCATCGCCAAAGATGCCGGTACGACGATTCTCGGTATCTGCAACGTGCTCGGCTCACATCTGACGCGTATCGCCGATGGAACGCTCTATACGCGCGGCGGCCCAGAAATCGGCGTTGCTGCGACGAAGACCTACGTCTCGCAAGTGACCGCCATGACGCTCTTTTCGCTCTATCTTGCGAAGGTGCGGGGTACGGTCGATCCGGCGCGTCTCAAGGAAATCGGCGAAAACACGAAGCTGCTTCCGGCCTCCGTCGACGTCATCCTCAATACGTCGAGCTACATCCGTGACGTTGCCCGCAAGATTCGCAAGATGCGCAGTTGCTTGTTCATCGGCCGCTACATCAACTTCCCAACGGCATTGGAAGGCGCGTTAAAGCTCAAAGAGATCAGCTATATTCACGCCGAGGGCTATGCAGCGGGCGAGATGAAGCACGGCCCCATCGCCCTGCTCGACACCGAAACGCCGGTCATCGGGGTGATGACCGATGGACGCGTCCGCGACAAGATTCTCTCGAACTTGATGGAGTCGAAAGCGCGCGAGGCACCGATCATCGTGGTTGCAAACCACGGTGATGAAGAAGCAGCCGACGTTGCGGACTATGTTTTTTGGGTACCGAAGGTCGATGAATTGCTCTCACCGATCGTCAACGTGATTCCACTGCAGTTGCTCGCCTACCACATCGCCGACATCGAAGGCAAAGACGTCGATCAACCGCGCAATCTCGCAAAAACCGTCACCGTAGAATAGCCGTCCTGCGGCCTTTTGGCCGCAAACGAGGCGTCGGTAGGCTGCCCTCCGTGCTCTGATGTGGGGAAAAACCATGTCATGAGCGGACGACGGCACCCCCTGGCAATCGGCATAGCGATAGCTTGCCTTGCACTCATCGCTATTGTTGCATTGGGTTTCCAACCGATTGCGCGCGGTGCGGCGGGCATCGCATTGCGGGCTGCTGGATACGGCTTGACCTACGACCGGCTGGCGATTACGCCGGATCATGCCGCCGGAGAGAACGTTCGTATCACCGACAGCCGGGGGGAGCCGGTTCTCTCCGTCGCCTCAGTCCAGGCGCGGTATTCCATTTGGGATGCATTGCGCGGCGTGCGTCAGTATGGCATCGCGTCGTTCGACCTGGAACGCCCGCAGATTACGCTCATTCGCCACAAAGACGGAACATGGAACGTCGCGCTTCCGCAACAGCAGCAGAACGCCGCGCCCTCAACCACGCCGTTGATTTTCGACGGTATCGTCCGTAACGGTTCGCTGGACGTTTTCGATCAAGCGCAGGGCGTCCCCAGCGCGCGGCATCTGGTCGTTCGCAAGATCAACGCCGTGATGAACGTCGCGACCAATGCACGAACCACGTACCGCGCGGGGCTTGCATACGACGAAGCAGGACAGCAGTACCCTCTTCACGGGTCTGGGACGATCGACGCGCGCGCCGGATACGGAATGCAGCGTTGGAGCGTGCCGGAACTGCCGATCGCGCACATCGTTGACGTCGCAGTAAATTCGCCAAGCTTCCATGTCGTGGGCGGCTCACTCCGTAACGTCGACGCAGCGATTGTCGGCCTGCCATCTGCCGGCGGTTCGATCGATGAACATGTCGATGTCACCGCACGTTTAGATCGTGCGCGAATCGCCATCGGCGGACTGCGCAAGCCGCTTCGCGACGCGCACGGTGAACTGGCCGTCTACGGCGACGGATTGTTGCTGCAGCGCCTTGACGCAACGATCGCCGGCGTACCGGTACGCCTCGGCGGCGGCATCTATCACCTCAGCGATCCAAACTTCCGGCTCACCGTCGCGGGAAACGGCGATTTACATGATCTGCGGACGGTTTTGGCACAATCTTCATCGTTGCCGGTTTCGGGCCACGCCTCGCTGAACGTGGTGGTTGAAGGCCGGCCTTCGAAGCCACTGATCTTGATCGGTCTCCAGTCTCCACGCGTGCACTACGCAAATGCGACACTCGACCGGTCCCGTGGCGTGATCGCGTTCGACGGTCAAGAAGCAGATATCGTCGATTTCCAAACGCGCTATCTCGGTATAGCGATGCGCGCACGGGGTAAAGCTGCACTTCATGCTGCGCCACGCGCGCTCGAGGTTCTTGCCGGTATCGAATCCCCTGCAAACACGATCCCGTACGCGAGCGCGATCGCACCCGGTCTTCCGATTGAAGCCTCGATATTGGCAACGAGCGATACTTTGCGAACGGTCGATGGTCGCGGGATCGTTACCGGCCGCAACGCGCGTGAATCCGTCGTTGGATTGTTCGACGTCAACGGAAACGGCGTCGGGACGGTTGGGCCGCTCGAGATCCAACGCGGTGGCGGTTCGTCACTCTATGCGATGGCGTTCGTCGATAAACCACACCGGCGAATCGATGCGTTAGCCGACGCCTCGCACTTCGGCGTTGCGATGCCGCAGCTTGCGGCTACGCTCGACGGTCGTATCTCCGGCTCATACGATCGCGGAGCAATCCACGCGGGCGGATGGACGCGGTTGCACGACGTGCGCACGCCGTTTACGACGATCGCACAAGCGGATGCGCGTTTCGGCGAGGGCCCCCATCGCGGCCTAGCACTGGCCATGGACGCCTCGGGAATCGGCGCGCTTCGCGCCGTCGCGACCGCAATGCTGACGTATCAAAATGGAACCGTGACCGTACGCGACGCGGCGGCCTCGTCGGGCGGGACGTTCCTCCACGCGCGCGGATCGATCGCAAATCTTACGACCGGCACACCGCGTTATGACGTTCGCGCAAACGTTCATGCTGCCGATCTTTCATCGGTTGTGGCGCTCGTACAACCGCGTAGCTCGCGCCTTCTGGAAGGTAGCGGCGAAGCGCACGTGCGGATCGGCGGATCGGGATCTGAGCCATCGATACACGGCACGGTTCACGCGCCCGAAGGTGCGGTAAACGGCCTGCCGTTCCACGCTTTCGATGCAACGATTGCGGGAACGCCCTCGGCACTCGATGTTCGTGACGGGTTCGTGGGGGTGGGCACGACGAACGTCGGCTTCAACGGTGCATTTTCACTATCGCAACAACAAGTGGCGATTCGAGCGCCTCGCGCCAACCTTGCCGATTTCAATGATTTCTTCGATCAAGGCGACATGCTTGGCGGAACAGGCAGCATTATCGCCGATGCATCTCTTCATGGCCGCTCGATCGTAACCAACGGGAACGTCGCGTTACACGCAGCGCAGGTGCGCAACTTCAGTCTTGGCGCGGCGACTGCCAGCTGGCACACGGCGGGCAATGACGTTGCAACGACACTCGCCTTTGGCGGTCCTAATGGGAACGTCCACGCCCACGGCGCGATAACCACATCGGGCGGCATCGCAGGCATGGCGATTCGCGCCCGCGACGTAAATGTCGGCAACTGGATCGCGATGAGCGGACACGCCATGCCCATCGCCGGATTCGCCGACGCGGATGCGACGCTGGCGGGCCGTTTCCCGATGTTGCGCGGCACGCTTCATGCGCACGCGCACGACGGGAGCGTGGAGCGCATTCCCGTTGAGCGGCTCGACCTCGCTGCTACGCTCGATGGAAACCGCGGAGTGCTACACGCTCTGAACCTCAATGTGCCGCACGCCGCAGTAAGCGGTTCGGGAACGTTCGGACTGCGCACCGCGGACCCGCTGGCGCTCGCGTTCAATGCACACACGAATGACGTCGGTGCCTTGGCGCGCACGATCAGCGGAAAAGCGATCGACGCCAGTGGCGCGGCCGGCATGGCGCTGACGATACGCGGAACACGCGCGAATCCGCAGTTGACGGACCGTTTTGCTGGGACGCAGTTACGCTACGGACGTTTTACGGTTCCTCACGTCTCCGGCGAAGCACGCGCCGACAACCGTAGCATTGCGTTAGCGCGCACCCAAATCAATCTGCAGCGCGGACGGTTGTTGCTCAACGGGTCGCTACCGATCGCCCTTTCACCGATGCAAATCGATCCGCGAAATCGTCCGATCGCCGTCGACGTGACGGCCGACGACATCGAGACGTCGAACGTCGCCGCTTTGCTGCCCTCCGGAACGCACCTCACAGGTCGACTTGACGGTCGCATTACCGCACGAGGCACCGTGCATGCACCGCAACTCGGCGGACTGCTCACGTTTGCGAACGGCTCTTTCTCCGGTCCGCAGGAGACGATTCCAATTCAAAACATCGGCGCGCAGATTGCACTTGCCGGGACGTCGGCTACGCTTCGGAACACGCACGCGAGTGTCGGCGGAGGGACGATCGACGCCGACGGACGTGCATCCATTCCCGACGTCCACGACGCTTCGCGGGTAGCGATGCAGCTGAATGCGCGAGCAAACAATGCCCGAATCGATGCACCGCAATATATCAAGGGACGCTTCGACGGAGACCTGCACGTGACGAAGGTTCCGGGAACGCACACGATGCTTACTGGAACCGTCGCGACCGATTCGGCGCGCATTCCGCTTACCGCGCTCTACAATCCCAAGCCGGCCAATGCGCCAAGCGTTACGCCGCCCGATGTAGGGCTCGGCTTGCACGTCGTGGCGGGTCGCGACGTTCGCGTGCAAAGCCCGAACGTCGACGTCGGAGCCGAGGGCTTCGTCGACGTAGCCGGCACGCTTGCGTCGCCGTCGCTCTCCGGCGCCTTTACGTCGACGGGCGGCACGGTTAGCTTCTTGCGGACGTTCAGGATTCAGTCTGGAACGGTCAGCTTCGATCCATCGAACGGCATCATTCCTGACGTCGATGCGGTCGCGACGACCCATATTGATGATCCGGCAACCGACGTTGCATTGCACGTTACCGGTCCTGCTACGGGTTTGAATCTCGCACTCGCGTCGACGCCGCAATACGATCGTTCACAGATTTTGGGCCTTCTCGTCAATGCGCAAGCGCTCGGTGCCGTTCAAGGCGTGGCGAGCACCGGTCAACCGCATGGCACTGGCGGCGGCGCCGTATCGCAGATGGCGACCGGCCAACTCAACGAGCTCTTCACGCGCAATCTGCTTGAACCGTTCGACGTTGCTGCCGGGGGCGCTCTTGGACTCGCAAACCTACAGATCACGAACGACCTGCAAGGCGGCATGGGCCTCAACGCCGTCAAGGCGTTCGGCAAAACGATGAGCTTGATCTTCGCCGACACATTCAACGAACCGCGACGGCAGAGTTTGACGCTGCAAGCGCACCCAACCGATGCGACGCAGTATTCCGTCGCCTTCTATAACACCCAAGGCGCGACGCTGCTCGGACTCGAGGAGCCGACCGCGATGGAATCACTCCAGGACGGCTACGGAAACACGGCGACGATGCCCATGGATACCGGTGCAAACGGCGTCGACTTCAAACTACAACACAAGTTCCCGTTCAAAGTTAAGAACAACGTTGTGAAGAAGAAGATACCATGAAACGCGCACTCGGTATTCTCGCATTGATGTCGTGCGCGGCATGCGCTGGAAACGCCGCTGAGCCGTCCCGGCATGCTGCGCCGCCGAGCGTCGATGCTCGCAAGGTGCTCGCGCAGATCGATCGCGACATCGCGACCCTCGAGCAAGCGCGCTCGGGTTCCTTGAGCGACGCCGGCCTAACGATCGCGCGGGGCAGCGATGCGATTCACGCACAACTGAGTAACGCTGCCGCACATGCACGCGGCGTGCGCGTGACACCCCCTGGGACACGGCGCGCGGAACCCGCCATTTCGCAAAATGTCCCGGTGGAGAGCGCAATTGCGCAATACCGCCAAGCCCTGCAGCTGCGTACTCAACGAGCACTCGCACTCCGTGAAGCGCAGATGCGTGAAAAGGAATCGACCGTCGCATACCAATTCGATCGGGCTCACGCGGGAGAACGGCTTCGCCTCCAGTTGCGATTGCACACGCTTCATCTCACTCCATCTGATCGCCGTGCGCTCCAGTCGCGACTCGTGGCGCTCGATTCCCAAGACAACGCCGCCGTCGCCGCACAACGTAACGTCGACCAGGCTACGTTATCGTCCTTCGAAGTCACGCTGGACCGGGAAGCCTCCCGTCAGCTCACGTCGTTGCGCCGCGATCTGCAGTTGCGAGCCTCCGCGTTGCGGTCGATTCCACAACCAAATGCCGCCGTCGTTGCCCGCGCCGAGGCGGTACCGTCCCGCGGCAGTTCCTTGCAGAACGCTGCAGCGTTCGAACAAGCCGACCGCGATCTCCATACGCGATTTTCGCAATTGCATGACTGGAATGCGCTCGATGCGCGGACACTCGTCCAAGAGCTGACGTCGCTTCGCGCCGAACGCGCGCGTCTGGTTGCAGAGATGCAAAGCGCCCCTCCGAAGAGCCGCTAGAACAATCCGGCACGCTGCGGCGAGGTCGATCTCGACGCGCCGGAGTATTGCTCCGTATGATCCGTAGCGACGGGCGGCGCCCCGATGAACTTCGCCCGGTCTCAATCGAGCCGGGCTTTCTCAAGTATGCCGAAGGTAGTGCCTTGATTAGCGTCGGCAACACGCGCGTGCTATGCGCTGCGTCGATCGACGACAAGGTGCCGCAATGGATGAAAGGGCGCGGCGTCGGGTGGGTCACCGCGGAGTATTCGATGTTGCCGCGAGCGACGCAAGACCGCACGCAGCGTGAGGCTTCAAAAGGCCGCATCGGCGGACGTACGCATGAAATACAGCGCATCATCGGCCGCGCTCTGCGCGCCGTGACGGACATGGCAAAACTCGGCGAGCGCACTGTATGGATCGACTGCGACGTTCTCCAGGCCGATGGCGGAACGAGAACCGCGTCGGTAACCGGCGCCTACGTCGCGTTGGCATTAGCGCTCGCGCAGACCGGCGCTTACAACGCTTCGTCGAAATGGCCGCTCTTGGGCATGGTCGCCGCAACGAGCGTCGGCATCGTGAACGGTTCACCGCTGCTCGACTTGGCATACGTCGAAGATAGCCAAGCGCATACGGACATGAACGTCTTTATGACCGATGCGGGACGATTCGTCGAGTTGCAGGGCACTGCTGAGGCCGCACCGTTTACGCGTTCTGAGCTCGATCGCTTGTTGGAACTGGCGGAGAGCGGAATACGCCGGCTCTTCGATCAACAGATCGCCGTGCTGCAAAATGCAGGCATCCCGGTAGTCTCGCGTGCCGGTTGACGATCGTTTTTCGGAACTCGTCGCGCGCGTTGGCGCGTTCCACATCACGGATCGCGCGATGAAGCAGGCGCAGCTGCGAGCGCAAGACTTGCTGCGCAAAGGTGAGGTCGAAGAGAGCGAACGCCGGCGCTACCTTCGTGCCGTCACGTCGTATTTCGCGGGATTCGAAAAAGAGGCGCGCGGGCATCTTCGCGACGTCGATCGCCGGCTCGAACATGTCAATCAGGTACAGTTTAATTTGAACGCCGAACGTGGTGTTGCGTTAAAGCGTATCGAAGCAACGCAATCAGTCCTCGCCGACGCCGGCGCCCTGGAAACATCCGCCTCATGAAGATCTTGGACCGCTTCGGTCGCGCAACCGTCGGGTTTTTCGAATATGCTGGTGGTTTAACGACGCTTGCCGCCGATTCCACGTCGTTTTTGGTGCGACTGCACATTCGATTCGTCGAAACGATCAACCAGTGCTATTTCCTCGGCCTTCAATCGACCTCGATCGTCCTCTTGACGTCGCTCTTCACCGGCATGGTGATCTCGCTCGAATCGGCCGTGCAGGCGGTGCAGTTCGGCGTCGGCAACTTGGTGGGCGGCGCCGTCGCCTTTGCGTCCGTCCGTGAACTTGGGCCGATGTTGACGGCGGTCGTGGTAGCCGGGCGTGTCGGATCGGCGATCGCTGCCGAAATCGGTTCGATGGTCGTCACCGAGCAAATCGAAGCCCTCACATCCATGGGCCTCGAACCTGCGCGGTTTCTCGTCGTACCGCGCGTGCTCGCGATGCTTGTCATGCTGCCGCTCTTGACAATATTCGCCGATGTCGTTTCGATCGGCGGCGGCATGTGGATCGCGCAGACCTATGCGCACATTTCGACCGACACGTTTATCGCGTCGGCGCGGCAAGCCGTCGGCTTCGACGATGTGCTCAAGGGCTTGGTCAAAGCGGTCGTCTTTGCGTTGATCATATCGCTCGTGGGATCGTATCAAGGCCTTTCAACGCGCGGCGGTGCAGCCGGCGTCGGCAAAGCGACGACCGGAGCCGTCGTCATCTCGATCATCGCGATTTTCGTGTCGAACTTTCTGCTCTCGTTCGTGTTGTTCGGTTCGCGCTGATGACCAGGGTGATTTCGCGCCTGGACGACGTCTCGCTGTTCTACGGTGAGAAGGTCGTGCTAAAAAGCTGCAGTCTCGACATCGTCGAAGGCGCGATCACGTGCATCATCGGTTTATCGGGGGCCGGAAAATCAACGATTCTTCGCTTGTTGGACGGGCTGCGCAAACCGGACGAAGGACATGTGTACATCCGCGAAAAGGACATCTGCCACATGCCGGAATCGGAACTCAACGAGATCCGGCGTAAGGTCAGCCTCTCGTTTCAATTCGCTGCCCTGCTCGATAGCATGACGATCGGCGAGAACGTCGCTCTGCCGCTGCGAGAGCATACACACTTGCCGGACCGCGAAATTCGCCAAATCGTCGTCGACGCGTTGGACAGCGTGGGACTTGCGCATACGTACGACAGTCTTCCGAGTGAGCTTTCGGGCGGAATGCTCAAGCGCGCGGGATTCGCTCGCGCCATCGTCACTCGCCCGGAATTGATTCTCTACGATGAACCGACGACCGGACTGGATCCGATCGTTACGCATTTAATAACCGACACGATCGTGCGATTGCGCAAGAAGCTCAACGGCACGGCAGTCGTCATCTCTCATGACCTCCAATCGATTTTCATGATGGCCGATTATGTGGCGATGCTTTTCGAAGGCGCCATTATCGCCTACGGTAGTTGCGACGAGATCAAACGCTCCGCCAACCCGATCGTCCAACAATTCATCGAAGGCTCCGAGGCCGGCCCGATCCCCATCTGAACGAACGTTCAAATCGCCATCCTTTTTGTTCTAGAAGGGCGTCAGCGTTTGGGATGGCGATCGTAGGCGATGGGGCTTTGTGCAATTCTGGGTGCGCTCGACGGCGTTTGGACCGCGGTGGGATAGGGTGAAATGCTCTGCGCATACCGGAACACGTTGTTCGGATCGTATTTTTGTTTGATGGCAAGAAGCTGGTCAAACGCCGTGCCCCAATACATCGCGCGATAATCGTATTCGATGTCGCGTGGATAGTTTTGGTACATCTCGCCGTTGAAATACGGATTCATCAGCTCCATGAAGCCGTTGAGCCATTGTATTATTGCTTGCCCATTCTGATTTGGCGTCCAGAAGACGTCCACAAAGAAATTCATGTCGGCCGTGCGGTGAATGAAAGCGCTATCCGCTGTGGGATACGCGTTTATGGCGCCGCCGTACGGTTCCAATACGATCGTATTGGACACGCTTTGCGTCGTGAGATAATACTGAATGATCTGCGTCCACGCGCTCGCAGTGATCGGCGTAGCGACGTATCCGGATTGCTTGTCTTCCAATGCCCCGTCTGGTGGATTTGGTATAACGTAGGGGTGATCGTCCAAATACGAATCCATCGCGCCATAAAGGCCGCTTTGATCGACGACGAGTTGCGCACTGCCAAGGCTCAGGAGCGAAGACAGCGCGGCTTTCCCGTCGGCCGCGCTGCCTGTAAACATTCCCTGCACCAAAAGCACCGGAGCATTGGTCGGGTCCATCCCGACATTGACCATATAACCGAGATCCGGCGGCGCGCCGGTGCTCATGTAGTTGGTTTGCATCTCGACCAGCGCTGCGGGCGCATCGCCGATATTCCAAGAAATCGCCCACGCCCAAACCGACGGAAGATCGTAGAGCTGAAACGTGACCTGGAGCAGCACGCCGAAGTTACCTCCCGTGCCGCCCCGTACCGCCCAAAAAAGATCGCTGTTCACATCGGCAGTCGCCTGCACGATGCTGGTGTCGTACAGCATTACCGTCACTCCTACGACGTTGTCGCAATTCATCCCGAATTTTCGTGACGTGTAGCCATAGCCACCGCCTTGCATGAAACCTGCGACACAAACGTTTCCGCATGCGCCGCTCGGGACGTGGAGCGCGTATTGATCGAGTTCGGCGTTGAGCGTATCGAAATCGGTTCCGGGGCCCACGAAAGCCACCATTCGCGCCGTGTTGACCGAAACGAAGCTCATCCAGCTCGTGTCGATCACAATGCCGCTGTTTACCGAAAAGCCGGCAGTGCTATGGCCGCCGCTGCGAACGGCAATCCATAGACCGTTCTGTTGGGCAAACAGGAGGCACAGCGCGACGTCACTCGCGACCGCGCAGTATACGATGATCTGCGGATAGGCTTGAAAGCGCGGATTCGATTCTTGCCGGTCCTGATTGTACTCGGGCATGTCCGGCAACACGATCTTGCCCACCAATGCCAATTCGAGTTCTGCCAGCGCTTCTCGTGGAGCGCCGAAACGCACGAACGCTGCCTCGGGAAGCTCACGCCAGCGCGCGACTTTACGTTCTTTCTCAATCCGCCGTGGACTCTTGCGATATCCCATATGTACCAGCTTTCTCGATGCTCGCTTGGGCGCGAAGTTCAAAAGCGCGAATAGAGGCGCGTCGCGCAATCGCGAGGGCCTCGTGAAAAGATCGCTCGGCGCCGGCGACGTCGGGCGGATCCGTCTTGAGAAGCAACTCGCCGAGAAGGCGATGGAGTTCTGCTTCCCACCATCGTTCGCCGCATTCGGTAACAGTCGTCAAACCGCGCCGCGCGGCCGCCAGTCCCTCGTCGACGTGATCGGCATAGAGGCACGCCTCGGTAAGAAGCGCGTACGCACGCGTCTTGAATATCAAGTGGCCCTGTTCTTCGATGAGAGCGACACCCGAACGAACGAGTTCCAACGCAGTTTCAGCGCCGCCGCAGATGGCGAGCGCCGCACCACATTGTAGGCGTCCGACAGCGGTCCACAGCGGAAAACCGTGCTCCTCGGCAAGCGCAAGGGCGGCCTGTGCCGCTTCCAACTCGGCATCGATGTCGCCTCGAAGATGGTAGAGAATCGCTTCCCACGACAGAGCTGTAGCGGTCTGAAATGGTGAATCGAGCTCTCGCGCGATCGAAAACGCAAGCGTCTGACGCACGAGCGATTCTTCGGGCTTCGCGATGAGCCAGAAGACGAACGCGGCGCAAAACTGGCACCCCATGCCGGGATTCTGCCCGATGAAGAACATTGCCGATTCTCGATCTTCGTGCGAGAGCTGTTCGTACGCAGCGTATCCTTCCTCGACCAACCGCAACGCCTCGGTGAGCTCGCCCATGTGGTACAGCGTGAATCCGAGCGCCATACGTCCGCCAAGCAACAGAATAGGATCGCCCAGGCGCTCCGCGAGTGCAATCAATTGGGTCGAAATTTCGTGCGTTGCTTTGAGGACCGACCGTGCCATGTAGTAGCGGCAGAGTCCAAAGAGAATCAGCCAACGTTCACGCGTATCGCCCAATGCTTCGCTCAGTTCCAACGCGCGCGCATATGCATGCTCGACTTCGCTCGAGGCTTGCCCTCGCGTAATGAGCAACGCCGCGCCCCGCGAAATCTCGAAGAGCACCTCTTGATGAAGTTTTTCGGGCGAGTCCGCCGTTGTCCGCAGTAATTCCAGCCCGCGATCGAGATCGCTCAGCGCCTCGTGGTTCGCACAGCGCTGCAGGGCGCGCTCACCTGCCGTGCGCCACTGTGTGATTGCGCGATCGATCATCCCCGCTTCGGTATAATGACGTGCAGCGACTTCGGGCTGCGTCTCCAGCAGCTGAGGAAAGCGCTCCTCTACCACTGTGACGATTCTGCGATGGTACTGCTGACGCGTCGCCTTGAGCATCGAACCGTACGCCGCATCGTGGATCAGCGCGTGCCGAAAATGGAAAACGGCGTTTGGTATAATTCCGCGCTGC
Organism: Vulcanimicrobiia bacterium; assembly: GCA_963808755.1. Lineage (GTDB taxonomy): Bacteria > Vulcanimicrobiota > Vulcanimicrobiia > Vulcanimicrobiales > Vulcanimicrobiaceae > JALYTY01. The sequence goes on from CAWEGP010000002.1 coordinate 69,665, forward strand.
TGAAGTACTTCGTTATCGATGAGCTTCTTGATGTTCGTCCGCAGGGCCGCGTCGTCCAAGGGTGACACGGCTTGGATCATTTTGAATGAGAACTCGCGCCCAAGCGCGGCGGCGAGCTGCGCCGTTTCGCGCACCTCCGGAATGCGGTCCAGACGTGCCATGAGCGAATCCTGCAGCGTTGCCGGAATCGGCAGTTGCGCGACGGGTGCGGTGATGACATAGGTACTGCCCTCATCGCGCACAAATTTGGACTCGACGATCATGGTGGCAAGCTCTTCTATAAAGAGCGGGATTCCGTCGGCGCGTCCGATGATCTCGCGTGTAACCTCCGATGGAACGCCTTTGTCGTGCATCGTGCGTAAGAGCAGCAACTCCGATTCCGCGTTGGTCAATCTCCCGAGCGCAATCGAGGTCATATTGGAACGCTGTGGCCAAGGCGGTTGAAATTCGGGGCGGTACGTCATCGCGGTCAATATGCGTGACGATGGCAGCTGCTCCAGCACGAAGCTGAGGAATTCGAGCGTCGACGGATCGGCCCAATGGAGGTCTTCGATCGTCAAGAGCAACGGACTGCGCTCGGCTTCCCAGAGCAGCCACAGCACGAGAACCTCGAGCGTTCGCTCTCGCAGCCGCGCAGGCGTGTGCGGCGCGAGTGCATGGCGACCGTCTGCAAACTCGACGGACAACAAGGAACCGAGAATTGCGATGGCATCGCTTTCCGCGGTTGCGAACTCGGCAAAGCCGTTCTCCAACTTTTCGGCCTTGGTTTCCGGTGGATCGTCGAGCGCGAACTGAAGAGAGCGCTGAATATGATGAATGACCGGATACAGCGGACTGGCCATATTGTAAGGAGAGCAACGAAACGTGATGCTCCTGGCGCCTCGACCGCACGCATATTCTCGCAAAGAACCCGCGAGCCGCGACTTTCCTATGCCAGCTTCACCACTCAAAAAGCATGCTTGACCGTATCCTTCGACCGCAAGCTCCCAACGCTGCTTGAGCATTGCGAACTCCGATCCTCGAGCGACGAACGGCGTCAGCGCGCCTTGCGGAACGACGTCTAACTTGCTTTCGGCACCCGTCTCGCGTACAACGCGAAACACCGCAACGGCGTTCGACACGCCCTTCAGGCTTTGTTCGCCGAGTTCTTCAACGTCGAAAAATCCTCGCGCCAGCGCGTAGACGGCGCCCGTAATGAGGACTTCGTTTGGACCGGCCAGACTCTGCACGCGCGCAGCAATATTGGGCGTTTCTCCAAATGCAAACTGCTGCTGCGCGTGACGGCCGCCAAGGTCGCTCAAGAGAACCAGACCGTGGTGAATACCGATTCGTACGGAAAGTGTCGCGCCGTAGTTCTCGCGCAATCTCGCGTTGAGCGACGGGAGCATGGCGAGGATGTCGAGGGCTGCGCGGATAGCGCGTCGCGGGCCGTCCTCCTGGGCCGAGGGATAGCCGAAATAGACGAAGACGCCGTCGCCGCGGTAGTCGGCCACGTGGCCGCCGAAGCGCTTGATCTCCTCGGCGCACGCGTCTTGCCAGATCTCGTAGAGTTCGCCCAGTTGCTCGACGTCCAAACGCTCGGCCAATGGCGTCGAATCGACGAGGTCGCAAAACATGACGCTGAGGTGCCGTCGCTCCGCTTTCGACTCGCGCGCTTCCGCCGGTAGCGCAGATACCTGCTTCGGCTCGGCGTCCGCCGGTTCGCCCGTCCAGACGAGGATGGAATCGCCTTCAGTAATCGCGAGTTTGCGAACGTCGACCAGTTCGACGCGAAGATCGTTGACAAAAGCGTCGTCTACATCGAACTGGCGGCGCAATGCACCATACGACAGCCGTCCATGACGCTGCAGCATCTCGATCGTTGCGGTTAGAGTCTCTTCAAACGTCACGACGGGGGCGATCCTCCGTGAATCAATAGTCCGGACGATTCAAACCGCTTGCACCCGCTGATTCGATTAATTACGCTAGGCAATAACCTTTCCTTGATACGTCATCACCAGGTCAATCGGCTCGTGGTGCTATTACTGGTTTTGAGAGGCACTTGGAAGTGGGAGCCATAAGTAGCCCGCAATGACCAGGCAAGCACAAGTCGGAGCGTTTGCAATACTCGCGCTGCTGCTGCTCTTCGGCGTTTTCTACGTCATCACGGATTTTGGGACGCGCCACACCGGCTATCGCGTCGGAATTCATTTCCAATCGGCGGCAGGCTTGCATTCGGGTGCCCTGGTGTTTTTCAGCGGCGTCACCGTCGGGACGGTCGACTCCATCACGCTGTTGCCCGACAATACCGTGGATGTGATTCTGGCAATCAATCGCGACGTCGACATCCCGCGTGAATCACGCTTCCTCATTCAGGCACCCCTGACGGGAGACCCGAATCTGCTGATCGCGCCGCCCGTGCCGAGACCGCGCGAAAAGGGTGAGATTGGCCCGACGCCGGCGCCTCCGGCCGTGGCGGTGTTGGAGCATCGCGTGTTGCCCGTTGAGGACCAACCTCAGGGTACCAATACCGCGACGATCGCCGACCTCTTGGAAGAGGGCCAAGGCGAAATCAAACGCGTCGATGCGATGCTCGCCGATCTCGCAGATCGCGAACCGAAGCTACTCGATACGCTGCAGCGGACGATGAACGACGCGAACGACCTCACGGTCACCATGAAATCGACGGTCACGTCGCTTTCAGCGGAACTTCAGTCCAGTCTCGGGCAGGCGAGTCAAAACATCCTTGCGTTGACGACCACGCTCAACGACACGACACAGCTCAATTCCAAGCGTATCAACGACATCTTGGCGCAGTTCGACCAGACGTCCCACGCGCTCAATGTGTCGATGAACTCGCTTCAGAAGCTCGCCACGAACAAAGATCTCAATTCGAGCCTTGTCGCCACCACGAAAAACATCGCGGACACCACCCAAACGATCGCTGAATTGACACGCGACCTGCGAACGGTCACCGGCGACCCGCAGACACAGGCGCAACTAAAGAATACGATCGCGAATCTCGATGCGACGATGCAGCGCGCGAACTCACTGCTCGGCACGCTGGGCGGCACGAGTGACGTCCCTGGCATCGACGTGGGCGCAACGCCGTATCCGATTCCGAACGGCACGTACTCGCCCGCTGCGAGGCCGAGTGCTCCGTCGAGCGGAGCAACGCCGTACCCGACGCAGAAGAACGGCGGCCTGAGTGCAAGGCAGATCGAGCTCAAAGAGCGCCTGAGTCACATCGCTAAGAATTTGGTCGCGATACAGATCCGCATGAGCGGCCTATCAGCTCAACACACCTGTTGCGCGAGCGCGCTCTTGAGCACGGACCGTGGTCCGCAAAGCGACGTAAATGCTTTGATATTCCCCCGCTCCGAAACGAGCTTTTTGCTCGGCGCGAACGATATCGGCCACAACAGCACGACGAATGCCGCGCTCTTGCAATCCATCAGCCCGACCGTACGGCTCGGCGGCGGTGTCCTTTATTCGCGACTCGGCGTCTTGGGCGAATACAACGCCCACATCTTTGGTTTTGAAAGCCGCTTCTACGATCCACGCCGCCCTACGTTGGACGTCTACGGCAATGTCAATCTAGCGCATGGGCTACAACTCTTCATCGGACAACGAGATCTCAATCATGCGGAGCGCCGCACCGTGTACGGTGTTCAGGCCCAGTTCCCGTAGAGGTTGGAGCGAATGAACGACGGCAAGTTGAAAGTCGGTATTATCGGCGCCGGCTCGATGGGAACGCTCTTTGGGTTCCATCTCGCGCAATCATGCGACGTTACGATGTTGGACACGAACGACGAAGCGTTGCAGCGAATTGGACGCGACGGCCTGAGTGTAAATGAAGCTCCGCCGCGCCGGGTCGCGACCGCACGTCACCCCCGCGATCTCTACACGTCGCAGGTACTCTTTTTGTTCGTGAAAGCGGTTGATACGTTACGGGCGTTGCGTCCGTTCGCCGGAGAATTGAACCCGGCAACGCCGATCGTATCGCTGCAGAACGGGGTCGGCAACGAGGACGCGATTAAGACCGCGCTCGGGGGAGCGGTTCCAGTCGTCCTCGGAATCACGACGGAGTCTTCATTGACGACGGGAGCCGGCCAAGCGCGCAGCTCCCGAGAGGGCAATACGATTCTCGGATCGACGTCGGCCGCGCCCGCAACCTCGCGTACCGTCGCCGATTTGCTGACCACGAGCGGTCTGCGGACGTCGGTCGTGTACGATATTCGGCCACATTTGTGGGGCAAGCTGGTCGCGAACGCCGCTATCAACGCCCTCTCGGCATTATTGGATTGCGAAGCCGGTGAAATCCCCAAGGATGCAAATGCAGCGCATCTCGCCGAAGCACTGGCGGAAGAAGCCGCTGCGGTGGCAGCCTCGCTGAAGATCAATCTGCCCTTCGTCAATCCGTGGCAATACGTGACGCAAGTGATCGCCGTCGGTGCCGACTCCAAAAGCTCGATGGCGTTCGATTTAGAAGCGGCACATCCCAGTGAAATTGATCATATCAACGGCGCCGTCGTAGCGTTCGGACGCCGCACGGGCACACCCACTCCATACAACGACGCAATGGTACGTCTGATCAAAGCGAAGGAATCGCTGCTCGCGCAAAAACGACCGTGAGCACCATTCTCATGACCGACCGGCTCGTGCTGCGCCATCTGCAGCAGAGTGATTTCGATTCGCTGTTTGCGCTGATGAGCGATCCGGAAGTAATGCGCTACTATCCCGGCGTTAAAAACCGCGATGAAACGCAAGCATGGCTCGATTGGGTGGAAGAACACTACGCCCGGTTCGGCTACGGACTCTTCGCACTCGAGCATCTAGAAACCGGTGAGTTTCTCGGGCAAACCGGAATCATCCATCAGCAGTGGGATCAACGGCCGGATTTGGAAGTCGGATACATGCTCGCACGCAAGGCGTGGGGCCACGGCTATGCAACCGAAGCTGCGCGCGTCTGTCGCGATCTGGCGTTTGCGCGGTATCATCCCGATCGCGTCGTGTCGTTTATCCGGCCGGAGAACACACCGTCCCAGGCCGTGGCAAAGCGCAACGGCATGCGGATCCTCAAGCGCGTTGCTCATCCGCGCACCGGACAAATCCACGACATCTGGGGCATTCTTTCGAGCGATCTTCGATGAGCGATTTGCTCGTTGCCCTACGTGAGGCGGCGGGTGCCGAGGCCGTTATCACCGGCGCAGATACCGAGCCGTTCGTCACCGATTGGCGCGGCGTGTACCACGGGGAAGCGCGCGCTGTCGTGCGTCCATCGTCGACCGCTGCGGTTTCGGCGATCGTCCGGCTGTGCGCAGCCATGGGTACGGCGATCGTTCCGCAGGGTGGCAACACCGGACTTGCAGCCGGTGCAACGCCGCTCGGGCTGGCGAATGTGATCGTTGTGAATATGAGCCGTATGCGCACGATTCGACAGATCGATGCTGAAGGCAACACGATTGCGGTCGATGCCGGCTGCGTTCTGGCCGACGTGCAGGACGCGGCGCTGCGCGCAGGGCGGTTTTTCCCGCTGTCGCTTGCCTCTGAAGGCAGCGCACAGATCGGCGGTCTTATTGCGACGAATGCGGGCGGCACGGCGGTGCTGCGCTACGGGACGATGCGCGCGCTGGTCCTAGGACTCGAAACCGTGTTGCCCGACGGCAGTGTTCTCGAGGGCATGCGTGCACTGCGAAAAGACAATGCCGGCTATGATTGGAAGCAGCTCTTCATCGGGTCCGAAGGGACACTGGGCGTCATCACGGGAGCGGTATTGCGGCTCTTTCCAACGCAGGCGCATCGAGCGACGGCGCTCGTCGCAGTAGAATCTCTGGCGCAAGCCGTCTCTCTCTATTCATTCGTCCAGTCGGAACTCGGCGACACGCTGACGGCGTGCGAATTCTTTGGTGATCTTCCGGTCGGCCTTAGACTCGAGTACGAGCCGACGTTGACGTTTCCGATGCCGCGCGCACCGTTCTACGTGCTCTTTGAGGCCGCATCCAGCATCGCCGGTCTTTCCGGCGCTTTCGAATCGTCGCTGGAACTCGCGCTGGCCAATGGTATCGCCATCGATTGCGTCGTCGCCTCCGGTACATCGCAAGCCAACGCACTGTGGGAATGGCGCGAATCGATCACTGAAACGGAGCGGCGAACCGGACCGAGCGTTAAGCATGACGTTTCTGTTCCGATCTCTTCGATCGCTGCGTTCATGGCACAAGCGCAAGAGCGCATTGCGCGCTTTGATTCCGCATGCCGTATAAACGCATTCGGTCACCTCGGCGACGGCAACGTGCATTTCAACGTGCTGATTGACGCAGAGAACTCGGTCGCCGTCGAATCGGTCAATGCCGCCGTTCACGAATCAGTTCGTCGGTACAGCGGGAGCATCACCGCCGAACACGGTATCGGCCGCTATCGGCGTACCGAGTTGCCTCACCAGCGCAGCGGCGCCGAAATGGACATGATGCGCGCGATCAAAACCGCGCTCGATCCGCGCGGCATCATGAACCCCGGAGCAGTACTCTAAGCTCGATCAGGGAGACGATCATGTCGAAGAATGGCGGCATCATTGGGGTATCCGATCACGGCGGATGGGCCGTGTTCGTAACCGCGACACGCGATGGGACGCTACTCGACCGCCGCCGCGTAGAACTGGTCGACGAGACCCTGCCGGGAATTCCCCATCATCACGAAGGCCAGCTGCTCCCGATCGACGCAGCGGTGGCCTTGGTCGAGCGCGTTCGCGCTTCAGCGGAAAAGCACGCGGTGCTTGCGCTCGACGGTGTCGCAAAGGCGGTATCAGAGATCCTCGGCGTCGCCCTTCGAACGTGTCCACCGCTTCCAGCCACGATTGCCGAACGAATCACGGACTACCGTGCACGAAACGTTGCCGACTGGGTGATGTACCGCAACGCTCTCGCGTCCGCCGCGGAATCGCGCGGCTGGCCCGTCTATTGGTATGATTCGAAAAAGGTGGTCGGCCCGGCGAGTCGAGGCGTTGCGCGTGGAGAACTTCGACGATTATTTTCTGCAACTGCGAAAGACCGTGGGGCCGCCGTGGAACCAGGATCACAGGCTTGCAATCGCGGCCGCAATCGCTACGGCGACGGCGCTTTCGAACGCAATGACGAACGCCTGACTTGTTGTTACGTACCCTTATCGGCGCCGGCGTAGAAGATGGCTTTGACGAGTAGCTGCGGGAGCGTCGAGAGCGCGTTTGGATCGCCATAGGCGCAATACAGCTCAGCGTGCTGTAGGCGCAAATGGTATGCAAGCGTGACGTTGGAACACCTTGCAACACAATTGCCGCCGCCATTGGGAACGGGTGGCGAGCCGATGACGCGACGCAGCCCGATCCCGAGCGACGATTCGCTGCTCAATTGGTAGCTGTATGCCGCACGATCGAACCACTGTATGTTCGCTGAACCGCGCGTGAACCGTTGTGCGGTGTCATCCAATTCGAGCGTCAGCGTGCCGCGAGTGCCCACGCGAATCGCAGCACTACGTAGCCATGTATCGAGCCGTCCGCCGCCGAAACGCCCGGTGTTGTATGACACCACTGTTGGGTTCGCCGAGGGTCCGTGATTGTCGAATGAACTTGGGTGGTTTGTCTGCACACCACTGAGATACGTGACGGCGACGCCGTTTTGTGAGATCGGCGTCAGCGTATCGTTCAAGAGAACGTACGATGAGCCCGATGTGAGATTCACGTCAATCGCGTTTCGTGTCAGCACGTCGACATCGACCTTGTTGACGGTTTGATTGAGCGGCCCCCAATCGGCGTGGTCCCGTTGAACCATACCGCCAACTTCAACGGCATTGATGTGGGAGGCTGGCGAGAACGTCCAAATCTTATTCGAGAAGAGTCCCCACCCATTCACCCCGGGAAGCAGTACAAATGCGTCGACGGGATTGAAGTACTCGCCGCTGCGATGGATGCCGGTCCAAATGCTGAAGGTTTGACTGTTCCAGGTAGCGCCCGTGTCGTAGAATTGCGCGCGGTTTCCAACGAGCACGTCCGTTCCCGAGTCGTTGCCGTAATTAGCGTAAACCGTCAGATGCTTGAGATCTTGATAGTACAGACCGCCGACCGATTCGTCGTCCTTAAGCCCTGGAGTATCGACGGCGACGCGAGTGAAGGCACCATTCCAGCGGGTGTCCGGACTGGTGTAAACGACTCCCGTCGCCTGATCGCTGCGTCGAAGTGCCGAAGTGTCGAGCGCCGTAAAGCTCCACGCTCCGGACTTTCCTTCAATTGCGTACCCGGAAGCCGGTGTCGGAATGGCCGGCGTGTAGAACGGCGTCAGGCTATAGGATGCGCCATTGCAAAAGTTACAGTAAAAATTCGTGAAATTGGCGGCGCCTTGGGTGAAAAAGGGACGGACCTCGGCGTACGAGCGCGGGAACACGGTCGGCGAAATCGTTTGCTGATCCAGTTCGACGTTGGAAAAGTCGGGATGAAAGGTTCCATACAACGAGATCGTGGGTGTGACCGGGACGGAGATATCGGCTCCGACACGCGATGTTGAACCGCCGATCGTTGCAGGCGCTGCGGCGCTCAAAACGTACGTGGAAAGCCGCGGCTTCAGACGCTTGACGACGGCTGCTTGAATCTGCAAAAGCCCTGCACGGGCTGGATCGTCAGCGTTGGTCTGACCGGAATCATACGACCACACGGCTTGCTCGCCCGTCGTACGAATGTAGCGAACGAACTGCACGTTCCAGGCATGGCCCTCTTGCGCGCCGCGCATCACCGTGAGCGGAATCTTCATATCGACGGTGTAACCGCCGTCCTGAACCGATCCGGACGATTGCCAATGCGGTGCAAACGACGTATTCTCGCTGGACGTTTCGTAATGCGTTCCATTCGGCGTCGCGAAGAACTGATATTGAAAGCCGGTCGGACCACTCGGCCAGAGGTCGACCCACACTTCGTCATCGGTTCCCTGGCCTACGTCATTGGTTTTCTGCGTCTGCACGATCGGCTCGCGCTGCCGGGCATCGAAGCGAACGAATAAAGTGCTTCCATCGCTCGAAACATGCACGGTCGTCGCTTCTCGCATCGGGCGACGGCTTTGAACGTCCCACGGCAGCGAAGCGACCGCATCTGTTGTAGTAGCGGTGATCTGTGGGAGTGCTGCCGCGGTCGCGGGATGAGCGAAGAAGAAGGCCGCAGTCGCTGCGAGCGCCAGGACGACACTACCGCGTTCGCGCGTACCGCCGGCGCGCCTTCGCGCGGTTTCCGCATCCATCCATTGAGCACCAGCGCCGTTTGTGATTCTTACTGACGTCCAGGAAGAGCCACACGCACTCGGGGTCGTCGCACCTGCGCACGTTCTGCAGGTCTTCGGACGTAAGCAACTCCGCGAGCGAAAGGGCAATGCGCCATAACGGCAGCATGGCGTTGTTCGTACCATCAGGAAAATGCAGAGCAAAGGCGCGCCGTTGATGCTGCAAAACGGCGCGGGACCGCGCTTGCGCGATCGTCGCGTTCACTGTGCGCATGTCGTTCGAGTCCGGCGCTCGTCCATCGATCACGGCAGTGATTAAACGATACGCCGCCTCGCGGAATCGGATCGTTTCCCCAACTACCGCGTCTCCGGAGGGCCCAGTTGCATGGCGTGCGAGCTCCTGCGCTTCCGCCTTGGTCAAGACTCCGGAGAGCACGGACCACTCGAGCAGGTCGCCGTAAGCGCGCAGATACTCGACCGGATCGGGGCGCCCGCGCCAATCCAGCGTGTTGACAAAATCCAGGCACAGTAACCCCCCATGCCGCTCCAGATCCCGAAGAGACTTCATCGTCTTTCTAACCTATGAAAGCAGTATAGACGGGTAGAACGCGAAAGATCAAGGAGAAGCCGCGATTGAGGATTTTTTATGCGCCGTCTCCTCCTGCCGTTAGTGCCCTAGCGCCACATCGTTGGCTTCAAACGAATCATAAGCGGCGTCGTCGGCTTTCAGTGATTGAATCGCCGCGCTAAGAATCCCAAAATCATATTGGCCGCCGAGAACAATGTGGTCGTCGATCTGATTGCTTAAGACAAATGACGGTCTCACTTTTAATCCGTCGGCGAGGAACGCCGCTCGATTCGCCTCAAGCTGCGAACGAACTTGGACGCTTTCCGTCGCTTCCCGCAGCTGAACCGGATCCAGACCGAATTCCTGACTGACGACCGCGAGAGTCTCCTCGAGACCTCCCAAGTGCTTTCCTTCGAGAAGCGCTGCTTCCGCTACATGCATCCGGGCGACGTGGAAATCAACTCCTAAGCGGGACGCTGCAAGCGTTACGGCGTTTGCGTGCCAGGTATCCGGTTGCGCATCCTCTGTGATCCAGGCTTTCGTTTCAATGCCGGATATCGAGCGGCTTCTACGGTAAACTCTGAGTTGTTCTTCTCGCGATGGGAGTATTCGAGCGTCAATCGGCACGAGAACATATGAAATGTCTACATCGCCGCCGTAGAGTAAGCGGATCTTTTGAATTGCAAACTCAGCGATGTAACACCATTGTGAAAGAACGTCGAGATAATATTTGCACTGAATCATACTCTTACGATATGCAGGCCGCTAAGCGACCGTCAATGCCTTTAGGCAAACCGTATGGTGCACTAATCCAGCGGCCAGTCTCGACCAACGCGCAATGGGGTGTCCGGAGAAGGCGGCCAGCGATGTATCCGATCGCCAAGATTTCGATACCTTTCCGCCCACGAGATATGGTCTCCGACCAAATGAATTATGATGTTCACGTCTTGCCGATCGTCATCGGAATACACGCCCACGAGTGTGTCTTCGTTTAGAGCGTCGTCGGCACTACGTGCGCTTCGAAACTCGAAACGGTCGTGTTCGTCGTCGAGTGGAACGATATGGGCTTGATCAACCTGTCTCTCAAAAGCCCTTCGGTCATCGGACTCCGGAAAGACGGTCGCAAACCGGCGGTAAAACGTCCGGACCGCGTCTTCAGGCACGTCTGCTTCTAAGCCCCTCCACCAATGCGAACACTAACCCGAGTCACGGTAAACGAGTGACGGCATCGTGATGCTGTAGACATCGTCGTTGTTCGCAACGGGCGCCGGCGTAGAAGAACAGTGGGCCGCTATAAAATTCTATAAGCATTGGTTACAACGCGCGCAGGGATCAAAATTCGACCATTAGGTCGAACACCGCCGGATCAATTGGCGCATCCTTCAGGACGAAGATACGAGACTCCTCATTCGTCTTAGTCGGATGGCACGATGCATCGCCCCGATATGTAATGTGAGGCAAATTGTTTTCTACCTTAACGGAAACCGCGTGTCCCGTCCAGCGATCGCCCGGGGCGCGCAAAATATATGCTTCGAATCCGGGAGGGACTCCGCCTTGATCGGGGTCACGTTCAAATATGCGCTGCCTCGCCATTTCCACCGTTACTCCTTTGCGGCTCCATATGCTTCGCTTACAACATTGAAACGGAATCGGAACTAGTCAGTACCCCGGGTACACGTATCGCGCGAGCCTCCAGCTACTGAACAGGTGGAAGCGACGAATGGAGGATTGGTGTGAATGTCTTCCGGTCGAGAGCGAGCGATGCGTGCTCTTGCACGATCAGCCATTTGCCATCGATTTTTCGGTAGACGTCGGTGACGCGCGCGATGATGTCGTACGGCTTGCCGTCTTTTCGCGTTCCGGAGACGTGTTGCAAGCTTCGCCCGTAGCCGATGTCGCCGCTCGCCGCAACCTCAAGGTCTCCGATTTCATACCGCACGGGCCCATCGAACATTGCAAAGAAATGCGTCCATGCTTCGCGATACGCATCCCAGCTTCGTTCGACGCCGGGCGGTCCCACGACGTCAAAGACGAACAGCGATGTACCGGGCGCGTATACGGCCATCATTCCATCGACGTCCTTATTGTTGAAGGCCGTCGCGAACGTCGTCTCGAGCGCTCGCAACTGCGATTGATCGTCACTCGGCATGGCGGTCCCGCCTGCCGGCATCCCAATCACTGCGAGCAACCCTAATGAAGCAAGAAGTCTTTTCATGAGCCTATCCTACCCACAGATTGAAGTTGATAAGAAAGTGATCGAGCCACGAACTGTACTACGAGGGGTGAATCGCGCGAAACCAACTGCACGAGAGAGCTGGGTAAATCGAGTAACATGACTGATGCAGAGATTGGTTCGCTGTGCTTTTTATCCGAACGCGATAAAATCCCTTATTCGTAGATGAAGAGCTGGCGAAGTATGTCGCACAACTATTTATAGCGTATCTCATGAAACGAGCCGCGGGGTTCGCGGAATGAGAACGGTGCCCCGATTTGCCATCTTCGTCGCGTTCATTGTGGCTGCTGCAGCGTGCGTCGCCAATAGCGAAGAGTTGCCCCAGGCAGACACTCGCCGCACCCTAAGTATTGGCGAGTGTGAATCGCGGCGTAACAAATTATACACCGCTTGAATTGGATCGAATTGAAAATCTAACAGGGGGCAATGGTGCCCGATGGTTCCGTTGGGTCGTCGATTCAACACATCGATATGACTGGCCGCATCATAGTACGAATGCCGTAATACCTTTGGCGCGTTTCAGGTATTACTCAGTTGGAAGAAACATTTGGTTCTCGGCTGGCCAGAGCGGCAAGGTCGGTACGATAGACGCTAAGGGGCACTCAGTTTCTCCAGATCGTGCCGCGCCGCTACTTTCCGATATTCGTGATCTCGTCGTGAATCGTAAAGGCGAAATATGGTTTGTCGACGTGGGTCGCCGATCGATCGGTTATCGTTCCACTTCAGGCCGCGATGTGGAACATCCAATGCCCGGCGGGGCGCAGCCTGGTCGTATGCAAAAGTGCATGGGGCGGCTTTGGGTTGTAGCAGACACGCCCACATCGCGTCTCGCAGTGATCACAGCAATTTATGCTCAGTGGTACCCTCATCGGAACTTCCCAGCAGCGATAATTAGCGGTATGTCTTGCGATAGCGCCAACAATCTTTGGTTGACACTGAATGATCGGTACAGATCGGCGACTGCACACGCCGCACGTGTCGGACCAGATAGCGTGAAGCTGTTTGGGTTCTAATCTTCCTGGGCCGGTTTTTGGGAGCATGATTGCCTCTTATCTCGCCATCGGCATCCGCCAGTTCTGTGACCCGTACTACGCCTGCGGAGCGAGCCGGAGAAGGCGCACGGTGCCGCGCTTCGATTCGATGTCGACGTTTTGCGACGAACCGCCGTTGATGTTGCCTTCAATCGTCTCCGAGGTGCCCCGTGCGGAACCTTTTAAGCCGAAGTCGGTAAAGAGCGTGCCGTCGTCGGTGTGCATGCGCACGTGAAATTTTGCCGTCTCGGCGATATAGACTTCGACGTCGCCGTTACCGCTTGAAAACTTCAGCGTGCCGGGCCACTGCGTCGCACCGAACGTTACGGAAACGTGTCCGTCGACCGTCGAGGCTTGCGCGTAGCCCGGAACCATGACGTGCACATCGCCCTTTGTGGCGCTGACATCGACGTTACCCGTGACGTCGGTCACATTGACACTGCCGGTCTTCGAATCGACCGTTAGATCGACGCGATCGGGAACACGAACGAGGAGTTGATCGAGCGGATCGTGCGCTTCGATCAGAATGCCGTTGCCGGCGCGGCGAATGGTCGGAGCAGGTGGAATCGCCGTTCCTTTGGGTGCAAACGCCTCGATCGTAAACCCTGAGGAGGGTTCACCATTGACCGGTTTATAGACATTGATCGCGGCATTGGTCGCAACGATCGTCATGCGGGACGTTGGTTGCAACATGCCCTTCGTCGTCGCGTAGGGCGTGGGTGACGAACAGCCGCTAAGAAGAAGAAGCGCTGCGACGAAAGGCCATGCGATTTTCACGCTGACGCTCTTCGTTGAAGATCACCGGTTTTCCGTGCGATCGCGAGGATGCGCTTCTTCGTAACTGCGCCGCATGTGTTCGAGCGAGACGTTCGTGTAGATCTGCGTCGTTGACAGGCTTTCGTGTCCGAGCAATTCCTTGATCGTCATCAGGTCGGCGCCGTTTTCCAGAAGATGCGTTGCAAAGGAGTGACGCATGACGTGCGGGGTTACGTGTTTCGTCAGTCCCGAGATCTCCGCGTATTGCCGGAAGATCACCCAGGCTTGGCGATGCGAAAGCCGCGTCTTGCGTTTGGAAAGAAACAGCGCTTCGTCGGGAGTGCGCGGGCGAACACCGAGATAGTTACGCACGGCCTCGGCAGAAGCTTGATTGATGAAGACGGTGCGCTGCTTGTTGCCTTTGCCGATCACGCGCATCAGCCGCCGATCGAGATCGACGTCACTGATATTTAAACCGACGAGCTCCGCCCGGCGGATGCCGCTTGCGTAGAGCAGTTCCATGATCGCCGTGTCACGCAAGCGCTGAAAATCGGACTTTCCCGAGATGCGCGTGCGCAGTAGTTTTGCAACTTCCGGTTCGGACATCACATGGGGAAGCCGCTTTGCGGCTTTGGGTGGCGGAACATCCTGCGCGGGATTGTCGGTGCGCCGTCCTTCGCGTTTCTGCAGCGAAAAATACGAGCGTAACGCCGCAATCTTGCGTCGCACGGACGTCGGCGTATATTTTCGTGGGCCCATCAGCTCCATCACGAAGCGCCGAACGTCCGAGGTTGTGGTGGCGGCCAATTTCAAAAAGGGCGCCGTTTTCGGATGCCCCGGCTCGAGAAATTCACCGAAGAGTTCGACGTCGCGCGCGTACTCTTCCGAGGTGCGCGGCGACTGACCGCGCTCCAATCGCAGATACGCAGCGAATTCCGCGATCGTGGGATCGGCCGGAATATACGAACTCATACCCGCTGCTTACCGCATCGGGACAAAGTGTTCCCTTGGATGGTCGGATTTCGCGCCCGCGACAGGCCGCTCACCGAGGGCGCTGCGCCGAGCCAACGCAAGCACCGGATTAGGTGACCACGCGTAGATGGCTTCGTTCAAGAGCGCGCCCGGCGCGAATGCCTGCGCATAGATGCTCACCGGTTTGCCGGAGACGAAAACCGTCGCGACATAGTCCGCGACCATCACTCCCTGGGTCGTCACGGCGAGCCACGGTGGCGCCATCGTGGCCCCCGGTGACGCCGGGGCCGTCCATGTTTTACCACCGTCTGGGGACGCTGCAAATGCCGCCGATAGAAGACACGACGACCCGCATGCGGACGTCGCATATGAATAGTACGTAACGCCGACATGAGCGCCCGAGCCGGCCGTGCTCGGATCGACGCCCACGCTTGCGATGAAGTGGTCGACGCCGCTGCCGATCGCGTCGAGCGGCACCCGCTGCGGTGGCGTCCACTGCCGGCCATCGGTCGAAGTGCTGAAGACGAGATCGTCAGCGACGCAACTCTGCTCGAAGCGGCAATCCGGCCACAACGCGTAGATCGTACCGGATGCGTCTGCTTCGGCAGAAATCAGCGGACCGCTTCGCAAATTCCCGGCCTGGAAGTGATCGATGATCGAGGCAACTGTCGTCGAGGGTCCCCACGTGATGCCGCCATCGTGCGACACGGTCGCGAGCACGCTCGCCTCGTTGTAATCGTCACTGACGACGACGACGTCGCCGTTGGGTCGCGGCACCGCTTGCGCATCGACGCCGGTCACCGAATCGCTGCTGTGTGCTTCCGTGCTCCACGTGGCGCCGCCATCGGTCGTGGTGCTGAAGAGCACAAGGCCGTTGCGTCCGGCGTCGTCCCAGCTGACATAGCAGTGGCCGAAGTACGGGCTCGACGGTGCGTTGTCGCACGCGATCCATTCTTTGTCGTCATAGACATCCCCGAAGCTGACGCGCACCGGCTGATTCCACGTCACCCCGTCCGTCGAACGGCTCACTTCGGGGTAGGACGTGTTTGCGTTGATGATCGGAAGGACGGCGACGAGCCACGCTCCGTGCGCGGCATCGTAAGCGACGGCCGCGTCGCTCGCACTGTTGGCAATGCCACCGCTCAGTTTGGTGATGCCAGGCAGCGTGGTCGCTGACCATGTGATTCCAGCGTTCAGCGACGTCCCAACGCCAATCGCCGAGCCGCCGGCAACGTTTTGCCGCGCCACCTGAAAAGCGGCGACGATCGTCGAACCGTGCTCCGCCGCAGACGGTTCGACCTCGGTGTCGTGCTGACCGAGCGGATCGGTAAATGCGTCGGCGCTAATGCGCACCGGTTGCATCGCGGGCGGCGTTTGGGTCGGCAGCGGCAGCGGCGCATTTGATCCACTCGAGCCGCCACACGACGCGAGCATCGCAGCCATCACCGTTACGGCAACCGCGCGAAGCCACATGATCAAATTGAGCGTACCACGGGAGTAACCCGTGACCAAAAAGCCGCTTCTCCACAGCCCGGGATACATCACCAAATCAGTGTTTGTGGATATTAGTTCGAATGTGGAAAAAGGTGGCTATTCCTCCACAGGGTACCAAGGGCGCGTGGCACCGACGGCATCGATGGGCGTATGGATCATTGCGGCGATCACGATCTTTGCGATTCTTCTGCGGCCGTGGCGCATTCCGGAGTGGGTCACGGCGGTCGCGGGAGCGCTCGCACTTATTGCGCTGCGGCTGTTGCCGCTCGGAGACGCGACAGGTGCCGTGCTCCGTGGCGCGGACGTCTACGCGTTTTTGATCGGCATCATGATGCTTGCGGAAATTGCGCGCCACGAACGGGTGTTCGATTGGATCGCCGACGCGCTGCTCCGTGCTGCGCGCGGCTCGCAGCGACGGTTGTTCGCGCTTACTTATCGGCGTCGGAGTGTTTGTGACGGCGTTGCTCTCGAACGACACGACCGCCATAGTCCTGACGCCGGCCATCTTTGCCGCGCTTGCACGCACGAACGTCGACCCGCTGCCCTACCTCTACGCCTGCGCCTTTGTGGCGAACGCGGCGTCGTTTCTGCTCCCGATATCCAATCCGGCCAATCTCGTCCTGTTCGGCCCCGCGATTCCAGCACTGCTCCCGTGGATTTGGGTCTTCGGCCTTTCGTCAGTCGTCGCGATCGGCGTGACCTATTTCTCCCTGCGATTCGCGGTTTGGAACGACATCCAAGGCCCGTACAGCGCCCATCCCGGCGCCGTGGTTCTTCAGCGGCGCGGCATCGCAGCAGCGATCGCGGTTGGCCTGGGCGCGTTGGCGCTCGTTGTCGCCGCATTTGCGGGGTTTGACTTGGGTGTGACGGCGCTTGTTTCGGCGGTGTTCGCAGGCTGCATCTGTGTGTGCTTCGATCGCGGGATCGTCCTATTTATCGGAAGGCACGTTTCGTGGCAGGTCGTGCCGCTCGTGGCCGGCCTCTTCGTCGTTGTTCGGGCGTTGGATAGCGCGAACGCGGTCGATCTGGTGCGGCATCTTCTTACGACCGCGAGCGCTCTCGGACCAGTCCGCGGCAACGCGCTGACGGCCAGCGTCTTTGCCGTGGCCGATAATCTCTTCAACAACCTTCCGGTCGCACTCGCGGGCGGCTTCGCCATTGCTTCAGCACACGTTGCATCGGGGACCCGCGCTGCTATGGTCGTCGCCGTCGATCTCGGACCAAACCTTTCGGTAACCGGTTCGCTTGCTACACTTCTATGGCTCATCGTCCTGCGCCGCGAGGGTATCGAGGTGACGCCCCTACAGTTTTTGCGCCTGGGCGCGGTCGTAACGATTCCTGCGTTAGCAGCGGCCGCACTTTTGGTACGATAGGCCTGATGCGCATCCTCGTCTTTGGAGCAAGCGGCGGCACCGGTCGCGAGATCGTGCGGCAGGCGTTGATCCGCGGTGATCTCGAGGTGACCGCTTTCGTGCGCGACCCGAATGCGCTAGAACCGGCGAGCCGCCTTCGCATCGTCGAAGGTGACGCACTCGATGCAAGCGCGGTTGCGACCGCGATGGAACATCAGCACGCAGTGCTGTCGGCGCTCGGCGGCCGGAACAGCGCCAACGCAGATCTTCTCTCGCGCGCGATTCCGCATATCATCGACGCGATGGTCAAAGAGCAGGTCCGACGTCTGGTTGTGCTCGGCGCGGCCGGTGCAGCCGATATGAATGAAGCGCTTCGGCACCAAACCGTCAGTGCGAAAGTGGTCTATCGCACGGTCGCCGCGACGGTTCTTTCCGGACCGATGCACGATCATGCCGCGCAAGAACGCCTGGTTCGCGCATGCGATCTCGACTACACGATCGTCCACGCGGCGCGTTTGCGCGACGACGTCCACAGTGGGAACTATCGCATAGAGGAAGACGGTCTACCAGCCGGCGCAACGACGATTTCACGCGCGGACGTTGCGGAGTTCATGCTCGATCAACTCGACAGCGACAAATACGTGCGAAAGGCGCCATATATCGGCGTTTGACTCTTCTTCTCGCCACAAAAGAGAGGCGACGGCTTGATCAAGCTGCGCGCTAATTTGCCGAACCCGCGTTGCACAATTGGGACTTCCAGGGAATTGTATGGCGCTACGCTCTTGTACATACTGTTCGTACGGGAGGGCTTTCGATGCGCGCTACGTTTGTTTGCTTGGCTGCGACGTTTCTTCTGATTTGCTCGTCAGGATGCCATGGCGGCGGTAGCCCCACAGAGAGCATCGTTCCCCGGACGGAGTCGGCCTCATCGTTCGTTCAGGCGGCGCTTGGCACGCCGCGCCTTTGGTTTTCTTCGTGTGCGACCTGCGGTATCGCAATGGTGCCTAACAAAGAAGTAGACTTGCAAGCCTACTCCTTGTCGGGAACCGACCTGCACGATTTTGCATTCTCAGGTGGAAACGGTTCGCCCGCGCTCGATGCCGTTAATCCCGATCAACAGCACGTCTACGTGACCATCTTTAGGGGTGACGAAAACTTCGTAGCGGACGTCGATACCGTCACGTACAAAGTGCGATACTACACGATTCCCCTGACGGAGCAGCAGGGGTACATCAGCGGTCTGGTTGTGAGCCCTGACGGCCGTCGCCTATATGTAACGACGTCGGTCAAAGTCTTTGTCATTAACACGGTAACCCGGACATATGCGGGAACCAGTGCAGCAAAGATTAGCGCGCCGGCGCTTTCACCCGATGGCAAGACGTTATATGGCATAACTTCAGCGGGCGTCGCCGCAATCGACACCGCGACCTTAGCGGTTCGTTCCTTCGCTTTCGTAACGGGTGCGAACGCTGTCGCCGCAACGAGCAGCACTGTCTATGTCGCGACGAACAATGGCGTACGAGCTTACAACGCCAAAACGCGCAACTGCTTCAAGACCATTCTCTCTGGTCTTTTCGAACGTCTCGTCGTCGACCCGTCCATTGCTCGGCTGTATGCATGGTTCAATGGTCCTACGTCCCAAAGCGTTTTCGTCGTCGACACTGCCACGCACACTACAGTGAAAACCTTACCGAACTTCTTCCAAGGTCCATTCCTCGATCCCGTTACGCATCGCATCTACGGCATCGACGTTCCAGGTAACGTGTGCGCATATAACGCCGCCAACGTATACGCCGTCATGCGCCTTCCAAGTAAACAGCTCCGTCCCATTCGACGTCGTAGCAACGCATTAACGTAACGGCGGCTCATATCGAACGCGTGTTTGACCTTTTGGAGCGCCGTTCTCGACTGAGCGCTTTTGGCGGATGCCGGGTACGATCTCCATATGAGAACGACCTGGCATCCGCATGAAAAGCACGGGCGCCTGACGATGAAGAGCGATCTTCCGGACAGCGTTTTTGCTTTTCCCAAACAACGAAAAGAACCGTTGACTGATGCGCGACACGTGCGAAATGCCGTTGCGCGATTCGATCAAGTCACCGACGTTCCCGACAGCGCCCGCTCGCTTGCCTTTGCGAACATCAAAAAGGCCGCGAAATATTACGACGTCGACCTTGGCGAATCGTCCTGGCAGGATCTTGGTGCACACCCGCAGCCGCACCGAAAAGAGCGTGCGGGCAAGGGTGCTGCGACCCGGAAGCGCACCGGCGTTGCAAAGACGGCGGCGCGAAAAGGTGCCGCAACGCGGAAGCGCACCGGCGTCGCAAAGAGTGCTGCTCGAAAAGCGGCGGCGACGCGTAAAAAACGCGCGCGCTAGACATTGTCGATTGCGAACACTCGCCTGAGCACTTCTGCTCATACGATATAGGCACTAGTTCCTCGGAAGCGTGAGGCGCAGTGCTCAGGTAGTTGCATTTGGGGCAGGCTATAATGGCCTCCCCCACTTTACCTAAACCTTCAAGACTGGAGGGTTAGACGCATGTCCACTGCACGTCGGCTACTTGGCGGCGTAGTTACTTTTACGTACGCCATCGGCTTGATTGCTATTCCCTCGTTCCATATCCAAGCTGCTCCGCTCGAATACATGCTGAACCTGCCGAATGGCCAACAAGCCGCCGTCTACGGCAACGGCATCGCGCAAGTCTTCACCAAGGATCGTAAACAAGTGGAGTACCGCGTCATTCCAACGACGCGAACGTACAACGATGTCGGTCCCGCCGGCGGATTGCCCGACAAAGCTCAGGTTTTGGCAGAGTTGTCAAAAGCGCCGAGCCGGCCCTACGATCCGCAACGCATCATCGTCGTCTTCAAAGGTGGCGTGAGCGCTCCAACCGACTTAAAGACACTCGAAAAGCCTGCGATGGTCGCCATGCGCAAGGCCTTTCGCGCTGGTGTTACGCCGGCGATTCCACAGTACACCAACGACCCAGCCACGAATCGGCTCTTCGCTCAGTTCGGCGTCGACCGCATGCAGCGCATGTTCGCGCAATTCGATCGGTCGTCGCTCTCTTCCATGCGTTCCCTCGCGCAATCGTCGGTCAAAGGCGAGTTGCTCGATTTTTCCAACGCATACCGTCTTCACATTACCGCTGCGTCTGTTCCGGACGCCGTTGCCAAGGCATTGAAACTTCCGAACGTCGCCTATGCATCACCGGATTGGAGCGTGACGACGTTTCGAGCGCAATCCTACACCCTCGATCAGCGATCGCTGCTTCAAAACAGCATGCGTTCGGGGGCCGTTCCGCAGACGATTCGAACGAAGTCGCTGACGCAAGCCGTCCCTACCAATTTCTCCGTTGCAACGAGCGCGCAAAGTCTTCTGAATTCATCCAGCGTCGACGTGCTTGCAGCCTACGACGAAATTCAAAATCGTTTCCACCAACTTCCCGGAACGGGTGAAACAATCACCAATGTATCGATCGGTGATTTAGATGATGCTAGCGCGGCAACGAATACGAGTGATCCGTGCAACTTCTATGCGTCGGTGTATGGACCGACGACCGAAGTGATCAGCGGGCAGCGTTATTTGAACTGGCCGTCGATGCCGCTGATTCCCACGTACACCGCCGACGTCAACGGCAATCTCAGCGGCTCCGCTGAGGTCTGCGGCGTCGATCCGCAGCTCGGTGAAGTCGGCCTCGATTTTTCGATGATGGCGCCGCTGCCGCACAATTTGCAGCGACCGGGCGAAATGGGAAGTCAACTGACCGACCTTTTTGGAATCGCACCGGGGGCGAATTTCCGTTTGGTGGTTCCCGGTTCGTTTAATCCAACGTTCACCGACATCGATGGAGCGCTCCTCGGCGCCAGCATGAAGACCCCGCGCACCGACGTTATTACCGCGAGCCTCGGTTTCGGTGAAGATGCCTACGGCTTCCCGGGGCGCTTCCTTGAAGATGATCCGTTGTCGCGTTCGATCGTGGCGGGAATCGTTTTCGGAAAGAACATCGCGGTCGTTATCTCGGCGAATGACGGCCTTCGCACCTTCACCAACGCCGCCGTCGGTCCAAACGGCGGTTCCGCTGCAACGTTGAACGCGTTCACCGCCGGAATGTTCCCGACGAATCTGAACGACATTGCGTTTTCGACGACGCCGTCGGTCGATTTCGACGCGGGTTCGATCGATGCCGGCGGTACGACGCTCGACGACATCTTTGCCGCCCCGCCGCAAAATCCACTCTTTGCATCGCTTCGAAACGCCCACGCCTTTGCGGAAACCCGTTGGACCGGGTTCACGAACTTCTCCAGCGGCTACGGCAGCCGCGTGAACGTCTCGGCGCCTTCCGACAACGTTCTGGCGGTGTCACATTCCTTCGGCGGTGCAGACGATGCGGTAGATATTTCACTCAGCGGTGGCACGTCAGCTTCGGCGCCGGAAACCGCAGCAGCGACTGCCGTTGCGCTTCAAGTCGCCAGACTGACGGGACATCCGTTCTTCTTCAAATTCGCCGTCCGCGATTTCTTGGCGAAGACCGGGACACCGGTTCCGGCCGTTTCGCAAGCCGATTCCCCGCTCAACGTCGGACCGCAAATCGATCTGACGCGCGCGGTGGAGACGCTGATTCGTGAGAGCGGTTCTTCCATCACGCCGGCGATCGCGCGTATCGGCGTCGAACAACGCACTGCATACGCCAACTTCGACGGCGCTTTTACGTCGATCACCGATCCAAGTGCGATCGATCTTCAAGGGCCTGTTTCAACAGCCGACAACACCAATACGGACCGGCATGAACTTGCCTGGATCACGATCGCGCCCGACTGGGAAGGCGTTCCGGATAGCGCAACCTATAAACTGACGGTAACGGGACATAGCGCTCCAGTGTTGGCAACCACACGATTTGCCAGACTGCTTCCGGAGCAGATCCTCAACGCCGATGGACTGATCGCTCGTTTCAACGTCGAGCCGTACCGTCAACTTGACGTACAGCGCAATGAGCGGCGGCCACACCGTTTCGCAAAACTTCTCGTTGACGTTCGGTCCCGCCGACGCAACGACGCGCGCGGTGCTTGCGCCGCTGGTTCCTTCGGTCGTGACGATTCACTCGGGCGCCGTCATTCCGGTGCAATACGATCTGTCACGCGCCCGCAACGTATCCTCACCGATACTGCTCGTTTCCGAACCCGGACGCATCGATCCGGCAACGGGCACACTGTATCATCCACTGCTCACTATTCCGCTTCCACCGGCATTGAAAGGCACGGTGAACGTACCGGTCAGCAGCCTGCAAGGCGGCGGTATCTACGGCTTCGGCATACAGTTCGGCGTCGTGGCGGGAAGCGGACTCTTCAGTGATTTCGCGTTCACGCGCGTTCAAGGCGGCTCAGCTATGCGGCCCGCAGCGCCGCTGCTGTTCACCGGTGGGTTCTTCGGTGGATCGGGAGCTTCGCACGATCTTACGATCAACTACGGACAGCCATTCCAAGTCCTCTACGACGTCCATAACGTGCCCGGCGCAAACGGTGCGCTGCTCGAAATAAGCACCGGCGGCCCGGTGCCGTTCGGTACCTACAATCCCTTCAACAATCCCAACGGTACCATTCGCGACAATAACGGTGTCGATACCGGCTCAGTGTATTTCGTACCGGTATCGGGAACGATCGGTTTTGCAACGGTCAATCCCGTAAGCGCGGGATTGCTCGCGACGTTGAATGAAGTCGTGCGCGTCATTCCGACGCAAGGCGGACAAGTTGCCGGTGAAGGCAGCGACGTCAGTTCCGTTTCGATGAATGGCGTGCTTGCGCTCGACGGTGGATTTGTAAACAACGGATTCGGCGTCAACGGCAATGGCGCTGACGGGTTCATCACCTCGGGGCAACAAACGGCAAGCGGCCAAATTCTAACGTCCCTCGAAACCTTTACGCAATCGACCAACGCGATAAGCAAAGACGTCGAAACCGGAACCAATAGCCTCTTCTTCACCAATGGCTGGGGCATCTATGGCGGTGATCTCGGCCTTTTCGGTGACTCAGAGACCATTTCACCGTTTACGACAACGTACAACACCCTCCATCCGACGGCCGGCACCGTCGGCGGCAGCTGGACCCCGCCGAGTCCAAACACCCTCTTCATTACCGAGGGCGCTGCGAATCAAGCAAATGATATCGGCGCATTCCTCGCGTTCGACACGACCGGCGCATCGAAAGACAACGAGCGTGTCTACACGTCGAATATCCCGAGCAACACCTTCGGTCCCATCTACGATGTTTCCGCACCGACGAAGGGGTTTGGTTCCCCCGACTACCTCGGAATCGGCGAAAACACCGCGACCAATACCGGCGTGCTCGTCGCGGGAGATTTCAACAACTTCTGCGGTGGCCCGACCATTGAAACGGTCAATCTCGGAACCGGAACGCTCGGATCATTCACGGGCGTCGGCTTAGGCGTCCCGTTCGGCGTCGGTGTCGACTCCACAACCAACAAAGCTGCGGTTCCAACAGTGTGCGACAACTCCGTCGGTATTTACAACCTCGCAACCGACGCGGCGGTGCAAGCCCATCTCCCCGGAACCGGCAACGGCTTCTACACGATGGCCGACCAAACTGCACATCAGTTCGTGATGACGCAGAATGTCCCGGCAGACTTCGCCGTTAACAATAACGCGCATAGCGTCGTGCACGTGCTTGATGAGAACGGTAATCTGAACAAGAGTTTAGAAGACTTCTTCTTCTTCAACTCGTTCTTGACGATCAACGCAAACAACTTGCAGGTTAATCCGTCGACGCGCCAAGGCTACGTCTTCGGCCCAGGCCAGCAACAGCTCGAACCGTTCCACTACTAACAACCCTCTCCACAGCAAGAGGACCGGCAGCATCGCGGCCGGTCCTCTTTTCATTTCATTGTGTAGCGGCTACTGCGTCACGACGATTGCATCACGGAAGTTCGATGAATTGTAGAGTTGATAGTCGCCGAAATAGTACACCCCCGGCGTCGTCACGGTGAACGTTTGCGAAAAGCATGAACCGAACGACCCCGCAATTGGAATCAATCCGGTTGACCACTGCGTCGCCGAGATGCGGGTTCCGATCGCATTCTGCGTGGTGCTCGGAAACGAATAGGGTACCGCTGGAAAATTCTGTGATGGAAATCCGACGGCAGAGTGATTTGCAAGCGTTGATGCCTCGAGGTTTACGAACTGCACGACGTCGGTCGTCTTCGCCTTAATTACCGCGGCGGACACCGGCACCGTCAAGGTCGAATCGGTTGGGCCATAGCCCGACACGGTTCCATACGTTGAATCGACGGTGGGTAAAATGCTGACCGACATCCCGACGAGTACCGTGGCATTGGGCGAAGGTCCGGTCGTGCATGCGGCGGGGCTCGGCGTCGGCGACGGAGTTGGGGTTGGTCCGACGTTAACCCCGATCTTTGCGCAGGCGCAAAACACCAGCGGCAGCACCAGCGAGAGTCGCATTGGGAGGCGAGCATGCCTACGCATTGCACATAGTGCGTTCGAGCCGCGAACATACGCACCTCTAGTATGTAAACGGTTCCAGTTGCATTGCATTCGGACCGAACATGTAGCCCGTTCTCTTGGCGAAATTCAACTGGAGGTTGTTCGCATTCACGACCAGCCCCGTGTTGTAGAAGTTGAACTTCTCGAGTGTTTTCAGCAGCGTGCCATGCTCGTCGTAGATGAAGACGGCGCTCATCGCATTATTGTTCGATGCACCCGAGGCACCGCCGGCCATCTCGACGGCGATGAGATGATGGACCGGATCGACCGCGTTGTACAGTCCGGACTGCCCCAAGAGCGGCGACGTAACGGCGGTGTGTGTGGCGAGATCAAAGATGTTGAGACGGTCGTCACATTGGCTCTGATACACGCCTTTTCGTGTCCCTTGATCGATCGCGAGATCGAGGGGAAACCCTGAACCGGGTCCGGAGAAAAGCGCGATCTTTCCGCTCGTGAGATCGACGCTCGCGATCTGCGGCGCTCCGCATTGGTTCGAAAAATTGGCGAACGCGACAAAGCCGGTATTGGTTGCGGTGTCGTGTGCGAGACCGATCGCAAACGCGTTGGCTGCGGGCGGCAAGGCTGCTGTCACGTTGAACGTTTTGCCGAACGTATCTGACGCGAGATTCGACGTGAATACCTGATACGGCACCGTCGCGCTTCCGACCGGATCACCGCTCAATGTCAGGGCCGTCGCGGTGTAGGGGTTCGGCGCCGTCTGCACGATCTGCGAAACGTTGTCCGCAAGCGCAGGCGGCTGCCACGACGCGCCGATCGGGTTTGCCGAACCGGGCTGTACGAGCCGATACGTCGATGCCGACGGCGGATGCCCCGCAATATTCAGGTTTTCATCGCCGGCTATGCCGATGTTGCCGCCCCATATCCCGGAGCCGGTCGAAAAATATTGATCGTTCGCTGATGTTATCGCGGCGCGCGTAGCGCCGGTCGATTGCGTAAACGTGTCGATCGTCGAATCGTACGTCGCATCACCGATGTGCGACGACGTCAAGAATCCGTCATCACCGGTGGTGTTGATGCCGTAGCCGTTTTCCAGAATGCCGCCGTCGGTAGGGACGACGCCGTCCATCGCGATCGTACTGACATCACCCGCTTCACCCGCCGGCACACGACCCGCAAGCGGGATTACACGAACGACGTGATTCATCGTCGGCACGAGACCGATCCGGCCGCCATTCAGCGTAATCGTCCCTCGCGTCCCGGCAACGTTGGTTGCGTAGACCGAGCCGAAGTCCACGCCGTCATCGTCGCGCAGTGAGCCGCCCGGATTATTGAACGGATTGATGACGCCGTAGGCGGTCGGTCCAGGCGCACTGATCTCCAGGAGCGCCCCCGTCGCGCCCGCGACGTTCGAGACGTCCCACGAAACGCTGAACGAACCATTGAGCGGAATTTCCAGAGAATGGCCCGGCGCCGATGATCCACTCGAGAGCAGCGGCGCATTCGCGCGTTGATCGTGCAGCGCGCGCAGTACGTGCGTGTACGCGAAATCGCTGACGTCCGTGCCGCCCGCGGGGTCGTTGCGCAAACCAAGTGCGATGCCATAGATGCCGTCGCCCTGCAGTCGATCAATGGGAATGGAAACCGTGCCCTTGAGCGCCGTAAGCCGCTGGACAACTTTCGGGTAAAACGTATAGCCCGTCGACGGATTGATTCGACCGGGGAGCGAGACGACGATGAGGGGCGTCGTGACGTTTCGCACGGCACTGAGATCGTAGTTGACCACCATGTCGTCGCGCCGCACGACGCTATCGACACGCGGAGCCAGCGCGTTGACGCTCGTTCCGTTCGCCGGTCCGAAAACGAGCGTGACCGGTATGCTCACGATCTTTCCGCGATCTTGCGCTTCATACGTGAGCGTCACGGTTCGGTTCGATGAGGAAATCGAGGGAAGTCCGGCGGCGCGTAGGATGTCGCTCGGTAAGAGCCGCGCCCACCGTGTCGTGGCGAGCACGCTTTTCTTCGCACCGTGCGCAACCGTCAATGAAAAGCGCGCATCGGTAGAGACTCCTTCCCAGTCGGGCGCAATCGTGAGCCATGCGAGTTGATTGTTACCGGTCGGCACGTTGTTCGCGTCAAGCGGACCTTGCAGATCGATTGCGCGCTGATCGGTATCCGAAACGAAGACACCGTCGAAGAGTCCCAACGACCGGCGTTGCGCAACCGCGACGCGTCCCGCCGATGGGCTGACCGGCAGACCACCGCGCCGCAAGAGCATTTCAACCGCGTTCGTCAGATCGATCTGCGGCCCAACATGCAATGGCGCATCGGACTGTGGAGCATTCGGTACGCTTGCGCCCGTGTCGATCAAAAATTCACGCACCGCTTTCGCACCCGTAAATGGATGGCCGGTGAGCCGGGCAACCTGCAGCGCGACCGCTGCTGCTGCAGCGGTTTCGGGTGCGGATGCCGACGTGCCGCCTTCGAGAAAAACATTCACGGCATCGGCACCAAAGCCGAACGCGTGCGACATCGCCGGGATGTTGTCGGCCGGCGCTGAGAGATTGACGCGCGTTCCGAATCCGCTCGAAAACGTCGTGTCGCCATCGTATCGCGTTACCGGAAACGCCAGGCGCGATGCAAACTCCGCATTGTGCGGATCCTGGGGCGGCGCAGCAAAGATATCGTTGAGCGTCGTTCCACCGGCATCGATCGCTCCACTGTCGAACACGCCCGACGGCGCGGTGGAAAAGGCGATGTCGTTCAAGTCGCTCGGAGTACCGCCTGCTGGAGTACTTTCCGTTGCAGCGCTTCCGCCGCTCGGCGCAATGGCGGCATTTGTGTAGACACGCAAGCCGTCATTGGCTGCGATGCACACGACGATGCCGTACTGGGACACGATCGAAGAGACGATCGCATTCGTCAGCGGATCTTCTTCCAGATAACGGCTCGGAAAACCAAACGAATCGAAGCCGAAACCAAGGCTCGCCGTAATCACGTTGGGTCGTGGATTCTGCAGTGCCGCTCCGAGCAGTGCCGCGTCGATATCCGCAACGGTCGCTGATGGATTCGCCGGAACGACCAAACGATATGAGGCGCCGGGCGCAATGCCGAGGAGATCGGTGAATCCGGAACCTTGCTCGCCCGGACGTTGTAATTCATGCGGCAACGGCGCCATCACCGAAAAGTCCAAACCAACTTCGCCCAAGCCTTGGTCCGACGAATTGCAGACCTCTGCCGAGCCGCTCAAGTTGCCGGACGAATCGGAAACATAGGTCGGAATCAAGGGCATCGAGGGCCAATCGAGATAGCGCTGACCTCCGGTGACAATCGTTGTCGGTCCGTTTGCAGCGACCGTACCTCCGCACGGATCGCGCCGCCGCCTCCTCCGCCCCCGCCCTTGCCGTTCGAAGAGACGCCGCTGCGTCCCGGAGGCGGCGTGCTGACGACGCTCGCGTCGGTGAGATCACCAAGCGAGACGTTCGTGATGATTTCACCCTGACCGGGAAGTTGATGAAACGCACGCGCAATTTCATCGTACGCGCCGATCGCGTTAACTCCGGGCGCGTTCAGCAGGCTTTGAGCGCTCGCCGAAACGGCATAGTTCGCCGGAATGGTGTGACGAATAGCGCTCATCGAACTCGTTGCGAAACCGGAGGTTCGCGATGCGACGCGGGCGGAATTCAGCGCGCTCTTCGGGATCGCAATCGAAGGCGCTCGCATCGTCGAAACGAGCCAGTTGGGTGAGGCATAGCTAACGGCGGCGGTTTGTCGTAACGCGGCGACGCTCGCCGTGACTGACGATGCGGTGACGTGAATGCGATAGGCGTTCGGAGCGAATCGCACGGCCCGGTCGACGCCGAGCTTTGCGAACGTGCGATTCGTTTGCGTGTCGTTGGTGTAGGACGGAATCGCCTGACCCCGCCGCATCGATGCTTTCATCTCGGGATTCAATAGGACGCGGCTGCTCAATGTTCCGACGCCGGGACGAAATTGCACGAGCACCTCGTCGCTCGCGTACGGGCGCGCCGGCGCATAGCGGAGTTGATCGAGAATTTCGTCTCGGGCCGGTAACGATGCACCCTGTCCGAAGCGCTCGTTTCCCCCGAGCGACGGACGAAGACGGCGGTAGACTACCATGCGTCGGTCGGCGGACCACACTTGCGCGATGCCACTGGCGTCGACCATCGCCGTGCGTCCGTCCGGAAGCACAATGGTCTCGATCGTCGCACCAAGAGCACATGCACTATGCAGCATCGCGATCAGCGCGAGATAGACTGCAGCCTTCTTCATCATCGTCGTCATGCTTCTTTCGTTTTCAGTACGAGAACTGTTGGATCGTGTCGCCGCCCGCTCCGTACGTCCACGCCGTTCGGGTTGATGGATCGACCTGGATGCCACGCTGAATGAACGGAATGTTCGTCGCAAGCGGATACAGGAAACCGAATGTCGGCATATGGGCAATCGCCGCTCCGGTACGAAGATCGATGACGTCGACAGCGCTCATCGCATTGTTGTTGACATACAGATCGTTCGAGGCGACGAAGCCTTCGAGCAATACGTGGTGCACGGGATCGACGCCACTTAAATAGGCGCCGCGGTCAGGAAGCGTTTGCGCCGTTCCAACTTGCAATGACCCTTCAGCGACCGGGATCAACCGTGACTGAAATCCCGGTAAGCCGCCGATAGTCTCGAGTGAGCCGTTGGCCAGATATGCCGATCCGCCGGCATCATCGCTTGCGATGTTCGCTATACAACCTGGCACGCGTCCCGAATTGCTAACCTTGGCCGTATCGATGTCGAGGGTGAATACTTCTGCGCGGAAGATCACGCAATTGTCACCCGCGCCGATCGGCGCCATGAACAGCTGACCCGTCGATTGATCGATGTCCAGTGTGGTCGGCAAACGGCCTTGCGTCCGTGATGCAACCAGGATTGGACTCCCAAGCGTACCGGGTTGCAAAGCATAGGGAAATACTTGAGCGTCACCGTTGTAGAAGTTGTATGTCAACATGGCAAGCCGGTGATGCCCGCGGTCCACCATTGCGCCAGTGATCGTCTCATTGAGTGAGGGATCGATCGAGGCGCTGGAAACGAGCGCGCCGGTTGCATCGTTGAATGCCTCGACGTTTTGCGGCGGCGTTGTGACTTGGTTCGATGGCGGGGCCTGTCCAAAATCGACCGCAGCAGTTTGGTTCAGTTGCGGATCGCTGCCGAAAACGAAGTACTGGCTTTGTCCCGTTGCGTCATCGACGAACGGCGTCTGATATGTTCCGTTTGACGGTTGATAGGGGAATATTCCGCTCTCGACGACCTGTCCGTTTGCACCCAGTGCAATCGTTCCAACGGTACTCGTGCCCTGCGGCGAGATGTCGAAGCTCGAGACATAGGCGCCGCCGGGAGTGATGCCGTCCTCGTACGCGAGACTCGAGACGGGGGAAGCTTCAC
The DNA here is from genome assembly GCA_963808755.1 of Vulcanimicrobiia bacterium. GTDB lineage: Bacteria > Vulcanimicrobiota > Vulcanimicrobiia > Vulcanimicrobiales > Vulcanimicrobiaceae > JALYTY01. Next base: position 100,203 of record CAWEGP010000002.1, read on the forward strand.
CGACGACCGACAAGCCGTTCGACGGCAGCACACGCACCGTGTACTGCAACGAGCTTGGTAGCTGCAATTTCTTTGCGTCGAGCGCGACACTGCCCACTGTACCGGGCAGTTGCTGATACACGGTCGATCCGCTGTCGGTCCCGTTGTTGTCGCGCATCGTCCCGAAGGCGTTCGTGAAGACGTTGAGCAGATTCCCAAGCGTCGGGCCGGGCGCCGAGATCTCGAGAATTGCGCCGGTCGCTCGCGGCACATTCGATACGTCGTAGTGTACCGAGAATTGCGGTTGCGCTCGCGTCACGGTGAGCATGTGCGACTGCTGTATGTCGAAGGGACCAAACGATAAGGTTGGCGCCTCGGGACGGCGCTGTGATTGGCCGTGAACGCGAATCGGCGCGAATTCACCCACGAGCCGGATCTGCGGATTCTGCAGAATGCCGACGCCGTAGATTCCCCCGCCCGCCGCAAAGACCGACGCAGGTATCGTTACGTTGCCTTTCAGCGCCGTCAACGGCACGGAGTACGCAATTCGGAAATAGGGAGCGTTGATCGGATTCCAATGGCCGATCGATGAAACGATCAGCTGCGGATTCTGCAGGTTCGTAACGCCATTGCTCTGCGCGCGAACGTGTGTCAGATCGTAGCTGACGGTGACGGGCTGGCCAACATCGACTTTTGCAGGCACAAGCGGTGCGAGCGCCTCGATGTATGTACCGTCGGTTGGAGCGAACGTCATCGGAATCGTCGTTCCCGCCACGACCTCCTTACCGCGAAGCGCATTGTACGTCAATGTCACCGTGCGCGCCGATGTTGAGGCAAGCGGTAAGCCTGCCGCCGCCAAAATCCGCTCTGGTAAAAGCCGCGCCGAAGGCGTCACGGCGAGTGTCTTGCCGTTGACGCTCAACTCGTAGCGCACATTGTTCGGTACATTGAGCCAATCCGGCGCAATCGTAATCGGACTCACCGCATTTTGTCCGCTCGCGACAGGGAGAAAACCGCCGACGATCGGACCAGAAAGATCGATGTTACTCGGATCGGTCGCTTCGACGAAGCTGCCGCCGATATTCCCGATATTCTGACGAAGCGCGACGCCGACGCGGGCAACCGACGCGCGTCCGATCGAGCGTCCTAATACCGCAGAGACCGCGTTGCTGACGTCGATTTGCGGGCCGACGTTTAAATGACGATCGATTTGCGGAGCATCGGGCAATTCACGCCCGCTGACGGCGAGAACGGCGCGCACGTCGGCCGGCATAAAACGTTTACCAGCCAGACGCGCGGCTTGCAGCACGTCGGCTGCTGCGGCGGCAATCTCAGGTGACGATGCCGATGTGCCGCCTTCGAGCACGGAAACAACGCTCTGAGCAGTGCACGGAGAACTCGTGCACTCATGAATCATCGACGGAATATTGTCGCTCGGGGCCGATGCGTTGACGCGCGTCCCAAAACCGGACGAGAAATTGAGTCCGCCATCGAGACGCGTTTCCGCGAAGGCACCTTGGCCGTTCAAGAATCCCGCGTTACCGCCGGGCGGTGCGACGAAGATGTCGTCCAGCGTTGAACCGCCGGCCGCGATCGCGCCGCTGTCGAAAACTTTCGTCGGTGTCGTCGAATCGGCATCATCGCCGATCGAAGTCGGAAAACCGCCATCGGCAATGACGTCGGTCGGCGTGCTTCCACCGTCGGGACCGACGGGCTCGTTGGTGTAGAGCCGTGTGCCGTCATCCGAAGAGATGCAGACGACGATTCCGTATGCTTTCACGATTGCCGAGACGATCGCTTCGGTGAGCGGATCATCTTCCAAATACCGTCCCGGAAATCCAACGCCGTCCGTTCCGTATCCGAGGCTCGCCGTAATGACGTCGGGGCGCGGGATCTGCGTTGCTGCTGCGATCAGCGCCGCGTCGATGTTCGAATAGGTGGGCTGTTCCGGAACGACCAAGCGGTACTGCGCGCCGGGTGCGATGCCGAGCAGATCGGTGTCACCGCTTCCGATCGCGTTTCCACGCTGCAAATCATGCGGCAGCGGTGCCATTACGGAAAAATCCAACAGCACCTCGCCGAGGAACGGGTCGATGCCCTCAACGCTGCCGGTTGGATTCAAGTTTGCATTGATATCAGCGGTGTATGTTGGAATCAGCGGCATCGACGGAATATCGAGATACCGCTGTCCACCTTGAACGATCGTCGTGGGACCGTAGTACTGAACGTACGTGTCGCCGTTGTCGGCCATCGATTGATCGGTGAGATCACCGAGAGAAACGTTGGTAATGCGTTCGCCTTGTCCCGGGATCTGTCCGAAGCGCGCCATGAGTTGTGCATACGCGCCCACGACGTCGATGGAGTTCGCGTTCAAATAGCTCTGGAGCGAACTCGTTAAACCGTAGTTGGACGGAAGCGTCACTTGCGGACCGGCGGTCTGCGCCAGGGAGCGATGCATGCGGAGCGACGCTTGGAGCCGCGACGCCCGGTTCTGTTCCCACGCCGGCATGGGAACCGGATCGGTCGCAAAAGAGTTGACATAGTAGTTCGGAGAGGCGTACGCGACCGATTGCAGCCCCTTCAAGCGGCGCGCTGCCTCAACCGGCGATCCCGCACCGATCCGAATCACGTACGTTTGCGCGATCGCCGGCATGGTCGCCGGCGCCTTTGCAAAGAGTGGACGCGCCGAGATTGGGCGGAGCTTTTCTAACGTGGTGGTGAGTTGCGCATCTCCAATCGATACCGTGGAAAGGCGACGGTGCGCGGCGAGCGTACTCTGCAGTGCCGCGACGTTCACGCCACCTCGAAAGGCAACGACAACCTCGCCGCTCGCATACGTTCCTGCGCGCGATGACGCGATGCGCTCGGCGATCGCGAGCGTACTGGGCCCCGGGGAGCGCTCGAATGCGGTTCGCATGTTCGGCCGAACGATCATCACCGGTCGGCTGTGCGTTGCCGCCGCATCCATGCGCTCACCAGAACCATCGGCTGCAATGGAAATACGCGATCCGTTCGGAAGGCCGAAGGTACTGGTTCCGCTCGCGTCCGTAGCAATGAGCGGGACTCGAACGACTCCGGGCGCTGCGCCCGCCGGAAGAGTCTGCAATAGAAAAGCCGCAGCCATGCAACGCACCGCGAACGCCTTCGTCATCACGTCACCTTTCAAGAACAAATGTGATTGAGTGAAGGCTACGATGCGAAAAGCGTTGCCCTGGTTCCTCGCTTCGAATGAATCGGAAACATGACAGTTTTGATGAGAGTTTTTCCGGGCGCCGCCGTGTGCATAGTACTGCTGCTGACAGCCTCGCGCGCGTTTGCGCAAAATACGTATGCAGCGAATTCCATCGTCGCCATTTTTGTGGCAAACGTTGAAGTAGCGGCGCCGTTTTCCATAACACGCGAGCGCTTGCACGCTTTACAGCAACGCAACGCGCAGCAACCGTTACCGACGACGGAGTTACCGTTGTACACAAACGACACGCCCACGAACCGCGCGCTGCTGTCCGTGGGCGTTGATCGTATCGACCGCATTTTGGCGGCCGCGCCTGGGCCGCCGGTCTATCGTCTGCGCGTTACGGTGCCGGTCCGCACGGCCGTTGCGCTTCTGCGGCAAGCACCGGGCGTCGCGTACGCTTCACCGGAGTGGTATGTAACACCGATGAGCCACCCGACACCTTAGTAATTGAACGGTTCCAGCTCTTGTTGGCCGGGGCCCGGGAAGAACAGGACGCGCCGGTTGGGATTCACTTGGATATAGTGTGTCCCGATCCAATAGAAACCGCTCGTGTTGAACGCCTCCACCGTCTTGAGCACGTTCCCGGACTCATCGACTTCATCGAGCTGACTGAGCGCGTTATTATTGACGTTCCAGTCGTTCCCCACGAACTGCATCGCGAGAAAGAGCCCGTTCTTCTCGTCGGCCACCGGGGAAAGCGACGTATATCCCCACTGTCCGAGCGAAGATTCCGTCGCTGTTCCAGCCTTGAGATCGTAGATTCCTAATCCGCCGTCGCACGAGGTGAGAACCCCGGCTTTGTGCGATTGCGAGTCAATCGCAACGCCATTCGAGCTGCCTTGCCCAAGCGCGTTCAACGCCTTCGAGGTTCCGGCGACCAAATCGGTCTCCACAAGCGTGGGCGCAGCGCACGAATTGGATGCAAACGCATCACTAAAGGCGACGACCGTGCTCTTCAAGTTTCCGTCTTGCGCCATTCCGCCGATAATCGGCAGCGTGAAGCCCGACAGAGGCCCCGAAATGTCGTATGCCTGCGAAAACGTGTCCGCGGCCAGATTGGATGTGAAGACCTTGAACCGATCCGGATTGGGATGCGAAAGATCGGTCACGAGAAACGCACCCGTGCCGTCCACATTGTTGAGCGCGCCTTCATCGAGATTGTACGACGACGGGAATGGCGGATTCCACGCGGCGCCGAGTGTACCCGCGGAGATTGGATTCAGCAGATTGTATCCGAACGTTCCCTTCGCGGATTGAATGCCGACGAGTCCAATGTCTCCGCCCCAGGCACCCCACCCGCCCGTGGAATAGATGTTGCCCGTGCCCGAGTCGATCGTGGCGGCGATACCCATCGAGGCTTGATCGAAGACTTCGACCGATCCGAGTGGTTCGCCCGAGGCCGTTGTTTGGTTTGAGGTGAGATAGCCGTCGAGGCCGTTTGCATTGACGCCCCAACCTTGATTGATCGCGCCGCCGTCCGCTGCAAGCACGCCGTCCATCTGCACGGTACTGATATCGCCTGCTTCGCCCGCGACCGCACCGAATTTAAGCGGCAGGACGCGAATCGAGTGATAGAGTGTCGGAAACAATCCGGCGGTGCGGCCGTTAACGGTTACGGTTCCGCTCGTTCCCATCAGCGGCGCATAGTAGATCGATCCGGTATCGACACCGTTATTGTCCCGCTGCGAGCCGTTAGGATTGTTGAACGCATTTTGGTTCTTCCACGTACCGGGACCCGCAGCAGCGATTTCAAGCATCGCGCCGGTGGCACCGGGGACGTTTCGTACGTCATACGTCACTTGGAACGACGATCCGAACGGCACTTCAGCGAAGTGACCCGGAGTTGAACCGTTGTACGCAAGCAGTGGCGCCGCCGGACGCGCTTTGGATCCCACCTGTACGCGCGTGTACGCATAATCGCTCGACCGGATGACGCCGTCACCAGCAGTGAACTGAATCGCAGCGCCGTAGATGCCGCCGCCTTGCAACGCGGCAACGGGCACTTCAACCGTACCCTTCAATGCGCGCAAGTTCAGCGTGTATGCCGGATGGAACAGTGTGCCTGTCGCGGCATTGACGCGTCCGGGCTGTGAAACGGTGAGAATCAGGGACGAGGCCCCCGCGACGTCATCGAGGTCGTACGTGATCGGAATCGTCGTTCCGGTCGTAACAGGCGGAATCAACGGTGCGTGTGCACGCAGTGGCTCGCCGGCAGGACCGAACGTCAATGAGAAATTCGTCGAGACCGCTTTACCAGCGCCTGTTGCTTCGTATGTGAGATTGACGGTTCGCGATGAACTCGACACGAACGGCATACCGGCCGCTAAGAGAATCGTCTCCGGGAGCAATCGCGCCCATCGCGTCGTTGCGAGTACTTTCGTGCGGTGGCCGGTTACGTACAAACGATACGTTGCATCGCCGGGTACGTTTTCCCAATCGGGTGCAACCGTGATCCACGCGATCACGGGCGCGTTTTGCAGGGAAATATTCGTTGGATCGGTGTCGGACGTAAACAGGGTGTCGTACGAGCCATCGTTGCGACGTTGTTCGATGGCTACGCGAGCGACACCGGATTTCGCGGCCTTTCCACCTCGTGCAAGCAGTGTCTCAACGGCACGCGTGAGATCGAGTTGCGGCCCGACGTGCACGTCCACATCGGCTTGCGGAAGCGGCGGGATCTTCGTCGCCGTGCTTTCAAGAAACGCACGGACATCGGTCGCGCTATGGAACGGGTGGCCCGTGAGTCGCGCGACTTGCAGCGCGACCGCAGCCGCAGCGGCCACTTGCGGTGCAGAAGCCGACGTTCCACCGTTGAGCGTTGGAGTAACACCGTCGAAGGCTGCGCCGAACGTGTGAATCAACGCCGTGACGTTGTCACCGGGCGCGGAGACGTTCATCCGCGAACCAAATGCACTCGAGTAATAGGTAGCGCCCGTCCAGCGCGTTGCCGCAAAGGCGTGCCACTGGGCAAATGCCGCGTAGCGGCGGTCCTGCGGCGGCATCGCGGAGAGATCGTCGAGCGTGGTTCCACCGACGGCGATTGCGCCACTGTCGAACACTTTCGACGGTGTGCCCGAGTAGCCGACGTCGTTGAGGTTCGTGGGCACGCCGCCGTTCGCGATTTCATCGATCGGAACGCTCCCTCCCGACGGGCCGATCGCCGCAGTCGTCGCGGTGCGCAAGCCGTCTCCGCCCGAGATACAGACGACGACATCGTAGTTGTGCACGATCGAAGAAACGACCGCCTCGGTGAGCGGATCTTCCTCCAGGTAGCGACTCGCGTAACCCTGTGAGTCGAAGCCGAAGCCAAGGCTTGCGGTGATCACCGTCGGGCGCGGGCTCTGCAGCGCGGCAGCCAAAAACGCTGCATCAACATCGGCGATCGTCGTCGCGCTCGGAACGACCAAACGATATTGCGCCCCCGGCGCGATCCCGAGCAGATCGGTCAAGCCCGACCCTTGTTCGCCCGGCCGCTGAAATTGGTGCGGCAGCGGCGACATCATACTGAAATCGAGTCCAATTTCGACCAGCTGCGGGTCGATGCCACAGACGTCGGCGCTTCCGCTGAGTGCTCCCGTCGGATCGGAAACATAGGCCGGAATCAGCGGCATGGACGGCCAGTCCATGTAGTGCTGGTTTCCGATGAGATGCATGGTTGGGCCGTAGGCCGAGGCGTAAAAATGACAGGGATTGTTCGAGTCGGCGGCTGCACCGGCGTCGTCAATGTCACCGAGAGAGACGTTCGTGATGATCTGCCCCTGACCGGGAAGCTGTCCGAACGAACGCTGGATTTCGTCGTACGCCGCGGCTGCGTCGTCACTCGGGGTGTTCCATAGGCTTTGGCCGCTCGAGACCAAGGCGTAGTTGGACGGAAGCGCGCTGGTCGACGGCGTCACGCCAGAGGTGGCGGCAAATGACGCGGCGGGCCGCCGCATCGAAAACGACCGTTGTGCCGACGCTGCAACGACCGCCGGTGAAAGAATGTGCGGCGTCTCGCTCATTGACCCGACGTACCAGTTGGGCGATGCGAAAAGCACCGACGGCGTGGCCGCCAATGCGGCGACCGCATGGGCCACCGTTGCACCGCTCACGTGGACGCGATATGCATTGACGGGATTGATGGCCGCCGCCGTTCTTGCGCCGGAAAGCGCTGTGGCTGCGGAACCACGGAAAATCCGCTCGGTTCGATCTGCACCGAGCTTTGCCAAGAGCGCGTTCACGCGATAATCGTTCGTATATTGCGGAACTTGCGATGGTGCAGGACCCGCCTTGGAGGCGCGTAGGCGCATGAGCGTTGCGCGCGGGACGACGGTCACATCGCTCGCACTGCCGACGCCGTCACGAAAGACGACAAGCACTTCGTTCGGCGAGAATTGGCGCGTTGCGCCGCCGTTCACGAGTTGTGAAAGAATGTGAAAGCGGTCCGGTGGCGCGTTCTCGGAGGCAAAATCGGGATCGACGGTCTGCTTTGCAAGTGCTTGATATGCTAGGCCGCGTCCGTCTTTCGATGTAATGCGCGCAATGCCGTCGTTATAGATGGCTGCGGTACTGCCGTCGGGCAACTTCATCGACAACGTGACGTGAGGCCGTGGACCGTCGCGTAAAGCGGCACCTGCCGGTGCGCCGGTACCACAAACGACGGCCAGAGCAATGAACGCAGCCGCAGCGCGGGCCGCAAAACGCATAGACGAACTTCCGTCGAACAACATCCAACACTCCTTACAACGTACAAACCTGTTGCACGTTGCGGTCGCGTACGCGGACTTTCCCGTCGAAAACATGCCATGGAACCTGCCATATTCCGCGCAGTCGAAGAGCGAGGCAACGCAAAACCGCGATTGCTGAAGGAAACGTTTTTGCATCAACGAGAAACAAACGCGATGGCAGCTCGTTTGTCGTTTCTCTCTCGAGCCGCTGCGTGCGCGCATCTGCTACGCCACCTAAACGACGCAGCCGCCGTTCGCAGCAATCCGCTCGTCGAGCATTTCTTTCCGGAAGAGCTTGGTGGCGCCCGCCTGCTTTCAGTGCAACGTGAGGCGCTGGCGCAAGTCAGGGAACTGGTTCGCGCGGCAGCCGAGGCACTTCGCGCGCGATACGAAGATGGCGTTGCCGCGATTCACTGCGAGCGGCAACACACGATTTTGATCCGATGCGATCTGCGCCATGAACCGCACCAAATCGTCGCCGCGGACTTGGGTCTTTCGCTGAGTCAGTTTTATCGCGAACGACGGGCAGCGCGCACGTGGGTTGCGGACTACCTTCATAAGTACGGCGAACGCATTACACCGTCGGTGGCGGCGACGGTCGCGCTCGATCCGTTCATTTTCGACGTGGCCCACGCGCAGACGCTGCGAAATGCCGGCGACTACGACGGCGCCATCCATTTATTGCAAGATCTCAGCGACAAGCTCGACCGTTCGGCGCAACGTCTGGAAGTGTACTGTCTGCTGGTGCAATTCTTGAGCGACGGAAAACGGTACGGCGAGGTCCATCTTGCGCTTCAAGCCGCCCGTGAGTGTTTTGCAAACCTGCAGTTGTCGGGTATTGAGGACATCGACGTCTACCGGGGCCGCTTGGAGATGGCGACTGCGGACTATCACTGGGCGACCGGCGATTCAGCGGCCGCCATTGCCGCCAACGAACGCGCAATCAGTTCGTTTCGCGCCGTGCGCTACAAGCCGGGCAGCAGCGCCGAAGAAGCGCTCGCGAACGCGCTCTTGGATTTGATTCACGGGTACCTCTCCGTGGGCAGGTTTGGCGAAGCGAACTCCGCCGTCGCCGATGCGCGCGCGGTGATCGATGAACTGTCATCGCCGAATCCCCGCTTACACGCGGGGTTTCTCGTCGGACTCGGTTTCCTTCAGACCAATTCCCTGAATACGATGGACGACGCGATCTCTACCCTTCACACCGCCCGTGAGATCGCGCAAGCGCATCGTCTCGGAAAAGAAGCGATTTGGGCGATGGCCGGCCTCTCGATGCACGCACAATTTCACGGCGACTTTGCAGCGGCGACGAAGTATATCGAAGAGTGCCTCATGATGGGTGAACGCCTTCTGACGCCGGCCGATTACACCGGTCTACTGTTGCGCGTTCTCGAGTTGAAGGCGATCACCGGGCCTCCACAGGAGGCGCTTGCGCTCGGTATGCATCTGCGCGATCAATTTGCGCCGGAAGGCGCGTGCTGGACGAAGACGCTCATCTTCTCGGCGATGGCGTCGCTGTCGGCAGGCGACTATCGCTCGGCGCTGCAAATGAGTCAAACCGCAAGCAATGCTGCCGCGCGAAAGAACGATTTCCGCCTGCATGGTGCAGCCCTGCGCGTTCAAGCCGCCGCCGGCGCAGCGCTCGGGATGCATGACGCAGCGCGTTCAACCATTGAGCGCGCCGTCGACGTGCTGGAAACCCACGGCTCTCCGTACATTTTGCTTTTGACCTACGAAGAATCGTCTCGTATCACCGGCAACAACCGTCACGCGGCAAACGCAAACGAACTGCGCTCCACGGTATTTCGCCCCACCCCCGCGCTCGCCGCGGCCCGCGCGTAGCCGGCAGGTGATGATGCGAGCGTTGCACAGCGCCTCGTTCCCAAAGCGGATCTGGGCAGCGCTGCTGCTTTGCGGCCTCCTTTCGGGCGTCATGCCCGTCGCAGCTCGGACCACACCGGCGCCGCCTCCGGACGAGCCGGCCGTTATCAATGTTCAAACGATTCCCGCTGGGCACGCGGCCGAGGTGCTCCGGCGGATCTATCCGCACGATCGCATTACCGTCGACACGCGAGCGAACGCGGTCATCGTAGTGGCACCGGCTCGAGACGTGGCGGCGATGCGCCAGATCGTCACGGGTATCGACGTGAAGAATCCGACACAAGCAACGGTCGACACGGTGCAAATGCACGTGATCCGGCCCTCGGACGCTATCGAGCGCATACGGCCGCTCTTTCCGCAAGCGCGTTTTCAAAGTGGGCCGAACAAAACGGTCATCATGGAGGCGACGCCGGCCGACATTGCGGAGATAAAAACGCTGCTCGGGTCGTTGGACACACCCGTCGCGACGCCCTCGCCGCGACCGCAGTATCCAGCCGAAGCCGTCGCCGTCACCCAGCGCAGCGCGCGTGAAGTTGCACGGGCGGTGGCGCACGGCGTTCCGAACGTTCGCGTCGCCGTTTCCGGATCGAACATCATGCTTTCGGGTTCGGCCGACGACGTCGCACACGCAAAGACGCTCATCGCCGAATTGGATCAGCCGCAACTCGGCGTCTCGTATACGGCGGTGTATCGTCTGCGCTTTGTTGATGCAACGTCGGTTGCCGACCTGTTGCGCAATTCGTTTCATAATACGCCCATTCAGGTCGACAAGGATCTGAACGCTATTACCGTTCTGGCTACAACGCCGCTTCAGAAGCGAATCGGTGATGCGGTTGCACAACTCGATGCGGGCCCGCCCGGCGCAGGCGGCCCCGGTGAGTCAGGCACCGCCGGTGCCGCGTTCTCGGGCGGCGGTACGGAAACCGAAGTACTCAATCTGCATGCAGCCGTCCCCGGATTGAACGGTGCACCCTCGACCTCGGCAAGCGATATTGCGACGACGGTTCAGTCGGCGCTTTCGAGCGCCGCGCCCGATCTGAAAGTGACCGTTCCGCCCAACTCCACGCAACTGGTTCTGACCGGTAGCCAATACAGCATCAAGTTAGCTAAGGACTTGATCAATCAATTGGATACGGCGCCGTTGATCGTCGCGCTCGACACCGAAGTGCTCGAAGTCGACGAAGGCGTCTCGAAGCAGCTCGGCTTGAAATTTCCGACCGCCGCGCTGAGTACGCAATTCACGGAAACGACGCCGGCCGCTCCAAGCGACGGTTCCACTGCCCCGCCGCTGATCGGCTTGCAACCAATTACCCGCACGCCGCTCACGCTTCAAGCACAACTCGATTTCTTGATCACCAATCATAAGGCGCGCATTCTGGAAGACCCGCGTCTCACGACGATTTCCGGTCGCACCGCCTCACTGCGCGCCGGTGAAACGATCAATATTCTGACGACGACGGGCGGCGGCACGGGAACGGTTGCCACGACGCAAGTGCAGTCGTTCCAAACCGGCGTCACGCTCGATATTACGCCGGTCGTCAATGCGAACAACTACATCACCGTGAGTTTGCATCCATCCGTCAATACCTTTGCGGGCAACAACGGCGGAGTTCCGCAAATTCAAACGCGCGATGCAACAACGACGGTGGGACTACAAGACGGCCAAACACTCGTCATCGGTGGATTGATCGAAGACGACGTCACGCACGATACGCAAAAGATTCCGTTCTTTGGCGACATCCCAATCCTCGGCAATCTCTTTCGCGACACGTCGGTGCAATACAGCCGCAACGAATTGATAGTAACGGTTACGCCCCACGTCGTCGAAGCGGGCGAAAACGGCAACGTTCAGACGGGCCCGGCGCTGCCGGCCATTCCAACACCGGAAGCGCTTCCGACACTGCAGCCGGGGACGACACTGCCTCCGCCGCTGAAAGCGTCTCCGACACCGGCGCCTGCGCCGGAGCCTAGTCCGGTCAACGTGGGAACGCCCCCACCGAATACGCCGGCCGCGGCGCCTGCAGGTCGCCAAACGGCGAGCCCATCGCCGCAACCGTCTTCCTCAGGAGTCGTGCCGCAGCCACTTCCGACGGCATTTGTACAGACGAACGTGTACACGTTTGGGCAAGCACCGCAAAACAACTATGCGGATCCACAAGCGCCGCCGCAAATCTTCTTCGTTCAAGTACAGCCGACGGTCGTTAAGAACGGTCAGTCGATTACGATCTCTGCGATCACGACGACGAACGTTACGCGACTCACCTTCGGCGCTACGGCGATGAACAGTCAAGCTTCGCTTTCAAAAATCGGTCCCGGACAGTGGCATTCCACCTTCAACTTCAGCACCGCCGGAGTCCCCACGTCGCAAGGGAACATTCAGATGGCATTGAGCGCCTACACGAATCTAGGGGCCGTCGCTTCAGTACCCATTCCACTCTCGCTGATTTATCAATAGAAAGCTTAATTCGTATACCACTATCAAGTCGCTAGCGGAATGACCTTACGACTGTAGTGAACGATTCGGCGGGCGAAGTCCCCATGAGAGCAACGCAATGACTGCCATAATTGCCGGTGTAGCAATATCCCTCACGCCTTGATGACGGACGAGCTGCGAAATGGTCGCCCCGGTCAGTTCGAAAATGATACCGGCGTACGCCCATTCTTTGAGACGTGGTAACCGCGGCAATACAATTACGACACTGCCCAGAACTTTCCACACACCTAGGATAGTGAGAATATACTCAGGATAACCGAGACTGCTGACCACCTGAGCGACGCTTGTTCCGCCAACGACTTCTGTTAAGCCGTGCGTAAGGTCCATGACGCCGCCGGCAAACGTCTCCAGGGCGATGAGGAGTGTCATAATCCAATAGGCTATTTGCTTCATTGTCATCGCAGATTACACGCCGGCGCGAAGAAGCGCGAATGATATTCGAATGGATAGGAATCTGGTACAATCGTCAACGGCTTCACTCAATACTCCGCTATCTAACGCCGCAGCGGTTCGATTGAAGAAAGTTGGAGATCAGTAATGACGTCACAACCGAATGAGAGGGAAGGTGAGCGTGTGGTCGCCGCTCTGATCGAGACCTATCGTCTTCGTTGCCTGCGCCCTCACGCTGCATCGTGCAGCGAGAGCCGAGGTCCACTCGGCGATAGCGTAGTTTCTGGGTCAATGCCGTCCGCCAATGCGACGCGGCTCGCCAGAGGCTCCAACTGAGCTCGTGAAAGAATCACCCTCGCGGCATTCACGTCCGCATGTTCTACGTGGTGACATGCGATGCATGAAAAATGAATGCCCTTGCGATTCTCGAACGCAACGCGTCCGCATGCGGCGCACGTTTGCGAGGTGTACTTTGGATCGACGTAGATGATGCTGCGGGCGGCGCTTTCAGCCTTCTCCGCGATCAGCTTAGCGATCAGACCGAATCCCGCATCGAGAAGCACGCGATTGAGTCCGGCTTTGGCCGTAACGTTGCGGCCTGGGGTTTCGATGCTGCCCTTGGCGCTGCGTGTCATGTTACGAATCTGAAGCTTTTCCAGCACCAACACATCCTGCTCATCGACGAGCGAGCGTGAAATCTTGTGCGCGTAGTCGCGACGCTGACGCTGCACCTTTTCATGTAAACGCGCGAGAGCATCGATGGCTTTGCGCCGGTTCTTTCCGCCTCGTTTGCGCTTGGACGCCACACGCTGCGCGCGCTCAACACGAAGTCGCGCCTTAGCCATGTGGCGCGGATTATCGATCAGGGTACCGTCGCTGGTAGCCAGAAGGACACTAACGCCGCGATCTAGTCCGAGCGTTCGACCCGTTGCAGGGAGCGGCACGACAGCGCGCTCGCATTCGAATTGCGCGTACCAGCGACCGCGTTTACAGACAAGCCGAGCGCGACCGAAGGATGGCACCGCACGGCCCTTCCGAAGTTTCACACTGCCGGCGCCAGGAATCGTCACACGTCCTTGCTTGGCGTCAAATCTTAAAGCGCGGTCCCCATGCGGATAGGTGAGCTGACGCCAACGACGAGCGGCTTTGAAGCGTGGAAAGCCGGGTGTCTCAGCGCGCTTGCACCGCCGGAAGAACGCCTGCATCGAAAGGTCGAGCCGCCGCAACACGGCATCTTCGAGTTCACGATAGACACCGGAGAGATGATGCGATTCTTTTCGTAGCGCGGTGAGTTCCGCGTACTGCATTTTCATTGAGACGCTCACACGACGCAGACGATAGGCGTCCTTTCGTTCTTGCAACGCGGCGTTATAAAGATGTCGTGTCACGTGAAGCGCATGGTGCAGCGCGGCGCCTTGTGAAGCCGTTGGGTAGAGCCGGATCGTTTCAGTGCGTTTCATGCTTTCAAAGAATACCGGGTCAGTGTGCCATATGGATGGCCGAGTGGAGACGCAGTCATCGCACATAAATGCCATTGTTCGTGCTGAACCGTGCGCCGCTATCGCTTCGCAGGGCACCTCCACGCCGAAATATCGTCGGCGCTTGCAACGGGGTCGTTCGCGTCCTGCGTACTTCCGTGGAACCGGAAGGCGGCGGCTTTCGTGTCGTACGGCAACGCCGGCGGGGCGCGCGCCGTCGAACAGTTGCGCGGGGTTGCGATCGAGTTGCGCATGGCTGCGCTCGGCGAGGCAGTTCACATCTTCAACGCCGGTGACAAGATCGCTGCAGGTCGCTTCGCCGGCGACAGCAGAGACGAAAAGCAGCTCATGCAACTCTTCGAAAGCCTCGAGTGGTGGGGGCGCGCACTACGGACCGCGCGCGAAGCCGACGGCCTTCATCAATAGAAAAAGCGGTCGATGACCGGCCCTTTTCTTGGGTTGCGCGTTTCTGATTAGAGCTTGAACTGCAAGTCGAAGGTCGCCTCCATCGGCAAGCGTGTTCCCACGAATCCGGTGTTGTTGTTGTTTAAATAGAACGTATACGGGAACTGCATCTGCGGCGGAGCGCTTCCGTTGCTGTTCGGATAGAAGTTGCCGGCAGGTGCGAAGATGCCGGACGGCAGCGCACTGTAGACGCAGACGTTGGCTTGATCCCACGCGTAGCCGCGCTGTCCGCAATGATCCACCAAATTGGTAAGCGTCAGGTGAGCGTTGACGTGCGAATTGATTTCGTAGCCGAGAGAGACGCTCGCTTGGAAGCGCCACGGCTGTTTGAAATCGCCGAGGTTGTCGAACTTTCCAGTATATACGTCCGGAATGAACAGCGGCAGACCGGTCGGAGATGAACACGTCGCGGGATCGGCGGCACCCGAGGGCGCACCGCTAAGCGTTGCGGTACATCCTTGTGGAACGTATCCGGGCCACACGAGCGGCGAACCGTATTTCGCGCCGGAACTGAACTGGAAGCTTGGAGTAATGGAGAACCGGTTTTCCTTGTAGTTCAAGATAAGGCTTGCGACATACGGCGTTTCATATCCATTCGCCGCGGAGAACGGTCCGGGAATGACGTCGTAGGTCGTGTAGTAGTCGTCTCGGCCCAGCAACGGTTGCGCAGTGCTCCCGATATAGGGGTTATCGATGATCGCGCCGCTCGTGCTATTTACGAAAGATGCCTGCGCGTTTGAACCGCCATATGTGCCGCATAGCGGGTTGTAACCGGCAGCGCCCGGCGTTGGATTTGCTCCGATGCAGGTTTTCGTATACGAATTGTACTGTTGAATCGACGTATTCAGATTGTCGATGACGTTATTCGTTGAGTTATCGAAGTTGTGATACTGAATGCGGCTGTGCGTGTAGGTAAAGGCAAGTTGTCCGGCAAGTCCGTTGCGGCTGAAATCACCTTTTTGCAAGGCCAGTTCAACGCCCGACGATACTTGATGTCCGACGTTCAATCCCGATTCCAGACCGGTGAGCGGATCGATAAAGAAATTCTGCAGCTGATCCTTTGTCGATCGGTAGAACGGAGTGATCTTGAACGACATATCCGTTCCATGCAGGTGCTTCTCGAGCGAGAAATCGGCGTTGTATGAGGTGTCCGGCCGGATGTCGTGTTCCGGTGAGCGAAAACCGTACGAGTAGAAGTGCGCGCCGAGGAAGCTCGGGAGATCTTCCTGGACCGTGTCGTACTGCACCCACGATGTATTTTGCGGGCGTGCATAGACACCATAGGAGCCGCGCAAGACCGTATCCGGATTAAGCGTATACGTGAAACTCAGGCGCGGTTCGAAGCGGGTCGTCGAAAGTGAACCGCTTGACGTGTCGGTCAACTCCGCACCCGAGCCCAGCGCTGCGAGTGTTTGCTCGCCCGCATTTGGACAGACAACGCTGCCTGCGGAGAATGAACCTAACACGGGGGACGTGTCGCCGGGTCCAAAGCAAAAGTCCTTATTGTAGTTGCTGAACCAAAATGCGCGTGCCGGATCGTTCGGCCGCGTATCGCCCAACAAGTACTTGAAGTTCTCCACGCGCAGGCCGCCATTGAACACGAAATGGTCGTTCGGCCGCCACTCATCGGTGATATTCACCGAAGAAAACCGGGAGTTGACTTGATTCAAGTTCGCAACGATGCCGCTCGACGTTGCGAGGAATTGCGCGTTATTCGCAGCGGCCGTGCCCTGGGTCGGCGGTAAACCGCCGGCCAAAGAGGATGCTCCCAATTGGGCAGCCGGGTCGTAACAGAGCGTTTGACTACCGGCGTTCGGCACGACCGGCCCGGTAAGGGGCTGATAGACGTAGCAGTTGCCGCTAGCGTCGACCAACGTCGCGACGTTTGGATTGCTGCGCACGAACCCGTTTGAATAGCGCTGCAGGTTTGCGCCGGTGTACGAAGCGGCGATCGAAAGCAAATGCTGGTTGGAGAGCTGGTCGGTTAGGCTGATATTTCCGCCAAAAGTGTGATCCGGAATCTCATAGTCCGCCAGTTCCGCGCCGAAGGCTTCTTGCGCGCTGACCGGTCCGTGGATGAACCAGTTCGAGTACAGTGTGTAGCCGTAGATACGCAAGAACGCGCGATCGCTGAAAGCATGTTGATATTGCAACTTTGCGACCGCAACGCCATTGTCGTTGGTGTCGCGGGTCGAGGGATCAAAGAGTGCGCCGAACGGATGTGTGGGGCTGCTCGGAAAGAAGTACGGCACTGCACCGGATGGCGTCACGGGCTGGAACATCGTGCCGTCGTAGACGGTTCCATCGTTCCACGCAAAACTCGGTGCGCCGACGACCGCAGCCGAAATGTCGTTGGGCGAGCTGTAGTATCCCGCCTGCACTTCGCTGGTGAGGTAGAGGAGTTGGATATCGTCGCGAAGACCGCTGTTGTGGTGCGGCAGGGCGAAGTGAAAGTTCATCACCGTGTCGCGTTGCGACGTGGTAGCAATGCCGAATGTATTGCCGGGAGCGAAGAGGCCCGGCTTATTTCCACCGACGTACACGTCGCTTCCGCCGACGAAGGTGTTGATCGGATAAAAGAACGAGTACGGCACGCCCGCGCCGTTACTGTTGTCGTAATACCGGTAGCCTTGATCGGCGCCGGCGATGCCGATGTAATAAGAAAACAACCGGCTTGGTATGGAGCCGCCTGCTTCGAATGACGCTCGATGGAAAAAGGCCGGCGAACCGGCGGAAAGCGTTGCAACGCCAAAACCGGGATACGTTCCCGTCTTCACGACCTGGTTGACATAACCGGCAATCCCTTGTGCGTCGGCGCTTGCCGGCGTTCCGCCGGTGTAGACCTGCAGCTCTTGCTGGCCGAGCGACGAGAGCATCGTTTGGGGGGCGTTGTCATAGACGCGGTTGACCGGGATGCCGTCGAGTTCGTATCCGACCTGGTCGATGTCGCCGCCGCGAATGTGCACCTGCTGAAACCAGCCCGCTTCACCGGTGTCGACCGCAACGCCCGGGATCGACGCAATGGCACCGTACGCATTGCTCAAACCGCCCGGTCCTGCGAGCGATGCCGCCGCTGCGGCCTGCGTCGCGTTTACCGAATAGACGTCGCTGGTCGTACCGGGCTTAATCAGGTTGCCGGTGCTACGCGACGTTACTTTCGCAATCGTCTTCAGTGTTTTTACCAACGGAACGTTGACGGTTTGGGTCTGATCCGCGAAGACCGAAATTCCCGCTTGCGAGACCGGATCGTAACCCTCGAGCTGATACCCGATCGTATAAGAATCCGGCGCCAGCGAAAGGAATCGGTACGTGCCGCTCGCGTCGGTCGTGGCAGTCGCATTTTGCGACGGAGAGGATGCTGTAACAACGACTCCTGAAAGCGGAGCCTGCGTTTGCGAATCGACGACGCGACCCGTAATATGGCCGGTGGTGCCGGCATGTGCGAGCGGAGGAATGCTCGACGCGATCAGCGCAGCGAGCGCCGGCACCGCGAGGAAACGAAAAGCAAATCGGAACATCGGAAGTCCTTTCCGGCCGTTAATTAATTATTAAGGACGTTTGTTCGGCCGGTTGACGGTTCCTACCTTACTCCCAGTCGTGCGTCAAGAAGATCCAGAACGCCAATCCGGCATACGCGCCGTACCGAGCGAAGGTCCGCACGATCGTCGAATCTTTTGCTTGCTTCTTCTTCGTCAAGCGCAGAAACTTCGGACGGGTCCAGGAATCCAAAATGAGCCGGCGATGGCGGCCCAACAATTGCATGACGTGCGCCGCGGCATATGGCCCGATCCCCGGCAACGCGAGAAGCGCCGCTTCGACGTCGTCATCGGCCATACCGTGCCGTGGCAAGAATGCTTCGAGATCGAGTTCCCGATCGACGATGCGCTGCGCAATTGCGCGAATGTATGGGCCACGATAACCCATCTTCGCAACGTCCCGAAACCAGGCGTCGGGTGTGCGCGCCAGCTGCGAGGCATCGGGAAAAGCGCCGCGTCCGAGTTGCACGAGCGCACTCGTCATGCGAACCGTCGCGGACCACGCACAGTTCGTCGTGCAAATCGTCTTTACGACGTCTTCAAAGACCGACGGACTCGCGAGGAGACGGCCTGCGCCCGACGAGGCCCAGCCGATCATCGGGTCGTCAGCGATCATTGCATAGAACGCAGCGAGATCGTCATCGAGACGAAACATGCGCGATGTAGCTTCTCGCACGGCCTGCTGCTCTTGCACGGTCAGCTTTTCGCCCGCATCGATATGAATCGCGCCGTCCTTTTCGCGCATTGCAACGGCGACGCTTCGTCCGTCGAGCCGAAGAACGGTATGATAGCTCTTCGCCGCCACATCTACGTGCGACGGCGGTAACGATGCAAGACCGTGTGAACGAATCGTGCGATAAAAATGCACCGGCTCTCCACCGGCGCCGCGCAAGGGTAGACGAATCTCGTTAGAGGACGTAGGAAACGTTGACCGCAAAACCGGCGGCTTCCGCTCGCATCAAAACGCCGTAAACCGCATCGAGCTCTTCTTCAATCGCCGCGATCTCCCGCGCGCTCACGCGAAAGCGAGCGGCATTGGTCCACAACAACGCGCGCGCCCGTTCGAGCACCGATCGTAACCGTTTCGGCGTTGCTTCCAAAACCGGCCAGTCTAAATCGCTCTGTGCGGGTACAATGCGCCAACCGTGGCCTGAAAGGTGCGGCACTTCTTCGTCCGGGTCGAACGCGTGCGGAATGGACGCAAGAATGTCGAGCGCCTCACGGTCGGGCGCGGAAAGCGCCAGCTTCATCTCGGAAAGACGCACGATATATTTGAAGAACGACGCGTTGCCGACGGTGTAGGCACCGGCCGGCGACGCGACGTTGACGTGTACGAGATCTATTTCAGGTCGAATGGGATCCCCATCTCCTGGCCCAACGCTTGTAACTCGTCCCATACTTTCACGTGCACGGGCACGCCGTGTGCGCGATTGAACACCGTCTTCTCGTGTTCGATTTCGCCCGCGACGTAGATGCGTTCGTGGCCCGGAATCTTTTGACTCTCTTTGAAATAGCGCAGCTCTTTATCCATATCGGCTTTGAATTGCGCGACATCGCGAAACGCGTCGACGCGAAACGCGCCGAACCAGTGCGAGATTGCGCCTTCTTTGGTCTGTGAAACGGTGGGCAGTGAGGGGCCAAACGCGCCGCCGGAGAGCACGCCGCACAGAATATCGACCAGCAAGCCGAGGCCGTAACCCTTATGACCTGAGTTGTCGGTTCCAAAGCCGCCGAGCGGTAAGAGCGCCCCACGCAGCGCCGCATCCGGATCGTCGGTCATGTGCCCGTTTTCATCGATGGCCCAGCCGTCTTTGAGCGGTAAGCCTTTGCGCTTGTAGACTTCCAATTTGCCCTTCGGCACGGTCGTCGTCGCGAAGTCTAAAACAAATGCCGGCTCTTTGCCTGCGGGAATGGCAAAGGCGAGCGGATTGGTGCCAAGCAGTACGTCGCGGCCGAACGTCGGCGCGCCATATTTCACGGAATTCGTCGACGACATGCCGATCATGTCGTGCTCCAGCGCGAGCATCGCATAATATCCTGCGATGCCGTAGTGGTTCGAGCTACGCACCGCACCGAATGCCGAACCGTGTTTTCTCGCTTTCGCGATGACGGCTTCCATCGTCATCTTTGCGACGGGGTGTCCCAAGCCGTTGTCGGCATCGTACAGAACGCTCGTCTCGGTTTCACGGACGATCGTGTACTTGGGCTTGGCGTTCATGACGCCCTTACGAATCCGGCTCACGTAATACGAGATCAAACGCGCGACGCCATGTGACTCGACACCGCGCAGATCCGCGGCGATAAGGACGTCGGCAACAACGTCGGCTTGCTCACGGGCGACGCCGACCTTGGTTAGCACTTCGGCGACGTATGCTCGCAGTTTCGGTTCACTGGCAAGCTGATATTCGGTGGTGGCGACTTCAGCCACGTGCGTTTTGACCTCCGGGTTCGTGTGGTGGAAATGCCTTCTTCGCTGGAAGAAGTTGCGGTCTTGCAGGGCGAAAGCTCGGCCGCATGACAGGTTATGATGCCTGCGTGCGTTGCGGGCTCTGCCTACCTTCCTGCCCGACCTACTTGGAAACTATGACAGAAACGTCGGGCCCTCGCGGTCGGATAAGTCTGATCAAGGCGGTAGACGAAGGGCGGATCGATCTTCTGAGCCCCGGCTTCACCGCACAAATGTCGCAGTGCTTGGATTGCCGGGCGTGCGAAGCGGTGTGTCCATCGGGCGTACCGTACGGTGATCTGGTCGAAACGGCTCGCGCTCGCATCGAAGCAGCGCGTGAGGAGCACCGCAGCAGCGCACAGCGCGGCGTCCGCTGGTTCCTCTTGCGCGCGCTCTTTGGAAATCTGCGTCTGATGCGTAGCGTCGCTGCCATCACGCGCTTTGCGCAGGTCTCCGGCTTGATTCGCCTCGCTGGATTGTTTGGGTTGGCGACGGTTGCGGACAGCGCACCGCAGCTGCCGGCGGAAACGTTCTCGGCGCGCGGACAACACTACGAACTGCCCAACGCAGCCGGAACGGCGTTTCTGCACGTCGGGTGCGTGATGCCCTTGGCGTTCCCGAATGTGCATCGCGCGACGCTTCGCATGCTCGCGCGCGCCAATCTGTCTGCCGTCGTTCCTCAAGACCAAGGGTGCTGCGGAGCGATTGCGATTCACGCCGGAGATCCGGAGTTCGCTCGGGAGCTTGCGAAGCGAAACATCGCTGCCTTCGAACGCAGCGGGGCCGATGTCTACGTTGTCAACGCCGCCGGCTGCGGTTCAACGTTGAAAGAGTATCCGAAGCTTTTTACCGGCGACGATCAGTGGGCGTCGCGAGCGCAGCGATTCTCTCATCGCGTCCGGGACGTGATCGAGGTGCTCGATGCCATGCAGCTCGACTCGCGCATCGGGCGCATCGACGGCACTGTCACGTATCAGGAACCATGTCATCTCGTGCACGCTCAGCGGATCAGTGCGGCGCCGCGACGGCTACTTTCACAGATTCCCGGGCTACGGCTGATCGAAATGAACGAAAGTTCGGTGTGTTGCGGAAGCGCCGGAGTCTACAATCTCAGCGAACCGGAGATGTCGGCACGCTTGCAAAAGCGCAAAGTTGAAAATATTCGACAAACCGGCGCCGGCATCGTGGCAACGGCAAATCCCGGTTGCGCCATGCAAGTCGAACAGGGCCTTCGTGAAGCCGGCGTCAGCGCGCGCGTGCGTCATGTCGTCGAACTACTCGACGAGGCCTACGCGGCGTTCAACTAGTGGCAATCACGCGATCGCGATCGTGAAGCGCATTGTCGATGCTCTGATATACCGCAAGGATGCGGATCAGGCCCGTGATGTTCAGCAGGCGCGCAATGGGCCCGTCGCTGACGACAAGACGGACGTTCCCGTCGTTTTCGAGCGCCCGGCGATGCGCACCAATCAATGCGCCCAAGCCGGTAGAATCAAGAAATTCGAGCTTCGATAGATCGACGACGATGTTGTGATTGCCTGCGCCGGCCGCTTCGAGGAGGGCCGCTCGAACCGCGGGTGATGTCGCGATGTCGAGGCTCCCACGCAAGCGGAAGATGATCGCCTCTCCGCGATTTTCGATGTGGATATCGATGCTCAATTGATCGTTCGACATTCGTTTCTCCATTTAGCCGTGATACTCGCGCCAGTATGCAATCAGGCCCGCCTCTCGGCGCAAGAGCGCGCATCCGCCGCGCTCACGCCATTCACCCCCGCCGTCGCGAACCGAAAACCGGTATGCCACGGCCGCACCGTCGCCTTCGGCGATCACGTGATCGATTTCAAACTCCCATGGCGGTCCATCGCGAAAAAACCGCTGGAAGTGCGTAAAGATCGCCTCCCGGCCAATAATCGGTTCCCGGCCTGACTCGTGATACACGCCGTCCGGTGCGAAAAATGCCGATGCGCGATAGGCGTCGTTCGCCTTCCACGCAGCGACCAGTTCCTCGATGAGCGCGCGTATCGTCACGAATCTACCGCCTGCTCAACCATTCTAAACGTCGACGCGTCGGCGTCCCAACGTATGACGCGTTCACCATTCAGATGCACGCCGCCGATCCAGCGGTCGATGGGGCCAGCTTCCAACCGGTCTGCATCGCCGGCTAAGATGCGGCGTCCAAGCGCCGTGGGCACCAATGTCGTGCCTTCCTCTTCAATCAATGCCGGGGTTGCGCGAAGGTCCGCCAACAGTGCGTAAAACGCAGAATCGCCTAAGAACGGCGCTTCTTCCATAGCCTGTGCGCGCCGGAAGAGTTCTTCGTTTTTTGCGGTTCCCAGCGCGACGGCGTGAAGTGCCTGCCGATGCGAACGCGAGAGGCCATCAAGCGTCCATGGATATTCCTCGCACAAGCGCTGTAACGCGGCGCGCATATGGGGCAACCCGGGAATCTCGCGCGCGATCTCTGCTTCCAGCATGCGCGGGTCAGACGATGTAAACGCCTTCCACACGCGCGCTGCCGCTTCAAACGTCGTGCGCGCGATCGTTCGCCGCTTGGGAAAGAGCGTAGCGAGTTCGTCCGCGCTCATATTGCCGAGATACTCGTCGCTTTGCACGATCGATATCGTACCGGGCGCGATCGGCATCGCATGCAACAAGGGAAGCAACTGCGCAACATGCAGCTGATCGTAGAGATCGTGCTCGAACCACAGGACGACTTCCGCGAACTGCGGCGCCCGTTTGAAGATGGCGTCGCGGGACTCAAAGTCGTGCAACAGCTTGATCGGGTTTCCAAAGTTTCGCGAGGCAAGGTAGCTGCCACGAACGCGGCTCAACTCTTCAAGCGACAGACCGGCGGGCACCGGACCCTCGTGCAGCACGTCACGCCAGGCGAGATGCGTCCCGAGGATCCCGGCCTTCTTGAACGTGTAGATAACGGAATCGCCGTTCGTAATGTGAAGGGTCTCTGTAAGCCGGGCACTCATGCTGAGGGACATTTGTGCAACCGAAGATGCGCTTACCTCTGCGTCAGCAGGCGATTCCTAATCACTTCCGGAGAAGAGATGCACGGTATGGACATTGGGCACATTGGACATCTCGGCGGTAAGCGCGACGCGACCGATGCGCGCGATTTCGCTTATACACCACCGGCCGCGCTCAGTCTCCCCACGCAGGTTGATCTCAAAGAGCGCTGCGGCGGCGTCTATAACCAACTGCCGCTCCATAGCTGCAGCGCTCACGCGCTGGCCTCGCTCCTGACCTTCGTCGGCAACGTTGAAGACCGGCCAATCCCGCTTCCGTCGCGCCTATTCATTTACTACAACACCCGTCAGTTGGAGGGCACGTTACCCGCGGACGACGGCGCGACCATTCGCTCCGCAATCAAAACCGTCGTTTCGCAAGGCGCCTGTGGTGAAGAGCTATGGCCATACGATGTCGCGCAAGCCGCGGCACAACCGCCGCCTCATTGCTATGAAGCGGCAAAAACCACGCGGGCGCTGTCGTATTACCGTATCGCGCAGAATCTCGATCATCTTCGAGCGACGCTCGCCGAAGGATATGCTTTCATTTTCGGCATGCAGGCCTATGCACAGAGCTTTATCGCCGCGCAAAACTCCGGCGTCCTATCGATGCCGGCTGCGGGCGAAACACTTATGGGCGGACACGCGGTAATGGCCGTGGGCTACGATAGCGCCGCAAGGACCATTACCGCCTTGAATTCACTCGGAGCGTCGTGGGGAAATGCAGGCTACTTTACGATTCCCTTTGCGTTTTTCACCGACGACAAACTCTCGTACGATTTTTGGACGATTCGTTCGGTCAGCTAGCGCAGCGGGTTTCGTGGTGCGGCGCCCTGACGTAGAATGTTTGATCCGTTTCAAGGTTCGCGTGCACTTCAACCCGCCGCATGATGCCGCCGCTTACCAGTACTGCCTCTCCCGCGAACACGGACAAAAACGAAAATGAACCATCGGATCGAGTGCGGGTTTCTTGGTTCGGTTCTTTATTGGAGATCAGTCGTACCGGAAACGCGCATATCGGTTTTCCCGTCATCCGGTCATAGACGCGCCCGTAGATCGTTCCCAGGCTGGCGTTAGCGCCGGCCGAGAGCGGCGCGAGCATCATAAGCGCCGCAGCACAGGCCACATAGCGAAAAATACGCATAATACTCTAACCGTTACCCACCTCGGCCGTGAGCAACCTAGCTCACCTATCAAGCGTCGACGAACGTCAGCCGCACCGCGTCCTCCTCAAGAGACCAAGCAGGCTCTCGATCAAACATGGCACTATAGCGAAAGCGAAAAACCTCGAGATTTCCGCCGAATCAAGGAGCCGCGGTGCCGAATCGAATGTAACCCAAGCGAAAAACCTCGAGATTTGCGCCGAATCAAGGAGCCGAGGCGCCGAAGCGGACTAAGGTCCGTGAGGCCCACGGCGACGCCGAGTCGAATGTAACCCAAGCGAAAAACCTCGAGATTTGCGCCGAATCAAGGAGCCGAGGCGCCGAAGCGGACTAAGGTCCGTGAGGCCCACGGCGACGCCGAGTCGAATGTAACCCAAGCGAAAAACCTCGAGATTTCCGCCGAATCAAGGAGCCGAGGCGCCGAAGCGGACTAAGGTCCGTGAGGCCCACGGCGACGCCGAGTCGAATGTAACCCAAGAGAAAAACCTCGAGATTTCCGCCGAATCAAGGAGCCGAGGCGCCGAAGCGGACTAAGGTCCGTGAGGCCCGAGGCGACGCCGAGTCGGGGGAAATCTCGAGGTTTTTCTGGGGTGGCTGGATTCGAACCAACGCATGGCGGAGTCAAAGTCCGCTGCCTTACCGCTTGGCTACACCCCATTGTGTGGCTCATTCCGCGCGCGGTAGCGCGACCGGAATTACGATTTTCGGGTCGGGTTCCCTGTTATTCGCGTGATCCACGGGACGTCGAAGAGATCGCCGCGGCCTGCTCGCTGACTATACCGAATTGCGAATATGAGCCATAAGACGAAAAGCGCAATATCGACCACCATCGCGAGCACGTACATCCAGATCGTCGCAACCACGCTCGTGACGAGCAAACTCAGTACCAGCGGCCATACCAAAGCGGCAAGCGCTAGAAGTGCGGCGATGTTGCCGAACCATAACGCTTGCCGAAGATGGAAACGATACCATTGCGATGCTTCGGGTCTTGGCGCGATGCGGTCGTAGATTGCAATCGGCCAAACCAGATATGCGAGTGATGCGATGCGTGATTCAGCGCTTACGCGCTCGGCTGGGGTAGCTATCGGGACGCGATCAGTCGCTTCGCGCCGACGTAGCGCGCCGCCCAATACGAATCGCTGAGATGCGAAACCATTACGCCGTGGCTCGAACTCGCGTGGACGAACTGACCATTGCCGATGTAGATACCCACGTGCGAAACACCGGGCTCATACGTATGGAAAAACACGAGGTCGCCGGTACGCATGTGTCCGATGATCCGATGTCCGGCATCGTACTGCGCATCGGCCGTCCGGGGCAGGCTGATTCCGAGCATCGCAAAGACGTGTTGAACGTATCCCGAGCAATCAAAACCTGACGTGCTGGTTCCGCCAAAGACGTACGGCGTGCCCAAAAAGCGCAGGGCGCTTCGGGTCAGCTGTCGAGCGATCTTCGAGGTACGGGCCAAGACGCCGCCGGCAAAGCGGCCCATCTCGGAGTTGTTCTTACCGTGGCGAGCCTGATGGCTCTCGATGATAAGATGTGCCGTCCAAGCAGCCACGTCCGGGCTCTCGGCGGCGGCCGTCTCGCTGACGGCGGAATCGGAATTAGCTGGTGCGACGATCGATTCGGCGGCACGTGCGAATCCGAATGATGATCCCGCGAGCAACAGGGCAAATGCCCCGGCAGCTAACGCTTGACGCAAGAAAAAGCTCCTCTTTCACAACACTTGCGAGGTTAGTTGACGGGTTCGGACGGGAAAGATCGCCCTAGGACCGACCGGTCCATTCACCCCTACCCAAGGGAGTCCCCCGCTCGGGACGCCAGTCCCGATTCAGTGATCTTGTGCAGGCGTAGGTGCCGTGGAGAATAGATCCACGGCTTGTATGGGCCATATGGTACACCATAACCCCCCCATATCCTCCCCTGCTTGTACCGTATCTTTACAAAAGCCGGGCAGCCGCCTCGATCTCGCCGGCGACCTCGGCGGCCACTTTCTCGATCTGCGCACGGTCATCGCCTTCGGCCATCACGCGGATCAGCGGCTCTGTTCCGGATGGCCGGATCAGGAGTCGCCCGGAGCCGTCGAGGTGCAGTTCCGCCTGCGCTATCGCGTCTCGAACCGATTGCGCCTGCGAGCACGTTCTTGTGTGCCGTACGGACGTTGAACAGCACTTGCGGGGCCACGACGACTTCACTTACCAAGTCGTGCAGTCGCGTCTTCGTTTCGCTCACGATGCCGAAAAGCGTCATTGCGGTCATTGGGCCGTCGCCCGTCGTGTTCCGGCGAAAATCGATGATGTGCCCGGATTGCTCTCCGCCGAGCGCATACCGGCCGGCGCGCATCTGTTCGAGCACGTAGCGATCGCCGACCGACGCGCGCAGCAGCGTTATACCGTGGCGTTGCGAGTGCTCGCTCGAAACCGATGTTGCTCATCACGGTGCCGACGATCGTATCGGCGGCGAGTTCACCGCGTTCATGGAGATATCGCCCGATCGCGAACATCACGTGGTCGCCGGAAACGACCGCGCCGGTCTCGTCGACGAAGAGCGCACGATCGGCATCGCCATCAAAGGCCACGCCCACCACATGCTCTTCTCCGGCCGTTGCAAGTTGCGAGACGACGCTCTGCAACGTACCAAGATCCGTTGCACCGCATCCCACGTTGATGCGGGCGCCGTCGTTTTCGCAGTTGATCTCGGTGACGAGCGCGCCCATCTTTCGCAGCGCGTACGGCGCTATGGCGTATGCCGCACCGAAAGCGCCATCGACGACGACATGCAGGCCGGAGAGGTTCACGCCGGTGCTGTACAGCTCGTCGTAATAGTGTTTTCCAAGATTTTGAGCGAGACGTGCAATGCCGATGTCTGTGCCGATAGGACGCGGCAGATCGGGGCTCTCGAGCAGTGACTCGATCTCCCTTTCGCTATCGTCGGACAGCTTGAAACCGTCGGGCCCGAAAAACTTTATCCCGTTATCGGCGATCGGATTATGCGACGCGCTGATCATGACGCCGGCCGCAGCGTTTTCCGCAACCGTCACCCGCGCAACAGCCGGAGTCGGAACAACGCCGATCGATACGACGTCGCGACCGACCGACGTGATGCCCGCGACGATTGCTGCCTCGAGCATCGTGCCCGAAAGGCGCGTGTCGCGTCCAACGATGACGGGTCGATGACGTTCGCTCGTGTGCGCAAGCACCGTTGCACCGGCACGGCCAATCTGTGAATGCGAGTTCGGGAGTCAGTTCCCCATTCGCGACGCCGCGCACGCCATCGGTACCAAAGAGTCGGCTCACGGTTTGGGTTTTGCTCCGGTTCCTGCAACGAAATGTATTTGCACCCGCACGAGGTCCGGTGCGACCTCGACACCGGCGATCTCCTGCCCGAGCGAATTTACCGGTACCGGGCGCACCATCGCATCGTACGCCTGCGGCGCACTCGGCATGGGGACGTCCACCCGTATCGACGCGACCTCCGAAAGCAGTCCCGTGGGACCATGAACGGTTGCGCTGGACGGCGTCAGTGCGGCTGTCGCCGACGACCGTCGCGGCCTGCGGATTTCCAACGTAGTGAAACGCGAGCGGGAATGCGCGCGCATCGATTTTCTCGATCGTCAAACTCACCGACGCCGGACTCAAGCTTTGCACGACGATGTTCGGTGCGACCAATTGCACCGGAACGTTGAAAACGCCGGCCGTTTTGTTGGAAAGATCGAGTACCGCTTTGATCTCTTCGGGTTTGATCGGGGGCTCTGCACGTTTGGCGGCGACGGTGACGACCGCTTCTTTATCGGTGAAATGCGCTACGAAGCCGACGGGCAAGTTGGCCGCAACGATCGGCACCGAGATCTGCTGATCGAATCGCGCCGCGATCACCGGGTTCGTCGCAAAACGAAAATACGCCCACCCGACGATGGCAAGCATCAGCGAGAGTATCTTAAGTCCGAAGTTCTTTCGGATGATCTGCACGCAGATTTCCTTCGTCGCGATGCGGCGCCAGGCGCGCGCGCAGGTGAGAAACGATGTCGTTGGCTCGGCGACGGTGGTTACGCGGTGGACGCGTGACCGCAAGCAAGATCTTCACGAGCCGCGCCTCTTCTTCCACCGGCCGCGAGAGTTTGCCCTCACGGGCAATGCAAATGCTTCCCGTCTCCTCCGAAACGACGACAACGACGGCGTCGGTTTGTTCGGTGAGACCTAACGCGGCACGGTGGCGCGTTCCGACCCGGCGCTCGGCAAGCGATTGCTCTGCCAGCGGCAGAAAACACCCCGCCGCCTCGATCACGTTCTCGCGCACGATGACGGCCCCATCGTGCAGCGGTGAACGCGGCATAAAAATCGCCAGCAGAAGTTCCGCGGAGAGTTGCGCATCGAGGATCGTGCCGCTCTCGACGAACTCTTTCAGGCCACTCTGCTG
The DNA here is from genome assembly GCA_963808755.1 of Vulcanimicrobiia bacterium. GTDB lineage: Bacteria > Vulcanimicrobiota > Vulcanimicrobiia > Vulcanimicrobiales > Vulcanimicrobiaceae > JALYTY01. Next base: position 129,412 of record CAWEGP010000002.1, read on the forward strand.
CTCGAGGACGATCAGTGCGCCGAGTCGGTTGCGCGAGAGCAGAAACGCCGCACGCGCGAGGGTCGCGATCGACGCGTCTTCAGGACGGGTCCAATCGGAGCTCTCTTCACCGATGTGGAGCAAACCACCACGTCCGATTTGTTCGAGCGCGCGGCGCAGTTCCGGCTGAAAAACGATCGGAAGCGTGACGGCGGCGCCAAGCACCAAGAGCTGCAGAATCGTTCCGAGCAGATATAAATGCAAAAGGATTGCGATGCCAAGCAATCCGACGAGCACGAGTACGCCGGTGAGAATTTGCACTGCGCGCGTGCCACGAATAAGCAGCAGCACGTAGTAAATAAGCACGCTGGTCGCAATAACGTCGACGACGTCCGTTACGCCGACGGAGGAAAGAAATGAATTAATCAACGACACCGTGCTGCTCTAACAGTTCTTCTAGAACTCGATCGGTCGCAATATCCGGTGATTGTAGGCCGTCAGCGGCAATTCGCGTCCACCAGGCAGCCGGCATAGGTGCGAGAAGACGCGTGACCCGTGCGCTGTTGAACCGGCGCAATTCCGCGTCGATGAGCGCAAAAACCAGCGTGACCGGTGTGCGGTCCCCGTGCCATTCGAGAATAACGGCATCGCCGCTGCGATCACAGCGGACCATCGCATCGGGAGCGCCCTCTCCACCCAGCGCGTGCTGGAGGAACGGCAAGGCTTCGGCGACCTGAGGGAAAACAGCAAGGGCGATGATCGGCGGATCGAAGATTTCTGCGTTTGTGCCTGCGCCAAGTTCCGCAGCGCAGTTTTCGCCGGCATGTTCAACCAGCGCGTACGTGCACGCAAACTGCGCGTCGTTCTGCCAAGAAATGCGACCGCTGTGCCGATGTACAACGGCGTCGACGGCCGCTATTTCGGCGTCGCTTGGGATCCGTGGGTAGCGTAAGGTGAACCCGGGCACGTCTTCTCCATCGTTAGGCGCGGCCGTTCTGCAATCTTGCGAATGACGCAATCTCGGCGCGCAATCGTCGTTTCGACCGGAAAGAACGCCGCGTGGGTCGTTCTCGACGACGAACCGGTACCGCGCCTGGCACAACTGCGTCGAATGACCGGAAAGCGGTCGATGCCCGTTCCCGGTGACATCGTCTACGTTCGGATTCTTGAGGACGAGAAAACGATCGTCGATCGCACGGAACCACGCAGCTTTACGCTCGAACGCCGAACCGTCGATGGACGTTCGAAGACGATGGCGGCCAACGTCGATACGTTCGTGACGGTAACGGCGCTTGCCGATCCGCCGCCGCGCCTCATTACGCTCGACCAGCTCCTGGCGTTCGCCGAGCTGCAGGAGATCGAAGCCGCGTCGTCTTCACGAAACCCGACTTGGCCGCCGGCGATGAAGCCGCACGGCTGTCTGGCGCTCTACGAGATGCTCGGATACGCCGTCATCGTCATCAACCCCAAGATCGGTATAAACGTCGACTGAGTTCCGGCAGGCCGATCGCAGGCCGGCGATGCGCTTCTCTGCCGGTGTCTCGGGAGTCGGCAAGAGTTCGATCTTCAGAGCGCTGGGCGGGGACGCGAGCGTCGGGCGAAGTCTCGCGCCACGGCCTGGGGCGGCAAACGACGAGCGACCGCCCGCCTCTACCGCATGGACGACGGCTTCCTTATAGATAGCCCCGGGGTAAACGAGTTCGGCCTCGGGCAATATCGCGGCGTCCGAACTGATTCACGGGTTTCGTGAAATGCCTGGCCCTGCGGCGAGCTGCCGGTTCACCGACTGCACCCACCTTCACGAGCCGGACTGCGGTGTGCGCCGGGCGGTCGCGGACGGCCGGATCGCCGAAAGCCGCTATCAGAGCTATCGAAAGATCCTGCTTGGAGCCCACCTGACGGAGGCGCCTTTAGACCGTCCGGAGGGGCTGTGTTATACTACGCGCGCGTTGCCGTCCGTCGAGACGGCTTTGGACGAATACAGGAGTTTTTCTTTGCCGAACATCAAGGCCGCTGAAAAGTGGATGCGTCAGACAGAGAAGCGCACGACCCGCAACAAGGACGTGAAGACGCGTCTCAAGACCATCTTCAAGAAGGCCGTTTCCGCGCACGATGCCGATGGCTACAAAATCGGTCGAGAGCGCGTTTGACAAGGCGGCAAAGAGCGGCGTGATTCATCCCAACAAGGCGGCGCGCAAGAAGTCGCGCCTTGCAAAAGCGATGACGCGCGCAGCTGCCGCTCCGGTGGTTGCCAAGAAGACGTCGGCGAAGTCCGGCGGAAAAAAGGCGACGAAAAAGAAGTAATCGCCCCGTACAGCAGATTTTGAAGAACCCGCCACACCAGGCGGGTTTTTCTTTTTCGCGTACTACAGCCGCGTGAGCCAGATCGCCGACGACCCAAAGGCCGTTTTTCTCGCGACCATGGCGCGTGAACTCCATTTGGCCGGCGTTGCAACCGACGCGCTCGAATCCGCACTGACCGGCATCGCGCACTCGATCGGGCTGGACGTGCAAATCTTTGCGCTCCCGACCAACATAACGCTTGCGATCGGTCCGCGCTGGAATCAAAAAATCGTGATGATGCGCCTCGATCCCGGTCGGGTCAGCTTGCGTAAAATATCACTACTGAACGTCATATACGACGACTTGCGCGCTGGGAAAATCGACTATCGCGAAGCGGCGGTGCTGGTGAGCAACATCGATCGCCGTTGGCCCGGACTCAATCCATGGTGGGAAGTGCCGGCGCTGGTTCTAGTCGCGATCGCGGTTGCGATCTTGCTCTCAGGTGGCGTTCGCGAGCTGATCGTCGCCGGCTGCATCGGCGGTTTTACCGGCATCATTTCCGCATTCGCAACGCGCTATGCGATCGTCGCACGCCTTTTCGAAGTAATCGCGGCGTTTTCCGGAACGCTGATCGTTGCAGTATTTACACACGTCATCGGCCCTACGAACATTTACATCTCCATCGTTGCCGGCGTTGTGGTTTTGCTGCCCGGATACTCGTTGACCCTAGCGCTGCACGAACTTGCCAACGGCGATTTGGTGGCCGGTATGGCGCGCCTGGGAAAAGTGCTCTCTGTGCTGTTGGCACTCGGTTGCGGAGCGCTGCTGGGCTTTGCAGTTATCGGACCGTCGTTATTGCAAAGCGGCGACGTCCACACGCAAGGCGTCCCGGGGCGATTTTGGATCCTTGCATCGGTCTTGATGGCAACGGGCATGTCGATCGATCTCGACGCCCGGCTTCGCGACTTTATTTGGGTATTCGCATCCAGTTTCGTCGCGCTGCTCACGTCGCATTTGCTCGGGCTTACGCCGGTTCATCAGGTCTCGGCATTCGCGGCGTCGTTCATTTGCGGCCTCGTTGCGAACCTGGGCGCCCGGTTCTTGCGTATCCCGCAAGCCGTGATGCTGGTGCCGGCATTGCTCGTTCTCGTACCGGGAAGTCTTAGCTACGAAAGCGTGCTATTTGCGTTTCAACAGAACATCAGCACCGCGTTGACCTTCGCCGCCAACGCGGCAACCGCGGCGATTGAACTGGTCGCGGGGCTTCTTCTCTCGCAATTGCTTTTTCCGACATCCGTGGTCCACATGACCTCGGGCATCGGACGGGTTCGCTAAACGATCGGTGGCGTACCCGCCGCCGCGTAGGCTTCCTGGTCGACGCGCAATGCGCGTACACAGGCGTCAACGGCATCGCGCTGCCAGAGTCCTTTGAGCAACGCATGATCGCCGTTGGCGTTTCCAAGGCGAAACGTCGGGCGTTCGTCTGCACCGGCTTCGCCTAGCCGGCGGTTCCCGTCGTGCAGCGCATGCACGATCTCGGGGCTCTCGGCGATGCGCTTGATCTCACTCGGATCGATGTTTCCAAGCGATGCAACGAACGCATAGACGTCGTCGGGGCGTCCGAACATTCCGCCGCCTTGCATCGCCTGTGACATAACGGCGCGCGAAAGCCGCCAGAGGTCGGCACCCACGTGCGCTCCTGCGAGCACCGCTGCATTTGCATGCCATGTCGTCGTCTGGTCGTCTTCATACCAATCAGAACGCAGGACCATACCGTAGGCACGCGTTCCGCGCGTGAAGGCCCATGCTTCGAGCTCCGGAGAGACGCCTAGCGGTTTTCCATCGGCGACGGGCGCGAGCACCAATTCGACGTCGACGTTGCTATCGTAGAGTGACTGAACCGCCGGGCGCGCTGGCTAAGCACCAATGCGACAGGACGTCGAGAAAGACGGTTGCGTGCATATGCGGGCCTCCTCATGGATCGATGTTGATGGCCAAGCGCGTGGTTCGATCGGCATGCGCGAGTGGAAGTATGCGTTCGCGAATTGCGGCACGTACAACCTTCGGACGGCGCGTCTTCAGAGCGATGCGGAACCGCCATTCGTCGTTCAGCCGCGCGACGGGATAGGGAGCCGGCCCAAGCACCTGGATGTCCGGCGCCGAGAGCATCGCGGCGTACCGCTCCGCTGCCGCCAGCGTCATGGTGCGGTTGCGCCCGATGACCCCGACATAGGTCAACCGAACGAACGGTGGATAATGCATCTCGCGCCGTTCTTCCAATTCGAGCGCGGCAAATCCGGTGTAGTCGTGTGCTGCAGCATGCACGATCGCGGTATGCGTCGGGGAGTATGTCTGAACGATCGCTTCCCCCGGACGGGCACGGCCACTTCGGCCGCACACCTGCGAAATGAGCCCAAAGCTCCGCTCGGAGGCGCGGAAATCAGGAATGTGCAAACCGACGTCGGCTGCGACGACGCCAACGAGCGTCACCGCTGGAAAATCCAACCCCTTCGCGACCATCTGCGTTCCCACGAGGACATCGGCATTCGCGTCAAATTCAGAGAGGAGCCGTGCATGATCGCCGACGCGTGTTGTGGTATCTGAATCCATCCGCACGACACGTGCCTGCGCGAAGAGCCGGCCCAGTTCTTCGACCACGCGTTCGGTTCCGACGCCGAACTCGCGGATGGCGGGAAGCGCGCACGACGGGCATACCGGCGGCAACGCTTGCTGGTAGTCGCAGTAGTGGCAGCGCAGCAGCCCTTCACTGCGGTGCGCAGCGAGCGATACGGAGCAGCGCGGACACTCCGGCACAAATCCGCACGCGCGGCATAATAAGAAGCCCGCGCTGCCGCGTCGATTTACGAACAGCACGCACTTTTCTCCGCGCTCCAGCCGATCGCCGATCGCTTGAACGAGCGCGCTACTGAAGATGCGCTTGTTTCCCGATTCGAATTCCTTTGCGAGATCGACGATGCTGACCGCAGGCATCGCTTGTGCCGTCGCGCGCTCTTTCATTTCGATCAACGCGATCTTTCCGCGTTTTGCAGCCTCATAGGATTCCAGCGACGGCGTCGCGCTGCCGAGCAACAACACGCCGCCGGCGCGGCGCATGCGCTCACGTGCAACCGTCACGGCGTGATACCGCGGCACCGTATCTTGCTTGTACGATGTTTCATGCGCTTCGTCGACAACCAATAAACGTACGTCCGGCAGCGGAGCAAATACGGCGCTGCGCGCGCCGACGACAACGTCGATATCGCCTCGCATACAGGCTTGCCAGGCCTCGAAGCGCTCGCGATCCGAGAGCGCCGAATGAAAGACTGCAACGCTGCTGCCGAACGCTTCTTCGAATCGACGAGCGGTCTGCGGCGTGAGCGAAATCTCCGGAACCAGTACGATCGCCCGGCTGCCCGATCGCACCACGCGTCGTATAGCCTCAACGTAGACGAGTGTTTTACCACTTCCGGTAACCCCGTGGATCAGCGCCTCTGCGAACGTGCGCTGATCGATCCACCCTTCGATCTGTTCGAGGGCCGACTGCTGCTCGGCCGTTGGCGTCAGGTGCATGCCGGAACGTTCGGCGCGCACGCTCAGATGATGCGGCGAAACCTCCCGCTCTTCGATCGCGCCGGCTTTGATCGCGCGCATGAGCACACTGTTGGAAAAGCCGGCAAGCAGCGCATCGGCGCGCGGGACACCGGGCTGTTCACGAACAAACGTCGCCAGCGCTTCGGCTTTACGTCCCTTGATCGTGTTGGCTCCGGGAAAGAGCACTCGTATGCGATAGGCTTGTGTACGGGGATCGACGAACCGGCGCACCCGTTTCAATTCACCGCTGCGTACAATCGATTGTACGTAGCGAAGCAGCGCGCCACGATCGCCCGCCCGTCGTGCCTCGGGATGACGCAGCAAGGCCGGCAGGGCAAACTCGTCGGGCAACGCTTCCCAAATGAGACGCACCAGGCGCGGCGGTACCGATGGATAGCGTTGCGGATTCGCCTGCGCTACCGCCCGCACGAATGAATCGACAACGCGTGGAACCGCATCTGCGAGAACGACGGCGCTAAGGGCTTCACCCAGCGTGCAGAGATAGTATTCCGCGATGAACTTCGCCAAATGTAGACCCGTTTCGTCGAACGCGCGCGGCACGTCGATCCGTTCTGCCACCGGTTTCAACCGTTGATCGTGATCGACCGTTCGTACATCCGAAACGATAAACGCAACAATCTCCCGATTTCCGAGCGGAACGCGAACCACGTCGCCGATGCACAATGAGAGTTCACCGGCATCGTAGGTAAGGGGAAGATCAAACCGCGACGATCGAATCGCCGCAAGCGCATCGACCGCTCGCAGACTAGCCAACGCCGTCGGGTGTACGACGAAGGTCTGCAAGCGTCGCCTTCACCAACTTTTCGGAAACGGTTACGCCGAATTCCACGTCGCCGATGGCGCGCGGGAGCACAAACCGCAACTTTCCCGCACGCCGTTTCTTATCGCGCTGCATCGCACGGTACACTTCTTCGACCGCCATGCTCGTGCGCAGCGGCATCCGAAGCAACGCCATCGTCGCCAAGACCCGCAAGTGTTCTTCTTCCGAGAAGCGTCCGGACCGCAAGGCGAGCAGGCCCGCTGCGCGTAAGCCGAGCGCAACGGCGGTGCCGTGCGAAACACGATAGCCGCTTGCGTGCTCGAGACCATGAGCAAACGTATGGCCGAGATTCAGCAGCGCCCGCATTCCACGCTCTTGACGATCGTCGAGCACGATCATCGTCTTCACCTTGATCGCTTCGCCGACGATTTCAAGCCACGGCCAACGCCAAAATGGATGCGGTGAAAGCGTCTCGATCGATTCGAAAAACGCATCGCCTTCGATGATCGCGGCTTTGACGATTTCGGCGAGTCCCTCACGTAACGACCGGTACGGAAGGGTCTGCAGCGCTTCGATGTGTGCAAACACGGCAACGGGATCGACGAAAAGACCGGCAAGATTTTTGCCCGAAGCGATATCGACACCGGTTTTTCCACCGATGGAAGCGTCGACCATCGCGACCAGCGTCGTCGCAACATGAGCGTACGGAACGCCGCGCATATAGGTTGCCGCTGCAAAGCCGAAGAGGTCGCTCGCGACTCCGCCGCCGACTCCGACGACGAGCGTTTCCCGATCTGCGCCGGCCTTTACGAGCGACTCATGGACCGTTTCTACTGTGGAGAACCGCTTTCGCGATTCGCCGAGCGTAAACGCTCGGATGCCGTCGCAGAGCCGATGCCGTCCCATCGAACGCGCAATCCGGCGAACATGATCGTTTCCGTCACAAAGAACGATGAAGCGTTGTCCACGGTCGCTCAACCATTGCGCCACGAGCGGACGCGCGTCATCGGCAACGACGACAGGGTACGATAGGTCGTCATTTCTTATGACGTCGAAATCGTCCACAGTCTAAATTTCGATTTTCTTTTTGTGAAGCCACTCGACGATCGCATCCACGATCTGCGTCGTGCTCATGTCGTCGGCTTCAACGACGAGATCCGCCTGCGCGTACTGAGGCGTGCGCTTCTTGTACAGCTCCTTAATTCGCGACAACGACGGTGTCGGCCCAAGGAGGGGACGCACACGCTTACTATGCCGCAAGCGGTCGACCACGTTTTCAGCGGATACTTTAATAAAGATTCGGTACGCGCGTTTCTTGAGAAGCTTTTCCGAGGGCTCGTGAGTGAGCGCTCCGCCACCAAGTGCGACGACGCCCGGCTCACCGCTATCGAGAACGTGCGCGATCGCGGCATGCTCGTAGTTGCGAAACGCGGCTTCTCCTTCGTTGTAAAAGATGTCCGATACTTGGCCGTGCTCCTGCACGATCAGGTCGTCGGTGTCAAAGAACGCGCATTTCAACTTACGCGCGAGCTTTTTTCCGATGGTCGATTTGCCCGCAGCCATGAATCCGACAAGCGCTAGATGCTGCCTCATACGCCCTCCTGAATTGGCCGGTCGAACAGTTTCGATGCGGCCGCGTTGGCGCGGCGCATGTTGTCTACGGTTTCTTCGAGTGAGTCACCGCCGTACTTTTCGAGTACTGGTGCCATCAGCGCCAGGCGAACCATCGCTTCGCCCACGATGGCACCTGCGGGAACCACGCATACGTCGCTACGCACGATGCTTGCCGGCGCATCGCTACGTTCGTGCAAGTTCACCGAGGGCAGCGCTTTCATCAACGTGGGAATCGGCTTCACCGACACCCGCAACATGATTGGTTCGCCGTTGCTCATGCCGCCTTCTATCCCGCCCGCGCGATTGGTCGCTCGCACCACGTCGCCGTCGCGAAATGCGAACACGTCGTGCGCGGAGGAGCCGGAGCGCGAGGCGACGTCGGCGCCCAAGCCGACTTCCACCGCTTTCACCGTCTGCATCCCCATAAGCGCGCCGGCGAAGATGCCGTCTAAGCGCGTGTCCGGCTGACGGTTGCTACCGACACCGACGGGCATACCGTCGATGCGTACGACGAATTGTCCACCAAGTGTGTCGCCGTTGGCCTTAGCGGTGTCGATTGCCTCGATCATGCGTGCGGATGCGGCCGCGTCCGGACAACGCACATCGCTTGCCTCAATATGCTCGGACGTAACGGCGTCAATTTCAGCAGATTCAACGCTACCGATCCTGTGCACGTAGCTAATCGTTCGAATACCGACCGCTTCCAGAAACTGCGCGCAAATCGCGCCGAGACATACGCGCATCGCGGTCTCACGTGCGCTCGCACGCTCGAGCACGTTTCGCAAGTCCCGCTGCCGGTACTTCAAAGCGCCGGCGTAATCGGCATGACCGGGGCGCGGATTAGTGATGGGCTTCCCCGAACCCGTCATTGGATCCATGAGTGCTCGCACGTTTTCAAAATCGCGATTGCGGATCGCGACGGCAACTGGTGAACCTAGCGTCATTCCACCGCGAACGCCGGCGAGAAGTTCCACCTCGTCGCGCTCGATCTTCATGCGTGCGCCGCGACCGTGGCCGCCCTGCCGCCGCGCAAGTGTTTCGTTGATTCGTCCAACGTCGAGGGAGAGGTGCGCAGGCAATCCGTCCAGGATGCCGACGAGCGCTGGTCCGTGCGATTCGCCCGCGGTTAGGTACCGGAACATGAGACGATGATGCTTGGCCGCTTGCATTAGCGGCGCCTGCAGGGGGTATGTACCTCCGCATCATGGCAGAGAATCTGAGCCGCATGCGCATCGCCATTCTGGTGGAAGACGCATTCGAGCAAGTTGAAATGACCGAACCTCGCAAGGCGCTCGATGCGGCAGGCGCGACAACGGTACTTATCTCACCGACCACGCCGCAAGTGCAGGGATGGAACCATCACACGCCGGCAGATACATTCAACGTCGATCAGCCGCTGAATCAAGCAAAGCCGCAGGATTTCGATGCGTTGATGCTACCTGGCGGCGTTCTGAACTCCGATAAACTCCGTACGCATCCCGATGCCGTACAATTCGTTCGCGCATTTGCGGACGCTGGATTACCGATTGCGGCAATTTGCCACGGACCATGGATGCTCGTCGAAAGCGGAATGGCAAAAGGGCGAACGCTCACCTCGTGGCCGTCGCTGAAGACCGACGTTCGCAACGCCGGTGGAACCTGGGTCGACGAAGTCGTCGTCGAAGATAACGGCGTGGTCACTAGTCGCAAGCCCGACGACATTCCGGCATTCAATCAAAAAATGATCGAGTTGTTCGCCCAGTCGCGTAACAAGCTCACGACAGGCGGACGAGGATCGTCGACAACCGGGACAACGGAGGGCTCGCGCACCGGCGCGACGCGATAGGACCTTCTCGGGTGAAACCCTACACGTGTTGCGCTTTGAGAGCGATGACGTTGCCGGCGGTAAGGTGCGTTATGCCGTGCGCGCGCAGGTAGCGCACGTACGCCCCGTCGATATGAAGCGCACGCATAGCGATGATGTTCCCCACGGTCAAGTCGTCGAGGCCGGTGGAACGCAAATCCTTTACGTACGCTTCATCGACGCCGAGGGCGCTCATTGCAATGAGATTGCCGATCTCCGGATGCAGCCCCAGACGGCCCATCGCGTCGATGTAGCTCAAACGTAGGTTCGTCGCCGCAATCGCGAACGATTGGCTATCAGTGGAAACATCATAACCACGCGCTTTCAGCGTATCGAAGAACGACTGATTGAGCTCGAGGGTGTACGTTCCGCCACCTTTACCGTTTGCCAGCCAGCCGTCGAAGTCGAAACGCCCGGCGTCGCGCGTCATGGAAAACGTAGCATGCCGCCCTTGCGAGGTTAGCGCATCACGCGGGATCGCCGCTGCAGCATCGCCGGTAAGCGAATGTTCATTGTCCGATTCATGCATACCGCCGGCGTCACGATAGGCGAGACGCATCGAGATCGATCCATCCTTACTCGTTTCCACGGACCACGTGCCGCTCAGTGAACGATCCGCTACGGCGGGTTGCGCAGCGAACGCAACGAAGGCGAGTGTGCATATGAGAAATGCGCGCATTTAGAAGATTCCCTCGGATTTCAGTTCTAAGATCTTTTCAACCGTCAGGTCCTTGAGCCCGTGGCTTTTCAGTTTCGTTAAATACTCGCCATCGATACCCATTGACCGGAACTCGGTCAGTTCACGCACGGAGAGACTCGGGAACCCCGCTCGACTGATGTCGCGGACGTAGTCACCGGTGACGTTCAGGCTTTTCAACTCGACGAGCTCGCGCACGGAGAGTCCGTGAAGTCCGGCGCTTCCCAAGTTCTGCACGTAGCCTTTATCGACGCTCATCGACTTTAGCTCCGTCGAGTTCTCTTACCGAGAGGCCGCTATACCCGGCTTCGCTAAGCTCGCGGATGTACGCGCCGTCGATGTCCATCGAACGCAATTCGATCACTTCATCCGCTGAGAGATTGCGTAGTCCCGCGGCTTGCAGATTGTCAAGGTAATGTGGATCTGGCGACGAGGACGAGTAGCTGCCGCCGTCCGCGATCATATGCGGATGGATGTGGACGCGAACGTACGGCCGTACGTCGACGTGAACATCCGGATGAACGTCGACGAACGGCATTGCCATGGGTGGAAGGGCGTGCGTCGCGGTTGCGCGTGGAAGCGGCGCCTTCGTGGGCAGCGGCGCGGCCACGGCACTGAGCGTTGGTATGGGAGTGACGATTGCTACGATCGTCGCGGGTGGACGCCATGGCGCTTCAGCGGAATGGGAACGGGCAGCCGCAGGGCGCGGCGAGCGAAGCGCGTGCATCGCAACCAGCGGTTTCACGGGAAGCGCTTGTTCTTGAATCGCGTAGGCGATCGAGGGCGAGACAATACCTCCGGCGATCGCAAAGACGAGCAGCAGTAGCGGCCGACACGATCGGATGGACCAAGCGCCAAACGAACGCGAGCGTCTCTGCCGTGCGCAAGCAGTCTTTCGATGCGAACCGACATGCTACGACGTGTGATGAACACGCCCGGCGCGGCCAATGCCGTGTGCGGCCATGCGGTCATTTCGACGATGCGAGCAAGGCACTGTGCGTACGGTAACGACGCTTGGGTCTGCTCCAACACCCAGTCATCGCACGCTACTTCGCGTTCGAGATCGATTTGTCGCGAAATCCAGTGAATGCCGGGACTGAAAAAGAACACCGCTTCGGCAATCCGTTCAAAGAGGTTCACCCAATCATCCGAGCGCCGTAAATGCGCCAGTTCGTGCAGTAACACCCGGTCGAGATCGGCTCCGTCGAGATCGTGCGCGAGATCGGCCGGTACGAGGATCATCGAGTCGAAGATTCCGATTGCAACGGGGACGTTGATCTGATCCGAAACGCAGATTCGAACCTCGCGGCTGCCCTTTGGTGCATCGGGCCAGCGATTCAAACGCAGGCGCGTCTCAAGCGCCAGCGGTAGCGCGTCGCGTTTCAAGCGTTCGAGGTGCAGAACACTCACAAAAAGTCGCCCGAGAACGACAACCGCAAAGAGCAGCCACGCACCAACTATCAACAATGCACCGGCGCGTGGAAGTGAGAATTGCGGGCGAGTAAACTTCGGGCGTGGCGACACGGCCGGTTCTATTGCGGCCTCAACCGGCCGCGACCGCGTCGAGGATTCGCGAACAATTCGGTGCGCAACGCTGCGCAGCGGTGAAGCAGTGACCGTCGTGACGCGCCCCGACGGTACGTGAACGAGCGTCACCGCGGTCGCCGTTGCTAACGGAAGCGCGACGCCGGCAACAAGTGCCCACGCCCATATCGCGTGCCGGGTCGTCGCGTTGGTCTTGCGCAAGATGCGTAGGACGCACGACACAGCCGCAGCCAGGACGAGCGGCTGCCACAGTGCATTCAGTAGCACCGTTAACGCAAATGGAACGACGGTTTCGGGGTGAGCGAACATCAGCGATGCTCCTCTTCGTATTCTTCGATCATCGCTTTGATACGCTGAAGCTCTTCGCGGTCGGGCCGCTCTTCGGCAATCAGCCGCATCGCAAGCGCCGTCTTACTATTCTTGAAGAACGATTGCACGACGTCGCCGATTGCCGATCGGGCGGCGTCGTCTTGTTCGACTTTCGGGTAGTAGACGTGGGCACGTCCATCAAGCTGTCGCCCAACGACGCCCTTCTGTTCAAGGATGCGCAGCATCGTAAGCACCGTCGTGTACGCGAGCGGCGGCGATCCGAGCGCTTCGCTGACTTCAGCGACGTTACTGCGGCGCTGCTGCCACAAGACACGCATGATGCGCAATTCGGCCTTTGTGAGCACCTGCGGTTTCTTCCGGGCCACGGGTCACCTCGCGTATCTACTAAAAGCTTAGTAGTACTATACGAAGGCTGCCGCCGTTTGTCAACTAAAGTCTTAGTAGACGTTACAGGTCGGGGATCACATTCTCCGCAGGTGCGCCGATCGTTCCGGTTTCCCCACCGCGCGGCCATTCTTGCTTCATATTGGGATTCGGAGCCGGTTGCCGCTGTGAGAGCACCAGGAGCCCGCCGGCGACTCCGCCGGCGAACGCGAGCACGCCGAGCATCGAATTGCCTCGTCCCGGCAGGCGCACGGCGTGATCGAATGAAGCACGTCCGAAACCGCCCGTCGCCAGAAGCAGCGCTAGCAACGCGTACATCGTGTTCATCTCGAACCCCTGATTGGTATTCCAATAGCCGTTCTTGAGATGAACGCTCCCGACCGCGGTCGTCATCACCGACGCAAGCAGCGCAGGTCCGACTGGTCCAAGCGCGCCGGTTGCAATGAGGACGCCCGCGCCAATCTCCGCGAGCGATGCGGCCGTCGCGTGAAATTCCGGCTCGAAGCCCAGTTGCGCCATCATCGCTTGCGTGCCTTTTGGTCCTGGGCCGCCGAACCACCCAAAGAGCTTTTGCGCGCCGTGCGCTGCGATGCTCGCGCCCAAAATGGTTCGACCGACCAGCAATGCAGCGTCGCGCAGTGAGTCGTCCTGCTTCATCTGCTTCGTATTCCCGTTCCACTGCATCCGCAATCGCGGATTCGAAAGGACGAGAAGCCTCGGGTTACGGCCTGCTTCGGGGGGCCAAGGCTATGACGTCTTTGAGCATGGCCTGCGGAACGATGTACAAGCCGCGGCGGTGCAAGACGACCTCGAGGACTTCGATGATCATCTCCCACGCTTCGGGCTCATCGACGAATCCTGGAGCAAGGATATGGCGCACGTAGCTGCGCTTTTTCAGCCTCGTCTCGAAAGTCTTTCGCGACGTCGTGGATTTCGTTATGCTTTAGCACTGCACGCTATGATTCGTGCCGGCACGATCCGTTCCATTCCGTACATTATTGTCGACGACTTGCAATTTTAAACGTGCGCGCGCACGTAGGGCGAACGGTCCCAAGGTCCAGCAACCGGATGACCCTGCGACCGCGCCGCCGGGGGCTGTATAGTCGCCCCACGACACGTCCGCGTGCCGATCCTTCTTCATTCATTCCAGGCAACGAGGACATCATGAATCGCCGAGTACTTCGACCGCTTCTTCACGCCGGGTTGCCGGCGCTACTGCTCCTTATTCTCAGTGCCTGCGGCGCAAACGGCACTACGGGTTCGCCGCTCCCGGCGCAACCGAATAGCGCTCCTTCGCAGACAACACCATCGACGGGCAGCGGAACGATGACCGTCGCGATTTCGAGTGCCGACACGGCAGCAGCATCAACCATATCGACATTTAAGTACCACGTCTTTGCCGTACATGCGAACGCCCAACATACGATGCAGGTGCAGAGCGTGCGACATCCCCAGTCGCTGAACTATCCCGCGGACTTGTTGTATTTTGGCGGTCCGGTAGTTAGCCATGCGATCTCGCACAACATCTATGTCGACTGCACGAGCAAGTGCTTCGGAGATCCGCAGCTTTTTCTCGACAATTTGAACAACAGTCCGTTCATTCATATCGTGGATCAGTACGTAGGCAGTAAAGCGAACGCGCGGTACATGGTCGGCGCGAATATTTCCGCTTCTGCATCGGTTTTTACCGGCTATCTCTCCGAAGGCGACCTCGTGGCGCTCATTCACGCCGCGGCGTCAAAGTATGGCAGCGGGTACAGCAATATCTACCACATCTTTCTTCCAAGCGGTGTCGATACGTGTTTCGATCAAACGACGCATTGCTATTCTCCGGACAACATGGCGAACTTCACATTTTGCGCCTACCATGCGAGCGGAACGTTTTCCGACAAAGTGGGTCACGTTCTCTTCACGGTGATTCCTTATCAGGACGTCCCCGGCTGCCAGATCGAAGGCGGACCGAATAGCGCGCTGGTGGACAGTACCGATTCAGCGGTGTCGCATGAGACGTTCGAGACGCTTACCGATCCTGATTCACAAACGGGCTGGTACAATTTGAGTTACAACTCAGAGATTGCCGATCTGTGCCAAACGTTCGGCGATACGGACTCGCTGCAAGGCCGGCCCTACATGATTCAGGAAGAATATTCGAATAAAGTTCACGCCTGCACCAACGAGCCCTAGAACGGCCTCATTCGGAACGCGCCGATTCATCTTCGGTCAAGCGATCGATGATGTGGCGCGCATACCACCTCGGCCAATCCGCGTCGGTATGGCCCAAGCGCCGCTCGTAAATTCCATGTGCGTTTTCGGCTTCGAGCAGCATGTCGGCAAGCCGGTCGACCGGATGCGGTCCCAAATCGAGGTTCATGGCCAGGATCCTCCGATGCCCTTACGCTAGATCAAACCCCGCCCAACTGCAAGTCCCGGCGCCGGCGACGCGTCAATGCGAGAAGGTATCGACCTCGACCACGTGCTGCGATACCTCTTCATTGTACGAACGGAGAAGTGCACGAGCCTCCGGCTCTACAACCGCCACGTTGGGCGTCTCGCCCGCAAAACGCCGGATCGCTTCGAGCGATTCCCAAAACGTTAATACGGTGATGTCAACGGTGTCGCGATTCGACTCGCTCAAAACGATGGCGCCTGCGTGCCCTTCGATCTTCTTCAACTCTGGGGTCAGCGTATCGCGAAAGAATGCGTAGTATTTCGGTGCATTCTCCTTGGTTACGATGGCAGTGAACCGTCGGACGATCATGATACCGGCCCCTCGTATTCCTGTGATTGTTCCGTGCAAACGCCTTTGCAAACGCCACATCTGCCTTATCGAGTTCAATGCGATGGCAGAGGCGTTTTATCCGGGAAAATCACGTGCGGTGTAATAAGAAATACGATTCGTCGCGTTCATGATCGGCCTTCTTGTTTTGGAAAAACTTTCCGAGTACCGGAATCTGCGACAGGCCCGGCACTTTCTCCAGCGTCTGATTGCTAACGTCCCGCATTAGCCCACCCAGCACGATGGTTTGAGAATCAGCAACGCGGAGCGTAGAGTCGATCTTGCGGTTTGCGATGATCGGATATCCGGTATCAATGAAACCAAGCAGCTCGCTGTATTCGGGGTGCAGTTCTGCGGTCACAATGCCATCGGGGCCGCTGCGAAACGAGAGCCAGAGCTGCGCGGTGCAGCACCGAAATGGACGACAAATAAGTGGAATCAGCGCGCGAGGAGGCTCTATTCGCTGCGCAAAGGCTCAACTAATTAATGCGGGCTTTGGTTTCATCAATGCGGTCAGTAAAACCGTCCTCGCACAAATGAAGTGAACCCGATGTAACAGCATATGCGCCCAGCTTACAATACGCTTAAACGCTTGTACCGCGTTTCCTAGCTTCATTGTTTGATCTAAAAACAAGGCTTACGGGCCCTATCCTAATGCACTTCACGCGATTCACGACCAACCCGGCAACCGTTATGGCGAACCAAAATAACGATTTCAGCCTTGGATCGGGGTGTTCCGGACACGACCCGAGATGATTGTATAGCGCGGCAACGAAGGCACCGAGACTTCCGCAAATCCAGACGCCCTGCGACGTGAACAGGACGTCGTTGGTACGCGCACGCCGATGATTTTCAAGGCCGAGCCTTTCACATCCCCGATCGCGGCATGTTAACATGAGCTTTACATTGGCGGATTGCCGAAAGAATCCATCGACTACGTACAGGTGCGAATGTGTGCGGAGCTTCGGATTCAAATGATGGACTTGATCACTCATCTCGCTTATCGTGATAAGGTGTCCGACTCTTTAGTCAAGAGCTATGCGCGTATACTACGATCGTTGGGACTGGAGGCGCGCCTGAGCGGGCCCGCTGCCCTCGCACTTCTTACAGATCTTCCACTGAGACGCGTGAAGTCGCATTGGCTTGGGGAACGTCTGCCACGGCTGGGCGATCACACAATTTACCTTAAAGCTATAGTCGCTCGGGTCTGCGGGTCGTGCTCGATTTACGACGAACCGCGCATCAATCTAGGACAGCGCGTTCCGGCGCTAATAAACGCGTGGCGACATGCTGCACGTCAAAGCCTCGACAGTGCGTTTGTGGAGTCTGACGATCACGCAGGCGCCATTACATGGCCGGAATTTGTCGAACGCTGGACTAACGGAAAGCTTCGAGACAGAACCTTGTTAAGCGTAGCGGTGGACTTTAGTGGACATCAGCGAATCGGTGCCGGTTGGATTTTAAGGCTGCGTCGCGTCCGCCCCGGTCGGAAGCCGCTGCGCGAATCGCTCGTTGTGGTCAACGATAAAGGCCGCCCGCGACTAGCTTTACGATTGGAACACGCTCCAGGGGCGCCGGCGAGTGCCGCTCTGGAATCATGGTCTCTTTACCCCGACGAAATTCTCTGGAGAAGTCCGGATCGCCGGATCGTTGTCTTGGATGAGAACGTGCAAGCACCCAGTGATCCGGATTTGACTGTCCTGCGCACTGAAATAATGAGTCGTGGTGCGCTGCCAT
The DNA here is from genome assembly GCA_963808755.1 of Vulcanimicrobiia bacterium. GTDB lineage: Bacteria > Vulcanimicrobiota > Vulcanimicrobiia > Vulcanimicrobiales > Vulcanimicrobiaceae > JALYTY01. Next base: position 146,972 of record CAWEGP010000002.1, read on the forward strand.
TGCTGTTCGTGTCTGAACCTCAACAGCGACCTTGACCACTTCGCGCGTTGCAATTTTTGGAAATGCCTGAATCGCTTCCGTCAGACGCGAGGCGGCGATCACCAGAATACTGACAAGCGATCCTGCGCGCGTTGCCGTGGGACCATGACTGACATCACATTAAGCCGAGACGCTCCCCTGAACAAGAGGGTACCAATTCCCGCCCGCATTTGAAAGATGCATCCGCCCTGTAGTGGCTACGTCGCACTGGACGCCCGTTACACAAGAGTAGCGCATCGTTTTCCCAGAATCGCCCTCGGACGCGAGTGTAACAGCCATCTATGATTCGTACCGTTCGAGATGGCGCACATCAGTTCATAGAATGCCGTGTTTCATGAAGAGCAATGTGCGTGCAGTCCCTTTCAAGTTGCCTTAGCATTTGTCGTCAGGGCACGGCACTTAGTATGTTTGCGGGCGCATCGCACGCGTTTGCGCATGACACTAACGTTTTGTACTGAGCAGGCCACTTTGCGCGTCAGCGAGAGCTCGCGTATTGGCATCAACCCACCCGAATCGCTGAAAGAACCATTCAACAGCTGATAGGGAATGGCGTTTAGAATCGAAGAATAGCTCTTTCGCATCTATATCCCATACGCGCCCCAAAGTAGCATGTTTCCATTGATAGAAATCTTGCCACGAGCGACTCTCGTCGCTGACTCCCAAGATAAAACCACGAATCTTTTCCAACATTATTTCAATATGCATGGGCTCATCCAGCGATAGAAAATTGCCGAGTCTTGCAGCAAATTCGAATATTTCAGTTACCGAATAAAGAAAGTTAATGATATCGATATAACCAGTGACTTCTGACCAATCGGGATGAAGCCAGTCCAGGTTTCGTTTGTTCAACGCCTCTAGCTCTCGATAGTAACTCTCGTCCACATATTCTCGAAGGCCGCGATAGTGGATAAACTGAGCGCTTTCGTAGAATCGCGAATACTCGTAGTTCGTAAATACAGAGAAAGTTGCATAGTAGTCGCGACCACGAATTATTTCGTCAGGTTGACGCGAGAGATGAGGAAAGTACCAGCCGCGTAGGCGAACCTGGAGTTCTCGCAACGTACCTTCCAGTTTAGAAAATGGAATGCGCCCTGGAACGAAGGACTGCGGTCGCACTATGATGCGCCAAAGCGGCAGGCTAAGCATCGGTTGAACCTGCTGCGGGAATTCGGATATCTCAGGCACTAGCCCAGACCTCCCAACTCCCGTTTGTAATTATCATCGTCACCACGGGGCGTGTAGCCACGACGACGAGCTCGAGCCTCGAAATTCGCGATTCCTTTGTCAACTCCAAGTTCGAGAACGCCTCTCATCTGTTCAGCATTCCGCACAGCTATCGACCTGGGACGCCCCTCGAATGGGCGTATATATAAGCTCCCAGCCTTGAGTTTTAAGCCGGGCTGACAGTCTTTCTTACAAACTATTGGTAATTCTTCGAATTCTGATACCTGGATGGCCACATATTTCTGATCCGCTATTGAAACAAGAGCGATTGAAACGATTGCCCTTGGCGAAGCATATGCGTCAAATTGGTCGTGCATGATGTCGGGATCGAAGCTGGCGAGGTCTTTATCGTTGACCCCGTGTGGGAGACTAGGATCTTCGGGTTGACCAACTATAATCAAGCCTCCGTCAATGAGGTTTGACATCGCAAGGACCGTTCTCGTGATTGCTATTTGAAGCGTACTCCACGAAGCGCCTGTCTTGAACTCGACGCTCGGCGACTCGGCGTTCAGCTTAAGAGCTGTTTCAACGCGCGCTCGCAAGTTCTCGAAACCTGGTCCATTAGCATCCGGAAGCTGAGCCAAAACGATGACGTGCTTCGCGCGGGAACTCGGTGCTAACCTGCAAATCAGTCCCGAGGTGATATGGGGCTTCGCGAATAGCAAACCATTTATAACCGTGGCCGTTGGGCGGCGCATGGTGCAGCTTTTTCTCGCTCGCCTCTAACGTGTCGTGCTCTGTGCCTCTACTTAACTGTGATATTGACGTTATAGTAGTTGTTTCGATTATCCCGAATGATTATTCGACCGCTGCCGACGCCTATGCTCTCGATCCTAAGCTTTGACTTGGTCAGCCAGGAAACAACTTTTACTATTGTTGGCTGCGTGCTTCCCGCCGTCCAGATTCCCGTGTAATTTTCCTCGGAGACGGAAAGGTCTGCAAATTGCCGCGTTCCGGAGAATGCAACGCTGTAGGGTTTGACGACTATTGCATCGAGCATGCGCACACCAACACTCTGTGGTAAGGCAAAATACAAGTCGCCGTCCGATCCGAGCGCTTCGCCCGCATATCCTCCGCCGCCCAGGCATCCTCCAAACATGTAGTTCGGTGGCTGCGACGTGACTTGGCTCCCGTTTGGAAGCGCCTCGACCAGATCTGTTGGGTAGAAGTCGCAAGAATTGTCCCACGCAGCAACCAGGTTCCAGACGCCACCAAGTGTAGAAACGATTTGTTCGGCACAAAATTCGTTTTGTGGGCCATACGGGCCCCACGTAAAGGAGCTGACTGTCGCACCGTTCGTTGAGATCCGCTGTGCCTGGCAGCCTTCGTTACTGGTCCATAGGTCGCCATCAGGCCCCGCAATGATCGATGCGCCAGCGTAATTAATACCAAGAGAGCCGATCTGCGGCTTTGAAAACGATGTGATAGCGCCAGACTGAGTTGCGCGATCCACTGTGTTCGGCGTGATAAACCAAATGTTTCCATCCGGCCCTCTTGTGATACCGCTTCCCGTCTCACCGGATGGAATCGGGAATGACTGGAGCACGCGGGTTGAGTAATTGTAGTGATACAGCCTTTGGCTAACGAACCAGAGATCGCTGCTCGTTCCACTTGTGATGCCGCCGTACGAAGTTGTTGATGTTGCATAGCGCGTCACTACGCCCGCGGGCGTAACACGGAAAATGGCCCCAATCGAAGCCAGCCAAATGTTACCGTCATTACCGAGAGCAATGCCGGGACTAGCTTGGTCATAGCTCGGTGGGGTCGGCCACGGTATTGGGTAATGTGTGACTGATGCCGAGTAATTCATTTTAGCGACGCCGGTGCCAGTGATATACCACACATCACCAGAGTGGTCCGCGGTCATCTGCCCCGCTATGAGTGCGTCTTTCCAAACGCCCCAGTGCTGAACGCCGGGACCAGTCTGGACAATCGCCGGTTTCGCACGGAAAGGCGCTGTCATCGGCCTAGTTGCCGGAATCGTGCCGCCGCAAGCCGCAAGTGCGAAAATAACAGCGCCGACTAACCAGTATTTCACGACGCACCACCCTCCACATAGTTATTCAGAAGCGACGTTTTCGTCGGAGCGCAAGCAAGCACATGGCCTAAAGCGGTTGCATCCATTACACCAATTCAGTCACCGCGATAGTTGCACGGTCCGCGATCCGCCGGAAACCGAACACCGCTAGCGTAACGAGAGCATTGGTATCTAACCGATATCGGCGCAGCGTCCGGACCCACGAGCGCTGCTCGCCTAACATTGAGCATACTCCTGTGCGTCGCGCAATAATGCAGGCAAGCTCGCGCCGCACGTTCCGCCCATTTGCGGAATATCAGTAAATTCGGCGCGATTGCGGCAATTCGCCATAAAGAAAGCCCGTCCGGCCTGCCCCGAAGTGTTGCGTACGCATACCGCCTGAAATTGGTTTCACTTCGGGTCTATTTCGGGCGCGCCTCACCGACGCTCAATATGGACGCAAGCATAGCGGAAAGCTCATCACACTAGTGACGGAGACTTCCCTTCATGCACTCGCGGTAAGGGCCGGTCGGCACCGCCTTGGTCTAAATCAGTTACTGCTACTGCGCTCGCGTGTCCGTAACTATGAGCCTACACCCTCTGTCGCAGCATGTCGTGCGCAGCCTCTGCTTCGATTTCCTTACGCATTTGAACCCAGCCGCGGAAGTTCGCATGAAAGCCCGAATCGAGGCTCGGCGTCGCGACGTGTTCGAACGGGCTCAGGTGCCGATCGCTCTTCAAGCGCGTAAAGAGATCGATATCTGCTTGGATGTTTCTCTTGCCGTCGTGAGTGAGATACGAGACGCGCGCGCAACGAGCCGCACTAATCTTCTTTTGCTCCTCGAGCGGCAGTGTTCGTTCGTCATCTTGCAACAAAGGAAGATGCCATGCGCCGATACCGATCGTTTGGGGCTCGCCACTTTCGTATTCCGCGCGCATCAGATCGGCGACAGCATGAATCTCCGGTTGTGCATTCGCAGAACAACGCAATGCGAAAAAATTGTCCCATTCAGTGGCGGTCACGATGACTGTGTGCCACATATAAGGCTCTAGAACCCTATTTGCGATCTGCTTATGAACGTGTTGATCTGCAAACTGCTTCGCATAACGCACGGCTTCGTCGCGTGCTCTAAACCAGGTCTCTTTGCAGCAAGTTGTTCTGCCTCATCAAGCTCTTCTTCCGCCGACATACCTTTCTTGTTCTTGCCCCACTCCACCGGCATTGCAGGTTCATTTTCGACGCGTTGAATCAACTTGCTCGTCGGAATCGCGCGAGAACTGGCACTATTTCTGGAGTTGTGCACGATGAAGCCATCAGCGACGAAGTTATGGTACGGCCCCTTGACCTCGATGTCATATGTATCCCTAATGCCGACGTATTCTACTCGGTCCAGCGGCAAAAAGCGCCGCACGGTGGTACGCTTCTCGTGTGGTACAAAAGCCGTTCGCAGTCGAGCGTCGGGATCGCGGTATGCGTCGCCGCCGTTGACGGCAAACGCTGCGTTGCGTTGCCATGTCGCAATGCCATTTGTGCTAAGCCCAAGGCCGACCGCGTCTTCTAGACGTTGCCATCCTTCCTGAGTCAAAAAGAGATGGTCCTTAGAAGACAGTATTTCGCGGCCATCGCTCAGGATAACGCGAAAAACCGGCTTCTTTCCAGAATAGCATACGTCTTCCACATGCGTATGATAAATTTCGCCCGTTTGCTCGTTGCATGAGCGCAAGTGCATCCCACGCAAACGCTCACGCAATGGCTGACGATTGCGGCCTTCGCTATGGAACCAGTTCGAAAACTCTAAGGCTCGGACGCGATAAGGAGCGCCGGCCAGCTGCACTCGGGGAATTCCGGCGCGGCGTGTGACGAGATCAACGCCGGTATAGTCGCAATAACCAACGGCGACAGCGAGTTCTTTCGCCGAATATGTCGCACTCAAGCAGAGCTTTGAAACGTCTATGGTTCGACGGCGATTAACTCTCGGTGCCGCACCTTCGTGCCACTTATCATGAAACTCGCGCAGCGTCATATTGAAGCGCTGGGTGCCATGCTTTGTCTTTCCCGCCGGGAGGTCAAAGTAAAGCTCAGTGTCTCCATCGAGGCAGAATGTTCTATGCGTGTTAAATTCGGATAGAACGAAGCGGGGGAACGTCACCTCCATTGTGGTGAGCCGCACCCCCGCGGGACTGATCGAATCGAGGAGAATCCGAGCCGAGAACCCCACTGCTACTCCTTAGCCGCGATAACGAAGAAACGCTGGGACTTCGATATCGTCCATGTTTACCGGCGTAACCGTGTCGAGTTTGCCGTTGTCGAATACGGCGCTGTTGCTGCCGTTGATCGACGGGCGGTATGTACGGGGCGAGCCGAATCCCGCAGCAAGGACCGTCACGCGCACACGACCGCTCATGTTTGGATCGATCGATGCGCCAAAGATAATCTGTGCATCGGAATCGACGGCGCGGCTGATCATTTCGGCGGCTTCATTCACCTCATACATCGCCATGTCGGGACCGCCCGTGATGTTGAAGATCACGCCGCGCGCGCCCTCAATGGTAGTCTCGAGCAGCGGAGAGGCGATCGCTTTTTGCGCAGCATCCGCGGCGCGATGCTCGCCGGAACCTTCGCCGATGCCCATCATCGCCGAACCGGCGTCGGTCATGATCGTCTTTACGTCGGCGAAGTCGAGGTTGATTAAACCCGGCTGCGTGATCAGATCGCTGATGCCTTGAATGCCCTGGCGCAACACGTCGTCGGCGTACGAAAACGCTTCGTTAAGGGGTGTGCGCTTTTCGATCACTTGCAAAATGCGCTCGTTGGGAATCGTGATCAGCGTGTCGACCTTTGCTTCGAGTTCGGCGATCGAATGCTCCGCCGTCTGCATGCGCTTACGGCCTTCAAACGCGAAAGGTTTGGTTACGACCGCGATCGTCAACGCGCCCGATTCGCGCGCAAGTTCAGCAATGACGGGTGCCGCGCCGCTGCCGGTGCCGCCGCCCATTCCCGCAGTAATGAACACGAGATCGGCGCCATCGAGAATCATGCCGAGATCTTCGCGTGATTCTTCTGCCGCTTCACGTCCCAGCGTCGGATTGGCGCCGGCCCCCAGACCGCGTGTCATGCCGTTGCCGATATGTACGGTGTTCTCGGTGCGCGAATTGCGCAGCGCCTGAACGTCGGAGTTGACTGCGAAGAAGTCGACGCCGTTCAAGCCCGCATCGATCATCCGGTTCACGGCGTTGCAGCCGCCGCCACCGACGCCGATCACCTTGATCGCGGCGGAATGTTCTGGTTGAAAACGCCGAGCATCTGCCATTTCCGTCTCCTCGAGTAATGAGAGTTGGTAGGGGTCCACTAATTCCAAAGATCCGCAAACCAGTTGCGGACACGGTTTACCATCGATCCACCGGAGCGCCGAACGCCGTTTGCCGGTTGCGTTTCGCCGTTTGCACCAAAGACGACCAAGCCTATTGCCGTGGCATATTGCGGCTGTGCGACGGCGTCGGTCAATCCGCCTACGGATTGCGGAACGCCCACGCGTGCCGGTAATCCGAACATCTCTTCGGCGATGGGCGCGAGGCCGGGCAGCAGCGAGCCGCCGCCGGTGAGGACGATTTCGCCAAGCACCAAATCGCGCGGAACATTTTCAACGATCTTCTGCTTCGACATCCGCAACGTTTCCAACACGCGCGGAACGACGATTTGGCGCAATTGCTGCGTCGTGACGTCCTTGCTCGTGCGACCGTCTAACGTACGCACGCTAAACGTCTGCTCACCATTCTCCGCAATACCGACGCCGAATTGCTTCTTCACTTCTTCCGCTTCCGCAAGCGACGTCTTCAATCCGAGCGAAATGTCGTTGGTTAGAATATTGCCGCCGACCGGAATCGTTGCCGTATAAATCGCGCTTCCAAGAGAATAGACGGCGATGTCGGTCGTGCCGCCGCCGATGTCGAGCAGCACCACACCGACTTGTTTCTCCTCGGAGAAGAGCGTCGATGCGGAGCTCGCGAGGGGTTCGAAAACGAGGCCCGCAGCTTCGAGTCCGGCGCGATGGACGCATTTCAGCACGTTCGTGATAAAGGTCGTGCCGCCCGTAATGATGTGCGTGTCAACTTCGAGCCGTCCCCCGGCCATCCCGATCGGATCCTCAACGCCCTCTTGACCGTCGACGGTGAAGTAGCGCGGAAGCGCATGGATGATTTGCCGGTCGGCCGGCAGATTGATGATCTTGCTCGCATCGATCACGCGCCGCACGTCGGCGTGCGACACCTCGCGGTCGTCATTGGTCGTCGCAACCACGGCGCGGTTGTTGGTGCTGCGGATATGGTCGCCCGTGATACCGACGAAGACGTCGCCCACGTGCAGGCCGGCCATGCGCTCCGCCTTCTCGGTGGCGGCTTCGATGGACTTGATCGTCTCTTCCAGGTCCACCACGACGCCCTTGCGCATCCCTAGCGATGGGGCTTCGCCGACCCCGACGATCTCAAGGCCGTTGGGGCCATCCACGGCGACGACCGCACATGTCTTGGTCGTGCCGATATCGAGCCCACAAACGGTCTCGTGCTTCATCCGATAACCACCTATCCTCGTTAGCGGTATTAACCGCTATATATTGGGCCCGGCCCGCATAATCCCTACTATTTATGGGTCTCCACACACGGGATTCGCATTGGTTGGCCGGGCCATATCGGACTCCTTGAGGATAGGGTGCGCATAACCTGTGGAGGAAGAACCTCCCACGGGTCACCCGTCCTCTCGTCACACACGAAAAAGGGGGCTCTCGATGAAGCTTTCGCACGCATCATCCCTACTTGTTTTGCTCGGCCTGTTCGCGCTCGGTGCGCCTGCAACCGCGCAAGTTGAATCTACGCCCATTCCCGTAGCACCAAAGCCGGATCTTTCGCCGATGAGTTTTCTCATCGGAACATGGAACTGCACGAACGTTAGCTCGCGCCGCCCTGCTCCGTTTCAAAACACAAGCACATATACGATGGACCCGACGGGCTATTGGATCGATGAAACGACCACGACGCCCGCGATGGCATGGTTTCCGCAAGCACGCACAACCACCGACAAACTCACATATGATTCAGCGATGAAACGCTGGGTCGATGTAAGCTACGACGATCTTGGCGGATACGGGTACACGGTTTCGATGCCCGGCTCCACCGCGACACGTGTTGTTTGGCACGATATGAGCGGAACGACAGGCGATCCAAGCATCGCATCCGTTTCGGACGTCGTTCAAACGAAAACCAGCGACACACAAGTCGTTGCATCGTCGTCATTCAAAGAAAAGAGCGGCAGAAACGTAACATTCAAAACGACCTGCACAAAGCAATCGTAAACGAAATGCATAAGAAGGCGCGTTCGTCCGAGCGCGCCTTCTCTCTAGAGCCTATGGCTGCGGACTTGCCGGAGGAGCGCCTCCGTCAGGCGGTCCGGGGAAGTGGCGATTGAGCATCAAGAGCAACATGCCGGCATCCGGCGTTCGATGATTCGGACGCGGGCTATGCGTAAACACCGCTTGCATCGCCTCGTGCATTTTCTGCCCTTGCGCTAAAACAGCCCTCGATTCGTCCGGCGTCAACAACGCGTCGATTTGCTTGGTCGCATCTTCGCGAGAGAGCGATCCACCCTCGACTTGCGCCACGATTGCCTGCACTTTTGCGCGATGATCTGCGCTCAACGCATTCATAGCGTTGGTTTGTGCTTGCGTGCGCAGTTGTTCCATTTGCGCGCGCATTTCCGGTGGCGGGCCGTCGCCCGGAGGCCCGGGCGGTTCTTGAGCACCGATGGCGAGCGGCAGAAATGAGGCGGTCAACGCGAATGCGAGTACGAGGTTCTTCATACAAGCCATCGTAGGGCGGCGGTCTTGGAAAAAGCTTGGGAGCGCGGTTTCGTTACCCCGCGACGGCCGGCAAAAGAATGCGGCAGCACAGGCCGCCCGCGGCACGGTTTTCAATAACGAGCGACCCTTCGGCGCGCTCGACGCTGCGTCGTACGATCGCAAGTCCAAGGCCCGTACCGACGATACCGTGACTGGTTTCTCCTCGATAGAATCGGTCGAAAACGCGCTCGCGATCACTTTCGTTCAGACCGGGACCACCATCCAAAACTTCTAGGATGACCGTATGTTCTTCTGCCCGGACGCCTACGACGATCCCGCTGTCGCCGGCGTATTTCAACGCGTTGTCGACAAGTGCAGAGACCGCGCTAAATAATTCGGTCTCCGCGCCCAAGACGTACACCGGCTCTTTTGGACCGGCAAAACGCAGGCGGCCTTTCGCAATTCCCCCGAACGACGTGACGACGTGCTCGACAAGTGCGCCAGCCTCGATCGCCGCGAACTTCTCGGTGACCGGATGTTCTAATTTCGCCAAAACGATCAAGTCGTCGATCAATGCTTTCATGCGCCGGCTTTCATCGAGCATTCGTGCATAGATCGGCGCATCGGGTGTGTTGCCCGCTCGTGCCGCAAGGCCGCTCAGGTGCCCCATGACGACGGTCAACGGCGTGCGTAACTGATGTCCCGCGTCAGCGACGAATTGCCGCATCTCGGCTTCACCTTTCGAAAGTTCGTCGAATGCGTACGTGATCTGTGCTACCGCGCCATTATATGCCCGTGCGAGACGTCCCAACTCACTCCGATCGCTCGTGCTGACCGGCGCCGGCGTAAAATCACCTTCGGCGAAACGGCTCAACGCGTCGGTTGTGCGCACGAGCGGGGCAAGCGTGTGTTGCGCAATCACTTCGGCGATGCGCCACGCCACAAAGAGCACGAACGCGAAAACAATAACGCTCGCAATCATAAATCGCGAAAAGAGGGTCGCGAAACGGCCAGCATCGGGGATCAGCAGCACGTCACCGTGTTTAGCGGTCACTCGCTCCGGACGCACGTTCAATGCAACATACGCGAATATCGAAGGCGATTGCATTCCCCGGTCCATGAAGATGCGATTCCCTCGGCCTCCAGGCGACGGAGGCGGCGGCCCGGGAGGACCGCGACGCGCTGCAAACGGTCCTGGAAGAGCAAAGACGCGAACGCTGATTCCGAGCTGAGAAAATCTGCGCTGCAACGGCTGCTGCGCGTTCTGTAGAGCCGCAGCGCTTGTATCAAACGGCGCAACGATGCCCGGCGCTTGACGGGCCGCGATCGCAAGATTTTGGCGCATGCTCCAACCGGTAACTTGTAACAGAACAGCCGCCGCCAAAGCGATAAGCGCCAGCGCGAGAACGCCCGCGAGAGAAACGTACCAGGCAATTAAGCGAGAACGAAAGGAGCTCCGAAACACGCTAATCGGCGCGGAGCGTGTATCCGACGCCGCGAATCGTGTGAATCAATTGTTCCTTGAACGGCGTGTCGATCTTCGAGCGCAGATACGAAATGTATGTCTCGATCGCGTTCCCGGAAACCGCCACTTCGGATCCCCAGACGATATCCATGAGTTGCTCGCGCGTAAATACGCGTCGCGGTTGACGTACCAGTGTGACGAGCAAATCGAACTCTCGTCTGGTTAAGTTTATTGGCTGACGCTCCCGCGTGACGGTATACGAGCGTAAGTCGACGACAATGTCGCGGTACGCGAGTTTTTCGCCGTCGTCCAATAACGGCCGGCGCAACGCCGAACGTATGCGTGCAACCAATTCCGGCATTTCGAATGGCTTCGCGATGTACTGGTCTGCGCCGCGCTCTAACCCCAAAACCTTGTCGCCGGTTCCGCCCTTTGCGCTCACGATGAAGATCGGCGCGCTCGTCACGGCCCGATAACGCGGCAGGATCGAGATACCATCGATCTTCGGCATCATCACGTCCAGCAGGATAACGTCGGGCTCCCAATCTCGAATCAAGGCCAAACCCGTCATGGCATCGGGAGCGGAGCGTACGTCGAATCCCGCTTCATTCAACTCGAACTCCAGCAATGACCGAATAGCCGGCTCGTCATCAACGACGGCCACACGAGAATAGAGACTATCCATAATCACTCACCAACGATACGGGCCTACTCTTGGACGTTCTTGGGATCGCCTTGCGTCGTCGTGCGCGCCTGGATCGCGCGGGCGATTTCCTCGTCGGTGCCGCGAAATTGGAGTCCCGCAGCCCGTGCGGAACGCACAAACTCGATGATTCGCTCGAGCGGCGCGTGGCCGATCGCGAGCAATGCTGCCGGCACAGCGGTCCTCAAGCGGTCCTCAGCGGGATGCTCCTGTTTTGGATCGATCAGCGACGCCGAAAGGTGAACAAGATCGACGAAATCGTCACTTTCCGTCATACTACTGCTAGCTTGCCCGGTTTGCGAGGAAGACGGACTGGCGTTGTTGGGTAATAGCTCACAATAAGAGGCTTCCCACGGAGGCGGCACACGGGGAAATTGATGCTCTGGAAAATTCGCACACAAGCCGTTTTGCTGAGCGTCGTCCCGTTAGCTTCACTGCTCGCGATCCTCGTCCTGGCCACCGCGCTCCAGCAAAAAACGTACGAGACAGCGTACTGGGCGCAGCACTCGGAACTCGTGTTCGCGGAATCCGACGCGGCGATGCAGTCGCTGGACCATGCGAACCACAGCGCGATAGAATTCGGTAAGGATCTCTCTGCGCAGAATTATATGCTCTACGCTCGAAGCGTCCGCGCAGCTTCCAACCACGTCGCAAACCTTGAGGAGCTCGTCAGCGATAACGCCCTGCAAGAGGCGCGAGCGCACGCCTTCGGCGCGCAGCTCCAGCGCGCCGAACAGGTGCTGGCCCGCTACGTGGCAGCTGCGCGTGGCGGCGACATTGCGGCTGAACGCGCGCTCGAGTCGGCACCTTCCACGCAGCGGACCGGCGCACTGACGGCAGCAACGCAACGCGCGTTCGACCGTGGCGAGCGCGATCTTGCGGTGGAACGTTTCAACAGCTTCGGTGGCCAGCTACGTTCGTTCGGGAATATTCTCGTCGGGTTTCTCATTGCAGGCATCGGTCTCACACTCATCACGATGACGGCCTTTGGGCTTCGAATCGTCAATCGTCTACAACACCTCGGTCAGAACGCGCGTCTTTTAGAAGAAGGCGAATCGCCGATCCCGCTCGGCGGCAATGACGAAATCGCAGAACTCGACAGACAATATAGAGAGATGGCGCAACGCATGCGGCGCGAGCGCGGAATCGCTTCGACGCTTCAACGCGCGTTATTACCACAACGACTGCCGGCGATTCCGGGCACTCACGTCGACACCGCTTACTTGCCGGCCTCGGAGGGTACGGAAGTCGGCGGCGACTGGTACGACGTCTTTCGACTTTCGGATCGCGTCATCGGCACAAGCATCGGCGACGTCGCCGGACACGGCCTGCGCGCAGCGCGCGTCATGGCGAGCTTGCGACAATCGATTCGAACGGCAGCGCGCCTGACATCGGACCCTGCACAGGTCTTGGCGGTCGCCAATCGCCTCTTGTGCGAGGAAGAAGGCGATGAATTTGCTACGGCATTTTTCGCGACGCTCGATGTGATCGACGGCAAACTGACCTACGCGGTCGCCGGACATCCGCGCCCAATCGTGATGCGTTCTTCAGGCCAAACCGCGCTGCTTCCAGGGTCCGGTCTGATGCTTGGCATCGATGAAGAGCATCAATACGACCATTTCGAAAGCACGATCGTCCCGGGTGACAGCCTTCTTCTTTACACGGACGGCGTCGTGGAAGTGAGTCGTGACTACATCAAAGGCGTCGACGATCTTGTTGCAACGTTCAAAACGGTCTTGGCGGAGCGCAGCAACAATGTTGCCGTCGGCGTGCAGCATCGCCTGTTCAAAGGCATGCCGCGGCGCGACGACTCGGCGATGGTGTTCATCCGGCGCTTAGCGCTGACCGAACTTCCTCTGGTTGCTAAGGATAAAACGACCGTACTCCACGCTTAAGAACGCAACATTTCCGATGGTCACGCGTTTGCCGGTCGAGCTTACGCCGAGTTGGAGCGCAAGTGCTGTAGCATCTTCTTGAGAAAGCCCCGATGCGAGCGTTATGTGTGGAATCCAATCGGCGCGAGCGTATCGTTGATCGATGTGGTGCGCGTGCGGGGCAATCGCCTCGATCACGCGATCGTGAAACGATGACAGCGCGTCACTTCGCCGCGGCACGGCAACGACCGCAAACCGGTCGGTTGAAAAAACCTGCGCCTTCTCAACGATCACTTCAAACGGTACCGTCGACAGCACGAGCTGTTCTACGGCGTCGTAGGCGCCGCCCCAATCGTACGCGGCAGCGACGTGCCAGGTGAGATGGACGGGCGGCAGCCGCGCTTCAACGGGTACCGAAATGCCGCCGAAGGTGTCTCCGGGCAAGATCGTGGCGATGGCAATCACGCCGCTTTGCGGCGAGGCACGTCCAGTTCTGCACGCGTTTCGTTTACGCCACCGAAAAGCCGGGCTACGTGAAATGCGCGCGTTAACAAACCGACGATGTACAGTCCCCGCCCGCCTTCTTCCCAGGGGTCTTCCGGAACGGCCAGCGCGGGATCGTACGGTGGCCCGAAGTCGAGCATCGCGAGTTCCGGAAACTCGCCGTTCCACGTCAAATGCATCTCAATGGGTCCACTGGCGTGACGTACCGCGTTTCCAAGCAACTCTCCCAGTACGAGTTCGACGGCATTGTAGTCCGCATGCGGATCACCGTATGCGCGCAGATACTCCGTGATGAACACGCGCAGATCGCGAGCCATGCGCGCATCGCGGGAATTGAACTTGATTTCAAGAGCAGTCGGTTCGCGCAAAGTAACGGTTGGCGGTACGCTGGAACCCTCAAAATGCAACGACAGCATCGCTACGTCGTCACGTGAGCCGTTTGGCAGCAGCGTTTCACGGATGTAGGTTGCGGCGTCCCGGCGCGGCGGCGGTAACATCGACAGTGCATGTTTCGTTTGGAACTCGCCTTCGATGGGGTCTTGGTTCACTTCGGTGAGTCCGTCGGTATAGAGAAGTAGCGTGTCACCCGGCAATAAACGGAATGTTACCGAGGAACGGTCATGTTCTTCCGTCCGCAAGCCGAGCGGCAATCCGTGACACGGAAGCGTGAAAACTCCGCCGTCGGCTCGCCGCACGAACGGTGGCGGATGACCCGCCGTCGCATAGACGAACTCGCCCGTCGCCGGATCGAGGATCCCAACGATTGCCGTTACTAGCGAGTCGGGATGGCGACGCATCAGCGCTCTTTCAGCGACGTCAAGTAATTTCACCGGATCGGATTCGTAGAACGACAACCCCGAGATCGTTTGGCGGACTTTTCCCATCATCGCCGCAGCCGTCGCTCCCCGGCCCGTCACGTCGCCGATCGTCACCGCGATACGTCCGTCGGGCAATGTAAAGGCATCGTACCAATCGCCGCCGATCAACGCTCGATCGTCGCCTGGGGCGTAGATCGTGTCGAATGTGATACCGCCGACTTTCGGAAGAGACGGGGGGAGCAAGGCCTCTTGCAATGCGCGTGACACTTGTTCATGGTGCGCAAAGAGGGCCGCGTTCTGAATGGCGGTTGCAGCGCGGCGCGCAATTTCCGCGATCGTCATAACGTCGTCGTGGTTAAACGCCGCTTTCTGCTCGGCGCTCAAAACGAGCACGCCTGCAGTATTGCCGTGGTTTCTCATCGGCACGATCACGGAACTCTGAATTCCGACTTGTTCGATCAACTGCATCATGAAGGAACGATACGGACCACTGAGATCATGACGCTCTAGCAGCACATGGAGATCGGAGATGACTTCGGGCGCATTCGTCTTCGCGACCCGAAGGGACGTATCAAAGAACTGCGGAGATACGCCGAACTGCGTGCGTAGCTGTGAAATGAGCGCATCTTTCTGCCGGTCGGCGTGTGCCATCCGTACGTCTATGGGCCAACCGTCCTCGTCCAGGACCAGCATTTGAATGTACGGCGCAACCGCCGGCACCAAGTCGCGCGAGAGGGCGCGAAAGATCGCGTCGACGTTCAAGGCTTCCGACAAATGCTGACCGGCGTTAGCTAACAGCCGCAGCCGCTCGGCACTGCGCCTCTCTGCGAGCCGGAGTTCGGACACGTCCAAAAAATTGGCTATCGCCCCGACGATCGTGTCGTTTTCATCGCGAATCGGCGCCGCAAACACGAGCGCAGTGATCGTACGCCCGTCGGTCAACTGAAAATCGATCGTTTCCCCGTGGACCTCAGCGCCGCTCACGGCGCGAAGCAACGGGGCCTGTTCTCGAGTGAGGACCGCGCCGTCTTGCACGAGCGAATAAGGCGCGGTATGGAAGTTGATGATACGCTTGCTGCTCGGCACCCCAAGCAAGCGTTGCATCGCGAGATTTACGTATGCGGACGATACGTTTGCGTCCAGGGCGACGATCGAGGGTGTAGGGATGGTATCGACCAGAGCTACTACCTCGCGGGCGCTCCGTAACGTCGCTAAATTCACCTCTCTTGCTTACCCCTAACGAAGTATCTGTTAAGCGCGCTCAATCCTGGAACCACCCCGGCCGAAATACCCATAAGTATGGAAGCACGCCGCACGAGTCTCGAACGTGGGCTCACGATGGCTTTTGGCCTCGTGATCCTTGTTATTGTCCTGATGATCCCAGTGATGCTGTTCGCAATGAACGGCATTACGAGCCAAGCCGAAGTGCTTCACCACCAAGTGGTGAAGGGCCAACTCGCGTACGCCAAGGTCGCGTCCGATGCGGACAGCCTTCGCGCTGCTACGCTGGAAGCGTCCACGAGCACCGATCCCGCGCGGGCTGCCGCGCAGTTGGCGCTCGCGAAACAACTCGTCAAGCAGTTTCCCGACGACGCGCGCAAAATGACCGAACTCTTCTGCCCCAAAGCAGTCGTAGCGAACGGCGCGTCGCCGGCCGCCGATGCCGATACGACGTCGAATTGCGCAATGCGCCACGATGAAATCGGAAAACTCGTCGACACGTTCGGCACGAGCGCAAGCGCCTACGATTTCCAAGCGCTCTCCGCGGTAAGCCTGCTGACCCAGAACAACCGGGCCGAAGCACTCAAACAAATCAACGGTCCGTCCTCCGTCGCGTACGAGAAGCAAAGCGATGACGGCACGGCGATGCTCGGAGCGCTGAACCGTCTCGCAGACGATCGTTACAACAAATTGCTCAGCGCGCGGACTTTCGGCTTCATCGTATTGTGCGTCGGCCTCATCGTCGCCGTCGTCCTCGTGCTAGCCCTGGGGCAGTGGCTTCGCCGCATCGTCCTGCGCAGCATCGGCCGTTGCGTCGAAGTTTTCGAAGCGATGGGCACCGGTGACCTCTCGCAGCGCATGAACTGGCACGGACGGGACCTTCTCGGCCGCCTGGGTCAGGCCATCGACGATTTCGCCGATCGTCTCAGTTCCATGATTCTTCAAATTCAACGCGCTTCAGTAACCGTGCAAAATGCATCGGAACAGAGCAACGCGATCGTCGCGCAAGTCGACACCCGCGTCAAAGAAGAGCTTGCGGCGCTTTCGAAGGCACTATCGTACTCGGCCGATTTGGCCGGTACAGCGGGCACCGTTGCCGACAACGCGGAAGCAGTTGCACGCCGCGTCTCGGATATTTCGAGTTCCGTCGCAGAGATGACCGCGTCGATTCAGGAGATGGATCAGAACCTGCTCAATCTCGCGACCGTCGTCGAACAAGCCGTCGCCAACACGCAAGAGATGTCTGCATCGATCGTGCAGGTCGCCGGCAATGCAGATCGCGTCCGTTCGGAATCGAACGTCACCGATCAGCAAGTACGTGAAGGACGCAACGAAGTGCTCGCGCTCTCCAAGGGCATGGGATCGATCAGCGACACCGTCGCGGACGTCGTCACCGAAATGCAGAGCCTCGACGGAGCCTCGCGACAAATCGGCGAGATTCTGGGCCTCATCGAAGAGATTGCGGATCAAACGAATTTGCTCGCGCTCAACGCCGCAATCGAAGCGGCTCGTGCCGGTGAACACGGCCGTGGTTTCGCCGTCGTCGCGGACGAAGTGCGAAAACTCGCCGAAAACTCGGCGAGCTCGACGAAACAGATTGGTCAGCTTGTCGCGGATATTCAGCGCCGCACGTCAGCCGTTCTCGAGCGCACGGCGCGCGCGAATTCTTTGGTCCAGAGCAACGCCGAGTCTGCACGTAACGTTACTCAGATGATCGAAACGATCAGCACGCGCGTCACCGAGGTAGCGCAGTTGGTTAGCGAGATCAGTATCGCAACGACCGAGCAAGCTCGCTCTTCCGAGGAGTTAGCCAAGGCCAGCGAGCAGATGGGAGCGATGACGCACGAAGCCGCCGCGACGATGCGCGAGCAGGCGATCACGTCGAATCAGATTTTGGAGAGCGTCTCCGAAATCGAGGACCGCACGGCGCAAGTCGCGCGGGCTTCCACCGAACAACAGACATCGGTCGAAGGTCTCGGCCAGCTCATTGCCCAGACCAGCGACCTCGGCGGAAAGAACTCATCGGCAGTCGCGGGAATGGCGGAGAGCGCTGACGAGGTCAATTCACAGGCGAATTCGTTGCGAGAACTCGTCGGACAATTCCAGACCGGCCAGGGGGCCGTTGAAGAGAACGGTTCTTCGGGGAAAAAGGCCCTGGAAGACCCGGGTGCTCTTGCGCTATCATCTTAAATCACCGTTCTACGTGGAGTAACCGTGCACAAGACAACCGCAATGTTTGCCCTTGCCGTCGCCCTGGCCGCACCGTCGGTGGCGTTTGCCGCGAATACGATTGACGCGACGCTGATTCCGGACGGAACCTATACGGTCAAGGTCGAGAAAGTCGTGGATGCCAAGCACATCCAGGTGACGATGGACAACGGCGCCGAGGCCACGCTTCCGACCGGCCGCGACTCGGTCGATTTCGGAAAAGTTAAACCAGGCGATCAGGTGAAGCTTTCCCTGATCAAAGGTCAGGTCATGGTGTACCTCGACCTTTCAAGCCACTAGCGGCAACTACGCCTTTCGATCACATCGAGACCGGTAAAAGCCGGTCTCTTTTCTTTAGAAAGCAAGCGCACGCACGGCTCTTACTTCTTATAAACGACGATCGGCGTGTTGGGTGCTCGGAGGTCGATCGCTGCGATGGGCCTCCCGGCGCGCTCCAACTGCGCGAGAATCGGTTCGATGAGCGGAATATTCTTCTGCAAGTCGTCATCGTCGCCCAGAAGCAACTTCACGCCGTTGTGCAGCGTCGCAATCAATTCTCCAAAGCGATCCGTGGTCAGGGCAGTTGGTTCCACATGTGCGGCGACCAGCGCATCGTTGTCATCGCGCAAATGGCGCAGCACGTCATCGTTCAAAAACATACCTGGTTTCAATGGCGGTGCTGTGCGCAGAACGAACGTAGGTAGACTGCGCTGTACGGAATCATCCGCGGTAAGGACTCGCAACGTATGGTCGATGACTGCTCGTGAGCCGTTCACGACGACGATTGCGGCCGGCGTGCGTTCTGTCACGTCGATCGACACCGCCGCGGGAAGACGGCGATGGACGCTCGCTGTCAGCACGTACGGAATACTCTCAATTCTTGCCGACATCGCGCGCGTGTTCTGCAGCCAGATATTCGCGTTCGGTTCGACCGCGGCCTTAGCGACGATTTGGGCGGCGGAGACGACGTGATTTCCGGTAACGTCGACGCCATGCGGACGGAGCGCCGGCCACGTGGCGAACTCGTAGCCGAGTGCAGATGCAACCATAAGGACGGCTACGATCAGGATCCAAAAGGGACGCAACTTTGATGCCGTGGACGCCTTGCGGCGCCGCGTCCTCGGCTTCGGACGAGCACTCACGCCAAAACGTACCGTTCGATCGCTTCGGCCACGCCGTCGCTTGCGACATCTCCGACGATCGCGGTCGCAACGGCACGCAGTTCTTCCGGTGCATTGCCCATTGCGATACCGAATGCCGCCGCCCGCAAGAGCGGTGCATCGTTCCATGAATCACCGATCGCAACGACGTCCGCCATGTCGATGCCGAGGTGACCGGCGACAAAGCGGAGTGCGTCGCCTTTATCGACGCGCGGATTGATCAACTCGACAAACTCCGGATAACTGCGGGTCACATAAACTGATTCTCCGAGCGCACTTCGCATATGCTCAACATAGGCGTCGGCCTGCGGCGGATCGGTCACGATGACCGCTTTGGTAGCAGGGCTGTAAGCAAAACTCTCACGCAGTGACGAAACGACGATCGGCTGCACGTTTGAAAGACGCGCGTAGAGATCCGAAAAGCGATTGCGCTCCTCGCAGTAGTATTCATCGTTCCTATAGAGTTGCAGATGCATACGATCGCACTCGACGATGTCGGTGATGGTGCGCACGGTCTCTATCGGAAGCGGAATATCGCGCAAAAGCACGTCACCCTCCGGGTCGATCACGGCGGCACCTTGATAACACACGATCGGCGCAGTAAGACCCAGTTCCCGGGCGAACGGTACCGCCGCACGATACATGCGCCCTGTGACGATGCACGCCATGATTCCGGCGTCCAACATGGTCGCAATCGCCGCTTTCACGCGCGGACGTATCACTAAGTCACGTCCGATCAGCGTCCCGTCGAGATCCAGCGCAACGAGTTTCAAGCGCCGCTCCGCATACGCGCCGTTTGAGCATGTTGCGGCCGCCCTTCAAAGTCGGCCAATGCCGCGAGTGCCTGTGCGTCGCTTGCCATGCGCTCTCGCGAATTTTCGACCACACTGAAGGTCCGCATGAAGTCGGCGAGCGCGAGCCCCGAAGAAAACCGTGCGGCGCCGCTGGTCGGCAGAACGTGGTTTGTGCCCGCGAGGTACTCGCCGCTGGTGACCGGCGTCATGTCCCCGACGTACACGGCCCCTGCGCGCCGGATCCGCCGAAGATACGGCTCAGGATCGCGCACCATCAGCGAAAGGTGTTCCGGCGCAAATGAGTCCACGACGGCCAGCACTTCGTCTTGGCTCTTCGCATGAATGATGTAACAGGCGCGCGCCATGACCTCGGCAATGACCACTCCGCGCGGTAGCGTCCGGACGTCGAGTGTGTCGAGCAATTGCGCAACCGCGTCCAGCAACGGCCGCGATTCGGAGACGACGGCAACCCGCGAGCGTTCGTCTCCTTCGGCTTGAGCGAGAAGTTCGCCGACCACATATTCGCTATTTGCGCCGTCGTCGGCAAGCACGAGCACTTCGGAGGGACCGGCGAGCCCGTCAATGGCACACACGCCGAAGACCTGACGCTTTGCTTCGGTGACCCAGATATTTCCAGGACCAATGACTTTATCCACGGGAGCGATCGACTGTGTGCCGTACGCTGCGGCCGCTATTGCTTGCGCGCCGCCCACCGCGTAGAGTTCATCAACGTCGCACATACTGCACGCATACAAAATCGCCGGATGAATCCGGCCGTTCTGTTGCGGCGGCGTCAGCACGATCGTCCGGTTGACCCCGGCGATCTTCGCGGGAACCACGGTCATGATGACCGATGACGGAAGCGGCGCCGTGCGTCCGGGAACGTACGCCGCGATCGCGTCGAGCGCACGATGTCGAAATCCGTAACGGGTGCCGTCCTCATCGACATAGTTGAGCTCCGCGTGGCGCTGGCGCTCGTGGAAACGCGCGACGCGCTCCTTTGCCAAGCGTAGTGCGCCCGCCACTTCAGGCGGCACGAGTGCTTTTGCACCGTCCTGCATGGGAATCGGCACGCGCAGGCACGACAAATCGTACGTTGGGTCGTCAAAGCGTCGCGTGTATTCCACGATCGCCGTATCGCCGCTAGAACGCACGTCGTCGAGAATCTTGCCGACGCTCAGGGTGAGCTCTCGCGACGGCGCCCAACCGCATCGGTACAACGGCGCGAGATGAACGCGGTCTGATGCTTCGATGACGTTCATACGAGTTCGGGTGCGCCTTCGCGTACGTTGCCGCGCCCGAATATACGCTCAAGCTCACCGCGTAGACGTACGTCTGATGCAACGGAACGCGATAGTAACTGCGAGCGTCCCCTGGCATGCAGAACCAACGGAACGTCACCCGGCCACTCGTCGACGAGCGCCGCCAGACGATCGATTTGCTCGCGCGACGTAACATCCACGTGCCAACCCAGCACGGAGGGCGGTTTAGCGCAGTCCTTTGCCGGCGGCTCGAATGCTACGACTTCATTGGCGCTCACCGAAAGTTCGATCGGAGGCTCTTCGCCAGGATTCGCACCAGGCCGCTCGCGCAGACGCAGGCGCCCCTTCACGACCAGAATTTCATCGGCGACAAAAAGGTGCTGTACCGCCGGATACATCTTCGAAAACACGACAACGTCGCAGCTGCCGCTCGTATCTTCCACTTGGGCGATCAGTATCTGCTGCCCGCTTTTCGTCAGGGTTCTTCGCACGCTCGTAACCATTCCCGCAATCGTGACGTAGGCATCGTCGTCAACGTCACGCAGATCTTTTACCAGCGTAGCGCCTTGGCGTACGAGATGCTGTTGTATCTCCGAAAGCGGGTGACCGGAAACGAAAATGCCAAGCGTTTCCTTTTCCCATGCGAGTTGCTCGCGGGTACTCGGCGGCGGGACGATCGGCAACGTCGGGGCCAGCGTCGCGGCATGCGCTTCCACGTCGCCGAAGAGTGAGGCCTGGCCTAACTCGGCGTCGCGCGCAGCGCGAGCCGCCAGTTCGAGCGCGGTTTCCAGGGCAGCCAATTTCTGCGCACGATTTCCCGGTAACTGGTCGAGCGCGCCGCATTTGATCAATGCCTCGAATACGCGGCGGTTTGCCTGTTTCGTATCGACGCGATTCGCCAAATCGAAAAGATCTTTGAATGACCCTGCATCGTTTCGAGCGTCGATGATATTCTGAACGGCTGCTTCACCGACGCCCTTCACCGCGGCTAACCCGAACCTGATATGCTCGCCTACGACCGCGAAATCGACCAGCGATTCATTCACGTCCGGCGGCAACACGTCGATACCGACCTTCTTTGCTTCGTCGATGTATTCGACCAGTTTGTCGGTGCGATCTTTTACCGACGACATCAAGGCGCTCAAATACTGCAGCGGATGGTTTGCCTTCAGATACGCCGTTTGATACGCAATCCACGCATATGCAGCAGCATGCGACTTATTAAACCCGTACCCCGCAAAAGGCTCCACGAAAGCAAAGATCTGCTCCGCTAAATCGCGCTCGATTCCAGATGTTTCCTTTGCACCATCTAAGAATTTCTCGCGATATAGTGGAATCTTGTCCTTTTGCTTCTTCCCCATGACTTTGCGAAGTTCGTCGGCTTGCCCCATTGAGAAGCCGGCAATATCGCGCGCGATCTGCATGACTTGCTCTTGGTAGCAGGCGATCGAGTAGGTTTCGCTCAGTATCGGCACGAGTTTCGGATGAAGATATTGCGGTTTTTGCCGGCCGTGTTTAATGGCGATATACTGCGGAATCCAATCCATGGGCCCCGGTCGATACAACGCGACCAACGCGATGATGTCTTCAAAACGAGACGGCTTCAGCTCTATGCATACGCGCTTCATGCCGTCGGACTCGAGTTGAAACACACCCATCGTTTCACCGCGGCTCAGCATGTCGTACGTGCGTCCATCGTCATCTGGAATCTTCGCGAGGTCGAAGTGAGCGTCAACGGTGCGGCGGATCTCGCTCACCGCGCTATTCATCACGGTAAGGTTGCGCAAGCCCAAGAAGTCCATCTTGAGCAGGCCGATCTTCTCGACCCAGATCATGTCGAACTGCGTGTTCACGCCGCCGTCGCCGAATTTCACGAGCGGCGCGTAGTCGATCAGCGGTCCGGCGGAAATGACCACTCCCGCGGCATGCGTGCCGGCGTTACGCGCGAGCCCCTCGATGTCTTTAGCGGTATCGAGCAGTTTGCGAATCTGCGGATTTCCCGCGTAGGCCAGTTTCAAATCCGGAATCTGCTCGAGTGCCGAACCGATCGACAAGCCACCGGGACCCGATGGGATCATCTTGGCAACCTTGTCGACGTCAGGAAGAGGAACACCGAGCGCCCGGCCGGCATCGCGCACCGCGGCCCGCGCAGCCATGGTGCCGAACGTCACGATCTGCGCGACCCGGTCCTTACCATATTTTTCGGTAACGTACGCAATTACCTCATCGCGGCGCTCGACGCAAAAGTCGGTGTCGATATCGGGCATCGAGATGCGATCCGGGTTCAGGAACCGCTCGAAGAACAGATTGAACTTCAGTGGATCGAGATCCGTGATCTTTAAGAAATAGGAAACGACGGATCCGACCGCGGAGCCGCGTCCTGGGCCGACCGGAATATCATGGTCGCGTGCGTACTTGATGAAATCCCAAACGATCAAGAAGTATGAGGCAAAACCCATCTTGTTGATGATGCCGATTTCGTATTCGAAACGGTCGCGTAGCGCGGCGTCGTTCGTAGCACGATCTGCACCATAACGCTCCACCAGACCCTGCTCACAAATTTCGCGCAAATATTCTTCGGCGGTCAACTCGTTTGTGGCAGATACGGACGGTTGCGGCACGGGATATTGCGGAAGATGAAATATCTTTTCGGGAATCTTGATGTCTATCCGGTCGGCAATCTTCACCGTGTTTTCGCACGCTTCCGGGAGGTCGCGCCAGAGTTCGTACATCTCCTCCGCCGACTTTACGTAGAACTGATCGGAATAGAATTTCATGCGGCTCGTATCGGCAACGGTTTTTCCAGTGCCGATGCAGAGCAACACATCGTGCGCCGGTGCGTCGCGCTGTTCCAGGTAGTGCGAGTCGTTCGTCGCCACGATCGGAAGGTTCAATTGACGGGCGACTTTCACGAGCCCCGAATTGATGGCTTCTTCTTCCGGCATCCCGTGGCGCATCACTTCGATGTAGAAGCGATCGCCGAAAATATCCACGAACGTCTTGGCGTTTTTCAGCGACGTCTCGAAGTCGTTCTTCAAGAGCGGCGCTGCAACCATGCCGGACATACATCCCGAGAGGACGATCAACCCGTCGTTATGCTCGGCGAGCAGGTCGAGATCGATCCGAGGCTTGTAGTAGTAGCCTTCGAGGAAGCCCTTGGAGATCAACGCTGTTAAGTTTCGGTAACCGACCAGATCGGCGGCCAGCAGCGTCACGTGCGCTTCGTCGCGCACGGTTCGGTCGAAACGGCCGCGCGGCGCGATGTAGGCTTCACATCCAATAATGGGGGTTAGCTTCGTATCCCGTGCGGCATAATAGAATTCCATCGCGCCGTACATGACGCCATGGTCCGTCAATGCGACCGCCGGGGCACCGTCCTCTGCGGCCCGGCGGCAAAGCCGGTCCACGCGGCAAGCCCCGTCCAAGAGGGAGTATTCGGAGTGAACGTGGAGATGAACGAACTGACTCAAGCTGTAGCCGACCTAAAGAAAATACGAAAGCAAGACGTTACCTTAATCAATGGGCGCCAACCTGTCCCCCGAGACGTCGGGGCTCGCAACGGGCACCCCTCCGGCGGCCGAACTCCAAGACGAGATCGAGCGGCTTTATAGCCGTATTGCGATTTTGGAAGCCGAACGGGATGAGTACGCACAACAGAACGCTGAACTCTTCGTCCTCCAACAAGTTTTCTCCACTATCAACTCGACGCTCGAGATCAACGATATCCTTTCGATGGTCTTGCGCGGCGTCGTCGAGGCCCTGAAGTTCAAGCGCGTCATCCTCTTCGATTCGCTGGACGGCGGCACGATCGTGCGCCGCTTGGAGTGCGATGAGAACGGCGAAGTCTTGCATACGAACGACCCACGCGACTTTCGTCCGAACTCGACCTTACATGACGTCGCTCACGGCGATCTGCAGTTGGCTTACGGCAACGGTGATGATCCGGACCGTCCGTTGGAAGACGGCCGCGGTGCATACTGTGTCGCACCATTGGTTGCGCGCGATATCGTACGCGGCATGCTCTACGCCGACGATCCCCCAGGCGAAGAGATTACCGAGAACCAGCTGCGCGTGCTCCTGGATTTCGCATCGCAAGCTGCAATCGCCGTGGAGAACGCGCGACTGTACGAAGAGACGCGGCGTCTTCTCGAGGAGACGCAGCGGCTTGCGAATACGGACAGTTTGACGGGCATCCCGAACCGGCGCGCCCTCGCTGACATGCTCGACCGGGAGCTACACACATCCGAGCGCTACGATACGCCTTTTGCCTTCGTCATTCTGGACTTGGACGATCTGAAGAAAATCAACGACTCGGGCGGCCATAGCTTGGGCGATCTGGCGCTCAAGCGCTTCGCTCAAGTGTTGAAGAAAAACGCCCGTAAAGGGGACATCATCGCGCGCTACGCCGGTGATGAATTCGTCTTGATCATGGCGCAGAGCGACATGGATCAAACCACCAAAGGCGTCGAACGTATCATGTCGGCGTTAC
Source organism: Vulcanimicrobiia bacterium (assembly GCA_963808755.1). Classification (GTDB taxonomy): domain Bacteria; phylum Vulcanimicrobiota; class Vulcanimicrobiia; order Vulcanimicrobiales; family Vulcanimicrobiaceae; genus JALYTY01. The sequence continues at coordinate 172,578 of CAWEGP010000002.1, forward strand.
GCCGCAATGGCCTGGCTTCTTCGATTGGCGTTGCCATGTTTCCCAACGACGGCACTGACGGCCAAACGCTGTTCTTTGCCGCAGACGAAGCTCTCTATCAGGCCAAACAAGCGGGCAAAAACCAGTACCGCTTCTATGACCCGAGCATCGTCGCAAAGAGCGACGCAAGCGCAGTTTAGCTCAATTTTTACGTGACTTTGCCGATCTTTTAGACCGTGTCAAATGCTCGGTCTCATCGTCGTTCGTCGATAGCACTCCAGATCACGGCCGGTTTCGCTTTCGCGTTTGTACTGTTGCTCGCGGTAAGCGTTACTGCGGTGGTGCAGATGCGCGCAATGCAGCGCCAAACCGTGCTGATCGAGCAGGCCGCTACGCTAGATGTCGCAGCCCGCGATATTCTGACACAATTACTGAACGAGGAGACCGCGGTTCGCGGCTACTCGGCGACGGGAAATGCGATCTTTCTTGACCGCTATCGGGAAGGCCGCAGCAATCTCCCGGCCGATATCGACACAATCGACAAGAGCCGCACACAGTATCCGGAGCTCGCGATTCTGATCGACACTGCGCGTCCGAATATCGACAAGATCAACCAGTTCTTCGACGGCGAGATCAACCTGGTCGCGACCGGCAAGCGCGGTGCTGCCGTCGCGGGGTTACTCTCGGGAAAGGCCGCGTTCGGTGTCTATCGCAAAGCGGCGGCGCAGATACCGGCACAAACGGCTATCATCTTGGCGCGTGAAACGGCGGCGCTCGACGCAGCGGAACGGCTTGCACTCTGGATCGTAGCAGGGGTCTCCGCCCTTGCGCTCGTGCTCTCGCTCACGATCGCCTTTGTTCTCGGACGCAAGATTTCGTCGCGGCTCGGCGCAATCACCGACTCGTTGCGAACCGTTATTCGTTTGGATTTTCAACGAATGGTGGACGCTTACGCAGCCCTTCGCGACGGCGATCTCACCGCCGAGTATCGCACCTCGGCGACCGCATTGCCGGTACGCGGCTCGGACGAAATTGCCGAACTCACGGCGGTCTACAACCAACTCGCCGCGGGTCTTCAAGAATGCTCCAATGCGTTCGATGCGACGACGCATCGACTACGCGAGACGCTTCACGGCATTCTTGATTCGTCGCATGAACTGCTTTCCGCGTCCGTACAAGTCTCGGCGTCAACGTCGCAGTCGAATATCGCGATCGCGCAAATGTCGGATTCCGTTCGACGCGTCGCAAAGGAATCACGAACGCAATCTGAAGGCGTGTCGCAGGCGCGTCTTGCGCTCGGTGAAGTTGGCGTAGCGGCAATGCAAATCGCGAGCGGTGCCTCCGATCAAGCTCGCTCGGTGCAGATGTCGAATGAAGCCGTCGAAAAGCTCAACGCCCAAATCGCATCCGTCGCCGATCTCGCAAGCGCCCTTCGGAAAGCCGCACAAAGCGCCAAGGATCAAGCCGTCGCCGGCGGCTCCGCGGTGACCAAGACGGCAACGGCGATGGATACGATGCGTGAAGAATCGGCCAGCGTCGAACATAGCGTCCTAAGTCTCGAAGAGCGCTCTGCCGCCGTCGGAGCGATCGTCTCCGCAATCGACGACATCGCGGATCAAACCAATCTGCTTGCGCTCAATGCCGCGATTGAAGCAGCCCGAGCGGGCGAACATGGGCGCGGCTTCGCAGTCGTCGCAAGCGAAATCCGCAAACTCGCCGAGCGGGCGACGCAGTCAACACGAGAAATCTCGCATATCCTCTCGGAAATCCGTCAGAGCAGCATCGGTGCCGCGAATGCCATGCGCTCGTACGGCGCTACGGTCGAGTCGTGCATCAGCTTGGCGGACCAGGCGGCCGGTGCCCTCAACGTAGTGACGAGCGCCATCAGCGATACGGCGCACATCGCGCAAAAGGTTGCCGAAGGCAGCACGGAAATGCACGCCGCCAGCCGCCAAGTAGCCGACGGCATGAGCTCCGTTTCCGCAGTCGTCGAAGAGAACGCCGCCGCCGTTTCGGAGATGCAGCGAACCGCACAGGAGGTCTCCGAGTCGATGGCGCCCATCGCTCATGCCGCCGAAAAGAACTCGGCAGTCGCCGAATCGCTTTCCACTACGGCCCTGGAGCTTGCTGCGCAAATGGACGAGATCGCCGCCTCAACAGCCGGCGTGCGCAATCAGGTGGAAGGAATGGCAGGAGCGGTCTCCCTTTTTTCGGTGACGCTGCCCGCCTTGGAAGCGCGCTGAGCCCTCTTACCACCATTGTCGTGTGAAGAGCCTCCAGGCGGATAGTATAAAGAGAAGCAAACTCCCTCACGTCAATCATTGCGCTCTTTAGAGGGGTCCCGGGAAAGGCTAACGTGATCAAGCACGACGTCGTCGTCATTGGTGGCGGGCTGGCCGGCATGCGCGCCGCGGTGGAAGCCGCGGAGCTCGGTGCCGACGTCGCCATCGTTTCAAAGATGCATCCGGTTCGCAGTCACTCCGGCGCGGCCCAAGGCGGCATCAACGCCGCGCTCGGTAACCGCGAAGAAGATAGCCCGGAAGCGCACACCTTCGACACCGTCAAGGGTTCCGATTATCTTGGCGATCAGGACGCCATCGCGGCGATGTGCGAAGATGCTCCCAAGCAAATCATTTGGCTGGAGCATCGTGGTTGCATCTTCTCCCGCCTGCCGGACGGGCGCATCGCACAACGGCCTTTTGGCGGCGCAGGCGCACCGCGTACCTGCTACTCCGCCGACGTGACGGGCCTCGTGATCCTTCATACGTTGTGGGAACAGCTCGAGCGCTTCGGCGTCAAAGTCTACGAAGAGTATTTCTGCACGGCGCTTGCGATCGAAGACGGCGTCGGTAGCGGCGTCGTTGCGTACAACATGCGCAACGGCCAACTCGAATCGATCACCGCGAAGGCGACGATCTTCGCGACCGGCGGCGCTGGACGCATGTACGCGAAAACGACGAACGGCTATGCGTCGACGGCCGATGGAATGGGCATTGCATACAAAGCGGGCATCCCGCTGATGGACATGGAGTTCATGCAATTCCACCCAACGACGCTCAAAGAAAACGGCGTGCTGATGACCGAAGGCGCGCGTGGTGAGGGCGCGTATCTGCTCAATTCACAAGGCGAGCGCTTTATGTTCAAGTATGCGCCGAACAAGGGCGAGCTCGCATCGCGCGACGTCGTTTCGCGCGCCGAGTGGACCGAGATATTAGAAGGCCGCGGCGTCGATGGATGCGTGTTGCTGGACATGCGTCATCTCGGCCGAGAGAAGATTCTCGAACGTCTGCCCCAGATTCGCGAACTGGCGCTCGACGCGACCGGCAAGGACGCCATCAACGAGCCGATTCCGATCCTTCCAGGCGCGCACTACACGATGGGCGGAATCGAAACCGACAAATTCGGCGCGACACGGGTTCCTGGGGTCTACGCTGCCGGAGAATGTGCGTGCGTCAGCGTGCACGGCGCAAACCGTCTCGGTGGCAATTCGCTCCTCGAGACGATCGTTTTCGGAGCGCGCTCCGCGCGTCATGCCGTCGACTACATCAAGACGGCCGGCGACGTGCGGCCGTCCGAACGTACGCTCAAACAAGAGCAGGATCGCGTCAAGGAATTGTTGTCGCGCACGAGCGGCACACGTGCACCGAAACTGCGTCATGCCATGAACGCAACGATGAGCGAAAACGCGTTCATTTTCCGCGATGAGCAAGGGCTCGCGGCGGCCGTCGGAGAGCTGACGCGCGTGCGCAAAGAGTTCGATGCCGGCGTCTATGTGATGGACAAATCGACGACCTTCAACACCGATCTCGTCTCGACGTTCGAAACAGACTTCCTCATCGACGCTTCGCTCGCGCTTGCCACCGGGGCGCTGAATCGTAAGGAATCTCGCGGCGCACAGGCACGCACCGACTTCCCCGAGCGCGACGACGCCAACTGGATGAAACACACGCTGGCATGGCGTCAGCCGGACGGCACGCCGCGCATGGACTATTCGCGAGGAATTACCATCACGAAGTTTGAGCCGCAAGTGAGATCGTACTAAACAATGGCGAATATTAAACTCGATATATTCCGCTTCGACGAGGCCGTCGACACGGTTCCGCATCGCGACATCGTCGAGATCGACGTCCCGGAAACGATGACGGTCCTTGACGCGCTTGAAACGGCAAAGGAGCAGATCGACGGATCGATCAGCTTCCGCCGTTCGTGCCGTTCGGCGATCTGCGGATCGTGTTCGATGAACATCGGCGGCGTGACGAGCCTGGCGTGCAAGACGCCCTGCAACGCCGTGATGGACGAAAACAACGTCGTCAAAGTCGATCCGATGCCAAACTTCCAGCCGATGAAAGACATGGTCGTGCATATGGATCCCTTCTGGGACAAGTATGCGCGCCTCAAACCGTATCTTCAGCCGCAGGACAAAGATTCCGAACACGCGACCGAACGCCGCGTCTCACCCGACGACATGAAGAAACTCGTCGACGTTGCGAACTGCATTATGTGCGCTACCTGCTACGCGCTCTGCCCGGTCGTGAGCGTCGACCCCGCATTTGCAGGACCGGCAGCGATTGCGTATGCCTACCGATTCATCGAGGACGTGCGCGACGGTAAGCGTCAGGAACGAATCGGCCAGATATCGGAAGACTACCTCTGGCTCTGCGCGCATTGCTACGCATGTTCATACTGTCCGAAACACGTGAACCCGAACGATCGCATCATTGACGTAAAGCGCGCCGCCGTTGCGGATCGCGTGATGACGAACGAGCGAGGACCGCGTCATGCCCTCGTCGTTGCAAAGACGATCAAACAGACCGGCATGCTGGCCGAAACCGAAGTCATTCAAGGCACCATCGGTCGCTTCAACATTCGCGGTATCCTCAAAGTCACGCCGCTCGCTTTGCGCATGGCGGCAAAAGGCAAGATGCCGCCGCCGTTCTTGAAGCCGATTCCCAAAGTGGACGAAGTCCGCACCATTTTTGAATCCCTGGAGGTCCCGGTTAGCTAATGTCCGCTACACTTCTCCCCGAAGACGTCGCGCTCGACTCGCACAAAGCGACGCGTTCGCGTGAAACCAAACGTTACGGGTTCTTTCCAGGCTGCGTCGCCAAAGAATCGTGCAAAGAGCTCTTCAATTCGACGATGCTCCTGGCCGACAAGCTCGGCATCGAACTGATCGAGTTGACCGCCGCCTCATGTTGTGGCGCGTCCGTCGTGAATGACGTCAACCGCGACGTCGCACGCGTGCTCAATGCGCGCACCTACGCGCAGGCCGAAGCGCTCGGTCTCGACGACGTGATCACGATTTGTTCGACCTGCACGGGTCACATGCGCGCCGCAAACAAAGAGCTGCTCGAGAGCGAGGAGCGCATGAATCATGCGAATTCGATTCTTGGCAAGTTCGGCGCAAAGTACAACGGTGGCGTCATGGTGCGCCACTTGCTGTGGATGCTCATCGACGACATCGGCCTGGACAACTTACGCAAGATGGTCGTGCGTCCGCTCAACGGATTGAAGGTCGCGCCGTTCTACGGCTGCCACATCATTCGACCCGAGAACGTCAATGGCTGGGAGTCAGCACGCAATCCGCATTCGCTCGAAGACGTCGTCGAAGCGCTCGGCGGTGAACCGGTCGACTATGCCGGAAAAACTCGCTGCTGTGGTTTCCACATTCAACTCGAAAAGGACGACACTGCGGCAAACATGGTTGGCCAGAACATGCGTATGGCCAAGGAACACGGCGCCGAAGCAGTGATCACGCCATGTCCGCTCTGCCACCTCGCACTCGACGGCTACCAGCAAGACTCGGCTGCGCGGTGGGGCCGCACGGATCTGCCGACGTTTCATTTGCCGCAACTCGTGGCGTTCGCGCTCGGCGTGCCGGCCGAAAAGCTGGGTCTCAACAAGCACCTGATCGACCCACGAAACATCATGGTGGAGCGCGAGCTGATATCCTAGCAGCCTCGTAGAGCCCGCGGGCTACGCGAGCGGTACCGCCGAATCGGGCGATATGCGCTTGCTTTCGTTGAATCAGTTCCTGGAGCAGCCCGACGGAGCCGTCTTCCAGATCGTCCATCGCGGGAAAGCTCCGGGCGCCCTCATGGCGCGCGGAATCGTTACCCGCTATGAGAAATTTGCGCGATTCGTGGCCGCCTCACTCGCTCCCGACGAAAGCACGAAAAGCGCCGCGTATACCTGGCCGCCGGCAAGCGGCGCGTTTACGTTCGACTACGGCGACTCCGACGTAGCGTTTCTCGTGCTCGATCGCGACGACGTGCGCATCCTGGCCCATCTACTGCGTTCACCGCTCGAAGCAATTCACGCCCACGATCATGGACACGTCGACGTGCCGCATCCGGAGGGATGGAAAAAATGCCAGCCCGCCATGTTATCGCACGAGCACAGCCAACCGCACTCGTAATCTTGCATGAAGGCTGGAACGATCGCGGCTGTTGCCTGCGTACTGCTCGTTTTGATGGAACCGTGGGCGGCGCGCGCAAGCGGCGACGCGGTCGACATGGTGAATCCATTCATCGGGACAACCTATGGCGGCGACACATTTCCCGGACCTGATTATCCGTTTGGGATGATTCAATGGGGTCCTGACACGACGTCGCGCCCGAGCGGCGGCGGTTATGAGTATCAAGATCAAGCCATTACCGGCTTCAGCCTCACGCACCTGAGCGGCCCGGGCTGTCCCGTGATGAACGACTTTGGAATTTTGCCGGTCGCCGGCGACGTCGCGGACCCGAGTCGCGCCTCCATTGCGTTCACGCACGTTCAAGAGCACGCGTCACCCGGTTGGTACGACGTTCTGCTCGGCGACAATATGGATCTCACCGTTTCAATGACGTCGACCATGCGTAGTGGACTCGCCGCATTTCGCTTTCCGCCGCAGTCCGCGGGACACGTGCTGTTCAATCTTGGGCACAGTGGAACGACCGTTCTCGACGCGCACGTAACGCTGGTCGGAAATCGCGCGTTCGAGGGCGACGTGACGGCGGGCGGTTTTTGCGGAATGCCGGAACACTACTCGGTCTACATCGCGGGTGAATTCGATACGCCGTTCCAGAGCTACGGCACGTGGAGCGGCGCACGCAAAATCCCCGAGGGACGCAACGCATCGGGAGCCGATAGCGGCGCGTGGGTCGACTTCGCGAACGGGCAACGCAACGTCAAAATGCGCGTCGCGATTTCGTTTGTCGATCTGGCGGGGGCTCGCACGAATTTGCGCGCGGAGGCGACGAGCTGGGATCTTGAACGCGTTCATGAGCGAGCCGCAGCAGCGTGGCGCGCGGCGCTCGCGCACGCGGATATCAGCGGCGGCACCGACGCGCAGCAGCATAGCTTTTGGACCGCGCTCTATCATTCGCTTCTTCACCCCAACACCATCAGCGATGCCGACGGCCGCTACCCAGGCTTCGATGGCGCCGTTCATACGGTTCCCCCCGGACACATCGAATACGGCACGTGGTCGGGCTGGGACGTGTATCGTACGCAGCTCCAGCTCCTCGGCTTTCTCTTTCCGCACGAAGCGAGCGACATGGTACGCTCGCTGCTCGACGCCGACGATCAAATGGGATGGCTTCCGCGTTGGCCGGTCGTCAATGGCGAAAGCAGCGTAATGAACGGCGATCCCGCTCCGTCGCTCATCGCCGACGCGTACTTTTTCGGCGCCCGCGATTTTGATACGCGCAAGGCGCTGAGCGCTATGGTGCATGGCGCGAGCGCGTTGCCGCAGCAGGCCGGTCAAGGCTGGTATCAAGAGCGAAATGATATTGCAGAATATTTGCGGCTCGGATACGTCGATAGTCATCGCCAAAATTCGGTTTCCCACGTACCGAATGGCGCATCAGAAACCTTGGAATATGCGATTTCGGATTTTGCAATCGCCGCCTTTGCGCGCGCTATGAATGATACGCTCACGTATCGCACATTTTTGCAGCGGTCGGGAAATTGGGCGAATCTCTTCGACGCTTCGCTGAACCTGATCGAGCCGCGCGATCAAGATGGCCGCTTTATCGTAATTCCCTCGACCGGTGAAGGGCAGCTCGGCTTTCAGGAAGGTAACGCCGAACAATACACGTGGGTTGTACCGCAGGATCAAAGCGGCCTCATTCGAGCGTACGGCGGCGACGCGTCCGCGTTGCGGCACCTCGATCAGTTTTTCGCGACGTTGCCCGAACATGACGGCGATTGGGGAACTCCGTATATCGCGCTGAACAACGAACCGAGTTTCGGCGCGCCATTCATGTACTTGTCCGCGCATGCGCCCGCTCGCGCTCAACGCGTCGTACGCCTCATCGAAACGAAGTTTTTCGATAACACACCGGGCGGTGAGCCGGGCAACGACGATCTCGGCGCAATGTCCGCGATGTATCTTTGGGAAGTATGCGGCCTGTATCCGCAAACGCCGGGGACGAATACGCTCGACATCGCGAGCCCACTCTTCACGCACATCGTGCTTCGCTCCGAAGATGGGCGCCGCATTGTCATCGACGCACCAGGGGCGCGCACCGCTGCGCCGTTCGTGCGCGCGCTGCGTGTCAACGGCCACCCCTCGACGCACACGTGGGTGAGCGTGCCGTCCCACGGCTCACTGCACCTCACGTTTGCGCTCTTCGATGTACCGAGTTCATGGGGAAGCCAACGCGGTGATGAGCCGCCGTCCTTTGACGCAGGCGTGCGTCCGCCGGAAGCGGCGCAGTCCGCCTCCAGCAATGCTGCGCTCGAGGACGCGCCGGATGCGTCCGCGGCAGCGACGTCGCCGTTCATCGCCACGTACTTCGATGGAACGATCGTTCCCATCAACGCACAAACGGCTGGTATTTCGCCCGGATTCACGCTCGGCGAACGGGTAGCTGACGCCCAATCGATACCGAGTTCGGGGACGGTAGCGCTGGCGAGCATCTACACCGACAGCGTCGCATTTATCGACATGCGCACGCGCGCATTGAAAATGCGCGTAAAAACCGGCTCGAATCCCGCAGCGCTGGCGCTCTCAGCCGATCGATCGACGCTATGGGTTGCTGAGCGGGGTGCAGATGCGCTGGCGCCGATCGATCTTCGAACGATGAAGGTCGGAACGGCGATTGCCGTCGGTTCCCGGCCGGTGGCATTGATCGCGTCAGCGGACGGACAGTCGCTCTATGCGCTGGATCAAGGGTCAAACGCGGTTTCAATCGTGCGCGCCGGAAAAGAGATCGCACGAATTCCCGTCGGCGCAGCGCCCGCGGCGCTGGCAGAGACGCCGAACGGAACACTCTACGTCGCAAACACGCTCTCGAACGACGTGACCGTCGTGGACCCGCACGCAACGACCGCAATTGGGCGCATTCCGGTCGGCGTCTATCCGCGCGCCGTGCTCTTCGCCGGCGGTGAAATCTACGTAGCGAACTGGGCGGACAGCACTATCAGTGTCATCGATCCGGCGACTCGAGCGCTCTCCGCGACCGTGCATACCGGACTGCAACCTGCGGCACTGGCGCTTTCACGCGACGGCAAACGCATCTATATCGCACTCAGTGGCGACAACGCGTTTCAAACACTCAATCTGTCGAGCGGCACGCTCTCCTCGCTAACCTTTACGCCCGGGTCGAGCCCCCGAACGATCCGCGTACCATAGTCTTCCGGCTCCCAGGCACATTGACACACGCCCTATGTTGATTTAGCAGTCTGGATAGGCCACCGCCGTGTTGTCGACGGGGTTGTAAAACACGTTGCATGAGGAAATGTTCAAGACTCTGTACAAGTGCACGGCGCCGCTAACATCTCCGCCACGCTGGCCAACATCTAAGTAGACAACAAATAGCTTCGGGTTCCAGGGACTTTGGTAAGCAAAAGCGCATCGAACTTGATTTTTTGCCGCGTCCACGCGTGAAACTGCTCGGAAATACTGCGCCTTGTCCTGAGCGGATAATTCCGGCAACGTAAGACATGACGTCCGTGCGCTTTCCTTGCCAGGATCGCGATTCGCAGATGCTTGTTCTCGGACGCACGATGGCAACGCGCTTCCGAGAATCACGAGCGAGGTCAATATGAGCTTAGTGGTGGTAATTGAGCTGCGGCGGCTTCCCAACTTCACCTCATTTCTCATTTTTCCGACCGGTATCGAGAACCGCGAGGATACGCGACGCCGATGAAGTGACTACGTCTTATCGCAACCTGAGAGGCGCGATTAGTCAACCGCCCAAGACCTGAGGCCTTACACTTGGTATGGAACGACGACGTCGATTCGATCGACGTTTTGCGCGGGAATCTCGATTTGGTCTCCGTCGAAGCATACGAGCGGCATTGAGTGGCTCAGACGCTCCAACATCGTCGTTTTCACGAATTCCGCCATCTCGCGTTGGTTATAGTGCTCGCACACACTGTTGCCATCACGCAACCGGACCCAAAGCTCCACTGCCGAGTTGTCCATGTCTCGCCCTCCGGACTCAGATACTACCCATTGGAGGGCTTGGCGACGCAGCTTGGCTGGGAAACGGAAAGCCGCTCTCGGCTTCCCGCCGGAGAGCGGCTTTTTCGCGTTTGCGGTTGTACTGTTTGATCGAATCGTGTGCCCCGGCGGGGCGAAGATTCGTTGCCGGTCCCATCGGCGGTACGATGGCGAGCGGCCGGCGCCGCTTTTTCTTTTTCATAGAACACCTCCCACGGGATAGTACCACAGGGGTCGAATTCGAGTTGCATCATGACGACAGCGACGGCCGAAACGGGACGGATCGACGCCGATCTTCGCGAGCTCCGTGGGGGTGCGCAACGGTGGATCGAGCTTTCGGCCGAGGAAAAGGCGGGGCTCTTGGAACGGCTTCGCGAGAGCGTCTATACCGAGCGCGAGCGCTGGGTGGCGGCGGCTTCGGCGGCTAAGGGCATCACCGGTACCCCGCTCGAGGGCGAGGAGTGGATTTCGGGCCCATGGGCGGTCCTTTATGCGATCAACCGCTACATCGACACGCTTCGCGTCATCGCGCGCACCGGAAGCCCTCACGTGGACCCAGCGCGCCTCCGTACGCGGACCGACGGACAGCTTGTCGTCGACGTTTTCCCGGCGACGCTGAGCGAGCGCCTCTTGCTCAGCGGTATTCGCGCCGAGGTCTGGATGCAGCACGGCATTACCGCGGAGAGCCTTCCGGCCACCGCCGGCCTCTGGTACCGTGAATCGGTCCATCGGCCGCGCGTCGCGCTGGTCCTCGGCGCAGGGAATATTTCGTCGATCGCACCGCTCGACGTTCTCTATAAACTTGTGGCCGACGGCGCCACGTGCATGCTCAAAATGAATCCGGTCAACGACTATCTGGGACCGGTGTTCCAGGACGCGCTCAAGCCGTTGTGCGATGAGGGGTTTGTACGTTTCGCGTACGGCGGCGCGGACGTCGGAAAATACCTCAGCAGTCACGCCGGCATCGATGAGATCCATATTACCGGCAGCGACAAGACGCATGACGCGATTGTCTTTGGTGATGGTCCCGACGCCGCACAACGAAAGCTGCGCAACGAGCCGCTTCTCACCAAGCACATTACCAGCGAACTCGGAAACGTCAGCCCGACGATCGTCGTGCCCGGAGACTGGAGCGATGCAGATTTTCGGTTTCAAGCGGAAAATATCGCAACGCAGAAATTGCACAACGCCGGTTTTAACTGCATCGCTTCGCAAGTGCTGATCGCTCCATCGCAATGGGACGGCACACCGAAACTCCTTGCGCATATCGAAGACGTTTTCGCAGAGCTTCGCGACCGCCCAGCATATTATCCAGGCGCAGCCGGACGCCATGCGCGGCAATCGGCCCATCGAGAACGCATCGCTCATTTTGGCCACAGCGGTGACGGTTTTCTTTCGCGCACCGTGCTGCACGTACGATCCGACGACGCCGACACGGCATTTCGAGAGGAAGCGTTCGGAAGCGTTCTGGCCGTCACTTCAATTCCGGGCGACACGCAAGCATATCTTTCAGATGCCGTCGCATTTGCAAATGAATCACTCTGGGGAACGCTCGGCGCAAATATCATCGTTCATCCAGCCACGATGCGCGAACATGCGGCTGCGCTCGACACGGCGATTGCCGCACTACGCTATGGTTGCATCGGCGTCAATGCGTGGACCGGGGTCGGCTACTTCGTCGCGGAAACGCCCTGGGGCGCATTCCCGGGTCACACGCCCGACAACATTCAAAGCGGCATTGGCGTCGTGCACAACAGTCATCTCTTTTCGCGCGCGGAGAAATCGGTCGTCTATGCCGCGTTCGCGCCGTTCCCGCGCAGCTTTCGTGGTTACGGCAACTCGCTGATGCCGAAACCGCCGTGGTTCGTAACGAACAAGGCGGCTGCACGCATCGGAAGAGCGCTCTGCGACTTCGAATACCACAAGACGCCGCTCACAATGGCAGCGGTCGCCTTTCACGCCATGTCGGGTTGAGCGGCATCCGATAGCATCCCCCTTTCGCGGGTAATCTCCATCGGGAACCTTCCGATCAGAGAGGATTCGTGCATGGCCGTTGCAGCGCCCACGATCATCCGCGATAACGCGGAACCGGAAGATATTGCGATCATTTCAGCGTTCGTCCTGACGGCAACGTTCTGGTTGTTATTCACGACGGCCGTCGGGCTGCTCCTCAGTTTCAAATTTCCATATCCCGATTGGGCCACGAACCCGTTACTGTCGTTCGGGCGGCTTCGTGCCATACACACAAACGGGACGTTCTACGGCTGGGCGTCGATCGCGCTTTCGGGGGCGGCGATCTACGTCGCCTCGCGCACATCCGGAATTCCGATTGCAAGCAAACGCTTCGCGTGGCTCTCGCTGCTGTTCTACAATCTCGCCGCAGTGTGCGGCACGATCACATTGGATTTAGGCATCAACTACGGCGATCAAGAGTACCGGGAATGGGTCTGGTGGGTGAAGCTGATGTTTCTCGCCGGGGTCTTCTTCAGCGGATTGACGGTCGTACGCACCGTGCAACAGCGCATCGAACGCGAGATTTACATCTCCAATTGGTATACGATCGGCGGCTTCATCTTCACGCTGATCTTGAGCATCGTTGCCTTTATCCCGACCTACCAAAACGGTCTTGGGCAGGTCGCGGTTCAAGCGTTCTTCATGCACAATGCGGTCGGCATGTGGTTCACGTTTCTCGCGCTCGGCGTCACGTACTATGTCTTGCCGAAGTTGCTGAACCGGCCGATCTACTCATATGCGCTTGGCGTACTCGGCTTCTGGACGAACCTCGTCTTCTATCCGATTATCGGTGCACACCATTTCGAGTACACCCCCTTACCGTGGTGGTTTCAAACGCTCGCAATCGTGTTTAGTGTCGGCATGCTCGTCCCGGTGTTTGCCGGCACGGCGAACTTTGCGCTGACGATGCGCAATTACGGCGAAGCGATTCGCCGGTCGTACGCCCTGCCGTTCATCGTCGTCGGCGTCGCCTATTATTTCCTCGGATCCACGCAGGGAACGATCGAGGCGTTTCGCAGCTTACAAGCGATTTGGCACCTCACGAATTACACCGTCGGCCATTCACATGCGACGATGTACGGTTTCATCACATTCCTCGCGTGGGGATCGATCTATGCGCTTCTGCCGCGCGCAACCGGAAAGCAGCCCAATCGCATCGTTACCGGACTTCATTTCTGGTTTGCAACGATTGGGGTAACGTTTTACGTGCTTTCGCTCTCGGTCGCGGGCACGGTTCAGGGCCTCACATGGGCATCCGGCAACCCGTTCATCGCTTCGGTCGACGCCGCGGCGCCATACTGGGCAGGACGAGCAGTCTCCGGCACGCTGATGTTTCTTGCGCATCTGCTCTTTGCATACAACGTGTACGTTATGACGCTCGCACCGGTGCGTCAAAGTACCAAATGGGAACAGACACCGCGCGGGAAGGCGGTCGAAGCATGAACCGCGGTATGAACAACGTGTGGTCGCTTGTCGCCGTCTCGGCAATCGTGTACGGCGTGCTCGCTATTTTCATGGGCGTCATCCCAGGCGTGGCGCTTTCACGCAGCGCGCCTGCACCGGGTTTGCAGCCACTTACGGCTCAAGAGCAGCACGGCCGCGCCATTTACGTCGGCGAAGGCTGCGCCTACTGTCATACGCAAAACGTTCGTCCCCTCAAGCAAGATGTAGTATTTGGGCGACCATCCATCGCGGGTGACTACGCCTATAGCACGCCGGAGTTGTTGGGAACCGAGCGAACCGGCCCCGATTTGAGCAACATCGGCGCGCGCCAGCCTAGCGAAGTCTGGCAGTACATTCATCTGTGGAATCCGCGCTCGGTCGTCAGCGACTCCATCATGCCGCGTTATCCGTGGCTCTTTCAAGTGAAACCGAAAGCCGATGCGGGTGACACGGTCGTCGCGGTGCCTCCTGCGTTTGCGCCACCTGGCGGCGGCGTCGTCGTCACGACGCAAGATGCAACGGATCTCGTCTCCTATTTGAAATCCTTGAAACAGGTTCCGCTCGGTAAAGGCGCGCCGCAATGAACGGTATGCAGATGCAGTCTCCGCACAGCGATCCTCTGGGATGGATCGTGATCGTTGCCGGCATGCTCGCAACGGTATGGACGATCGCCGCAGCGATCTACTGGGTATTGCGTCCCGGCGAAGATGAGCCGCAACATGCGAAACGTCTCATCCTCAAGGATGACCGCTGATGGAGCGGCCAGAACTGACGCCGAACGAGCCGGTCTCAATCACCCTGTTCTTGGACGACGCAATTGAACCGTTTGCGACGTACAAACCGCCCGCACGATTTGCCCTCGATACGACGACCTTGCCTGACGGCGAACACGTCCTGCGAATTGAAGCGGTCGACGCTCTTGGAAATGCCGGCGTCAGAACAATCGCGTTCATCGTGTCAAACGGCCCCGGCATCACCGTTACGGGATTGCGAGCCGGATCGCGCGTCCGCGGAACGATTAACGTGAACGTAAATGCGTTCGGCGCTGAAGAACCGTTTGATCCCGTTCGCGCTGAATCGGAGGGCCCTGTCCCGGTGTGGACGTGGGTATTCTTCGCCGTTATTGCGACCTGGGCGCTCTGGTACGGAATCGAGTATTTCAAGACACCTGAGGCGTTCGCGAAAACGCCGACGTACGCCGCAAACCCCGCCCTTGCGCAGGCAAATGCGCCGGCCTCCGAGAGCGTGGCCGCAACGACCGCACCCGTTCAGCAAAATGCCGCCGTCGGTAGCAAAAACGCGGCCGGTTTCGACTTCTCGACCTTGGGTCAACAGGTTTACGCACAAAACTGTCAGTCGTGTCACGGCGAGTCGGGAAGTGGCGTTCCGGGAACGTTTCCGCCGCTCGCGGGTGACCCGGTCGTAAACGGTGACGACGCCAACGCGCATGTACGAATCGTGCTCCAGGGATTGCATGGCAAGGCGATCGGCACAACGCAGTACGCAGCGCAGATGCCGGCGTTTGGTTCACAACTCACCGACGAGCAAATTGCGGCGGTGGTAGATCATGAACGCACGTCATGGGGTAATCACGGACGCACGATTCTCCCCGATCAAGTGAAGCGCAACCGATAACCGTCGCCGGCGCACGGACAGCCGGCTGCAGTCGGCTCAGGGGATAGCGTTCTGTACCGAGAGTTCCCAACGATAGCCGTCGGGATCGTGAAACCACAACCCGAGATGTTTGGAACCGGGCGCTTCGGGACCAATTTCGTCACCGGGGTCTTCGATCGCGACGCCGTGACTCTTCAGAACTTCCAGCGCCGATCGGAGTGCCGGCAGATCGGGGAGATGAAACGACATGTGGTCCAGGACTTCAGGACGCGGTGTTCCGGGCTGCAAGACGATCGTGATGTTGTCATTCGACAATCCGGTCGCATCGTCGTACGAAAAGATCTCGACGAGATCGAAGATGGATCTCCACCACGCACTGCTTCGCTTGACGTCCCCGACCGCGAGTCCGAAATGTCCCACGGGACCGAGCGAAATTTTCATCGGCATGCTGCCGGTGTTCCCTAAACGACTCGTCCAGCAAACGCAAGTGCACTCAATCCGGCGCACGCGTCGCGTCAAGCGGCGTCTTTGACGTAACGAAGAAGGTCGCGTTTGTAGGCGCGCACGACTCGGTCAAAACGCATGCCGATCGAATTCGCCAGTGCGACCGACGGGCGGTTCTCCGGATCGATCAAGGCGCAGACGTGCCGGAGGCCCGCATGCGCAAACGCGTACGCGAGAACCGCCCGCGCCGCTTCGGTGGCATAGCCCTGCCCTCGCGCAGACGGTTTGACGATCCAGTCGATTTCGATCTCACCGCCCAGATCAGGAACCGGAGTCAATCCGCAAGCGCCGATGACCGTGCGGCTCGACTTCTCGATGGCGGGCCAAACGCCGAAGCCATCCCGCTCCTGCTTCTCCATCAAGCCTCGAATGTAACGCTCCACGTCGTTCCGCGCCAGGTCGCCGCGAATGTAATAACTGCGCGCCGACTCATTGGTGAAGATGTCGATTGCATCGCTCAAATCGGCCGGTAAGAGCCACGTGCGCAGCAGTAAACGCTCCGTTTCGATGAAGCTCACTGAGTAATCGCACCGGCGGTGCGAAGCATCTGCAGCACACGGTCATCCGGCAACCCATAGACCGTCGCACCACCTTGACCACTCATCGTTTTGGCCTCGAAAAGCGCATCGTAGATGGCGGCTTGCGTCGCTTCGGCCGTCGCCCGGTACAACGCGTTTAGTGCTGCGTCGTTTTCGAGAATCGGCGTCGAGGGCGCTTTGATATCGAAGTCTGCCGATCGATGGAAGACGTATCCCGTGGAGAACGCAATAAAAAGATCGCCGCTGCCGACGTCCGATGTAAGTCCTGTGCGTCCCATTCCGAGGGCGGCCCGCAGCGTGATCGCGTGCAATTGGCGGTTATCCAGCGGCGCATCGGTAGCAACGACGATAATGATGCTTCCGGATTCCATTCGCCCGCGCAGTGACGCTTCGGAGACGCGCTGTGGATACTTCACGCGATACTCGTTTTTCAAACGCTCGCCCACCGGAACACCGACGATCGTGAGCGCGTCACGAGAACTGCCCGTGTTGTCGTTTACGAGCACACCGACGTGATAGCCGCCCAGATTCGCGGGAAGCACTCGCGACGCGGAGCCAATTCCGGCTTTGAATCCGAACGCGCGCATTCCGGTACCGGCGCCGACGCTGCCGCGTGCAAACTGTCCGGGCCGCGCGCCCTCGAGCATTGCGACGACGTCGTTTTGGTGGACCGAGCGCAACTGAATGTCGTTGAGGAGCTGATCGTCGCATTCTGCGACGACCGGAAGCGGCACGTCATCGGTTTTGCCGACGCGAGGATAGCGATGGATCATCCAATCGATCACACCGTCGTCCGCGAGACCGACGTTGAGCGTATTGGTGAGAACGATTGGGACTTCTAGGTAACCGGCAGTATTCACCCAATGACTGCCGGTCATTTCTCCGTTACCATTAAACCCGATCGCCGCCGCCGCAACTTTGTCGTTCCACGGATCGCCGTTCGGCACAATCGCGGTGGCGCCGGTACGAACGTCCGTCCCCTCGACTTTTGTCACATGTCCAACGCGGACACCGGGAACGTCGGTAATTCCGTCAAGCGCTCCGCTTGGAAAACTTCCGAAATGGAAGGGTAAAACGGCTGCAGCGGGACCCATGGATCCCAATGCAGCCGCAAAGAACGCTACGAGGGCAAGAGGCGGTCGCTTCGGCATGGGCGTTGCATTGGAAGCTTTTGGCAGAGGGCCTGCATGCAGGCGCGGTACGCGGAGGTGAAAAACAGTGTTACTTTCTCGGCGCCATCAATCTACGAGGGACCTGACCATTCTTACCGTTCCGGACAAAATCAAAGCCGCGACGCTCTGGGAGAATCTCACTCCTGCGGAGTTGATCGAGCATGCATTGCGTCGCGGAGAAGGCGTGCTGGGACGCGACGGACAGTTCATCGTCGATACGCGGCCGCACACCGGGCGCTCCCCGAAAGATAAGGCCTTCGTCAAGGAGCCGTCGAGCCAAGACCACATCGATTGGGGCGAAACGAATGCGCCGATCGAAGAGGCCGTCTTCGATGCTTTGTGGGACAAGGTGCAGGCATATCTGTCCGAACGTGACGTCTATTCGCTCGACTGTTACGTGGGCGCCGACGAAAAGTTCCGCGTACCGATCCGCGTCTGCACGGAGTTCGCGTGGCATAGTCTTTTCGCACATCACCTCTTCATTACGCCCGAGAAGCCGGCAGCCGGATTCGCACCGGAGTTTACCGTCGTCGATGCGGCGCTCTTCCAAGCGGATCCGCAACGTGATGGTGTGCGCAGTTCGACGTTCATTCTGGTGAACTTCAAGAAACGCATGATCTTGATCGGCGGAACGAAGTACGCAGGCGAGATCAAGAAGTCCATCTTCACGGTCATGAACTACCTTCTGCCACTGCGTGAGACGCTACCGATGCATTGCTCGGCAAACGTCGGGATGAAACACAACGACGTTGCTATCTTTTTCGGTCTCTCCGGCACCGGAAAAACGACGCTTTCGTCTGATCCGCATCGTCCGTTGATCGGCGACGATGAGCATGGTTGGTCCGCGGACGGCGTCTTCAATTTCGAAGGCGGATGCTACGCGAAGGTCATTCATCTATCGCCGACCGCGGAGCCGGAAATTTGGGCTGCTACGAACCGCTTTTCCACCGTGATCGAAAACGTCGTCTACGACGAACGCACACGCGCGCTCGACGTCGATTCTGATGCGAAGACGGAAAACACACGATCGGCGTATCCCCTCGAATTCATTCCGAACATCGTTGCCGGCAGCAAGGGCGGTCATCCCGAGACGATCATCATGTTGACGGCCGACGCGTTCGGCGTTCTACCGCCGATCTCGAAGCTTACGCGAGAACAGGCGATGTACCACTTTCTCTCCGGATACACGGCGAAAGTCGCGGGAACAGAACGTGGGGTCACGGAGCCTCAAGCAACGTTTTCAACCTGCTTCGGAGCACCGTTCATGGTGCATCATCCGACCGTGTACTCGAAACTCCTCGGGAAGAAAATCAACGAGCACGAGGTGGAATGCTGGCTGGTCAATACCGGCTGGAGCGGTGGACCGTATGGCGTCGGCAAACGTATGTCGATTGCCCATACGCGCGCCATGGTGAACGCCGCGATCGAAGGACGCATCGGCGGCGAGTTCGAGCAAGAACCATTCTTCGGGTTGATGGTGCCGAAGTCGGTCCCCGATGTTCCAAGCGAGGTGCTCAATCCTCGCAACGTCTGGCCCGACAAGGTCGCCTACGATACGCAAGCACGCAAGCTTGCTGAGTTGTTCTTCGAGAACTTCAAACGATTTGAGGCGCAGGCATCCGAAGGCGTCAAGGCGGTTGCCATCACCCCGAAATCGTAGCTCGTGCCATCGTTCCAAGGATTCGATCACATCGACTGTCGCGTGCGTTCGCTCGCGGCAGTCGAGTCATTTTACGACGAGATTTTACCGGTGCTGGGCCTGACGGAGAAGCGCTATTTCTCGGTTGACGCCCACGGTGAATGGCACGATATCGCCGACACCTACAATGTCGTGGAGTACGGCGAACCACCGGAGACGCTTCCATCTCCGCACTTCATTGGATTCATCGAAGATCCGCTGCACCGGCACAACGAAACCAGAATAGCGTTTCGCGTCACTCGCGACGCACTCGCTGCGTTGCTGGAGTTACTACGGAAAACAGGTGCACAGAATGTCGAAGAGAGCGATGAACCGGGTTATGCAGCAATTTTCTTTGAAGACCCTAGCGGCACGAAGCTTGAATTCCTCGGCAGCTAATACGATGCGCGTCCGGGCAGCAGCGGCCGCAGTGCTTCTTTTTTCGCTGCAAGCAACGCCTTGCGCGCGTGCGAACGCTCCCGCGGCCGCGAGCGCGGTGTTGCAACAAGAGCATCGCTGGGTTCAAGCTGCCGCACATGGCGACGCCGGCGCGTTGTCGCTCATCCTCGCGCCGAACTTCTCCCATACGAACTATTTGGGCAACGTGCGGCATCGTGACGGCGAATTGCGCGCCATACGTCAGCCGCGGGCGTACTCCCAATCGACCGGCGAACAAACGGTCGACTTCGCCGGTGACGTGGCAATCGTTCACGGAGTGAACACCATACGGCAATCCGGTCGTGTCGTTCTGCGTTTGCGCTACACGGACGTCTATGCGTTGCAGCATGGGACATGGCGGGCACTCTCGGCGCAAGAAACGGCAATTTCAGCAAGATAAGCGGCCGCTCTACTGCGCGGCTCTCACGCGTTTCTCTCCATTCCCTAATCCCGGCCTCAGCCGGCTTTCCAGCGCCGACTCTAGGATGGAGACATGAAATTATCCCCCATCTTTCTTTCGGGGGCCCTCGCTGTAGCGATGGGTCTTCCGATCGTGGGCTGTGCCCAGCAAACGCCGGCGCAAACTCCCGCGAGCTCCCCTCTCTCCAGAGAACACCATCGCGGCGGCATGATGCGCATGTTCCGCGGTATCAATCTCAGCGATCAGCAGCGCACCCAGATCCAGCAAATCATGCAGCAGTATCGCCAGCAACACCCCAAAGGCAGCCAACCCGATCCCAACGCGCGCAAAGCCATGCGTCAGCAAGTGATGAGCGTGCTAACACCCGATCAACAGACGCAAGTCAAAGCGAACATGGCGAAGATGCGCGCTTCGCGCGCGCAGTCGCAAGGAAACCCGAACAGCAACGTCTTCCCGGCGCAGCCCGCTCCGACGTCGTCACCAAGCTAAAACCGCAAACAAATCGTTCCGTCCTCGCGCGAGGACCATTCGATAGCACTGAGGCGTTTTACAGCGTAGAGCGCCTCATTTGCATACGAAAACGAGCGTCCGGCTAAAATGCCGATGACATCCATGCCGGCCGCCCGCGCCGCAGCGATACCCTGGCGGCTGTCCTCCAACACAACGATCGAATTCGGTTCACGTGCGAGACGGCGCGCCGCGAGAAGATAACCGTCAGGAGCCGGCTTTCCGCGTTCCACGTCGTCGGAGGTGACGATGATTTGCGGCTCGGGCAGTTGCGCGCTATGCAACAGCGTCCGCGCAAAGGCGAGGCCGCAGGAGGTGACGATTGCGCACCGATCGCCGGCGACGGCAGCGAGTGCCTCACGGGCGCCTTCGATCGGGCGCCCGTCTTCGTGAACGAGCGTGCCGAACAGATCGAAACAGACGGCCGCATAGGAAAGCTCCATTGCCCCGTGGATTCTCCCCCGTATGAGCGATACTCTCGCAATACTTGTTGGCGGCGGACCAGCACCCGGCATCAACGGGGTGATCGCCTCCGCAACCATCGAAGCGCTCAACCGCGGTTTGCGCGTGATCGGTATCTACGACGGCTATCGCGACCTAGCAGCCGGGACCCCTCCGAAAACGACGGAATTGACGCTCGACGACGCGTGGCGCATCACCACGAGCGGCGGGTCGATTCTGCGCACATCTCGCACAAATCCGGCAAAGACTGCCGAGTCGTTGGACAACTGCGTCCGCGCTTTAGAGAACCTGAACGTTCGCTATCTCGTGTGCATCGGCGGCGACGACACGACGTTTGGAGCGGCCCGTATCGCGGAGAAAACACGTGGCCGCATCGGGGTCGCGACGGTGCCTAAGACGATCGACAACGATCTTCCCTTGCCCGATAATGCGCCGACGTTCGGCTTCGAAACGGCGCGTTCGGTCGGCGCGCAAATCATCGAAAGTCTGCTCGAAGACGCGCGCACGACGACGCGCTGGTATATCGTCGTATCGATGGGGCGCAAAGCGGGATCGCTCGCGCTCGGTATGTGCAAAGCTGCCGGAGCGACGCTCGCCGTCATTCCGGAAGAGTTCCCCGGTGAAAAACTGGACCTCGATCTCGTCGTTGACACGCTCGTCGGTGCAATCGTGAAGCGCCGTGCGCAAGGGCGCGATCACGGCGTCGCCGTCGTCGCAGAGGGCATCGTGGAACATGTTTCTGCGGATGCGCTTGCGGCACTCGAAAACGTGGCGCGCGATGCGTACGGTCACGTCCGCCTCGCCGACGTGCCGATCGGTGCGCTGATTCGCGACGGCGTGCGAACGGAATTGGAAAAGCTCGGGATCGACGCAACCGTGCTGACGAAAGACATCGGGTATGAACTGCGTTGCGCGAAGCCGGTTGCATTCGACGTCGATTACACGCGAACGCTCGGATACGGCGCCGTGCGGTATCTGATGAGCGGCGGGAGCGGTGCACTGATTGCACTCTCCGGAGGGCGCGTCCATCCGCTTCTTCTCGAGGAGTTGCTCGACGGTCAGACCGGCCGCATTCGCACGCGCAACGTCGACGTGAACGCCGAAGCGTATGCGGTCGCTCGAGATTACATGGTTCGATTGGAGCCGGCCGATTTTGCTGAACCGGAACTCTCGAAACTCGCAAAACAAACCAACCTCACTGCGCAGGCCTTTTCGAGCCGGTTTGAACGCGTCGCGCATAACGGTGCGCCCCAATGACCGTGCGGTAGCCCTCGCCCGGCACGGGTATACGAAGATCACCATGGCCAAACGGTTTTTCGGGTTCGGCGTAGCAGTGCTGCTTGTCGCGTGCGGCGGAGGCTCAACGGCACCGAACGGCATAGCGCAGAACGCGCCCGCTGAGCCGAGTATCAGCCCGAGCGGCTCGGTTGCGCCATCACCGACGGCTTCGGGAGCGCAAATCCAATCTCGCTGTTCCGGTGCAACTGCCTCGCAGTCGAGCGCCGCAATGTCGCCGACCGCGCCGGCGCTTTCAACGGCGAGCGGTCTGACCATTCAAATAATTGCGTCGGTCAGCGGAGCGCGTGAACTCGCTGCACTCCCCAACGGCGATCTTCTTGCCGGTACGACTGGATCTGCAGTGTATCTGATTCCGCACGCAGAAGCCGCCGGCGCCGCCGGAGCGCCCGTCGTTTTTGCGACGTTGCAAGATTCGCCGGCGGCCGGGATTGCCTTCGATCCGGCGAGTTGCACGATCTTCGTCGGAACCGAATATCGCGTGTGGTCGATCCCCTACCGCGACGGCGATACCGCGGCGGAGCATATAACGAGCATTGCTTCGGTGCGAACGGGGCCGCTTGCAAATCCGGCCGACGACGTGCACACGACGACATCGGTTGCCGTCTCCGGATCGACGCTGTTCGCGAGCATGGGTTCATCATGCAACGGCTGCACAGGCGAAACGGATCCGACGCGCGCCGCGATATGGAAAATGCACCTGGACGGATCCGGGATGACACTTGTTGCGCGTCGGATCCGCAACGCAATTGCGCTCGCGGTCGATCCGGCAAGCGGGCATCTGTGGGCCGGCGGCGCCGGACAAGATAGTTTACCATCGGGACATCCATACGAATTCATCGATGACGTCAGTGCGCATACCGGTGGATCCATCGCCGACTACGGATGGCCGTATTGCGAAGAGAATCGCGTCTTGTACAACAGCGGAACGGGATCGCCGCAAAATTGCAACGCGATCGTCGAACCGCTCGTGGAATTTCCCGCGTACATCACCCACATCGGTGCGGTATTCTATCCGCTCAATACGCGCGGCGCATATGCACTGCCGGCGCAATACAGAGGCGCACTTCTCGTGACGAGTCATGGTTCATGGCACACCGTAAACGGGTGTACGCTGGCGCCTGAAGTCGATACTGTGCTTATGAACGGCGATGCACCGCGCACTGCGGTCAACTGGAGCAATCCAAAGATGCAATGGGCGCCGCTCGTAAGCGGCTTCGAACCGTCGTGCAATAATCGTGTCGGGCGTCCGACCGGCATCACGGTCGGCGCGCAAGGGAGCGTTTTCATTGGAGACGATGACGCCGGGCGAATATATCGCGTTCGTCCCTGAACCGTACGGGTACGAAATGAACTATGACCCCGAGGTATGTTCTTGCGATGCTGGTTGCCGCTGCCCTGATCGCGTGCACGAATTCGAACGACAACAGCCGCTCCAACGGATTCGTCCCGGTAACGAATCCCAACCAACCGAACCCAGGGCCGTCGGGCAACGGTGGGCTGCCGCCGCCGTTTACATCTCCGCCGCCGCCGTCGTCGCAGCCGAGCGGATCGCCCAATCCTGGCCCTTCCGGCGGAGGAATTCCAAGTCCGAATCCCACTTCGACGTAGTTGCGTATGTCACGCTGATTTGTGCGTGCTTCGCGGCAAGCTGTGTGCCCGCCGCGGCGGTAGAAATGCCGCGCGTCATTCGCGGCTTTACGATCGAGCGGATTGCGACGGTCGAGGGTGCACGTGAACTCGCGGCGACGCCGAGCGGTGACGTCATCGTCGGCACCGGCGGATCAAACGTCTACATCGTTCCGAATGCAGACGGCACACCGAAAACACCCCATATTTTTGCGACCTTCGACGATGAGCCGGCAGCGGGGGTGGCACTAGGCCAAGACGCGCTATTCGTCGGCACACAATTCGGCGTCTATCGTGTCGCGTACCGGGCAGGTGACGAACACGCTCGCACGGCGCCCGAGAAGCTCGCGTCGGTCCGCACATCGCGTACATCGGGCGCACATGTTACCACGAGCGTAGCATTTGCTAAGGATACCTTGTACGCAAGCGTCGGATCATCGTGCAATGCTTGCCATGACGTCGACGAAACGCGCGCTTCCATTCAACGAATCGACGTCACGACGCACAAGATGTCGCCATTTGCCGACCACATTCGCAACGCGATCGCGCTCGCGTTCGATCCCGAAACGGCGCATCTCTGGGCAGGCGTTGCAGGCGTCGACGACCTCGCCGTCGGCCATCCCTACGAGATCTTCGACGACGTTAGCGCGCACGACGTACCGGTCGACTATGGATGGCCGACGTGCTACGAAAACCGGCGCATCGCTCCCAATTGGCCCGGCACGTGCAGCGCCGCCGCGGTGCCACGCGTCGTTTTCCCCGCATATGAGACGCCGATCGGCGCAGTGTTTTACCCCCAACGGCCGAACGGCCGCTACGCATTTCCGGCGCGGTATCGCGGCGGTGCATTCGTAACACTTCACGGGTCATGGCATGGCCCATCGAACGGTCTCAGCGGCTACATGCCGCCGCGCGTCGTGTTCGTCCCGTTGCACGGCGACACACCGCTGCGCGCAGTAGATTGGAACGACCCAACGATGCAATGGAGCGAATTTATTGGTGGATATCAAAACGGCGGAACGATCGATCGCATCGGTCGACCTACCGGAATTACCGTCGGCCCCGACGGATCACTCTTCGTCGCCGACGATATGACCGGCGCGATCTACCGCATTCGCCCAGCTCAGTGACTCCGTAGCATCGACCTGGTTACACCGGATATCGATTTCATCGAAGCACGATTGCGGAATTATCTAACGTCGTTGGTCTTTTGGAGGTGTGATGAAAAGCAGCATAGGCGTTGTCTCGCCTTTTGGGTGAATTTCACCCTAACTAACGGTTTTTCTCCTGAATTTCACCCTAACTCACCACTGTAGTGACGGGGAAGTAGATTCGACGTTGCCGTTGGTTTGTCAAGCATGAGCGACCACCCTCGCGTCCGCTCTCGATCATCTCGGTTAACAATTCAATGACTCGACTGCAACAGTCCATGTAGACGTCTCGATTCGGTAATTTCTGAAATATCCACAAGGTAATTTCTCGGCGCTTTTCGGCACTGTCTGCGGAAGATAGACCTCGTAATACGTTGTGTCCGGTTTCGTATGGGATCGGTCAAAGTTACGCTGTTGGATCATGAAGTTCTGTGCATGGAGATCGTCAAGGGGTGGTAGCACATCAAGCGCACCGGAAAGCATCTTGTTGTAAAGAAGAATCACGGCTTTGGCGTCCAGCGCGGACATCGCTACTCCGTTACTTTCAAAGGAAAACGGCACGGTTTGCTTTAGGTCAACCACTGCGCCGGTTTGTGTGTCGACCTGATAGGTCAAAACGCTCCCATGATGATCGCGGGCAAAAAGAACATTGACCTTCCCGTGGCTAATCCCGACCTCAACTTGCTGACTCGCGAGCGTTACGTTATCGAGGTGGACGAGCGCACTCGCAAGCGCTGCGCTAAGTCCGCGCACGGCCTGTCCCGGCAGAGTGATATATCCTAAAGACGGATCTCTGAGCATGGCTTCGATCTTGATCCGCCTGGAATCACTGATCGCTGAATCAAGAAGGATGAGGTCGAGAGCCAGATAGTCTGAAGGCGCTTCCGCAGGAGCTATTTTACAAAGAAGATTAACGCTCATTTCCAAATTCGTCATCGACTCATCATCGAGCCGCTTGACTTCGCGATAGTGCTCATAACTGACCCGATAACGTTCCATATCCTGAAGCTCTTTATTGCGTACAGAGTCGTTCTGCGGCTCACGAATGAGCTTTGGATCGCAAACTGACGGCCAAGTGTATCCTAGGGGTTCGCCAAGGCGCGGCAGCGGGCACGGCAAGCGTTCGTCGGGATCAAACTTCGGGTTATACGCATCTTCAATCGATCGCAGCACCTGCGCCCATCCACTTACGAACGCACGACGCTGCAAAGTGAAAGCATTCGCTCTAAACAGGTCAACATCGAGTGATAGCTCCATCGCGGAGACCGCAGTTTGTAAATCACCTAGCGAGCGAGAGCGTCTGTAAATCTCGAGTTTGCCTAGCGCATCTTCGACGCGGCCCTGGACCGTCGTGGCGAGCTGAATTGTGCTGATCACCAATACCAACCTTGAATTACTCAGGTTGATGGTTAGCACTCCGTTTTTGAAAATCCCCGCGAGGTCGGCCAAATCAAACTGAGACTCAGAACTATTGCCGGTTGCGCCCATTTGTATGTTGTAGTTGCTGCCGATCGTAGCTTGCAGACCGTAGTGCGCGGTCGCTATCGGTTTGGAGACATCTAGAATGAGCTTGGGAGCGCCGAAGAAATGGACGACGGTCGCCGGTCCACTCGGCACGATCCTGAGTTGATAATAGGGCGCGTAGTTGCTATTGCCACCGAAGGGCGCGACGTCCAAACGTTTTATCTCGATCGGCCCCGTGGCTTCAATGTGAACCCGTTCAACGGTGGGCATATCGTTCGCCGGATAGATGAGCTGCGCGCTCACGCCGTCTACTGTCGGTATTTGTATGACGCCGCCGCGCACATCGAGCGTCGAATCGACCTGCCGCGCGATAATTGCGGGCGGCGTAGACGCAATAATCATTCTGTTTGCACCACGGATTGGGGCTGCTTCGCGTGACTAGGCGCCTTCCGCCCGGCGAACCGATGGCAGCGTGAGGGCCCTGCGTTCGGTCTGTTGAAGGTAGAGGCGGCATGGACGAGCGTCTATCGAAAACCGGCGTCTTCGCATTCGGCCCTTACCGTCTCTCACCGGTTGAACGAGTTCTTCGTTACCGCGGACGGCCCGTGGTGCTCGCGCCAAAGACACTTGACCTCCTGTTCGAACTCGCCGCCGCGCCGAACCATGTCATTTCGAAGCACGATCTGATCGAGCGCATTTGGCCCGACACCGACGTCAATGAAGCGAATCTCTCGCAAAATGTCTACGTGCTGCGCCAGCTCTTCAAACGGCACCAAAGCGGAATCGCGATCGAAAACATTCCAAAACGCGGGTACCGCTTGTTGGTTCCATCCGCAAGCGAACCAGTCGGGCCGCCGGAGGCACGTCCCCGTTCTTTCGTTGCCGGTGTTGCGACTGCGCTGGTGCTATGCGCATTGTGCATCGTGTTGCTGCACGTACGCGACGCGCCGCACGACCGCACTTTGCGTGGCGGCGCACTAGCAAACTATCTGCTTGCGCGCACCTATCTTACTGAAGCGTCGCCGTCGAATTTGCAGCGCGCGGCGAAACTCTTCGCATCCGTTGCGCACGAAAGCCCCGATGCAGCCGAAGGCTTCGCAGGGCTTGCCGAAGCGAAGGCGAGCCTTGCGTATTATGCCGCCGGCGACGCGCAACGCGTTCGCCTTCAGGCGGACGCAATGGACCTGGCGCAAGCGGCGGTGCGCAAGAATCCCGACTCGGCCGATGCATATGCCGCCCTAGGCGGCGTCGACTTTTCGATCGCTCATGAAGAAGAACCGGCACAATCTAATTTTCGCCGTTCGCTCGCGCTCGATCCCAACCAGCCCGACGCACTGGTTTGGTACGGAACGCTTCTGATGAACCGCGGTGACGTCGAGCAGGCGCGACGCCTGTTCAGCCGAGCCTTTGGCATTGAGCCCCAATCACCGGGCACCGCCGCATCGCTTGCATGGAGTGATTTCCTCGTCGGAAACGACACAGAAGCGATCGTGCTTTCGAAGCAGATGCTACGCATTCATCAGCTGCCCTCCATCGCTCAACTCACGCTCGCAAATGCCTACATAGCGACGCATAACCTTGGAGAGGCGAGGCACACGATCGCATTGCTCGCGCAATCTCCTGCGACGCGCTATCAGGCAAGGGCACTTGGTGCGCAGCTCGACGCACTTACCGGACATCCGATTCTCGCCCGGATGGAACTCCGCCGTCTCGATGCGACTGCGAATACTGCAGAGACCGACGCTTGGGATGCAGCGTCGATTGCCGCTGCGTACATCGCCGTGCGAGACGAAGTGCGTGCCCTCGCATGGCTACAGCGCGTCGACCTCTACGAACGGCGACTGATTGCGCGCGATCCGCGGTTCGCCGCGCTGGCGGGAGATCATCGCTTTATCGAGTGGACCAACGGCTAAAGCATCTCTGGAAACCTTCTGTTGAAGCTTCTCTGAGCGATCTCTGAAGCCGGCGGCAATCGCACTGTCCTAAGCTGAGGATGCCGATGATCATAATTCTCGCGATGGCAGTGCTGCTTCAAGTAACGACAGCGCCGAGCGGTACCATACAAACGATCGACGATGTTTCTTACATCGGTGGTGACGAGTCGTACATTCACCGCCTCGACCTGTCCCTTCCGAAGGAGCGAAATACCGCTCCGGTTGTTGTCTTCGTTCACGGCGGCGCGTTCATGTATGGCGACCGGAAGGACTACGCAGACGTCGGTAGAGAGCTTGCCCGTCAAGGCATTGCCGCTGCCGTCGTATCATACCGGCTCTTTCCCGACGTCGATGCCGTAGGTTCTAGCGAGGACGTTGCGGCCGCAACGGCTTGGATGATTGCGCACGCGAAAGCGTATCAACTCGACTCCGGAAACCTGTTCCTCGCTGGGCATTCCTCAGGCGCTCAGATCGCTGCGCTCCTGGCGACGAATGCCGACTACTTGGCGCGCTACGGCCTGAAGCTGACGTCGCTCCGCGGCGTTTTCGCCGTTTCAGGCGCCTATGACGTGCGGGATCTCTCAGACGAGCCGGATTCCTGGCAGAGAGTGGACGCGCACATCTACGGCGACACGCCGGCGGCGCGGAGCCGTGTCTCACCGCGACTGCACATCGATCCGGCGACACCGCCGATTGTTTTATCGTGTGGGACCGCAGATGACCCAGGCTCCTGCGATCGCGCGATCTACTTTTCGCAAGCGCTGCGCGCTGCCGGCTGCGAATCGATGGTCATTCGGGAAATCGGCGCAGATCATATGGGGATGCTGCGCGCGCTGATCACGCCCGCAGATCCATTGAACAAAGCGCTGCTGCAATTCATCGGCGATTACTCGAGGCCGACGCCAAAGTGAGGACATCATGAACCTATTACACGATGCGAGAAGCGCGCGACACGTCGAAACTGCCACCGCGATCGCGCTCGGCTTTCTCTTCGCCGCGCTACCCACGATCGCCGCGCGTGCAAACGGCATCGATACGGTCATGGCGTATGCGGGAACGTGGCAATCGCACATCGTCCACTACAAGACGGCCTACAGCAAGGCGCGAATCGAAGACACGCATTTGCGTAACGATTGCTGGCGAAGTGCAGGCTATTTCGCCTGCAACCAATTCGTCAACGGCCCCTCAAAGGCGCTCGTTGTCTTTACCTACGATGCGACGCGCAAGATGTATCACACCTATGCCGTGCCGGTGGACGGCACCCCGGCGTCCTCGGGAACGCTCTTTATCTCGGGCGACACCTGGACGTTTCCCTGGACCGATCATGACAAGGGAAAGACGGTCTACGGGCGCGTGATCAATATCTTTCACGGCCCGGACACGATCGAGTTCCGTCAAGAGTTTTCGTACGATCAAGCGCACTGGACGGTCGCCGCGAGGGGATCCGAACACCGCGTCTCGCACTGAAGCTGCATCCGAAAAGCAAAAAACCCGCTGCATCGCTGCAACGGGTTTTTCGTACTGATTAAATCTGGCGCCGACCTACTTTCGAGGGACCCTGCGGTCCGACTATCATTGGCGCTGGCGGGCTTAACTGCCGTGTTCGGTATGGGAACGGGTGGGACCCCGCCGCTATGGACGCCAGAAACTTGATCCTCGAACCGCGATGACGAGCCTGAGCTCCAGTCGATCGCGGCCGAGAAAGCTGTACAGAGAAGAACTTCCAGTGCCAAAACCTTACTTGCGATGGCGTAGTTTTAAATTTCCGAGCTATTAGTACCGGTCAGCTCCACACTTTGCAGTGCTTCCACCCCCGGCCTATCAACGTGGTGGTCTACCACGACTCTTCACCCTTACGGGATTGAAGTCTCATCTTGGGGTCAGTTTCGTGCTTATATGCTTTCAGCACTTATCTGATCCGAACATAGCTACCCGGCTATGCCCCTGGCGGGACAACCGGTTCACCAGCGGTTCGTTCGACTCGGTCCTCTCGTACTAGAGTCCACGCCCCTCAAACTTCCTACGCCCACAGCGGATAGGGACCGAACTGTCTCACGACGTTCTGAACCCAGATCGCGTACCGCTTTAATGGGCGAACAGCCCAACCCTTGGGACCTACTACAGCCCCAGGATGCGACGATCCGACATCGAGGTGCCAAACCTCCCCGTCGATGTGGACTCTTGGGGGAGATAAGCCTGTTATCCCCGGAGTAGCTTTTATCCGATAAGCGACGGCCCTTCCATTCGGTACCGCCGGATCACTTAGCCCTGCTTTCGCACCTGCTCGACCTGTCCGTCTCGCAGTCAAGCTCCCTTATGCCTATGCACTCTATACGAACGGTTTCTGACCGTTCTGAGGGAACCTTTGGGCGCCTCCGTTACTCTTTAGGAGGCGACCGCCCCAGTCAAACTGCCCACCTGACCATGTCCTACGACCGGATTACGGCCGCTAGTTAGAATCCCAAAACTATCAGGGTGGTATCCCAACGTTGTCTCCCCAACGACTAGCGCCGCTGGATCATCGACTCCCACCTATCCTGTACGGACAATTTCAGAACCCAAGATCAGGATACAGTAAAGCTTCACGGGGTCTTTCCGTCCTGCTGCGGGTAACCAGCATCTTCACTGGTACTGCAATTTCGCCGAGTTCCCCATTGAGACAGTGTCCAAGTCGTTACTCCATTCGTGCAGGTCGGAACTTACCCGACAAGGAATTTCGCTCACTTTTTTTCTGGTGCTTTCACACCGGAGTGGACTCTATCTTCATCCATTAATTCCGCCAGCCGTGGCCGGCTGCCGGTGTTCATCGCTGATGCGATCGTGACGATTTCGCCAAGCCCTTCACTGGTCAAGTGCCGGCCTTCTTCCATCATTCGTAAAACGTCCGAGAACTTGTGGTGATCGACGCGTTTCTTCGTTCGAAGCGGGTGCTTCGCGAAGAAATCAGCGATCATTCGAAGTTGATCGAGACGGCGTACTCGGTATTCCCATCGATCATCGTGATTTCGATAGACTCGTCCGAACCCGAAGAACATCTTCAGGCCGTGAAGCACATCGAGATCGCGTTTGTGTTGAACGACGCGGAATTCCGGTATGACTTGGAAGCCGATCTTAACCGTTGGGTTTCTCTGAATCCCGACGAAGAAGCACCCTTCTCCATCGACGAATCCAACCACCCAATCCGGGCTTAGTTTCATCGAATCGCATCCTTGATATTTGGATGCCTGGCGTATAGTCTCTGAGGATCCGAACTCGTCGTTCGTTTCCTGCGGATTGTCCAATCCCAACCATTGTTACTGCCGCGCGTTATTGCCGGCGAGTAGGTGTGGGCTATAAGGATGTTCCCGCATATAGCCAGGTATTTTTTTCCGCACATTACTGTGCGGGAAGGCAACGTGTTTACACTTCACCTTAGGACGGTTATAGTTACCGCCGCCGTTTACTGGGGCTTCAATTCGCAGCTTCGCTTGCGCTAACCACTCCTTTTAACCTTCCAGCACCGGGCAGGAGTCAGCCCCTATACGTCTGCTTTCGCATTCGCAGAGACCTGTGTTTTTGTTAAACAGTCGCTTGGACCTATTCTCTGCGACCACCCATCGCTTACGTGGTAAACACTTCACGAAAGGTGGCACCCCTTCTCCCAAAGTTACGGGGTCAATTTGCCGAGTTCCTTAACAGGGATTCTCTCGTCGCCTTAGCATGCTCTGCCAGTCTACCTGTGTCGGTGTACGGTACGGGCACCTA
>CAWEGP010000002.1:210000-768495 GCA_963808755.1 Vulcanimicrobiia bacterium
TATTAGTAGTTACATAACTCCCCGAGGTTCCACCAATGCTGGTCAAGCCGACCTTCCCCCTGATCCCCACCGTTTTCGACGTCCGCATGCGCCGTCCGGAAAGCACGTACAACGACGCGCTGTTCTCGGGCTGGGGCATCGACATCACCGGAAATAGACGCATTCAATAAGGAGTAACGATTGCATCACGTCGACGTCCACGTTCGTGACTTAGCAGCCACCCGGCAATTGTTTGACGCCGTGTTTCCCACCCTCGGGTGGGAGCGGCGCTCTTCCGACGATGATTTTCTCAGCTACTGGCAGCACAGCCGCCGCCCGGTGCTCGGATTCATTCGAGACGAAGGCGCGGGCAGCGCCGCAATGCGCATAGCATTCGGTGCAAAAACGCGAAATGCGATCGATGCGGCGGCGCATGCTGCTGCCGCAAACGGCGCGCGCAACATCGAAGGCCCCGGCATTCACCCTGAGTACGGCGACGATTACTACGCGGTGTTTTTTGAAGACGCAGCCGGAAATAAATTCGAAGTGTGTTTGGAACAATGATCGCACGCATGTGGCGCGGCCGCGTGCGGTCGGATCTTCTCGACGAATATTGCACGTATATCGCAACGACCGGATTGAGCGACTATCAAAAGACGCTGGGAAACCTTGGCGCGTACATGCTCACGCGCCGTCATCCGACGCACGGTGAAGTGATCACGCTTTCCTTTTGGGAATCGTACGAGGCGATCGAACGATTCGCGGGCAAGCCGTACGATCGCGCGCGCTACTACCCCGAGGACGAGCGTTTTCTTCTGGAATTCACCGAGACCGTCGAACACTACGACGTTACTTCTGCCGAAATCTGAGCGCAACGATTTGGCCAAGTGGCCATTTCTTCCATAACTGAGCTCTGCGTACAATCGCAGTTGTGACGACGATAGTGGTTCGAGCGGCTGAACGTGCGGATGCAGCCGCAATCGCGGAAATTTATCGGCCGATCGTCGAACGCACGACGATCTCATTCGAAGAGACGGCGCCCAACGCCGAAGATTTTGTCGCACGGATCACGGCCCTAACGCCGGCGTATCCGTGGCTCGTCGCGAGCATCGACGACTGCATCGTAGGATATGCTTATGCTGCGCGGCACCGCGAGAGATCTGCGTATCGTTACTCCGCCGACGTGAGCGTCTACGTCGGCGACGGAGTGCGGCGCCGCGGTGTCGCGGCGGCGCTCTACGAAGAGTTGTTCACGCAGCTGCGACAGCGTGGTTTCCATCGCGCCTTCGCCGGCGTAGCGCTGCCGAATGACGCGAGCAACGCGCTCCACGCACGGTTCGGATTTGAGCGCGTCGGAGTCTATCGGGAAGTGGGATACAAGTTCGGAATCTGGCTCGACGTTTTATGGTGGCAAAAGCCGCTTGCGGACCGCGCCGATGTCACGCGCGAAGATACAACGCCTTTAGATACTGCGTTTCCGGCATAGCGGGATGAACCGGGTGATCTGGTGCGTGCCCGTGCGATTCCAAGATTTGCACACGGCGTCCGTTCTCGCGCGCCGCGTCGAATGCAATGCGTTGGAGCCGTTCGGCCGAGAGATGGTACGAACATGAAGCCGTTACGAGAAAGCCGCCTTCATCAAGCAATTTGAAGGCCGCCTCGTGAAGACGGCGATAGTGCGCTTCGCCGAGAGCCGCATCTTTTTTGCGCTTCACCAACGCCGGCGGATCCAGGACGATCGTGTCAAATTTCCGCCGCTCCGCATAAAGACTTCGCATGACTTCGAGCGCATCGCCGGCGAGCGCTTCGATGTCGCGGTCGATCGTGCGAGCGTTTTCAGCGGCGTAGTCGAGCGCGAGTTGCGACTGATCGATGCACGTAACGTTCGCTGCGCCGGCGTGCAACGCCGAGACCGCCCAGGCACCAACGTATGAAAAGACGTCGAGTACGCGAGCGCCTGCGTGCACATAGCGCCGCAAACGCAAGCGATTGTCACGCTGATCGAAGAAATAGCCGGTTTTTTGCCCACTGCGCAAGGGCGAAGCAATTCGCATGCCGTTTTCGATGACGTCGATCCGATCCGGTACGTCACCAATCGCTTCGTCAAGCGGCTCCAGCCCTTCGAGCGCACGCGTTGAGCCGGTATTGCGCAGCAGCAGACCAGTAGGGCAGACGACTTCCTGAAGAGACGCAAGAAACGCCTCGCGCAGTGCAAACGATCCCGCGGTGTTCAGTTGCACGACGCAAACGGAGCCGTAGCGATCGACGACGATCCCGGGCAGACCATCCGATTCACCATAGATCAGGCGATAGTACGGCGCCTCGTACAGACGGTCGCGAAGCGAGAGCGCGCGCCGAATGCGCGCGGCAAACCACGGCGCATCGATTGATGCGCGAACGTCTCGCGTCAGTATGCGGGCGGCGATCAAGGCGCGGGGATTTACATACGCAATTCCAACTGGATTGCGCCCTTCGTCGACGACGCGCGCGAGTTCACCCGGTTGAAATGCCGTGAGCGGCGTAAGCGCCGTTTGCACTTCATTCGAGAAGACCCAGGAATGGCCAAGGCGGACTCTTTTGTCCGCCTTGGAGATCAACCGTAGTTCCTTCAAGCGTCTATCGCTTAGACTTTTCGGCTAATCGATTTCGCTTGCATGAAGAGGAGCAGATAGTCGCGTCCGCCGGCTTTACTGTCGGTCCCCGACATGTTGAATCCACCGAAGGGATGCGCACCCACGTACGCGCCGGTGCTCTTGCGATTGAAGTACAGATTGCCCACGAAGAAATCTTCTCGTGCGTTCTTGATCTTCTGCTCGTCGCTCGTATAGAGCGAACCGGTGAGGCCGAACTCGGTGTTGTTCGCGATCTGCATCGCGTCGTCGAAGTTCTTCGCCTTGATGACCGCGAGAACGGGGCCGAAGATCTCTTCTTGCGAAATGCGCGCATCGGGAGCAACGTCGGCAATAACGGTCGGCTCGAGGAAGTAGCCCTTCTCACCCACGCGCTTGCCGCCGGAGATGAGGCGCCCTTCTTTCTTGCCGACTTCGATATATTCGGCAATCGATTTCATCGCTTTTTCGTTGACGACCGGACCCATGTAGGTTTTTACATCCGTGGGATCGCCCACCGTCATCTTGGCAACGCGACCCTTCAACTTTTCGAGGAATTCGTCGTAGATCGATTCCTCGACGATCGCGCGGGAGCACGCCGAACACTTCTGACCTTGGAAGCCGAACGCGGAAACCGCGACGCCCTCGACTGCCGCATCGACATCCGCATCGGCTGCGACAATGATGGAATCTTTGCCGCCCATCTCTGCGACGACGCGCTTGATCCATTTCTGTCCCGCCTGCGGTTTCGCGGCAAGCTCGTTGATGTGAAGCCCGACTTCTTTCGATCCGGTGAATGAGATGAATCGAATCTTCGGGTGGCCGACGATCAAATCGCCGATTTCGCTACCCGAGCCGGGAACAAAGTTGACGACGCCTTTCGGCACACCGACTTCATGCAGAACGTCGACGAACCATGCGGCGACCACGGCCGAATCACTCGACGGCTTCAGCACAACGGTATTGCCCGTAACGATTGCAGCCGACGTCATACCGATCATAATTGCGCCGGCGAAGTTCCACGGTGGGATCACCGCGCCGACGCCGAGTGGGATGTAGACCATCTCGTTCTTCTCGCCGGCGATCGGAACCACGGGATGCGGTTCCGCATAACGCAACGCCTCGCGCGCGTAAAACTCGAGAAAGTCGATCGCCTCGGCGATGTCGCCGTCGGCCTCGGGCCAGCTCTTACCGACTTCGTACACGAGAAGCGCGTCGTAGTGATAGCGCCGATCGCGCAGCAGCTGAGCGGCTTTGAAGAGGTAACCGGCGCGCTCTTGCGGCGTCGTCTTCTTCCACGTCTCAAATGCCGTGCACGCGGCCTCGATGGCCTTGTTGGCCAGATCCTTCGTTGCGGCCGAGACCTGCCCGATCACTTCATCGGGATTGCTCGGATTGATCGATGGAATCGATTTTTCCGTCGTGATTTTTTCACCGTTGATCACCAACGGATAGGTTTTACCGAACTCCCGCTTCACCGCGGCGAGTGCCGCCTGCATCGCTGCCTGGTCGGCGGGGTCTTGGAACGATTTGATTACTTCATTTTGAAAGGGCTTGATTTGCTCGATGGTGGTCGTCACGTTTTAGTAAAACCTCAAGAAAGAGCGAACGGATTCGAGTACGGGAGGCCGAGGAAGCAACCCTGCCACTATTGCGCTAGCGGGCCCTCCCCAGAGGTGCGAGAATCAATCGCGATATGATGTACGACATCGCGATCGTCGGCGGCGGCATTGTCGGCCTGGCGACCGGGCGGGAGCTCCTTGAGCGCCACCCCCACCTGAAGCTCGTGATCCTCGAAAAAGAAGACATTCTCGCGGCGCACCAGACCGGGCACAACAGCGGCGTCATTCACTCGGGCATCTATTATAAGCCCGGCTCGCTGAAAGCGAAGCTCTGCACGGAAGGCCGCAAGCTCCTGTGGGAGTACTGCGACGAAAAGCGCATC
The DNA here is from genome assembly GCA_963808755.1 of Vulcanimicrobiia bacterium. Classification (GTDB taxonomy): domain Bacteria; phylum Vulcanimicrobiota; class Vulcanimicrobiia; order Vulcanimicrobiales; family Vulcanimicrobiaceae; genus JALYTY01. The sequence continues at coordinate 214,534 of CAWEGP010000002.1, forward strand.
GAGTACAAGGGCGTCGGTAAGCTGATCATCGCGACCGAGGAGCGCGAGCTCCCCTTGCTCGATGATTTGTACAACCGCGGCGTCCAAAACGGCATCGAGGGTTTGGAGATCGTCGACGCAGCCGGGATTCAGGAACGTGAGCCGTTCGCTCGCGGCATCAAGGCGATCTTCTCGCCGGTCACCGGCATCGTGGACTATGGCATCGTCGCGCGGAGTTACGGCGACGATATCCGCTCAATGGGCGGCGACATCTTCACCAAGCGCGAAGTGCGCGGCATCGAACGCCGCAATGGTACTGCCCTGCTCAAGACCAATGCCGGCGAGTACGAAGCGAAGTACGTGATCACGTGCGGCGGATTGCAATCCGACCGGCTCGCCAAGATGACCGGCGGCAAGAGCGATCCGAAGATCGTGCCCTTCCGCGGCGACTACTTGATTCTGAAACCCGAGAAACGATCGCTCGTCAAAGGCAACATCTATCCGGTCCCCGATCCGAGCTTCCCGTTCTTGGGCGTGCACTTCACGCCGCGCATGAACGGCGACATTTGGCTCGGACCAAACGCGGTACTCGCGTTCGCGCGTGAAGGCTATACGTTCACGACGATCAACCCGAGCGATCTCCTCGAAACGCTGACGTATTCGGGCTTCATCAAACTCGCGTCGAAATATTTCTCGACCGGCATGGGCGAGATGTATCGCGACCTGTTGCGCAGCGCCTACGTAAAAGCGCTGCAACGCTACATTCCGTCGTTGCAAGTCGAAGATACGCTTCCAGGTCCCTCCGGCGTGCGCGCGCAGGCGATGATGTCGGACGGCACGCAAGTCGACGACTTCGTGTTCGAAGGGGATGACAGCACCATGCACGTGCGCAACGCGCCATCACCGGCAGCGACCTCGTCACTCGCGATCGGCAAGTTTATCTCGGACGATGCCGACAAGCGCTTCGGTCTGGGTACCACCGCAGCTGCGGTGTAGTGGATTCAGCACCCAGAGCGATCGGCGGAATGACGGAGCGCGTTGAGATCGCCGTTGGCGCGCTGTTTCTGGGTGTCGGGTTGGCCGGCATGCCGCTCGAGCCGTTGCCGATTCTCGCATCGATCCTGCTCTGCGCAGTCGTGGCAGTGATCGGTGGCCGGTTCATCGCAGCCGGCGCGCTTATTGCAACCGTCGCCGTGGGATTTCTGCAACATCATGAATTCCGCATTTCGTTGCTGATTGCGGCGGCGTTCGTTGGACTCTTCGCGCGATATGCCGAAGCACGGCCGCGAGCTGCGACGGTACTCGCTGCCGCATGCGCGATCCTTGGGGTCGGATTCTTGTTTCTCGGTTAGCGCACGACGGCGTACGTTGCGGCCGCGATCAACGGCCGAACGAAATCGTACACGCGCTGCGCAGCATCTTCTCCCGTTGAGCCGGCGTACGCATCGACGACGGCACTCCCGACGATGAGACCATCAACAAGGGGCGCAACCGTTTCAACGTGTCCGGGCGTACTAATGCCGAAACCGACGGCGAGCGGCAGATGCGTGATTCCGCGAAGCATCGAGACTTGTCGACGCATCGCAGAGGTATCCGGAGCGGCGGAGACTCCCGTCACTCCTAAACGCGAAACGACATAGATAAAACCACTTGCGCGCTGGGCGATACGCTGCGCGCGCTCGCGCCGGGTTGACGGCGCAACCAGCAACGGCATATCCAATCCGTGATGGGCCAGCGCTGCCGCCAGTTCTTCACCTTCTTCGAGCGCAATATCCGGTACGATTGCGGCCGATACTCCCGCATGTGCGGCATCGTGCGCAAACCGTTCGATTCCATACTGAAATACGAGGTTGAAGTACGTAAACACGATGATGGGAACGCCACCACGATCGCGAAACCGGTGTGTTAGATCGAGGACGTCGCGGAGCGTCGTACCGGCGTGCAGTGCACGTTGTCCTGCGGCAGCGATTGTCGGGCCGTCGGCAAGTGGATCGCCGTACGGAACACCGAGTTCGATTGCATCGGCCCCAGCGCGCGCAAGCGCGTTCAACACGGCCTCAGTCGTCGCAATGTCAGGATCGCCCGCCATCACGTACGGAATGAACGCCGCACGGTGATCGTAGCGAGCCCGTTGGAAAATCGCCTCAAACACGATCGCGAACCTGCGCGATGTCTTTGTCGCCGCGTCCGGAGAGGTTTATCAAGATCAAATCATTCGGAGTACGCTCCGCCGCAAGCTTCTTTGCAAACGCGATCGCATGCGCGCTTTCGAGCGCCGGAATGATGCCTTCACTTTTAGAGAACTCATGAAACGCCTCGAGTGCTTCCGCATCGGTGACCGGCACGTACGTGGCGCGGCCGCTCTCCTTCAAAAACGCATGTTCAGGACCGACGCCGGGATAGTCGAGACCGGCACTGATCGAGTGCGTCTCTTGCACTTGCCCGTGCGTGGTCTGCAACAAGTATGAGCGTGAACCGTGGAGCACTCCAACGCTGCCGGCGGCAAGCGCAGCGGCCGTCTTTCCGCTTGCAATGCCTTCGCCGGCCGCCTCGACACCCCAGAGCTTCACGGCCGGGTCGCCGAGGAAACCCGCGAAAATACCGATCGCATTGCTGCCGCCGCCGACGCACGCAACCACGTCGCTCGGCATGCGCCCGAAACGCTCGAAGCATTGGCTGCGTGCTTCCATACCGATGACCGTTTGAAACTCTCGCACCATGTACGGGTACGGATGCGCGCCCACGACGCTGCCGATCACGTAAAACGTGTCATCGACTTCCGACGCCCATACGCGAAACGCTTCGTTGGTTGCGTCTTTTAGTGTTTGTGTGCCCCCGGTGACGGCATGAACGTTAGCACCAAGCAACTTCATGATGTACACGTTGAGCGCCTGACGCTCAACGTCGACCGCGCCCATGTAGACGTCGACCGGAAAGCCGAACTTCGCCCCGACCGTCGCCGTGGCGACACCGTGCTGGCCCGCGCCAGTCTCAGCGATCAGCCGTTTCTTTCCCATACGTCGCGCGAGAAGCGCCTGGCCAACAGTGTTATTGATCTTGTGCGCGCCCGTGTGATTGGTATCTTCGCGTTTGAGCACCACGGGGACGCCCGATGCATCTGCGTAGCGCTCAGCCCGATACAGCGGCGACGGCCGTCCAACGAAGTCGCGCAACACCGCTTCGTATTCCGTCCAGAACTCCGGATCCGCAAAGGCGCTCTCCATCGCCGATTGCAACTCGTCGAGTGCGTTGACCAATACTTCGGGAACGAACCGGCCGCCGAAATCTCCGAAGTAGCCACGCGAGTCAGGCTTCATCGTTCTCCCGAACGCTGCGTACGAACTTGCGCATCTTCGCGGGGTCTTTATGCCCCGACGTTTCGATTCCACTGCGAACGTCGACGCCGAATGGACGCACGGTTCGCACCAACTGTCCGACGTTCTCGGGATTGAGACCGCCCGCGACCATGACCGCGCGCCACCGCGCCATATGGGCGATATGCGACCAATCGAACGTCAATCCGGAGCCGCCGTACTTTCCCGCAACCTTCGTATCGAACAGCGTTAGCGCCGGCGCATACCGATTGCACAGCGTTTCCATTTGCGCCTCGGTTTGGTCGCCGACGTGAATCGCCTTGATGACCGTTCCCGCAATCGAGCGAACAAACGCCGGCGGCTCCATTCCGGACAGCTGTACCAGCAATATCGGGAAACAACTCCCGCACGCGGGCAATATCATCGCGCGACGGGTTCACAAAGACGGCCACCGGTGTAATGATGCTGGTCAACCGCGAGGCGATCTGTTCTGCAGCATTCCATTCGATGCGCTGCGGCGATTCGGCGAAGATCATCCCGAACGCGTCAGCACCCGCACTGATACTTTCCTCGACGTCCTGCCAGCAGGTTGCTCCGCAAAATTTAATGCGCGTAGACACGTTTGAGGGAATGGATCAGCTCGGCCGGATCGCCGGCGCGCATCAATGCCTCGCCGATCAGAAAGCCGCGCGCGCCTGCTTTACGCAAACGCTCGATGTCTTCAAAGTTGCGCATGCCACTTTCGCTGATGGCGAATACCTCGGAAGGGACCTGCGGCAGAACATACTCGCTTACCGCAAGGTCGGTCGTCATCGTTCGTAGATTGCGATTGTTGACCCCGACGAAATTGACGCCGAAGTCGAGTGCGCGTTGCAAATCGACTTCATTGTGAACTTCGACGAGCACATCGAGGAGGTATTCTCGCGCCTCGGCAAGGCATTCGCGAATCTGATCATCGTCAAGGCCGCCGACGATCAACAGGATACAATCGGCACCATGGGCCGCCGATTGCGCAACCTGGTACGGTGTCGTGAGGAAGTCCTTGCGCAGGAGCGGCTTCTGAACTGCGGCGCGCACTTGCGGAACAAAGCTGAGATCACCGAGAAAGTGGTCGGCTTCGGTAAGGATGGAAATTGCGTCCACGCCTGCACCCTCGTAGATGCGCGCAATCGCGACCGCATCGAAGTCGCGTGCGATCAAACCGGCCGATGGTGATGCGCGTTTGATCTCCGCGATAATCGCACCGCCGCTCTGCGCCTGCAGCGCCGAAAGAAACGGCCGTCGCGTCGCGACGCTTTCGCGTGCGAGCCGGCGCACCTCTTCGTAGGATTGCGCGCGCATCTCTTCAACAAGGTGCTTCGCTTTGGCTTCGTAGATTTTGTTCAGGATATCCTCAGTCATGATGAGCGTACTCCTTGGCGCGTTCGTACGTCTTCAGTGCTTTACCGGAGGCAAGAACCTGGCGCGCACGATCGAGCGCCGAGTGCATTGTCGGCTCTACGCCGACGGTGTGCAGCACGAGCGCGGCGTTGAGCGCAACCACGTCTGCACGAGGCGACCGTTCGCCGCCCAAAATTGAGAGAAATGCATCGCGACATGCGTCGACGGAGCCGCCGACGATTGATGCAAGCGGTGTGTGAATACCGAATTCGGAAGGATCGATCGCCCACCGGCGTACGCCGCTTTCATCGAACGAATACACGGTGGTCGGCGTATCGCCCGCGACTTCATCGATACCGTTGTGTGCGTGCACGATTGCACCGCGACGTATGCCGAGCCCGCGCAAAACGTCGCCGAGCATTTCCACGAGGCCTTCGCGCGCGACGCCGACGATCTGCACGGTCGCGCGTGCCGGATTGGTCAGGGGGCCAAGCACGTTAAAAATCGTCTTCACGCCCAATTCTCGCCGAATGGGCGCTACGTTCTTCATAGCCGGATGATAACGCGGAGCGAACATAAACGCAAAGTTGCTCTTCTGCAGCATCTCGGCGGCAACTTCCGGTCCAAGATTAAGATCCAGCCCCGTCGCTTCCAGAACGTCGGCACTGCCGCAGGCACTCGAGGCGGCGCGGTTGCCATGCTTGGCAACGGGAATACCGGCCGCGGCTACAACCAAGGCGGCCATGGTCGACACGTTGATGGTGTTGGCGTTGTCGCCGCCCGTACCGACCACGTCGACGACGAGATCCAATCCATGATCCACGAGCACGCTGCGATCGCGCATCGCGCGCGCGGCGCCGACGATTTCGTCGACGTGCTCGCCTTTACAACTCATCGCGACGAGCAGCCCTGCTCCTTGGGCGGTGGTAAAACTGCCGTCCATGATCGCGCCGATCACTTCGGCGCTTTCTTGTTGACTCAAGTTCTCGCCGGAGATGAGCCGGCGCAGGAGCGGCGGGTACTCCAATGCCGATCAGTCCCTAAATGAACACGGCAACCCGAAGTGTTTCGGATTGCCGCGTTGCATGGTCATCGCTGTGACGAAGGCTACTTAACAAGTTCGAGGAGCGAGAGTTCAGCCGCATCACCGTTGCGCACGCGCGTCTTGGTGATACGGGTGTAGCCGCCGGTGCGGCCTTTGAGCGACGGCGCAATCTGCTCGACGAGCTTTTTCACGACCGCCGGTTCGGTTAGGAACTCCGAGACTTGACGGCGTGCATGGAGATCGCCCCCCATAGCAGTCGTGATGAGGCGTTCCACGACACGGCTGATTTCTTTCGCCTTGGTCGAGGTCGTCTCGATCTTCTCGTGCTTGAAGAACGAGGTCGCCATGTTGCGCAGTAGGGCCTTCCGATGGCCGTCGGTGCGCGAGAGTCGTTTGTACGCGATTTGGTGCGGCATTAATCCTGATCTCGTTACGCCGTTAGGACAGGCGCAGCGAGAGCCCCCTCTCTTCCAGAACTTGTTTGATTTCGTCGAGCGACTTCTTGCCGAAGTTGCGCATCTTCATGATCTCGTCTTCCGTCAGATCGAGAAGTTCCGAGACCTTCGAGATGCCGGCGCGCTTCAGGCAGTTGAACGAACGCACAGACAGGTTGAGTGATTCGACGGGAATGTCCCACTCGTTCGGCGGGGCTTCGGGCAGCGGTTCTTCGCGGTTGGTGAAACCGACGAAGAGATCGAGCTGCTCTTGCATGATGGTAGCGGCAGTCGCGAGCGCTTCGTCCGGTGTAATGGAACCGTTGGTTTCAATTTCGAGAACGAGGCGATCGAAGTCGACGCTTTGACCAACGCGCGTATCGTCGACGGTGAAGTTCACCTTACGAATCGGCGAGAAGATCGAGTCGAGCGGAATGAGTCCGATCATGTGCTCGATGTTGCGCTGTTTGTCGGCCATCACGTAACCGCGGCCTTTTTCGATACCGATTTCCATCGAGAGCTTCGCCTCTTTGGACGAAAGCGTCGCGAGGTGATAGTTCGGATCGAGGATCTCGACGTCGGCGTCGGGCGAGATGTCGCCGGCAGTAACGGCCTTCGGTCCTTGAATGGAGAGATTCAGAACGCGCGGCTCATCGCTGTTGAGCTTGACGGGCAGACCCTTGAGATTGAGCATCAGCGCAATCGTGTCTTCAACCATTCCGGGAATGGTCGAGAACTCGTGCAGCACGCCGTCGATCTTCATGTAGGTGACGGCTGCGCCCGGGATCGAGCTGAGCAGAATGCGGCGAAGCGCATTGCCGAGCGTGATACCAAAACCGCGCTCGAGCGGTTCGATAACGAACTTGGCATAGTTTTCGCGACGCTCGCGAACTTCGATGGTTGCGCCGGTAGGCGTTTCCAGGATGTTCATGTGTTGACGATGTTCCTTTGTTGCCGTTTACGTTATCCGCCCAATCTCCCAGAGACTCGACGATCGTACGCCTAACGGCGGCTGGTGGTTTTTGTAATTAGCGTGAGTAGAATTCGACGATGAGCTGTTCGTCGACGGGAGTGTCGATTTGCTCCCGGGACGGGACTTGCGTTACTTTGCCGGTGTTGTCGGCATCGTTCCATTCGAGCCACTCTGGAGGACGGCGCGAACGCGCGACTTCCAAATTCGCTTCGAACACGGGTGCCTTCAGGCTGCGCTCACCGATCGAGATGACGTCGCCCGGCTTCACGATGATCGACGGAACGTTGACGATCTTGCCGTTCAAACGGAAGTGGCGATGCGTCACGAGCTGACGCGCTTGGGCGCGGCTGTTCGCGAGGTTCATGCGATAGACGACGTTGTCGAGACGGCGCTCGAGCAACTGCAAGAACGTGCGTCCGGTTTGGCCCGGAACGCGAGCCGCTTCACGGAAGTAGTTCTCGAATTGGGTTTCGTGCACACCGTAATAGCGACGCATCTTCTGCTTCTCGCGCAGCTGACGGCCGTACTCGGAAATTTTCTGGCGCTGCTTGCCGGTGGTCTTTTGACCCGGCGCAGTGCCGCGACGTTCGACCGCGCACTTACGCGACAGGCAGCGATCGCCTTTGAGGAACAGCTTGATCTTTTCGCCGGTCTTGCTGGAAGCGGTCTCGCGACGGCATAGACGGCAAACGGGTCCGATATAACGTGACATTTATTCTCTCTTCAAACCGTATTACACGCGGCGCCGTTTCGGCGGGCGGCAACCATTGTGGGGGATCGGCGTTACGTCTTTGATCATCGTGATTTCGAGACCAGCGGCCTGAAGCGAACGGATCGCAGCTTCGCGACCGGCGCCCGGACCCTTGACCATCACTTCGGTGGACTTCATGCCATGGTCGATTGCCTTGCGAGCAGCCGACTCGGCAGCCATCTGCGCGGCAAACGGCGTGGACTTCTTGGAACCTTTAAAGCCGAGATTGCCGGCCGAGGCCCATGAGATCACGTTGCCGTGTGGATCGCTGATGGTGACGATGGTGTTATTGAAGGACGCATGCACGTGGGTGACGCCCGATTGGACGTTCTTAACCTCACGCTTTTTGCGCGTCTTGGTTTGCTTCTTGGCAGCCAATTCGAACTCCGATGAGTAAGTTTTTCCTGTCCCCGAACGACGGGGTGTCGTCGCCTCGACCGGCGCGTCCGCAGGAGCGGAAACCCGATCTTCTCTCCCGATGCCCGGCGAAAACATCGGTCTGCGGACCGTAAGGTCCCCAGGGCATAAAGCCGCGTGCGCCGCCTGAAGAGAGAGGCGCGGCGCCAAGGAACGAGTTTACCCTAAGGCCCGGCCCCGGTCAAGCGGAAGAGCCGGGTGGCTGTCGAGCCTCGGGTCGCACTAGAAAAGCGCTTCCATCAGACGGAGGATCAGCTTTTACTGGACAGCATACAAAATGTGCAAAGAACACGTCCTTTGAGGGGACGCGAATCTGAGCTCCTCCGCGCCTGCGTCGGTACGGCCTCCCAGCCGCTAGCGGATCGCAGAAAACACAACATCGGCTGGCGTAGCGATGGGGTCAAGTCCATTCGACGCAGCACCACGAAATCCACAGTTACTTTTAGGTCTGTTTCAGGACCTACCTTAGCGAGACAGGTGCGAGCAGATAGGCTACGAGTAGAGGGGCGCACGAGATCTGGAATCCTCTTGTTCGGAATAATTACTTAATAGCAACGCAATCTGCGCGCGCCTGAATCACTGCATCGCCGGACATGAGTCGGAATTCGATCCGATAAACTCCTGGCCGCATCCTCGGCGTCCGTAACAACACCTCTTTGCCGTTGGGCAGCGCCAGCAAAAGGCTGTCTGAGCCCCGAGTGTACATCAGATAAAGACCAGGGTCATTTGAATCACCCCGTATATGACTCCAACTAAATCCATTGGTGTTGACAGATACATCGGAGACTATCGATTCCGCTACGACATTGTTGCGAACAAATATCGTGGGCGCGTCCGTGGTCATTTTTCCGGTAGGCACGCATGCAGCGGCGTAACCCGTAAAGGCGACGAATTGAATGAGTAAGAAAAGACAAGTAAGGATCACGGTGTTCTGCGATTGCCAAGTACCATTGATTGGAAAGCGACACTCAGGCCCTTGCTGCCATTTCATAATGTTTCGATCCTCATTAACGATTGTAACTGTTCCTTCGCGATGCTAGGTACTTCAGTCTTCACATCGGCCCGCCGCTCTATGAATCGTAAAAGAGCGGCGACGATGACGGAGCAGTATAGAGATGCAGGTCCGCGGTCCTGCAACGTATCACAATCACATCGCACTACTGTTCTCGGCGATCCACAGCTCGACGGCAACCCGCACAATCGTCGAACTTTGCTTTGTAATTGCTAGTTCACCGCGATAGCGCTCATACAACGATTCTTCGGCGCGCCGTGCAGGTTTTATCACGACATCATAGTCGAGATCGTCCATCGCTATTTGCACTTCCAGTGTTCCATGCCACACTGCTTCTACTGATGCGAAGCGATTGTATTGAATATCAAACTGTTCGCTTACGTTATTGGGTTTACCGTAACGCTCCGAGAGCGTGCATATCGCCTTTGCGGCTAAACGACGGAATTCTCTCTGTCTCCGACTGTATCTAGAACTACGCAGAGAATGCAATATTGAGCGAGTGGCCAGGACGCTGATCGAAGCTACCACTATTAGCCACCAAGCATATATTACTATTTGCGTATCCACTATAACGGATTTTCGGTTGTGGAATCGTAAAACAACGAGCTTCGAGCGCTGCTTGCATTTGAGTTCGAGGGCATCAGCCACTCGCCATCTTGTTGTAATCTGCTTTAAACAGTTCGTTTATTTTCAACTCCAGTCAGCTTCCCGACGGGGCTTTACCTACGACCTTAAAAAGGGCGCCGTCTCCGACCGCGGCGTTCAAAAAGTTTAAGTTCGGAATCTTAATTTTTGTCAGCGGTAAATTTTTCGAACATTCCGCACAGATCGAAGCTCCTAGCGTTTAGCATTTGGCCGGATACCCAGTGCCCGCGGGCTTCCACCGCCGTTTCCTGCCTTCGATCACGCAGCAAACCGCCTCGACTTTGAATTGATGCGGAAATTTCCGCCGCCTCTCTGTCATGATTCACCTGTCTGCCCAGCCTGCGGCTGTGGCCTAACAAGGTGTCCAGCAAACATGAGCCCAGCCTCAAAACATGTCTCACGAACCACTTTGTTGCAAGCGCCGCTTCTTCAGCGATTGAGCGATAAAAAGCGCCACTAGGAACGGCAATAGCGTGAACACCAGGAGGCCGAAGACTAGCCACACTTCGAACGCTCCGACGAGCTGCATCCCCGGAAACGTGTATGCATAACCCAGGAATAAGGTTAAGGTGCACGCCGCTGGGACAAGTGCACATAGCACTGCCATGTCTCTCTGACGCGAGATGATAGGTGCAGCCACTAACGATGCCGCAAAAGGCGAGAGAAAATACGTAGATATTCCGTCCTGAATTCTAAAGTAGCGGAAGAGTACCAGCGATATAGCTATACCGCAAGAAGCGCCGTAGCTCTATCGCTAGCAGCCATGCGATAAATCGTCTCATTGAGGGTTCATCTTCTGAGAAGGCTGGATAGTGGAACGCCTCACGGAGCCGTCTGCGAGATTCAGAGAGTGCCCATCCAAGCGAGGAATTCCAGTGTTGTCCACATTTACCTTAACGCCCGCTGCTGATAATGCGATCTGGGCCGTGGCTTCGCAATTGTTTATGAGCAAATTGTAACGCTGACTATCGTGAGCGCGTCCGTCGTTGTCTTCCCAGTCGACCTGTGGGCTGATGCGTGAGTATTCAGGGCGACGACTTGCATGGGCAACAAAATACACGTGAAGGTTGTCATTCTGTTCCACGTTGGTTTCGCTCTATTTTGGCGCCGGACAATATGATAAGAGGGCGAGCACAAAAAGATACCCTAAGGCAGCCACCATTGCTACCTCTGTCATCGCCCCTACGCCGCCGACGAGTCGGCGCGCAATCGAGCCTGACTGCGCCCTGACAGGAGCTAGAAACGATCTGCAAGCCGAAAATGGTAGGAGCAACAACAATAGCGGTGCGAAGCGCAAACCGCCTACGCCAGCGAAGCCTACTACGATGACAATTACGGACATGGCCCACACTACTCCAAAAACAACATGGCCGCGCGGCGTCAGAAGCGTGAAACCGTTGTCCACTCATATCTCCAATCTTTATTGCGGATCGGATTGCGGCTTGTGAATAGGCGAAGTCAGCGGCTGTGCCAATGGACCAAGCGGTGAGGCTGGGTCTTGCGACAATATTTGCGCTTGACCGGCGTTACGATAGCCGTACGCTTCAAAAGCGGGAAAATCGCTCTTGCTGCCTGCAATACTCAGTGAACCATTGTCGTCTGTAACTTTGAAATCCGCTTCTATTTTGAACGGAAACAACCCAGAATTGGGGCACGGTCCGCACGTAGCAGATATATGCACGGTCGCAGTGTTTCCCTCCCACGATATTGAGGAATCGAGACTATGGCCTTTCCCGGCACTCAGGCCCTTGCTGCCATTTCATAATGTTTCGATGCTCATTAACGACTGTAACTGTTCCTTCGCGATGCTAAGTACTTCAGTCTTCACATCGGCCTGCCGCTCGATGAATCGTAAAAGAGCGACGACGATGAGGAGCAGTGCTCGGTTCCTGCGTCCTTTCTATTTCTTTCTCGATTTCGTCCTGGACTGCACTTTCAAAGTCCGTCGCGCAGGGCAAGCGCAAGTCGTACGCTCTCCCTTCAACGATTCCGCCATATTGGTAGTAAAGTCTTTGCCGTGCTTTAGCTCGTGCCCCACCACGGAAGCAAAGTCTATTGTGGGACTGCCGCCTCTTTCGTGATTTGAATGTGTACTGGGGCCAATCATCTGCGTCGCGTAAATAGGCGTCGGCCGACGTGCAAGCGTTATAAAGGCATCATCCGGTGGCTCTACAAGGCGCAGTTATCAGGTTGAGCTATGTGAATGCGGATCACTGTCCACGCGATGGCTATTAATGCGCAGCTTAACGAAACCGCTCCGGCGGTTCGGGGGATCGTCAATCCAGCTACGTTGTAAAGGCGCATCTGCACAAAACTAAGTGATGCTCCGATGAGAGCGGCCGCTGGTAAGTACAGGATAAGCCCAAGACCGGACTCAACCCAAAACCAATAGGGCTTAAATACGTGCAGCGGTAAGCAAACCAAAGTCGTGCTCAGCAAAGCGGTGATGCCACTTACAACAGCTGCAACCATGACCCAGATGCCGATAGCGTACAGAAACAAAACTGCTCTATCGTTTTTCAAGACTGAACCCCAATTAAAATCTCGCGCGCAATTAGAAATGCGTGTGCGATCCACTTGCAATCGCGAAATCGCAACTTGATTACCGCTCTTTTTCCCAAGCGAAACGGTGACCTGCTGCAAGAAATGGAAAGAAACAAACTAGATTGCGACAGGTTAGAGGTCTTATAGTGTTAGATATTTGTTAACTGTTACGACAAGCTCCGGTCATGATTCGAAACCTTCATCAAGCGATGCATGTGCTACTTTAGATAATCCAACGCATTGACATACTGTACATCGGACGACAGGAGGACGAAGTCGCGTAAGAGATATTCGTGGCCTTGGCCGATGAAGAGGACGACGCGGTCGCCGGGTTGCGTTTCCTGCATGATGTTGGAAAAGATGTAGGCATTGCGCGCGTACCATGAACCGACATATGCGGCGCCCGCGTGGTGCACGTCTTGGCCGATGCGGTCGACGAATGCGTACCAACTCGCATTTGCGCGAATGGCTTCGTCGGAGTTCAAATACTGCAACAGGCCAAGGATGTCACCGGCGCTTTCCAAAGCGTTGCCTTTTGCAATGAGCTCGCCGAACTCCGGATCTTGCTTTTCGACCAGCGGTATTTGCGATTCGAGAACCTTGTTGATCGCCTTGCCTTCGGGTGAGTTGTCGTCGACGATATTCGGGCCGTCGTCATCGATTGGATAGATCATATCGTTGCCTGCGAGTTTCGCGAGGCGGAATCCGTATTGATAGTTTTCGTTGGCGCCGAGCGTAAACGTCCCCGCCAGATAGTGTGCGTATTCGCCTCGGAGCTTGGGTGACTCGAACGATCCTTCGATCATCACCTTGTTTGGATGAAACTTCGCGATGCGATCGATCACATCGGCGATGCGTGATTGCATCTTCTGTCCAAGAATGTCATCCTTGAACGTGCTGTTGTGTACGTCGCGTTTCGACTCAAGATGCGCGACGCCCACGATCATGATCTGCGGTTTTTCGGCCGCATGCGCCGGCGCGATAGCAAAGAGCGACAGCACGGCCGCGGCAAGCAACGTCTTCATGACCGAGATACCCTGATCCCGGTCCATGTGTTTCGGAATAGAAAAAGGGCCCGGCGCTGGTCGCCGAGCCCTTTTGCCGTTTAGCCCAAGTTCCCGATTAGAACTTGATACCGAGGCCCAGATACGGACCGTTGTGCGAGAAGTCGCCTGGCGCATTGGTCTTGTTCTTACCGTTGTCGCCCATATAACCGAGGTCAAGGAAGACCGGGCTGTTGCCGAAGTCGACCGTGGCACCGATTTGGTACTTCAGGATGTTGTACGCCAGGTTGTAGCCGATTCCGGTTCCCGGATCGGTGAAGTTGCCCTTGGCGTTCGGGTAGTACCACACGCTACCGTAGAGTGAGAAGTTTTGGTTGAGGTCCGGAAGTTTCTCCGCACCGTAGCCAAACGCGTTCAACTTCGGATAGCCGTAGTTTCCAGTACGCCACATGTAACCCACGCCGACGTAGATGCGCGGATCGACGACCTTCAGGCCCAAACGGCCATCGAAGTCTTGATCGCGTGCAGTGAACGCTGGTACAGCGGTTTGACCCGTCTGCCCGATCGTCGTTACGAGACAGTCCGCAGTCGGGCCGCCCGCAACGCCGGCCGGCGTTGTGCAATTGTGGGGGTACTGATACTGTTCGTAGGTGCCTTCGAGCATCCACGGCAGATTCAGGGCATTGAACTCAATACCGGCGCGTGCCGCATACGAAGTCTTGCCTTTGTTGCCGGGGCTGAACTCGTTGTACACCTTCGGTGAGAAGATGTAGTCACCGGCGATAAACACATCCTTGTACGGAGTTGCCGCAGGTGCGGGCGTCGGAGTCGGTGCGACCGTTGGTGCAGTCGTCGGCGCAGCGGTTGAAACCGGTGCGGGCGGCGGCGGCGTTGCGGTTACGTAACGAACAACGACAACCTGCTTGTCGGGAACCCATTGAACGTACGCGCCCATTCCTTCCGAAATGACGCGGACCGGAACAAGAACGTTTCCTTGATACAACATCGGCGCAACGTCCAGAGGACGCGATTCGCCGTTGATGACGACCTCAGGCTTACCGACGGTGACTTTCACCTCGGAGCCCGGCTTGCTCACCGTAACGGTTTTGCTGCCGGCGTCATACGAAACCGATGCACCCATTTGTTCGAACATCGAACGTAACGGAATGAGGACGGTACCGCCTTTTACCAGCGCAGCGAGAACACGACCCTGTTTGAGTGTGTCCGGCTTGCTGTAGACGTGATGATCGTTGAAAAGAATCGGGATTTGGCCAGACGGCGGAGTTCCGAAGTTCGCCGCCGGCATTGAGCCCGTCGAAGATTGCGCAATCACAGCTGTTCCGTTGTTGCTCTGTGCTTGCGTAGATCCCGACGGAGCTGCCACCGCGGTGAGCCCGCAGGACACTGCGATCAGTGCCGCCAGGACTCCGGTGCTCAGTCGTTTCACAAAAGCCTCCTACTTATTTTTGACTAACTACAGGAGCGGGGTAGTGTGCACTCCGTTCCCTTGCCCCATAACGCATCAGGTGCCTGAATGGTTCCCGTGCAATCGGACCATTGGGGCTAATTCCCAACTTGGCTGCCTGGTAAACGCCATATCCACATCGCACCGATGAGCATTTGTACCCCTGCGAGTGTGAATGCGACATGCGGTCCGGCAGAAGTCGCAAGTGCGCCGCTCCATGTAAGTACGGTAGTTGCAATTGCTGGGGAAATCATCTGCGGGCCGACGACTGCGAGATTCCAAACGCCCATCGTCGTCGCGAGTGCATTGGGCGGCAGCAGACGGCACGCAAACGCCCAGTCCGCGCACAGAAAAATGCCCCACCCAATGCCCGCCGCAATGATGGCAATCGGGATCACGATAAACGACGACGTCGCCGCGAGCGTCAGAATCGCCACAGCGACAATCCCTCCGCCGACGGTTACGACAAGGCGTTCGTCGATGCGATCGGCCGGTTTTGCGGCGAGCACGGCGCCCGCTGTGCCGACCAGCGTGAACAGTAATATTGCGATGCCACTCGCTGTGGTTGCGTCGATCCGCAGATGCGCGGGCAGCGTGTCGCGCATAAAGAAGAATAAATATCCTAGCAACGTGTAAAAGCCCATGTACACGAACGCGCGCGAAATGAACAGGTCGACCAGCGTGCGCGTAATCGGGATCTTTTTCTGTTGCTGGAGCTGAACCAGCGGTATCTCTCGCAGATGCGCAACCGTAACCGCGCAGGCGGCCAGCAGCATGAAACCGATCACGGCACCAAGCAGGAGGCGCGTGCCAAGTACCGTCGCGAGAATCGCACCCGCCGCATTTCCGGCGCTCTGCATGGCTGCCATCCACGCAGATGCTCCGCCAAGCCGGCCAGTGGAAACCGTGTCGGGGAGAATCGCCTGGTACGGACCAATGGCGCAATTCATCGCGACCTGCAACGCGACAAATGCTGCGAGCAGCGTCACCGTATTCGGCGCCAAGTAAAAGGCGCAGATTGCCAGTGCGCCGCCGAGCGCGCCGGCCACGTAGAACACCGCGCGATTGTTGCCGCGGCGGCGCAATGCATCCGACCACGGGCCGACAAGGAGTTGCGTAATCGCGGCCGCGAGCGCACCTGCCGTCGAGATCTCGCCGTAGGTTGCGAGCGACGCGCTGCCGCTCAACTGGAGACAGCGCGCTTGCAGTGAAATGCCGAGCACCGCGCCCCACACGAGCTGGATGCCGAACCAAAATGCCGCGAGCTGCGGCGCCCGCGCTACCGCGTTAGAAGTGCGTGCGCGCGTATCGGAACTCATCGACCGAATCAGCGTCATACGCGAGTTCCGGTGCGGCGTTGCGAACCGCGGCGACCGGCATGCCGAGAACGGCGTTCGCCCGTGCTTCGAGTTGCGCAATCGCAAGGCGTTTGAACGCAAAGCGCAGCAACAAGGCAGGCCCGGCGAGCGACGCCATGCGCCACGGCGCTTTTCTCGCTTCGAAGAATTGCGTCGCAACGGCGTTCAAGCGATCTGCAACACCGGGCGGAATGTGAAACGCGCCGCCATTGACGACGCGCTCACCGTTTAAAGCAATACCGAACGGTGGTGCTTCCGGGAAGCGCTCCACGAATGCGTTATATGGCGTCAGCGGCATCGTCAGCGTGCCGTATGGCGAGCGATTGATGAAATCTTGCAGCGCGGGGGCGTCGATGTACGGCATGTCGCACGCCAAATACAGCAGCGGTTCGCCGTCCTCGGGCCACGCATGCAATGCTCGCGACACGTTTTGCGCGCCCGTTTCGGCGCCGTCGATAATCGCATCGACGCGTCCAGCCACAGCCTCGCGCACGGCGGGCTCTCCGATGACGGCAATCCGGTCCACACCGCAGGCGCGCAGCGCATCGATCGTTCGCTGAAGCATCGTCGTGCCGCGAACTTCGGCCAGGGCTTTGATGGAAGTCCCCGCGAGCGCTGCGTACGCGTCGTCGACGCGACCACCGGTCGTAATGACAGCCTTCATGCTTCTTCCTCATCCGTTGAGCCGAAGCCGGGAAGTATCCCTTGCTCGGGATTTCCACCCTCTCCGTGAGCGACGATTTCGTCCGCCGCGTCCCCATACCGTTCGTCGAGGAGTGCTTCAAGCATTTCCGCATTGGTTGCGGCGTTACCGCGGGCGTGATTGTTGAAGAACACGTACGTCGCGTCGACCTGCGCTTCGATCTCGGCAATGCGATCCGCCCACGGATTCAGCTCCTCGGGCTCGTAGAGGTACTGGTACCGGGTGACGTTCGTCCCCGTCCACCACTGCTTCGCGTTGCGTCCGTGCAGGCGCACGTACCCAATGCCGCTCGTAACGTCGGCCGCCGATGTGGGCAACTCTTCAAACGCCGGCATATCGACATTGCACAGTCCCGCGCCGGCTTCGCGGAGCAATTCCAGCGTCTGCGCATTCTGCCACTCGCGATGACGAAATTCGACGACCACGGGAATATCTTCGAACGCCTCCACGACCCGGCGCACGTAGGATTTGTTTTGTTCATCGGGCTTAAATCCGTTCGGAAACTGCGCTAAGACGCACGCCAATTTGCCGCTCACGCGCAGCGGCTCGATCGCTTCGCACAAGAGTTGCGCATCCGGATGAATGCGCATTGAAGTATCGGGCGGATGCGTCACCGTTTGCGGCGCTTTGAAGCTAAAGCGGAAGTTCCGCGGCGATCGCTTGTCCATCGATACGACGGTCGCAGCTTTTGGAACGCCATAGTAACTCATGTCGATTTCCACGGCGAGAAACTGCCGTGAATAGTATCGCAGCATTTCGTCTTGGCGCGTCCGCGGCGGGTAGAACGGTCCGATCCAGTCCTTATAAGCATACCCGCATGTGCCGACGTAGATCATGAATTCTCAATTCGGCGGCTCCCCCGTTCGCCTCTTGATCCCCAGGCCGGTCTACGAGAGGATGGGTGCGGAGGATTTGCATCATGGCCAAAGCCAGGAACCACGTTCCCGACGGATATCACAGCATTACACCGTACCTCATCGTCAACGGCGCCGCGAAGGCCATCGACTACTACACGGCGGTATTTGGTGCGAAAGAGCGTATGCGCATGCCGAACGAGAGAGGCGGCGTCGGACACGCGGAGCTAGAATTCGGCGATTCCGTGGTCATGCTCGCCGATGAATCGCCCGACGTGGGCGCCAGGAGCCCGGCTCGCATCGGTGACAGTGCCGTCGGAATCTGCGTATACGTGCCCGACGTCGATGCCGTCGTTGAAAAAGCGGTCGCCGGCGGCGCGAAAATCGATCGCGAGATTGCCGACCAGTTTTACGGAGATCGCAGCGGATCGATCATCGACCCGTTCGGTCACCGTTGGTACGTGATGACCCATATCGAAGACATCTCCGAAGACGAAATGCAGCGCCGAGCCGCCGAGGCGGTCGTACCGTAAACGAAAAGAGCCCGGCGATCTGCCGGGCTCTTCGGTTTTACTTCTTGGCGGCGACCTTCTTCTTGCCGGCCACCGTGCGTTTGGGTCCCTTGCGGGTCCGTGCGTTCGTCTTGGTGCGCTGTCCGCGAGCCGGAAGTCCGCGGCGATGGCGCAAACCGCGATAGCAGCCGATGTCCATGAGGCGCTTGATGTTGCCCTGTACTTCGCGGCGTAGGTCGCCTTCGACGCGCAGTTGCAACTGATCGATCGCATCGCGAATCTTCTTTTCGTCGTCTTCGCTCATCTCTTTGACGCGAAGGTCGGCAGAAATGCCGGTACGATCCAACAGCTTCTTGGCCGTTGCCGGACCGATGCCGTAGATGTACTGAAGCGCAATCTCAAGGCGCTTTTCGCGGGGAAGATCGATACCAGAAATACGAGCCATGAATCAATACTCTCCTAGCCTTGGACCTGTTTGTGCTTGGCGTTGACATCGCAAATAACGCGCACCTTACCGTGGCGGCGGATCACTTTGCAATTGTCGCAAATCTTTTTGACGGATGGACGAACTTTCATGACTCTAACTATCCTTTTCGAACCTTGCGCACGATGCTCGAGCTGTTTTCAAGCCGGGATGGCGTCCAGCGGCAGAGCCGCTGGTGAAAATATGCTTGCGCACAACTTAAGCAACCGCTTCTTCTTTAGGCCGGTAAAGTTCCACGTCCGGGTGTTCACCATACGTGCGGAGCGTAAGGATCTTTGGGCCTTCTTCGGTCACGGCGATTGTATGCTCGAAGTGCGCTGCGAGTTTACCATCTGCGGTGACAACTGTCCAGCCGTCCTTGAGGATCTCGACCCGGTAATCGCCCTCGGTGATCATCGGCTCGATGGCGATGACCAGCCCGGGACGCAGGACGAGCCCTGCTCCGGCTTTGCCGTAATTCGGAACCTGCGGCTCCTCGTGCATCGCCGTCCCGACCCCGTGGCCGACCAGCTCACGCACGACTCCATAGCCGGCCTCTTCGGCGTGCTTTTGGACCGCCGCCCCGATATCGCCGAGGTGATTACCCTTGCGCATCTGCGCGATGCCGGCCATCAGGCATTCTTGCGTAACGTCGAGCAAACGACGCGCATTGGCGGAAATGTTTCCCACGGGCACCGTCACGGCGCTGTCGCTCACATAGCCTTCGAAGGTCGTGCCGATGTCGATCGACAGCAAGTCGCCTTCGCGCAAGAGGTAGTCGCCCGGGATACCGTGCACGACTTCGTCGTTGACCGACGCGCAAATCGATGCGGGATAATCGTGATAGCCTTTGAACGTCGGCACGCCGCCGAGCTCGCGAATGCCCTTCTCGGCCATACGATCGAGATCGCGCGTCGAAATTCCAGGTCGCACCGCTTGCATCAAGTCGGTGAGCACCTTCGAGGTGATCTTGCCGCTGCGGCGCATCGTTTCGATCTCACGCGGCGATTTCAACGTGACCATTTAGTGCGCGTGCTCCACCCCAATGGCGTGCAGCAGGTCGTGCGTCACCGCGCCGACCGGTTGCGTTGCGTCGATCGCGACCATACGGTTTGAATCGGAGCGGCCGTAATACTCGACCAGCGGCAACGTCTGGGCTTCGAAGACGTCTAGGCGTTTTTTGATCGTTTCGGGTTTGTCGTCTTCGCGCTGGATCAATTCACCGCCGTCTCCGTCGTCGACACCAGCAACGTGCGGCGGGTTGAACGTTTCGTGATAGACGCGTCCCGTGCGCGGGTTCGTCCAACGTCCGAGCAGCCGCTGTTCGAGCAGCGGGCGTTCGATCTTGAAATACACGGCGTGCGGCACCCCACGCCCGCGCGCTTGCAACAACGCGTCGAGTGCTTCTGCCTGTGCGACCGTACGGGGGAACCCGTCAAAGAGCACCGCGGAATCGTCACGCAGTTCGCCTTCAACCATCTTAATAATCAACTCATCGGGAACGAGTTCGCCGCGCTGCATGAAGCCTTGCGCGGCTTTCCCGAGTTCGCTTCCGCGGTTGCGATGTTCGCGCAACAAGTCACCGGTCGAGATTTGACGATAGCCGAAACGGCTCTGCAAAATCTGCGCCTGCGTGCCTTTTCCTGCGCCCGGACCGCCGAGCAGAACGATGTCGAGGGGCATCAGCGTTTGATGAACCCGCGATAATCCCGCATCGCAAGGCGTGCTTCGATTTGGGTGATTGTGTCCAGAGCCACGCCGACGACGATCAAGAGCGACGTCGAGCCAAGATAGAACGTCGTCACGGAGAGTCCGCGTTGGAGTGCGCCCGGCAATACGGCCAGCAGCCCGAGGAAAATCGCCGCAGCGGTCGTGAGACGCATCAAAATCTTGTTCAGGTACGCCACGGTCGGTTCGCCCGGACGGATGCCCGGGATGAACGCGCCCGTCTTCTTCAGGTTATCCGCCACGTCGCGCGTGTTGATCACGATCGAGCTGTAGAAGAACGTGAAGATGACGACCAGGAAGAAATAGACGATGTTGTAGATCGGGCCGTTCGGGCTGAAATAGACGTTCAGGAACGTCGAGATGTCACCGACGATGCCACTTGCGTTGCCGCCGCGGTTGAACCACGACAGCGCCTGCTGCGGAAGCAACAAGATCGAGATTGCGAAGATGATCGAAATAACGCCCGCGTTATTCAAACGCAGCGGAATATAGGTCGACCGGCCGGCAAACATCTTGCGACCGACCACCCGGCGCGCTTGCTGAACCGGCACACGCCGCTGGCCCTGGTACATGAAGATGATGCCGACGATGATGATCAACGCGAAGATGATGTATAGCACCAAATTCAGCAGCGATTCGCCGCCGCTCGAGGCCGACGAGTACGTCTGCACGACGTATTGCGGATAGCGCAGCACGATACCGATAAAGATGATCAGTGAAACGCCGTTACCGATGCCCCTGTCGCTGATCTGCTCGCCGAGCCACATCAGGAACAACGTGCCCGAGACCATGGCGATGATCGCGAAGATCATGTACAGAACGCCTTGATCGTAGAACACGCCGGCATTGCGCATGGCATTTGCCATGAATGTCCCTTGCAATAGCGCAAGGACGATCGTAAGCCAGCGGGTGTACTGGCTGATCTTTTTGCGGCCTTCCTCGCCGCCTTTCTTCGCCAGCTCTTCGAGCTGCGGCAAGACGACCGTCATCAACTGCATGATGATCGACGCGTTGATGTAGGGCGTGATGCCCATCGCAATGATCGAGAGCTTCTGCAACGCGCCGCCCGAGAGGAACCCGAGCAGATTGTAGAAGGCGCCGCTCTGCAACACGTGCTGCCACGCCGCTTCGTTTACGTTCGGTAGTTGCACGTGGATCATGAAAACGAACCACGCGAACGCGAAAAGGACGAAGCCGACGCGCTTGCGGATCTCCGGGACCAGTAATGCCGCGCGAAGATTATCGAACACTACTGTGCGTCGCTCGCTGCTTCTTCGGGAAGGTTGGCGCCGGCCGCGTTGAGCGCTTCACGCGCGCTCGCCGAGAACACGACGTCGCGGAAACGCAGTCCCGAAGGAAGCGCCTTGCCGGACTTCGCACCGCCCAGAATCTTCACGCCATCTTCCAATGATTTCAGAAGACCGCGCTCTTTCAGCGATTCCGGCGACACTTCGAGGGTTGCATCCCAGCCGTCGAGCTGATGTAGGTTGATCACCGCATAACGCGTGCGGAAGTGACCGGTGTCGCGGCCCTTCTGCGAGTATCCGCGAGCATGCGGGAGACGACGCGCCCACGGCGTTTGACCGCCTTCGAATGCGGGACCCTTACCGCCGCCGGAACGCACTGTTTGACCCTTGCCGCCTTCGCCGCCGGTCTTCACCATGCCCGAACCGTGTCCGCGACCGATGCGCTGACGCTTCGGCCAGCTGCCCTTGGCGGGTTTGAGTGCACCAAGCGTCATCACGGATCCGCTCGCAGTTGCGATCGAAGCGGCGCTGACTGCCTTCGTGCTGGACTTTGCACTAGCAGCCTTTTTGGTTGTCGTCTTTTTTTCTGCCATTGTCTTTCTCTTGGGTTTATGCGAAATTACGCGGCGAAAATCTCTTTGACGGATTTGCCGCGCAGCGTTGCTACTTGTTCGGCGGTCTTCAGCGAACGAAGCGCCTCGACCGTTGCGCGAACGACGTTGATCGGATTGTTCGTGCCGAGCGACTTGGTAAGAATGTCGTGCACGCCGGCGAGTTCCAGCACTGCGCGCATCGAGCCGCCGGCGATGACGCCGGTTCCCGGTGCGGCCGGCTTCAACAGCACGCTGGCCGCGCCCACGATCAAACGCACTTCGTGCGGAATCGTCTTCTCGACCATCGGAACGGTTACGAGACTCTTCTTCGCTTGCTCGACGGCTTTGCGAATCGCTTCGGGAACTTCGCCGGCTTTGCCGATTGCAAATCCGACCTTACCCTTGCGGTCGCCGACGACGACGAGCGCGCTGAAGCTGAAACGCTTACCGCCTTTGACGACCTTCGCGACACGATTGACGCGCACGACGGTCTCTTCGAATCCACTGTTGTCGCGATCGCGACCACCACCACGATAATTCATCAGAAATTCAGCCCCGCTTCACGCGCCGCATCGGCTAATGCTTGCACGCGTCCGTGATATTTGTATCCGCCGCGATCGAACACGACGTCGCTGATTCCGGCTGCTTTCGCCTTCGAGGCGATCGCCGAACCAACGGCTTTGGCTGCATCGATGTTGGTCTTCGATTCGAGTGAATCGGCGACCGACTTATCGCGCGTCGATGCGGCGACGAGAGTGTGTCCGGCACTGTCGTCGACGACCGTTGCATAAATATGATGCAACGTCCGGCGAACCATCAAGCGCGGGCACGCCGGCGAACCGGAAACCTTCTTGCGCAGGCGCTCGTGACGCGAGCGGCGGCTATCTGCCTTGGAAACGCGCGCCATTATTTCTTGCCTGCCTTTCCGGCCTTACCGAGTTTCTTGCGAATGACTTCGCCTTCGTACCGAACGCCTTTGCCTTTATACGGCTCCGGCGGGCGCAGGGAGCGAATCTTCGCAGCGACTTGACCGACTTGTTGCTTGTCGATGCCGTCAACGTGAATTTTGTTCGTGCCTTCGACCGAGAGCGAAATACCCGTCGGCGGTTCGAATACGACCGGGTGCGAATACCCAAGCGTCAGGTTCAGTTTTTCGCCCGACTTGGCGGCACGATAACCGACGCCTTGAATCTCAAGGCTCTTACGAAAGCCTTTCTGACACGCCTTCGACCATGTTGGCGATCAGCGTGCGCGTGAGACCGTGCGCCGAACGATGCGGCTTCGCCTCGCCCTTGCGCTCGACGATCACTTTGCCGTCTTCGAGTTTGACGTCGACGACTTGCGAAAGAATCTGTTGACGCAGCTCGCCTTTCGGCCCTTTGACGGCGACTTCGCCTTCACCGAGCGTAACGTTGACGCCGTTTGGGACGGCAACCGGCAATTTTCCAATACGTGACATGTACAGCCCCTACCAAACGTATGCCAGGACTTCGCCGCCGACGCCGAGCTTTTTCGCCCGTTTGCCCGACATGATGCCCTGCGACGTTGAAATGATGACCAGCCCCAAGCCGCCGAGTACACGCGGAATCTCGGTCTTGCCCGTGTAGACGCGCAAGCCGGGACGCGAGATGCGGCGCAGGCCGGTGATGATCTTTTCTTTTTCCGGACCGTACTTCAGACTTACGCGCAGCGTGCCTTGCGGCCCGTCGTTCATGCGCTCGAAATCCTCGATGAAGCCTTCGTCCTTCAGAATCTGTGCGATCGCCGCTTTCACGCGCGACGCCGGAATATCGACCGACTTATGGTTGGCCGTATTCGCGTTGCGAATGCGCGTCAGGAGATCTGCGACGGGATCGGTGATTGCAGCCATTTACTCTCTACTCTCCCTTACCACGACGCCTTGGTGACACCGGGAACGACGCCTTTGTGCGCGTTCTCACGGAAGCAAATGCGGCACATGGCAAATTTGCGCAGATACCCACGCGGACGTCCGCACAACTTGCAACGGTTGTGGGCGCGCACGCCGAACTTCGGCGTACGGTTCGCTTTGACGATCATGCTGGTTTTTGCCATTTATGCGTTGCCTTTCCGGAGCGGCAGACCCATTGCAGTCAGAAACTCCGTCGCTTCTTCGTCCGACTTCGCCGTCGTAACGATGGTGATGTCCATGCCGCGCGCTTTGTCGACCTTATCGAAGTTGATCTCCGGAAAGACGAGCTGCTCGCGCAGGCCGAGATTGTAGTTGCCGCGGCCGTCGAACGACTTCGGCGGCAGTCCGCGGAAGTCACGAATACGCGGAAGCACGATATTGAACAGCTTGTCGAGGAAGACGTACATCCGCTCGCCGCGCAGGGTTACCTTCGCGCCGATGTTCATGCCTTCGCGCAGCTTGAATGCCGCGATCGACTTCTTCGCCTTCGTGATGATCGGCTTTTGACCGCTGATCGCTTGCAACTCGCTGACCGCTGCATCGAGCGCCTTCGAGTTGGTGATCGCTTCACCGACCGACATGTTGATGACAACCTTCTCCAGTTTCGGAATCTGGTTGACGTTCTTGTACGAGAACTTGTCCTGCAGTTGCGTGCGAACCGCGCCCTGGTACTTTTCTTTCAAACGGTTTGCCATCGGTTATGCTCCCTTTGCCGAGTCGCGCGCGGGCTCGCCGCACTTCACGCACACGCGGTGCGCAATGCCGTCTGCCGTGCGTCCGCGCTTCAAGCGCGTCGGCGTCTTGCACTTCTCGCAGACGTATTGCAGTGCGGAAATCGGCAGCGGCGCTTCCTTTTCGATGATTCCGCCGGTTTGCTGCGCGCTCATCGCGCCGCTCTGCTGGCCCTGCTTCGTGTGACGCTTGACGATGTTGAGCCCCTCGACGGTCGCCTTACCGGCGTCCGGAAATACGGCCTTGACCACGCCGCGTTTGCCTTTCTCGTGGCCGCGACGAATCATGACGGTATCGCCTTTGACGATCTGCGCCATCGTTAGAGAACCTCCGGAGCGAGCGAGGCGATCTTCAAGAACCCACGATCGCGCAACTCGCGCATAACCGGTCCGAAGACGCGCGTCCCACGCGGATCGAGGTTGTCCTTGTCGCCTTTGATGATGACGCACGCATTGTCGTCGGAACGGACGACCGAACCATCGGCGCGGCGGATCGGCGCCGACGTACGAACGATCACCGCTTTGACGACTTGGCCTTTTTTCACGGCCGCGCCGGGGATCGCGCTTTTGACGGTACCGACGACGATGTCGCCGACGTGTGCGTAGTTATGACGGCTGCCGCCGCTGATGTGGATCACCAGCAGTTCACGAGCGCCGGAATTATCGGCTACTTTGAGCCTTGTTTCTTGCTGAATCATGATTACTTCGCTCGCTCGACGATCTCGACCAAACGCCAACGCTTGTCGCGTGAGAGCGGACGGCACTCCATGATGCGTACGATGTCGCCGATGTTGGCTTGGTTCTGCTCGTCGTGCGCTTTGAAGCGTGTCGACTTGCGAACGATCTTGCCGTACGTCGGGTGCGGCACGCGCGTTTCCGTCACAACGACGATCGTCTTGTCCATTTTGTTGGACGCGACGCGCCCTTGCTTCACGCGGCGGTTGACGACCCGCGTGTTCTCGTTATGCTGCTCCATGCTGCTCCTCGGCCATCCGCTTTTCGGAAATGACGGTCTGAATCTGTGCGTACGCACGACGCATCTCTTTGATCTTGCTGAAATCGGTGAGGTGCCCGGTGCGTAGCGCAAAGCGCAGATTGAACAGCTCAGACTTCGTATCGCGGGCCTTCTGTTGCAGTTCCGCAACGGTCAGACCGCGCAGCTCGCTTAAGTCAGCCTTTTTCATGCCGTGGCCTCCTCGCGGGCGATGACTTTGGTGCCGATCGGCAATTTAGCAGCGGCAAGACGCAGCGCTTCTTTCGCAACATCCGGTGCAACACCGGAAAGTTCGAACAGCACGCGTCCCGGGCGCACGACGGCGACCCAGAACTCGGGGTTACCTTTACCGGCACCCATGCGAACTTCAGCGGGTTTCTTGGTGACCGGTTTGTCCGGGAATACCTTGATCCACACTTTACCGCCGCGTTTGATGTGACGCGTCATGGCAATACGTGCTGCTTCGATTTGGCGATTGGTCATCCAGCACGGCTCCATCGCCTGCAGACCGTACTCGCCGAATGTCAGCGTGCTGCCGCGCAATGCGCGCCCGGTCATACGACCGCGCTGCACCTTACGCCATTTAACTCGCTTTGGCGTCAACATGGTTATTCAGCACTCCCTTCGCCCGACGGTAATTCCGCCGGTGCGATGTCACTTGCGAAAGCCTCGGCGTCGGTCGTTGCTTCCGTAGCGTTCGTCGTTTGTTGCGGGCGAGGCGGGCCGCCGGCGTTACCGCCGCGTCCACGTCCACCACGTGCACCGCGGTCGCGACGATCGCGGAATCCGCCGCCGCCTTGGCGGTCGGCACGATCGACCGTGTTGGTGTTGCGCGGTTGATCCGGCAGCACTTCGCCACGATAGATCCACACTTTCACGCCGATGCGTCCGAACGTCGTAAACGCCTCGACATGCGCGTAGTCGATATCGGCGCGCAGCGTGTGCAGCGGCACCTTACCATCGGCATTGCGCTCGGTGCGCGCGATTTCAGCACCACCGAGGCGCCCCGAGACTTGCACTTTCACGCCGCGCGCGCCGGCCTTCATGGTACGCATGATGGCTTGCTTCATCGCGCGGCGGAACGCGATACGCTTCTCGAGCTGATCGACGATATTTTGCGCGACGAGACGAGCATCCAACTCCGGATGCTTGATCTCCATCACGTTCACTTGCACGTTCTTGCCGGTGAGCTTTTCAAGGTTCTTGCGGATGTCTTCAATGCCGACGCCGCGCTTGCCGATGATGATGCCCGGCTTCGCGGTGTTCACGATCACGCGCGCTTGATTGGCGCGGCGTTCGATCTCGACTTTGCTGATCGCCGCCGAGCGCATCCACTTATTGAAGAACTGACGAATCTTGACGTCTTCGTGCAGCCAATCGATGTAGTGTTTTTTCTCGAACCAACGGCTGTCCCACGTGCGCGTGATGCCCAGACGAAGGCCGACCGGATGAATTTTTTGACCCATAAGTTAGGCGGTTGCCTCCGCGGTTTTTGCAGTGCGCTTGGTGGTGGAAGCGGCACGACGCGTGGTCGCCCGTTTCACGTTGACCGACGCACCCGGGCGCGCTTTGCGCTTTTTCTGCGGCGGCGGTTTCGCTGACGACGACCGTCACGTGCGAAAGACGCTTGCGCTTGAAGTACGCGCGCCCTTGAGCACGCGGATCCAGGCGTTTGGTGAAACGGCCACCGGGGCCGCCATCGACCGTGATGCGCGTAATGTACAGCTCGTCGGTATTCATGTCGTGGTTGTTGCCGGCATTGGCGACGGCACTGCGCACGAGTTTCTCGATCGGCTCCGACGCGTACACGCCGGCGAATTGCAACATCACGAGCGCTTCGCTCACACGCTTGCCGCGAATCGCGTCGGCGACGCGACGAAGCTTACGCGGACCCATGCGCACGAATTTCAAATGCGCAACGGCTTGTTGCGCTGCTTGCGTATCAGCCATTACTTCACACCAGCCTTGTCGCCACCGTGGCCACGGAAGTTGCGCGTCGGCGCGAACTCACCGAGCTTGTGACCGACCATGTTTTCGGTAACGTAGACGGGCACATGCGCTTTTCCGTTGTGCACGCCGATCGTGTGACCGACCATCGACGGAACGATCGTCGACGCGCGGCTCCATGTCTTGATGACGCGCTTCTCACGCGTCTCATTCATCTTCTCGACCTTCTTCAGAAGGTGGTCCGCAACGAACGGACCTTTTTTGAGACTGCGACCCATTACTTGGAACCCCGCTTACGAACGATCATCTTCGTGGTGCGCTTGTTGCGGCGCGTCTTCTTACCCATCGTCATTTGGCCCCACGGCGTCGTCGGCGGACGACCCGAGGTCGAACGCGCTTCACCACCGCCATGCGGGTGATCGACCGGGTTCATCGCGATACCGCGAACCGACGGACGCTTACCGAGATGGCGCGAGCGGCCGGCTTTTCCGATCACTTGGTTTTCGTGCTCAACGTTACCGAGCTGACCGACGGTCGCGCGGCAGTTGATGTGAATGCGCCGGACTTCGCCCGACGGCATACGCACTTGCGAATACTCATCTTCTTTCGCCATCAGCTGCGCCGCGACGCCGGCTGAACGCACGAGCTTACCACCCTGTCCGGGGCGCAGCTCGATGTTGTGAATGACGGTACCGACCGGAATGTTCTTGATCGGAAGACAGTTGCCGGGTTTGATGTCGGCGCCCGCTCCCGATTCCACCATGTCGCCGACCTTCAGGCCGAGCGGTGCAAGGATGTAGCGCTTCTCGCCGTCCTTGTAGTGCAGCAGCGCAATGCGCGCAAGAGCGATTCGGATCGTACTCGACCGTCGCGACCTTGGCCGGTATGCCGTCCTTGGAACGCTTGAAGTCGATGATGCGATACTGCTTGCGCGTGCCGCCGCCTTTGTGGCGAACGGTGATGTGGCCGTTGTTGTTGCGGCCCGAGTGCTTCTTGCGCACTTCGAGAAGCGACTTCTCCGGCTCGACCTTCGAGATGTCGGAGAAATCCATCGTCGTAATGAAGCGACGGCCGGGGCTAGTCGGACGATATTTCTTTACAGGCATCTTTATTGCTCGAAGTAGTTGACGCCGCCGAGTTCGATCTTCTGACCCGGCTTGATGGTGACGATCGCTTTTTTGAAATCGCTTTGCTTGCCGTGCGTTTTCACGCCTTTGCGTGCGAAGCTACGGGACTTGCCGCGAACGTTCACGGTGTTGACCTTGAGCACGTTCACGCCGAAGATCTCTTCGATCGCATGGCGGATCTGAGTCTTGGTTGCCGCTTCGTGCACGACGAACGTGTACTGCTGGCCGAGAGCCGACGCCATCGACTTTTCGGTGATGCGCGGCGACAGGATGACATCGCGTGCGTCCATTACTTGTTGCCCCCGTTGCCGAACGAAGCGTTGATCGTTTCAAACGCTGCGGTCGTGAAGATGATGCGCTGGAAGCGCAACACATCTTTGACGTCGAGCGCATTCGTGTTGGTGACGTCAACCTTCGCGAGGTTGGCGGCAACACGCGCGATCGCATCGGCGCTTGCTTCCTGATGACCGAGCACGACGAGCGTCGTCGGCCCCTTCTTCGCGTCCTTCGCGCTGCCGAAAATCAGCTTCGCGAAATCCGCGGTCTTGGTGATCGAAAAGTTGTCGGCGTCGAGCACGGTCACGGCGCCGTTACGGAAACGGTCCGAAAGCGCGGCGATGAACGCGAGCTTGCGCTCTTTCTTGTTCAGATCGCTGACGTACGAGCGCGGCTGCGGTCCCCAGGTCACGCCGCCGTGGCGCCACTGCGGCGAGCGGATCGAACCCTGACGGGCGCGGCCGGTGCCTTTTTGCTTCCACGGTTTACGTCCGCCGCCCGAAACTTCGTCGCGCTTCTTGGTCGAAGCGGTACCCGCGCGTGGGCTTGCGAGTTCGCGGTAGACAGCACGGAAAATCGTGTGCGCTTTGGTGCTGTAATCTTTTTCGAAGACCGCCGGCGTTTGCACGTCGCGGACGATCTTGCCGGTTGCGTCGATAACGTTCGGCATCGTTATGCTCCCACGGCCTTCTTGGTCTTGACGCTCTTGCGAACGACGACCAGAGCGTTCTTCGGGCCCGGGACCGGACCGCGAACGAGCAGCAGATTGCGCTCGGCGTCCGCGCGGACGACTTCCAAATTTTGATGCGTAGTGCGATCGACGCCGAAATGACCGGGGCGGCGGCTTCCTTTAACAGTGCGTCCGGCATTGGTGTCGCCGTTCGATGCCGGCTGCCGATGGATCATCGAACCGTGGCTTGCGCCGCCGCCTGAAAAGTTGTGACGCTTGATGCCGCCGGCAAAGCCGTGACCTTTCGTGATGCCGACGATGTCGACGCGGTCACCCGGTTCGAAACCGGAAACGGTAATGGTCTGTCCCACTTCGACGCCATCGATGTCATCGCGGAACTCGCGCACGAAGCGCGTTGCTTCGACGCCTTGTTTTTTGAAATGTCCAGCAAGGGCACGGGTGACGCGGTTCTTTTTGACCGCGCCGAAGCCGAGCGCGACGGAATCATATCCATGCGTCTCTTTCGAGCGGCGTTCCACGACCGTGCAGGGACCGGCTTCGATCACCGTGACCGGTACGTACCGGCCGTCCTCGGTGAACACGCTCGTCATCCCAACCTTGCGGCCAAGGATGTTTTTCATGTGTATCCTCGTCCTAGTTAGTAAACAACGGGTCCAGGCGTACTGCCTTTTTTCTTTACCGGCACGCGGAAAGACCCGCGGACCGGTGTGGACCACAACCTCGGCAGTGTATCAGGAGGTCCGATGCCCGTCAACCCTCAGGGTCGCGAAGTCCACGAGGCGAAACGGGGGGTGATGCGATTCCTCGCGGTGGCACTTCTGGTGTGGGGCCTGGCCGGGTGCGGCCGAGCGCTTTCGCCGAGGCCGGATTTGGTCATCGTTCAGACCCAAGGCTACAGTTCCCTCAACCCGGTTTTTGCCTCAGGCTTCGGTGCTCAGGGGCTCGCGGCGCTCCTTTTCACCTATCTGGTGAAGATCGACGATCACGGGAATCTCGTTCCCGATGCGGCTCTCGCCGTGCCGAGCATGGAAAATGGCGGAATCAGCGCCGACGGTCTGACGGTCGTATATCACTTGCGGCGCGACCTTCGTTTTTCCGACGGTTCATCGTTGACCGCATACGACGTGGTCGCAACGATTGCGCGAATGGCTCAGCCGAACTCCGGCATCCCCTCGCGAATGGGGTTCGGCGACGTCGCGTCGGTGACGGCGACCGATCGCTTGACCGTGCGCGTACGCCTACGGCATCCCCTCTCATCCGTCGTCCTCTATCTGTGCGGTCCCGGAAATGCCGTGCCGATCCTCTCGAGCCACGACGTTGACGGCTCGTCGCAATTCTCACTTGACACAAAACCCCTCGGGAGCGGCCCCTATAGAGTAGAGCGATGGAACCGCGACCAGAATCTCGAGCTGCGCGCCAACCCGTACTACTACGGCGGCGTGCCGCACATCAAGCGGCTCACGCTGCAATTCGTCGCCTCGTCGTCGACGGCGATCGAAATGTTGCGATCTCGGGAAGCCGACGCGTATGTGAATGCCGACGATTCGCAACTCTCGCAACTTCGTGCAATCGACGGCATCCGTGTCAATCGCATTCTGATCGATGGAACCGGCGCGATCTTCTTCAATACGCAGGATCCGGTTTTACGCGATCGACGCGTTCGTCGCGCCTTGGCGTCCGCGTTCGATGCACGCACCATCGTGAACAAGACGCTCCGCGATTCGAGGCGCGCTGTAGACCCCGGGCGTGGGCTCTTCGAATGGGCGTACGACGCGCGCGCATTCGCGATGCCGCCGAGCGATCCGCAAACCGCTGGCGCGTTGCTGGAACAAGCCGGCTGGAACCTCGGTGACGACGGCATTCGCCGCAAGGGCGGTCAATCGTTAAGCTTCGATCTTATCGTTCGTACCGATAAGCCGAGCAATATTGCGATGGCTACTGAAATCCAGGCGGCGGAACGCGCCGTCGGCGTGCAACTAACGATTCGCCGTCTTCCGATCGCGTCGCTCGTGGATCCCAACGGGCCGCTATACGGTGGAGGTTATCAACTCGCGCTCTATCCCTTTATCGCGGGTTTCGATCCCGATGTTACGGATCAGTTCGCTTGTAGTCGAATGCCGCCGCACGGTTTCAACAAACCACGGTACTGTAATCCGGCCTTGGATCGTCTGCTTTATCACGCTCAGACGACCTACGATCGAAAGCAGCGCGCCTCCGACTACCGTATCGCGCAAACGATTCTCGCGCGCGATCTTCCGCTTGACGTTCTGTATCAAACGGTCTCGATCAATGCGTTTCCGAACCGTCTTCAGGGCCAGACAACAGCGGTAACGACGCCATTTTGGAACGTCGCTGCATGGCACTACTAGTTCACGCCTCTGCGTAAAGATCGCGTTTGCTCGAGCGGAACGTCAATGAGACGCGCACAATAAGCAGCCGTCCATTTCTATGCTTTTAGCAGGAGGTTTTTTTTCATGTCTCGCTTCGGGTGTAACGGCCGTCTTGCAGTTGCACTGGCTGTTTCCGCGCTACTCGCCGCCTGCGGTGGCGGTGGCAGCGGCAGCTCAAATCCACTTCCTACCACCGCGCCCACAGTTCAACCGACGACTCCAACGACGCAAAGCATAACAGCCGGCACAACGGCGACCACGGCCTCACTCCCAAACGTGAGCGGTTTTGGCGGTTCGATCGCGGTGCCGAGCGGCACGGGTAGCGCGAATGTTGCTTTGTCCGTTTCAAACCCAGCCGGCGTTCCGGCGTTGAGTTTGCACCATTCGGGCGTACGACCGATGAGCACTTCAACAGCGACGCCGCTTTTTTACGTTACAGTTACCGCGACGACGAACCTAACGCTCAACGGAATTCCCGGCTTTACGCTGTCGCTTCCCGCGACGCTGTCGGGTTCAGTGTACGTCGCCATGCTTTCGAACAATCAGTGGATGACCGTTGACGGACCGGTTACGATCAGCAACGGTTCAGCAAGTTTCACGGCGCAAACCGGAACGATTTCTCTGCAAGAGGGACAATCGGCGTACTTTGCGATCTATGATGGCAGCGCCATCGCAACGCCGGCTCCCGTGTCGACCGCAACGCCGACAACGTCTCCATCGTCGTCGCCAAGCGCCTCACCAACAGCATCGCCGACTGCATCTCCTACCGCCTCACCAACAGCGTCGCCGACTGCGTCTCCCACCGCTTCACCAACAGCATCGCCTACTGCCTCACCAACAGCCACGCCGTACGTGTTCCCGCAGGTCGTTTCGCAGTCGCCGGCGAGCTCGCAGAGCAATCCGATTTCGTTATCGCGTACCGCCGGGACCACCTTCAGCGTAACGACCGACACAGCAACGTCGATGCCGGGCACGTACACGTACACGAGTTCTTCGGGCAGCGATTGCGTTCAGATCACCTTGACACCAGAGCAGAATTCCACGACGAACACCTTCACGGTTCAAGGCAGTGCGACGGCGCCCGCCGGATGCACGGAAACGTTCTCAATCAACGACTCGCCCGGTAATTCTCCCACCGCAACGTTCTACGTGGTCGTCCCGTAAACGCACGACCGGTCAATGAAAAAGAGAGGTTGCACGCATCGTGCAGCCTCTTATTTTCTTCCTCAGCGTGTTTCGGAGCCGTCTTCACCGTGAGACGAGCGCTGAAGCGACGCCGTTTTGGTACGGGGACGGCGCGCGACTCTGATGCGGCGAACGCGCTTGCGATGTTGTTCGGCGCGCAATCCTTTGCGCCACGCCGGTAAGAAATCGTCAAAGCGCACGATGCCGATCCACGTTTCATCGTCGTCGAGAACGGCCAGGATGCGATGGCCGGTTCGGGCCATCAGGTTCGCCGCGGTTCGCACGCGATCGTTCACGTGGACCGCGTATTTCGGCCGGGGCAGGCCGGTCTCGCTGCGCATGATCTCTCCGACCGCGATCAATTCCAGCGGGTGGACGGAATATTCTCTGGCGACGTGCATCCCACGGCGCGCCAGCTTCTCGGTCAGAATCGAGCGCGGTACGAAGATGACCGTAAACGCGGTCGCCGCAACGCACCCCACAAAGACTTCGGGTGCAAGACTCCACGCGTGCGTTGTTTCGAGGGCGAAAAACGTCCCCATGAACGGTGAGCGCATCGTTCCGCCCATCAGCGCTGCCATACCGACGATCGCCCATGTCGACGAATCGTGCGCCGGAATCAGTGTCGCGAGCAACGTCCCCATCGCAGCGCCGATCATCAGCAGCGGGGCAAGCACACCACCCGAAGTTCCCGACGATAAGCTGACGATCCAAATGACGATTTTTACGCAGATGATGGCGGCGACGGCCGCAAGGGCGAGACTTCCATTCACCATCCCGGCGATGGTGGGATAACCCACTCCGAGTGCGGCCGGCGCGAACCACCCGCCAATTCCTGTAACGATACCGCCGATCGCAGGCCACCACATCCAATGAACGGGCAATTTTGCATACGCGTCTTCGGTTGCATAGACCAGGCGCGTCATTACAAGCGAAACGATTCCACCGCACACGCCGACAATGGACGCCCAGCCGATCCAAGTCACCGGCACGTCATGAGGCGCAGCAAGCGCAAATGGCGCGGCGTTGCCGATGATCGCGACGCGGACGAGTTCCGCGACGAATGCCGCGACGGCAACCGGAATAAAGCTTCGCGGGCGCCACTCGAACAGCAACAATTCCACGGCGATCAGCACGGAAGCGATCGGCGCGCCGAACGTTGCTGCCATGCCACCGGCCGCACCAGCGACAAGCAGCGTGCGCCGCTCCATCGACGACAAATGAAGATATTGTGCAACGAGCGAGCCGAACGCACCGCCGGTCATAATGATCGGTCCTTCGGCACCAAAAGGGCTACCCGTTCCAATGGTGATCGCAGAAGCGATCGGTTTCCAGAACGCGACCCTGGCTTGAATGACGCTATCGCGGTCGAGAATCGATTGAATCGCCTCAGGAATGCCGTGCCCGCGAATTTTCTCCGATCCGTAGCGCGCAATCAGTCCGACGACGAGACCGCCAAGCGCAGGTATGACAATCGCGATCGCGCCCCAGTGCCGCGGATCAGGCTGTACGAGCGTGGTACCCAGGGTTCCAAAGTACACGGCGTGCGTGATGACGCCGATCAACATCAACAGCAGCTTGGCAAGAAGTGCCGCGACAACGCCGATGATCGACGCGTAGCCAGCCAAAACGAGCAGGCGTTGAGGGTCGGTCGAGAAATCGCCGTTGTGCGCAGGCCGGATCACGTGGCTATCCTACGATGATTCCGCTCCACGCGCAGGCGGTTTTGTCGATACGGCGGATCAAGTAAATGCCGCGATTCCCGTGATCTGCTGGCCGAGGATCAGCGTATGGACTTCGCTCGTGCCTTCGTAGGTCAGGACGGACTCGAGGTTGTTCATGTGGCGAATCACCGGATATTCCAGCGTCACGCCGTTCGCCCCGAGAATCGTGCGCGCTTCGCGGCAGATGGCCAGCGCTTCACGCACGTTGTTCAATTTGCCGAAGCTCACATGCGATGAATGGAGCGTTCCTTCGTCTTTCAACCGTCCGAGGTGGAGCGCAAGCAGCGTTCCTTTGTTCAGCTCGAGCAGCATGTTTACGAGCTTCTCTTGCGTTATTTGGAAACCGCCGATCGGGCGATCGAATTGCACGCGCGTTTTCGAATAGTCGAGCGCGGTTTCATAGCATGTTCGCGCCGCCCCCATCGCGCCCCAAATGATGCCGAAACGCGCTTCGTTCAAACAGGCGAGCGGACCGCGAAGTCCTTGCGCTCCCGGCAGTTGCGCTTGCGCCGGAAGGCGCACGTCCTGCAAAACGAGTTCGCTCGTGATCGACGCGCGCAAAGAAATCTTCTTGTGAATGTTCGTTGCACTGAAGCCTGGAGCGTTCGTGGGAACGATGAAGCCGCGAATTCCGTCGTCCGTGTTGGCCCAAACGATTGCAACGTCCGCAATGGAACCGTTGGTAATCCACATCTTTGTTCCGTTGATCACCCAATCGCTGCCGTCACGGCGCGCAAAGGTCCGCATCCCGGCCGGATTACTGCCGAAATCAGGCTCGGTCAAACCGAAACAACCGATTGCTTCGCCACGCGCCATCGCCGGCAATAACTCGCGTTTCTGCTCCTCGCTGCCCCACCGGTAGATCGCATACATCGCAAGCGAACCTTGCACCGAAGCAAAGCTGCGCACACCGGCATCACCGGCTTCAAGTTCCATGCAAGCGATGCCATACGCGACGGCACTCGCTCCCGGGCACTCGTAACCTTGCAGATGCATGCCGAGCAATCCAAGGCGGCCCATCTCTCGGCCGAGTTCGCGCGGCAGAAACCCTTCCTCAAACCACGTTTCGATATTCGGCAGCACGCGATGACGCACAAAGGTGCGAACGGTGTCGCGGATCAAGCGTTCTTCATCCGACAGTAATGCATCGACGCCGAGAAAATCAACGGAATCCGGCGGCGCTGCGCCTTTGCTTTTCAGCGTCGTCATCGGTTCACGAAGCTCATATCGCTGTAGCGCTTGCCGGCGGCCGCGTCGATGGGAAAGACCTGATCGATCTGACGCATTTCGTCTTCCGAGAGGCACACGTCGATGGCCCGCGCATTCTCTTCCAAGTACTTCACATGCTTCGTTCCGGGAATCGGTACCACGTCGTCGCCGTGATGAAGCACCCACGCCAGTGCAAGTTGGGAAGCGCTGCAGCCCTTCTTATTCGCAAGCTGCTCGACATATCGTACGAGTTCGAGATTCTTTTGAAAGTTCTCACCCTGAAAGCGGGGTGAGCTCTTGCGAAAGTCATCGTCATCAAAGTCCGCCGGCGACGTGAGCGCTCCCGTCAAAAAACCGCGACCCAACGGCGAATAGGCAACGATGCCAATTCCGTGCCGGCGCGCTGCATCGAGTTGACCGTTTTCTTCCAGGTCGCGCGACCAGAGTGACCATTCATTTTGCAAGGCGGTGATGGGATGAACCGACGCGGCGCGATCGATACTCTCCGCGCTCGCTTCAGAGAGTCCCAGGTAGCGCACCTTTCCGGCCTTTACCAAATCGGCCATCGCGCCGACGGTTTCTTCAATCGGCGTCGCCGTATCGACGCGGTGCTGGTAGTAGAGATCGATATGATCGATTCCCAAGCGTTTGAGCGATGAATCGCAGGCAGTTTTCACGTAATCAGGTTTGCCGCTGATGCCGCGCGCGGCCGAATTCTCGGGATCACGAACGATGCCGAACTTCGTCGCGAGAAAAACGGAGCTGCGCCGATCAGCGATCGCTTTACCCACGAGCGCTTCGTTGCGCCCGGCGCCGTACATGTCGGCAGTGTCGAGCATCGTGATTCCGAGTTCGAGCGCGCGATGAATCGTTCGGATCGATTCTGCGTCATCGGCCTCGCCGTAAAATTCGGACATGCCCATGCATCCGAGTCCGAGCGCCGAAACGTCCGGACCATTTTTTCCAAGGTGGCGATGCTGCATCAGCGTTTTAAAACTCGCGTAAGCTTATCGAAGAGCGCTTCGGTGGAACGCTCGAATGAATCTTCCATACGACGCCAGAGAAGGCGTCCGTCGGTATCGGTTAGCTTCCCCTCGATGCGGTATTCAAGCACCGTCTGCTTCCCCTCCGTCGAGAGATAGTAACCGTGCGTGCCTTCTACCCCCTCGTTGAGGATGCGCCACACGATGCGTTCCTCAGGAACGACTTCTTGCAGCAGCGCATGAATGCCGAGATGCCACTCCTCAGTGCGATCGGGGGTCAAGGGGCCCGGCGAACGCATGAACGGTTGTGAAGCAAACGGCCAAATTTGATCGCCCGACGTGCCCATCTCTTCGAGCAAATGGAAAATGCGGCGCTTCGTGCCGTGAAATGTCCGCGAACGCGATTCTCTGAGCTCGATTGGCATGCTCGCTCGTTCGCGGACCTGGCGCCTAGGTCATTGTGCCGGGTAACGCTCCCCGATATACGCCCGGGTCGTCCATCGAAAGCGCACATTGCCCGCCGCGGCCTGTCGATCGTAGACAGCGCGAAGTTCGCCTGCCATTGCGTCGTATGCATCGCCTTCTCGCGGCAAATACGAAGCTGAACGAACGAAACCGATCATCGCTTCCCAGTTGAGCGGATGCTCATGAGACGCTTCAACGGTGCGTACATCGGTCCAACCAGTGCGCCGCAAATCGTCGAGCACCGTTCCGGCTCTTCGGTTTCGATCGATGCCGCCTCGGCTGACGTCGTATCGATCGATGATCGATTCATACTGGGCAGTCAGTTCGTCGTTGCGATCGCGATGGTTCCACACCGCGGCAAAGCGCACGCGCGTTCGTCCAATGCGAACCGCTTCTTCCAGAACTGCAGCCGGATCGAACCAGTGATACGCCTGAAATGCGGTGACGACGTCAACGGAGGCGTCGGGGAGCGTCGTTGCTTCTGCAGTACCGTCGACGACGCTGATCCGCTCATCGTGACGAATCGCCCCCCGCATTAAAGCATTTGGTTCGACTGCATGCACACGCGCGCCTGATTGGGCAAGTATGACGGCGGAAATTCCGGTGCCGGCCCCAAGGTCCGCGACGATGGGCGACGTGAATCCCTCGACGATCGCATCGATAATTTCCGCCGGATACGTCGGCCGGTACCGTACGTAGTCGTCAACGCGATTCGAGAAACGCGTCGTGCTATCGTTCATGAACCGCTAAGAGCGCTACTCTTTGCCCTTCGGCCAGACACTTTGGCGTTCAGCGAGCTTTCCGAGACTTTGCACGACCAGAATCGCGACGATCGTAATGATGACGGCGTAGATCAACTCGGCCCAGACGCCGTTGCCGGCCTTCAAAAACAATGCGATGAAATCGGAGATGAACTTATTCCATGCGCCGGCGGCAATAAGGCCGAACGCAACCGTAGCCAATGAAATCATGGTGCCGAGATACGTCGGTTTGACTTCCATGGAATCTCCTTTGAGCTGCGTAGATCAAAAAAAGGCCCGGAGCGTGTGCTCCGAGCCTTCTTATTCTTGTTAGGTTTCCTTACGCCTTGAGTTCGATGTCGACGCCGGCCGGAAGATCGAGATGCATCAGGGCATCCATCGTTTTCGGCGACGCTTGAAGGATATCGATGAGACGCTTATGCGTACGCATTTCAAAATGCTCGCGCGACTTCTTATCGTTGTTCGTTGAACGCTGCACGCAGAACCGATTGATTTCGGTCGGCAACGGAACGGGACCGCTCACGAACGCGCCGGTACGCTTCGCCGTTTCGACGATACGCTCAGCGGATTGGTCGAGCACCTTGTGATCAAACGCCTTCAGGCGAATGCGAATCTTTTGCTTAGCCATCTCTATCCTAGTAAATCAGTTTTCAAAGAACGAACTCAAAACGTGTCCCACAGACACACCAGCGGCCATCCTACCACGCCGCCCCAGTCCTGTCTATGCCACCCCAGCCAGCCCACCGCGAAGCGGCACTCCCCGTCTGCCCGCCCACCGCGAAGCGGAACATCCGCCGCCGCCCACCGCGAAGCGGAACTCCGCGTCCGCCCGCCCACCGCGAAGCGGAACATCACGCCAGCCCACCGCGAAGCGGAACTCCGCCGCGCGCTCCGCACGGACGACGGATTTTCGTTTAGGGTTAGGCGCCCGAGGCCGAAGTGGACTACGGTCCACGAGGCCTCGGGCAACGACACCCTAAGCGAAAAGACTAGTCCGCCACCGACGTAACGACGCCGGCACCAACGGTCCGGCCGCCTTCGCGGATGGCGAAACGGAGACCCTCTTCGCATGCGATCGGGGTGATCAGTTCGACGCTCATCGTCACGTTGTCGCCCGGCATGACCATTTCGACGCCTTCCGGCAGTTGGATGGTGCCCGTCACGTCCGTCGTGCGGAAGTAGAACTGCGGACGATAGTTTCCGAAGAACGGCGTGTGGCGTCCGCCCTCTTCTTTTGAGAGGACGTACACTTCGGCTTTGAACTTGCGGTGCGGCTTGATCGAGCCGGGCTTGGCAAGCACTTGGCCGCGCTCGATGTCGTTGCGTTCAACGCCACGCAGAAGCACACCGACGTTGTCGCCGGCGATGCCGACGTCGAGCAGTTTGCGGAACATTTCGATACCGGTGACGACCGTCTTACGCGCCGCGTCTTGCAGCCCGACGATTTCGACTTCTTCGCCGACTTTGACTTGACCGCGTTCCACGCGACCGGTTCCCACCGTGCCACGACCGGTGATCGTGAACACGTCTTCGATCGGCATCAAGAACGGCTTGTCGATTTGACGCTCCGGATCCGGAATGTAGGTATCGACGGTTTCCATGAGCTTGAAGATCGGTTCCGCGTCGGGGTCGCCGCGCTTGCCGCTCGAGTTGAGCGCCTTGAGCGCCGAACCGCGGATGATCGGCGTGTCGTCGCCCGGGAACTCGTATTGGCTGAGAAGTTCGCGAACTTCCATCTCGACGAGCTCGAGGAGTTCTTCATCGTCGACGAGGTCGACTTTGTTCAAGAACACGACGATCTTCGGAACGCCGACTTGCTTCATGAGCAGAATATGCTCACGCGTTTGCGGCATCGGACCGTCGGTGGCCGCGACGACGAGGATTGCTCCGTCCATCTGCGCGGCGCCGGTGATCATGTTCTTGATGTAGTCGGCGTGGCCGGGGCAATCGACGTGCGCGTAGTGGCGCTTGGGCGTCTCGTACTCTTGGTGCGAGATCGCGATCGTAATACCGCGCTCTTTTTCTTCGGGCGCGTTATCGATCTCGTCAACGCCGCGAGCCGCTGCAAGTCCCTCGGTTGAGAGGCAATGCGTGATCGCAGCCGTCAGCGTCGTCTTGCCATGGTCGACGTGTCCCGTCGTACCGATGTTAACGTGCGGCTTCGTACGTTCGAACTTTGCCTTTGCCATTTTCTACTTTCTACTTCCTCATCAGACCCGTCGAAGTGCTCGACGGCTATCGCTAGTTGTTGTGTGTGCCCTCGTAGCTTCTGCCGTCGAGGATTAAGCTGGGGTAGGTTTCTTGCCGGCCGCTTTGGCGATGATTTCCTCTTCGACCGATTTCGGAGCTTTCTCGTAATGCGAGAACTCCATCGTGTAGGTTGCGCGGCCTTGCGTCGCTGAACGCATGTCGGTCGCGTATCCGAACATCTCTGAAAGCGGCACGTGGGCCATAATGACTTGTGCACCGCCCGGCGCCTCTTCCGTCGCTTGAATCATCCCGCGACGGCGATTGAGATCGCCGGTGATCGCGCCCATGTAATCTTTGGGCGTGGTCACTTCGACTTTCATGATAGGCTCGAGCAAAATCGGGCCCGCTGCGCGATTTGCTTCTTTCCAGCCCATCGACGCGGCAATCTTGAACGCCATTTCCGAAGAGTCGACGTCGTGGTACGAACCGTCGAATGCCGTGACCTTGAAGTCGAGCACCGGGAAGCCGGCGAGTACGCCGCTCTGCGACGATTCTTCAACGCCTTGTTGCACGGCTTTCGCGTATTCTTTTGGAACCGCGCCGCCGACGATCTTCCATTCGAATTGGAATCCGCTGCCGGGCTCGAGCGGTTCGACTTTCAACCAGATGTCGCCGTATTGGCCTTTA
This sequence comes from Vulcanimicrobiia bacterium, assembly GCA_963808755.1. Classification (GTDB taxonomy): domain Bacteria; phylum Vulcanimicrobiota; class Vulcanimicrobiia; order Vulcanimicrobiales; family Vulcanimicrobiaceae; genus JALYTY01. Next base: position 256,245 of record CAWEGP010000002.1, read on the forward strand.
CCACCGGATTGACGAACGAACTTGCCCTGCTTTTCGACGGCCTTCGTAATCGCTTCTTTGTAGGCGACCTGTGGTTTGCCCACGTTCGCTTCGACTTTGAATTCGCGACGCAAACGATCGAGAATGATCTCGAGATGCAACTCGCCCATCCCGGCGATGATCGTCTGCTGCGTCTCTTCGTCGGTCCGCATGCGGAACGTCGGATCTTCCTGAGCGAGACGCGCGAGCCCCTTACCGAGTTGATCCTGATCCGCTTTGGACTTCGGTTCGATCGCTTGCGAAATGACCGGGTCGGGAAACGTGATCGACTCGAGAATGATCGGCTGCTTTTCGTCGCACAGCGTGTCGCCGGTGCGCGTGTCGGTCAAGCCTACCGCAGCGGCGATGTCGCCTGCGCCGATCGAATCGATATCTTCGCGATGGTTCGCATGCATACGAAGAATGCGGCCGATGCGTTCTTTCTTGCCCGAACGCGCATTGTACACGTACGAGCCTTTGTTGAGTATGCCGGAATAGACCCGGAAGTACGTCAGGTTGCCGTACGGATCGGTCGCGATCTTGAATGCGAGCGCGCTGAACGGCTCTTCGTCGTCCGCTTTACGGGTGATCTCGCCATCGGTTTTCGGGTCGATGCCGGTGATCGTCTTGGCTTCGAGCGGCGAGGGCAGATAGTCGACGATCGCATCGAGCAGCGGCTGCACGCCTTTATTCTTGAACGCGGAACCGCAGAGCATCGGCAGCACGGTGCCGGCGATGGTCGCTTTGCGCAACGCCGTCTTCATCCGGTCGACCGGCAGTTCTTCACCGTTGAAGAACATCTCGAGCAACGCGTCGTCTTGTTCAGCGATCGCTTCGACGAGTGCTTGACGCCACTTCAGCGCGAGCTGACGCAGTTCACCTTCTTCGACTTCTTCAAGCGCCATCGTCGAACCAAGGTCGTCGGTGTACACGATTTTCTTCAACGTGAACAGATCGACCACGCCCTTGAAGTTGTCTTCGGCGCCGATCGGAACTTGAACCGGCACGGCATGCGCGCCGAGGCGTTCGCGAATCTTGTCGACGACGTTGAAGAAGTCGGCACCCATGCGATCCATCTTGTTCACGAAGATGATGCGCGGGACTTTATATTTGTTGGCCTGGCGCCAGACGGTCTCCGACTGGGGCTGCACGGCGGCAACCGAGTCGAAGAGCGCGACGAGGCCGTCGAGTACGCGGAGTGACCGTTCGACTTCAACAGTGAAGTCCACGTGGCCAGGCGTATCGATAATATTGATGCGGTGTTCACGCCACGTGGCGGCGGTAGCGGCAGACGTGATCGTGATGCCGCGCTCCTGCTCCTGAACCATCCAATCCATCGTCGCAGCGCCGTCGTGCACTTCACCGATTTTGTGGACGCGGCCCGTGTAAAACAGGATGCGCTCGGTGCAGGTCGTCTTGCCGGCGTCGATGTGAGCAGCGATGCCGATGTTACGGGTGTGGTCTAGGGAAAATTCTCTTGCAGCCATGGTTACCAGCGGTAGTGGGCAAAGGCTTTGTTGGCCTCGGCCATTTTATGGGTGTCTTCGCGCTTCTTGATCGTTGCGCCGGTGTTGTTCGATGCATCGAGCAGTTCGCCGGCGAGTTTTTCTTCAAAGGAACGGCCACCGCGTGCGCGAGCGTAGCCGATCAGCCAGCGCATCGCCATTGCTTGGCGACGATCGGGACGAACTTCCATCGGCACCTGGTAGGTGGCACCACCAACGCGGCGCGGACGAACTTCGACCAGCGGCATCGCGTTTGAGAGCGCCTGTTGGAAGATCTCATACGGATCGCGACCCGTCTTCTCGGCGATGATGTCGAGCGCGCCGTACGTGACTTGCTCGGCCGTCGACTTCTTACCCGCCAGCATCACTTTATTGATGAAGCGCGCAAGAATCTTCGAGTTGTACTTTCCGTCGGGCAGAATCTGCCGCTTCGGCGCGGGTCCTTTACGTGGCATGAATGAAACGGTTCCCTTTACTTCTTCGTAGAGCGCTTGGCGCCGTATTTCGAGCGGCCTTGTTTGCGATTCGCCGTGCCGGCGGTATCGAGCGTACCCCGGATAATGTGATACCGGACGCCCGGAAGATCTTTTACACGGCCGCCGCGCACGAGCACGACGGAGTGCTCTTGCAGATTGTGGCCGATACCCGGGATGTACGCAGTCACTTCTTCGCCGTTCGTCAAACGGACGCGAGCGACTTTGCGTAACGCGGAGTTCGGCTTCTTGGGGGTGACGGTCTTTACTTGCGTGCAGACGCCGCGGCGTTGCGGATTGCCAGCGACTTCGAATTGCCGCGTGGGCAAATCCGGATGGCCCGGCTTGGGTCCGGTGAGAATCACGCGAAACGCGCGAGTCTTGACCTTCTTCTCGGTCTTGGCCCGGCCCTTACGCACGAGCTGATTAATCGTCGGCACTAGTGCTCCCCAGAGATTGCGTTACAACACACACAAAGTCGGCCGCACCTGCGGGTGGGCCTGAACTACGGCAGTATAGCAGGGAGCGGTTTGAGCGTCAATGCGAGTTTCCGCCGGCGGCAGGGACCATCGAATCTGAAATCAGCGACAGGTCCACCGTCGAATCGCCATAGGTTGCCGACCCCTCGACTGCCGTGCTCAAATGCACGCTTTTCGGGATCTGCAGCTGGGAGTTGCACGCACAGAGAATTACACTCACATGTTTCATGCGGAGAGCTACTTTCCGCTCGGTAACTCGCCCTTCGAGTATTGTGGCCTACTGCGCGGCTGCCGAACGAGAACGATCCCGGTCCACACTGTCCAGATCGCGTAGAGCACAAACGCAATCAACGGTATGCCGGCATTCGGCCGGAGCGCTCCATCCTTAAAGAAGATCGAGAGCGTAGAGATCGCCAGCAGCACGGCGCTGAGGTAGCCGAACCACGAGAAGGCCCGAGGAAAGCTGTGATGCCGGAGAGCGCTATAGCTTGCGGCGTATGTGTACACTGCCAGCGGCGCGTAGAGCAGCACGCCCGAGAGCGCAAAGGCATCATAGAGAACGCGGACTTCCGGACCGGCGAGTTCCGCCGCCCGGTACCCGAGCAGCGCCTGAAAGAAAGCGTTCAACACCGCCAACGCTGCGGCGACGACGCCCGCAATCATGAAGTAGGTGCCCAGGCCTTCGTTCTGACCCGGTGCCGCCATCAAATGCGCGCGAAGTCCGACGACGTACCACAGGAAAAAGGCTAAGCCTGGAAACGATAGCCACGCGGCAATCAACAATGACTGCTGATGCGTATTCACCCATGCGCCGATATCGGTGGGTGCCGCGTTGATGGCCGGCGGATTGCCCGGGATGAGGCCGGCAATCACCACGACGATGATGTAAGCGAAAGCCGACCACCCTGCGGAGTGCTCGGCGCGCACGTCAAACGAGGCGTCATCCTGCATGGGATGCTACTTTTGAATGACGCTGAGAAACCCCGCCCTCATGAACTGAGCGTCGAAAGCGCCAGAGTCGTCATGGTTGCCTGCACGCCGTCGCCCGTATCGCGAATCCGATCGATCAACGCCTCGAGGGCCGACGAGGTCTGTGCGCGGATCTTTACCAGCAGGCACCATTCGCCCGTCGTGCGGTGACATTCCTCAATCATGACCGCTTCGTCACGCATCGCCATGATGCGCTGCGCCTCTTCCCGGCAACGGCCGTTCGTGCGTACCCGAATGAACGCTAAGATCGGATAGCCGAGGCGCTCCCAATCCGCGGTAACGGTGAAGCCGGTAAGGATCCCGTTCTCCTGGAGCCGTTTCAGCCGCGAGAGGACGGCCGGTCGCGAAAGCGCCACTCGACGCGAGAGTTCTTCGTGAGTCATGCGCCCGTCGTGCCGGAGTTCGGCGATCAAGGCCAGATCGAGTGCGTCCACGACGGTATTACGATTCGTCAGCGGCCGCGCGAGCGAAGTCACGGTCATTTCACTATTCTCCCGACGATTCGTTTGTGTATCAAGCGAGTGCTTTACGAATCGTAACAGACACCGCTATCATACCTGCATGAGCTCCCATTCGCAATCGGCGCAGCATAGCAAGAAACCCGGCGCGTTATCCTGGGCTTCCCTCATGACGGTGTGGTTCGTCTGGGGCTCCACGTTCTTAGGCATCCGCGTCTCCGTTTCGAGCATTCCGCCGTTCCTGATGGCGGGAACGCGGTATTTGATTGCGGGCGCCATTCTGGCGAGCGTCTTATGGCTCGCCCAAGGGCGGCGTCGTGAAGCGGTTCGCTGGAGCGACTTCAAGTCGATTGCGCTCTCGGCCGTGTTGCTGCTCGTGATCGGAAACGGCTTACTTTCGTACGGCGAAGTGCATTTGCAGTCCGGTACTGCGGCACTGATCGTCGCGACCGTGCCGCTCTGGATGCTGATCATCGATGCGCTCTTGACGCGAACGTTCCGCCCAGCCGCCATCGCTGGCATCGTCGTTGGCACGGCCGGCGTGATTGCGCTCGTCGGCGGTCCGTCGGCGCACGTCTCGGTTGTCGATGCCGCAGCCGTTCTCGTGGGCTCGTTGTCGTGGGCGATCGGATCCGTCATCGTCCGGCAACACTCCTCGCAGCGGACTAATCCGCTCTTCCCGGCGCTCGAAATGGTCATTGCCGGCGCGCTATTGTCCCTCGTTGCGCTCGCGACCGGCGAAGTGTCGTCGTTTCATTTCTCGCAAGTTTCACACGCATCGATATCAGGATACGTCTATCTCGTTCTCGTCGGTTCAATGGTCGGATACACCGCTTACGGATATGCGGTCCGATCCTTACCGACCACGATCGTCGCGACGTACGCATACGTGAATCCGATCGTCGCGGTGCTGCTTGGCGCGCTCCTTTTGCATGAACCGCTCTCGTTGAACGTTCTGCTCGGAGGCGGAGCCATCATCGTTTCGGTGGTGCTTACGATGGTTCCGTTCCATCGTTTGGGATCTAGTCGCTCATTGCGCGCGACAACTCGGTCGCGATCTCCGCGGCGGTATAGCCCCGATGGCGCAGCCCCTCTACGAACCGGCGAACCGCATCAGTGAGCGCGTTCGTGCGTGCCTGGCGGGTGGAGTGTGGCAGCGTGCCGGCGACACGCGTTCCCCGGCGCCCTTCACTCACGAGCCAACCGTCGTCTTGAAGATCGGCATAGGCGCGGGCAACCGTGTTCGGCGCAACACCTAAATCGCCGGCGAGTTGACGCACCGTCGGTAGCGCCGTGTCGGGCGCCAACTCGCCTCGCTCGATCGCCGCTCGTACCTGCTCGAATATCTGCACGTATGGTGGCGTTTCGAGATCCTGATCCACCGCGATTAGTGCGTCAGCCGGCATTCAAAGTTCGCACGCCCGCCTCAGCGAATCGGATGCCATTGCGTCGACTGCGGTAGCGCAATTGGCCGCAAGTACCCGTAGACGCACCGGCTGAAAAATGCGAGCCAAAACGCCCCGCACCATGCAAACGCAAACACCTGATAAAACGTGTTCTCCGCTGATGACGGGCTCATACCGAACAGCACGAATGGAACGGTGTACGCCAGGAGCAGTAACATCGCGACCCGCGAGCACCGAAGACGTTCGTCGACGGCGATCTCCAACTCGCTGTCCTCACCTGTGAGGATCGATGCCATGCCCGCTATCCGGATCGACATGATGACAATGGTCAGCGATGACGCCGCGATCAGGATGGATGCCGGCCGCAGATCCGGCGTCGTCCAGAAGACGAGCGGAAGCAGTGATGTAACGACGGCACATCCATACCATGTGCCGTTGACAGCCGATGCGGCGGACCGCGGCACGAGCGTCGCGGCGCGGCGTTCACCCGTGTTCCGAATGCGCAGCAACAGAATGCTCAATACGATCGCGATGAACAGGCACAAGCTCGCATACGCCAATACCGGAATCAAGAGTTTGAACGCAGAGGCGATACCAAGCGCTACTGAAACCGCGCCGATGCACACATAGCCTGCGGGCGGAAATGCCTCGAGTGTGCGGCGCCGTTCAAGAACGGTCCGCAGACGCATGCCGAGCTCCTTGTCTTTCATCTCACGTTGAAAGAACTGCTTCGGATCGCTCAGTCGATTCGCGCGAACAATCTGATACATACCGAATACGACGAGGAATACCGAGACGTACACGTAGTTAAAGTGTGCGAATATGTACTTCATATGTGAGCCGCCGTGGGGCCAACCGCTAAAAGCATTGTATTAACACACTAATACAATGCGTTCAATTGTGTCAAGGGCTTGCGACAAACAGCATGAAGGTTGCCGTTTCCGGGATAACCTCGTAACGGTGAAGGATCGGCTCGGGGTACTCGATGGGTTGCGTGCAATTGCGGTGCTGCTCGTGCTCTGGTACCACGTTTGGGAAATTTCGTGGTTGCCGGCGCCGTGGTATCAGTGGTTCCAATTCATTCCGGAGACCGGCTTCATCGGCGTTCCGCTCTTCTTCTTTTTGAGCGGATTCGTCATCACGTATCCGTTCTTGCGAGCCGATGCAAAAGGCCAGCCTGTTCCGACATGGGGACACTTTGCGTGGCGGCGCTTCATAAAGATCGTGCCTTCATACGCGCTCTCGATCGTCGTCGCGTATGCCGTTGGATATGCGGCGACACAGCGCGTTGGAACGACGCCGGTTTGGCAAGAAGTGCTCACGCACGCGCTGTTCGTTCACACTTGGTGGCAAACGACCTACGGTTCGATCAACGGCGTCTTGTGGACGCTCGCGGTCGAAGTCGAATTTTATTGCATCTTTCCGCTCGTGTGGTGGTGCTTCCGGCGCAGGCCGTGGTTGACCGCAGCCGCGATGTACGCAATCGCTTTCGCATGGCGTCTCTCGCTTCAGCACTGCTGCTTTAGCGGCGTCTTTCCCGAGTACGCCGAGAATCTGCCCGGATATCTCGACATTTTCGCGAGCGGGATGCTGGCCGCGTGGCTGTTCGTGCGAATCGGTCATCGCGCGCGTGCATCGCGCAGAAACTGGATCGGCGCGGTCGTAGCTTTTGCGGGCATCATCGCGGTCGTTGCGATGCTTCACAATTTTTACGATTTCCGGCATGCGGAGCAATGGGAGGTCGTCTGGCAAGTCAAGTGGCGCGGCCTATTCGGCATCGCGTTCGGAACCATCGCCGTCGCTTCGCTGTGCGCACCGCGCTGGTGGGAGATCCTTTTCTCAAATGCCGCGCTGCGCTTCTTTGCAATTATTTCGTACAACCTGTATCTCTACCATCAACTGGTTGCGCGTGAACTCGTTTCCTTGCACATTCCGCCGTACCAGGGCGATCCGCATGCAAGTCTCCTGTGGCAGACGCAGTACACCGTCGTCACATGTATCGTGACGGTTGCACAAGCGGCAATCGTGACCTATTTGATCGAGCGTCCCTTGCTGCGCTTGCCCGAACCACGACCGCTCTCCCGAGTCTTTGGGCACTCGCCGTCCATGTGAGGCAGCACGAACGCGGCGATTCCCTGATCGAAGTGGTCGTCGCGGTCGCGATAGTCGCGATTGCGCTCGGCGCGGTGATGGCGGCAACCATCTCCGCGACGCATCGCTTTGGCCCGGATCCTCAGATGGCGGCGCTTCAGCGGCAGGCCGGCCGCGAGATGCGCTTGGCTACGGATATCATGAAGTATCAAGGCTCTTCGATCGCGCCGGCCACGGTGGCGACAACTGTTCCGCTGACGGGCGCCTCACCGATTCCGGCGCATCTTTCGATTTCCGTGTCGCCCGCGCCCCAAAGCGGGTTTGCCATTACGATCACGGCGACGAGCGACCGCGATCCGAGCGAAACCGCGACGGTGCAGAGCACGATACCGCAACCGGTGCCCCTGCCGTTATCAACCGTGCGATCGGGTGTCCTGGTTCCGGCTCCCATCGGAGCACAATAGTGCTGCTACGAGCGCTCTTTCTCATTGCGCTCATTGCCATTCTTTCAGAGACGGTGTTGCACGCAGCCGCGTCCCTCGCAGAAGCAACACTGCATCATCGCGCGATTGCGGCCGTGCAGGCGCAAATGCAAACCGCGACGGCGCTGGAACAAGCGACGATTGCAAACGCCGTCGCGAGCGGAGGCGATCCGCATGTCGTTCCGCCGTCACCCGCGACGTCGTGCGTTCTGCAGGCGCAGGCAGGCTGCGCAATTTCTGCTCACTCGCTCTTCGCGCTGGTTACGCCCGGACCGAGCCAATCACCGGCGTGTGAAGACACTGACTGTACGTCGTATGTGCAAGAAAACGATGCAGTAACGGAGCGCCGTGTAAGCGTTCGTATTTCGACGTCCGCGAGTGGACCGTCCGGGGCACAACTCGCGTCACGCGATACGACATTGATGTTTCGCGTTTTCGATACGCCGCCGTACGCGACGCTTTCCGGTTCGCTCGATGCGACGCTCGACGATCTCGCGACCGCTGGAATCGGCGACAACGGCGGCTTAGCAGCCGGCACCGGAACACTCGTCAACGTTGAATACGTCGACGCTTCGAATCCGTCGGCGACCCCGATCCCCGGGAATGTTTGGCGGCCGCAGATGGCGTCATCTGCGGCCGCATCGAGTCCGTGGGACTATTGAACGGCTATGGTTGAGCCGTCGTCAGCATCGAGCCGAAGAGACTTTGCGTGAGGTCACCGATCACCGGCAGCCGCACTTCTTTTCCTTGGAACGCCATGATCCACAAGTACAACCATCCGATGAAGAACACCAAGCCGATGATCATGTACAGCGGGATCAAGAACAACCACAGGAAGTGAAGGAACATCGCGAGGACGCCGAGCGCCACGCGAATGACCACCCACACGATGAAATACGTAATGGACTGACACGCTGCCCATCGTACGAACCGATTCGTGCCGCCACCCGCAAGCATGAGGACCCCGCCGATGATCGACAGCAGATACGCGAGACCTGCGGCGAGATTGGGTTCCAGGCCAAATGGCGTGTCTTTTGGAGGCTGACTTACCATTGCGAGACCCTTTCGTTATTCTAGTGGAATATTTTCCACCAGTTGCTTGGTTCGGCAGGTAGGCTCTCTGCTACTTCCGTCTTATGGCCTATTCGCTGAAACGCTCCACGGCTGAAGCGATTTCGCTCGGCGCCTCAACCGGCAAATTGTGTGCGGCAACTCGCAACGAAACGAACAGCGCGCCTGAAATAGCATCGGCGACGTCGCGTTTGACGCGCAGCAAGGGAGCGATCGGGTCCTTGGCGCCGGCGATCGCGAGCGTAGGGACCGCGATCGCGGGGAGTCGATCGAAAAAGTCGACGCCACGCCCGCGTTCGTACCAGCCGATCCAGTGATCGTATTGTGCCACCAAGGCGTCGTTGACGATGCGCCGCATGCTTTCAGGTGGCACCTCTCGCGCCATGGCCGCGCGCTGAAACGCCTCGATCCGTTCACGCGACCCATATGCGGCCAGAGTCAGTTGACGGTGCTTTTCCGGAAATCGCGACGCTTTGGCGCTCCCCGGCGCGACCAAAATGAGGCGCACCAGGTTCGCCGGCCGTTCGCTCGCGACATATTGCGCGAGTTTTGCGCCCATCGAATGCGCAACGATCGTTACCGGTGCGTCAATCGACGCAAGCGCCGTTCGCACGTCCGAGGCGTAACCTTCTAAATCATGACCGTGTGATGGACGATCCGAAAGGCCGCATCCCCTAAAGTCGAGCATCGTGGACGTATAACGCGCGGGATCGAGACGCCGTACGACGTCGTCCCACATACGCCGGGCGCTGATCCATCCGTGAAGAAACAACAGGTGCCTGCGGCCATCACCGCGTTGCTCGCAGCATAGCGTGACATCGCCGTTTTGAATGAAGCGATGAACGGAGTCGCCCATAGTGCGTCGAACTGCGCCGCATCGTGCGCTCTCGCCTTCTCACCTATGCCGGGTTGGTCTATGTGATTTTCTGCTGGGCGCTCAACACGGTACTCGTAAAGCAAGCCGTAGCTGAAATCGCCCCGCTCGCATTCACGTTGTTGCGCTTCATCGTTATGACGCCGCTCGCATTTGTGCTCGTACGCATCGCTCGAAACCGCATTCACGTTGAACGCCGCGACATAGCCGCGCTCATCGTATGCGGCGCATGTGGTTACGGCGTTTATCAGTACTTCTGGATCATCGGTCTGCAGCATACAACCGCCTTTGCCTCGGCGCTGCTTGGAGCAATGTCGCCGATCGTAACGCTCGCAATCGTGGCGATTGCCGGCCACGAACGCGTACGCAGCGGACGGTGGCTCGGGACGTTGATTGCTTTTGCCGGCATAACGATTTTCGAAGGAGCGTTTTCGGGGGCGGCCACATTTCGCCTCGGCGATCTGCTCACGTTTCTCGCGGCGGTTTCGTTCGCGGGATACAACGTCATAAGCGCGCGTCTCCTCGATCGGTACACGCCCCTGGAATTGATGGCAATTACGATGGCGATCGGTACGATCATCATTGCACCGGGCGGCATTCCGGCACTGCTTCATACCGATCTCACCCGTATCGGATGGGATGTTTGGTGGCGTCTCGGCTTTGCAACGTTGTTTCCGATCTTGCTTACGTATCCGGTGTGGAGCTACGGCATCACGCAACTCGGAGCGGGCCGCGTCTCGATCTTCTCGTTTTTGGTGCCGGTCATGGCGGGACTCCTGAGCATTCCAATTCTTCACGCGCGTTTTCCGGGCTACGAACTGCTCGGCGCTGCGATTTGTCTGGCCGGCATGGTGATTTCCAATATTTTCGGTCGCGTATCGCTCACTGGCATGTGGGCGCAGCGTACGCTTCCGTTCGAACGTTGAAGTCTTCGGGGTCAAAGGCACACGAAGCTTGGCATCCGAAGAACCGGCCGATGGGTAAACGCGCGTGGTACGCACTGCTCGTGCTTCCTTTTATCGGTACGCTTGTGCCGCAGTTCTACAATCGGGCAGAACCGGCGTTTGCGGGCCTTCCGTTTTTTTATTGGTATCAACTGCTCTGGGTGATCGTTACGTCGCTTCTGCTCGGCATCGTGGTGATCGCTACACGGAGTCGCGATGATGTCTAGCGGCACCGTCATTCTCGTCGGCCTCGTTTTGGGAGTTACGATTCTCGGCTTTCTCGCCTCGCGTTGGGGCACGTCGGGAAAGCTTGCGACCCTGGACGAGTGGGCGCTCGGGGGAAGGCGATTCGGGACGATCGTTTCTTGGTTTTTATTGGGCGGTGATCTCTATACGGCGTATACCTTTATCGCCGTGCCGGCGCTGGTCTATGGCGTCGGAGCACTGGGGTTCTTTGCAGTCCCGTACGCGACGATCGCATACCCGATCGCATTTGTCGTGCTGACGCGCTTCTGGACGATCGCGCGGAGCCGCGGATACGTCACCTCCGCTGATTTCGTTCGCGACCATTTCGGAAGCCGAAGCCTGGAAATCGTCGTCGCGTTGACCGGCGTGCTTGCTGCGATGCCGTATATCGCCTTACAGCTCGACGGTATGAAGGCCGTCTTCGCGCAGATCGGCGGCGCGTTCGGCGCGAACGGCGGCTTTCTCGCATTGGCGATTCCGTTCGTGTTGCTTGCAGCCTATACGTACACGAGCGGCCTGCGCGCCCCCGCGCTCATCGCATTCGTAAAAGACACGCTCATCTACGTCACGGTCATCGCCGCCATCGTCGTGATCCCCGCGAAGCTCGGCGGGTGGGCGCACGTTTTCGCGGCTTCGCAATCGGCCCTCGCGGCGAAAGCCAAACCGGGCAGCATTTTCCTCGCACCATCGCAGTACTTTTCGTATGCAACGATGGCACTGGGCTCATCGCTCTCGCTTTTCATCTACCCTCATTCGATTACCAGCATTCTTGCAGCAAAGAGTCGCGAAGTGATCCGCCGTAACGCCGCCTTGCTGCCGGTGTATTCGCTGTTGCTCGGGTTTCTGGCGCTGCTCGGCTATTGCGGATTGGCCGCGGGAATAAAGACGACCAATTCGAGTTCGGTCGTTCCCTTGCTCATCGCGAGGTACTTCCCGGACTGGTTCGCCGGTGTAGCCCAGGCTGCAATCGTCATCGGCGCGCTCGTTCCCGCTGCCATCATGGCGATCGGCTCGGCAAACCTTTTTGCAAGCAATGTCTTCAATCAGTTTTCCATGGATCGTACAAGCGCGGAGACGCGCACGGCCAAATTGCTCACGCTGGCCTTTTGCGGAATCGCGCTGTTGCTGGTGGTCTTTGTGCCCGTGCAGTACGCCATCTATTTCCAATTGCTTGGCGGTGCTTGGATGCTGCAGATCTTTCCATCGTTCGTCTTCGGTCTGTACACACGCTGGTTTCACCGTCGGGCACTGCTGCTCGGATGGGCGTGCGGCATGATCGCAAGTACCGGCATGGCCTTTGCCACGGGCTTCACCCCAAATATCACGATGCACTTCGGCGCGTTTACCGTGACGGGGTTTATCGCATTGTACGGGCTAGCAATAAACGTGGTCGTCGCTACTCTTGGAACGCTGCTCTTGGGGCCGAACCATGCACTTCGTCAATCCTGAATCATGGGCGCGGCCGCGGGGCTATAACAACGGCGTCGTCGCAGAAGGACGCATTCTCTGCGTCGCCGGGCAAATCGGCTGGAACGAGCACTGCGAATTCGAATCCGACGATTTTGCGATGCAGGCCGCGCAAGCGCTGCGCAATGTCATCGCGGTTCTTCGCACCGCCGGCGCAACGCCGGCCGACGTCGTTCGCATGACGTGGTACGTTACCGACAAGCGTGAGTATCTCGCCGCATCACAAGCCCTCGGTACCGCCTATAAGCAGGTCATGGGCACGCACTATCCCGCGATGACGCTCGTCGTCGTTGCCGGGCTGCTTGAAGACCGCGCAAAGGTGGAGATAGAAGCGACTGCCGTCCTGGGTTCCGGCGCCGTTCAGGCGTAGCTAGCGAACGGATCCGCTTTGACTTCATCGCAGAAGTTCGGCAGATGAAAGTTCGGAACCATTCGATACCCGACGTCGGTTACAAAACAGTTGCCTGTGGCGAACGGCTTCTTCGCGGCGACAGCCGCAACGGCGGGCAAAAACGTGTCGATGAACCCTTCGCGAGGTGCATGATGCAAGACGTCGATCACGTGGTCTCGCGATAGCAACTCCAGACTGCCGCCGAAATCCGCGGACACTCCCGCGTTCACGAGCGCAACCTCGGGTCGCTTCCAGCGCGCGATCCCGCCGGAGTCGTGCAAAGCAATCGCGTCCCAAACGATGTCGATCGAAGTATCCGCTACACCGTGCTGCCGAAGCAGCTCGCGGGCGGCGTTCGCGCCGTCAACTTCAAAGCGGTTTTCGCTGCTCATGTAGTGCGCCGTCAAACCGAGATCGTGGAGAATCGACGCCAGAAAAACAAGCTCGCTGTCGTGCTTCGTGCCCTTCGCCTCGGCCAGCAATTCCGCAAAGAAAAAGGTGCGCATCGAATGATTGAAGATCGGGACGGGTTCAACGCCGTGCGCAATTTGGAGCGCTGCACGAGCGACCGCACTGTCCGGTACACGTATTCCCGCAACGCTCGTTCCGGGGCTGGCACTTATCCCCGCGCTTGACGCAGCTGCCGCGCCCACCACGTTCAAGAAGTCACTACGATTCATGACGGTATTGTGCCATGAGGACGGCAATGCCGTCCTCAAAGAACCTCAAAGGATGTCGCCGTATTCCAAAAGCAGCGGTTGGCTGCCGGGGTTTGCGAACGCAATAGGAATCGCGCGCGCGACACCGGGATCAACAAAGGCCGTCTCCTGAGCGTGAATGTGAAAATGCGTCTCGCCGCGGCGGCCCGATTTTCCGCAGCGAGCGATTTGCTCGCCTATCCCTACGGGTGCTCCGGGGCGAACGAGGATCGACGCGTGCTGCAGGCTTGCAAGAATCACGAAGCCATGCGGCGTTTCGACGGAAACGTAGTTTCCGAGCGGGTACCTGCGACGTTCGCGCCTGTTCAGGTTCGGCTCAGCGTCGTGATAGCGATCTTCGACATGTGACACGAGGCCGCGGCATGGTGAAAGAATCGGCTGATTCCACGAATCTCCGTCGTCGTATACGAAGTCGTATGCATAGAATTGATCGCTGACGGGATGGTTCGGGTTGTGCCGCCGATTCGGTCCGCCGGCGATAACGCGCCATCGCCCCTTGAACGGCGGTTGCAGAACGATGGCGCCGGCGCCCCGCGCCAGCCATCGAGCGCTGTCGTTTCGCCGATCCACGATTGCCCACACCGCAATGAGCAGAGCTGCGCAGGTGCATGCGAATTCTATCAACCATGCGGCGTTGGCATAGACGACATTTGCGAAACCGCCGATGACGGCGGCGAACATCGTCGCGAAAAGCGCACGCCGTTGAACGGAGCGATAGCTCACGACGTACAGCGCGAAGGCAACCGCGACAACATACGTCGCGAACGTGATCCAGATGAAATTATTCAACCGAGGCACGCTGGCGAAGTTTGTAGCGTTGAACCTTTCCCGTTTCGGTCCGTGGCAGCTCGGATACGAACTCGATCTCGCGTGGTGCTTTGAATGGCGCGATAGCCTTCTTGCAGTGTTCGATCAATTCTTCACTCGTGGTCTCGCTCGAAAGGACCGGATCGGCAAGCACGACGTACGCCTTCACGATGTTGGTTCCGTGCAAAGGATCCGGCTTTGCTACGACGGCGCATTCACGCACGCCGGCATGCATGAGCAACGCTTGTTCGACCTCCGGTCCGGAGATATTGTATCCGGCCGAAATGATCATGTCGTCCGTGCGCGCAACGTAATAGAAGTATCCTTCTTCGTCCATCCTGTACGCGTCTCCGGGATAGTTCCAACCGTTCTGCACGTACGACGCTTGACGCGTGTCATCGAGATATTTGCAGCCCGTGGGCCCTTTGACCGCGAGCCGGCCGACTTGGCCGGGCGGCAGCGGCAGGCCATCCTCATCGTGAATTTCGGCGAGGTACCCAGGCACGGATCGTCCGGTCGAGCCGGGTCGCACGTGCTCTTCATCGCTACCGATGAAGATGTGCAGCATCTCCGTACTGCCGATGCCGTCGATGATCTTCAGCCCCGTTTGTTCGTACCAAGCGTCCCAAACCGGTTTCGGCAGCGTTTCACCCGCGGAGACGCACGTTCGCAACGATCGCACGTCGTAGTTGTGCGCGAGGGCAGCCATCGCACGATACGCGATCGGCGCAGTGAAGACCGTCGTCGCCCCGAACTCCGCAATGTTTCGAAGCAATTCTTCCGGGCCGGCCTTCTCGAGCAATAGCGTCGCAGCGCCCGCGCGAAGAGGAAAAAGCAGCAGCCCACCGAGTCCAAAGGTGAATGCCAGGGGCGGAGAACCGCAAAACAGATCGTCGTGACGCGGCTTCAACACGTGGGTGCCAAAAGTGTCGCATGTTGACAACAGATCGCGATGAACGTGCATCGCGGCCTTCGGTGTACCGGTTGTGCCGGACGTAAATCCAATGATCGCAACGTCGTCCGCTGCGGTCACGACGTTGTCGAAATGCGACGGCTTGCGGTCCATGCGCGCTTCCAACGATTCGGAATCGTTGCTTTGGAAATGCAGCACGCTCATCCCCGCACGTCCGGAACACGCGTCGTTCAGTTCGGCCGCGAGACGTACGTCGCAGAGCGCAACGCTGACTCGCGCCTTTTCGATCATGTATCGCAACTCGCTCGCGCGATAGAGCGGCATCGTTGTAACGGCAATGGCGCCGGCCTTCAATACCGCAAACCAGCACGCGGCCATCATCGGCGAGTTCGGCCCGCGCAAAAGCACGCGCGCGCCGGAGACGACGTGCAGATCCTCTGTCAATACGCGGGCAATGCGGTTTGAGGCGCTATACAGCTCTTCGTATGTCCAGTCCACACCGCCCGGCGCGATGATGCACCGCCGGCTGCCGTACCCTTCATGCACGTGCCGGTCGAGAAGTTCGTTCGCGGCATTCAGCTGCGGCGCATAGTGCAATTCGGGTAAATCGAAGAGGAACTCCGGCATCTGCTCCGGTGGCGGCAAATGTTGCTCGGCAAAACGATCGAGGTGCCCGGTAAAAGCCACGCTACCCTCCCAACGTACTGCGCGCGATGACCACTTGTTGAATTTCGCTTGCGCCTTCGTATATCCGCAACGCTCGCACGTCCCGGTACAATCGTTCGACGATCTCTCCACGCGTAACACCGCGACCGCCGAAAAGCTGTACGGCCCGATCGCAAATACGGCCGGCAGCTTCGGTCGCGAAGAGCTTGGCCATCGCAGCCTCGCGCGTAACGCGCGCGGCACCCGAGTCTTTTTTCCACGCGGCCCGGTAGACGAGGAGTGCGCCGGCGTCAATGTCCGTCGCCATCCCCGCAACCGCACTCTGTGTCAATTGGAGCGCGGAAAGCGGCGCACCGAAGAGCGAGCGGGACGTCGTATGTGCGACGGTCTCGTCCAACGCTCTACGGGCGAAGCCGACGGCGGCGGCGCCGACGGTGCTACGGAATACGTCGAGCGTCGCCATCGCAATCTTGAAGCCATCGCCTTCTTCGCCGATGCGTTGCGACGCCGGAATAATGCAATTCGAAAAGCGCAGCGTACCGAGGGGATGCGGTGAGATCGTGTCGATGCGCTCGGTCACCTGAAAACCGGGATGAAAGGCGTCCACTAGAAAGGCGCTCAATCCTTTGGCCCCGTTATCCGACGTGCGGGCAAAACAGATGTAGAAGTCAGCGATCCCCGCGTTCGATATCCATGTTTTTTCGCCGCCGAGCGTGTAAGCGTCGCCTTCACGGCGGGCAACGGCGGCTATCGACGCAACGTCTGAGCCCGCTTCGCGTTCGGACAACGCAAAAGCGGCAATCGCATCGCCGCGCGCGACGGCTGGCAGATAGGTTCTGCGAAGTTCATCGGATCCAAAGAGCGTTATCGCACCGCTCCCCAGGCCTTGCATCGCGAACGCGAAGTCCGCAAGAGCCGACCGGTACGCCAACGTTTCACGAGCGAGACAGACGGTACGCACGTCGATGGCGTCGTGCAAACCTCCGAATGCCTTCGGAACGCATGCACGCAGCCAACCAGCATCGCCGAGCGCGCGAACCCACGCCTGCGTGCTGCTATCCGCGTCCTCTTCATCGTCGAACACGTCGGCAGCGTTGCACCAGGAACGCAACCCGGTTGCGAACGTTCGATGCTCGGCGCCGAAAAATGGCCACGCCAGATCGTCGTCGTTCACACGCGTTAGTTTCCCTCGAACTGTGGTTCTCGTTTTTCGATGAACGCTTCATAGGCGCGCCTGAAGTCATTGGTTTCCATGCATTCAGCTTGTGCGCGCGCTTCGGCATCGATCGCGTCGTCTATGGGCATCGCCCACTCTTCGTGAAGCATCTTCTTGGTCATTGCATGCGCGAACGATGGTCCGTGTGCCAGATTGCGCGCCATCTCCGTCGCCCGGTATTTCACATCGCCGGGATCGCACAAATCGTTGTAAAATCCCCAATCGAACGCCTGCGTTCCGCTCATCGAGCGGCCGGTGTAGAGCAGCTCGGCGGCCCGTCCGAGACCGACGATGCGCGGGAGCATCGCGCATGCACCCATGTCGCATCCGGCAAGCCCGACGCGCACAAAAAGAAAAGCGACTTTCGAGCGGGCCGTTCCATAGCGTAGATCTGAGGCCATCGCCAAAATGGCACCGGCCCCTACGCACACGCCGTCGATCGCGGCGACGACCGGCTGCGGCGCGCTTCGCATCGCCTTTACCAAATCGCCGGTCATCTGCGTAAAGCGACGCAGTTCTTCCGGCGTTTGCGTCGTGAGCGGTCCAATGATGTCGCGAACGTCTCCCCCGGAACAAAAATTCTCACCCTCGCCCGTAAGGACGATCGCTTTTATATCTGAGCGAGTACGCAACGCCAAGAACCAGTCACGCAGTTCGGCGTACAGATCGAACGTCAATGGATTCTTGCGCTCGGGACGGTCAAGGGTGACGGTCGCAACACGATCGGCGATCGCGTATCGTACGTTGGTCATGCCTAGCGGATTCGAAACGGAAGGTCTTCTTCCGCTTGCGTACCTGCGGAATTACGTGCGATGACGCGCAGGTCGTAGCCGCGAATGAAGATCGGAGGTACGTCGAAAATATCAACGCGAAAAGTAAATCGTCCATAAGCGGTCCGTCGCGGAACGATCGAGAAGAGGTTCGTTCGCACTTCGACGCTGGCGACGTTCGTGCTCGTGACGATGGTTCCGGTCCAGGAAGTCCCCCTCGCGACGTCGAGCGAATTGAACCACATCTGCGCAATTGACGGCGGGGCGTCGTTTGCAGCCGGCACCGGAGGCGCAAATGCGCTCGGCGTGGGTCCGGTCCGCGCGTTTGCCGGACGCGGCGGAGCAGCCGAACTGCATGCCGTAAGCGCGCATAGACTAACCGAAAGCATACCGCGGATGATCGGGTCCATCGACCACAGGGTGGACAATCGCGCTCGTTGATTCCTGCCAAAGTGCTGTAACGGGACGCCGGCATACGCGGCAGCGAATAAGGGATCGATGATGCGGCTCGCTCCAAGAAGTCTGGGTTTCGACTATGCGGTCGCGGTATGTAGCATATGGATTTCGAGCGGATTCTTCTTGGACGCTTGGGCTCATGGACACGTGCCGGTCGAGTCGTTCTTTACGCCGTATCACGGCGTCTTTTATTCCGGGATGCTGGCGATGATCGCTGTGCTCGCTGCGTTTTTGTTGAAATATCGCGCAGTGCCACCCGGCTATCGTCTCGCGCTTCTGGGAATTCCGGTCTTCATTCTTGCCGGCATCGGGGACTTGTGTTGGCATCTGTTGCTCGGGATCGAAGAAGGGGTCGACGCGCTCCTCAGCCCAACGCACCAGTGTCTGGGACTCGGAATTTTCTTGTTGGCATCGGGTCCAATCCGCTCGGTACTCGCGGACCGGCAACGTTCAACCACGTTGCTCAAACAACTACCCCTCGTCTTATCCCTCGTCGCATGGCTGACGCTCGTTCATTTTGGAACGGCATACGCCTTTGACCCGGGAGCCGGTCGAACCGACGCTCCGCCTACGGCAAATTCGACATCCACGCAGTACTTGACCGCCATCGCCGTCGGTTACTACAAGATCTCGATCGGAGTATTGATCGCGATCTTCCAAGCGTTGGTCGTGAGCGGTTTTGCGCTTTGGATGGTCTCGCGCATTCGATTGAGCGCCGGTGCTTTTACGGTATTCTTCGTCTTAGGTAACGCCGCTGCCGCCGCTGCATTTACCAACGACACATCACTTTTGACCGTCACCCTTGTGCAGTCGCTCGCGGCGGGGATCGTCGCCGATATTCTGGTGAGGCGATCGGATCCGCAGCCCGGACATCCGCCCGCCTACCGTCTTTTTGCGGTTGCCGTTCCGCTGACGTATATGGGTGCATATCTCATCGGAACAGGGGTTGCCGATCGGTTGTGGTGGGACTGGAACGAAGCACTCGGAGCTTGGCTTTGGTGCGGCGTTGTGGGATTCGCATTAAGCCTCATCGGTACCGCACGGCGAACGCCGGAATGATCTCACTGCTGATCGCGCTTGCGACAGCTGCGTTGCATCTAGCCACCGCCGGACGCTACGGATATTTTCGTGATGAACTGTACTTCATCGCGTGTTCGAAGCATTTGGCGTGGGGCTACGTCGATCAACCGCCGCTCGTTGCGGTAGCTGCACTGCTCGCGGCACCGTTCCACTACAATCTCGTCGCCCTTCGCGTGCTGCCGATCGTCGCGGCGACGCTTACGATTGTGGTCGCCATACGCATTGCAAAGGATCTGGGCGGCGGAACACTTGCCCAAACGCTCGCCGGTATCGCCGTCGCGCTCACCCCTGCCTATCTCTTGCTCGGAAATACGCTTACCACGACATCATTCGAAGGACTTTCCTGGACGCTCGTCACGTGGTGCGCCCTTCGCATCGCAATGAGCCGTGACGACGCCCGCCTTTGGTGGTTCGCGCTTGCGGCGGCAACCGTATTCGGCTTGTACGGCAAGTATTCAATGGCGCTGCTCGTCGCCGCGCTGATCTGCGGGTTGCTCCTCACGCCGCAACGCCGCATATTAGAAACCTGGAAGACCCTGGCCGTAGCGGTGTTCGTGCTTCTTCTCGTTTCGCCAAATGTTGTCTGGCAGGCGCAGCACGGCTGGCCGTTCTTGAGCGTCCTTCAAGGCGACGCGGCACATCGTCACGCGTTCAATACGGGACTCTCGCTCGAATACCGCGCCTTCTTTCCCAATGCCGTTGCATTTGCGGGCGAACAACTGCTTTATACCAACCCTGTCGCCGTTCCGCTCTGGTTCACCGGATTCACGGCGCCCTTTCTGGTGCGGGATTTGCGACAGCTCCGTTTTATCAGTGTCGCCTACATCGTGCTCGTTCTTATCGCCGTCGCGGTAGCAGCGAAGGGCTATTACATCATCGGCATCTATGCGACGCTGCTTTCCATAGGGGCCGTGGCCGTGGAACGGGTTCGCTGGTTTGCGCGTATCGAGTTTGCAGCGATCGTACTCACGGGCCTGGTGAGCATGCCGCTGTCACTGCCGGTTCTTTCCATCGATCATTTCATCGCCTATAGCAAGGCCCTTGGAATGACCGGCCGCGACGGGGAACCGGCACGACTCACGCAGCCCATTTACGCCGAAGAATTTGGATGGAACCGGCTCGCCCGAGACGTTGCATCGTTTTATAACTCGATGGATCCGAGCACACGCGCCCTCACAGGCATCTACGCCGATACGTATGCGGACGCCGGCGCAATCGATCTGTTTGGCCCGAAGTACGGCCTGCCCCCCGCGATCAGCAGCCAAAACACGTATTGGTTGTGGGGCACCCGTGGGTACGATGGAAAAACCTTGATCGCGATCGGCGCCTCGCGGATCGATTTGCTAAAGCGATACTATCGCCACGTGCAATTGATCAAAACCTCGAACGAGCCGCTCAAATGGGTTGTCGAGGGGCCGGCTCCGATCTATCTTTGTACCGATCCCACTGTCCCGTTCGATCAGATTTGGCAGCACCTGCGCTGGTACGGCGCATAAAGGAACGTATTTTTCATGCCGATCACCAGCGTCGATGCCTCCTCCGCCCTCGTCGTCATCGATTTGCAAAAAGGCATCGTCGCAGTTCCCCGCGCGCATCCCGTTTCCGAGATCGTGAAGAATGCCGTTGCGTTGATCGATGCGTTCCGCAACAAAGCACGCCCCGTGGTCCTCGTGCACGTCGGCTTTTCCCCCGATCTGGGCGATGCAATCAAAACGCGCAATCAAGGTTCGCCAATGGGAAAGCATCCGGACGACTTTTCGGAGTACATCGACGAGTTGCGTGTCGATGTAAAGCGCGATGTTCTCATCAAGAAACGCCAATGGGGTGCTTTCTACGGCACCGATTTGGATCTGCAACTGCGCCGGCGCTCAATCAGCAACATCGTTTTGTGCGGCATAGCAACCAGCGCGGGCGTCGAATCGACGGCCCGCGACGCTTACGAGCGTGACTACAATCTCACGTTCGCGTCCGACGCAATGACCGATAGCAGCGCCGCCGCGCACGAACGCGCCGTGGAACTGATCTTTCCGCGGCTCGGCGAGGTCGGAACGACAGAAGAGATTCTCGCGAAGTTGTAGCTAGGCGACGGTAAAGCCCGGCACTATCAGGGAAACACCGGTGCGGCTGCCGCACATGAGCTCGAGCGCCGCGTCGGCGACTTCTTCCACCGTCGCGAGACGCCCCTCCGGATTCATCTCCGCGAGCGATGCACGCGCCTGATCTTCGCTCGACCCCGTGTGTTGTACGATCTTGTCGATCGCCTGATGCATCATGTCCGTCTCGGTGTAACCCGGACAAATGGCGTTTACCGTGATGTCACGGTTCGCCAGTTCCGCCGCGATTGCGCGTGTGAAACCAACGACGCCGTGTTTGCTCGCAGTATAGGCGGAGATGTAGGGCGCGCCCATCAAGCCGGCGATGCTTGCCACATTGATGATACGTCCCCACTTGCCTGCGACCATATCGCCTGCCGCAAGACGGGAGCACAGAAACGTTCCGGTCAAGTTCGTCGCAAGAATTCGATCCCATAGCTCCTTCGTCGTGCGGAGCAACGGCGCGGAATCGGATATTCCGGAATTGTTGACGAGAATCTCAATTGGTCCATTGCTTTTGCGGCATATGTTGAAGGCATTCTGCACTTCCGCTTCGTTACTAACGTCGGCCGCCGCCGTCGTGAATCCGTCGACTTCTCCGGGACGTCTGCTGACGATGCTGATCCGCACGCCGTGACGCGCAAGAGCACGCGCGATTGCCAGACCGATTCCCCGTGCACCACCGGTGACCACGGCGTGCTTCCCAACGAGCAGTGAGGCGTCAAACGGCATGCGTCGTCTCCTGAGCGCGCGCAATCAGGCGCTCGAGTTGTGATTTACCGGGCAGGTACTGCACCGGCCATTCGGCGCCGGTGTAGCCCAGTTGTGCAGCGGCGTGAAGCGTCCATGCCGGATCGGACAAGTGCGGGCGCCCGATCGCCACGAGGTCAGCACGGCCGGCAGCAAGTATCGCGTTGACCTGATCGGCATCCGTCACGTTTCCAACGGCCATCGTCGCGATGCCCACTTCGTTTCGAATCTTGTCGGCGTACGGCGTTTGAAACATCCGGCCGTAGACGGGACTGGCATCCGGATGGGTCTGTCCGGTCGAAACGTCGATCAGGTCTGCGCCGGCAGCTTTGAATGCACGCGCGATCTCGACCGCGTCATCCCCCGTTATTCCGCCCGCGAACCAATCGGTCGCCGAAATTCGCACCGACATCGGGCGCTCCGCCGGCCAGATCGCTCGCATCGAGGAAAAGACTTCGAGCGGATAGCGCAACCGGTTGTCGAGCGAGCCGCCATATTGATCCGTGCGCGTGTTGCGCAGCGGCGTGATGAAGCTCGAAAGAAGATAACCGTGCGCGCAATGCAACTCGAGCATATCGAATCCCGCCTCGATGCCCATGCGCGTTGCTCGCTCGAATTCTCGGCGGATCAGGTCCATCTCGGCGCGATCGATTTCCCGCGGAACTTGGTTTCGGGGCGAATACGGAAGCGGCGACGGACCGACGACCGGCCAGTTTCCGTCGAGCAGCGGCTCGTCCATGCCCTCCCACATGAGGCGCGTCGATCCTTTTGGTCCGGAATGTCCGAGCTGGAGGCAGATTTTTGCGCCGCTCCAATCGTGCACGAAATCGACGACACGCTTCCATGCCGGTACGTGGCCGGCTGCATACATGCCGCAACACCCCGGAGAGATACGGCCTTCGCGAGAGACGCAAGCCATCTCGGTAAAGACAAGCGCGGCGCCGCCTAATGCGCGGGCGCCGAGATGAACGAGATGGAAATCGTTGGGCATGCCGTCGACCGCGCTGTACATGTCCATGGGCGAGACAACAACGCGGTTGCGCAAGACCAGCTCACGCAAACGGATGGAAGTGAATATTGGCGGGACCGGCGCTTCGAGCGTCATCTCGCCGTTGGCGCGCACTTCGGCATGGGCCCGTTGTGCGAACCATCCCTCCATCCGCTCGACGTAGGGTGTATCGCGCAGGCGAAGGTTTTCGTGACCGATGCGCTGGCTGCGGGTCAGCAAGCTATATGCGAATTGCTCGGGTGGCAGCGCAGCGTAGCGAGCGACGTTTTCGAACCATTCCGTCGAGTTTCGTGCGGCGTTCTGGAGCTTCAAAACTTCGACCTTGCGCAACCGCTCGTATTCGAGAAGGGCATCGTCCAGCGCGTCATGCGCTTCCAGGGAATCAACCAGCGCGATCGCGTCTTCTAGGGCAAGTTTTGTACCTGAACCGACGGAAAAATGCGCCGTGTGTGCGGCGTCGCCTAGCAAAACGACGTTTTCGTAGACCCACGATTCATTGCTCACGCGGGTGAAATTCAACCAGTCGCGACCGCGAAGATGAGCGCTGTTCGCCAGAAGTTTGTGTCCGTTGAGATAGCGGGCGAACAGTTGCTCACAAAACGCGACCGTCGCCTCGGTACCGGCGGTATCGAGCCCGTGCGCGAGCCATGTTTCCTCCCGGCATTCGACGATGAACGTGCTGGTATCGTCGTCGAAACGGTACGCGTGTACGGTAAACCACCCGTATTCCGTTTCCTCGAAGATGAACGTAAACGCATCGAGCGGTAGCGTCGTGCCGAGCCAGACGAAACGGCAGAGGCGCCGGTCGAGCCCCGGTTTGAATGCGTCGGCATAGGTGCTGCGAATCCGGCTGTTAATCCCGTCGCTTGCGATCAACAGATCGCTCTTTTCGCGATAGCGTTCGACGCTTTCAACCTCTGTTTCGAAGAGCAGGCGAACGCCGAGCTCGGCTGCGCGGTCTTGCAAGATGTTCAACAAGCGCTTGCGCGCGATCCCGGAGAAGCCGTGCCCGCCAGAGATCTGCGTGGTGTTTTTGAAATGAATCTCGATGTCGTCCCAATGTGCGAACGACGATGTGATTGCTTCGTGCGTCGGTGCATCGGCAACGCGGAGATTGTCGAGCGTCGCATCGGAAAAAACGACGCCCCAACCAAAGGTGTCGTGCGGACGGTTTCGTTCGAGAACCGAAAGCTCCCAATGCGGAAAGCGCTTTTTTGCCAAAATCGCCGCGTACAACCCGGCCGGGCCGCCCCCGATGGCGGTAACGCGCAGCGGCCCATCTTTGCTCGACATACCGTGTTACGTATTTGACGGCGAAATGTCGTAATCCACCACGACGGGCGCGTGATCGGAGAAGCGCTCCTCACGGTAGACGAACGCTTCTCGCACGCGGGGCGCAAGATCCGGGGTCGTCAACTGATAGTCGATCCGCCAGCCACGGTCTTTTTCAAACGCTTGTTGAAAGTTGGACCACCACGTATAGATTCCGGCCTCAGGACGCACCTGGCGCAGCGCGTCGACCCATCCGCTCGAGATCACGTCTTCTATCCATGCACGCTCCTGCGGAAGAAACCCGGTGACGCGAACGGCGGTTTGCGGATTGTACACGTCGATCTCACGATGGGCGATATTATAGTCACCACAGACGATATACGTTCGTCCGTCGCGGATGGCTCGCAGCAACCATGCTCGATAGAGATCCAAGAACGCTTCTTTCCAACGTTGTCGCACCAGACCCATCGTTCCGGAGGGAACGTACAGCGAGCCGATCGAGAGCATGCCGAAGTCGGCTTGCACGTAGCGTCCTTCTGCATCGTACTCCGGCCAGCCGAAGCCAACGTTAACGCGGTCGGGTTCCCGTTTACTGTAGATGCCTACGCCACTGTACCCCTTGCGCTGCGCATCGGCGAAATACGAAAAATACTGCGAGAGATGTTCCGCGTCGAACGGGAGCTGATACTCTTGCGCCTTCGTTTCTTGCAAACACAAAACGTCGGGATCGACGCGCGAAAGCCAAGCGAACAGCCCTTTACCCGACGCCGACCGAATGCCGTTGCAGTTGAGCGTAATGACGCGAATTTATGAATCGCTCCGTTTGCTGCCAATCATCAGTTCGACGCTCATTTCTTGCGCGCCATCAAGAGCCCGTCTCCGATGGTCAACAGCGACACGTCCACGCGTTCGTCGTGCGCCGCTTTTTCGTTGAGCGCGCGCAACGCCGTAGTATCGGCGTCGGTAACGTTTTTGTCGGTCACCCGCCCGTTCCACAGCACATTATCGACCAGGATAATTCCGTTTGGCCGAAGCAGGCGAAGCGAGTACTCATAGTACGTGTCGACGTTCGACTTGTCGGCGTCAATGAACGCCATGTCAAACGTATTGGCCTGTCCTGTGGTAACGAGCGTCTCGAGCGTTTTCGTGGCGGGCGCGAGCCGCAGGTCCATTTTTTGTGCGACGCCGGCACTCTCCCAGTAGCGCCGCGCCACCGCAGTATACGATTCGTCGACGTCGCAGGCGACGACTCTGCCGTCGTCGGACATGGCGAGCGCGATCGCCAGGGCGCTGTATCCAGTGAAGACACCGATTTCCAGATATCGGTGCACCGGTAGCAGCCGCACAAGAAATTGCATAAACTGCCCCTGATCGGCACCGATCTGCATGCCCGCATTTTCCATGCGCGCGGTTTCCTCGCGAAGGCGCCGCAACGGCTGCGCTTCGTCGACCATCGTATCGACGACGTACCGTGCTATCACCGGATCGAGGAAATTGCTTCGTGTCGTCATGCTTTCTCCGTTAGCGTGTGAAGGATTGCGGCGGCCGCGCGCTTACCTGGGAAACCGCTCACGCATCCGCCGGGATGCGCTCCCGATCCACAGAGATACAGCCCTTCGACGGGCGTACGCGTAGGAAAACGATCTTCGTAGATCTGCCCGGGGAGCAGTTCGCCGTGGAAAATATGCCCTCCGGTCAAGCCAAACCGGCGTTCGAGATCGAGCGGTGACATGATCTGACGCGCCTCGATAGCGCTGGGAAGATTTGGAGCAAATCGCGCAAGGATCTCGACGATCCGGTCGGCGATGCGATTCTTCACGTCCGCATTCCAACCACCGGATCGATCGTACGGAAAATACTGGGCAAAGATCGAGAGAATATGTTTGCCTTTCGGTGCGAGTGTTGCATCGGTCGGCGTTTGCATAAAACACTCGATCAACGGCGCTTCGCTCTCACCGTTTTCGCGCGCTTCCTCAAATGCCCGCTGCACATAGTCGATCGATGGCGCGACGTGAATCGTCGCAAGGTGATGCGCCTGCACGTGCTTTCCCGGCCGGCACGTAAAGTCAGGAAGCTCGCCGAGCGCCAGATTGAGTTTCAATGAGGGACCAATCGTCTTCCAGGTGCGCACCTTGTCGAGAAATGCCGGATCGAGCGCTGCACCATCGAGCAATTCACGAAACGTGATGCATGGATGCGCGTTCGAGGCAACGGCGCGAGCCGAAACGTCCTCGCCGTTCTCCAGGAGCAGGCCCGTAACACGGTTGCCGTACGTCAGAATGCGCTCGACTCGTGAATCGACGAGAATTTCTGCGCCATACGAACGAGCCGCCGAAGCCAAGGCCTCAGCGATTGCGCCCATGCCGCCGCGAACGAATCCCCACGCACCTTGCACTCCGAACGCGCGCCCGGCGGCGTGATGTGCCAAGACATATCCGGTGCCGGCATCGCGCGGACCACGATACGTTCCGACGACACCGTCATTGACCAGTGCCGCCTGCAGAACCGGCGTTCGAACGTGCTGTTCCACGATCGCAGCGGCCGAACCGGTCACCCGGCTCCGGACCGGCGCCGGCAATGCATCGAAGTGCGGCTCGTCTTGCGAAAACGTCTCGAAGAGCGCAGCGCCAAGCGTTGAAAGCTCTGCTTCGAACGCCTGATGGCCGTTCACGTCGCGAGGATCGAACCGCGAAATCTCGTTCGCGTTCTGCGCCCGGTCCATGCCCAATAGCAACGAACGGCCGTCCGCGAGCGGCGTAAAGGACGACGGGTCTTTGCGGTAGGCATCATATCCGTGCGAGCGCAGATCGAGGCTTTCGACGAGCCACGGATCGAGCAGGCTGCACACGTACGATGCCGTTGAGAGCGTGTATCCGGGCCAGACGTCACGTTCGCTCACCGTCGCGCCGCCTAGACGATCGGCGCGTTCGAAAACGCCGACACGAAGACCGCTCTTGGCCAGGAGTGCCGCGCACGCCAGGCCGTTGTGTCCAGCGCCGATCACTGCGACGTCAAAGGGGTCCATCGGGCTCCTTGTACGAACTGCGTACGGCACATTCATGCAACGACGCACGCGATTCATCTTGGCTGCGATTCCGTTTGCTGCACTGACGATTGCCGTGCCGTTCGTCAATCGCGTCGAGCCACGCATTTTGGGCATGCCGTTCATCCTGGCATGGATTGCCGCTTGGGTACTGCTCACGCCGGTCTTCGTATGGCGAATCGGGCGCGTGGAGGGCCGCTGGTGAACGCGCTGAGTTCGCTCGGAATCGTCACGGCGATCGTTCTGGGTACAGTGCTGTTCGCGTTCGTGAACGTGCGGCGCATCCGCATGACGCCGCAAGAATATATCGTCGGGGGCCGCGGTTTCGGCGCCGTCTTCTTGTGGGTGTTGCTTGCTGGTGAAATTTATACCAGTTTTACGTTCTTAGGCGCTGCCGGATGGACGTACGGGTTCGGCGCGCCCGCGTTCTACATCATGGCGTATGGTACGTGCGGGTATATTCTCGGCTATTTTTTAGCGCCGGCAATCTGGCGCGTCGGCAAAGAGCGCGGTTTGCTGACCGCACCAGATTTTTTCACCGCGCGATACGGAAGTACGGCCTTGACCGCGATGGTCGCGCTGATCCAATGCGTTGCGGTGATTCCCTACGTTACCCTGCAGTTGAGCGGACTGCAAATCTTTCTTTCGATTGCCGGCTACGGGCATATCAATGCGCAGACCGCTGCTGTGGCAAGTTTCTTGCTGATCATCGTCTTCGTGTTCGTCACGGGATTGCGGGGCACGGCCTGGGCCAGCATCGTCAAGGACGCGCTCGTGATCGGCGCATTGCTCTTCGTCGGCCTTGCGATTCCGATTCATTTCTTCGGCTCGCCCGCGGCAATGTTCGACCAAGTGTTGCGAGCCCATCCGCAGCAACTTACCCTGCAGTCGGTCTCTGGAACACACGGGATCATGTGGTTTGTCAGCACCGTTCTTTTGACCGGGATCGGGTTTTACATGGGGCCGCACTCGATACCGGCGATGTACAGCGCAAAAGACGACACGTCGCTGCGGCGAAACGCGATATTTCTCCCGATCTATCAACTCGTGTTGCTGCTGGTATTCTTTGCCGGTTTTAGCGCGCTGCTGATCGTTCCCGGTCTCAAAGGTCCAAGCGCGGATCAATCGTTTCTCTTGATCGTGCAGCGGTACTATCCGGCATGGGTTTTAGGATTCGTTGCAGCCGCCGGAGCTCTGTGTGCACTCGTGCCATCGACCGCGCTGCTCTTGAGTGCCGCGAGTATCTTCGCAAAAAACATTCTAAGCGACGTCTTCGGCGTGGCCCTCGGGGACAGCGCGCGCGTTACGGCGACGCGGTTGATGGTGCTTGCACTCGGACTGCTGTCGCTGGGACTTTGGCTCGCCTTCAAGACGACGCTCGTCGAGCTTCTTCTTCTGTACTATAACGGCGTCACGCAATTTGCGCCGGCGTTCATTCTCGGATTTCTTTGGAAACGGACGAGCGCCTTAGGTATCGCCGTCGGCATCATCGCAGGCATCGGGCTTGCCGTTACACTTGCCGCATCGAACGTTTCTCCTCTGGGATTGAACCCGGGCCTGGCAGGTCTCGCGCTCAACGTGGCCGCCGTCGTCCTCATCTCGCTCGTGCAAAAAGAAAAGAGCTCATCCCACGATGAGCTCTTCGTTTCACCCGTCCTTCGCAGTGCTCAGGACAAATGAGAGTTTACCGGTAACTTGGGCGCGACGAGAAGCAGTCTTTGCAATATACCGGCTTGTCTCCGCGTGGGTTGAACGGCACCTCGGCGACGTTGCCGCATTGGCTGCACGTCGCTTGGAACATCTCACGCGGACG
The DNA here is from genome assembly GCA_963808755.1 of Vulcanimicrobiia bacterium. GTDB lineage: Bacteria > Vulcanimicrobiota > Vulcanimicrobiia > Vulcanimicrobiales > Vulcanimicrobiaceae > JALYTY01. Next base: position 285,747 of record CAWEGP010000002.1, read on the forward strand.
GCCGGCGCCGCGATCGGAGCCGCCGCCTCCGTTTTGCGTGCGCATCGCCTTGCGGGCGCTGCGACAATCGGTGCAACGATTGGGCTTATTCTGAAAGCCTTTTTGTTCGTAAAACTTTTGCTCGCCTGAACTGAACACGAACTCACGTCCACAATCGACGCAATTGAGCATTTCATCTACGTACACGGAACGAGAAACTCCTTAGAGACTACGTGGTTGGCTAACGGACGTGTTTCGACGCGCCTGGTACGTACTGAAAGACCGGCACCCGAGCGAGAGAAACCCGATTTACGACTACCACGCAATGACGGTGAAAGCATTAAGTGAAGCGCTTCGATCTCGTAACCGAATCGAACATTTCCTCGAAGATGTACAAAGGGCCGATGAGAAGATAGACCAGGTTCTCTAAGAACTTGGGTTTTGTACCTTCGAAGCGATGACCGACAAGCTGGAAGACCCATCCGAGGACGAAGGCTGCCAGATTCACCTGCCACGATAATCGCAACGCAACCCAAAACAGCACGGCGAAGACGATGAGCGAAAGCAGGGCGCCGCGGAGATCGATGGCGGCGTAGTAGATGAGGACCGCGACCGCGGCCACGGCCGCGAGGTCGACCGGACCCAGCCGCACGAGCGACGCGAGTCCCATGATCCCCAACACGATGAGCGGAATGCCAAATGCATGACAGACGCGGTTGCGACGGTCCGCATGATAGGATCCGTATTCCGAAAAAAGCTCGGCCTTGGTCATTCTGAGAACACACCCCGAAAATCGTGGTGCGGGCATCTGCGACCTATGCTACTTAAGTCCCTGCTCGACGGGGCGCCGAGTCAGTGCCACAGAATTGCCGCTCCATGACCGCGACCATCACCGTTCCACAGCGGCTTGCCGACGACGTCGTATTGATTCGCCGCGATTTACACATGCATCCCGAACTCGGTTTTCAGGAGCAGCGCACGGCGGGTATCGTGTCCGACCGGCTACGCGCGTTAGGTTTCGAGGTTCACGAAAAAATCGGCACGACGGGCGTCGTCGGGGTTATGCGCGGCACGCGGCCCGGGCGCACGATCATGTTGCGCGCCGACATGGACGCACTGCCGATCGTTGAAGAACGCGATCACCCATACCGGTCACAAGCCGAAGGACGCATGCATGCTTGCGGCCACGATGGTCACGTCGCGATTTTGCTCGGTGCAGCAGCGCTCATCGCCGAGCGGAAAGACGAGCTCGCGGGAACGGTTTGTCTCGTCTTTCAACCTGCCGAAGAAGGGTTGGGCGGCGCGAAAAAGATGATCGAAGACGGGCTCTTCGAGCGGTTCGGCATCGAGCGGGCCTACGGCTTGCATCTTTCGAGCAAATACGCGACCGGGATCCTCGGTTTCCGTGAAGGGCCGATGTACGCATCGAGTGATTCGATCGAAATCGACGTGATCGGCGTTGGCGGACACGGATCGGCGCCGCATGATGCGGTCGATCCTATTTACGCCGCCGCCAATTTCATTACATCGGTGCAGCAAGTCGTCTCGCGCCAGATCGATCCGCTCGAACCGGCGGTCGTGACGATCGCTGCGATAACCGCCGGAACGACGCACAACGTCATTCCCCGTACGTGCCGGATGCTCGGGACCGTCCGTGCGTTTTCCGGCGGCGTACGCGATGCGATGCCGGAACGCATCGAGCGTGTGCTACGCGCGTGCTGCGACGCTTCGGGCGCCTCGTATGAATTCGACTACCTGTGGCGCTACCCGGTGACGGCCAACGATACGGCACAAACGCAGTTCGCGCGCGCGCTCGCCGTGCAGACGTTCGGCGACGAACACATCGTTGACGCGTCGGCGCTCATGGGCGCCGAAGATTTTTCGTTCTACGCGCAGCGCGTGCCCGCGTGCTTTTACACCTTGGGATGCAGCGGCGGTCAAGAGACGAGCCATCCGCATCACTCGAGCCTGTTTGACATCGACGAACGGGCGCTGCCGCGCGGCGTCGCCATGATGGCGGCGCTTGCCTTCGATGCGCCTCGCAACGCGCCGTGACCGACGTCTTTGACGCTCCAACGATTCCCGGCGTCATCGAGCCCCGATCACTGAACGACTACTTCGAGGTAATGACACGGGCGGTCTTTCAGGCGGGCGTGAGCTGGGCGCAAATCGCACGGCACTGGAACGCGTATCGAAACGCCTTCGCTGGGTTCGACGTTGAGCGCGTCGCCCAATTCGGCCCGATCGAAATGGAGCAGGTGCTCGAGGAACCCGGTGTGCTTCGGATGCGGCGCAAAGTCGATGGCGTAATCAAAAACGCAAAGGCGCTCGTCGAGTTACGAAACCAATTCGGCAGTTTTCACGACTATGCCGGCAGTTTTGATTCCTACGAGAAGCTCGCGAAGGATATCAAAAAACGCTTCAGCTTCATGGGCGACATGAACGCCTGGTATCTTCTTTTCCGTACCGGCGAACCGGTTCCGCAATTCGAAACCTGGGTCACGACGATTCCCGGCGATCATCCGCGCATGAAAGAGATGGTCGAGAACGCCCGCTCCGCCGGACGATCGAGCGAATATAGGATTTAAACCCGCGGTGGTGGCGTGCTGGTCCTGGAACCACCTTGTGCGCCGTCCTTGAGCTGCACTTGCTGCCGTTGCGGACGCACGATGTAAAGCCCTAAATCCTTCGCATAGTTCAGCTCCGGCGGAAGATAACCGTCGTATCCGCGTTTGATCAACTCATCGGGCGCCGCTGCGGCCACGCGCCCGCACATCAGCAACGCGCCTACGAGCGCCGGATCACCGGGCACGAGTTCATACCAGGTACCCGGCGTTGCCTGATGCGGAGTAATCGTCCACAACGATGTGGCCGTGCCTTTCGTAAAATACGATTGCAGAGCCGTCACGGCTTGCGTAGCTGCGTTCCGCAGGTCCGGCGTGCACGTGGTGGCATTTTCGCGGATCTGGAATGGGTTCGGCGGCGGCGACGACGGCAGGGCGTAAACGCGGAACTGCTCTTGTCCGGCCTGCGGCAGACGTCCGGCGACATACAAGCCTGTTTGCGGCATGAACGTCAACTGCGGCGCCGAGAACACGCCACTTGCCGGCACATAAAGATGTCGCGCGGTTAGTTCATCCGGTTGCGCGAGGTGAAGCGTCATGCAGCCCAGATACGCACGGAAGGCGGTGCCGCGCGGACCGTTTGGTCCCGTGGTTTGCCGCGTGTTGTCTGATTTGGAGAGTTGCGACGCCAGCACCGAACTCGATCCGGCGTTACTGATTTTCGGCACGACCGTAAGCGCGTATGTCGAGCCCATCGCGTGATACGTCACCGTTGCGTCGTCGAGTTGCGGTGACGCAAACGTCGCGGGATATCCGGCTGCCGTCTTCGCCGCTTCGATCTGCGCAACGTAGGCCTTGAGTTCACCTGAGATCTTTTGTGCCGTCGCGACCGCGTCGCCGGTGCACAATTGCGACGTGGTGTTGACGCTTAGGGGATCGGCCGGCGGCGACGAGGGCAACGGCTGCAGCAACGCTCGGAACCCACCGCGACCGGCCCCACCCGGTCCCGCTCCGGGTGGCGGACCACCGGGTCCACCGGGACCTTCTGGTCCGAACGACGCGTTTTGGTAGCCCCCACGACCGCCGCGCGCCAAGCCGGGCATCGCGGACTGGATGTTGCTTTGCGCGCCGGGCCCGAACTTCACGGAATACGTCGCCGAGTACGTGCGCGGTGTGAGCGGTCGCGCGACCGTAGGAATGGCGACGCCGTTTTGCGTGAAGTACGGGACGGCGTTCGCGGGACTCGCAAACACGCCGCCGTACGCGTTGGTGATGTTGCTCGCGGCAAGCGTCAGCGTACCCTTGGTCAACGTCGCGCTGACGCCGGCATCGAAGGTCGTGAAGGCAGGTAAATTGTTAGGATTGTTCTTCGCCGTATACTGCGCGTCGGCAAGCCATTCGAGCGCCGAGTGCGGTGATTTATAATCGAGCACTAGGCCCGCCTTCTGGAGCGGCACATTGGGAAGTTGCTGTCCCGAAATCGTTATCGAATACGGATTGTCGATCCGCACGTCATTCGATATCGCCTTGGAGACGTTCACATTGTAAAACGGTTGGACGACGAGATTTCCAAACGTAAGGAATCCGCTAATCGAACCGCCTTCGTACACACGCTGCACGCCACCGACCGGCGAGCTGAAATAGAGTTGGCTTGCATTGAACGGCGTTCCAGGCGCGGCACCGCAACCCGCCGGCGAATCGTACAAGGCTTCGACTGCCGCAATGTACGCCGGCGTAATCACGCCCATTGCCTCGAGCGCCGTTCCGTTGACTTGAACGGGCAGCACGACACCGCTCTGCACTTGCCGGTAGAGCTGCAGCGCTAGGTTTCCACCCTTGAACGAGCGGCTGTACCCGACACGCGCAGAGGTCGAAGAACTTCCCTGCGGCTGATCGCCCGGCGCATTTCCGTAGGCCACCGAGCCATTGCAATCGAACCGCAGCGACGCCGGATCGGTAAGAATCGTTGACCGGCTCGGCGAGGCGGCGACGCCGCCGAGCGAATACGATCCCGAAAAGGTGTCGGCGTTCGTCGGCCGCCACGTAAATCCGGCGCTGCCAAGAACGCTCGATTGCGATCCTGTGGCGCGGCTCGCGCCAACCGATTCGTTCAACGTGAGTTTCTCGGTCGATCGAATGCTGTCGCTGACTTGGAGCGCGGCGTAGTCGCTTGTTTGCGTTCCACGATAGAACGGATTTGCTTCCGGCACGAGCGGCGTCGTTGTTTGATTGCTCCACGTGCCGTAACTCTGCACGGAGATGGTATGACGTTCGCGTGCGGGCAACGTCGCATTGACGGTAAAGCCGTGCGTGGAAGAGTCGGTCGAAAACCCGATCGGCGATGCTTCGCCGTTGACGAAACGGTTCAATTCATCTTGCAGATTCGTAAACGCCGATGAATACACCGATGCCTGAACCGTTGTCTCTCCGATGAGTGCATTGTCGGTGAGGGAATAGAGCTGCATGTTACTGCTACTCGTATTATTGGGACCATATCCGCAGGGCAATTCGCCGGTGACTCGCAGGCATACAAGGTTGGTGGAGCGCGTCGAGTTCAGAAACGTCCCGGTCAACGTTTGCGAATCGGTGAACTGATACCGCAGCTTTGCGAGGTTCCCGTTGATCGTCGAATCGCCGTCGTGGGAATAGTCCAGGCCGCTTGCGTCCATGTACGTGTCACCGTCGACAAAGCTTGGATTCGCGCGATAGGTCGTTTGCGCAGCGATGCCGAGCTTGCCGAGCGATCCGCTCTCGGCAAGTGCGTAATTGTTTCGTCCGTTGCTGCCGACCGACGATGAGATCGACGAAAGCCAGCTCAACGTCGGTTGAAGCGTCGAAAAGTTGACGCCGCCACCGAGTCCTCCGAGTTGCGGACCGGTGTGCACCGACGCGCCGCTGAAAAGATCGGTTGCGAACGAACCAAGATTTCCTGCAGAGCCCGGCGCATTGAGCGGGATACCGTCGAGCGTCAACTGCGTTTGGCTGGCGTCGTGACCTTCCAGCGACACGGTCTGCGTCGCATCGCTGTCGTCGCTCGAGGTGGAAACCGAGACACCCGAGAGCTTGTTCAATGCATCCGAAAGATCGTTCGAGAGTTTGCGTTGCGCAGAATCCGGTCCAATGGTCGAACTTGAAATGACCGCCGACGATCGGGCGACGACGGTGCCGATCACTTTGAGGTTCGTCGCCAGTGCGAGGCTAACGTTCACCGTAACATAGCGGCTGTTGACGACTTCGAAGGGGACCGAGGTGATCGTTTGATAGCCGCCCTTGGCGATACGCGCCCGGTAAATTCCGTCCGGCACGTCCGTAAAGAGTACTTGTCCGTTGGCTCCCGTGAGTTCGCTGGTAATCACCGGTCCGTCGAGGACGACGCGAGCGAGGTCGAGCGTCTGCTTCGTGCCGCCATCCGTGACGACGATTCGAATCTGACCTGAATCAGTCTGTGCGACCGATTCGACCGGCAGTCCAAGCAGTACGAACAATCCCGCGGTCAAAGCCGCCACCACGCGTCGGGTCATCGATAGCTAGTGTGCATCATCCGACTGATAAACGCCTGAAGGAATCGTTACAGGGTGATCGTGACCGTCGTGCCTTGCATCGGACCGCTCGCGAGGTCGATCTTCCCGCCTGCGCGTTCCACTGCTCGCTTCGCAATGGCAAGGCCCAAGCCGCTGCCGGTGATCTCTCCACGCTGGTCGCCGCGATAGAATCGCTCGAATGCATGGAGCCGCTCGGATTCGGTCATCCCCGGGCCTTCGTCGCTTACCGAAATCACGGTGCTGCCGTTGGTGCGCGCTGCACGCAGATGAATCGGCGCATCGGGAGCATATTTGAGCGCATTTTCCACGACGTTCCAAAGGGCGTCGCTGAGTTCGGTGCGGTCGCCGACGAGGGACTGCACGCCCTCGATGCTGTAGTCGACGGTCCGGCGATCGTCCACGCGGCGCGCCGCTTCCACTTGGCTGCGCAGCAAGTCGCCGACATCGATCTCATCCTTTCGCGGCGGCGTTTCCGCGTCGAGGCGCGCAAGGCGCATCAAGCGATCGATGAGCGTGCGCATGTGTTCTTTTTCGATTGCCATCGTGCCGAGAATCTGGCGTGCGATCGTCGCTTCGTCGATTGCACCGCGTCGCAAGACGTCGATGTAGCCGCCGATAACCGTCAACGGCGTGCGCAGCTCGTGACCCGCATCGGCGACGAACTGTCGCATGCGCTCTTCCGTCTGGCGTCGCTCCTCCATTGCACTGGCAACGCTGGCAGCGGCTTCGTTGTACGCGCCCGTCAACGTGCCGATCTCGTCGCCCCCCGGTGCCATGAACCGGCGTTGCGTGAAGTCGCCTGAAGCGAGCGCGCGCAGCGAATCCGTGACGTCGTTGATCGGCAGCAGCGACTGTCGCGCAAAAAGGCGGCCGATAAACCACGACACGAGAATAGCGATGACGGCGATCGTTACAACAACGCGCCAGTACGGAAGTAGCGAAACCAAGAGCAACGGCAGCGACGGCGAGAACGCGACATAGCCACCTTCGACGGCGGTCAACGCAAACGGCTCCGGACGCGGGCCGGTGAGCGGGCGGTACACCGCAACACCGCGACGGGGCAATTCGAGCGCTTCACCTAAATGCGCCGGATTTTCGGGCGGGGGCAGAAGCACTTCTTCTTTGCCGGAAATCACTCGACTCAATATCGAGGGCCGCAGCGTCTTATCGCCGGCGAGAAATTTTCCAGCGCGGTCGAAAACCGCAACGCGCAAGCCGATGCCGCTCAACGCATTGGCGATTTCCGGTGCCGCTTGCGCGAGCGTCATGCCCTCCATCCGGTACTGCTCCGTGAGGATTCGGGCTTCTTCGTGCTTGGCAATAACGATATCGCCGGTAAAATTCGTCAGTTCGACGACGAGTGCAACGCTGGAAGCGAGAATGACTAGGATAACGGTAATGCCGAGCAGCGTCGCATAGAGCGCCGAAAGCCGGGACGCGAGCGATTGTTTCATGGCCTACTGCGAGAGGCCGTAGCCCACGCCGCGAACCGTGCGCACGAACGAACCGGGCTCGCCGGGACGATCGATCTTCGAGCGCAGGTACGAAATATAGGTTTCCACGATATTCGGGCCGCCTTCGAAATCATGTCCCCAGACGATCTCCAAGAGATGGTCTTTGCTGAAAACACGGCGCGGCTCGCGCATGAGCACGGACAAGAGATCGAATTCGCGCTGAGTCAAGTCGAGCGCATCCTTCGCCCTCCACGCTTCGCGCGTCGCGGGATTGATTGAAACGTCGCGCCAACGCAACACGTTCTCTTCAATCAATTGCGGCCGTCGCAATTTGGCTTGCAATCGCGCGATCAATTCTTCGAAGACGAATGGTTTTACCAAATAGTCGTCAGCACCGGCGCTGAGGCTCTGCACCTTACCGTCGGTGTCGCCTTTCGCCGTCAACATCAAGATCGGTGCCTGTGTAATTTCGCGCAGTCGTGGCAGCAGGGTGATGCCGTCGATCTTCGGCATCATGATGTCGAGAACGATCACCTCGGGATCGAAATCGCGAACCAACTCCAACGCAGCACCACCGTCGGCGGCCGTCTGCACGACATAGCCTTCGCGGGAGAGACCAAGCTGCAGCATTTCGCGAACCATGCGATCGTCGTCTATAACCGCGACGCGGGCGTTGCTCATACCGAACATTTCTTCGGCTATCGTGGACGTTGCCCCTGAGAGACATCTGAAAGGCAATCAAGCAGCGTGCAAAGGGGACCCCCACCGCCGATAGCTTTGTCCCGAAATGAGGGCCGCCCGGTGAATCGCATCGAGCGGATGGGCGACCGCGGTGACGCCTTCCCGTGCCAGGGCAGCCGTCAAGAGATCGTCGGGAAACCACCGGGCGAAAATGTGCACCTCCGGTGTAGCGGCCGCTTCGGCAAGGACACCTAGGACGTCGGCCAACGTGCACTCGACCCGAGCGAGCAGCGGCTCGATGACCGCAGCGCGAAAACGGGCTGCGTTCCAACCCGAAGCAACCACGAGAACTTTCGAGAGATCGCAGCCCGGGCTCGATTCGAAATCGACAAGCGCCGCTTTGATGGTCGGGGCGAGGCCCGCATCGGTCTGCGCGTGAAGGGTCGCCGCCGCAATCGCGGCATTGCGGCCGGCGGTCAGCAGGGCACCCGATCCAATTACGTAGTCGTCCATGCCCGTAGCTTCGCACGTCAAAATGCCACCTGGATGGCACTCTGAAAAATTAAAGAGGCGCCGCATACTCGACGCCTCCGCCCACCCCGGTTGCGGGTTTTTCCCCCTACATGGACGTTATGCAGAGGAAAGCTGAGAAGCATGTTTGGGAGCCGCCGGAGCATTGCGCCGGAACATGCCGAGCATTGCTTCTACGACGTCGGGATCCCATTGGGTGCCGCTGCCTTCTTCGAGGATCGAAAGCGCCTGCCGCGGTGGAATCGGCTTGCGGTATGGCCGCTCGCTGATCATGGCGTGAAACGCGTCCGCTACAGCAACGATCCGTGCTTCGAAGGGAATGCTCTTGCCCGCAAGACCATCCGGATAACCAGCGCCGTCAAATCGCTCGTGATGCGCGCGGACGATCAGGGCACAGCGCTGCAGCGACGGAATTTGATTGAGTACGCGTGCACCGGCTGCGGCGTGTTCGCGCATAATATCCCACTCGTCTGCAGTCAACGGTCCGTTCTTGAGAAGAACCGTGTCCGGGGTCGAGATCTTCCCGATGTCGTGGAGCAGCGCGCAGAGCGAAATGAACTCCGCCGATTCTTCATCGCAGCCCATGGCAACCGCCAGCCGGCGTGCCCACTCCGCAGTCGCTTTGGAGTGACAGCACGTGCCGAAGTCACGCTCCGCCAGCATCGCCAGCAACGCAATCGTTCCATCGGACTCGGGACGCTCGCCCGGTATGTCGTCAACGTCGGCGCCTAACGTGGCGCGTTCGATTTCGCGAATAAGGACGTCTAAAAAGGCAAGCAACCGTCCGTGTTCCACATCGAACGCGGAGGCGGCAAGCGAAATCGTGTGGGCCGCGGCAGCAGCGAGATCGACGACGCCCGCCTTGCCGAGACGTTCACTCTCCCGTTCCGCCCACGTCGCGAGGCCAACCGGCTTCGCTAGACTGAGCGACAGGCATAAACGGTCCAATAACACTTCCAGGGTCTTTTCGACCGTAGGGTTATTAGCGAGTGCGGGAAGCGTGAGATGCTCGACCGCACTTTCGGCGAGCGTGGGAAGCTCTTGCCCAAGGCTGGCACCGAGTGCCGACAACGTTTTCACGGGAGACATGTGGGTTGATCCGAACCGAAGCCGTTCGGGATTAGCCCATGCCGATCGGCGGAACGCTGGCGCAGATAACGGCGCCGACGGCGAGAGCGACTAATAGCGTGACCATGGAATTGAGCATCCTCCCCGGGTGTGTGATCTGCCCAAAAGATTAGCGTAGGTCCAACGGCCCGGTCCCTACTTAGTTTTAAGTAGGTGCGTTACAGCGCGTCCTCCAGGTACCCCATACGCCGGGCCGCCGCAACCGCTTCCGCTCTACCGTGACAGCCTAGCTTCTCTATGAGGTTTTGGATGTGGGTCTGGACGGTGTAGACGCTTCGGCCGAGTTCCACGGCGATGTCTTTGGTGGTGGATCCATGAGCGAGAGATCGAATGATGCGCAGCTCCGATGGCGTCAGCTTGACGGTCGTTTCCTCGGACGTCGACGATTCGATGCGGCGAGCTGCTAAGGCCAAATAGCGCGCATAGCCGCCGAACCCGAACGACCGCAGGGCTTCGATTTGCGAATCCAGCTCCTCCGAGAGTCCGAGCGCCGAGCCTCGAGCGCCACGCGTGAGATATTCGACGGCTTGCCGCAGACAGGTCATCGACTCATGTTTGAACAGCGGCTTCCGCTTCAGAATCCGTTGCGCCGCCGTATGGCGTCCACTCAGTGCTTCTGCCAGAGCGCACAAGAGCATCGACACTTCGAAGAGCGACGCACCGTAGTCGGTCGTCTCGTCCGTCTCCGCAAGCTTTTCGAGCACGGCGTCGACCGCGTGAGCTGCCTCCTTGGGACGCTCGTCGAGCGCCAAGCACACAGCGGCGAACGCCCCAATCACCAGCCGGTCCGGACCGTGGGCGACGCGATCTTGAATGCTCGTGAACAATCGCGCGGCATCCGCGAATTCACCGAGCCATGCATGACGATGCGCCTGCGCCCCGAGAACGTACGGCGCGCGCAAAGAATCGTTCGGACGCAACTCGCCCAGTTGCCGCTCGACCTGCTGCATACGCTCGACGTTTCCGCGCCGGGTTTCGATGCCGAGCATGTGCAGCAGTGAAACCTGAAGATCGAAATAATCGCCTGCCTTTGAGGCGGCGGCGGCGGCCTGCTGGGCGTACCACAGCGCCAGTGTCGCGTCGTTTTCGGAGAAGATCGAGAGGCCGGAAAGACCTTGGTACGCGCGCGAAGCGAGACTCCACATTCCGACGGACGATGCCAGCTCCGACGAACGCAGCAAATACCGTTTTGCATCGTCGGAGAACCGCAATTCCATATCGGCGAGTCCAAGGCGCTGCAGCAGTCTCGCAAGCAATGGTATATCGTCGATCTCGTCGAGCACCGCTTCGACGTCGCGCACCTGCGCGGTCGCCGCGGCAGAGTCACCATTGCGAGAAAAGATCACGGCGAGCATCGCCTGCGCTTCGAGTTTCGAAGAGCGCGCCGCGGAGCCTTGAAGCAGCGACTCGAGCAGCTCTTTCGGATCGCGTCCCTGGTTCACCATCAGCATTGCTTGACGCAAAACGAACTCGCTGTGCACACGCGGGTCGTTGCCGAGCCGAATCGCTCGCTGCAGATAACGCTCACCCGCATCATAATGCCCGGCGGCGACTTCCAAGATACCCTTAAGACCGTTCAAGATCGCTTCACGCGCGTGCATCGACGGTGGAACGGCTTCGAGGGCGCGGCTGACCGCATCACCATGCCCCTGGGAAATGAGATCGACACCGTGCGCAACGAGCAGCCCGATGACATCTTGAGCGCTTCCGGATTCCACGTACAAATTGAGCGCGGCGTCGTTCTCCCCGCGGTCTTGCAGTACAGCCGCCAATGCAATGCGGCGTTGCGCTGCAATCTGTTTTCCTTGCAGCGTCAATTGATACTGAACGAATTCGCGAAAGAGATCGTGCAGGCGATACCCGCCGGAGTGCTGCTCGTGAACGAAAGCAACGCGCTGCCTCAGGTCTTCGATCATGGCTGCGGCGCGGTCGAATCCTGCGGCGACCATCACGTCTATGTCGATCTCGGAGAGCAGCGATGCGCTCTCGATGAACGCGCGTTCCTGTGCGCTCAACGACGCGTAGACCTGCTCGGCAAGATACCGGTAGATCATGTCACGCGTCATCGTGGAGATGTTGCGCAGATCGATCGAGCGGGTCGACGAACGCAGCGCAAAACTCATCGCGGTCGCCCAGCCGTCCGTCAGGTGCAGGAGCTCATGCAACTCTTCATCGCGCACGCCCAGACGAAACGTGCGTGCAGCTTCCTTGGCTTCGTCGACGGAAAATTTCAGATCGTGTTCGTCGATCGCGAGGTCACTGTCGCCGTAGGCGAGCCACGTTCCGATAGGAAGGCCTAGCGTCGAACGCGAGGCGATGATCCACTGCACGCGCCCTTTCGTACGATCGATCAACGCGGTTAGGAAGCGCGTGACTTCACGGTCTTCTTGCGCGATGTGGAGGTCGTCGATCGCAATGACGCCGCGATACGACTTCATGTGCGAGTGCATCCAGAGCGCCAAGTCCGCACCGGCGTTCGGCGAGCCGGCGTTCTTTTCGTAGGCTCCGGCAAGCGTCGCACGTGCGTCCGGCGCGATGTCCAAGAGCGCGTCCGCAAAGCCGCGGAGAAATCCCAGCAGCGTGCTGTGCTCGTTGAGGACGTCGTAACGCAGGTACGGTTCTTTCGAGGTCGCCAGGTAATGAGCCAGGGCGACTGATTTACCATATCCGGCGGGAGCCACGATCAAGACGACGCGCTGCATAGCGGCAGCCGCGATGCGATCCACGATGCGGCGCCGGACGATTGGAACAAAAGCTCCGCCGGTTTCTATAGTGCCGTCGGAACGAACTGGCCGAATCATGGCGTGGACCGCTCGAAAAATCTAGCGAAGGGCGAGCAACTAAGCAAGCGTATCGAGCGCGGCTCGGTACTCATCATTGCCTTCATAATACCCCAAGAGATGTTCTTCCAGAAAGAGGAGGCGAAGCCGCCGGCCGAGCCGAGCATACTCGTCGGCATTCTCCTCGCGAAAGCGATCCCAGGCCGCTTTGTCCCTCCAGACGTCGACCGTCAGATATACGGTCGGCTCGGACCTGTGCCTGAACAGACGCGTGCGTACAAAGCCGGCCTCTTTGGCGAAGAGCGCGACCCACGATCCGGCAGCGCCGTACGCATGCTCGAACGCCCGCGCTTGAGCCGGATGCACGCGATACCGGTAGAACACCTCGATCATCGCCGCTCGGTGTCTTCTCCACTCTGCCCGTCGCCCGGCTTTTGCACCGTGGCCGTCTCGAGTGCGGCCAAACCGAGTGCTTTGACCTGCGAATCCAACGTTGCAATCCGCTCATCGATGGCGCGTTTGGCTTCCAGCCGCTGGTCGGCCAACGCGAGTAGCGCATCGTCCTCGCGAATCTGCGCTTGCGTTGCCGGCGCGTTCGAATCAAAGTACGTGTCGATCTGCGACTGCAGCCGTTCGCGCAACACGTCGGGCAGAAAGTCATTGTCTTGATCGTTTTGCGGGCTCGAGGTAAATTGCGGAACAATTGCCGCCGCCGATTTGCCCGTCTGCGTTACGGCGTTCGCTAAATCTTTCTGCCCTTTTTGCTCGAGTGCTGCAGCTCGAATCGGCGCCTCCTGCGCGACGGTGCTCAATTCGTTCAACGCATCGTCGATCTTCGAATAAGCATCGATCAAGCGCTGAATGCGCGCATGGCGTTGCGCTAGTTGCGTATTGGAATAGTGTGTGCGGGGGTCCTGACGGACGTCAAACGGCCGCGCGAGCGTTCTGCCGTCCACGTGGAGCCGCGCGACGTATCTTCCCGGAATCGCCGGTGCACCGCTGTCAAATGTTCCGCGATTCCACGAAGGCGCAAACGTCCACTCGTGCGCGTTCTCTTCGCTGAGGTCCCAGACGAAACGATTGATTCCACGGTCATTTGTGAGATCGGCTACCGCTTTTCCGTCTTCATCGTGCGTGGAGAATCTGCGCACGATATGACCGTGCGCATCGACGATATCCAGGGTCGGCGCGGATTTCGCCGGCTGGTCGAGATAGTACGATACCGTTGCGCCATACGGCGGCGCCTCACCGTCGGCACGCGTGCGGTGGTAGGAAAACCAATTCCATTCGATACCGTCACGAACGGGATAGAGATAGGTTTTTGCGGCACGAGCCGGCTCCAGTTGCTGCAACGGCGTAACGTCGTCCAGAATCCATACGCCACGCCCATGCGTTGCGAGAATCAAATCGTTGGTGTCCGGTTGCAGTTCGATGTCACGCACGGAAACCGGCGGAAGGTTGGCAGAGATTCGCTCCCAGCTTTCACCACCGTTCACGGACATCCACAGTGAACGCTCCAAACCCAGGTAGACCGTCTGCGGTGAACGCGGGTCGAGCAAAATACTCCGCGCTTCATCATCGTTTGGAAGATTTGCGACGATGGAATTCCAATGTGCACCGAAATCGCGCGTTACGAATACATGCGGCGCCCGATCGCCGACCATGTGCGCGTCGTAGACCGCATAGGCGATCGCTGCGGTATGCGCGGAGGGACTGATCGACTCAAAACGTCCGAACGGCGTTAGCCCTGGCGGCGTAACGTTGCGCCAGTGCTTGCCGCCGTCGCGCGTCATTTGCACGAGTCCATCGTCGGTTCCGATCCAAATTACTCCGCGCGATGCCGGGGACGGTGCGATATCGAGAATCGTGTCACTCGTCTCTGCACCCGTACCGTCCAGCGTGAGACCGCCGGTAATCACCTCGTGATCGCGCCGGTGGAGCGTGAGATCTGGGCTTATCTGCGTCCAACGCAACCCGCGGTCGTTCGAGGTGAAGAGCACATTGCCGGCGGTGTACGTGACCGCCGCGTCAAACGGGTCGAACGCGATCGGTGTCTCCCAATTGAAGCGATACGCTAAGTCTTTGGGATCGATGACGTTTTGGTCGCGCAGGTACGGCCCAACTTCACGCGTCTCGCCCGTTGCGAAGTTGTGAACCGACACGTCACCGGAGAAATTGCCCCCCGCATCGCTCTGCCAGACGAGACGCTGGTCGCGTGGATCGAACACCGTCCACGTTCCATCGCCCGATCCGACGGTTACCCATTGGCTCGAACTAACGGCCGGCGCGAGCGGAATGGCCGCACCACACCAATTCCCGTTGTCTTGCAGACCACCGCAAACGGTATACTGAATGCCGCGCGAGTAGCCGACGCGATACAACTGCGAAATCGGAAGCGCCTTTTGCCAGTCCCACGATGCGCCGCCGTCATGCGAAAACGCGACGCCGCCGTCATTTCCTTCGATGATGCGTTTGCCGTCCGAGGCGAGCCACATCGCGTGATGGTCGCCGTGCGTCCCTCGACCCGTGGTCCGGAAATGCTTGCCGCCATCGGTGCTGACCGTCATGTGCACGGATTCCGACCAAATACGATCGGCGT
The DNA here is from genome assembly GCA_963808755.1 of Vulcanimicrobiia bacterium. Taxonomy (GTDB): domain Bacteria; phylum Vulcanimicrobiota; class Vulcanimicrobiia; order Vulcanimicrobiales; family Vulcanimicrobiaceae; genus JALYTY01. The sequence continues at coordinate 301,005 of CAWEGP010000002.1, forward strand.
TGAGCGGATCGACGAAGATCTTGCTGAAATAGAAGGGCCGCTCGTCCATCAGCGGATCGTTTGACACCAGCGCCCAGGACGCACCGGCGTCGTCGCTACGCCACAACAGCCCGTTCTTGGTTTGAATGATCGCGTAGATACGCTGCGGATTCGACGGTGAAATCGCAAGCGCGATGCGACCCGTTTCTGCACTCGGCAACCCACGCCCGGTTTGACGAACCCACGTGATACCGCCGTCAGGAGAACGATACAGTCCATCGTTCATTCCGCCGCTTTGAAGACTCCAGCCCGTGCGGCGAAACGTCCACATTCCTGCGTACATCACTTCGGGGTTACGCGGATCGGCAACGAGGTCGGACGCGCCGGTCGATGCGTCGAGATAGAGCGTTTTCGTCCACGTCGTGCCGCCGTCGGCGCTGCGATACACACCACGTTCGGTCGAATCCGCAAACGGATCGCCGAGCACCGCGACGACGATATGCTTATCATCGCGCGGATCGACGAATATCCGGCTAACCAACGAGTTTTTCAACGCCAAGACATGCGACCAATGCTCGCCGCCGTCGACCGTTTTGTAGACGCCGTCTCCCTGCGTCACATCGTTGCGCGGATTCGATTCTCCCGTGCCGACCCACACGCTTTGTTTGTCGAGCGGATCGATCGTCACCGCACCGATCGACGCAACATCTTCAGCATCGAAGACCGGCGTCCATGATGTTCCTGCGTTCGTTGTCTTCCACAAACCGCCGCCGGCGGCGCCGACATAATAGAGTGAAGGATCCGTATCGGTTCCTGCGACCGCACCGGCTCGACCGCCGGAGACCGCTGGCCCGATGGGACGCCAACTCATGTCGTGAAAGGGATCGCCTGAAGCGGCCTTCGCGGCGACGGTTGCGGCGACACATAGAATAAGAGCAAACGAAATCAGGCGATGAAGACGCATAGCGGTTTGTTACGGAGGGGCGTGAACGTGCCCTTTGCCGATCAAGCTGCTTAGAAAATAGGCAATGAAAGCGCCCTCCCAGGTAACTCGCGGGGCGAGCCATGCGCGCTGCGCCGGACACGTCAACTCGCCGAGTTCGAGTACAAGAGCTCCGTCGCGCGCGTCGACCTGCCGAAAGCCATAGTAGTCGCGAAGACCCGTCGTAAAGTTATCGGGTTGAAATTCGAACGGAAAGCGGCTGCCGTACAGCCGGCGCCAGCGCACCGCAGCGGCGCGATCACTGCCGTGATGGTAACCGATCGATGCACCGCTCGAACAGGGCAACGTTGCGCCGTCGAAGTGAATGAACACCGCGGCGCGGGCATGGTACGTCCCGGTGAAATCCGCCGGCAGCCTCGCGACGGTCACGCCCGCGCTCCGCAGCACCCGCGTCGCTTCGTCAGCGACGACCGGCGTCCACGCACGCTCTCCCGCGGCTCCTAGATTGCATCGGTGTTGCGGAAAACGTGCACATGACTGGGGACGCCCCTCGTGTCCGGCCGAGATTACGACGTCGACGACGTGAATGTGGACAGCAGACGCCAGCGCGATCGCTGCAATCACTGCATCACGAGCGCCGCAAGCGAACGCGACGGTTCGCATTGCAACTCCGCTAAAAGCGTTTCGCGATACTGTCTGAACTGCCGCATCGCCGCGGCGCGATCACCGTCGAGGAGATGGGAGCGAATCGCGATCTCGCGCGCCGTTTCGTCGCACGGATCGCACGCAATGCCATCGAGAGCACACTCCAGCGCTTCAGATGTCTCTCCGCGTGCGAGAGCATCGTTGGCCAGACGATGGCCCAGTTCGATGCGCAGTTCATTCAATCGCCGCTCCGTCGCCGCAAACCATTCCCATCGCTGCATGATGCTCGGGCGCTCTTCGCGCAACTCCCTCCACAACCGCCGCAGTGTAGTACGCTGCGTTTCCGTCAAACGATCGCGCCCGCGGACGCTGCCTGCGAGCCGATCCATTTCCCACAAATCGACCATCGCTTGAGGATGCAATGCGTACCCGTCGCCCTGACGCACGATCGCTCCCGGTCGCCCCAGATGGGTGCGTACCCGGTGCAGGCAGACGCTGAGGGCATTGCGCGCAGCGGATTCCTGAAGATCCGGCCACAGCATCGCCGCAAGCCGCGCTCTCGGTGTCGCGTCGCGACGCATCGCAAGCGCGATCACCAGCTCCAATTCGCGTCCGCCGATGGCGATCGGAAAACCGTCGACCGAAATCGTGCCGCCGGCAACGTGTACCGCAAGTAAGGGGACGACGCTGCGATGACCGTGCGCGAGATACGTGACGAACGCGTTCAGCATTCCCACGTCATCGCTTTCGTCGATCACGGCTTTCACCGCTAAAGAAAAGGCGGGCGACTCGCAACAATCGGCCGCGTGCGAGGCGAGGTTCAGAAAATTTTCCTTCGCGTTTTCATCGACGAGAGCGGCGGCCAGCGCGGCGAGCGCCGATACGAACGGCCGTCGTGACTCATGCGCTGCCGCAAGCGCCGCATGCGCCCGGCTCAGGCGTTCGGTTTGATCGGAGGTGTTCGCGAGGGCAATCATATGCGCGTAGGCTACGTAACACGGGATGTCGAGATCAGTCGGCGCGGCGGCACGTCCGCGTGCTGCCGCCGCGAGGAATGCGAAGCCGTGCACGCCGTGCGTTTCCACTGCCGTTTCCAACTCCAGCGCGTATCGCGTCACCAACGCCGATTCGCCGGCGAGCCATGCACCGATCAAGGCTTCGGCATAGTCGAATGCGACAAAATTGTTCAGTCGCGACAAGTGCGCCCGTTCGATTGCGCGCTCGATAAACTGCCGTTCTACGGCACGCTCGCCGCGTACGCGTGCAATGTCGGCGCCGAGCGCCAAATACGTACCCGAGGCGACGACATCCATTTCCTCGACGAAGGGCAGTCCCAGTTGCAAATCGCGTTCACCTTCGTTCAAACGGCCGACGCGCGCGCGCAACAAACCTCGCAGATACAAAACGTATCCGTCGAGCATGGTGTTCGGTGGATCGGCAACACCGGTTTCGCGGCAGAACCGTTCGATCATCGCCAGCGTTTCGTCAAAGAGTCCTTCGTAACTCATCAACAACACGCGGAACACAAAAATGTAGTACCGCTCCGTCGGCGACGCCGTTGCCGGCAGCGTCCGCCACAACGACTCCGCTTCGTCCAGTAGCGCCTTCGTCTTTGTGCGGAAAAGCCGTTGTAGTGCGGTCACGCCCCACAGGCGCGGATACCGCTGCACGAAAACAGCATCGAGTTTCGCGAGGACGCGTGCGTAGTCCGCATGCGGTGTGCGGTCGAGCAACACTTCGTGAAGGCCTAAGGCGTGCGCGGCCTCTTGCTGATCGCCGATTTCCAGGTAGAGCTCCGCTGCGCGCGCGTAGTTCTTCTGCCGGAAATGCTCGAGTGCAGCGGTGCGCAACAGTTCGATGCGGCGTTCTTCCCGATGTTCCATCAGCAGCGCAGCAAGTAACGGATGTACCGCAAAACGGCCTTCCGTGTCGCGCTCGAGAAACGGAGAACTTTTTGCGAGGTCGGACAATTCTTGGATGACCGAGCGGTCGGAGAGCACCGGACGTAGATCCGCGACGGTCGCTTTCGGAATACATGCACATGCAAAGAGCCCTTCCGTTACTGCGGGGCTCAGCTGATCGACGACTTCGCTCGAGAGATAGTCGTGCAGCTCTTCAAACGCAATGTCGTCGAGCCGGTCGAGCACTGCCGAAATCCGGCCTTCGGCGGCAAAACGCTTGAGCAACAGAACGGCGATCGGCCACCCCTGCGAGACCGCGGTAATCCGCGCAATCGATCGTGCATCCTGAACGTACGGCGAAAAGATCGCGCGCACGTCGGAGGCGCTAAAAGCAAGATCACGCGCTCGAATGACGAGAATTTCATGCGGCGCTGCATAGCGTGTGAGATGAATGTAGAACGGCTGGCGCGTGCAGACGACGATCGTGCGAGCGTCGGGGCGATTTGCAAAGAGCCGCGCGAAAAATTCTCGCGCGATTGGAATGTTGGCGAAATGCTCGGCATTTTCGAAGACCACGGTTCCGGGGACGTTTTCTCGCCACGTTTCAAGAGCAACGTTTACGCGCTCGGCGACCGACAAGCCGCCGTCGCCGAGCATCATCTCGCGAACGCTGAGCGCTTCATCGGGGTCGGTCACGAGGCTCGCGAGCGATCCGATAACCCGCCTCGCGAGGTCCAAATCGTCGCGCACGCCCGCGCAGTCGCATATGGCGGCCGGGCCGCTCTGCCGCAAATACTGGCCGACGAACGTGCTTTTTCCATAGCCGGCGGGCGCGAGAAGGACAACGATCTTCGGCCTAACGCGACCGAGCCGCTCAAGCAAATCATCGCGACGGACCTCAAGCGGGTCGGCCGGTTGTATCCCCATGGGGAGGGAGAATACGCTATCGGGACCTTCGGACCATGTAATCAGTTTGTAATTGTCCCGTAATTGGGCCGTAAGAACCACGAAAGCCGCCCGTACTAGCATTGTCGTGCCAGCCGAGCCAACGGAAAGGCACTTGGAACCTCATGACCCCAGTTCTCCCGCTGAACGCCGCCGCAGTCTATGTGGCCGGCGATGATGCTATTGTTCGTAACGCTGTCTCGCGGCTTCTCGCCCTCAACCCTCACCTTTCGGCGACGACCATCGACCCCACCCTGCTCGAAGATCTGAAGGATCTTTCGGTCAGCGATTTCCTTGCTATGGTGAAGTCGTTTCCGGACGCCGCGCCGCAGCGGCATCTGCGCGCCGTTCCCACCACGCGCGATATGCGTACGGTGCTCTCGGAGCGTGAGATGGAAGTCGTCTTACTGGTTGCTGAAGGACTCTCGAACAAACAAATCAGCGCGCGGCTCGCGCTTTCCGACAAGACGATCAAGAATCACATCTCGCATATCCTCGCCAAACTGAATCTCTCAGCTCGCACGCAAGTGGCGATACACGCTATCCGCGCCGGGCTCGTCTAGCAGAAGACGCGCGACTCCCGTCGTAAAGTCGTAGACGAGGACGCCCGACAACGGCGTCTTCGTTGCTCGATTGGCGGCGCACCGCATAGACCGGAGTACTTCAAGCCGGCGCCCATCGGACGGCAGGCGGCGAAAGACGACGGCGTAGTTTTTTCCATGGCGGTTGCGCACGATGCAATCGAACGGCGCTGCGTTGCGTCCGGCCGCGACGATGTCGCGACGTCGAACCGCCGCCAGCCGCGACGAAAGACGTCCTTGAATGAAGAGACCCAACTCGCGAACGATCCGGTCCCGTTCAGCAAAGAGAAGCGACGGGCGGATTCCATCCGGCGCTGCGCTTCCCACCGCGCGCTCAAAACGCTGCAAAGCTTCGTCGACCAGTATCCGTGGCGTCATGCGTGCTCCGTCGATCCCGCGCAAGATCGCGCAGATCATCGAACGCTCGGCTAGGCGAGGAAGGCGATTGGCGGCAAGCAGCGGGTCCATCGAGAACACAATACTTTGCGAAGATGCCAGGCGTATGGCACTGCTCTAAACGAAAATCCGAGTATGCAAATCATCGAGGGGCGGCTGATCTATTCCGCGAGCGATCTGAATAAGGCGCTGGAGTGCAGCCATCTCGTCGAATTAGAGCGTCTCGTTGCGCGAGGAGAGCGCTTGCGGCCGGACACGACGCCCGCGACCGACCTCCTTGCACGTAAAGGCGCGGAGCACGAACGCCATCAGCTTGAACGGTATCGCGAACAGTACGGTAGCGCGCTGGTCGAGTTCGATACGCACCCCGGGCGCACAATCGAAGATCTCGCGCGCGCGCAAACGCGCACGATCGAGGCAATGTCCACAGGCGCAGCCTTGATTTATCAAGCAACGTTCTTCGACGGCACCTGGCTCGGCCGCACCGACTTCTTACGCCGGGTGGAACGTCCGTGCACACGCTGGCGTTGGAGCTACGAAGTCGTCGACACGAAGCTTGCACTCAATCCCAAGCCGTATTACCTTATACAACTTGCCAACTACAGCGAGCACGTTGCACGTGTCCAAGAGACGATGCCGCAAGCGATGCACGTCGTGTTGGGAAGCGGCGCCGAACGCTCGTTCCGCGTTGATGACTTCTCGGCATATTACCGCACGCTCAAGCGGCGATTCACCGAACGCATGGCCCGTCCGCCTGCGCCCACATATCCGCTCGAGACCGGGCATTGCACGATCTGCAGCTGGAACTCCGTGTGTGCCAAACAGCGCAGTGAGGACGATCATCTATCTCTCGTGGCCGGCATTCGTAAGGACCAAATGCGCCGCTTGGAATCGCAAGGAATTACCACGATGGCGCAACTTGCCGGTGCCGGCGACGAACAACGTCCGGCCGGAATGGTCGAACATTCCTTCGAAAAGCTGCGTGCGCAAGCATCGCTTCAACATCGCGCTCGCGTCGAGCATCGCAACTTTTATGAGTTGCTCGAACATGGCGACGGCACCGGTTTCGGGCTGTTACCGGCACCCGACGAAGGCGACGTCTTCTTCGATATGGAGGGCGATCCACTCTACGCGCCCGAGCACGGCTTGGAGTATCTTTTCGGCGCCTATTGTAGCAGCGACCAGCGGTACGTCACTTTTTGGGCTCGCAGTGATGCCGAGGAACAGCACGCGTTCGAAGCGTTTATCGACTTTTTGATCGAACGCCGTAAGCGTTACCCGGCGATGCACGTCTACCACTACGCCAACTACGAACAATCGGCGTTACGGCGGCTCATGGGCCGGTACGGCACGCGGGAGGCGGAGCTCGACTCGTTGCTGCGCGGCGAGGTCTTCGTCGACCTGTACACGATTGCTCGTCAAACGTTGCGCATCTCTCAGCCGAGCTATTCCATAAAGAAATTCGAAGCGTTCTATGGAATGAAGCGCGATACCGGCGTGAAGCGCGGAGACGATTCGATCGTCATGTTCGAAACATGGCTGTTCAATCGCGATGAAACGATTTTGGAAGACATTGAGCGCTACAACGAGGACGATTGCCGCTCGACCTTTCTCCTGCGCGAGTGGCTTCTGGAACGGCGAGCCGAATACGCGCAGCTCCATCACGTCGAGTGGTTTACCGAGCGCCGGGAGGAAGCGACGGAAACCGATAACGAGCCGGAGCTTGCGAAAGCGCTTTTGGCGGGCGTTGAACCGCCGCTTTCGTTGCGAGCCCTTCGTGCTTCAAGCGACGACAGGCGCGCGCGATGGCTGCTGGCGCACCTCCTCGAGTACGACCGGCGTGAAGCTAAGCCCGCGTGGTGGCAGCTATTCGATCGCTATAAGAACCTCGATCGCTTGCTCGAGTTCGATCACGAATCGCTCGCGGGCCTGCGCCACTGCAGCGACGTTCCACCCGAAAGATCGAAAAACTCCTACATTCATACGTACACGTACCCGGAGCAGCAGCATCACATCGACGGCAACGTGAGATGTCCGTACACGCAATCGAGCGCTGGGAGCGTCGTGAGCATCGACGACAACACGCGTATTGCGCGCATCAAACTGAATCGCAACATTGTGCCGCAAGAGCTCCGCGCCATCGTGCCAGGAGGGCCGATCGTCAATTTGGAGCAGCGCCGGGCTCTAGCGCGCATCGCACGCGCGTATCTCGATGGGAATCTCGCGCAAAGATGGCCGGCAACACGTGCGTTGCTGCTTGGCGAACCGCAGCGCGTGAACGTTGCGACGACTGCCAAGATGGTACAGCAGTTGGACGGTAGTTACTTGTTCGTGCAAGGCCCGCCCGGTTCGGGAAAGAGCACGACGGGAGCAGCGGTCATCGTCGATGCATTGCAAGCCGGAAAGCGGGTGGGAATCGTTGCGAAGGGACACAAAGCGATCCATCATCTTCTTCACAAGGTCGAGGCCGAAGCGCTTCGCAGAGAGTTTACGTTCAGCGGTCTGAAAAAGTGCACATCCGGTAACGACGACTCGATGTACCGGTCAACGCTCGAGCACACGATGGTGGAATGCGTAACCACAAACGAACCATTTGCGACGACGCCACACCTCCTTGCGGCCGGGACTCCGTGGCTTTTCGCGCGCGAGGAGCTGACCGGCGCCTATGATCTGCTGTTCGTCGACGAAGCCGGACAGATCGCGCTCGCAGACGCGCTCGCCGTTTCAACGGCCGCAAAGAGTATCGTGCTGCTCGGCGATCCGCTGCAACTCGCGCAGGTCTCTCAAGGCACGCACCCGGTCGGGACCGACCTTTCGATTCTGGAACATGTGCTTGGGCAGAACGAGACCGTCCCGCTCGGTCGTGGCATCTTCCTCAACGTCTCCTACCGGATGCATCCGGGTATTTGCCGGTTTATCTCGGAACACGTCTACGAGAACCGGCTGCAATCGGCACCCGAAACTTCATCCAACGCCGTCATCGTGAGCGACACCGAGCACGGTGGCCTCCAATGGCTGCCCGTCGTCCACGATGGCAACGCGCGCTCTTCCGAAGAAGAAGCGCATGCGATTGCAGATGCGATCGCCTCGCTTCGTGGCGCAACCGTTCGCATACGCGGCGAAGAACGACCCCTCGCACTCAGCGACGTCATCGTCGTCTCGCCGTACAATGCCCAACGCGTGCTGCTTCGACGCGTTCTTTCACGCGAAGGGTTCGATGATGTTCGCATCGGGACCGTCGATAAGTTTCAGGGTCAAGAAGCACCCGTGGTGCTGTACTCTATGGCGACATCGAGCAGCGACGAGATCCCTCGGGACCTCGCGTTCCTGTTCGAAAAGAATCGATTCAACGTCGCTCTGTCGCGCGCGCAATGCTTGAGCATCCTCGTGTGTTCTCCGGAGCTGCTCTCCGTGCGTTGCTCCTCACCGGAACAAATGGCCCTGGTGAATCTCTTGTGCGCCTTCGTCGAAGTCTCGTCTCCCGCGTTGAGCCGGCGTTCGGACCACCGGCAAAATCGGGTACAAATTCCATCATGATGCAAGACCGAAACGGGACACTTCAGGAAAAAGCTCGCACGACGATGGACACGATCGCAGCGAATATCGAACGAGCCACCGATACGCCGCTTGGACGTACGGCGCAAGCGGTTAGCGAATCGAGCGAATTTTACGATTCTCACGAGCCGATGAACTCAGCGAAACGCATGATGTTGGTCGCCGGAGCCGGCGTCGCAATGGCAACATCGCTAATGATGCAGCTGACGGGGCGAAAACACGAGGCGTTGTTTTTTGGTCTATGGGTCCCGACGCTGTTAACCGTCGCGCTCTGGTATCAACTCGTTAAAGCCGAACCACAGCAGCAGTCCGCGAACGCCCCGACGGTAAATCCACAGCTCTTCCGATAGGCCCATGCACCGTCTAGCATCTTACCGCCAAGCGGTGATCGACATACCGCGATAAACCGATTTGATTCGATTTTGAGGGGCGAACTGCGAGTGCGCCGCCTATACTCATACGTATGTTTCGTTACATGCGCCTTTCTTGTGTTCTCGCCAGTATCGTCTTTATCGGTGCCGCGAACCCCGCGACTGCTCCTGTTGTAGGGACGTCACCAACGATATTTGCGCCCGGGATCATTTCGGATTCGACCAACAATGGTTCACCGACGTTCACCCCGGATGGAAAAACGTTACTCTTCACGCGCAGCGGCACGGGAGCCGGCGCAATCTTCGAATCGCATGTCGTCAACGACGTATGGACTTCGCCCGAGATCGCGTCTTTCTCCGGGACATGGAACGATCAACACCCCACGATGGCGCCTGACGGCTCATATGTGGTATTCGTATCCACTCGTCCGGTGCCCGGTATTTCGACGCGCGTCGCCCATCTGTGGCGCGTAAACCGGGAGGGCGCGACGTGGGGAACGCCTTTGCACTTGCCGGCCGCGGTGAACATTGGAACACGAATCTTTGCGCCGAGCGTGGCGGCGGACGGGACGATCTATTTCTTGAGCATCGGTGAACGCCGCACGTTCCAACTCTACCGGTCACGTTTCCTCAATGGTTCGTACGTCCAAGCAGAGCGTCTGCCGTTCAGCAGCCCCGCCACCGCAGATGTCGATCCGGAGGTCGCGCCCGACCAATCGTTTTTAGTATTCGCGAGTGCAGGCAGACGTGACAAGAGCGACACGAAGGAACATCTCTACATCGTCTTTCAGCACAACGGTACATGGGGTGACGTGCAGCCCATGCGGTACAAAGGAGATGATGACAACGGATCGAGCAACGACAATGAACCGAACATCGCGCCCGGCGGCAAGACGCTCTATTTTGCCAGCGATCGAACCGTACCACTCCACTTTCCGCGGACGCACGAGCAGGCTGAAGCGGACTTCGCGCGCATCGAGCAATGGGATAACGGAAACACGCACATATGGACGATGTCGCTCGCACCGTGGCTGCCAAACGCTACACCGTAGCAGCAGCGTCACTATTCAATTGAAAGAAAAAGGCCCGGCGTCTTCGCCGGGCCTTTCGCTGGTTACAGATCTTCGGGGTTGATGCCCTTGATTCTGTCGTATTGCGTCTTTTTCGGTGGCGCGTGTACGGCGACCGTGTCGTCGTATTCGCCTTCGTACTGGACGGTGAGCGGTTCACGGTTGCGTTCGTATGCGCTCACGAGGCGGCTCATGCCGTCGCCGTTTGCACCCATTACTTCCGCTAGCGCCGCTTCGTCGGCGGTCATGCCGGCGTAGCCCATCTCGAACTGCTGACGCGGACGCCCGTCGTCGTCGACGTCTTGCCCTTGCGGCGTGATCGAGATGTTGCGATACCGCGACATGCCCGTGCCGGCCGGGATCAGTTTGCCGATGATGACGTTTTCCTTGAGACCCAAGAGCGGATCGTACTTGCCCTTGATCGCGGCATCGGTGAGGACGCGCGTGGTCTCTTGGAACGACGCTGCCGAAAGGAACGACTCCGTCGCGAGCGACGCCTTCGTTACCCCGAGCAGGACGGGCATCGCGGTGGCAAGTTCGCCTTGACCATTGGCCTGGAGTCGCTCGTTGTTTTCGTGGAACGTCGACGCTTCGACGACCTGTCCCGGAAGCATCAGCGTATCGCCGCCTTCGACGACCTTCACTTTGCGCATCATCGCGCGAACGATGACTTCAACGTGTTTGTCGTTGATGTCGACGCCTTGCGAACGATACACGCGCTGCACTTCTTGAACCATGTAGTTCTGCAGTGCGGTCTCGCCCTTGAGCCGCAGAATGTCGTGCGGGTTCAACGAACCTTCGTTCAATTGATCCCCGACTTCGACGCGCTGGCCGTCTTGCACCGCAAGATGCGTACCGAGCGGAACGTCATACTCGTGCTGCTCGCCGGTTTCGTCGACGATGAAGATGACGCGGCGGTTCTTCTCGTCGCCGAACTTCACTTGTCCGGCAACTTCAGTGATGACCGCCTGACCTTTGGGCTTACGCGCTTCGAAGATTTCCTCGACACGCGGAAGACCGGTGATGATGTCTTCGGTGGCGACGCCGCCGGTGTGGAACGTGCGCAACGTGAGCTGCGTGCCCGGTTCACCGATCGATTGCGCGGCAATGATGCCGACAGCCGAGCCGATGTCGGCGCGGTTTCCGGTCGCGAGATCGCGGCCGTAACAGGTTGAGCACACGCCGTACTTCGACTGACACGTGAGCACGGAACGGATCTTAACCGTTTCGATCCCCGCGTCAATCAGCGCCTTGGCTTTTTCTTCGTCGATCTCTTCGTCGCGCGCGACGATGACGTCCTTACCGTTCTTGATATCTTCGACGGCGCGGCGACCGATGATGCGGTCGACGAGCGGTTCGATGATTTCCTTACCCGCGCGGATGTCGCTAACCGTGATACCGGTGGACGTACCACAATCGTCTTCACGAATGATGACGTCTTGAGCAACGTCGACGAGACGGCGCGTGAGGTACCCCGAGTCGGCGGTACGGAGTGCCGTATCGGCGAGACCCTTACGTGCACCGTGCGTCGAGATGAAGTACTCGAGAACCGTGAGGCCCTCTTTGAGCGATGCCTTGACGGGAATCTCCAGAATGCGTCCGGACGGGTCGGACATGAGTCCGCGCATACCGCCGAGCTGCTTCACCTGAGCGATCGAACCACGAGCACCGGAGGTTGCCATCATGAACACGGGGTTCAGCGGGTTTTGCGCCGCTTGCATCGCGCTCGTGACGGCATCGCCGGCCTTGGACCAGATTTCGATCGTCTTGGTGTACTGTTCGTCTTCCGAGATGAAGCCTTGATCGTACAAGCGATGGAGCTCGTCGACTTGGGACTGCGCCTTCTCGAGAATGTCGTACTTGGCTTGCGGAACGACGATGTCGCTAATCGACACGGTCGTACCCGAAAGCGTCGCGTAGTGGAAACCGAGTTCTTTGATCGCATCCAGGAAACGCGCGGTCTCCGCGTTACCGTACTTGCGGTAGCACTCCGTGATCAGCTTTTTGAGCGAACCCTTGTCGATGATGCGATTGACGAACTCTTTGTTCCAACGCAGCGGGAAGGCAGTGTTGAAAATCACGCGACCGATGGTCGTCTTGATCAGCTCACCCTTCCAGCGAACGTAGATCCACTCTTGAAGCGTCGCGTTGCCCGTTTCGTAGGCCATGACGGCTTCTTTCGGATCGTAGAACGTGGGAAGCGCACCGGCCACATCGTCGCTCGGCGCGTTCTTCTTTTTCGCACGCGCGATTGCGGTGTAATCGTCGGTGACGGCAGCCTTTGCCGGACCAGTATATTCGCTGGTCTGGAACGTCAAGTAGTAGAGACCCAGAACCATGTCTTGCGTCGGAATCGATACGGGGTTTCCGTACGCCGGCAACAAGATGTTGTTCGAGCTGAGCATCAGGATGCGCGCTTCGGCTTGCGCACCGGCGCTCAGCGGCAAATGGACGGCCATCTGGTCGCCATCGAAGTCGGCGTTGTACGGCGTACAGACCAACGGATGCAAGTGGATCGCTTTACCTTCCACGAGCACCGGTTCGAACGCCTGAATGCCGAGACGGTGAAGCGTCGGTGCACGATTCAGAAGAACCGGATGCTCCTTGATCACTTCTTCGAGAACGTCCCACACTTCGGGACGCACGCGCTCGACCATGCGCTTCGCACTCTTGATGTTGTGTGCGAGCGCACGATCGACGAGCTTCTTCATCACGAACGGCTTGAAGAGCTCGAGCGCCATCTCTTTCGGCAGTCCGCATTGATGCAATTTTAGCGACGGACCGACGACGATAACCGAACGTCCGGAGTAATCAACGCGCTTGCCGAGCAGGTTCTGACGGAAGCGACCTTGTTTACCCTTGAGAATATCCGAGAGCGATTTCAGCGGACGGTTGTTCGGACCCGTTACCGGACGGCCGCGCCGGCCGTTGTCGATCAGCGCGTCGACCGCTTCTTGCAGCATGCGCTTTTCGTTTTTGATGATGATCTCTGGTGCGTTCAATTCCAGCAAACGCTTCAGGCGATTGTTGCGATTTATAACGCGGCGATAGAGATCGTTCAAGTCGGACGTGGCAAAACGGCCGCCGTCGAGTTGCACCATCGGACGCAGTTCCGGCGCGATGACCGGAACGGCGGAGAGCACCATCCACTCGGGACGGTTGCCGCTCGCGATGAAGGCTTCTACGACCTCGAGACGTTTGATCGCCTTGAGGCGCTTCTGACCCGACGTTTCACGAAACTCCTTACGGAGATCTTCTTGCGCTTTCTTCAGGTTGAGGTCGCGCAGAAGCTCGCGGATCGCTTCGGCACCCATGCCGGCTTTGAAGCGATTGCCGTACTTGTCGCGCGCTTCGCGGTACTTCTGTTCAGAAAGAACTTCGCGCTTGGTCAGATTCGTATCGCCGGGATCGATGACGACATAGGCCGCAAAATAGATAACTTTTTCAAGTTGGCGCGGCGACATGTCGAGCAGAATGCCGATGCGGCTGGGAACGCCCTTTAAATACCAAATGTGGCTAACGGGCGTAGCGAGTTCGATATGGCCCATGCGCTCCCGGCGCACTTTCGCGCGAGTGATCTCGACGCCGCAGCGGTCGCAGATCATGCCCTTGAAGCGAATACGCTTGTACTTGCCGCAGTGGCATTCCCAGTCTTTGGTGGGGCCGAAAATCTTTTCGCAGAAGAGCCCGTCGCGTTCGGGCTTCAAGGTGCGATAGTTGATCGTTTCGGGCTTTTTGACTTCACCGAACGACCACGCTCGAATCTGCTCGGGCGAAGCCAAGCCGATGCGCATCGCATCGAAATTATTGACGTCAATGAGGTTCACGGTTACTCCGATTGAGTACGGTGCCGAGCTAGGGCCTACGCAGGGCGCATGTCTCACGTGGTCTCGTAAGCAGTCCCACCGTCGCCGGTCGCCTTTGACCCGGAAAAGGCCAAACGCACACAAAGGGCCGGGCTCGTCAGCCTTCCTTATGTATGCGTCAGGACTCTAGGGTCGGGGCACAGGCGAAGATTATATCATGGGGTCCCAGGTGACTCAAGCGCCAGCCGCAGAACGCTTCCCGCATGCCTTCAAGGGCGGTGCCGGCCGAGCGCTCGACAGCATGCGGAACGATCTTTCGGACCTCCCACTGCGGAGAAAGCCGCCTTCCGTATCATCCTCACGGGTACGCCTATATTACGATCGTCCTCACCGGCTCTTATATGGAAGTGCGGGATGGAGAGCCAGCGGTGTGTGGCCCCGGGGCCCTCGTACTGCACAGCGCCGAGGAAGAGCACGCCGACTACTTTTACGCCGATGCCTTTTGCCTGAACGTCGAGTTACCGGGTGAATTCGATATGCCGCAAATGCTGCGACATACGTCGCGGCCCGATTCGTCATTGCGCCGCGCCGTCGCGGCAGTCGTGCGGGAGTTCAATGAAAAAGAGAATCCCGCTTCGCTTGAAGATGCGACCGCAACGCTTCAACACGTGCTTCGCACCGCACCGGCCGAAGCGCCACCCTTACCGCACTGGCTTCGGAGCGCGCTCGATATCTTCGCGTGGACGGAGGCCGTACCAACGCGAGAAGCCGCAAAAATCGCCGGCGTACATCCAACGCACTTTAGTCGCGAGTTTCATCGCTACATGAGCGTCACTCCGAATCGCTATCGCTCCCTGGCCCGTATGCGCCTCGCTTCAACATGGCTTCTGAATTCGACGGCGCCGCTTTCGCATATCGCACTCCATTGCGGGTACACCGACCAGAGCCACTTCAATAGGGCGTTTCGCGAAAGTACCGGAATCTCGCCGGCGCACTACCGCAAACTTTTCTTCCGCTAAAAATTTACAAGACAGCATTCGCGCGCTTCGCTACGATGGCACCGTATGAAGATTCGGCGCCTCATTGCATCGCTTGCGCTTCTTTCTCTTTCATCGATGATCGTAAATGGCGCACCGCGCGGCGCGCGAGGTGCTGAGCCAGATTGCGACCCGGCACGGATCTTCGCACAGATGAAGGCGGCAACCGGCGGTCATCGGTGGGAGACCCTTGCCGGGATTTCCGCTGAAGGAAGCGCCGTGGTCGCCGGTCTCCATGGAACGGCGGGCTTCGATGACGATCTGCGCAATGGACGCTACGCACGGCGTTTCAATATTGCGGTTCAGGGATCGAGCGCCGACGTCTATGACGGTACAACGATGTGGGCGCAAGACATCTCCGGCGGTGTGCACGCGTACGATGCCTGGTTTCCGCGCCGGCGGGCCGTCACCGACGCCTATCTGGCGCGACGCGGTTACTTCAATTCGAACGATGCTGCGGCAGTCCGCTGCAGCAACGCGGCCGATGGACGAGCAGACGTCGCAGTGATACGGGTCATTCCGCATGGAGGTATACCGGCGGCGCTAACGATCGATCGTGTGACGCATCTCCTCCTGGCGGTTTCGGAGCGAGAACCAATTACGACGTCGGTTACGCATTTTTCCGATTATCGGACGATCGACGGACTCGTGTTGCCGTTTTCGATTGCTTCAGGAACGGTGTTCGAACCAAATGACGGCTACGTCCTGCATGTCCACAGTTACAGCTTGCTACACCGCTTCGTTCCGGGGCACTTTACGAGACCCTCCACGGTCCATCGCGCGGTTATGATTTCCCATGCGTCCTCGACGACAGTCCCGATTACGCTCGAATCGCAACAGCTGATCGTTTGGGTTTCCATCAACCATCATGTCGCGATGCCATTCATCCTCGACACCGGTGGACACGCAATTCTTACGACCGGTGCGGCGCGTGCGCTCGGACTGCGCGGCAGCGGAAACGGCGAGTCGGGCGGCTCGGGTTCCGGCACTGCGGCTTTGCAGTACACGCGCGTACAAACGGTGCGCATAGGGAACGCGGAATTGCACGACCAGCCGTTTCTGATCATCGACTATCCGTACTCATTCTACGAACGGGGCGGAAGAGCACCGCTTGCGGGCATCATCGGTCTTGAGTGGTTCGAGCGCTTCGCTGCGCGCATAGACTACGCGCGACGCGAGATCACCTTTTCGCCGCTCGACACGTTCCAGTATCGCGGATCCGGTACGCCGGTACATTTCCGGTTTCAAGAAGATATGCCAATGGTGCAAGCAGCGGCGGACGGGTATCCCGGTCTGTTCGGGACGGACACCGGAAACTCGGGATCCGTAATTCTCTTCGGAAACTATTTGGAGCGAAATCATTTTTTCATCCGCTATAATCACGGGTACGCCGTTCGGGGTAGCGGTACCGGTGGGACGAACTCCGCCGTGCGAGAGACGCTGCGCCGCTTCACGATCGGCGGCCACACTGTCTACAACATACCGAGCGCGTTTACACAAATGAAAGCCGGTTCGTTTTCCTCGTGGACGGAAGCCGGCAATATCGGATACGCAGTGCTTTCGCGCTTCATTCCAACCTACGACTATGCCCATGAAACGCTGTATCTCGATCCCAACCCGCACGCGCAATCGCTGGCAAAAAATCGCTCGGGACTGGGCTTCTCCAAAGATGAACCCAACGCGATCACCGTCACTTCGGTGCAGCCTGGTTCGGCGGCCGCGATAAGCGGTATTACTGCGGGCGACCGCATCACCGAGTTGAACGGCCGGCCGGTGACGCGAATCTCGTACTCCGATTTCTTTGCCCTCGTTACCGGGCCGGCTGGAACGCCGTTGCGCCTGCGTCTCCAGCATGGGAATACGGAACGCACCATTGATCTCGTCTTGCGGTAAGGGGTTCTTCTCGAGCGCTTGAAGTGATGCGTCATGAGACGAATACCGGTGCTGGTCCTTGCCGCCATCATTCTTTGCGTTCACGGCGTTTCGGCGCAGACAAGTCCGCCTCGAACGGCCAGCGGCATCTCACTCGACGCACCGTGGAAAGTAACGATCTATCGGCTTGCTCGGGAGCGGTTCATTCACCCCGCATGGGGCTGGCAGCATAGCGAACGCAACTATCAACTCGCACTGCGACTCGCCAAGGGGGACGGCCTTCACCTCGATACCGACGTTCTCTTCGCCGCGTGCATGCTTCACGACATGGCCGCGTTCTCTCCGTACACCGCGAAGGGCGAACACGGCTTCGTAGCTGCGCGTGAAAGTGAACCGATCTTACGGGCCGCCGGATTCCCGATGACCAAATTCTCGCTGGTTCAAGAAGCGATGCGCGGCCACATGTATTACAGCGAACCGGGGAGCGATCCCAACGCAATCGTGTTACACGATGCGGATTCGTTGGATTTTCTTGGCGCCATCGGCGCAGTACGGATGATTGCACTTACCGGCGACAAGGCCCCGAGCGCCGCAAAAGAGCTCGCGACGCTGCGATCGTTCGTGCGGAACATCCCGCCACGGCTCATTACGAGAACCGCAAAAACGATCGCGACCGAGCGCAGCGCGGAGCTTACGCGCCTTTTGAATGCCTATGAAACCGAGTCCTATGAAGGCGTACTTCCCTAGCGCCGTTGCGTCTACGGAGTGAATGCAACGAACTGCGGGTTGTTCAGTCCATTTGAGAAACTGAACGCCGCATTGCCGTTCGTTATGCTATGCACGGCGGCCGCTGGATTACCGCTCGTAACCCATTGATTGCCCAAACCATCGAACGCGGGATCGCTCGCCTGTGGGATGTTTGCGATTGTCGCCGTCGGCGCCGATGATCCGGCTGCAAACTCCAAAACGTCATTTCCCATGAAGTTCCCGATCCAGAGATTACCGGCGCTATCGAAATTTATCCCGTACGGCCCGTTTAGTGTAGACGGTGTTCCCGCTATGGTTTTGCTCGCCACCGGCGTGGACGTTCCTGGAGCGAATGAAAGGATCGTATTGTTGTCGTTGGCGACCCAAAGATTGCCTGCAGAATCGAAAGCGATGCCTTCAGGTCCATTCAACTGTGAAGGGCTGCCACCGACCACGGCTATCGGCACGGAAGATCCTGCCGAATAGGATTGCACGACATTTGCGCTTTCATTCGAAACCCACAGCACGCCGCTTTTGTCGAACGCGATTAAAACGTTGCCGGTGACCGAGGGGTTTGGATGAATTGTGTCAGCGGCGATGGGTGTGTTCATTCCCGGAGCAAAAGCATATACGGAGTTTGTTCCGGCGTCGGCAACCCAAAGATTACCGTGCGCGTCGCTGGCAATGCCGATCGGGCTATTGAGCCCGGAGACGGCCCCTGAAATCGTATCGTCCGGAATTTGCACCGGAATCGCGCCCGGTACGACAGCGTACGCGCTAACCGAAGCGCCATTGAGGTTTGTGACCCACATCTCTTGCGCGGTTTGAATCGTATACGCTTGCGTTAGCGGTTGAGCGGATCCACCCGGCGGCGTTGCGTTGACGTGAAGGGTGATTGCGTTCGCGCTGTACGCCGCCACCTGGAGTGTAAATGCATTCGGGTTTGCGCTCGATCCGGCGACGGTGACCTTAGAAGTGTCGCTGCTCGTTACCGTGAGACCCGGCGCGCCCGGTCCTACGATGAAGTTCTTGTCCGCGTCGAGAGCCGTTACGAAGAACTGTTGCGGACGGGTTCCCGCGATAGCGTACGTCAACGAACCGTTCACGAACACGTGATCCGCTCCCGAATCCGGCACAACGAGCAACGAAGCTGGAACCCCGTCCAGCGTTATGCCGATCGTGTTTGCTTGGTTCGCCACTACGGTGAACGCAGCTCCGGTTGTCGACGAAAGCACCCGTCCGCCGCCGTTTGCCCCACCCGTTGCGTCGTATGTCGTGAACGTTCCGGAGTACGCGCCGGACGGAAGTGAAAGCGGAACGCTGCATACGAGATACCCAAGGGGTTGAGGAACTTGGCAGTTCGGCGATCCCGCGGTTACGTCCGATTCGAGCGATGCCACTTGCGTTGCACCCTGATGCACTGTGATCTGTATCGATTTCATAGCCGGCGAAACATATTGCGGGTGGAGTCGCACAGAAGAGGCCTTCGTCGCGTCCTTTTGCGGAACGTGAACGACGAATTGCGTCGATCCCTGAAGCGCGTGACTGGCCGGTAGCGCCGAGTTGTGGCCCAACGTCGAACTGCATGCGGCTACGAGAACGCACAGCAGCAACGACGGCGCGGCACCAATTTTCGCTGCCGTCATTGTACGCCCACCGATGACGTCGTGACGCCGATCCTCAGCGTTGCGCTCTTGCCATTCGCGTCCGTGATCGTAAAGGAGCACGATCCGCCGGCAGCCGGTGTAATTGTGAACGAACCCGCGCTAGTACCGGCTGCTATTGTCGCAATGCCGGCGCAGTTGGCACTGGTCGCGGTGAAGTTGCCGCTATATTGAGCTTCACTGACGTGCGTCGTCTGAGCAGCAGCGGTGCCGCTTTCAGTGAACGAAAGGGACGAAGGCGACAATAGAACGGCGTTTGAGCTACCTGAGGACGGTGTTGGGTTCGGTAGAGTCGCCGTTCCACCGCCGCCTCCGCCACATGCCGTCAACGCGCCCGCAAGCGCGACGAAAGTGACGCATCGCAATACGTCAGTACGCGTATTCGGTGTTGTTGCTTTGATCGCACGCGCGTACGTGCTAGTTTCTGCGTGTTTTTGCTGCTTCTTCGTGCGTAAACCGTCGAATGTCATGCAATCCCCTTCAGATTCGTAGGAGCTCGTTAACTCATGAACCATGGCGCGCCGGTGCGCCCCATATCCGTACTACGCCGGAACCAGCTCAACGGGTCACGAAACGAGTAATCCAGGTGGCGTCAGTTCTTGTTCTGTGAACCGAACGCAATCCGCCGACGTAGTTCTGCTCGATGAAATGTCTCAAAGCGATTGCCCGTGCCACTGTACGGTGAGCCGTTCGCAGACACGATTTTCTTCGAGTATCAACCGATTATTGATTTGCGGACAGGATCGGTTGCGAAACTCGAAGCGCTCGTACGGATGCAGCATCCCGTCCACGGAACGCTGCTTCCGGACGCATTCCTCGATGTAATCCAAGGAACGCCGGCGATGGCGCAGCTCGATTTTCTCGTAGTCGACCTGGTCTGTAAGCAAATTGCTGCGTGGCGAGAACAGGGGTACGAAAGCGTTCCCGTAGCCATAAACATATGCGCGAGCACCGCGGCCAATGAACAGCTCGTCGCAGTCGTTGATGCCGCCCTTGCAAAGCGCCGGCTTCTTCCGCAAAGCATGGAGATCGAGGTGACGGAGCGAGTCCCAATCGACCGGCGGTGCAAAGTCGCTCGCGTTCTCACACGACTTCGCGAGCGGGGTGTGCGGATAAGCCTAGACGATTTCGGTACCGGCTATGCCGCACTGAGCCATGCAGCTGAGCTGCCCGTAGACGCGTTGAAGATCGACCGATCATTTACGGCGGGGTGCACCCGCTCTAAGCGTTACGCGGCGGCGTTCAAAGCGGTCGTTGCACTTGCACGAAGTCTCGCTATGCATGTTACAGCCGAGGGTATCGAGACCGATGAGCAGCTCCACTTCGCATGCGCCGCCGGCTGCGATTTCGGTCAAGGTATGATCTTCAGCATGCCGCTCGCCGCTCGGGCGGTTCCCGAATTCACACGCGCGCGCTTTATTCCTTGCCGTCAAGAAAGCGGCCCGGCCGCCAATCCAGGGCGGTCCGCATAATATGTCGCAATCCCAATAACGAGCGCGTATACGGCTCTTTGATGAGCTCGAGCACGTCGTCCACTTTCTCAATGACATGCACGGAATCGCCTGATGCGGCGGTTGCTTTTGTTCGGCGAAGCCACACCGCATTGAATCCCGCGACGCGCGCGGGAGCGATGTCGCGATCGTAATCAGAACCGACGTACCAGATGCATTCTGCCGGCAGCGCCATCTCGCGCGCGAGCATACTGAACGCGCGCAGGTCCGGCTTTTGTGCGCCGATGTCTTCGCTCACGATCACCCGGCCTGTGAATCCTATCGACGCAGCTTTCTGTTGTTCAGCGCTACGTACGCCGTTTGCCAGTATCGCTAGAGGAATGGACAGCTTCTGCAATTCGCGCAAAGCCCGCTGCGCGCCGGGAAGCGGCTTGCTGGTCTCCGCTGCGGCGTCGCGCGCAATGTGGCGGTATCTCGCGGCAAGCACATTGGGACTTCCCTCGCCGCCTGTCGCGGCACGAATCGCTTCGCTAATGCAACCGTTAAGCGCATCACCACCCTGGTCGAGGCGATCCGCGTAGGCTGCGTACGCTGCTTCTATCGTACGAGGATCGGTGTCGGCGCCAAGAGGCGCCGCTTCGGCGCATAACCGTTCGAAGGCGAGTCGTTCAAAGCCGGGGGCTTCCACAAGCGTTCCCTCGGCAAAAGCCACTGCTAGCACATCCCTACTCTACACCGGGCGAATTTGAGAAAACGTAAGCGCCATTACCTCGCGCAAGGCCGCCGGCCTTTATTGTTGCGGCATGAGAGCCAAATCTTCGACCTCCACCGCCGAGCGGGCGCAGATCGTGAGCGAGGACTCCCTCAGCGAGGCTTTCCAGGCGAAAGAGACCTGGGCATTCGATGAAGCATACCGGCGGTACGGCGCGTTGCTCTACAGCGTCGCGCGCCAAGTGTTGTCCCAAGAAGAGGACGCGCAAGACGCCGTTCACGACGCGCTCACACGCGTGTGGCGCTCACCCTGTTCGTATACAAAAGCGCGCGGAACCGTGCGCAGCTTCCTGACCGTATGCGTTCGCAATGAAGCGATTACGCGCTTTCGCTCGAACCGGCGGCGCGATCGCACGATCAGTAGGCTCATTGAAGAACCAATTGACCACGACGAAGTCCGCCTTGTCGATTTTGTGGAAAACAATCGCCTACGGCGTGCGCTCTCGACGCTTCCCTCCGTTCACCGGCACGCGATCGAGTTGGCGTATTTCGAACAAAAGACGCATTCCGAGATCGCCCGCGAGCTGAAACAACCACTGGGTACGGTCAAGAGCCGCATTTCGAACGGCCTCCGCAAACTCGGCACGGAGCTGGGAAGAGAGATCGCCTTCAGAGCATTTTCACACGTGGGCGGGTACAATTGATTTCCTATGGTGATCGGAATTGTCGGAGCGGACAATCGAGCCGTCACGATTGCTCGCCAGCTACGAACCTGCGGCCATACCGTCAGCTTCAGCGATCCGAATGGATTGGATCACGCTGAGAAAGCGGTTGCCGCCTTGGCGGATCCGGGCGTGACGGCAGCGACGCCGTACAATCAAGCGGCTACTTCTGAAGCGCTGATCCTCGCGATTCACTGGGAAGACATGGATCGCACCCTTACCCAACTCGGCGACTACAAAGATGGAGTCGTGATCGACGCCATACGGCCGCCAAAGGTCGAAGCGGAGTTCAACGGTGCTGAGCTATTGACGAAAAAGCTGGATAACCGGCACATCGTGAAAGCCTTTGTCGAGGAGCCGCTGCCGAACGGAGAGGTCCGCGTCGCTTCGGATGATCCCGAGGCTCGCATGATGGTCTGCGAGATCATTACGGAATGCGGTGGCAAAGCGATCGACGTAGGGTCACTGGCTGAAGCGCGGCGTATCGAACAAGACTTCGCCGACGAAGCCAAGGTCATTCGCGGAACCGCATAAGCTCCTGCGGGCGCGCTAGTACTTTCGCACCTTGACGCTTGCAGTGCAGGAAACCTACAGTCTCTGCACAGGCGAGATGGGGCGAGGTGACCATGCAACGTCCTTATGCGTTTCCTTTCGCAACGCTGGCACTTGCGTTTTCAACGCTGCTTGCGGGGTGCAATGAACCGGCCGTTGATCTTAGCGCCATACAGTCGATGGTACAGACGACCGACGCTGGCGCACCATCGTATGCGCTCTTAGCGGCAGATTTTTACGGCAGTTGCAAACGCGCACGCGAATGGGAACTGACCGGTCAATGGCGGATTCCCTTCACACACCGCGGCGCCAAACCCGTAGTGCCGCTGCTGCCGCCGCTTCCGCATTCGCCGGTCGCCTCATCGAACGGCGACCCGTGCGCGCTCGCATCACAGTCTGCACGACAGTGGCAGACGATGAATCTCGTCGTCATCAACTACATCGACGCGCTTGGCGCACTCGCCGGCGGCAATGAACCGGCGGACAACTCGTACGGATTCGACAAACTTGCCACCAGCCTCACCGATTCAAATCTCTTGAGCAGCGGACAAGCCACGGCGATCCAAGGCGCTTTCGCAAAAGTCGTCACCGATATTTTCAATCACCGAAGGCGCGAAGCGATCGCTCAAAACGCGCCTGCCGCGAAAGCGGCGCTCGACACGATCATCGACCGGCTGGAAAGCGTCGCGGATTCGGACTACCGAGGTCTGCTTACGATCGAGCGTCTCGATATCAACGAATTTTACACGAGGAATATCCAAGCGACTCAACCTGGACTTGAAAATCTCGAGACATTGTCGTATCGAGCAAAATGGCGCGACGACCTGCACGATCTCGACACAAAGACCGCAGCGATCGAAGATTACAAAGGATCGCTCGAAGCACTGCGTTCGGCGCACGACTCGCTCGTGAATAGCGCCTCGCACCCACAGGATTTGAAGAGCGTCGTCAAAGCGTACATTACGGAATATCTTCCCGATCTCACGGCAATCGACAAAGCGTTCTCCTCGAAAGGGTGATGTGATGGGGCAGCTCGCCGGACTTGCGAACCAGTATGTGTCCGCAGCAATGGATTTGGATCAACTGTACGCCGACCTTGTAAGTAACGGGCAGTACGGTCTCGCAAATCAAGTATCCGATGCGGAAAACAAACTCAAGAAAGCCGCAACGGATCTCTTCAGCTTGGACGCCAGTATTGCACTCACCGATCCAAACGACGTGAACACGATTACGACGCTCACCGACGCGATGTCTACGGCGGCTGCGAATATTGCAGCCGCCGAAGATCGCGTAACCGTGGTCACCGGCATCGCAGCATCGCTCGTCGCGATTCCGGCGGATTTCATGGCAGGCAATACAGTCGGTGCGATCGGCGCCGCCACCCAAGCAATCACATCGCTCGGCAAACTCTAACAGCGCGAGCGGCCTCCGACATGAGGAACGAGCGCACTGTGGAACGGTCCATGAACGATGAAGCTCCTCGCAAGCGCGACGGCAATCATAGCGTTTTGCAGCGTCCCCGCGGTGGCGATGTCTGCAACGCCCACTCCGTCCCCGTCACCGGCACCCGTCATTGCGACCGTACGAGTGGCGACCGGCTCGTCACAATCGTTGCACGAATTGCCCGTCGCGGCGTCTGTTCTCGATGCGACTCGCATCGCGAACACGTCATCGCTAACCGGCGATGCACTCTTCCGCAATCTTCCGGGATTTGACCGCAATCGCAGCAATAGCAGTTTCACCAACTACGGACAAATGCGCGTCTCGTTCACGGGCGCGGGAAACGATCGGGGCCTGGTGCTGGCAGATGGAATTCCGGCGCAAGATGCCTTCGGCGGCCAGATCGATTGGGCGGCGTATCCCGCCGGCGACATTACGCGCGCCGAATTGCTGCGCGGCGGCGGATCGGCACTCTACGGGGCGGGCGCAATCGGCGGCGTGCTCGCGATCGATACGGTCGAACCTTCTTCATCGCCGCGAAACGGCAGCGTTACCTTTGCGGCCGGTACTCCGGGAGCGCTGCGAAACTATGCACGTATCGGCCTTCCCCTGTCATCGAAGTTGCAAAGCTCGTTTTCGGCGCAACAAACGCAGCTGACCTACGACGATCTGCCGCCGGCCTATGCGGCACCCAGCGACCAGCCGGCACAATCGCAAACAAGCATGGCATCGTTACGCCTGCGATTCACACCGTCGGCAACCACGACACTGGAATACGGGTACCGTGGCGCGTGGGACTACCAACAAGAAGGCCGGGCAAATTATGATTTTTGGCGCCGCCTGCATCAGCATGCAGTAACGTATGGCAGAACGTCGTCGCATGCGTCGTTTTCGGCACAAGCATACGCACGCGTCGCGCTCGTCACCAATAGCGCCGATCAGTACCCAAAAATGCCCGGCGTGTTGCGGTATACGCAATCAGTTCCTACGGTCGAAAGCGGCATATCGTTCAACTGGACAACGAGCGGAACGCGCAGCGAATTTACCGTTCGCGCGGATGGACGTTCTGTCCATGGCGACAGCGAACAATTCGGGCCACGCGACGCCTTTCAGAGTAGTGGCGATGGCGCGCAACAACTCGGCGGCATCGCCATGCAGGAGTCGCTCCAGTGGCGACGCGCAGAGCTCGTTGCGGGCGTGCGCGACGATGCAGTGACTCTTTCACGGGGCCATATCGTAACGACTGCGCGAACCACCAGCATCGCCACGCGGACGGACGGGGCGGCGTCGCCCCGCCTCGCGCTGCGGTACGATCTCACCCCACAACTGTCGGTTCGCGCTTCGGAGGGTTCGGGATTTCGCGCCCCGTTTTTGAACGAGCTCGTCCGGAGCTTTCAAATCGGCAGCGTCGCATATTTGCCGAACCCGCTTCTCGCGCCGGAGCGGAGTTCGTCGTTGTCAGGCGGTTTTGACTGGAATAGCGGCCGCACCCATGTCGCACTCGACGGCTTTCACACCTCCGTCAACGATGCAATTTCGTTCCGGACGATCGACGCGCTGACCGAGATCCGCAGTAACTTTGCGCATACGCAGACCGACGGTGAAACGATGACGATCACTCGTGCTCTTTCGACGATCAGCCGTTTGCAAGTCTTTGGTACCGCACAAAACGCGCGCGTCACGAGCGGGCCGTCCACCGGGAAACGCCTGCCGTACGTGCCGGCGGTGTCGGCAGGCGCCGACTTCGATACGACTTCGGGACATATAGATGCCGGTATCAGCCTGAGTTACTTAGGACAAACGTACGCCGACGATGTCAATACGGAACCGCTGGGCACATCGGTGCTCGTCGGCGCACACATTTCGGTGCCGGTGCGGAACGATATAAAAATAACGGTCGATGTCGAGAACGCCACTGGTGCGCATTATCTCTCGAGCATCGACCGTTATGGGCCGCCGTCAACGGTGATCGTCGGGATCACCGTGCCGATCGTGGAATCGCGTTAGTTAGTTACAACCGCTGCTGGTAAGCAGCACGTACGCGTCGTGCGCTCCGATCGACGAGGTGACCGAACGCCCCTCGAGATCGCGGTAGGAGTGTCCGCTCGGAATGCTTGCGGTTTCGGTACGGCTGCCGCCGTTGACGATGACGAACGCGTTGCTGTACTTGCGGTAGTAGAGGTCCGGGCTGCTGGACGATCCGCCGTAGTAGCCGCCGCACGCTGTGCCGTAGTTATTCGCGTACTCCGAGTGATACTGCTCGACGCCGTAGCCGCGGGCATTACCCACGAACAGACCAGAACCACCTTCGTTCCCCATCATGTATGTTGCGATGCTGTATTCGAGCTGCGCGCCGCTGATCGGGGAAGCCTGTTCGAACTTGTCGATCGTAAGGGGCGCAACACCGTGTGCCTGAGCGTAGCGCGTCCAGTCGAGAGTCGCCTTGAAGAGACCGCTCGAGCGTGTGTAGTTGCCGTAGTCGGCATAGCCGGTTTCGTTGAGATCGGCATCCACGTTTGCGAGAATCGTTTGTTCGTCAGCGCTGCCGACGTTGCCGGCGGGGTGATTGACAACGAGCTTCAGGTGGTGCGGGGCAATCGTTGAGTCGGTGTTGAGGATGGTGTGAGCTGCTTTGACCCACGCTGCCGTGTCATCGTTCCATTTCGGATCCGTCTTGCCGCTGTAGCGACGGACGAACGAGCCGTTCTGATAGATGCCGCAACCGTAGTATCCTGGACCCGCCGATGCACCGGTCTCGTTGTAGAAAATTACTTCGTCATAGGCGACGCCGTTGTAGCCGTTGTTGATGGCGTAGTTGGCGGCGAGGCGGACTTGATAGTCGACGACTGCCGGATTGTGGATGTCGAGCGGTACATTGGTGGTGAGACCGGCAATGTATGCGGGCGTCTTCGTCGGTGTACCGTCGGCCGTGCAGGTGTAGAGAATCCAATCCGGGTGGTTCGCTTCCCACCATGCGAGATTATGGCCGATGCCGCCCCAAACGCCGGTGCTGGCGTCGGTCTCTTGAGGCATGTAGTACGTCGCCAGAAGCGACGGGTTATTTGCGCGCCAGTTCGACGCCATTCCGGGACGGGCGCCCCAGATTACGCCATAACGCGAGCCGTCGGCTTGTGCCGCCGAACTCGAGACACGCGGGGAACCCCACGCATCAAATACTTGGATAAGACCGATTTTGCTCTTGGCCATGCTCATCAGGGGCGTGTTCGACGAGCCATTCGGCGGCGTGACGCCAGGGCTATCGGTTGGCGCAGGGGACGGCGTCGCGGATCCGGCTTGGGTGACGGTCTTCGCCGTGATCGAGCTGTCGACCGAGCCGGTGCCGGCAACCGACACTTGCTCACCGATGAATGGCTTCGAACCGCTAAACGCCGTGGATGACGACGTGTAGACGTGGAGGTATCCATGGGGGGCGCCCTGGTTCAAAGTGAACCCGGTCGAGAATGTGCTGACGATTTTGCCGCTCGTCGTCGTATCGCCGGTGGTCGCCGTCGTGACCGAGGCGCTGGCGATGGTCGACGGTGACGTTGAGATCGAAGGTACTACGGGGGTATTGGTGTCGCTGACGCCGTTGCCGATAGGACTCGTTGCCGGCATAGAGTTGCCGCCGCCGGCACCGCCGCCACAAGCGGCGAGAGATGCTGCAAGAGTTCCAACAAGCGCAAGGCGCGCGAAAATGTGTAAAGTGCTCACGAGAATTTTCTCGGAGCCATTCATTAAGCGGATTAACCTCTAAACTTAACCTTTACATTTCAATCTTAATGTTCCCAGGAAAAAGCAAGCATGCGGACGACGGCATGTAATAGCCTTTGCAGCGTTTGCTTGGTGGAACAATCGGGAAGAACCGTTGCGTTATGGATGCGGGAGGGACTTTATGAAGCTACAGCAAGCACTCGCGACGGCCGCGTTGACCGGGGTATTGGGGTTTGCCGTACCGGCGGCTCCCGTAATGGCCGACGGCGCAGCCAGCACGCGCAACATCATTTTTGGTGCCGCGGCGGCGTCCTATTTGATCATTCAGCACAACCGGAAGGTTCACGAACGGTATGCCGAAGACGCCCGTCGCCAAGCGGCGCTTCAATCCGAGAACAATGACGCCTGGGCCGCCTACCATCAAGAGCAGCGCGCCTACGATCAAGAAGTCGCCGTCAACGGTGAACTGAAAAAAGAGGTCGCTTATCAGCATTCGGTCGTGGAGCAACAGCGCCGCCAGCTTGCTTCATTGAACGTTCACGAGGGCTTTGCGGCTCCGCGCGCCGTTGCAGCCGCACCGCAGCCGCGTTCGCGCGCCGCGCGCAGCTCGCAGCAGGTCGCGATGGTCTCCTACGGCTGGGGTGAGCTCTAGGTGCGACACCGCCAACTTCTTTCGATTGCGTTACTCGCTGCCGTGGCGGCGTGTAACGCAACCGGAAATCAGGCCGGTGGATCGGCGGCGACGACCGCCGACTCCATTACCAAAGCGGTGTACAACAACGACATCGACGGCGTGACTTCGAATTTCGACGATCAATTGAAAACGCAGGTGTCCCGCGCCGAAGTAGGATCGCTATCGGACAAGATGCACGCGCTCGGCAATTATAAGGGCCTGACGTCGCTGAACGAAGATCCTTCGAAAAACGAGTACACGTACAAGGCTGCCTTCGATCGCGGCGCCATGAACGTCGTCGTTCGCCTCGACAGCGACGGCAAGGTCGCCGCTTACCGTATCTTCACTCCGGCGGACTAATGCCGAATTCCGCGTAAAACGCGTTCGGACTCATCGGTCGTCCGAGGAAGCGCTTCACGAGCACGTCCGGTTCGTAGGTTTGCGCCGGCGCGAGGATATCATCGCGATAACGTCTACCGACGACCGGACTCTCGAGGCCACCGGCCTTAAATGCCGTGAAGAGATCCTGGGCATAGACCTTCGACCACAAATAACCGTAATACGCGGCATCGTAACCAAAGAGATGTCCAAAGGCTGCCTGCGGATGAACGCCGGGTGTCACCGCGAGCGGCGTGGTCTGTTGCGCGACGGTGTCCCATACGGCGGTCGTATCGATGTCGCCGTCGGATGTGTGATAGCGCATGTCGACGGTTGCATAGAGAATCTGCGAGGTTGTAAACAACGCGTTGTTCACGTACCGCGCGGCGATCATCTTCGAAATCAAATCGTCGGGTAGAGGTTGCTGCGTGTCGACGTTTTGGCTCAACTGTTTGAGAATCGCCGGATCCCAAACCCAGTTCTCCAGCATTTGCGAAGGCGCTTCGACGAAATCTTGCGTAAAACCGCCGAGCGTTTCATACGGTGCCGTGGTGAGAAGTGCTGCCATACAGTGACCGAACTCATGGAAAAAGGTCTGCACGTCACCATGTGAGAGTAACGACGGTTTTCCGGGCGCCGGCTGCGGCCAGTTACCGATGATCATCGAGACCGGCGGACGCATCGTGCCGTTGGACATCCGGCGCGCGCCGAGGAACGGGAAGTTCGCAAAGTGCGTGAATTTCCCGGGACGCGGATAGAGATCCAGATAAAACGTACCGATGAATCGTCCGGTTGCCGCGTCGTTGACGGCGTATCCCAAATCCTCGGGATACGGCCCCGGCGGATCGACAATGCGCGTATATTTTACGCCGAGCACGCGCGAGTAGATTCCGAGCACGGCGCTGATCGTGTGTTCCGCCGGAAAATACCGCCGGATCGCCTCATTGTCGACGGCATACTTGGTTTTGCGCAACATATTGTCGTAGTACGCCATATCCCAGCGTTCGAGCTTCGCGCCGGGTATTTTCGTATCGGAAGCTTTCAATGCTGCTAAGGCAGCAGCGTCTTCGCGCGCCTTCGGCAAGAGCTGTGTATCGAGGTTTTGCAGAAACGCTGTGACGCGCGACGGCGACTTTGCCATGCGCGCAGCCAAAACGTAGTCTGCCCAGGTTTTATAGCCGAGCAGTTGTGCGATTTGATAGCGTGTCTTGAGCGCATCGCTCAAGATGGCGACGTTTTTCGCCGCAGCTCGGTTACTATAGAGCAGATAGAACGCCTTGCGAGCCGCCTCATCTTTTTCGTTCGGCATGAAGAGTGCGGATGTGCTCTCGTTGACGGCGAATTGGTATCCATCGGTTGTGGCTTTGGCATTCGCTAAAAGGTCTTCGGGCAAACCCACCGCTTGCGCTTTGGTGATTGTGATCGTCGATCCGTCGGTCGCGATGTTTTCGGAGAACTGCGTACCCAATTGATCGAGATGCGCTTGCAATGCTATGTACTTTGCTTTCTTCTCGGCGGTGAGGCTGGCACCGGAGCGAGTAGAACCTAAAAGCCAAAAATACAGCAGGCGGCGGTCGGCATCAGTTTTTGCCGTCCGGCTCTTTTGCACCGAGGCAAGAGCGCGATAGAGATCGGAACGCGCAGACATCTGCGTTGTGAATGTGCTGACCGCGTCGTTGCATGCATCGGACGCTTGCCGCACGGCGGCATCGCTCGAAAGCGCGCCGAGCATCCCCTCGGCCGCGAGGTTGTCCGAGAGATCGGCGCTAGCGTCCTCGAGCGGGAGCAGTGTGTTTTTCACTGTTGCGAATGACGTCGGCAATGCGAGCACCGCATTGATGCGACGTCTGGCCTTGCCAATCTCAGCGCCGCAATTCCGCGTGATGTCGGCCGGCGTCAGCTTCCAGTTTACATAGGTCGGCGTGGTGGGGCCTTTGGACACTGCGGCACCGACCGCGGCCGGCGCCGGCTGCGCGAGTGTCGCGTTCAGCGTCGCGCACACTATGGCGCCAACGCAAATCGTTTTCAAATGCATACCCGTACACGATAACGCGTCGCGGGCCGGCTGTCCTCAAAGCGGCATCAAACCGCACGCTAAAACCCGGCGGCGAAATCCAAACTCAGGAACGTGCGCGCGAAGAGGTCGGCTGGGAGTGGGTGACCCAGTGCATAGCCCTGCGCATACTCACAGCCCATGTCGATCATCACTTGCAGCTGCATTGCGTTTTCACAACCCTCGGCCACGACCATCATGCCCAGTTCCGATCCGAGCCGTACTACGGTCGAGGCAACGGCCTTCGCTTTGCTGTCGACCTCGCTGCGCGTGACGAATGATCGGTCGATCTTGAGGACTCCCGCCGGAACGTCGCGCACTCTGCCGAGTGACGAACCGCCGGTTCCGAAATCATCGATTGCCGTGTGCACGCCCATTTCGCGTAACTGCTGCACGAGTGCACAGATGTCTCGTTCATCGCTTGCAATGATCCGTTCATTGATTTCAACGAGAAGCGCATCGGCGGGCACAGCGGTACTCTGGATCAATTCACCGATGCGCTGAGCGCAGTTGCGGTGCAAGGCTTGTCGGCCAAAGAGATTCACCCACACGCGGAAATGTGGGATCTCGCGGCGCCACTCACCGGCTTGCAGGAGCGCCTGTTCCATCACGTTCCACCCGACGTGCTCGCCGATCGATAGCCGCTCGAGCATATCGATGAAATTCGCCGGTGAGACGATGCCGCGTTCCGGGTGCAGCCATCGCAGGAGCGCCTCAGCGCCGACAACCTGCCAGTTTTGCGTTTGGCGATCGTAGCGGAAGATCGGCTGATAGAACGGCACGAGCTCGTGCTGTACAACGGCCTGATGCAATTCACCGACGAGTGATGGCCCCGTTCCGGTTTGCAGTTCCGGCGCATAGACGATCGAGCGCGTCGGTGAAAGCTTTGCGCGATCGAGCGCGATATCGGCTTTACGCAGCATGTCGTCGGCCGAGCCGGCACGCACCATGCGTACGGCGCCCATCGAGACGGAGATGTACACGCGTGAAGCGTCGATCTCGAACGGCACTTCGAAAAAGGCGCGCAATTCGGACATCAGGGGGTGCGGACTGCGATCGTCGACGACCGAGATCGAGAATTCATCGGCGCTGACGCGCGCAATAAAATGGGACGTCGGGAAGCTGCCGCGAAGGCGAATCGCCATATCTTGTAGGACCCGGTCGACCGCGCTGCGCCCGACGCCTTGATTGAGGATGCGCATGTCGTCGACGTCTAAGATCACGAGTACTACGGCTGAATCCCGATGACGTTCGATCCATTCGACGAGCCGGTCCCGGTTGGGAAGACCGGTCAATTCGTCGACATATGCTCGGCGTGAAAGACGCGCGAGCAATTCCCAGCGTTCCGTCGTCAGGCCGCCCAACAAGAGGGCCATCAATGACGATGCAATCAGGAAGCCTTCATATTGAGTCAGTGAACTCGCCGAAATCGTGCGTCCTGCTTCCATGATCGTATGCATGATTGTCGCGGAAACGTACGCGGTACCGATCCCGAGAACCGCGCCGCGAATGCCGTAACGCATCGCAAGCCACGAAATGGTGATGAACGAGAAATCCAACAGCGGCTGATTCGTCGCCATCGAGATGACGATTCCGGCGATGACTAAGATCGCGGTAGCCGCAATACATCCGGCCAGTTCTGCGACCGTGTGGTCGGTGTGCTCGGCTGGCGACTGCAATTGGGCCCAGCCCAGGAACGTGATTACCGCGGGAACGATCGCGACAACCGGAGCCGGATAGGATAAGAGCATCGTCGCAAGAGCCGGAAGAAATTGATCGAGCGGCAATTGCCCGAATGCGCACAGCGTGATCGCCGCGATGCACGCCGCAGCGACCGGCGCAGCGATCGTCATCACGCCGCAAAACCATGCGACCTCGCGAATGCTGCGCAACGGCAAACGCACCTGCAGCACCTCGAGAGTGCACCATGTCGCCGTTGCGAAAACAATCGCCGAAGACGATTGTAAAACGATTACTTCGGCGAGCGGTTGCCCGCTGTGAGGGAAGAGCAGCCAATGTGCCGCGGCAGCGGCCGGTATCGCGGGCCACCAGCGCCAACCGGCGAGCACCAACAGGAGCACGTCGAGGGCCGCAGGAGGCACGTACGGCGCCATCTGCCACAATAGGAAAAATCCGGCGACTATAACCGCCGTTTTCTGCCAGCGTCGTGCCGTCGGCCGCATACCCACGTTCTACAGATTAGCCGAAGCTCGCGACCGCTCCCTTATTTACCCCCATAAGTCTTTTGTCATCATTGTGTGTTCCGCGCCGTACCCGCGACCTTCATAGAATGCCCGGGCATGTTCGTTGCCTTCCATGACGTTGAGGATGGCCAACCGGCAACCGAGCTTACGAGCCCACGCTTCAAAGGCCTCGACGAGCAGCGTCGCCGCGCCGGTACCATTCTGGGCGACGGCGATTTCCGAAAGTTTGGCGATATCAGCGCCCGTATAAAAGTCCTGAACGAGATATGACCAGGTGAATCCGAGCGGGACGCCCTCGTCGTCCTCACACACGGCAAAGACGGACCGGTCGTTCACTTGCGAAAGCGCTAGGTCGAGTTGCGCTCGCGTCCCGTCCGCGACTTCGTCTTGTCTGCGCCACGGCGGCAATGCGAATTCTGCAAAACGCGGAGCGAGACCAAGGATAAAGTCGCGATCTGCGATCGTTCCTGGACGTACACGCATCGTGCGAGTGTTCTGGGCCCGCTGCACATTTGCCGCCGCCCAACCAGCCGCATGGATGAAGCACTGTGGGCGCGCCGTTGGAGCCGGGTATCCTTTGTGGCATGAACGCGCTGTTCCACGATGCACGACACACCTTCCAGGCCTTTGGCGCCGATAAAGCGCCGCGCCTCGCCTCATCGATCGCTTATGCGACGATTTTTGCGCTCGCGCCGCTTCTTATCGTCATGATTGCCATTCTGGGATTCATCATCGGCGTGCAGAACGGCGGGCACGGACATCATGTCGCCGAGGACGCGATTATCACGCAGATTCAGGCGCACGCAGGCGCACAAGCCGGGGCTGCAGTTCGTGGCATGATCGCTGCGCAGTTCGACAAGCCCCGTCAAAGCATCGTGGCGCAAGTCGTGGGTTGGGTCGCCTTCATCATTGCCGCAAGCGGACTTTTCAGTGCGCTGCAAGACGCCTTGAATACCATTTGGAACGTCGAAGCGACCAAGGGCGGCTGGAAGCATATGTTGCGCGAGCGGTTCGCATCGTTTGGGATGGTGGCCGTCATTGGGTTCGTACTCGTCGTCGCATTCGGTGCGAATGCATTACTTGCTTATCTCTCCAAACAGTACTTTGCGTCGATGATCGGCATTCCGGCCGTTTTAGCGGTGATCGACGTCGTCCTGAATATCGCGATCATCGGTTTCATCTTTTCCGCGATGTTCAAAGTGTTGCCGGATGTACGGCTGCGCTGGCGCGACGTGCTGCTGGGCGGCTATGCAACGGCAATTTTGTTTGTAATCGGTGAAGCGCTCATCGGCCTTTACATTACGAAAGCAGGCGTGGTGTCGGCGTACGGCGCCGCAGGTTCGATACTCGTTGCGCTCGTGTGGATCTACTACTCGGCGATGATTCTTCTCTTAGGGGCGGAGTTTACAAAGGTGCGCTCGTCGTCCGCTGCGACGGAAGTACCTGCGACCATCAAAGGAACCGTTGAAGCGCCGGCGGGTGTCGATCCGCGAAGTGCTAGCCGGGACGTACAGCATCGTTGATTACGCGAGTCCCTGCGCTGTGGCAACTTCCTGGGTACCTACATAGGTGTGCGCGCAGCAAGACAGACGCCACGCTTGGAGGATTACTTTGTTTAATGAAGTTTCCGGACTACTCCGGCAGGTAACAACGGGACAAACGGATCAGCAATCGGTGTCTAAAGCCGCAACCGACCACGTCGCCACAATGCCATCCGGCGAACTAACGCAGCATCTCCAGACCGCAGCCGACAATGCCAATCAAAACGGCCAACCCGACGTCGCGCAGCAGATCATCGGTATCATCGAACGCGACGGTACCAACACCGAGGCACTGAAACGGGACGCCGTATCGGTCATCAGCAGCAATCCGCAGATTTTGGAACAGTTTGCGCCTGATTTCGCGAAAGGACTGCTTAGCCGCATCTAATCGCCGAGCGCTATGCTTGTCCGGCGTGGCCTTAGTTCTTGAAAGAAAAAAGCCCCGCATAAGAGCGGAGCTTTTTCTTTGTGCGCTTCGGTTGTGAAGCTTAGTACTCGTCTTCCGAGTTGTGATCGGTGAATGACGACTCTTCCTCTTCGTCTTCGAAGCCCTTGTCTTCGGAGTACGATTCCTCGTCTTCTTCCTCGAGTTCGTAGCCTTGGACACCCTCCTCGACGTCTTCGGGCTCTTCTTCCTCTTCAACGAAGATATCGTCTTCGGCCGGCGCCGGCATTGGCGGCGGAGCCGGAAGCGGCGTCGACGCATCCAGCGGTTTGCTGTCGTCGATCTCTTCCTCTTCTTCCTCTTCCTCTTCAATAACCGGTTCTGCGACCGCGCCGTCGAGTGCGCCTTCGGCTGCTGCTTCTGCAACGGCTTCACGTGCCGCAACTTGCGTTTGCGATACGGCCGGTTGATCGTCACCCATCAAGAGACCAATCTCTTGGCGTTCGCGTTCACCCATGTCGTCGTCTTGCATGCGCACGTCGATCTCTTCTCGATTCTCGGTGAGCACCTTGACGTCGAGCGCCAACGATTGGAGTTCTTTGATGAGCACCTTGAACGATTCGGGAACGCCCGGTTCCATCACGTTCTCGCCCTTGACGATCGCTTCGTACGTCTTCACACGGCCGACGACGTCGTCCGATTTGACTGTCAGAAGCTCTTGCAGCGTGTATGCCGCACCGTAGGCTTCCAGTGCCCAAACTTCCATTTCGCCGAAGCGCTGGCCACCGAACTGCGCCTTACCACCCAGCGGCTGCTGCGTGATCATCGAGTACGGTCCGGTAGAGCGCGCATGGATCTTGTCGTCGACCAAGTGCGCGAGTTTGAGCATATAGATCATGCCGACGGTGATCGGGCGACCGAAACGATCGCCGGTCCGGCCGTCGCGCAGCCACGTCTTACCGTCGGGCGCCATGCCCGCGTCTTGCAGCCACTCAGCGATGTCTTCCGAATGCGCACCGTCGAACACCGGCGTTGCGACGTGGAAGCCGAGCATCTTTGCGGCCCAGCCGAGATGCGTTTCCATGATCTGGCCGAGGTTCATACGCGAGGGAACACCGAGCGGGTTGAGCACGATGTCGACCGGCGCACCATCATCCAGATACGGCATGTCTTCTTCCGGCAGAACCTTTGCGATAACACCCTTGTTACCGTGACGGCCGGCCATCTTGTCGCCTTGCAGAATCTTACGCTTCTGCGCAACGTAGACGCGCACCAAGTGATTCACGCCCGGCGAAAGTTCGTCGCCGTTTTCGCGTGAGAACACTTTCACATCGATGATCTTGCCTTTTTCGCCGTGCGGAACTTTCAGCGAGGTGTCGCGCACTTCACGCGACTTCTCACCGAAGATCGCGCGCAGCAGGCGCTCTTCAGCAGTCAGTTCGGTCTCGCCCTTGGGCGTTACCTTACCGACCAGAATGTCTTCCGGGCGCACTTCCGCACCGATGCGAATGATGCCGCGCTCGTCGAGATCTTTGAGCGCGTCTTCACCGACGTTGGGAATGTCGCGCGTGATCTCTTCGGGTCCTAGTTTCGTGTCGCGGGCTTCACATTCGTATTCCTCGATGTGAATCGACGTGAAACGATCTTCCTTGACCATGCGCTCGGAGATCAGAATAGCGTCTTCGTAGTTGTAGCCTTCCCACGGCATGAACGCGACGAGCACGTTTTGGCCGAGGGCAAGCTCCGCTTCGTCGGACGACGGGCCGTCGGCGAGCACTTGTCCCGCAGAGACCTTTTCGCCGAGCGACACGATCGGACGCTGATTGATGCACGTTCCCGCATTGGAACGCACGAACTTCAGAAACTCGAAGTGTTTGTCGGTGCCGTCTTCGAGTGTGATCGTCATGCCCTTCGCATCGACCGCGGTGACGGTTCCCGCAACGTCGGAGACGATGAGCGAACCGGAATCCTTGGCGGCGCGGTACTCCATGCCGGTGCCGACAATCGGCGCGTCCGGACGAAGCAACGGCACAGCTTGACGTTGCATGTTCGCGCCCATCAGTGCGCGGTTCGCATCGTCATGCTCGAGGAACGGAATCAACGCCGTCGCGATCGAGACGATCTGCTTCGGCGAAACGTCCATCAACTGAACGCGCTGCGCGGGTTCTTCGATGTACTCTTCGGCGTAACGGCAGACGACCACGTCGCTCATGATCTTGCCGGACGCTTCATCGACCGGCGTGTTGGCCTGCGCGATGATGTATTCGTCTTCGCGATCGGCCGTGAGATACACGATATCTTCGGTTACGACGCCGTCTTTCACAACGCGATACGGTGTTTCGATGAATCCGAACTTGTTTACGCGGCCGTAGGTCGCAAGCGAACCGATCAGACCGATGTTCGGACCTTCCGGCGTTTCGATCGGGCAGATTCGGCCATAGTGCGAGTGGTGGACGTCGCGAACTTCGAAGCCGGCGCGTTCACGCGAAAGACCGCCCGGGCCAAGGGCCGAGAGACGGCGCTTGTGCGTGAGCTCCGCAAGCGAGTTCGTTTGATCCATGAACTGCGAGAGTTGCGATGAACCGAAGAACTCTTTGATTGCGGCGACGACCGGACGAATGTTGATCAGCGCTTGCGGCGTGACCGTTTCGATGTCTTGCACGGTCATGCGTTCGCGAACGACGCGCTCGAGACGCAGTAAACCAACGCGGAACTGATTCTGCAGCAGTTCGCCGACAGAACGCACGCGCCGGTTACCGAGATGATCGATGTCGTCCTTAGCGATCACGTGCGTTGCGACTTTGATCAGGCGGCGAATAACCGCGATCATGTCGGCGCGCGTGAGGCACTTGGTTTCGATGGGCGGTTCTTCGAGACCCAGATACTCGTTGATCTGAATCGTCGGATTCTTCAACCGGTCTTCGACATCGGGATTCTCGATACGGTAATGGAATTTACCGTTGAGTTTATAACGGCCGACGCCCGCGAGATCGTAGCGCTTCTCGTCGAAGAACAGCGATTCAAGCAGTTTTTCGGCGTTCTCGGCGTTCTCGGGTTCGCCGGGACGCAGCTTTTTGTAGATCTCTTTGAGCGCGTCTTCGCGCGTCTTGACGTCTTTGTCTTTGTCGATCGAATTGCGAACCAGCGGCGAATCGCCGAAGAGGGCGAGAATCGCTTCATCGCTCTCCCAATCGCAACCCAGATCCGGACGCGCAAGCGCGCGAATGAAGGTCGAGACGTAGATTTTGCGGTTCTTGTCGATGCGAACGCCGATCGTACCCTCGGTCTCGTCGTTCTTCGTTCCGTTGTCGGTCTCGAATTCGATCCATGCACCGCGATTCGGGATGATCGTGGCGTTATACGTCGGGCGGCTGTTCGTGTCGACGTCTTGGCTGTAATACACGCCAGGCGAACGCACGAGTTGGCTCACGATCACGCGCTCCGCGCCGTTGATCATGAACGTGCCCTTGTCGGTCATGAGCGGGAAATCGCCCATGAAGATCTCTTGGTCGGGAATACCCTTGATTTCGCCGGACTCGGCGGTAATAAGACGAACGCGGACGCGCAGCGGCGCGCTATAGGTCATATCGCGCTCGCGGCACTCTTCGATGGAATACTTCGGTTCGCCGAGCGAGTGCTCGCCGAACTCGAGGATCAGGTTACCGGTAAAATCCTTGATTGGAGAGATCGAGGCGAACGCTTCGCCGAGACCTTCGGTCTTAAACCAGTCGAAGCTGGCCTTCTGGAGTTCGATGAGGTTGGGGACTTCGAGAACGTGCGGGATCTTCGCGAACGTGTGCCGTTCGCGCTTCGGACCCGGATCCGGCGGTTGCTCGATCGTGAACGCGCCCGTAGCTAACGGGAACGTCATCGACACGGTGGTCGACTGCGCGCCTGACACAACAGGTTTTTGTGCAGGGGCACGCTTCGACTTGCTCTTGCTCGCCGCGGAGCTCTTCGCGGCAGACTTTGGAGCCGTCGTTTTCGCCATTATTCTTTCTCTTGGACCTTGCTTGAGGAGGAAGCGCGCTTAATGCCTCCGGCGCACGCAAAAGAGGCCGAGCTCGTCCGGGCGGACAACCTCGCCCTTCTTCTTATATGCGGCTTAAACGCCAACGGGCATAGGTAAAGAGTCTAGCACCGGGCGGGAGGGGCGTCAAGGGCGCAAAACACCAGCGGGGAGCGGGGCGCCTCGTACGATTTCTTGGCTCGGGTGCTTCGCCGCGATTTGTCGGGTTGCCTTGGTGGAGAGCAGAGTCGTCCCACGATGTTGCGATGCGACATCGCATGGACTCTCCGATTTTATGGGCGTGGGGCGGCTTTCGAGGCGATGGAACCCTGAACGCACTTCCGTCTCCAGGTTCTCCACGCGCGCTTCGAGACGGTCGAACCGCCGATCCATACGATCGAATCGCTGGTCAATACCGTCGAATCGCTGGTCCATACCGTCGAAGCGCTGGTCCACTTTTTGGAAGCGCATTTCGGTCTCGTCATGCAGCGATTGAATCGCGTCGAGCATCGTTGCAAACATCGAGTCGATCTTGTCGAATCGCGCTGTCAGTACTGAATCATCCATCGCTTGCTATCGTACCGAACGTTCGTTTTCGAAAGATTGCCGCCTCTTGGCCTCATGCGCTCCCGGACGGCTTGTCACCGCTGGAGCGGGGATTCAATTTGAGCAGCGAGCGAAGCACGTCGAACCAAAACGGGCCTCCGAGTACGAGGGCGGCGATCGTGATCAACATGCCACCCCAATGGTGTTTCCAATTCTCCAGCGGATTCGCACTCGAGCTTCCATTCAGGGCAGCAAGTACGTTCACCGCGCGACCGAGATCCGGCGCGTTTGCATTCGCGTACGGAGCGCCCGATTTCATCGCATCGGAGGCAACGTCGGCGAGCGGTTTTGCTATAGCGGCGGCGATTTCGGGACTGGTGTACGCACCCGCTGCAATACGCAGGGAATCGGCACCGGTGAGCGACACCGTGATGATCGAGATCGCAATGATGAAGACTTCGACGTAACGCTTATACCAGCCTGATACGCGATCCATTTGCGCGTTGTACCACTCGTCTGTTACATCGAGGAGCTTGTCGTAGTCATCTTGCGCCTGGTTCAGCAAGCTCGCCAGTGCGGTCGCGAGGTTTCGATGGCCGGGAAGCAGCGTCGCCACCTGTGTTTTTACGTCGGCGATAAGCGCATCGGGTGTTTTGAAGAGCTCATTGGCATTCTCTGGCACAGCGCCCGCAAGCCCACGAACAGAATCCCACAACGCGATTGAAAAGGTGCGGGGTTCGAGATATGCGGGGCGATACGTGCGAGGCGGCCCAAGGCTTCGAATACCTGCGGCGCGCGTGCCGGGTTCGACGATGCGTCCATTCTTATCGTTCGATGCGGACGCAACAAACGGGGTTCGGAAAATCGTGTTTGTGAGCGTGTCGTGACCGCATAAGAGATTCAAGACGCCCTGATAGAGGTACTGTCCCCGCGTGCGCATCATCGACTGAATCGTTTCGTTCACCCATGAAACGAAGCAACTCAGGACCACATACAAGCCGCTCAGGATGATCGCAATGTTGAGAATGGCTGCGCCCATGGCACGTACCTCCGCATGCAGTAGCCGTTCCTCGTTAGAGATACGGCCGGCTGCGGCCCTCAGAACCTCCTAGCGGAGGTGAGAAAGACGGGTCCTGCGCCACGAAACAATTTCCCACAACTAACGTATTAGTTGACAGTTCAACGTCAGTCCGCTATTCTCTTAACGAATTAGTTTTACGGAATCAGGAGGTCCGATCAGCGTTATGTTGTCGATGCTCGTCCCCGCGGTGCAGAGTCCGCCGCCGCTCGACCCCTCCCCGACCGACCCGGGGTGGCCGCAATCATCGATCTCGCTTCGATGGGACGTCGCACATGGGCGGCAAGCCCAGGACCCGACGACCGTCCGCTTTGCCACGGACGGCAAGCTTCTGTATATACGATTCGACGCCGAGCAGCATAGCCCGATCATCGCGACCCAACACGGCGACGATCTCATCACCGGTGGCAGCAACGCGAACGGGGGCATTTCGTGGAGCAATGACGACGCCGTTTGGGTCGATCTGTGGCCGAACGGTCCGGGGGGATTCGAGTACCAATTCGAATCCAATCCAGCCGGCGCCCACAACGAAGCCTCCACGGAAAACGCTGCGTTTGCACCACAGTGGGAATCGCACGGCGCGATTCACGGCAACAACTACACCGTGACGATGGCCGTTCCGCTCAGCGTTGTACACGGCGCGCATGCAGGCCAATGGCGCATGCAATTCATTCGCTATGAACGCGCGAGCGGCGATCTCGATGTGTGGTCGTACGATACCGCTCAAACCAACCCAGACGACGCTGCGCGAGCGGGAACGGGCGCAATTCCGCTGCTGGCGAAAGCGCCGATTCCTAAACCGCGCACGGCGATCTACGGCTTAGGTGCGCTCTCGAGCCAAACGATCGGCGGATCCACCTCACGTATCGGTGCCGATTTTTCGATTCCCGTAACGCCAACGGCAGCGTTCTTTGGAACGTTCCACCCGGACTACTCAAACGTCGAACTCGATCAGCAGTCGATCTCGCCGACGGTCTATCAACGCACCTACAGCGAAGTCCGCCCCTTCTTCACCCAGGCCGCATCGTACTATAACAATTTCAACTGCAACGTGTGCAACGGGTTTCGAACGACACTCTATACACCGGGAATTCCAACGCCGCGCGAAGGCTACGCATTCGAAGGCAAAGAGGGCGAGTTCGGTCTTGCTGCGTTTGATGCAATTGGCAACGGCCGCACCGATGCAGCAACGGCATTGACGTACACATCACCGGATACCCATTGGCAGGGCGCCCTTCAGCACGTAAGCGCCGATGTGCCGGGCATTGTTGATGACGCAGATGAAGCTGGAGTGAATTGGTATAACGGCGGTCATCTCAGCGCCTACGTCAACTATTCTACCGATCGTGGAACGAACGTGCTCGACCCACGCCAAGGTAATTGGATCGACGCGGGTGGTGGCTGGGGAAACCAAGATTTTGCACTCTACGGTTCGGTACGCAAGGTCGGCAGCTACTTCAATCCCGTCGACGGCTTCGATTCGCATCCCGGCATTGCCGGTTACGGTCTCTATACGGCGCGCATTTGGATATTTTCGAAAAACGATGCCTTTCAATCGATCGGCGCGGACGTTTTCATGGATCGTTACCAGGGCGTGCAGTACGGACAAGCGCAGAGCGACAACGCGCTGACGCTCGATATGCTCTTGAAGAACACGTTCGACATACAGTTGTTTTCGGGCTCGGACTACTGGCGCTTCGGACAAACGCTCACGCCGATCTCGCAAAACGGCGGCTTTAGCATTACGTATCATAGCGGGATGCAGAACAACGTCGGCAACTTCCCTGCGCACGGCGCTTCAGCAACACCGACACAGATTCAGTACTATACCGGTCGCTACGGACTCGGTCGCCTCGATACGTGGTATCGCTCGTCGGTGCTCAAGGCGGGTGAACGCGGCACCGTCACGCTGACGCTGGATAACACGTCTCAATGGCTCACGCAATCCCCGAGCAACATTCAGTGGTTCGATGGCGTTTCGTACGCATATCAGATTTCACACAACTCGTCACTCGCGATCGGCGTACGGCGCGTGATCGGCCTGCCGCCGCAGCCCAACGGGGGCGGAAATTGCGAAGGGGCGTGCTCGAATATTTCGGTCGCGTACCACCTACGCCTGAAGAACTACGAACTCTACGCCGCCTACGGTGATCCGAACACTTTGGTCACGGTGCCGCAGGCACTGTTCAAACTCATCTTCTACGCCGGCGGAGAGAAGGGAACGTAGTCTTGCAGGGCGTTCGTTTTCGTGCGGCTTAGACTCCCGGTATGCCGGATCAAGAAGAGGCCGCGGCAACGCATCTGCCACGCCACCGCACCTTGCGGATGGAGTTATCTCCGCTCGAACGGACACGCCTCTGGGTTGAAATCGTCGCCTTCTTAGCGGCCGGTATCTGGGGTGTGTACACATTCGTCTATCAGACCCAGATAGCGCCTCTTCTCGAACCGGCACACGAAATCGTCACCGGCAATATGACGCCGATTGGTTCAAGCGGCTCCGCGCAGGTCGAGCGAGTGCAGGTCACGGTGCTCAACGATGGCCATGTGCCTATTGACACCGCCGGTCTCGTAATTAACGTCTACGGTCTCGCGGGCTTTCGCGCGATGGACATCTCTAAGCTGAAGCTAAGCGACGCCATGGCCTCGGAACAGTTTGCCACGCTAGGTCATTGGCGGCTGCTCGCGACCGATGGACAACTACACGGTGCGGCCTTCGAAGGACCGGTGGATTCGCACATCATTCTAAGTCCCGGTGATTCGGTTCAGGCGCAATTTTTGGCCGCGGTACCGCGCGGCCGATTCGCTGCTCTCAGGCTTGGCGTCGACACGATTTTCGTTCGCTATCCCTATAAACACAGAATCACCGTTACGGTTCATCGCGATTCCGACGGCGCACTTTCCCTCCATTCTCCGGAAGGAAGCAGCGACAGAGGGTTCGGGATTCAGTCAAACTGGTATTTCCCAGGCTAGCCGTGCTTCATCACGGATTGCGTTTCAATACTAGTACTCTCTTTGCGAACGCCGGGCGAAAGGAACCCGTACAGACGGTACGGTAACGTCTAGAACAATCGGCGCGTCACAACTGACGCGATCGCTCGTGCAGGAGACGTTACATGTCTATCAAGCACATACGTAGCGCTGTCGTGGCCCTTACCGCCATTGCGATGTGCTGCATTTCTTCAACACTGGGCACTTCGGCGCAAACGACGCCACAAACAGCAGCGTCGATAACCGGGACGGTCACCGACACGTCTTCTGCACCAATAGCAGATGCAGCCGTCGTCTTACGCGGGCCCTCCACTTACCGGACGATCACCGACCAAAAAGGTGCTTTTACCGTGACGAGCGTGACGCCCGGCCTCTACGCTATGACGGTCTCAAAATCGGGCTTCACCACTGCTGTCGAGAACGACGTCATAGCGCTATCCGGACAAACGCAAACCTTTAGCGTCCGGCTCGGCCCCGCAACGTTCAGTTCATTGGAAACGATTGCGACGGTTCGCGCGACGGGTCGCGGAGCGATGAACACGTCGCCCGCCTCGGTCAACG
This sequence comes from Vulcanimicrobiia bacterium, assembly GCA_963808755.1. Classification (GTDB taxonomy): domain Bacteria; phylum Vulcanimicrobiota; class Vulcanimicrobiia; order Vulcanimicrobiales; family Vulcanimicrobiaceae; genus JALYTY01. Next base: position 345,520 of record CAWEGP010000002.1, read on the forward strand.
TCGTTACCTCCGAAGCCTTTGCAGATCAGGGACAACCGCAGGTAACGCGCGTATTGAGTCAGGTCCCAGGCGTACAAATTTCCTTTCCATCGAATTCCAGCAATGCGGCATCGCCGGGATCGATCACCATCCCGAACATTCGCGGTGCGACCTCGTACGAGACGGCATCGTTGATCGACGGCCATCCCATTTCCGTCGGACAGTACGGGGACAACGTGACGACGTTTTTAAACACGTTCATGTTCTCGAGTGCTGAGGTAATCAAAGGCCCGGGCGCAAGCTCTCCGGTTGTGAATAACGCTATCGGCGGCACGACGAATTTCCGCACGAAGAATCCCACGCTAACGCCGGTCGCCGACTTTCAGATCGGCGTCGACAACCATGGCGGCACGCTATCGAATCTCGGATTTTCGAATACGACCGGCAAACTCGGATTCGTCATAGATCTCGCTACCAATAACAGCGCGTCTGCGCTCAACGGGAAGCAGGTGTACTACGATCCGACCAATGGACAATTGAACGGCGGAACGCTGCAAGGAAACGCCGCGTCGACCACACTTCCCGGTACGATAAGCTCCATTACGACGCAATACCCATTGGTTGCGTGCTGCTATTCGCTCGCCGGCAATCTCGACCAAGTCGCCGAGCTGCTAAAGTTTCGCTACCAATTTTCGCCTGTAACGCAGGCGACGGTCAGCTATCTCGGCGGCTTCTCGTCCAGCGATCAAAACGGCAACACATCGGATTTTACCAACGCCGTGTTTGTGCCCGGTGATCCCGCTTATAGCGGCGCCCTTGCACCCGGTCCGCTGCAAGTCTCTAACATTTTTCCCGGCGCCATAAACGCTGAGACAAACAACGAACCGATCTTCCAGGCTGAGACATCAACGGCCATCGGAAAAGATACGTTGCTGCTCCGATACTACAATGCATCGATCGAGCGGTATCAATATCAAGGCACCAACCTGAACGCGCCGGATTTCAATAACGTCAACCTCTACGGAGTTTCGTCCGGCTCCGGGAACATCAACGCAACGTTCAATGGACTGCACACGCCGGTCGGATTCAACGACTACTACGAGGAGCCCGAACAAGACAAGCTTTCCGGCGGCTCCGTCCAGTATCAGCATCCGCTCGGCGAAAATCTCGTGAGTGTTTCCGTAGACCGAACCGTGTCTCAAAGTGTGGATTATTCCGTCTTCAACGTACCGGCAGCGCCAACGTACTCGTTCAATTTGCCGCCCGGTACCTGGCAAATGCTCACGACGTACTTAGTACGGGGCGATTTTTATCTGACGCCCCGTCTGCAAGCGACGTTGAGCAACTATGTAAACACCTACAGCAGCACCTATCCAATCGCCTGTCCCACCGGTGGCTGCAACACGGAAGCGGCCGCCGTTCACGGGAGCGGCGTTACGTTTGCCACGACACGGAACACGCACGACGATCCGCGTTTTGCCTTCGTTTTCCGTCCGAACCCGCGAACGTCGCTTCGCTTTGCCGCCGGAAGTTCGATTGCACCGCCATTTCTAGGTTTGCTCAATCAAATTACGTCGACTCCGGCGTACGATTCCACAAATCAGGTTGCCACGGAAGGGCAGAGCAACGGAAATCTTCGCCCGGAGACCGGTTTCGGCTACGACGCCGGAGCCGACGTTCGCTTCAAGGATCCGTCGATCGTTTTCTCGGGCGACGTGTATTTGACCAATCTCTACAACCGCTTTTTCGCACAGACGGTGGATACGGGGCTCGTCTGCGGAGCGGCAAATCCGTGTACGGGCGGTGCGCCGGACGGCACGCCGATTCTCAATTCAACGAACGTCAATATCAGCAATGCACGTTTCGAGGGTCTCGAACTCTCTCTTCGTCGAACGCCGGAATTCGGATTCGGCTTCGCACTCTCCGGCGCATTGCAGCGCGGCTACTACTATAACCTACCGCCAAACTTCTACTGTTCGGTTCCGCGCACCGGCTGCACACCCGATCAAAATCTCAATGTTCTCGACGGCCAGAACGTCAACGGCGTCGGCGTGGGCGTCGGCGGCCTGTCGTACAATGGCAACATGAGGATTCCGTATGCTCAAGGGGACGCGGAATTCTCCTACACCTTGCGTAACGGCGCCTATGCCATGATCGGTGAAACGTACTACGGGCACAACAATTCCCTGAACGAACCCGCATTCGGCATCGGATATGCGACGCTGCGTTATCCGCTGTCACAATCGCTCTCTCTGCAGCTTTCCGGTGACAACATCTTCAATGCGTATCCTGGTTACTTGCCGATCTACGGTGGAGGCGTCCCGATTCCACTTTTCGGCGGGCAAAGCGCCGCGACGGTCGGCAACGTCCTCGGCCCCGCGACGTATCGCTTGATGCTCTCAACGCGGCTGCCGTAACGAATTACGCTAGTGTTGTTGGCCGTGTCCGAGCAGGGACTGCGGGATATTCAAGAGCGATTGGCTGCCTAAAGAAATCGGCATAACGCCGTCCCATTTGTCACGAAGAAGTTGAATCATCTGCATCTGTACGATGGCTTCAGCGGAACTGGGATCGGCCGGCAATGATGCGCAGCTTCGCATTGGCACCGGCTTGGCCTTCGGCGATCGCTTCGTTCTGCTGGGCGATAACCTTCTTGGTCTTGAGGACGGTCAGTTCTTTTTGATATTCCTGTTCCGCTGCAGCGCGCGCTTCTGAGGCTTGCTGATACTGCGGACCAAACGAAATGTTCGTTATCGAGACAAAGGCCAAGTTGATGCCGTACGGCTTCAGGTCGTTGTCCAAATCCTTTTGCAGATTACGCCCGATGTGCGGGCGACCGCCATGCCGTAGGTTCGGAATACGACATAGTAAACGCCCCCGGCAATCAAAGCGGAGATCAGAATGAGCAAAACTTGCATCCGGTCGTTTCTCCTTCCCGTCGGGAGCAACGTTCGGGGGCGCCAGTTGGCGGCCTTTCCAGACGCTAGCGCACAGTCGACACCCTACGTTCCCTTGTCGGCGCCGGCGTAGAATATCCATTTGACGATCGTCTGCGGTACCGTCGTGAGCGTATTGGGATCGCCGTACGCAATGTAGAGTTCACTGCGTTTCATGAGGGTGTGATATGCAAAGGCAATATTCGAACATCGTCCGATGCAGTTGCCGCCTCCGGATGGCACCGGCGGCTCGCCGAAGACCTGACGCAAACCGACGGCGATCGACGAATTGCGGCTGATCTGTTCAGCGTAGCTTATGCTTTCGAACCACTGGATATTATCGGGACTGTGCTGGAGCCACTGTGACGTATTGTCCACGGCAATCGATATCGAGCCCCGATCCCCGGCACGGATCGTCGACGTCCGCAGCCACGTATCGAGACGGCCGTCACCATAGCGACCGGTACTGTAACTCAGTGACGTGGGCGTTGCCGAAGAGCCGTGCCCCGGAAAGTTGTTCGGATTGTTCGTTTGCAGCCCGCTGTGATAGGTCGCGACGAAACCGGCGTTCTGGGAAATGGGCGTCAGCACGTTTCCAAAGCGCCAGTAGTCGGATCCTGCGTTCAATTGTAGGTCGAGTGCGCTCTTCGTCAGCACGTCGAAGGTGAACTGATTGTCGCTCTGTGCGCTTCCGCCTTGGGGTCCTTGGTAGCGATCGATCTGCGCCGATACACCAGCGGACACAAGACGGCTGCTCGCTGGAAAGTCAACGATCTTCGCGGCGTAAAGCCCATAGCCGGCGATACCGGGATGGAAGATGAATCCGTCGACGGGATTGTAGAAAGCACCGACTTTCCGCAACGCCGCTGCAAACAGAAATGTGTCGTTTCGCCATATTCCTCCGGCGTCATACCACTGCCCCTGGTTCTTATCGATGACGTTGCTCCCCGCATCGTTTCCGTAGTCCAAATACGCTGTCGCATGGCGCAGGTCGGTGAATTTGATCGCACCGTTCGTAACATTATCGTGAATCGTGGGGGTTTCCACGGCAGATCGTTGGATCGTCCCTTGCCAGCGGCTATCGGGCGTCATGTAGTCGAGTACTGCGGCGTTGTCATTGCGGGCGTTGCCAAGAGCGTCGAATCCGCCGAAAGAGAATTCACCTTGCTTTCCTTCGATCGCATAGCCGTCGCGTGGAGTTGGAATGGCGGGCGTGTACAACGACTCGATGTACGAGTTCGTTACGACATACGACATCTTGTTGTAGAGGCTCGAACCTTGCGTAAAAAACGGCCGCACTTCGCTGTAGAAGCGTTGATAGACGCTTGGCGAGATCGATTGCTGGTCGAGCTCGACGTTTGAAAAATCGGGATGCAGCGTCGCATAGAACGAGGCTGTTTGCGTGATCGGTAGCGACAGATCCGCGCCACTGCGCGAGGTTGCGCCGCCCAGCGTGCGCGAACCGGCGGCGGCGAGGCCATAAAGATCGATGCGAGGACGAGGACGATCCACCGCAACAATTGCGACAGGCATCGTGAGCGCACCGGCACGCGCGACGTCGTCTGGAAGTGTCTGTGCGGAATCAAACGACCACACTTGCTCTTCTCCCGTCGCATGAATATAGCGAACGAATTGCCCGCGCCACGACGCTGTATGGACGCCGCGAATGGCCGCGAGCGGAATTTTCATCGTGACGGTATAGCCCTGATCGTGAATCGCACCGTGCGACTCCCACGCCGGCTCGTATGCGGCATTTTCCGAGGACGTTTGATAGTGCGTGCCATTCGGTGTCGCTTGGAATTCGTATGCGTAGCCGTTTGTGCCGTTCGGCCAGAGATCGACCCATACGGCATCGTCGTTTCCTTGTCCGACGCCGTTGCTGCGCTGCGTTGCGGCAATCGGTTCGCGTTGCGTCGCATCGAAGCGCACAAATATGAAGCCGCCGCTCGAAGCGATGTGCACATTCGTCGGTTCGGTCGCGGGACGATGCCGAACGACGTCCCAGGCGAGCTTCGTACTTGCTGCTTGTGCCCAAGCGGCCGATGGTGCCGTGGGATCGAGCAGCGGCGCCGATTGCGACACGGCAATAGCAAAGCTGAGCATAGCGAAATCGTGCTCCTGAAGGCTGTATGGCGTATTTTAAGGGATTTGGTTTATGCTTCGGGGATCAGGGACCGCCGGGGACCAGCGCAAGATTCGTTTCGTTTCGATACCGGTGATGCACGACGTCGTACACGATTGCGCAACGCACGCGCGCGTTGCGGCGTTTGTACATCAGCACATTGCCGTCAGACAGCATCACGGTCGTTTCATTGATACTGCGCGGACCATCGGCCGTTATCGAAAACACGTGCGATCGTTCGTCGTAGATCTCCGTCGTCGCAACGTAGACTCCGGGAGCGCGCTCGCCGGCCGCAATGAGCACTCGCCCGTCGCGCATGAGCGTTGCCGTGTGACCGATCCGCGGAGCGTGCATCGATCCCTCAAGCGAAAACGACCGCGTTCGCATGTTATAGATCTCCGCCGTCGCGGTTTCTCCTGACGCCGTCATGCCGCCGAGCATCAAGACATTTCCACTGCGCAGCAAGGTTAGCGTAGGATTGAAGCGTCCGAGACGCATTGGTATCAGGGCAATGCGCGAACCTTGTCGATTGTAGAGCTGCGCTGCCCCGAGTACCGACCCGTCCGCACGTCGGCCACCGACGATCAGGGTGTCGCCGTCGGACAAGCGGATACCGTTGACGCTGTCGATCGGTTGCGCGGCAAACACGGCCTTCGGGGCGATCGCGCAGGCGCCGACAAGCGCAATTGAAAGGATCAGTGCACCGGCAACCGCCGCGACGATCGCACTGGCATCGGCTGCCCGCCGGGATGAGAGATTTTGCAGACGGGCTATGAGCTGATTCGCGTTTGCCAGTCCGCTCAGATAACATGGCACGCTCGTGTGCCCGATATGTGCTCCGACCTTCGAAAGCGTCGTGGCATAGGCAATCCGCCCGCCCGTTTGCAAGACGACCGCTTCGTCACAGGCCATCTCCCGTTCGATCGCGATCCGGTGCGAAATCGCGTGCGCAAAGGGATTGAACCACAATGCGCTCACGCACAGCGCTTGCACGAGGCACGTCACATCATCGAAGCGCTGGAGGTGCTTGATCTCATGCAAAATCACGTGCTCGAGTTCAGACTGAGTCATCCCGCGGAGACGAGGCGGAAGCAGGATGGCAGGCTTGAAATACCCGATTGCGACCGGCGTTGCAAAGGCTTCAGCGGCAACCACACGGACGAGCCCGCGAGTCGTTGCGCGGCTTTGAAGCAACTGTACATTTCGCATGAGGGCACGCAATCGCCACAGGCCGCCGCCGATTCGAACAAGTGCGATCGCAGTGCCGGATATCCAAAGAAACACTACCGCGATCCATGGGCTCACGTGCGACGGCTGCGGCTGAGCGTTGGACACCGTTCGATAATCGGATTTGGCGGCGGCGACGCCGCCGGCACTTGAAACGGCGACGTGCGAAACGGGCACGACGGCGCTGGTATGCGCCACTTCGGGTATTCGCTCAAATTGTAACCGCGAACCAAGCAGAAACGCGGGCGCGGCGGCGGTGAGCATCAGCAGTGCCAAAAACCAAATGCCGAAGCGTACGTTAGCTCGACGCTCCAGCGGCCACACGCGAAAAAGCCCGACCACCACGGCGCAAAATGCGGCACCTACTACGACGCTACCGAAAAATGCCAACGCGAGCGTCATCGATCGTCATCCATCGCTTGAATCAGGCCTTGAATGCGTTTGCGATCCGCATCGGAAAGCGGTTCAACGTCGAGGAGCCGTACGACGAGCTGCTCCGCCGAACCCGAAAAAAACCGGCGGAGCACGTCGGAGAGCGCATCACCTTGGGCAGTATCTTCTTTAATAGCCGCCGAGTACATGAACGTGCGTCCCTCGGAACGATGTTTCACGTACCCCTTGCGTTCGAGAACGCCCAGTGTCGTCATGACGGTGTTGCGCGCGAGCGGCTTTTCGACGATCGCATTTACGATTTCCATATTTGTTGCTTCCCCGAGTGACCAGAGCGCCCGCATAATGCGCAGTTCCGCCTCGGTGAGTACTGGGACCTGACGTCGCTTCACACCGCCTAGTATAATAGTACTATGACAATAGTCAAGTCCTAGTGGTGAGACGGAATCGCTCGCGGGGCGTGGTTACGTACCGGTCGCGAGAGACGGGACCTCCGAACCGCTCTCGATCCGATTTCGCAAACGGGCGTTCGAGCGTGTCGAGAGCGTCGACCGCGCGTGTAAGATTCGCTCGCCACTGCGGGTCGCCGGGAAGTGGGGCTTCTAAAGCTGCCTCGATCGTTTCCATCAGGATCGCTTTCTGAACGATCGTCTCGGGGAGCACGATGCGCAGGCACACTCCAAAGCCGCCTGAGATGTAGCCGTCCCATGCTTCTTCGCAGAACACGTCGTCGCCGAGCGCGCGTCCGCGCATCGCTGCGCGTAACCGCGTCGTGAATGCATCCTTACGCTCTGGGGCCGCGTACGCGAGCGGAAATGCGAAGTAATCATCGGGAAAGAAGTCGATGCCGTCCAGAACGTAGGTTGCACGTGGAAGGGTTTGGGTTTCGATTTCCTTCTGCGCCGTCGTCACATCGATCCCCCAGGCATCGCAGAGCAACGGAAGACGGCGGAAATTCTCCTCAATATAATCACGATCTTCGCTATCAAACCGCACCATGATGCCTACCTCCAGCCTCCCCAACGCTATCACGCAAACATTTCGGTCCTGGTCGAACCGATTCCGGCGGTAGAAAGCCTTCCCGATCTCCTAACGGCCACATCGCCAGTCGTCGATTTTGCCGCATCCCGTTCGTCGTCTGGATAACAACCCATACATGACCTGAGAGGAGAACGGCGGTCGTGAAAGCGGCAGAGTTTTTAGGGCGCATGCTCTTTGGTCTCGTTTGCCAGTATCTGGGCTTCAACGGGCTACCCGAGTGCGCGCCTGCATTGCTCCTTGCCTGTGCGGGGATAGCGGGTATGGAAGCCGGCGGCACAGTATCTTGGGCTCTTGCGTTGTTTGTTCGCGCTTTTTTTGGCCGTTCTACTTTGTCCGATGCGCATAGCGGCGGCACCGGCTGCGTCAGCAACGATTACGGCACAACAAATTGCCTTGTACGCCGATCGCGGTTTGCTCATCGCTGACGGCGGCGTATCCCTGCGTTCCACCGGCCTCCAGATCACTTCGACCCGGGCCGTGTACGATCTGCGGGCAAATACCCTGACGGCTTCAGGTGATATCGCCGTTATGCAAGGAAGCACGAGTGTCACCGGCAGCGGCTACGTCTACAGCTTTGCAAGAGGAATGGGACATCTTGTCACAGCGCCGAGCGTTCCGCAACTCTCAACTTCGGAGGCAACCGCGATCGCGCAGCAAGCGGAGTTACATCCGTCGCGTTCAATTGTCTTCAGCAACGCACAGGTACGCACCGGCAGCACGCTAACTCCGATCGCGTCATATGAATACACCATTCCGCCTCCGAATAGCAAGGATTTCGGTTCCTCCGTGGTGCCGAGTGCTGCACTCGAATGGGCAACGGTTCTCGGCGCATCGCAGGACGCTTATGCATTCTCGCGCCTTCGGTACGATCGCTACACCGGCGGTCCGGGTGTTGGAATTGAAGAGCACTACGCGCGTTCTGATCGTGGATATGTGGCTCTCGGTCAAACGCAGGATACCGATGGGGCGCGGTTTGACCTGGCGGTCTTCCAACGGCTCAACACAAGCCTGACCCAAACGCTCACGGGCTCGTCGCTGATTGGTATACGCGCACTTCGCTACGCGCTCAACGAAAGCGGCCGGCTGGGGTATACGTCCTTTTCCGTTGCTCAATACAACGCGATGCGAAGCGACGATCTGTATATGACGAACAATCAACATGCCGTCGGGCGTTTGGGACAACTGCGCGAACAAATCGACTTCGGCCACGACGTGCACCCGGGCGACTACAGCGGCGCTGAAGACTTCCGGGTAACTCCCGGCGCTCACTTCGATACGGCGAGCGTGCGGTTCGGCCGTTCCACACTTTCCAGCTCCGCGGACATCGGCGAAAGCCTCTACAACTACGGCCGGGGCACGCTGTCGAGTGATGCATCGTTTTGGGACACTTTTGTCGTGAACGATCACGTGCAATTGAACGGCGGTGCGACGTTCGCGCACAACGCTCCACCGTTTCCGTCGACCTATCGAACCTACGTCGGTGGCCTTACATGGAAGGCTAGCAATGCGTTCAGTTTGGTATCTTCGTTAACTTATGCGCACGATTACGGTCAATACGACGGCATCGGAAGGCCCGAATTCAGCGCGGCATTCGACGTGCGGTTCCGGCGGAAAAACGGCATGGGTATCGAGATCGGCAGTATCGTCCCGTTCGGAACCGGCGATCTCTACCACGCAGGCGTTTTCAACTTTCGTTTCTTTAAGTAAGATGCAAACGACGCGCCCGATTCGAATGTTGGCATTGTAAAGGAGCCCATCGCGGGTTTATGTTATTTTTTATTATTTTGTTTTTGTATTGTTGGGTTGTATTTTTAGGAAAGATGTTTGTTGTGATTTGTGATATTTAGAAAAAATTTTATTTTTTAATTTTGTATGGATTTGTTTAGTAAATGTATTGTTTTTAGTGGAATAGTAATGATTGTTTGTTAAGTTGTTTATGTTTATGGTTGTTTTTGATTGTAATGTAGGATGGTATAGAATGTTTTTTGATGATTGTTTGTAATGGATAATGAGTGGTGTAATTTAGAAGAGATATGTTTGTGATATAGTGATGCTAGTGTAGATGATGGTAATGATAAAATAGTTGGTTATAAATATAACGTTGTTTGTGGTTTGTGTAGAGATAAATGGTTCGCTCTGTTGTACAACAAATCTTATGTAGAGAGTAGTATCGTCATAGAGCATATACACGTCGGTCTTTTCGGCGGCAACGGAAGAGAGTTGTGACGTTTTCCCAAGCACCGTCACTCGGAACTTTGAATCGGAACAGCGAATATCCCCATATGCTCCGCATCCAACTCTTTGGGCGGCCGCATGTCACCGATGAGTCGACGACTGTGTCGTTCGCCGGACGCCGAAAAGCCGTCCCCTTGCTCGCTTTTCTGCTTCTGCACGCCGGAGCACCGGTTTCGCGTGAATACGTTGCTTCTTCCCTCTGGCCCGAGGACAGCGACTCGGACGCCCGCGCGAATCTGCGACGACACCTCGCAGTACTGACTGCCTCTTTGCCACACGGCGAAGCGCTTCCGTGGATCATCGCAAGTCCGCAAACCGTCCAGTGGAATTCGGAGTCCACGTTCTGTTTCGACGTCGCGGAGTTCCGATCGCTCGCTGCCGATCCAGCGGGACACGAGGAAGCAGTCCGTCTCTATGCGGGTGATCTTCTGGAGGCGATCGATGAGCCGTGGTTGACAGAGCCGCGACGCGACCTGAGCATTCGCTACACGTCGTGCCTTCTGTCACTCATCGCTCTCTACCGTTCCCGGCGTTCGTTCTACCGCGCTCAGGAATATGCGCGCACGTTGCTGGCCTATGATCCGTGGCGCGAAGACGCTTTGCGACAATTGTTGATTCTTCTCTACGAAGCGGGCGATCGGGCAAGTGCGATGCGTGCGTTTCGCCTCTTCCAAGATGCATTGCGCCGCGAGATCGGCGCAGAGCCGATGCCGGAGACGATCGCCGTTTTTCGCGCGATCGAAAATGGCATCGCACCGCCTGGCGCCTCGCCTCCGGCGTCTGCATCAAAAGCGTACGATGCACGCGGTGAACCGCCGCTTGTCGGACGCGGTGCGGAATTGAAACTGCTCAACGAAGCATGGCACGATGCGGCCGCGGGCCATGGACGTGCAGTGCTGCTCTGCGGCCAGGCCGGTATCGGAAAGTCGCGACTGGCTCGTGATTTTTCAATTGGCGCGGAAGCTGAAGGGGCGTTTGCCGTTACCGGAATCACCGACGTTCACGAGTCGATGCCGTACCAAGCGATCACCGCGATCGTTCGCAGCCTCGTGAATCTTCCCAACGTCAACATTGAACCGATTTGGCTGAGTTCCGTGCGAACGATCGCGCCCGAGCTCGCCGCACATCTTCCTGGTGCAGCCGTTTTGCCGGCGCTCGATGCGCTGCGTGAGCGGGCGCGTCTGTTTGAGGCCATTGCAATGGTGTTCGAACGGTGCGCAGCGAACCGGCCGATCGTTGCCATTGTAGAGGACATACATTGGGCCGGCCGTGGATCGATCGAATTGTGCCGATATCTCTTCTCCCGCCTACGCGCGAGCCGGATATGCTGGCTGTTCACCTTGCGCGAGGAAGATGCGCCGGGAAACGCCGCGCTTCACGAGTTCCGCCGCGTGTTCGACGCGCAGCCTGGGTGCCGGTGCCTCCCGCTCAAGCCACTCACGCTTTCCGATACGCAAGAACTTTTGCTGCGCTCCGGACGTGTTCACGACGCAAATGCGAAATCAGCAGCTGAACAGCTGCACGAAAGGTGCGGCGGTAATCCGTTTTATACTCTCGCTGTTGCCGAAGAGCCGGATGCAATTTCCGGCGGCGGCGCGCTACCGGCTGCGATTCGCGACGCAATTATCGCGCGCATTGAGGCGCTACCAGAACGTCCCCGAACATTCTTACAGATCGCCTCTGTGGTGGGCGCGTCGATCGATCTGGAACTCGTGACGGAATCTGCCGGCTGGTACACGATCGAAACAAACGACGCAGTCGAGGCATTGCTGGACTATCGGCTCATCAAAGAGCGCGGTGGTATCTCTTTTGAGTTTGCACACGACTTCGTTCATTCCGCGGTCTATGCGTCCTTGGAGAACCAGGAGCGAACGCGGCGTCATCATCGTGTCGCTCACGTGTTGGAGCGCCTTCACGGCGAACGCGAGGAACGTGCCGGTGAAATCGCAAGGCACTACGATCTCGCCGGCGATCCGCACCCGGCAGCACGCTTCTATCTTCGCGCTGCCGGCTTCGCCCTCAGCGTTTACGCACACGAGGAGGCGACGGCTCATGCGCAGCGAGCGCTGACGCTTGGCACCTCGCCACAAATGCGATTTGAAGCGCTCGATCTTATTCAACGGACGGCCGCGTTGCAGGGTGATCGCGATGCTCAAGACCGCTCCACTCAATTGCTTATCGAGGTTTCGCGCTCGCTCGCTACGGACGCGCAAGGACAAGCGCTGCGTGCGCGCATCGACTATGCAAACGCGATCGCAGCTCATACACAGGAAAGAGAGCTCATCGCCCGGCTCAAAATCCTCGCGCAGAATCACCGAGCAATGCCATGGCTTGCCTCGGCTCTCGAGGCGGAGGTGAAATTACTACGTAGCACCGGTGAGTTCGATGAAGAGCGGGCCGCATTCGCGAAATTGCTTACGCTTGGGACGCCCGGAATAGACAAGCGCGCCTACACCGCTGCGTATCTTTCGCACGCCGATACGCTGATCTATCAAGGGAATCTGGAGGAAGCGCATACCATTTTGAACGACGTGCGGGCGTCGCTGAATCCGGTCGACAACCAATCCGAACTCGTGCGGACGCTGTCGGCATTTTCCCGTGCCGCCCTTGCACAGCAGGACTATGCGCTCATGTCCGAGTTTGCTCGCGAAGCCTATAGTATCAGTCGTTCGATTGGGGATGTTGAAGGCGAAGCACTTTCCTTACACAACATTGCGAACGGATTGGTATACACGTTCCACGTGAACGAAGCACGAGATGCCTACGAACGGACGATTGAGCTCTATCGGCGAATCGGGCATCGCATCGGCCTGGCCAGCGTCAACGTCGATTTCGGACTCTTTCACAACGAACTCGGACTGCTCGACGAAGCCATGGCATACTACCAGCGCGCGCTGGAGATCGCCGAAGAGATCGACTTTCAATTTGTGACGAGCGTCGGACACGTCAACGTTTCGTATTGCCAACGTTTACTCGGAAATTTCGTCGCCGCAAAATCTGCGGCGTCGCTCGCGCTGCGGACGGCACGCGCGCTGCGTTCGACGTTGCTCGAGTCGGCCGCGCTTGGAACACTTGCTGCCGCTGAACGCGATCTCGGCGAGTTGGCTGAGGCGGATGCCGATTTTCGCCGCGGGATTGCGCTGCGGCGCGGCATCGAACCGTCATCGCGGTTAGGTGACAACCTTTGCGGCCTTGCGTCGACCCAATTATTGCGCCGCGAAATCACGGCGGCCCGTGAAACAGCGATCGAATTGACAGCACTTTATGATGCGAATCCGCGACTTGCGCCGCAGCCCACCGAGTGGTTGGGTACTGCGGCACAAGTCTTCAGTGCTGCCGGTGATCCAGAGCGGGCCGCTGCTCTGCTGCACCAGGCAACGTCGGTCATGAACCTGCGGGCGGAAGCAATCGAGGACGCGCGTACCCGCAGCGCGTTTCTCGATCTTTCGTTTAACCGCGCGCTTCAAATACGATGTTGAACGGCGTTTCTGTAGCACGGCGGAAGACGGAGAATCCCGCTTCCCCAAAGACGGCAGCGAGCCGACCTTCACCGGCCTGCGCACCCAGTGCAAGACCGACGTCTTGGGAGAGTGCCGACGGCGTGCATAACATCGTCGAAGCACCATAGAAAATGCGCCCGACAGGATTCAAGTTCTGCTCCAAGTTGTCGTGAGCGAACGGCTCGACCATCATGAATGTGCCGTCCTTTTTTAGTGCCGCGCGTATGTGCATCGCAGCACCGACCGGATCACCCATATCGTGAATGCAATCGAAGCACGCAATGAAATCGAAATCCGAGCCGGAGAACGACTGAGCCGATGCAACCTCGAACGCCACGCGGTCATCGACGCCGGCCTTGCGCGCCGATGCCTTGGCGGCATCGATGGAAGCTTTGTGGTAGTCGTAGCCGATGAATTTCGATTTCGGATATGCTTGAGCCATCAAGATCGTCGACGTGCCCAGTCCGCATCCAACGTCGGCCACGTTTGCACCCAATTTGAGCTTGGCGTCGACGCCTTCCAACGCCGGAATCCAATTCGTTACCAGATTCGCGTTATAGCCGGGGCGGAAAAAACGCTCCGTCGCGGGGAAGAGTCGCGCATCGTGTTCGTGCCAACCGAAGCCTTTTCCGGAACGAAACGCTTCGGTGATTTTGGGCTCGTCCTCGTACAGCACTTGCGCGATTTGGTAGAGCCCGCAAAGAAACACGGGACTGGTTTCGTCCGCGAGCATCGGGACATGTTCAGGTGGAAGCGCGAAGCTCTTGGTGACGATGTCGTAGGTCAGGTAACCACTTGCGGCTTGATTTGAAAGCCACTCACGCACATACCGCTCGTGCGTGCCCGTTTGCGCGGCGAGATCGATCGATGTGAGAGGCCCGCTTTTAGCGAGCGCACGGTAGAAGCCGAGCTTGTCGCCGATGATAATCAACGAGCCGGTTATTGCTGCGCCGACATCGCCGAGCATCTGCCCGAGAAACGCATTGAATCTTGCATCGTCGAACGGCGCTTTCGATTCTTGTACGGTCGTCATACCGGCGCCCGTTCCTCGCGCAACGCGCCGTTGAGCATTTCGCGCAATTCCGGCGTGTCGGCATGTTTGTGGCTTGAGACCGCATGAGCCGCGGCCGTCGAAAGCACTTCTTCTTTGGTACCAGAAATCCGCAGCGAGCAATTGTTCTCGCTCGGCGTTTCCCGGCAATCGATATAGTGACGAAGGGATACAGCCATAAAACAAATCCTCCGCGCCGACCATAGCACCGTAGCCGTCCAGAAACCGTCCTGAAATAGGACTCCGGTTATTTTTAGGCAATCGGTCGACCGCTCTCCCTACCGTATAATAGACAACCGTCACTATGCCTGAAGTGGACGTTCCAGCGCACGAACTAGCCGCGCGGGGCGAGCGAGCGAGCCTGACGCGCGTGCTCTTGATTTCCCGTGATATTCGCCGACAATGCGTACGTTGTTGCAAGCGCGTGCCGGATACCATGTTGTTCCACGACTTCCAGTGCTTGACCGATAAACTTTCGCGCCAGAACGGGGTCGCCGCTATAGTAATGCGAGATCGCTAAGTTCCGTAGCCCCGCGCCCTGCCCGCGTTTGTTTCGAGCTTTCACACTCAATTCGTACGCTTCGGCAGCGTACTTACGCGCGTGAGTATATTGCCGGAGACCGACGTAAGAAGAGGAAAGCTCGTATTGAAGTACGGCAGCCTCTTCAATATCGAATTTGCCTCTTTGCCGTCCTGTCTCTAGCACCGCAAGCGCTTCCCCATAACGCCTGCTCATATTCTGCACGGCGGCAGTATCAATACAGACTGACCCAATAAGAATCGCATCGCTCGTTTGTAGCGCTGCCTCCAGCGCCGGGAGAGCGCAGGCCAACGCACTTTTGAAATCGGCTGCTTCGCACGCGCGGTTCAGGCCAAGGCACATTGCGGCGTTGATCGCGATGCGTGTCAGGCCGGCACGCTGTGCAATGTCAAGAGCGCTGGCGTGCAACGCGTTCGACTCTTTGAATGTTAGGTCGTCATTTTTGTCGTGCACGCGATGACCGGACATGAGCAGAAGCTTCGCCCGCTGCCTGTCGGAGGCAGCGGGAAGCGACGAGAACAGCGAACACGCGGCCCCCAAGCAGTCGCGAAAGCGCTGAAACTCGCCGATTTTGAATGCCTGCTCCGATGCCAGAAGAAGACCATCGACGGCACGTTCGTCGCCCTCGTGATCCCGGTGCGCGTTGCAGTGAATGAGGCGTAACGCTTCGCGCGTTAAATCTTCTGCTGCATCTCTATGTCCGCGGCGCATGTAGAGGCGTGCCATAGCGAGATCTATACGAGCCTCACAGAGGCTAACGGTTGCACAAGGAACACTTACGGCGTTTTGAGCCAACAACGTTTGGGCCGTTCGGATTTCATTCTCGGCTTGTTCCTCGCGGAGTTCCTCGGCATAGTGGTCCGCGATTAAGCATAGGGCCTCGACACGGCTGGCTATATTGGTGGATTCGTGTCCAAGATCTTGTAGTATAGCGAGCGCGCGTTGAGGTTCACAGCTTTCCAGGTACACCTTCGCTCTCGACAATGCGATAACGTCCGAGCTGAGCACAGCGCTTGGAACGGACTCGTGTGGCGTGTTGCTGGTCTTAATCATGCGTGCAACGCGATCGCAAACGAATTGGCGTTCGCGATAGAACTGGCTACGCGAAAGATGCAGCTCGTCGGCAATGCGTTGCGGCGGCGCATGATCGAGAATATGCGAGGCCATTATGGTGCGGTGTCGCCGTCCCTCTTCCGCCCGGCCCGCCGCGCATGATAGCTGATAGTGTTTCTCCGTCGCGGCTAATATTGTCGCCCGAATGGCGTCAATTGCGCGGCTATCGCAATCTAACTCGTGCTGAGCCGTTACGGCGAAGAACGGCTCCGCGATAGGATTACGACGGAGTTCGCGCGCGTCATCGATGTGCCGGAAGAAATGCCGGCATGCCTTTTGCCACGATGCGCTAGGATTTGCACGCGTCGTCATTCAGTACGCTCTTGCGGTCCTTTGTCTCATCCTTTGTCGCAGGTCCTCGGCTCCATCGTGCTACGTGCAAGGCAGCGGCAGCGCTGAAGATCGAAGCTCGCTTCGTGTTGCTGGTTCTAAAGTAGTGGAGGGTTCACGTGGTCGCGCTCTGTCGCATATCTTCTTTTGTACTATCCATTGCACTTTTTGTGGTATCAATTCCGGATTGTCCTGCGGACGCCCAGGTTAAAGCAGGCGGCTCAATCGCATATATGGCGACGCTTCCAGACGGCAGAACTGCGGACGTGCACGCCGACGGAATAGTTCGCATATTCTCTAAGGACCGATCAAGAGTCGAGACTCGAGTATTGCCCATCACGCCGAGACGAGGATTCACAGGCGCCGCGGACATCAATTTTTCTCTTCCCGAACGCGGCGACGTCCTCGCGACGCTGGCCAAGCCGCCTTCCCAGAAGTATGCTTCGGACCGGATAATCATCGTTTACGGTGCCGGGGTCAGCTCATCCAGTGATCGGTTGACGGTCGACACCGGTACGCTCAGGTCGTTACACCCCGGTTCGGTGACGGTGCCACGTTACACGAACGACGCCTCGACGAACCGCACTCTAGCGCAAATCGGAGTGGATTCCAGCGAGCGTCTTTTCAGCGCCTTCAATCGATCAACGCTCGCCGCTTTGCGAAGCACCTCGATGTCGGCAACCGGGCGACCGGGTCTCGACTTCACTAACGCCTATCGCCTTCACATAACGAATTCTTCGGTATTGCATGCCGTTCGTGTGCTTGCGCAATTACCTACGGTCGCCTACGCCTCTCCCGACTGGACCGTGGAAACTCTTCACACGAAGGCGGTCCATATCGCTCAGTATCGGCATTTCCAATCATTTGTGCCGGCACGGGCACTCGCGCGTGGCGTAGCAGGTTCCGTAGCCACCTCAATATTGCCGACGAACTACGGCCTTTCTTCCAGCCTACAAAGTATGCTCAATGCACCCAGCAACGACGTTGCGGCCGCATATGACGAAATTGAGCGCCGGTTCAATCAGCTACCCGGCCAAGGGGAAATTATCACGAACGTTTCCCTTGGTGACCTCGACGATCGCAGTGCTGCGGCTAATACCAAAGATCCCTGTCACTATTGGGTTACGAATGCAGGACCAACGACGGAGGTTCTCGGAGGCCAACGTTACCTGAACTTGCCGTCAATGCCGCTCATCCCAACATACACATCTGACGCAAACGGCAACTTGAACGGTTCGGGGGAAGTGTGCGGCGTCGATCCGCAGCTCGGTGAAGTCGATTTGGATTTCACGCAGATGGCACCGCTGCCACACGATATGCAGCGCCCGGGAGAAACCGGAAACGGGCTGACGGATCTTCTTGGCATTGCTCCGGGTGCTCAATACCGGTTGATCGTCCCGGGGGATGCAGCGTCAACGATCAGTGATGTTCAAGCGGCTCTTCTTGGCGCAGCGCTCCAAACGCCTCGCCCAGACGTCATTACAGCTAGCCTCGGTTACGGGTTAGATGCTTACGGCTTTCCCGGACGCTACTTGGAAGACGATCCGCTAACTGAAGCAATCGTATCTTCAATAGTGCATACCTACCGGATCGTCGTCTGCATCTCGGCGGGCGATGGAACGCGTCTGTTCACGCCCGTTGCAATTGGACCAACGGGTGGCAGTGTTGCGACCAACCAACAAGCGGCCGGCGGCACCGCGACCGACCTTAACGATGTCGGATTTTCCACCGCGCCTTCCGAAGATTTCGACAGTGGCGCAATCGATGTCGGTGGGTCGACGCTCGACGACATTTTTGCAGCGCCGCCGCAAAACCCACAATTTTCGCTATTGACTTCGCAGCACGCCTTTGCTGAAACGCGCTGGACGGGAGAAGTCGATTTTTCGAGCGGTTTTGGGAGCAGAGTCAATGTTTCGGCCCCTGCCGACAACATCGTCTCATTCGAACATACCGGGGGCGGAGCGGCGGACGCCGTCGACGTCGTGCTAAATGGCGGAACATCGGCCTCTTCACCGGAAGTTGCCGCGGCTGCGGCCGTCATAAAACAAGTGGGCCGACTCAGTGGAGAACCGTTCACCGACCCGGTCGCTCTACGCTCGTTCCTTCAACAAACAGCGAGCACGGTTGGGGCCGTTACGCAGGCGGACAGAGACGTTAGCGTTGGGCCGCAACTCGACCTCGGTCGGGCCGTATCTGCTCTGCTCGAAAAAAGCGGCGTTCATCCTCAGCCGCTCGTGCCGCGTGTCGGCGTCGAACAACGGCGCAACGTCCCTTATGGCGACGCTTTCTTTGAGAGCGATACAGACCCCGCGAACATCGATCTGCAAAATAGTTCGTGCTCGCCAACCTGCACTTTTCAAGCGCTCGACGAATATGCGTGGATTACTATTGCGCCGGACTGGGAATTCATACCGCCGAGTACGCACTATAGCCTCAAGGTCGCCGGCACAAATAAAGTGATCGCCACAACCCCATGGGCGCGTCTTCAACCGCAAACGATTTTAGGAGCGGCGGGTTTTCCGCTTGTATCACCCTCGAGTCGCACCGTCAAGTTAACATATACCGCATCATATGGAAGCAACAAAGCAATCTCAATCCCAGTCGATTTGACGTTCAGCGCCGCGCCGGCATTGAGCGATCAAATTCTCGCTCCGAATGTGCCATCAGTCGTCCATGGAGCGAGCATTCCCGTTACATATGATTTGACGCATGCCGCGCATGTTTCCGGTCCGGAATTGATTGTTACCGAGCCGGGCCGTGTAACGAACTTTACAGATGGCCTTTATCATTCGGCCCTGACAATGCCATTGACCGCACAAAAGGGGACGGTTCAAGTACCGGTGAGCGCACTGCAAGGTGGGGGTATTTACGGCATCGCTATCGACCTAAATGCGGGCAGCACTTCCGGAGAAATTGATAGTGATTTTGCCTTCACGCGCGTCGTTCCACCAAACGCAACTGATGCACGCCCTTCGGCACCGCTGCTTTCGTCGAACGGGTCGACGCCGGCACATTTTCTGGAGGTTCCGTATGGTGGTTCTTTCCAGCTTTCGTACGACGTGCGCAATGTACCGGGTGCAACGGGGGCTGAAGTGGAGATAAGCGCGCCTGGAGCATCGATCTGGGGTATCTACAATCCATTCAATAACCCGAATGGTTCAATTCGCGATCGTAATGGCGTGGACAGCGGCTCCGTCTACATAGCTCCGCTCTCGGGAACGACCGGCACGGTCACTTTAAACGCCGCAACGATCGGCCTAGACCCTGCAATGAATCACGTCGTCCGCGTTATACCGCTCCAGGGCGGAAGCGCGCGCGGTGAAGCGGGCGACGTTAGCTCCGTCACAATGGATGGTGTTTTACCCTCCGACGGCGGCTACGTGATCTGGGGCTACGGCATCAACGGCGCGGGTTTTGATGGGCTGCTGACGTCCGTGCAGCTGAACTCAGCCGGGCAATACGTTTCGTCCTTGGAACTCTTCGATCAAACCACAAACTCAGTGACGCGCACAATAGCGTCCGAGTCGGGTGATGCGTGGTATTTCTTGTCTCCCCAAAATACATACGGCGGGTGGGGCATCTATGGAAACGATGTGGGACTCTTCGGGCTATACAACGTGCTAAACAATTCTGCCGTCTACAAAGTGCTGAACCCCGTCGCAGCCGGGAAAGTCACGGCACCATGGACGCCGCCCTACCCCGTCGGCTCAATTCGAGACAATGCAGTGAATCAGACAAACGATACCGGAGTTTTTCTTACTGAGGATGCCACGGTCGGTGCAACGAGTACATGGCACGTCTTCACCTCGGACATCTTGTCGAACGTGTTCGGTTCGCCAATCGATATTTCGTCGCCGTTGAAAGGTTTAACCGACCCGACGATTTGGGGATTTGCGCAGAATACGAGCACACATAACGCCCTGGCTGTCGGTATCGACGCAGAACACACGTACAAACCCCCGGTAATTATAACGGTCGATTTAAAGACGAATGTCGTCTCATCTTTCACGGGAGTCGGATGCGGTGGCGGCCCCGCAGCCATTGATTCCGTGACGGGCACGGCGGTGATACCCACAGACTCGTGTAACCCACGAATCGGACTCGGCATCTATCAACCGGCAAACAAGACGGGCTTCGAGGTACCGTTTCCCGCCGGTGCCGATGGCGATCCAGCGATCTACGCATCAGTAGATGAACGGCACGGCGAATTCGTTCTAGCGCAGATTACGCCGCCGGACATCTTTACGAACCACAATGCAATGAGCCGGGTCTATACCTACGACGAACACGGCAACCTACTGAAAACGATCGCAAAATTCAATCTGTTCAACGTGCAAAGAAGTGTTCACGATAAAGCCCTGCAACTGAACGCGGGACAGCGAACTGCGTACCTGCTCGGTCCGATCGATTCGCAAATACAGCCGTTCCAGTACTAGACATGGTTGGAAGAACACCGCCGCTCTCGCGGCAAGACTTCTTCCGTAGGATGATAGCGACGTTGCGCCTGGAGCGCAGCGTCGCTATCGCAATTTGTTCCCCTTACCGTTTTACCCCGGAGTTGTGGCAATCCACTCGGCTGACCACTGCTGTATCGGTGTACCAAGATGGCCAAGGCCGTGACAATCCCAGAGCTGAACTTTATCGCCGTTAAAAGTGTCGCCATTCGGGCCGTTATCGCCATCGAGGCATTTGTAGGTGCGGTTCTGGGAGTATTCCCACTCGTTCCAGATCGAGCTTGTATCGTAGACGTTGCCCGGCTCGACGGCCCAATTTTGCACAGGGTTATGGTTGCATTCCCACAGCTGCGTTTTGTCTCCGTTTGGCGTTTGCAACGATTCTAGATGGCCGTCGAGGCACTTGCGGTCCTCTCTATTGACAATCGTGTAAAAGCCGCCACCCACGGGGATGAACGCCCATTGTTGTATCAGTGGGGCGGGGAAACCACATTGCCACAGCTGAACCGGGCTTCCATTAAGACCTGCCTTAGGCAAGTTACCGTCTAGGCAAAGGTACGGGCTCTCGTTATTGACGAGGAGGTACCAACACTTTGTTCCGTCTTGTAGACTCGCCGTTATTTGGCCGCTGGTCCCCTCGTTGCAATATGAACTTGACGCCCGGGAGCTTGCTCCGGTAGTGGCTCGTGTTTGCAATGGTTGCTGCCCCGCTATTGACTGCCCCGAGACCGTGAGCCTCGGCGTTGTGCCGCCGGAGCATGCCGCAGCAGAGAGCGCGATAACTACCGCCCCTATCAAACTACTGCATTTGGACAAAGAAATAATAATGCTTCGAAATTCTGGCATTGAACTGACTCCTTGCAATCGCCGTTGCATTCAATGAGAGTTGCGCGACATATGTTCGCCCATCGTCAACTGTATCGAG
Source organism: Vulcanimicrobiia bacterium (assembly GCA_963808755.1). Lineage (GTDB taxonomy): Bacteria > Vulcanimicrobiota > Vulcanimicrobiia > Vulcanimicrobiales > Vulcanimicrobiaceae > JALYTY01. The sequence goes on from CAWEGP010000002.1 coordinate 367,364, forward strand.
TCGCAGACATATGCAACAGCGCCAGAAAATTGATATCTTCAGGGACCACGATGGTCCCCTGCTCATCGTATCGTGCGCACAATGATTAGGCCTCAATAGAATGCACCCGAACTCCTGGGCAATCTATTTAGCCCACGTCAATGCCATCAGATGTGCAGTGGCATTGACTCTCCCATCGCGGGAGGCTTCACAGTTGACGCATGTCTTCAGGCGCCACGATGCGTTCAGTGTTCCTGACAGTTCTTCTCGCGGCCATGTGCACGCGATCGCCGAGCGCATTATCTGCCACGACTTCTGCGGCGACGCCGGCACCGCACCCGACACCGGAGCGATTCCGAGCAGACGGTTATGCATTTGTGTACTCAATCGCGATAGATCAGGCAAGTTCGGTACCCGGAGGCCACAACCAAGCCAATCAAAGTGGAACAGGCCTTTTCAATCTCATTAACGTTCAGTACGGACTCGGTTCCGGCCCACTTTACGCAGCCGCGTCATACGAATACACACCCGCTGGTTTCGGCCAACCAACGCTAAGTGCTCTTCCGCAGACGTTTATCGGCTTGTCGCGTAAACAACTCTCGGCAAAAGCCGGCGATCAATTTTTGGTCTCGCCGTGGGCGAACACGCACGATCGGACGTTGGTTCCGCCGATGGCCTTTCAGGGCGTCGACGCGGTCTATCAGCAGCCTTCGTGGTCCGCTGAAGTTGCGCAAATGCAGCGGTTCATGAGCCCCGTCGCACCAGGGTTCTCTCGCACGACGTTGCTTACTGAAGACAGCGACAGTTCTGGATTTACGTACGCGCGCATCAGCTACCGCCCAGCTGAACGGGCGTACGCACTTGACGGATATATGTATGGCATTTCGGATCTCGTTGCGATCGGCTGGCTTTCGGGGACGATAGCGTTGAGCAATGCTGGCTGGATGCCAATAGTTGCGGTGCAAGGTGGAACCGAACGAAACATCGGTTCCTCATATCTTGGCAAAGTGCGCAGCGCAGTATTCGGAGTCGCATTGTCATTACGCCCGTCAAGGCGTTTCTCAATCTCGCTCGCTTCAGATTCGATTCCGTGGCGGCGCGACACGATCGCCTCCAGCGGCGCCGTTTGCACGTCATCGGGTGCCATCCCAACGTATCAGCTATCTCAGGCGAGCGCGCATCCACTCTACTTCTTACCGCAAGGTGCAGCACAGTGCGCAGCCGGCGGCACTATGACCACGGTGTACTATGGCGGTTGGGCAAGCCCATACTCTGATTCCTACGCAGCAGATCCGCTTTTCACCACAGGCTTGGTGGAAGGAATGGCTGATCGACGTAGTCCGGGCAGTTCGGAACGATTGACCGTCATTTACCGCAATAAGACCGAGCGCTTCGGTCTGTATACGGGTTTCAGCTGGTTTCAATACGGCAACGCGCTCGCACGGCAGCAGACGCAAGAGTGGGACGCAGCCGCGACGTACCACGTGCCGCCTGCGGCCCATATCAGTTCAAGCAAAGGGCTTGTGCTCCGCGTGGGCTACACGCAATTGCGCAAATCCAACGTAGCGTATCCGTCCGGCCAACCATTCCTCGGAGGCGTTCCGCTGCTGCGATTCACTTGGCTGGAGCTCGAAAAATCGCTGTGACCTTGACTCTCCCCCGTGGGATGGCCTGAGAATGGAGCCATGGAAGACGCGCTTTCAATCGGCGATTTTTCGAGGATGACGCAACTGAGCGTGAAGGCGTTGCGCTATTACCATGATGCCGGTTTGCTCGCTCCAGCTCACGTCGATCGCGATACGCGCTACCGCTCTTATAGTCTAACGCAGGTCGCGACGGCACGGGTGATTCGGCGATTTCGCGCTCTGGGTATGCCGCTCGAGCACATCAAAGCGGTTCTCGCTACATCCGATGTTGACGAACGTAATACGCTCATCGCATCTCACCTCAGGCAGATGGAGTCAGACCTTGAGAAAACCCGGCTCATCGTTGCGTCTCTGCGAGCGATGCTCGAGGAGCCGTTACCGGACATAGCTGTCGAATACCGCTCGCTCCCGGGCCAGCGCGTTGCGGCAATATCACGCGAGATCGAAATTCCGAACATTTCGTCATGGTTCGCCGACTCGTTCCACGAGCTCGATCGCGCACTGCGAAAGGAGGGCATTACGAGTGCGGGCCCGCGAGGGGGTCTGTTTCCGACCGAATTGTTCACCGACGAAGTGGGCGAAGTCACGCTGTTCATCCCGATTGCGGAGGCCATGTCGCCACTTGGAAATGTCGAAATACGAGAACTACCGCCTGTCGAGATCGCCGTTGCCGTTCATCGCGGCTCGTTTCGCGACGTCGACCGTACATTCACACCACTCGGTACGCACGTGATCCAACGAAGCATCGCCATAGATGGGCCGATTCGCGAGCACTACCTTGTAACGGCGGACGACTCCGTCGATGAAACCCGATTCGTCACGGAAATTGGTTGGCCGATATTTCGCACGCAGTAGGCATTTTCGGATTAAACGTTACGTTACCAACCGCCGATCATTTCGGCGGCTGCCTTCGTCTTCCATCATTCGTTTTCGCTGAAACTGGGCATCGATGGACCAACGTAACGAAGCCGTGGCTGCAAGCATCCACGATCCCGCGGATGCAGTAAAAATCGAGTAGGCGAACGCAGTGCCTAATCCGTTTGCTCTTCCAACAGTTATCGCGAACGTAAGTAAGAGCACAGCACTCGCAATGGCTATTGGACGGAGCCACAATCCGGACAGCAAAGCTAGACCGAAGATTGTCTCTAGCGCAGTGTCGATCCATGCCAAGGCCGGAATTACGGCATGTGGCAGAAACCAGTTCAGCACGCCGACGTATGCGCTGAATCGCGCAAACGTTCCAAATGATACACCTGCGCTTCCGGGCGCGCCGAGCAGTCCAAACCGATCTGCTACCGAGTCGAGAAACGTCAGACCCAGTGCCAGGCGCAAGGCCAGTGAAGCATAATCGCGCATGGAGTTATCCCTGCTCTCTTACGGCGACGTGGCCGGCAGATTTGAAGAGTGGCCTGCAGCCTGAAGCCATTTTCCGTCTTCTTTGATCCACGTGTCCGTATAGCGCATGTGCAATGAGAGTGGATGTGATCCGTACGTGCCTTTGACGTCCAAAATACCCGTAATCACGGCAGCATCGTCGCCGTACAGACGGACGACCTGATCGTGAGCTTGGTTCGATGTATACACCAAAGACGGATCTGCCACCAAGGCGAGAAATGCCGGCCGATCGTACATCGCTCCGCTTCCGAGTGTCAGCGCGTAGTCGCTGGTGAGCGATTCACCCGTCATAACCCGGTCGTGGCGCATGACTGCCGCGTTGAGCGCCTTTTCGGCGGCAAGGATATCGCTTTGCGGCGAGGCGATGGCTCGCAGCGGTGCCGCGACAAGGCTGAGGGTCAGCAACAGGCGGGCAATAGCTTTACTATTCAATTTTTATCATTATCCTCTCTGGGCAGGCGGCCGCAGAACAACTCATGGAATTATAGTTCACACATCACGGCGCCAGGCATTTGGACTTTATTGCCCTGGGAGTCACATGGTCAGAAAGACGAGCGTGTTGCGATTGTGAGCGGCACTGGTTTGGAAACGCCACCGGAATTCGATGTCGGGTGCACGGTATTGCAGCCGATTCGCATGACGCCGCTTGTCGCAGTGTGTCGCGGACAGTTCGACGGACACGCCAGCGCCAGGTTCGACGACAAGATCTTTCCGGGCTCCGTCATCAATGCAACGCTCGCGGGCCGCTGGGAGATCAGTGGCCGGCGCGGACGACATGAGCTTCTCCCGGGCACGGTGATGTTAGGTAACCGAAACGATAGTTACGGCTGCCGCCATCGAGCAAGCGAAAGAAATGCTAATGTCGTTACGGGTTTCTCACCGAACGCGATAGATCCGGAAGAACCGGCGCTTTTTGGGGCAGATGTGATTCCCGCAAACTGGATTGAGCCACGAATACGCCGCATCCTCAGTGCGGACAGTACGGAGACCTTCGAATCATTCGTTTTTGAGTTGATGGACGAGGTATCGAAGCACTCCCAAGCACACGGTCGTTCCCGCAACTCGAACGGCATTCGCATGCAACGCACAAAGCGGTTTATCGAACATCACGCCTTTGAACAGATACGCCTCGTCGATATTGCGCGCGCTGCAAGCCTGTACCCATTTGCAGTCATCCGGCAATTTCGGCGCTCGTTCGGAATTACGCCTCACACGTATGTGATGCAATGCCGGTTGTCAGAAGCGACCCGATTGCTAAGGCAAACGACAGACACAATTGAAGACGTGGCGAAAAGAGTTGGCTTTCAAGATGCCGCATATTTTTCGCGCTTCTTTCGGCGCAACGTTGGAATCCCGCCAACCACCTTCAGAGAGCAGCAATCACGATGAAGCGACATGTATGGGCAATCATTCTTGCGGCGATCACGGGCAACGTCGTCATCACATTGTATCTCATTGTGCAGCGCTCGATCGCCGACCATCTTTCGCTCGCTACGTGTCTGCTTCAGCTTAGTCAGTGGGATGCGTCAAATGGCTATGGGCCGGCAGCGTTTTCCGGCGGGTGGGCGATGGCGGGTATCGGCCAACTCATGGACATCGTCGTCTCACTGTGTTGGGCGACGCTCTTTACGTTTTTCTGGGTGCGTTATCCGGCACTACGACGCAATACGTGGGCATGGGGACTGGCATATGGCGTTGTTGTGATGATCGTTATGCTCTATGTGTTGGTGCCGATCGGCCATGCGACGCCAATGCGCAGCAGCATTTCGAACGTGATTCGTGTACTGGTCGCGCATACTGTATTTTTTGGCCTACCACTAGCACTCGTCGTTGCTTGGTGCGAGCGCTCGGGGGAACGACTGCGCGCGAAAGCGCTGACATGACGAACGGTCGAACCGTTCGATACAACGCCCGGCACAATCTCACGTGGAGGCTTTGATCGGTGAGGCTTCTCCGAATACGTAGCGCCATTGCCCTTGATGCTTGATCCAGACATCTGCGTAGCGAATCCGCACATCGACGACCTTTTGCCGGGTTTTATAGCGGACGTGCAGTATAGCACTGACCACAGCTGAGTCGCCATTGTAGACGCGGACGTTTACATCTTCCGGCTCATTGAGTTCGTACATGGCGGAACGATCGGCAGCGTCGCTAAGGAACGCAGCGCGATCGTAGACCTTCCCCGTAGCCGACACCAATTCATAGTCGTCGGAGATCAGTTTTCCTAACGTCGCAACATCGTAGTTCTGCGTCGCGGTCTGGAGCGTGCTATTCAATGCGGTCAACTGGGCGATGACCGGATCCGACCTTCCGGCCTGCTGTGCCGACGTCGCCGTCGGAATCCCGAGAGCGCAGAGCACGAGGACAGCACGACGAAACGAACGGAGTTGAGTGATCATTCTGGAACAAACCGTAACGGGTCGACGCGGCTCTCCGAAAGAGCCAGAATGGGCAAATTTCCTAGAACCACGCTAGAGACGATGCTATATCACCGGCTTTGCCTGCACCGGACGCGACGTATCCAGAACGCGGCGGCTTCATGATTCCGCGAGCGTTGGTCTTGCATCGCTAGGATCGGGTTTTCGTTCGGGCCATGCGGGTGTCGCCGGCGGGAGGTACGCGAGATCGCGGAAGTCGCGCCGCGTAGGTGCCCATGTTTCAATGACGATTGCACCATGGGCACCCGCGACTGCATCGTGAACTGTGTCTCTCGGGATAACCCAGCCTTCGCCTGCGTGCACGGTACGGCGTTCACCCTCCACATTGAACGTCAGCGCGCCGCGAACGAGTAAGCCAGCTTGCTCGTTTCTATGCTGATGTGCCGGAAGCGCTGCATTCGGGGCGACTTCCAGTACGGCAAAGGTGATTTCATCGCCATGAAAGATTCGAGCTCGATACCCAGCGAAAATATCTTGCTGTGCGAGCGAATACAGCGAATAGAACATTTACGCCTCCGTGCCGGGCGGCACGAGTGCCATTTTGACGCGGCGATTCCGACGTCCCTTATTGTCGATCTTCGTTATCGCAATCATCCGCGATTCACTCGTGGAGTTGACGTGCGTCCCGCCGCAGGCTTGGCGATCTAATTCTTCGATCTCGATCACTCGGAACCGACCGTCCGGCGTCGGCGGCGGCGACACGGCAAGATTTCGAATCAAGCCCTTGCAATGTGATGCCTCCTCGATGCTGACGTACGTCGCGCGAACCGACAATCCGGCAAGGATCGCCTCGTTTATTGGAGTCTCCAGCGCACGAAGCCGATCGTTGTCGACGTCGGGTAAATCGAAGTCCATGTGAGCTGAGCCGTCAGACGAAATCTTCGCCCCGGTGACGAGCGCTCCGTCGAACTCCCGGAAGACAAAAGCATTGAGAATATGCGTGACGGTATGCAGTTGGGCAATGACACGACGATGTTCCCTATCGATCGTTACGCGCACCCGTTCGCCGCGCCCAACCGGTCGATCGACGAGGTGCCACGTAGTATCTCCCACTGTCTCGACACCGTTGATGTTCGCATTTCCGAATGCGTGTTCAAGGACGCCGCGGTCGGGTGGTTGACCGCCGCCGCCCGGATGAAACCACGTTTGCGCGAGCTGAATCCGTCTATCCTCGCTGGCGAGGACATCCGTTTCAAAGCAATACACATCCGGTTCTACATGGCATAGGTAGATGGTCATTGCGCCGTCTCGTGAAAGCTTCGGGCATGTGCATGCGCTGACGACGTCCGACGCGCAGGGGTAATCCACTCTTCATGGCGGATATCGTCTCCCCGCCCGATTGCCAGAAGCACGCGTTGAAGGTCGAGCGTACGTTGGCCGGCAGCTCCGGTTCCAACGGAACGATTGTCGATTGACAACACCGGAACGACAAGCGCCGCAGTACCACAGAGAAGCACTTCGTCGCACGCATAGAGTTCCGAACGGTCCACGCTCCGCTCGATCACGGTCTCGGAGAACAGCTCGCTTATGAGAACGAGTAACTCAGCGCGCGTGATTCCTTCGAGGATGTCGTCCTGCGGCGGGGGTGTCACCCATACGTTTCCGAATCGCAGAAAGATGTTGCTGGTTGATGCCTCCGCCACGTGTCCGTCCATATTCAACATGATGGCTTCGTCGAAGCCGCAACGGATCGCCTCAGTCTTGGCCATCGCAGGCCCGAGGTAGCCGCCGGTTGTCTTTGCACGGCTCGGCATGGCAACGTCTGGACACCGTCTCCAAGAGCTAACCATACAGCGCACACCATTCGGATTTATGTAGCGCAGGTCCATCGGAGTAACCGCGATCGAAAGCCGCGAGTGCAATCCGTGCGTACGCACATGCAGTGTTTCAGTGCTCAAGACGACAAGCGGTCGCAAATATGCGTCTGCTGCGACCTCATTCAACTGAAGCAGATCTATGCACGCAACGATGAGTTCCTCGACGGAAAGATGCAACGTAAGCCCTAGAATGCGCACGGACCGGTGCAGTCGCTCAAGATGCTGCCTTGCGGCGAGCAGACGAAGTTCCTGACGAGCTCCACAGAATGCCCTAATGCCCTCGAACGTTCCGGTGCCATACGAAAGAGCATTTGCGTGCACGCTGATGCGCGCCTGATCCGCCGGAACGATCTCACCATCGAGAAAAACGACAGGGTACGGCTCGATCTTCGGGATGCTTTCGTCGGAGTGTTTCATAGTTGCAGGGTAACGCGCTCGCTGCTTCTACGCTTGTTGAAAGGTGCTAAATGCTCGCAAGATTGGCGTATCGTGCCGGTGTCACACCATAAGCACGTTTGAAAAGTCCGTTGAGACGGCTCTGGTCATAAAAGCCGCTTTCCAGCGCTGCCTCAATCGCCGTGCGCCCAGCCAGCAACAACTTTCGAGCATACTGGAGGCGCACCTGATTAATGTATGCATGCGGCGGTAATCCGAAGGCCGACCGGAATGCGCGAATAAAGTGATAGCGGCTGACATTCGCGAGGCGAGCCAATTCGTCTACAGAGATTTCGTCGCGAAAATGTTCAGCGATATAGTCTCTAGCTAAATACAATCCGACTTGGCCGATGCCGCGTCGTTCAAAGCACGGACGCGGATCGCCATATCTCTCGAAAAGGTAGACCAGCGCGTCGCTCCAGCAAACCTGTTCTTCTGCTCGGTCGGCGTGATCGAGGGCATGCGTACGAAGCAGAAGACGTGCCAAGTCCGGATCCCAATGAAGGCCGGGTTTTACCAGTAGGCGGCCAGCTTCGGCGCCTATTTGTGGCGAAATTTTCTCGAGCGTGCTTTGGTCGAGATACAGCGCACGATAGTGCCATTCGCATCCGTCCTCGACCTGACCGCAGTGGTATTCCCCTGGCATGAATGCCCAGATTGTACCGGGTCCGCCGACTTCCGTTCCTCGCCGCGTTTCGACCTGGCCGATTCCTTGTTCAGAGATGACGATAACCTGCTCGTCGTGAACATGCTTCTCCCATCTGAACGGGCCGTATCGCGCTTTCACGAGCGTCGCGTCGCCAAGATCATGGTTGCGCCAATACGAAAGCGTCTCGTTGGGCCGCAGTGAGATGGTTTGCCGGTCCGTGCGCATCTTCGACTATTATACCATTCGTTTAAGCCACCGTTTCGCTCCGTAGCTTACGCACACCGGCCAAATATTTTCTTGTCGAAAAGTGCGAATATTTGGCCAGGAGTCGAGGCCGCATCCATTTGCGGCGTTGCACTGTTGAGGGACGCGTGAATCGCGACGGCATTAAGATTTGGTCAGCATACACCGCAATGTGCCTGATCTGGGGGACGACGTGGCTCGCCATCAAAATTAGCCTGCATACAATCGGCCCTATCACCGGAGTGGGTTTGCGTTTTCTGTTGGCAGGTGTTCTGCTGTATGCGATCGCCGCGCTGCGACGGGAAGTCGTGCCCCTACGGAACCTTCCTTGGAAGGTTGTTGGCGTTCTGGCAGCGTTACAATTCGGAGCGGCGTACGTCCTGAATTACGTTGCAGAAACGCGCCTCGATTCCGGCCTCGTAGCCGTGCTCTTCGGGACGGTTCCGTTCTTTACGTTCGGCCTCGCGCACGTGATGATCGGCGAACGGGCGACGCCGCGCATTTGGGCAGGCGCCGTTATTGCCTTTGCAGGAGTTGCGTTGATCTCGTTGTCAGGCGCGCCGGGCGGCTCGCTTATCTTTGCGCTTGCCTCTGTCGGCGCGGCGGGATCTGCCGCATATTCAAACGTTTATGTCAAACGTTATGCACATCAAGCACCGATCGTCACGCTGCCGCCGTCAATGACCATCGGAGGGCTCGGAGTTCTTGCACTTGGGTTGATGTTCGAGCGCACGCATTGGAGCGATGCGCTTTCAGCCCCGTCGCTTGCTGCCCTCCTCTACCTCGCGGTGCTGGGAAGTTGCGCCGGCTTTTTGCTATTGATGTGGTTACTGCCCCGGCTGCCCGCATCGACGATCGGATTATCATCGCTGATATTTCCTGCCATAGCGCTTGTTGTCGGTGCCGCGTTTGGTGGTGAGCACATTACGTTGCGGGAACTGATGGGGGCGGCGCTTATCGTAGCCGGCTTGTGGGTTGCTCTGGCTCGACTCTCCTCACGGAACGATCCAAAAAGCGTGGAGGTCGTGGCTTCCGACGTGTAAGTTGAATGCGGCCGAATGCACGCGAAACCCCGCAAACGGCACCCGGCTCGGCGGAAAAATGGCACCAACGAAACACATGAAAGTGGCTCTAACTGAAGATCCACGCAATCGGCTATGATCAATATCATGATCGAGTTACGCGACCGCATCGGTTGCTGTGTTTTGCTATGCTGTCTGCTGCTACCCATGGCGCCGGCGGCTGCACAAACCCAGCAAAATGCATCGTCAGCGTCTTCAGCGGCAGCCGGTACCGACGGTAGACATGACTTTGATTGGGATTACGGCACGTGGAAGACGCATCAGCGCCGACTGCTTCATCCACTTAGCGGTTCGACAAAGTGGGTCGAGTATTACGGTACAGACACTGTTTCGAAAATTTGGGATGGCGCCAATTCGGCAAAAATCGAGGCCGACGGACCCGCGGGCCATTTTGAGGTTTTTTCGGTCCGCATCTACGATCCAAGTGCGCACAAGTGGAATGTTTACTTTAGCAATCCTTCAGGAGGCGCGTTCAGCACCCCGGTCGTTGGCGAATTTTCGGGAAACAGCGCCGCCTTTTACGATCAGGAGCCGTACAACGGCAAAACGATCATGGTGCGATTTCGAATTACCGCTTTTACAAAGGATTCCGCGGACTTCGATCAAGCGTTTTCGGCCGACGGCGGCAAGACATGGGAGACAAACTTCACCGTGTCAGAAACATTGATGAAGCAGTAAGACTGACGTTACCGCGATGCGGCGCTAAAGGGAACGCTTTTCGTTGTTTTCTCTACCCCCGGAACGATCGGCGCAGTCGACGAAAGACATGTTTACATTCAATCCGTTCATCATGCAGTGCTTTCTTTCGGATCCGGGCGGAGCAAGGAAGGTGACCATTCTTCTGCTAGGGCCTGAAGGCGTAGGATATGGTCCGCGTCGTGGTCGAGTACACCGTGCAACACACTAACGAGGGTTATTGGTTCCGAGCGATCGTAGTATCCCAGACGATCCACGGCATCGCGCGGGGCGCGTCGAATGCGTTCGACGTTTTGTGCGCGGACATCGAGAAACTCACTTAATGCACGTATCACATTTTCCGACATATAGTTTGAGGCTCGGGCGACGGCGTTGCCGTCAAAATCGTATAGTTGCGGCATATCTTTGGTTAGCATGTCCGTAATGCGTCGTTCAAATCCATCCCGCTCGAGGTCTCGCAGATGGCAGATATGTTCTGCTACACAAAATTGATCCTCCTGTACGCGTGCGTATACCGATTCGTCTACAAAGGCACAAACGAGGTCACGGATAATACGCGAGTTCTGTTCCATGCGATCAGCTAATATTGTCAGCGTTTCGGGTACTGAATCCACGGTACAGCTTCACCTCCATAGGTCAGGACACCAGCCTCTATTATACCGAACTACTAAAAGACACGTGTAAAGAGCCAGATCGCGATGAGTCTATGGAGCCGGTGCGTACAGGAATACAACGCGGCCGAGGAAACATGGCCACATGCATCCGATTCCGAATGATCTGCCACGGCGTTATACCGACATGGCAGATTGGTATCTGCTCATCACGCATCCTGACGAGTACGCCGAGGAAGCAACCTTTTACGCTCGCACGATCATCGATGCAAGCGACGGTAGACATTCGACGTTATTGGAACTTGGATCCGGTGCGGGAGCAAACGCGTTCCACTACAAGGCGTACTTCAATGTAACGTTGACCGACATTTCCCAGTCAATGCTGGATTTGAGCCGTCGTTTTAATCCTGAGAGTGAACATTTCGCGGGCGATATGCGATCGATAAGGCTTCATCGGACGTTTGATGCCGTTTTTGTGCACGATGCTATCTGCTATATGCGGAATCGTGCCGACTTAAGAAGTGCTATGGAGACGGCATTTGTGCACTTGCGATCTGGTGGCGTCGCGCTCTTTGCACCAGATAACATACGCGAGAACTTCGCGGACACCGTCGATCATGGCGGCCGCGACGGCAACGGACGCGCTCTTCGATACATGATCTGGACCTCCGATCCAGACCCCAAGGACCAGACGTACCTCTACGAATTTGTCTACATGATGCATGAAAGCGGAAGCGCGCCGCGCGTTGTACACGAAGCGCATGAATGCGGACTATTTTCGCGACATGAGTGGCTCGACGTGCTAAGCGAGGTCGGCTTCGAAGCTTGGGCGGTTCCGTTCGAGCACTCAGAGGAGCCTTCACGTTCGCTCGAGGTGTTCGTCGCAAAGAAACCGGCTGACTGAAGGTCGCCGCCTCCCGGACGCTCCAAAAAAGGCCGGCAGTCATCACGACCCGATTACGCCGTGCGTTACTGTGACACAAATGGGTCAGCGTCTAACGCACGCCGGTATTTTCGTCGACAGACGATGTCCCGTGCCGTTGCACACGCAACTAGCAACGGCACTTCGTGATGCAATTCTGACGGGACGGTTATCGCGAGGCGAGCGACTCCCGTCGAGCCGAGATCTGCAGACGTTCCTAGGAATCTCCCGCAATACCGTGGTCGATGCCATCGAACAACTGCAAAGCGACGGCTTTCTGTTCACCGTGCCGGGGGTAGGCACGTTTGTTGCAAAGCACATCAAGGCGCGCCTCGAGCCTATGCAGTCGTCCTGCCGGCCGGACCTCGTGCCGACGCCTTTAGCCGAAGCATACATCGAGGCGGCACCGCTGGTCCAATATTTGAGCGGAGGACTACCACTTCGTCCCTGCGTGCCCGCGCTCGATCTCTTTCCTACAACGCTCTTTCGTCGTTGTTTTCGCCCGGAAGACTGGATGCCGGACCAGCTCGACTATCCCGAGCCGCGGGGTTATGAGCCACTCCGTGAAGCTATCGCACAGCGCCTGCGACTGACGCGGGGACTCGATTGTTCGGCCGAACAGGTCTTCATAACGAATGGCGCGCAACGCGCGATATGGATGGCAGCGACGGTACTACTGCGCGAAGGCGATGGTGTGATCGTAGAGGACCCTTCATATCCACACGTTCGCGCACTGCTTCGCGCGAATGGCGCTCGCCTGCTGCCGACGCCGGTAGATAAGGACGGCATGGACACGAATTTGCTCGCGTCCTCAGGAGCCCGGCTCGCTTACGTCACACCTTCGCATCAATACCCGACCGGCGCCATGCTTTCACTGGAACGCCGCTTTGCGTTGCTTGAGTGGAGCGAGCGTAACGATGCATGGATCATCGAAGACGACTATGACTCTGAGTTTAACTACACGGGTCGTCCGCAGACGGCACTCCACGGTTTAGGTGAGGGGCGCCGCGTGCTCTACGTTGGAACGTTCAGCAAAGTGCTCTCCCCAGCTTTGCGCACCGGTTATCTTATTGTCCCTCTTGAACTCGTGCACGCGTTTTCATCCATTCAAAGGGTCACTGGCGGTGCTCCTGATATACTGTTGCAATCCGCGCTCGCTCGATTTATCTCGGAGGGGCATTTCGGCCGGCACATCACCAAAATGCGTAAGGTGTACGACCAACGCCGCGAACAGGTTGCCAGAGCGCTTACTACAGCCGGCAAAGGAGCATTTCGCATTCGCGACTCCAAAGCCGGACTGCATTTCATCGCCGAAGTCGACTCTGAAATCAATGACAAGCTGCTGAGCGAACGTGCAAGAAGCGCCGGGATAACTGTACCTCCGCTGACGAAGTACTTCTCGCGCAAAACGGAGGAGCGGGGGCTCGTTGTCGGATTCGCCGCGACGCCGCCCTCAGCGACGCGTACGGCCGTCGGTGCACTGGTGAACGCACTCGAGAGCCTGCTTCAACGAGTTTAATGGAGGCGACAGACGATGCCAATGTGGAACAGCGCTTGTCTATGAAGAGCCACGACGTCGGCGGGCGGGAGGATTTTGGTCCAGTCGACCCGACAGACGGACCACCGTTTCATCACGAGTGGGAGGCGCGCATTTTCGCAATAAATCGCACACTCTTGAAGCGCGGTCTGTACACGCTCGATCAATTTCGCGACGCGGTTGAGCGCACGTGTTCGCACAACTACGAAACGACGCCGTATTATGAGCGATGGGTTCGTGCGGTCGAGGCGCTCATCTCCGAAAAAGGACTCTCGTAGGCGATGACGCTCGCGGTACACGAATCGATCCGTACGCGAGACGCCCAACACGGCGGCCACACCCGTTTACCAGCATACCTGGCGGGCAAACGCGGCACGGTCGAGCGGGTCGTCGGTGAGTTTCCATTCCCGGACGACGTTGCGGCGGGGGTCCGAGACTCCAACGCGACGCTGTACACGATTCGCTTCGAAGGCCGGGAACTATGGAGCGGAGCCGATTGCAACGCTGTCTATGCCGACCTCTTCGAGCCATATTTGGAGCAGTACCAATGAACGTCGACGGCCACACGCACGATCACACCGGAAGCGCAGCCGTCTCGAGTCGCGTGAAGGCGATCGTGTCGCGCCTTGAAGCTGACGGCATCACAACAGAACGAGAACTCGACGAAATCGTCGAGCAGTTTCTTCTGAGGGCGCGAGCGGAAAACGGTTACGGCATCGTGGCGCGAGCATGGATCGATGCCGGATTTAAAGAGCGGTTATTGAGCAATGCCAACGTTGCGATAGCGGAACTCGGAATCGATCTCACGCACTGGGCTCCTGTAAAACTCCGCGTAGTCGAGAATACACCTGATGCCCACAACATTATCACGTGCACGCTTTGTTCGTGTTATCCGATTGCGCTGCTCGGACCGTCGCCGCAGTGGTACAAGAGCGAGGCATATCGCTCGCGAGTCGTGCGCGAGCCGCGAGAGATCCTTTCAGATTTCGGGGTGTCATTGCCGGATACGGTGGCGGTCAACGTTTGGGACAGCACTGCTGAGGTGCGGTACATGGTTCTACCCGTGCGCCCGCGCGATACAGAATCCCTGAATGAAACGCAGCTGGCTCAACTCGTAACCCGCAACGGATTGATCGGAACAGCTCTCGTTTAGCTGACCCCACTAACGCGCTTGCCGCAAAGTGATGAGCGCTGCGTACGCCGCATCTTGCACGACCCATTGCGGATCGCGCGCTTGGATTTGTGCGAGCACGGGAATCGCGGATGGGTTCCCGAGCGTACCGAGCGCGCGAACTGCCGCCATCCGAGAACTCACCAATGGATCGTTTAGCGCGATGGATTGCAGCCGATCTTTCGCACCGTCGAGTTTCAGCGCGCGAGCTAATTCGGCATAAGCCGTGATGGCCGCGGCACGCTCCTGATCCGGCGTACCATACGTCATGTGACCTTCAATCAACCGCAGGGCGTCACGCCGCCCGGTCTTTGCGAGGCCAGCTAGCGCGCCGGAAGCAACGGCACTGCCATACGAGGGTCGCTGCAACGCCGCGGCGAGGCGGCTATAACTCGCGCGCGGATCGATCGTACCGAGCGCTGTAAGTGCGCTCCCCGCGATCAGTGGATCCTTGTCTTCGCTGAATGCTCGTACGCGCGACACCACAGCCCGTCCCGGCGAGTGAAGATTCTCGGTGGCCTCGATTGCCGCGATCCGAACTCGCGCATCCGGGTCACGAAACAACGCCTCAACGGTCGCGCCGTCGCCGTGTGTTGCCGCAATTGCGACGGCGTCCGCTCGAACGCCGTACGAGGGATCGCGCCGGGCAACCAATGCAATCGCCGCGGCGCCTGCCGAAGATCGCGCTGCGTGCGAAAGCTGCGCCAATGCCCACTCGCGATCGATGACATGCGGAGCACGCGTCGCTTGAAACGCAAGCTCTCCTGGCGTTTTCGTGAACTCGACATCATGCAGCAGCAGACCGTCGGGATCAAAAAGAACCATTTGCGGCGTCGCATCGACGCCAGGGATTACGACGGTTTCATCGTTTCGAGCGATCACCGGGTGTGCGGTGTGGACGCGTCCATCGACCCACACTTCTATTTCAACCGGCAGCCGGTACGGCAGTCCATCGATGTTCTTCTGGACGATCTTCAGCCCGACGGTATGGTGTACAGCGTCGTAGTGTTGGGCAATCCGAAGATGCGGATAGCCTGGGCGAAAGAACCACTGCTCCTCAAACCACCCGAGTGACGTACCGCTGACGCTTTCCGCAATTGCGAAAAATTGGTGAGTATCGGCGCGGCCATACCGGTACTTTTCAAGATAGGTATGTAAGATACGGAAAAACGTGCGGTCACCCAGCATAGCGCGCAAGCCGTGGAGCACGGCTGCAGCGCGCTCGTGACTGCTCGAATCGAAGAGGTCGAGCGGAATATGGTATTCGTTGTCTACAATCGGACGATGATACGCCGCGTCTTCCGCATAGTACCGCTGTTGTCCGAGATAGCGATCGTATTCAAAATCTACAGTGCCGAAGCGCTTTTGATCCCAGAGCTGCTCAAGGTACGTTGCAAAGCCCTCTCCCAACCAACAGTTGGCCCAGTCGTTCATCGTGACATCGTCACCAAACCATTGCTCCGCCAGTTCGTGAGAGACGACGGCGTCGCACGACTTTTCAACGTCGGTATTCGCCGGGTGAAGGTACTGGTCAGCCAAGATCGTTGCGGACGCGTTTTCCATGCCGCCGTATGTAAAGCGTTCGACGGCAATCTGATCGTATTTTTCCCAGGGCAACGGGACACCCAAAAGATCGCCGAAGTAGTCGACCATCTGCGCCGTGTTCCCGAAGCAACTCACGCTATCACTCGCCAGGCTAGGGCGCACAAACGCATCGACAGCGAGGTGCCGGGATTGCGTGTGCAGTTTCGCAAACGGACCTGCAGCGAAGGCGATGAGATATGTCGACTTCGGATGTGGCGAATTCCAGTCCCACGTCTCTGTACTGGCCGCCGTCGTGTGCGAACGCAAGTAACCATTGCCAATTGCTGACCATCCGCGAGGCACCGTGATGACCAGTTCACTCGGCGTCTTTTCGTTCGGTTCATCCCACGTCGGGAACCAATACCGGTTATCGTTTGTCTCGCCTTGGGTCCACACTTCAGGCGTGAGGCGCGGATATCCACGATCGGGTTGCATGCAGAACAAGCCGCGCTGCGGTCGAGCCGAATAGACGAAGCGAACGCTAAACCGGTTCCCGACACCCGCGGGAACCGTTACCGCAACCGTTTCTCGAGCGGGATCTTGCGAAAATTGTGCAACCCGCCCGTTCACGGAAATATAACGGTAGTGGATGTCGCCGCTGTAAAACGGGAGCGCCCGAAGTCCTGCGGCTTTGGTTTGAACGATCGCCGTTTCGTCTCCGAAGACGGTGCATCGCGATGGATCGACGCGAACCCGAACGACGGTGTTTTCAAAGCGGTACGGCGACTCGGGTAACACGTGCACGCTCGCCATGCCATCTCCGAACAGCGATCCACGAGGCGCTGCCCCAAGCGCGAACGCAACGCATGTGACGAGAATCAAAGCGCGAACACATCGGTTGATCATCTGCGTTGTACCGCTTCGTGACGTTGCAATGAGCACCATTCTCTGCGACGAGATGCTTGTCACGCTCAAGGAGCGAAATTCGTTATCCGGCGGGCGGTATACGCGTCCACCTTATCCCTGAGAGAGAATACCGCACTGAAACGCAATTGGTACTCTATGATGCTCGGAACGCTCGTCGCATTGGCACCCTCAAGTGTGCACGCCCAGAGCGCTCCAACGCCGTCACCTAGCCCTGTCGCGCGACAGACGCTCGAAAGCGCATGGTGGACGGGACCCATGTTGGCGGCCGGCGCGGGAACGCTGCCGCGTGGTCATTTTCTATTCGAACCATATCTCTATGATGTGATTCAATATGGAAGCTTCGACCGAAAAGGCATCGGATCCGCAACCCCGCATTCGAACGGTTTCGGATCGCTCACGTACATACTCTATGGATTGACGGACCGCTTCACGGCCGGCGTAATACCGACCGCCGGTTTCAATACGGTGAGCAACGGACCCAGCAGCTCGAGGATAGGGGTGGGCGACGTTTCGCTGGTGACGCAGTACCGGCTCGCGCAATATCACAAGGGCAGCTGGATCCCAACAGCGTCGATCAATGTCCAAGAGTCACTGCCGACCGGTCAATACGATCGGTTAGGAGATCGCCCTACCGACGGATTCGGAAATGGAGACTACGCGACGGAAGTCTCGCTATACACCCAGACGTACTTCTGGATGCCGAACGGCCGCATCTTGCGTGCTCGCCTCAATGCGTCACAAACGTTTTCAGGCAAAGCATTCATCAATGGAGTCAGTGTCTATGGCACGAGTCCCGGTTTTCGAGGATATGCTCATCCCGGTAACAGTTTTTCGCTCGATATCGCTCAGGAATACAGCGTTACGGAGAACTGGGTGCTGGCAATGGACGAATATTATCGTCACGGTGCCAATACGACCGTAACCGGCAACAATAGCGTCATGAATCTCGGCACGAACGATACCTATGCGCTTGCCCCGGCGGTTGAATACAACTGGACGCCTAACGTGGGAGTGCTGTTAGGAGTTCGTTTGATCCCTGCGGGCCACAATAGCAGCATAACGATCACGCCCGTCGCCGCTATTAACATCGTGCGCTGACGTTTCGACATCGTCCTGGTCTCATTGAAAACACAGATTCTGGCCCTTTTAGAGGTTCCAAATCGTCGGTATCGTTGATGCATGGAGATGCGACTCATCGCTCGGCGCACGAGCCGTGATCGCTTTTGGGACGGGATCGACGCGACCGTCTACGACACATCGGGCGGCGACTCGCAAGGTTTTAGCGCGTACCATCGCATTCTCATGCACACGGGCGGCGCTGTTATGGCCTCGACGCAATGTGGCGGATCGACATATCGGGGTCTACAGAGCTCCGGTGACCTGCACATTGTTCCAGCGGGACATGCATGCGTTTGGGAAAGCGATGGCCCCGCGAGTATGCTTGTCGTTAAACTTAGTCCGTTGCTGGTACATGCCGCAGCCAGCGAGATGGGTATCGGGCGCGATAGTGTAGTGATCGCGCCACGACTGAACGAGCGAGACGCTCTCATCGAATGTATCTGCTGGACGCTCAAGCGCGAGTTGGAAAGCGATAAAACGTTGGATCGCTTTTACCCCGAGGGTCTTGGCCTCGTGCTCGCAACGCATCTATTGCGTCATTACGGGCAGGAAGCGAACGGTGACGACAGGCGCGAACTGCCCATGCGAGCGCTCCAAACGGTGGTTGAGTATATCCGCGAAAACCCGGCCGCCGAGTTGAGGATGGCCGAACTCGCGACGGTTGCACGAATGAGTCCGAGTCGCTTTAAGATACTCTTCAAGCGCGCTTTTGGTATGCCCGTCCACCAATACGTCATTCGAAGCCGGCTGGAGTACGCTGCGGACTTACTCGTGGAGGGATCTTTGTCGTCGACGGATGTTGCGTATGCTGCCGGTTTTGCGAATCAGAGCCATATGGCGCGTTGCATGCGTCGAATAACCGGCGCAACACCACGAGTCCTTAAACCCAAGGCTATATAACAACGGCCAACACCGCTGGTTTTTTTTCGAACAAAGCGTGCATCCTAGCGTGGCCGATTGTACTGGGCATGTCCGAAAATGAGCGACATGCGCGAGCAAGCATTGATATGTTTAGTCAATCTTCGCAGTCTTTTGCGAGGGTCGGCTAGCGCAAGGTTTTCCGGCGCACGCCGCACTGCAACTCCACAAGAGGAAACCACACAACATGAAACGTCTCACGTTACGGCGTTCGTTGGTGGCACTCCTGACCGCTCTTCTCACGCTCTGCCAGGTAACATGGGCGCTGGCAGGCACGACGGGCGGCCTCGGCGGTGTCGTCATGGGCGAGGACGGCAAGCCCGTCTCCGGGGCGGCTGTAAAAGTCGCCTCGGCGTCACAAACGAGTACCACTGAAACCGATTCTTCAGGACACTTCAATTTTTTGAGTCTGGCGCCGGATACGTATACGGTGTCGATCGGAAAAGAAGGATACAATCCTATTGCGTATGCCGGCGTGTCGGTATTTGCCGACAATCAAGTCGCGCTATCGTTTCGCATGCAAAAACAACTCAAGACGATCGCGAACGTCACCTCACGGGCTGCCGGTGACGTCGTAAAGTCAGGGGTCGGTTCAGACATTTACAATGTCAACGCGAAGCAAATTGACGCCGCAGCGGTGTTGGGCGGCGGCGCCAACTTGAACAACGCGTATTCGGCGATTTCGTCAGTTCCGGGAGTAACGGTGCCCAGCGGCGGCATGGGCTGGAATCAGCCAACCTACGTCCGCGGCTCGCAGAGCTTCTTCACGGGCTTCGAATACGATGGTATTCCCGTGAATCGCTCCTTTGATAACTACGTTGCTTCAACGGAGTCGAATCTGGGCTTGCAAGAACTTCAGGTGTACACCGGTGGGGGACCATCGTCGAATTCATCGTCAGGCACATCTGGATTCATAAATCAGGTTATCAAGACGGGTACGTACCCGGGATATTTTTCGCTCAACGGCGGCATTGGAACCCCAACGTTCTACCATCAATTGAAAATTGAAACCGGCGGCGCAACACCCGATCGGCGATTCAGTTACTACGCCGGCCTGAGTGGGTACGATCAATCGTTCCGTTACCTCAACAATCAAAATGGGGCAAACTTCATGCAACCCGGCGACGTACGGGACGGATACAGTACCGCGAGTACCGGGACGATTCAAAACTTAGTGTTCGAAACGGTAGCACCCCTCTGCAATCCCGGAACGAACGTTACTCCTTCATCCGTATCTGGACTTTCGTGGTTCCAACCGGACTTGAATCTCATCTCAGGCGGAAGCGCGACGTCTAACTGCCTGATTACATATCCAAATCAGTACGGGTATATCAATGGCATCTCGGACAGGGAGAACATCTTCAACTTCCACTTCCGCATTCCGCGTAAGAATGGTCAGAGCGATGATCTTCAGTTGCTCGGCAGCACGTCGGAATTGAGAACCTCCGTGGATTCGAGCATAAACGATGCAGGCGGTTACGACGCCTACACGCTTGCAGTCACCGGCCAACCGTATTGTGCTCCAACACAGCAGAGCAATTCGAATCCCGCGTGCGGCACCGGTTCATCCTATGCACCGAATTATCCGAACTACGTCGATGCTGTGGTGTACAACGCCCCCTTCGGGACGCCGATATCCACCCTTAAGACGCAGGTATACTATCAGCCGTCATCGAGCGACCCGGCGCGCGGATATTTGGCCCAAATACCAGCCAACCTACGCGACGTTCAGGATAATGATACCGGCGTTGTGAAACTTCAATACACCCATCAATTGGGAAGTAACGCGTATATCCGCGCGTTCGGATACACGTTTTATTCGGACTGGATGATCACATTCCCGAATTACGCCTACAACGGGTACCAGGAAGGTATTGGCGGCCCAACCGACGCCAATTCCATATCCGGGGCTGCAAACTATGATCTGATCACTCATACTGCGGGCGGCGAGTTGCAATTCGCGGATCAGCTCACGAGCGCACATCTGTTAGAGTTAACTGCCAATTATACGACGGCAAATGTGATTCGCTTTAACAACAGCGGCTTTACGTCGGGACCCAGCGCATCGCCGATCGGTATCGTTAGTGACAGCGGCGGTCAATTTAGCTGCTGGGACGAACATCCCGGAGACTCCACTTTCGACCAGACCGTGCCTTGTGTCCCGAGTGGAAGCGCGTTTAAGAAGTGGGGATCCCACGCGAGCAGTGGACCATATAACAACGCCGCCATCGGGCCAAATGCCGCAGCCGCCGGCGCGCAATGGATTACCCTTTGGGACGGCAATGCGGCGGGCTCGTACAATACCGTTAAACCCGATTTCTCGTTCGTCTCGCTTGGCGATCAATGGCGCCCGAACGACAAGCTCCTCTTGAACTTCAATCTGCGCTATGAAAACTATCTGTACAAAATGCCGTCTCAGGCAAGTTTGGCCACACAATTCTACGCTCAGGTTGAGCAACATGACGTGTGTGTGAACGGGTCGGGCGGAGTATTGACACAGCCGCTTTTACCGGGTCAACCACCGCCGGCGCCGGTGATCTACACATCAAGCTGCTCTGCGGGGACGGTCGTAAAGGGATATCCGAACGGTCTTCCGGCCGGGTACAGTCATCCAAACTTCTCGGCGAATTCGCCGCCGAGCTACACGATAGCAAACGTGTCGCCGCGATTCTCGGCGACGTATTCGCAATCACCTGACACAGTGTGGCGCGTTTCCGCGGGACGTTTCACAGAACCGCCGATTTCGGCCTCGATTCAGTACCTGAATACCTCCGGGAATAACCTCACCGTGTGGAACGCGACGCTGCCCCTCGGCTTCGACTCGCCGTTCCATCCGATACCGGAGATGACCGCCAACCAGTTCGATCTCTCGCTAGAACGTCACATTCGCGGCTCGGATGTCAGCTTCAAGATTTCCCCATTCTACAACCTTACGAATGACTATCAGGAGCAGGCATTTATTGGGCCTAGTTTTGTGACGCAAGCCCCAGTCGGTCAATTCCGCTCGACCGGTGCAGAATTCGCCATTTCAAAAGGCGACTTTGCCCGCGACGGCTTGTCGGGTCAGTTATCGTTAACATATACCGACGCCAAGGTTCAATACGGTGCCTTCTTCGGCCCAAATTCGAACCAGCTCGTCGGCGTGAATAACGTCATTAGCGAGTTCAATAAGCTAACGCAGGCTGGCGGGGGCTCTCAGTGCTATCTCGCCGGTAGCCCTGCTGCATGTTCTACGGCGGGCGCGATTCTGAACCCATACTACAACACAGCATTGCAGTCACCCATCGCAACAAACGGATGGTATCCGGGCGGTGACGCCGGTTTGTCTGCAACGAACAATCCGACGACGACGTATTTCGATTCACCTTGGAACGGAACGCTTATTCTGAACTACCGCAAGAGGAAGTTTGCAATTACGCCTTCCATTCAAATAGCCGAAGGATCATCATACGGCGGCCCGCTGGACGTGGTAGGCATCGACCCGCGCACATGCGGTGCGAATTCGTCACAAAACTTCCGGCCAAATCCCTCGTACGACCCTTCGCAGCCGGTCAGTCCGACGAACATGCCGACGGTTGCAGTGACACCGATAACAACGCTGTCGCCAAACACAAATCCGAACCAGTGCGACGCGCTAACCGCACCCGGCACCTTCTCAGCAGCGGCTGGACAACTCTTCATTCCGAATCCGCAGACTGGACAGTTTGCGCAACCCGGAGCCTACCGAAATCCGTGGGTAGTCGTCGGCAACCTCGCGATGTCGTACGATCTTTCACCACGCCTGTCGGCCAGCGTAACGGTTGGCAATCTGTTCCACACGTGCTTCGGCGGAACGAAAATGCCATGGACAGCGGCGTACGGCCCGAGCCCGAGCAGCTGTGGCTATACGCCGAATCCGCTCTACGTCTCAAACTTCTACAACGGCACGAGTCCATACGATGCTGCTGCGAACGGAACCACTCCGTATCCGTGGCAAGTGCAATCGTACATACCGTCTCGTAGTGGCTCGGATGCAGGTGGCATTCCATCGCCACTCAATGTGTTCTTCTCGCTCAATGTGAAAATGTAGCTCTCTGGGTCTCAGCACATAAGCGAGGGTACACGAAGGGTCTCCAGATCGCTGGGGACCCTTCGTTACTCCCGCGAGCGTGGCTCCCCTCATTTTTGCGCTTCCGGCTCTTTATCGTCCGCTCAAACCACTCTATGGTCGATAGATACGCCTTATAAACCGTCTCGATCGTTTTCCGGGAGGACAGGATGACGTCGCGATTTTATTCTTGTGCAGCGCTCGCGGCAATAGTGTGCTTTGCCTCGACAGCTGCAGCTATTGCGCAAGATGACCCGAAGAATGCGGTCGTCAAACGCATAACTGTTGAGATGGACGCCTTTTCGAGGGGAGATCGCGCCGCCTTCGTCGCTTCGTACGTCGTCGGACCAAGGATCGTAGACGACGTAGCACCATATGCTTGGAACGATGCGGGCGGCTGGTACGACGCAGTCCGACCCTTGTTCCGCGACGTCACAATGGCGCCTGGTTCGCCGCTGGAAGTATTGGTCGACGCCAGTCACGCGTTCATCGCATTGCCATTCACAATCGTAGGGCACGGACGGAAGGGAAGTGTATTTAAAGCCAGTGGCTATTGGACGGGCGCGCTCGTTCAGAACTCGGGCGTCTGGCGAATCACGAACGCCACAATCACGATTAGCGAATGATTCACGCAGACACGGCACGCAGGTGAGCCTAATAATCTACCCTAGAGGGAGGGCAGCATGGCGGACATCAGTCAATTGCGCCAAGCGATAATCTCACGAGTACTCGATGGTGATGCAAAAACATCGCCTGCGTTACGTCGTGGCGCTTTTGACAACGAGGGACTCGAGCCGCCGTTGTACACTCTCGTCGAAAAGGTTGCCATGCGCGCCAACGAGGTTACTGACGACGACATCGCCGCAGCTCGAACGTGCGGTTTCAGCGAAGACGAGATCTTCGAGATCGTCGTCTGCGCTGCGATTGGGCAGGCAACTCGTCAACACGATGCGGCGCTTGCAGCACTCTCCGCGGCGATCGGCGCAGAATAAATACACCATGCGTCTCGCTGTCCTCGATGGAGGTCACCGCTTCGGCACCAAGGTGTTGTTCGCGATAATACGCGCTGTGTCGCGCCGTCCGGTACCCGAACCTGTCAAGCTCGTCATGTATCGAAGCGACTTTTACGGAACGCATATGGGGCGCATAACCCAAGAAGCGATGCGCGGCCCTTCAGCGTGGTCGATTGCCGACCGTGAACTGATGGCCGCACTTGTCTCAACGATGAACGGAAGCGAATATTGCATTAAGGCGCACTCAGCGGTCTCGGCGAAGGCGTACGGCGATGAAGCAAAGGTTGTCGCCGCCCTGAGCGATCTCGACAACGCGCCGATTAACGAACAACTTCGTGCTACGTTGCGGATGCTGCAGAAGCTGACGCGCGAGCGCACCGTGAGCGTCGAGGACATGCAAAGTCTGCTCACCGCCGGGATTTCGCGCGAGCAAATACGGGATTCGCTAGCCGTCTGCTTCGTGTTCGATACGATCAATCGCCTTGCCGACACATTCAAGTTCTCGGTCGGGCCGCCTGAGGACTTCGAAGCGGGTGCCCAATACCTGCTTGGCCACGGCTATCGCTAGCGAACGCAAGCGCCCGTGATGCAATCTCCGAATGCGAACATGTAGCCTCGAACGATTTGATCAACGCACGGCAAAAGTTGAGCGCAGGGCCATCGTTAAGGCAGAGTATTGCGAAGCACAAGGCAAATACACCAAAATGTACAAAGCGCTCTTGCGGGGCTCGAATTTCGAAGTTCGTGACAGACGAAAGCTGCGTCTGCTTCAAACAGCGCACACACGAAAAACTGAAGACAGTTCGAACTGCTGCAATAACGGCGATCAGCAGCAGCATGGAATGTGAAAAAGCTCACCGCCGTTGAAACCATTATGCGCCGTTTGGCGGAAAGCTGCAAGATGCTCGAAGCCAAAATATGGCCGGCCTCGTCAGCCGTCAGATCATCCACGAACGCTGCACGGTCATAAGCTCGTGTACGATCCTCGCGCTGCCGCGGATGCCGACGCCAAGATGATAGACTTCTTCGCGCGCTGCCTCAAGCCATGAGTCATGGACCGATCGATTCGTTCATGCACAACGCCGGCGCGCGATTGATCGATCTTTGATTGCTTTCCCGCCCGCACAGATGCTAGATGGACGCATGACACGACCAGAATCTCGCCGCCGATTCCTCGCAATAGTCGCGGCACTCGCCATGTCGACGACCGCGCCGGCATTTGCATCCGGCCCCGCGCCGCTTCCGGCTCCTGCGATATTCCCCGCGGCTGACGGTGCGGTCGCGTTCTCGCCGGACGGCACGACGATGTTGTTTGCGCACTCTGTCGGCAAGACGGTCGAAATCGATGCTTCGCACTTCGCCGGCGGTTCGTGGTCAACGCCGGCCATCGCGCCGTTTTCCGGCAAATGGAACGACTGGGATCCGGCGTTTGCGCCCGACGGCTCGTACGTCGTGTTCGTTTCCGGGCGCCCGGTGCCAGGCAGCGCGGAGAAGACGAACAACCTCTGGCGCACCGACCTCCACGGCGACACATGGAGCGAGCCGGTGCATTTGCCGCCGGCGGTCAACATTGCATCCTATATCTTCGCCCCAAGCATCGCGAGTGACGGGACGATCTATTTCTTACGCAGCAGCAAGCAGCGCGTACATCAGCTTTGCCGGGCGCGTTTACAGAACGGCATGTACCAGCAAGCAGAGCCGCTCACATTTAGCAGTCCGGCGAACGATGACTATGATCCCGAGACCGCGCCCGACCAATCATTCGTCATCTTCGCAAGTGACCACCGCAAGGGAACCGACACAAATGAACAACTCTATATCGTTTTTGCGCATGGCGACGGCTGGGGAGCGGTCCAACCGCTGCATTACAGCGGTGACGATACCAGCAACGACGGCAGTCCCGTGCTCAGTCCGGACGGGAAGACGCTCTACTTCGTAAGCGACCGCCGCTACAACAATACGACCGACGGGCGCGTCTGGGCGCTCCCGATCGGACAGTGGATCGACGCCGCGCGCAAAAGCATTCCGTAACCGACAACGAGCCGCGCGAAAGCGGACACGGTTCCAAACGTCATTCGTTCGGCGTCGCTTCCCATTTTGGTTTTGTTTCTCTGCTCCATTTTTGTGGATCTTCGTTATGCATCTGTTCCATTGACTTTGCGGTGTCTGGATGCTTTTGGATCACATGCTTGGTCATAACTTGGACCATCTCGTCCCATGATTCGGCCGACAGCTTTTCGTCGCATGCGCCGCCCAGCATTTTGCACGTCATCGTCTTCATGCCGTATTCCTACCCCTTTTCTCCTAAAATGTTTGAAACACGCGGACTCGTAGGTCGTATGTGAGGTACGGAGGATCTCCTATTGCGTTTTATTGCTGCATTATGTGCATTTGTACTACTTGCTGCGTCCCCGCCCGCATTGAACCTGACCGGAACGTGGCAAGGGACGATGAAGGTACCGGGTATCGGCACTTTGCCTCGTGTCATGCGTATCAAGGAGACGAACGGCGCCTACGATATCAAGATCTACAGCACCGAAGAGAGCGATGTCCCGATCGCGACGCGAAACGTCAAGGTAGATGGATCGGCCATCACAATGACGTTCGACATGAATACCGATCCATGGATGGATTATCATCGCGTCTACTACGCGAAGCTTTCAGCAGACGGAAAGTCGATGGCAGGTACGTGGGAGGGCATCGACCTCGGCAAGGTGTTGATGGCCTATCATCGCACGCCGCCGGTTGCGATTCACACCTTTGCGCCAGTGCATGATCTCTACGTTGAGGTTGCGCCGGGAGTCAAGGATGAGGTGCTGGATTGGGGCGGCACCGGCCGCCCTATGGTTTTACTTGCTGGTCAGGGAGTCACGGCGCGCGGCTGGCGCCCGATCGTCCCGCATCTCGTAACGAAATACCACGTCTATTCGATAACGCGTCGCGGGTACGGCAATTCCACCAAGCCGGCCCCGACCGCAGCAAACTACGATGCAGACCGCTTAGGCAAAGACGTACTTGTCGTTCTCGATAAGCTGCATATCAACAAACCGATTCTCGCCGGCCATTCGCTTGCCGGTGAAGAGTTGAGCTATATCGGAACGAAGGCTCCGGACAAAGCTGTGGCGCTGATTTATCTTGATTCGGCATATGACTACGCCTACGACGGCGGCATTCCGAGTCCGGCCCCCGGAACTCCGCCGCCGGGATATCATGAGCCAGCGATCGACAAAGCGATCGACAGCCATACGGACCATTTCACCTCGAGAATCAGGCTTCCGATTTTGGCCATCTACGCCCACCCCACCGATATGAAGCCGCAGCCCGGTATCTCTCAAGCGGACATCGACGCGTGGAACGCGTTCACCGCAAAACAGATCGTCGCGTTCAGAAAGGGCCAACCGAATGCAAAAGTGATCGTGCTTCCAAATGCCGATCACTTCGTCTACATCTCAAACAAACAAGAAGTGCTGCGATATATGGACGCGTTCATTGCATCACTTCCAAAGTAAGCCGCCTGAGCGAAGCGTGAAGCGGAAATATGCTGAACGAAGGGTCACCGGCATTGCCGGGACCCTTCGTTTCTGTTGGTTAGCAGTATGGACCCTTGCAGCCCGGAGGCGGACTCGGCGCGCCCGTTTGCCCAGCAACGAGAGCGATAGAAAATCCTTGAACGCCGTTTCCTGTGGGCGGTTGGCCGGCCTTGTCGCTAACGAACGTGTAGAGCGGTGCTCCGCTATACGCCCATTGCGAACCCGCCGGATTCGTGCGTGTGACGATCGTAAAAGATCCCACTGCCGTTGATGAAGCGCCCGCCATCTGAGGCGGCCAAATTGCCGCGCACGAACCGGTGCAATTGGAAACGCCGGCTGTGTCGCCGTTGAACGTGTAGAGCGGAAGACCGCCTTGAGTCTCCCAAATGTTTTGACCGCCGACGCTGACCGACTGTGGCAACGTCGGATCGTTAGCACCACCGGTGTTCGGCGTTGTGGTGGGAACGACGGCAACGCCGCCGCCGCCGCTGCCGCCACCGCCGCATCCGGCCAGCGCGACCACTGTTGAGAAAAAGATCCCTATGATTAATCTGTGCATACCTCTGTCCCTAAGAAGCTGAAGTGTGAGACAGAAGATAGGCGGCATTAATGAATAAAGTCTAAGTCTTCATGATTTTCATGAAGATGCTCTCGGCGCGACGAATCCTAGTCACGCTTGGCCGATTCGCCAATTCGCGACCCGCTGAACCCGTGGATCAAAACGTTACCGTCACGTCGCCCATGATCGTTCTTGCTCGGATCGCCGTGCTGGACGCGTTAGGCGCCGACGTCGGCAGATGCGCTCTGTTTTCGACGTCCCCTAGGCGCACCGAAGCAGCGAGGTAGCCGTTAAACCCACGCGGCACCCGGGCTACGACATCGCCTTGCGACACAGAAAGATCGAGCGTCGTGCCGTGCCAGCCGTTGGCCAAGGATGTGTCGATATCTCCATGGCGTGTCGAAAGTACGAGTGATCCTGCTGCAGCCTTCACGGTAACGTCACCATTGGTCAAATGCGCGGTAACGTCGCGATTTGGGTTTTCCGCCGTAATATTGCCATTGACCCACTGAACCTCGAGACTCATGTTCCGCGGATATGTCACCGTCGTTTCGACATCGCACGCGTTCGTATAACCGAACAGCCGTCCACCGCTGGGACATTTAGCATCGATCTCTACGCGATTACCCATGCGCTGTGCGTGAACTATTGTCGTTAGCGCACTTTGATCACGCACGCGAACGCGAGCATGGATCGCAACGACGTTCGTTGCTGCCGCCACGAGGCGTACATCGCCATTTTCGCCTTGCACGACGAGACTGCTCGCCGTACCGGCCGGCACGCTTTGATCGACGATACGTTCGAAAGGCCATTGGTCTGCCAGGGCCGGAAGCGCTGCGTTCCACGCGAACGCAATAGAGAGCAACGCCGCTGTAACGATAAATCGCATGTATCCTCCATCTTCTTCCATCTAGCGGAGGATCCCTCAGGTTGTTTCGCGGGGCTGTCTGGATAAACAATCGTGCCGCTCGATCAGCATTGGATCGAAGAACGCGGTGTCGGCTCGAGTTGCCAAACCTCAGGAACGATGAACATGTGCGCAAGCGCGAAATCACCTCGAACCTGCGCCCATTTTAGATCGGCCGTCAGCGACGCGAGATAGCTTTGATACGCCTGCTGGTCGGCAAAACAGGCCATCCAGAGAAACACATTCGTATTCGTGCGCACTGGTAGAGCAGGAAAATTGTTCGGACTGTTGTCCGTCACTAGCGTCGCGATGATCTTCGCGCCATGGCTCTCAACGACTGGTCGGACCGTTCTTTCAAAAAAGTCATTGAAGTTTTGCTCGGTGCTATCGCGCAAATCGTAAATAGTAGCAACCGCAATCCCGTTGCCTCGCCGCACGGTACCGAGAGGAGGCCGTGGCTGGGACGGTCGTGCAAAGCCCGAACCGGTTTGCGCAGGGTGTAGCAACAAGACGTTATCGTTGTCGAGCAATACGGCGTTCACCGTTCCCCGGTACGATTTCCAGGTGACTCCCGAATAAAATCTCTTAAAGGACGCTAAGCGGGCGGACATGCCGTCGAAACCCTGAAGCCAAAAGAACCGATTCGGATCATCGATCACTCGGAATTGACCGATGACAGCGATTCCGGCAGACTCTTGGCTTTCTATAAAATGCCGGTCGTAGAGATCGACCAGAACTTCGCGCTTACCGGGAAGCACCGTGTACTGACGCAGTTCCACAATAGCGCAACAAGTTTGCGAGGAGCTCGGTGCGAGGGTATCTGCTGCCCCAGCGCATACCGTCAGCAGCAGAAAGCTGAAGGCAACGGCAATCCAACACAACACCGATTGCAAAGGCTGCATAGCGGCACTCTAACCGGGGCCGTAACGCATGGCAAGGCCCGGAACCGGCGAATCCGTTGGCGCCAGGCGCCGGCATTTCGCGTTGCTCTCGTTTCGCTACGCCGATCGCCGTAGCCTCAACGCGGCTATTACATCGTCGAAACGCCCGTTCGGATATACAACAGTGACCTAGGTCACTATAATAGATGTGCTTCGGTGTGAAGTTGCCTCGAAAGGATGGCATCTCATGGAACGACGGCATGCGCGCGCCGCAACACTTTTGAGCGGGGCGCTTTTCGTTTTTGTTGTTACGCTTGTGGCTTGCGGAGGTGGAACCAACGGCCCTGGAATGTCGCCAAGCATGCCTGCGCCCAACAACCAAGTACCCGAACTACCGAGCAATCAGATTTCCGTCCAACTGGCGCAGAGCGGAATGGTCGCACTGCCGTCCATTTCTGGAATTTCGAGTACGATGGCACTTTCAGCAAACAGCGCTCCCACGGGCGCGAAGCTTACCGTCGGCGTTTCCGTCGCACCTCCCGCCGCAGCGGCCAGCATCCCCGTATCGAACGCTTCGGCATTCGAGTACTTCACGCTGACGGCGTCGTCAAACGTAACGTTCAAAGGCTTTCCGGGAATGGCATTACAGCTTCCATCCGTCCCGAAAAACGAAGGCAAGCTCTACGCCTGGATATACGACACTTCCGCAAAGACCTGGACCGATTTGGGGACGGTCAACATTTCGGGGTCTCGCATCTCATTTGGAGGCGGAAGCGCTACCATAACGTTGCGCGCAAACATCGCGTATGTCGTAGCTTCGTTTACTGCGAGCGTCGGCGCGTCATGCCCGACACCTCCCCCGCCGCCAAACTGTCCGCCCGCGACTCCGGCGCCCGGACCGACGCCTACCGGCACTCGGCTCTATGTCGCGGTCGTATGCTTCAATCCCAACGCCGAGACGACGATTGAAGCGTTCGATGAAAACGAAAATCAGATCGGATTGAGCGGCACCTTTCCGAATGTTAGCGGCGTCACCGGGATGGCATTTGACTCGTTGAATCAGCGCCTCTACGTGGTAAATGGTTCGAACGCAACGATAACGGCGTATGACAAGGACGGCCATCAAATCGCGACGCCGGGTAATTTCCCGAACCTCTTTTTCCCGTTCGGCATCGCGTTCGACCCGTCGAATCGCCATTTGTACGTTACGAACGGAGGCGAGCGACCAATCACGGTCTACGATGAGGATGGAAATCAAATCATGCCTAGCGGAGCATTTTCTGTTCCGGCCAACCTGGGCATAACGTTCGACACGGCTAATAAAGAGCTCTATGCAATTGGCGGCAGCGTGGCCGTCTATGATGAAAACGGCAATACGGTTTCGACAACTGGGACCTTCCCCAACCTCTCGCTACCCGCGGGGATCGCATTTGATTCATCAAATCAACGGCTGTACGTAACCAATGACGGTACAACACATATCCCGAGCGTTACCGCCTACGACGCGGAAGGCAATCAAGTAAGCGTAACCGGGAACTTTGCGGGGCTCAGCATTCCGGGTAGCATCGCATTCGATCCAACAAGCCATCATATCTACGTCGTAAACGCCGGATTCCAAAACCTGAACGTGTACGACGAGGAGGGCAATCTCCTGACAACGATCCAGTTCGGAGAACCAGGCGCCATCGTAGTCGCGCAGTAGTTGCGACGAACGCCCTAAGTGAAGAGTCGCTCGATGTCATCCGAATCTAAGGTCAGCGGCGCGGTCGTCGCTTCTTCGAAGAGCGTTGCCGCTAGTGCGCCCTTACGCTCTTGCATTTCAATGATGCGCTCTTCTACCGTACCTTCAGCAATGAGCTTGTAGACGAACACGTGCTGCTCTTGACCGATACGATGCGCACGATCCGTAGCCTGACGTTCGACCGCCGGATTCCACCACGGATCGTAGTGGATCACCGTGTCGGCGGCCGTAAGATTCAAACCCGTGCCACCCGCTTTTAGGCTGATCAGAAAGAGAGGAACTTCACCATTTTGAAAGCGCTGCACGGGCGTCTCGCGATCGCGCGTACTTCCTCGCAATTCAACGAACGGAACATTGCGGTGGCTCAATTCGGGTTTTATGAGGTCCAGCATCGACGTGAACTGCGAGAACAGAAGAATTCGCCGCCCGTCTTCGATCAAACTCTCCAGCATTTCAAGCAACGCTTCCAGTTTCTGCGACTCGTGAACCCCTTCGGCAGCGGGAAGTTTTAGCAGACGCGGGTCGCAACATACTTGACGCAACTTCAGCAATGCGTCGAGTACGACGATGCGGCTGCGAGCGAGTCCGCGGCGTGCTACCTCGTCGCGAACGCGTTTGTGCATAGCGAGACGAATCGTTTCATACAGGTCACGCTGCGCGCCGCCCAGCGACACCCGTTGCACGATCTCCGTCTTCGGCGGAAGCTCGCTCGCGACGGCATCCTTCGTTCGACGCATCAGGAAGGGACGAAGGCGCGCCGCAAGGGCACTGCGGCGCAGTGTATCGTTGCGTTTTTCAATCGGCGTGCGAAACAGGTGCGAAAACCGCCGGCGTTCGCCGAGCAGCCCAGGGACTGCAAACGCATAGATGGACCACAACTCCTCCAGGTGGTTTTCGATCGGCGTACCGGTAAGGGCGAGATGTTGATCGGCACGAATTTGCGTTGCGACCAAGGCCGCTTTGGCGCGCGGATTCTTGACGGCCTGCGCCTCATCGAGCACGGCGATCGACCAATGGTGCTCCACTAAGAAAGGCGCATCACGTCGCAACAGTGCGTACGTTGTGAGGACAATATCGGCATCTGCCACTTCATGCAAGTGCTCGGCCCGGTCGGCCCCTGTAAGCGCCACGACCGTTAATCGCGGCGTAAACCGCGCGATTTCTGCTCGCCAATTTGGTGCAACGCTCGTCGGGGCGACGATCAACACAGGATGCTGCAAGCGGCCCGCCGTCTTTTCGATGGAGAGGTGCGCAAGAAGCTGCACCGTTTTTCCGAGGCCCATGTCATCAGCAAGAACCCCTCCAAAACCGTGAACGCGCAATGCCTGAAGCCACGCGACGCCGTCACGTTGATAGGGTCGTAATTCTGTTGCAAACCACTCCGGCAATTCAACGGGATGATTCCGCGTTTCCGTCAGTTCCGTAACGAGACGCCGCAGCGACGGACGAGTACGCTCGTCGATTGCAATGGCGCCATCGAGGTTCTCCATTGTCGCGAGTTGCAAGGGCGCAATACGCAAGCGTCCGGTATCGGTGAGTACCTGTTCGCCGTCGAATAACGCATCGAGAGTTGCAAGAACACGGGCGACACGTGACGGCGGCAACGCAACGAATGCGCCGTTCGGCAGACGGCCATAGATCGGTTCGGTCCGCCGAGACAGGTCCGCCAGGTTTTCACCTGCCGAAATGCCGTTGCGTGCTAGAGCCTCGATGATGATCGGAAGCAACGGGACGCGTTCGCCATCGATATCGATACCGAGGTCGAGCTCGAACCAGTGCCGGTCCGTTTCCTCAAAATCCCCATACCACTCGCCGCTCGCATCGAGCATTGTATAGGGAAATTCTTCGGTGATTTCGATGCGCCAGTCTTGACCGCGCAAACGCGGCACGGTTTCGCCGAGGAAACGCATCCACGCCGATTCGTCGCCTTCAGCAAAGCGCAGAAACACGCCATAGTTCGAGAAGCCCGCGTCATGTAGTTGTGCGAGTGCGTGGCGCTCAAAGGCAATCCTGCGCGGCCACGTGGCTGCGGTACCGGCGCTCGTCGTGAGGATTTCACGTGACGACGTGGACGCCGTTATCATCTCGTCGCCATAGGCGAATTGCAGTTCCGCGATCGGTTCATCTTCGTTCGCATTCAGCCGCAAGACGGGAATCGGATCGCGATCGATCACATCCGTGCCGATCGCGGCTTTTGGACCGCCGATGTGTGCGCCGGAAAAAACCCTTCGCAATGCGATCTGGGCTCTGCGCGCTTGCTCCTGCGTAAGCGCTGGAGATTTTGCAAACTGCGTGGCGACGTTCGCGGGTATCCTTGTTAATGCTGGACCGGCACGGCACCACTGCGGATCGACGTACCACAGCGGCGTTGAGGGAATGAGGATGCTCGCGGGCTTACCTTCAATATGCGGACGCTGCCGGCCGTCCGCGTCGACGCGCCATTCGATGTGAGCGTCTTCAGCTATCTCGCGATGGAGGGTCTCATTGCGCAATGATTTCCAGTGCAGGCGTCCCGTTTCAATCATGACCTCAAGGAGCGTCGCAAGCACAACGGGAGAAACATTGATGAGTCCGCCGAGCAAGCCGCTCGCTGTCAGCAATCTGCCGATCGTGCGATCGACCGGCAATGCTTGTTTAGCGCTGCTGGTGGCGAGGCTCCGCAAATCGTAAGAAACGCTCGTTCCGAATTCACCGTTCTTTAGCAACGACACGAGGTGCGCCTCGACGTGAACGTGCGGCACATAGAAACGCTCGCGAATCTCCAATACGTATCGCAATTGCTGACGCGGTTGCGAAACGTGAGATATCGTCTCGTATTCCATCAATGACTCGATCCAGCTATCTACTGCACCGTCGGCAGCATCGCGCAGACGCCCGGTCGGCGCACTCGGAACATTCGGGATTGCAGCAAGGGCCGCAGCGGCAGCATGCTTGCACTGCGCACGAACGGGGCAGGTGCACAACCCATGCAATGAGCGTCGTCCGCCGAATTCGCGAAGCTGCACCTTCACGTCATAGGGTTCCCTTCCCGAGCCTGCGACCTTAGCGGCAATCGTCCGGTCTTCCAGTTGCAGTTCGAGCACTAACGCACGTTCAACATAAACGCGGCCCCGCTCCAGCGTGGCCGCATCGAATGATCGCCGAATATCCTCCAGATCGAAAAACATCGACCTTCGGTCTACGCTACCAAGACTCTCAGAGCCTTTTTGCGCACCATAGCCTCACGCACGTATCTTCGCATGCGAGCGGTGCATCTCTCGGCATCGCGCAGAGGTTACGGAGAATCCATGCAGTTAAAACGATTCGAGGAACCCGATCGCGCAGAGGCTTTTGAAAAGGGCCACTTCGCTGCCGTCAATGTTGGTCCGATGACCATTGGGCGAGCGGAATACCAACCCGGCTGGCGTTGGTCGACACACGTCGGCGAACGCAAGGGACAACAATGGTGCGCAACTGAGCATGTCGGTCTCGTGATCTCCGGTAAGGCTGCGGTATCGTTTCCGGACGGACGAGTGGAGGAGATGACGGCCGGTGACGCTTTCTACATTACCGGCGAACATGATAGTTGGGTGATCGGCGACGAGCCGTACGTTTCTATTCATCTCGCCGGAGCCGACGAATACGCAACCTAGCCCACGAGAAAATTACGTACGGATATCGCCGCGAATCACGGTGATCGATCGGGGCGCTATTGCGTACGATGCTGCCGCCGATGCGTTGAATTCTTTGATCCCGAGATCTGGTTTCGGAACGTCGGTCGGCTTGCCATCCCAAGCGTACTGATCGCTTCCGAACGTCGCAACGTGCACGGTTCCGGAGAAATGCGTTGCGCCTCCGCGATCGCGGAAGGCAATAGTGACATGTCGCGTGACGTGATCTTTGTTGACGAGGAGCACGGACCATTGGCCGTCGGGTCGCCGTAGCGCATAGGCGGTCACCAGCGCGTTGTGATCCCCGAGATTGCTGGCTACGGCGTAAACGCCGTGTGGCCGGTCTCCGGGAAGCGACCACTGCGTCGTCAACAGGCGTACCGCGTAATAGCCGGCGCCTTTTGCGAGTATTGTGTAATGCTTGTCAGTGATGTATGGCCCGTATTCGCCCCAATCGTTGCACTGTTTGCGAAAACCGAGTGGATACGCTTCTGCCTTATAATACGTCATGTACGAAATGTTCGAAGCCAATGACGATCCGATAAAGTCCGCGGTCCACAGTGCGCCGTATGCGTGTTGCGGAGCGCTTGTTCCGTCAGGAGAAAAATTGTTTTCTGTTTCCAACAGCGGTACGTTTGCCGGGACACCGTCTGCGCGCCACTGTCTTGCCATTCTCCGGACGAACGACGGCTCATCGAGCAAATCCGCTTGCAGTTGTGCCCCACTATCGCAGTGATGATACGGATAGTGTTCGTACGACATAAATGCGAGATCGCGCAGATGACCGCGAGCCGAAAGATATTTCACGAACCGGCGGAGCCACGACGTATCACCGGAAGCATCTTTCCAAGCTGCTACATCTTGATTGACCCCTTGGAATACAGGACCGCCAAGCTTGACGTTTCGGTCGACGTTGTGGATAGCGTCCGCAAACTGAATGTACAGAGCGGCGTAGTCTTCCGGTAGGGCGTACTGCCCATCGACTTCCTCGCCCATTTCAATGTAGTCGATCGGGTAGTGGCGCGCTTCGAGATAGCGCACTTCGTTCGCTGCATTCTGCGGCGTGCTATAGAACACCGGAACGGGATAGATCGTCGGCAATCCACGCGTGAGCGCGCTGCGCGCGATCAAATCGAGGCCGGGCTGCGCTCCGTTGCGGTCAGGCGCGTTGCGTTCCGAATGCCACGGGTCGTCCGAGGACGTCCATATGAGCGTCTGACGTTTCGGATTGCGCGAGCAAACAAGTTCGCCGCCGCACGAGCCCGATGTAGAGCGCACGATATCGTCGTGAAACCCACTGCGTTCGAGGCGCCCAAGGCCGATATCTTGGATCGCATAGCCCACGCAGTTTCGACGATCGGCGGCGCCATGTGTATCACACGTATCCGAGGACTGCGTCATCAATATCCGCACCGCGTACGTCGTTACCGGTCTCGCCGTAAGCCGTATCGTCGGTGCGCCGCCCTTTGCATCGGTCACCGTCCCACGCGCGAAGGTTCTCCAATCGCCGGCGTCTTCGTGCAGCACCGGATCGGCGTTCGACGTCCAGTACTGCACGAGATAGTGCGTCGCATAGGGATTGGCCCAAGCGACACGGATCGCATCGATCGCGTGCGGCTCGAGAAATTGCACGATCGCCCACTGCGGATTCGCCGCCTCCGGCTCGCCCGTGTAGAGATGCGTCAGGTACGGATCGCTCTTCCAGTAGGTGGACGAATCACCGTCGTCGATGCGAGAGTAATTGTCGTCATCGCCTTGATCGCGCGACGATCCGCGGTGCGGAAGCAAGTACCCATATGAATACGTGATGGGCGCGGTGCCGATTGCCGCACTGCTGGTCCAGTAACCCTGCTGACGGGCCGCGTCACTATAACGCCCGTTTGGATTCCAGTGCCAGTCCTGAATCGATAGCTCGGTATAGAGCCGGTACGTCAGGGTACCGAGGCCCGTGCCAAGCATGAGGCGCGTTCGCGACGGCGAGTAGAGGAGCGGAATCTTGGCTTTCGGGTCGGCGTCGACCGACGTCCCGATTGTGCGTAGGGGCCGGAACGTCTGGATGCGATGTGTCGTATCGACCGTAACAAGAACGGTCGTCGGTGCAGCCGGTGTCGGCGCGACTGTTGCGAGCAATACGGCGATCGAGGCAACTACGAACAGTCGATGCATCGAAATCTCCCGTGCGAGAACGTGCGGCTACGGGCCCTTCGTTCGCGGGAGAGACTTGTCTTTTCGGGAGTTAAAACGAATGCGTTCGATCTAGTGGTCGTGAACGAGGGCGTCGGCGCCGCGCCACGCGGCAACGGCTTCGGCCGCCCGGCGGCCGTTGCGGCGCCGATAGCGTTCGATCCATGCGCCGAGGAGCAGCGCGAAGACACCGCCTGGCACCAGCAGTGAAAGGAGAAACGCGAAGGACTGTATCGCGTATGGATGGAGAGGATGGGATCCGAGGCCGCCCATGATCCGGGTAGTGTACCATGCTTGGCAAGCCTTGCACACCGGTGTTTGGTAATCTTGATCGGGACTCGATAGGGATTGGGGCTGCCTGCCGCCGCCCATCAAGCCAAGCCCTAGGTAGAGCACATCGGAGTTCGTACACCGACGGCTAGCAGTCTCTTGACAAGAGTGCCAACGTGTTTATAATTCCTGATTGCAAGAGTTCATTCGATTTCCAAAAGGCCTTGAAAGGGGGATTGCACTTTGTCGAATTCGCTTGCACGAATCAATGGTTCCGGCAGCACCGCTACGCAAGATCGGGCACTTCCATGGACGCCGCTGCAGGAGATGTTGGGATTCGATCCATTCCAGAACATTCGCTCGTCGTACGGGTTTGACTACGACGTTAGCCGGACCGAACACGGCTACGAAGTCGAAGTCCCGGTACCGGGATACAGCGCGTCACAAATCGACGTTCAATTCAAAGACAGCATCTTGAGCGTTTCCGGCAAGACGGATCGCCGCTCGTTCTCTCGTTCATTCACGATTCCGGAGGATGTCGATGCAGACGCAATTGAAGCAAAAGTTCAAGACGGAATGCTCGTGCTCAACCTCCGGCGCCGTCCTGAGGCACAGCCGAAGAAAATTCGCGTTCAATAACGCGCGAGACGTCATCGCGCAATGGGATAAGTTGTATCGCTACAAGAGGTCGGGTTTGAATTAGCCCAGCGTATACGAAAGGGGCCGCGTCAAGGGATGCGGCCCCGGCCAGCGCTATTCTTTTAAGTTCAGATCCGTCGTTGTTGTCGAAGTCATTCCCGACACTTGAATGTTGTTGACGGCAACGGTATGCACGCCCACTACGACTTCGGCTTTTGGATCGTAGTAGACGGTTGAATCACTCGTGAATGTGCCGTTTTGGTTATCGGTCTTCGTCTTTGCGTCGACCGCCAGCACGTCGTGACCCTGGTACGACTGACGTCCTGAGACGGCGAGATTGTAGACGGCGCCGTCAGCGTTTGTAAAATGCCATGTATCGCCCGGTGCAAATGACTTCCGCTTGGCGTAGCCGATTGCAACGGCATTGGCCACCGCGAACATGCCCTTGATGTTGTTTGCAGCGATATTTCCCTGATACACCGGATCGTGTACGTCGGCTACTGCTTTCGCTTGGACTTGCTGAGGCGTCATTCCCGCGAGGCTCGACGGCTGCGGATTGTTGTTGACGACCACGAGGATGGCGCCGGTAGCCGACATCTTTGCGTCGCATTCTTTTCCGTTCTGACCATCCTCGAGAGCCGCGCGCTGCGCTGGTGTAAAGCTCGCTAGGGGCTCGACATGCTCCTTGACGTGCACGACCGCCGTGCCGGCTGCGTCGATGCTTTTTATCGATACCGTAATCGTCGTCGTCGAAGCCGGGATTGGCTTGTATCCAGGCGGCAACATCCCGCCGGCGAGCTTGGAATCGGTGATTAGCGAATATGTAAGCGTATCGCCGGGCGCACGCGCCGAGGCGTTTGCGACTGCGATAACGGACCCTGCCAGAGCGCATGTTGTGAGCGCGGCAACAATCTTATACCTCATACCTATTGCTCCTGAGTAAAGTCGGCGGGCGTAGAAAAAAGTGATGCGTTTGCCGCGGTGAGCGTTCGGATATTCCCGCGCTCGAACATCAGCGTGGTGCCGTTCGGTGAGTCACCGTCGATCGTCGTTGCCCGGTAGAGAACGAGCTTGCCGGGCTCGCGATACGATGCGGTACTTGCCGGGTTGCAGCCGTCGGCCAAGTTGCGCGCTGCATCCGCGGTATACGGAGGCTGTGGGTCGGCGACATCGACGACATATTCAATCTGGGTAACCTTGTGCGCACCGACGCTGCACCAGCCCAGAGACTGCTGCAAATCGATTGCACCAGTCGTCCGGTAACCTCGCGCATGTGCACCCGCAATTATCGCCGGCGGTAGCGGCACGGTCTGTGCGTCGCCGTGCAAGACCGGAGGAACCGCTTCATTGTCTTCAACAACATCGTTTTCCGCGCTCTCCTTCATGTTGACCGTATACGCGGTCTTCCGTGCGAGATCCAGGGTCGTCGTAAAGCCCTCCGCGGGCTTTACGATCGTCACATCTTTCCCGGGATGTTCAACGCGCATCCAGCCGTTGTAAAACGCGAATTGCGACAACCTGCCTGCGCTGATGAAACGCTGCACTGCAGCGTGATCCTCGGCGACCTCGCGGTCGCGCTGCGCCTGTTGCGCCGCATTTGCCGCATGCGCCGCAGCCGCGCCAAGAAATCCCCCGACGAATGGGATGAATCCGAGCACGCTCGACACGAGCATTGTGGACGCCGTTTGACCCACCGGCGAACTCAGCGGTTTTGCGGAAAGCGGCGGAAGGGAGGCGATTGCCGCAGCATCGTTCGCAAATGTATCGATCGGCGGAGGCGTTTCGCCATTCAATAGCACGCGGTCGATTTGATCAAACGCAATTGATGGTCGCGGCGCCGCTGCGCAAGTGCGGCTCTCGACGGCCACACTGTAACTCGCCAATAGCAGCACACACGAAACAATACACCGCAAAGCGTGAGGTCTCACCGCACCGAGCATAGCACCGTGGACGGCTGCGCTGCACCAAGCATGCAGTGGTGCATATGGCCTATTAAGCCTGCACCGAATCCTGTCGGCGCTCTTTCGAATTCGACCCGATACGCGTGGACGTGCTTCTTCATTCCCGTTTTTGCACTGACGGTTCGCCAGCTCGTATTCGGGCACGCAATTCCGCTCCGATGGAGTAGTAGTCGCCTGCCGGTTCTAGGGACGGAAGAGAATTTTGCCCCCGCGTCCCGGTGTCTCGGCTGCGTTGAGCGCGGCCTCGGCATCATGAATTGCGTACGTCGCGGCGACGGGAAGCGGTAGATCGCCCTTCAGCGCCAACTCGAAGACGCGCTGCATCGCCGATGCACCCTGCGCGGGTGTTGCGCGCTGCATCCAGGCGGTCATCCAAAAACCGCGCACGACAAGTTCCTTCGAAATCATCAGGCCGGGATCGAGCTTCATCGCTTCACCGGCAAGACCGCCGAACACGATTAACTCACCTCCGACACCCAGCAAGCGCTGCAAGAGCAACGATTGGGCACCGGTGATGGAATCGATGGCGCGGATAATCGGCGCTCCGCGTGTGATCTCGCTCAGCTGTTCGCGCCATCCGCTCTCTTCCGTTACGACAACCCATTTTGCGCCCAGGGCTTGCAGATTTCTCGCGGCGGCTTCCCGGCGTACCAGATTGACGACATTGATGCCTTGGGCTTGGGCAATGCGCATCAGGATCGTACCGACGGCACCGTTCGCTGCATTTTGGACGATCCAATCGCCTGGCTTAACATGCAATTCGTCGAGCAATACGACTGCAGACATCGGCATCGCAAGCAATTGGCAAGCGACGTCATCGTTGATGGCATCGGGAATCGGCACCAGAGCCCTTGCAGAAACAACGACATACTGCGCCCACGCGCCGTGCGTTCCAGCGGCCACTCGAGCACCCGGCGCAACTCCGGTAACGCCGTTACCAACAGCGTCGACAATGCCTAAGACTTCACTGCCGGCGGTTGCCGGCAACTCCGGTTTGTAGCCGTATCTCCCGCGAATCGTTGCGAGATCGTGATTGTGTATCGGTGAACGAACCATACGCAGGCGTACCTGGCCGGGGCCGGGCTCAGGCATGGCGATTTCAACCGGCGAAATGACCTCAGAAGGTTCGCCAAAGGCAGCGTGCTGGAGTGCTAGCATATCGCGCGTCGCTTTCGCGTTATGGAAGATGGGCCCTCGACACCGGTACAGAAATTTCGCACCGAAGGCGTCACGAGGAGAAACCGTCGCCCGATGCCTCTGATTGGGAAATGAAGCTGTACGTAGCCGCCTGCCTGTGGGCCGTTTTTTTCGCGTTCCCCTATTGCGCAGTAGCCGACGATGCGTCGACGATGCTGGCGAAGCATCGGGCTTTCGTGGGATGGGAATTCGGAAACGGATCGCTGCCACCGATGCAATTCGACCGTACGATGACCGACACGACGACAGGCGCAATAGTCCAGCGGGCACATGAAGTACGCGAAGGCATGTTGTATCGCCGTGACTATAGCGGCGAAGGCTTTGACGGCACGTCGACGGGATTCACGGGGAACGTCGTCTGGGAAGCAAACCGGAATGGGTTTCCGACGCCGTTCGTCGGAATCAGTGCACGGCTCTACATTAGCCTCGATGCGATCTTCACCGATAGTCTCAGCACGTATCCGAGCGCGCTTCGCGCAAATGCGACGCTCGATGGTGCATCCTATCCAGTCCTTCGCATCGTTGTGCCGCAAGGATTCACCATCGACGCCTATGTCGATCCCGCCACCGGCGCGTACAAGGGTTTCATCATGGACCCCGACGGCAAGAACCGGCAAGTCGTACATGTCCGTTCCTATATGAATATCGGTGCTGGAAAACGCTACATTGGGTCGTGGTCATTCGACGTGAATCCATACGTCTACACCTATACGAGTGCAAAAGCACTGCCCGGCGTGGATCCGTCGACGTTTACGCCTTCGCCATCACAAGCGAAATGGCGGTTCACAAACCCCCACCCCTTCGGCATCACTGTGGGCAATGGGCGTATGCTCATCGATGCAACTGTGAACGGTGTTGCAGGACGATTCATTCTCGATACCGGTGACAGTACGATCACCCTCACCGACTCCTTCGCCGATCGTGCACACGTCAAAAAACTGTTCTCTGAGTCGGCATTCGGCTTTGGCGGCGGTAGCACGTCGTTCGTTCGTAAGGTCGACACGCTCGAAGTCGGCGGCAACTCTCTTTCGAACGTTTTCGTTAACACCGTTGGACAACGCCTCGGCGACGGCGATCTGGAAAATGTCGATGGCCTGTTCGG
Source organism: Vulcanimicrobiia bacterium (assembly GCA_963808755.1). GTDB lineage: Bacteria > Vulcanimicrobiota > Vulcanimicrobiia > Vulcanimicrobiales > Vulcanimicrobiaceae > JALYTY01. Next base: position 410,194 of record CAWEGP010000002.1, read on the forward strand.
TTTCGATTTCTTCGCCGGTGCCATCGTCACGGTCGACACGATGTCGCGTACGGCCCAGATCCAAGATCCTGTAACCGCTGTGGTGCGTCCTGAGGGCGGAATGCATATCCCCATCGACCTGACGCTGGGGACGCCGCTTGCATCGATCACCCTGGACGGCAACACGCCGATCGACGCCATGCTCGATACGGGCAATCCCGCCTACGTGATCTTCCCGCCGCATCAGCACACCTTTGAGACCAATATGCGCCTACAAACAAGCGGCATCGGCGGCGTGGAAGATATGTACTGCGGACACGTCGGCTCGATCGGGCTCGGTTCCGTCGTCTCCTACAATCCCATTGCGTGTGAGTCGAATTCGGCCGGAACAACCGTCATCGGTTTCGACTTTCTACAACGCTTTAACTATGTTTTCGACTATCCGCATTCGCAGATCGTCATGACGCCTCATCGTTGAGGCAAGGACTCCACGGCTTCGTATAGCCCCTTGAGCGCAAGTAATACCGCATAGTTGAATTCTAATTGTTCAGCAGAAACGTTCGTATGATCGTGCTGCAGCCGTTGAAACGCATTTGCCGCGGCCTGGCATTGTGTCTTCGCCGCATCGAGTGCTTCCGTATTCATACAAGCTTCTTACGGCGTGGGCCTATGTCAAGGCCTTTACTCCATTCGTTGCCGGAGCGGAATCGGTGGCGTGATTTTGCATAATCTGTAGAAACGGCTTAATAAGGTCAATGGGCATCGGGAAGACAATTGTCGAGTTTTGTTCGCCTCCGACTTCCGTCAGCGTTTGAAGATAACGCAACTGCATTGCGGCCGGATCCTTCGAGAGAATTTGTGCGGCGTTCAACAGGGTCTGTGCAGCCTGGAACTCGGCTTCTGCGTGAATCACTTTGGCGCGCCGATCGCGTTCCGCTTCTGCTTGTTTGGCAATCGAGCGGATCATGTTCTCGGTGAGCTGCACTTCGCGGATCTCGACGCTGATGACCTTGATGCCCCAGGATTCGGTTTGAACGTCTAGAGTGCTTTGCACGTCGGCATTGAGTTCGTTGCGCTTGGCAAGCATTTCGTCGAGTTCATGCTGCCCGAGTACGGAACGCAGGGTCGTTTGTGCAAGCATATTGGTCGCGGCTAAGAAATTCTCGACCTGAATAATGGCCTTTTGCGCGTCTACCACGCGGAAGTAAAGAATGGCGTCAACTTTCAAAGACACATTGTCCCGAGAAATCACGTCTTGGCTCGGCACTTCCATAACTACCGTACGCAGACCGACTCGCACGATTTGTTGAACGAATGGAACGATGAAAATGAGTCCGGGGCCTCTAACGGCTTGAAAGCGCCCCAGGCGAAAAACAACTGCGCGTTCGTACTCGCGCATAACCTTGACGCTCGAGCTGATCAATATCAGGACGACGATATACAGCGGAACCAACGCTAACAATAGAAACATGGCCATACCCGCGCATATCCCTCCCGCGGGCCGCAAGCTCGCAGAGCAACGGCCGGGTGGGGAACTGCGATATGATCAATCGTACTCTATTTGGGACTCGCGCGGTATCGTGGAACACGGGGGACAAACAAAACACAGCATGCGTCCGATAGCTATTCCGTATTCTCACGTGGACTCAGCAGTTTTGCGATCAATTCCGAACGATTCCGGGATCCTGTCTTCGCGAGCATGCTTTTGACGTGATCTTGTACGGTTGACGATGCTATGTGCATCGCCGTCCCGACCTCGGTCAGCGTCGCCCCGCGCAAGAGCAGCGCGAGCGTCTCGAGCTCACGCCGCGAAAGGTTGAATGCATGCGCAGCTTTGTCGAAAACTTGGCCTCCGGGTGTTCGCTCGAGTAATACGCCGACGAATAATCCGGTAGGTCCGGCAAGCGGCTGCGTCCTCACCGTTAAAAAGGGCACCGGATGTGCCACGCCGACCGCTTGGGTTGCCGGATCGGTGGTCCACGATGCGACAAGGGCGCGAATTGCCTTCTCAATGATCGGGGGTAAGCGTTCTGCCAGACGGGCGTGAAGCGCCGTGATCGTCGCATTGCGACCTCCATGCGCATCCCAAGTGAGGATCACTTTCATATCCCGGTCCAAAACATGCATCGCCGCCTGATCGATGGCTGCAGCAGACGTTGCCTCAGGGGGAGCTTCCGCGATTGTCAGACCCGACAGGCGGTCCGTAGAAGAATCGAGAGCAAGCGCGAGCGCTTGAATCTCTACTGACGTGAATGGACCAAGATCGTCGGAACGCATCAGGCTCAAGACACCGAATTCTCTTCGCGCGTCGGCGAATACCAATGTGATGCCGCTTACGAATGGTTCTTGGAACGTGAGCGACGCCGCGAGTTTTGGGCCTTTCATCGTACGTTCGCGTTGAAGCACAAATTCTTGACGAAGATGCTCCAACTCCTCAGCCCGGTTACCGCCCTTCCCCGGTAAGAGCAATTGATCGGAGCGCCCGTCTTTCTTAAAGCGCGCGAAACTCCAGTGCGAAACGCGAACGATGCTCAGTATTTCGGAAATAAGGTCGCGTGCCGGGTCGTCGTTAGCAAGGCTGCCAATGACGTTCGCATCGGCCTCGCTGAGACGAGTCCGCTCGTTCATGTTCAAAAACGAGCGATCTGAGTGGTCGCGCTCCTGGGCATATCCGTCATTATCACGATAGCAAGCATACCAAATTCGTGAGAAGATATGTACGATCTCCTCTCGGGGAGCGCGCCGGCTATTCCGCCTTTGGGGCGCCGTGGCCGGCAAGGCAAGGAACCAATGGAGCACAACAGGTCCGCCATCGTTAGCTGCGACAGAACGGCAGGAAATCTACTTAGCCTCATGCTTCTTCAGAGCGGGTATTCCCATCCGCGGCGCTCAGAGGAACTTGGTGTCGCCAACCTTCGCACGTATGGGCCGCGGGTAGTAGTCGTGGATTTCGACCATCTTCGGAGCGATAAGCTCGAATCGATTCGGCAGTTACGTTTCGTGTTGCCAGACTGCGCCATCGCCGTCGTTTCTTCGAATCTGACGCGTGGCTGGGCCAGACAATGTCACATGGCCGGCGCAAACGGCGTGCTTTCGAGCAGCAGCCGCGGCACACACCGCATGCGCACGGGATTGCGTCGCGCGGTGCAGACGGGTTGCTATACCGACCCGGACTTTGCTGCTACGTCGAATCCGGAGTAGCGTATGTCAAACGTCGTCTTCACCGAACGCCGCAAGCTGGTGTCCGGCGCGGTTGCCGTTTCGAAAGCCACACCCTATACTGCCGCGCGAATCCTGGTCGACCATCTCTATGCACTTCGTTTCGCGCCCGTTCCCGGCGTTGATATCGGCACGACGTACCTTCTGGCCGAAGACGATGTGCGCGTCGGCGGAGACCTTATCGACGTCTATCAGTTCAACAATGGATCGGTGGCCATTTCCGTCGCCGACATTTCCGGAAAAGGCGCGAAGGCGGCAGCCCGGGCAGCTCTCGTAAAATACGCGCTTCGAGCATATGTCTCATCAGGGCTGACACCCGCACAAGTTCTAAGAAATCTCAATGTGCTCTACATGGAAACCTCAGCGTTTGAGCGTGAAGATCCTGATTCGTTCGTGACCGTTTTTTTAGGCACCATTGATCCCGAGCGACAAATCATGACGTATGCATCGGCCGGACATGATCCGGTCGTGCTTATGCGTCCAGGCGAGCCGCCTGAATCGCTTCCAACCACGGCGCCGATTGTCGGCGTGTTTGAAGAATCAAAGCTCTTTCATCAACGGCTTGTGTATTTGCCCCGCGGCGGTTCAACGCTCATCGTAACGACGGATGGGGTCACAGAAGCACGCAATCCGGATAGCATATTCGTCGAACGAGACGACGTGATGAAAGGGATCCAAGCGAACCGCAACCTTTCGGCCCAAGAGCAGGCGGATACGCTTCTGCGGGCGACCCACGACTTCTGCGGCGGGAAGCCGCAGGACGACGTTGCGATTCTCGTAGCACGATTTCCATAGGCGCGTTTTCGACATAACAAAAGAGGGAGCGCTATCGCGCTCCCTCTTTGCAGACGTATTGCCAGCCTACATGCTGTTCGTGCGGTGCGGAATTGAGCGGCCTTCCTCAAGGTCGAGAAGGTCGGGCCACGTCTTTACGTCGGTGCGGTCGGGGGCGACTTTGGTGCGCAGCTGCGTAAAGTGTTCCAGGGATTCGCCTGTCGGGAGCATCGTGAGGCACTTCTTGTTGAATTCACCGATGTCTTGCGATGTCTTCTTCGCAAGGAAGCCCTTGACGTACGTTTCTATCTCAGTGTCGTTTTTCGCATCGGTAACGACTTTGAGATATTCGCTGCCCTTCATCCCGAGGAAGTCAAACAGGCCTTTATCCATCGAGGACTCGTAATCGTAGTCGCCGATGGTGCCATGCGCTACGGCTTTCGCTTTGTCGGTTGTGCGGGCGAGTTGCACGATGCCGAGAACTTTGTCGCGAACGCTGCGCGGCGTGCCTTTGTTCAGGTCCATATTTCTTCTTTTCTAAAATTGCTAGTGCAGCGACAACGACACGCGCCGGAGATAATTAGTTGCAAACCGCAAAAAGAAAAACAATCCGTAGATTAAAGGTCTTTTCAATGTTTAAGCGGGGCGATCTTTTGGGTTTCCGCTAAGATCAAATGCTCCATTCCCATGTATTCCAAAACGGCGTGACGGCGTGCGCCGGTTTGTAATTCTTCAGATCGGTGTTGACGATGTCGAACTGGCGTTGGTACCAGATCACGAAAAATGGCAGCTGTTCATTGAGGATGCGTTGGACATTCCCGTATGCCTGGCGCCGTACGTTCCGGTCGTAACTCGTGAGTGCCATGCGCTCCGCAGCGTCCAGCTGCGGACTGCAAAAGTGATAAATATTCCAACCCGCCGGCGGCGCCATAGAGCACATTACGAGAATCGACTCGTCGGGATCGCTTCCGTTCGCCCAATTCTCGATTGCGACGTCAAACTTACCTGATTGCTCGATACCGCCGGCGCCGAGGGTTGCATAGAGCTGTCCCGACGGAAAGTTTTTGATGGAAACGTCCGCTCCCAGGCGCCGCCACTGCGCTTGCAATAGCGCCTCCGTCGCGGTAATCGTGCCGGACCCGGTGAAACTGACCAGTGTCAGTTGTAGCGGACGGCCGTCGCGCTCGCGCAGACCTGCGGGCCCTGGATGCCACCCCGCCGCATCGAGAAGCGCTGCTGCTCGGGCCGGGTCGTATGGATACTGGCGCGTGCGAGGATTGAAGGCCCAAGAAAACGCCGGCTGATCCGTCTGCGCCGGGATTGCGATGTCGTGCGTGACTTTATCGATCAAGGTTCCCCGATCCGTCGCGTATGCGAGGGCCTGCCGCACCCGCACGTCGGCGAGCGCCGGGTTTGCGGCGTTAAACCCGATATCGGTAAACCGGCTCAATGGAGTTTCGACAACGCGCGTTCCGGAGATGTTGCGCAGACTCGAAGCCAACGTTTCCGGCGCGCGGTAAAAGAAATCGATCGCATGCGACTGCATCAACGTCAGCATCGTATTGTCGCTGCCGACAATTTGAAACTCGATGCGACGAAGCTTCGGCGGGCCACGCCAATACCGGTTGTTCGCTACAAATACGATTTTGCTTCCCGGCTCGTACGATTCGACGCGAAAAGGTCCTGTGCCGATCGGCTTCAGGTTGTATGCAACCCTGTTGAGATCGGAATAATGCGACAGCAGATGCGCCGGCAAAATGCAGTCCGCGTGGTTGGCCATCGTGAAAAACGTAGCAACAAACGGCGAAAAGCGGTGTCGCAAATGAACGACGATGGTGTAGTCGTCACGCTTCTGAATCCGCGACACGATGTCGTATCCAAAACGGCTCACCGTAAGGTTCCTCGGGTTCATCATCGCTTGCCAGCTGAAGATGACGTCGTCGGCCGTAAATGGCGCGCCGTCGTGCCATTGTACGCCCCGACGCAAGTGGTATGTGATGGTCAAACCGTCGCGACTGATACCGCCGTTCGCTAGGCTCGGTATCTGTTCGGCCAGTTCCGGAAGCAACTGGTTGCGATCGTCGAGATTGAAGAGGTAGCCGGCCCAGAACATCGAGATGTCGGTGTCGACCGTCTCCGTTCCGAGCAGCATGTTAAGGTTATCGGGATCCTCGCGCTGCGCGATCCGCAAGGTTCCGGGAATCGTCCAAGCATTGCGACCACCAGACGACGAACCGGAACCTGGACGCGAACAACCCGCGATACCAACCGCAAACGCGAGCAGCATACTTGCGATGATGCGGTGTCCGCTCAATGGTGGTCTTTTCGTTCCACCGGAGTGCGAGCGATCATCTCGTCGACAAGCGTGACGATTCCGAGCGCCGCAGCCTCTAAGAGGCGCCGTCCCTTGTCTGCCGTGGCCTTCGTCGGATCACCCATCACGCCGGTCTCACTGAGCGAGCTCCAGTGTTCCATCATGACGAGTGGCCCGTCACCCGCGATCAGATCGGTCCAATAGTTCGCTGTTGGCCGATGCGACAGCTCGCGCGCAGCTTTGGTCATATCCACCAAGTCCGGGCGCAATGCGAGATAGAGCGACGTTTCAAATTCGCACGCGTGATTCATTCCGCCAACGGCGTCCGATTCGCGAAGTGACTCCGCTACCTCGCGCACGCCTGGTGCGGACCAATAATTCACTGCTGCTGCAAGAACCCTAGTTTCGACGACGGTGAGACGCGCAATGATATCGATGAAGGGCGTGTTGCTTCCGTGACCGTTGACGATAAGGATCTTTCGAAAGCCGTGATGCGCCAGACTCCGGCACACGTCAACGCCATAGTCGATCAGTGTGTGTGCGCCGATCGTTATAGCGCCGGGAAAATCCATATGGTGCGGGCTGTACCCGTGGTTGATCGCCGGCACGAGCACGACCCGGTCCTTGGCTCGCTCCGCCGCAGCATCACACACCGCACTACAAAGTCGAAGATCCGTATCGATCGGCAGATGCGGGCCGTGATCTTCCAGCGTCGCAATCGGCACGATCGCAACACGATTTTCTGCCGCGGCTTGTTTGACTTGGGGCCACGTCATTTCACCGTAACGGTGTAGATCCGGCATGCTGCCCTCTTCGGCATGCATGGAGGAATCCTTATGCGTGCCTGAACGACGACGCCGGTGAAGCAATCGCGGGCGCAGTGGAGAAGTGCAGCCTCATGAAAGGTGTTGCCGCCGTTTTTGTACGGCTCTTCGAATATGCGATGCCGGATCCGTACGTCTTCGCGGTACTGTTGACGCTCGTCACAGCGTTGCTGGCATTGCTCTATGCGCCGCATCACGGCGCTGCCGATATCCTTTCGGCGTGGTACAAGGGCATCTTCGATATCTTCGCATTCGCGCTCGAAATGATCCTCATTCTCGTAACGGGATATGCGCTTGCGAGCAGTCCTCCGATTCAGCACACGCTGAAACGCGTTGCCGCGCTTCCGCGTACATCGCGATCGGCAGTCGTGCTCACGTTTCTCGTTTCGGCGTTCGCCTGCTGGTTGAACTGGGGATTTGGATTGGTTGTGGCGGGTCTTTTGGCGAGGGAGATCGCCCGCCGGATGCGTGTAGATTTCGGCTGGCTGGTGGCCGCGTCGTACAGCGGATTCTTGATTTGGGCGAGCGGGCTTTCGAGTTCGATTGCACTGGCTCAAGCGACACCCGGCAGCAAATTGAATATCGTTCAAAACCTCACGGGCGTGGTTTTGCCGCTGTCACAAACGATCTTCACGCGATTCAATCTCGTGCCGGTAGTAGTACTGCTCGTCATCGTGCCAATCATATTCGTAGCACTCGAGCCGCGCGATGAGGATGTCGTCAGCGGTAATGTCGCGGCGTTTGACGCGGAGCAGCAACAACCGCAGAAAGAACCCGTCCGCAATCTTGCGTCGGCGCTGGACAATTCTTGGATTCTGAATATCGTTGTGGCCGCCGGCGGGATCTTCTATCTGCTGTCGACCTGGCTGAAGAGCGGATTCACGCTCGACATCAACAGCGTTATCTTCATCTTCTTCATTCTCGGACTCGTGCTGCATTGGACGCCGCTTAACTATGTCCGCGCAGTGGACGGCGCTGCCCGCATTACCGGTCCTCTGTTGATTCAGTATCCACTGTACGGCGGCATCATGGGTATGATGACGGCGACCGGCCTCGCGGGTGTGATCGCGCAGTGGTTTTTGACGTTTTCCACGGCGGCAACCTTACCGTTTTGGAATTACGTTTCGAGCATTGTCATTTCGCTCTTCGTTCCAAGCGGCGGCGGACATTGGGCGGTGCAGGGACCATTCGCCGTTCCGGCTGCCGCGAAACTCGGCGCCTCGCAAGGCGCCACGGCGATGGCCGTAGCGATCGGTGAGGAGGTCGCTAATATGATTCAGCCATTTTGGTGCCTACCGGTGCTCGCCATTGCGGGTGTGGGACTACGGCGCGTGATGGCTTTTACCGCGATCGTTTTTTTCGTAGCGCTCGTCATTTTCGGGGCGAGTTTACTGCTTCTCGTGCCACGGCCGTGACGACTTGTGCGCTCGATAAATCTTTGACGATTCTTTCATGGACTCACGTCGCCGTGGCTATAGGCTAGGTAGGCAGCTACAGTCGGAGAGGATGTTCTTGTCGTGCGTTTTTTGATCTGCGCTCTCGTAGCGCTTGCTTTAGTAACGGTCAGTTCGTTTGCTGCCGGTACGCACGCGGATCAGCCTCGGCCGGCGGCAATACAGTTGCAAGACCTGACGGCGCGCGCGCATGGAGCGAGAGTGCGTGGGGATTGGGGTACCTTTCGCGCTACCGCACAAGAGATCGTTGGCCTTTTGAACGGCTCACCGGATGCGCTCCTCGATCTTGCGCGCGGAAAGGCCCACACGGGCGACGAGCGGGGCGCGCTTGCGGACTTGCAGACGATCGCGGCCATGGGGCAGTCACGGCCGATCATTGAGCAACTACCGGATTTCGCGTCGATTCGCGGTGATCGCGATTTCAAGATCGTTCTGCAACGCATGACGGCGAATGCAACGGCGCTGTCTTTCGGAAAGCCGGCGTTCACGATCGCGGACCGGCGATTGCTTCCCGAAGATATCGACTATGATGCCGCGACCGCTCAATTTTTCTTAACGAGCGTGCTGGAGAAAAAGATCGCGATCGTCGACCGTAACGGACGCTTAAGAGACTTTGCGAAGAGCCCGAGCGATTGGCCGATGCTTGCGCTCAAAGTTGACGCGAAACGACGTATCGTCTGGGCGACGGAAGTTGCGCTCGATGGGTTCAGCAGCGTCAATAAGCGCGATTGGGGACGTTCCGCGGTCCTGGCATACGACGCCGATAGCGGAAAGCTTCTGCGCCGCATCGAGGGACCGCGGCCGAGCGCTCTTGGCGACATGGCGTTGGATTCATACGGCAACGTTCTGGTTTCGGACGGCAACGGCGGCGGCGTCTATAGCGCTGGAATCAGCGGTCCGTTTAAGCGCGTCGATGCCGGCGACTTCATCTCGCCGCAGACGCCGGCGTTCATCCCCGGGACCAGCAACGTCTTTGTCCCGGACTACGTGCGAGGCCTTGGGATACTGAATATTCGCACGAGACACGTTCGATGGATTCCGATGGAGAACAGGTACGCTCTCGAAGGGATCGATGGACTCTATTTCGTCGATAACACGCTCATCGCCGTGGAAAACGGAACGTCTCCGGAGCGCGTGATCCGCTTTCAGCTCGATTCTGCCCGTACGCACGTCACATCGGCGCGAGACATCGAGCGTGCGACGCCGAATATCGACCCGACACACGGCGTCGTTGTCGGCAGCGAATTCTACTACATCTCCAACGCCGGCTGGGACGCGCTTGGCGACAACGGTGCCGTAAAACGCGGCTTAGCGTTATCCTTTCCGCGAATCATGCGCGCCCCGTTGAGCGATCCATAGGGATTCGCTTCGAAAAGACCAATCCGCAAAACAAGCTGCGATTACGTAAGGAGGCGCGAGTTTGATCATGCGGCAACGGTTCTCAGAGATCCGTACGGGGTTCGAGCGCCCGTTCTGGGTGGCGAATATCAGCGAAATCTTCGAACGGCTTTCGTATTACGCAGTCTTCTCGACCCTGGCGCTGTATCTGAATCAGACCCTCGGCTTCCCCAGTTCGCAGGCCGCAAGCCTCAGCGGGATTTTCGGCGGAGCGGTCTGGGTGATGGCGATTTTCGGTGGAGCGTTAGCCGATCGTATCGGTTTCCGGCGTGCGCTGTCATCGGCTTACCTCATCTTGACCTGCGCGTACTTCTTGATCGGCTCCATAGGTGCGCCTTGGCTCTCGCCGGTGCGCGCCGTGGTCCCATTGCCGCTGCTCGCCGGCATCATTCTCTTCTTACCGGCACTGGGCGTCGCATTGGTGAAGCCTTCGGTCGTCGGCACGACGGCTCGAGCCTCCAACGAGAGCCTCCGTTCTATCGGCTATTCGATCTACTACACGATGGTCAACATCGGCAGCACCTTCGGTCCTTTTTTGGCCGGATGGCTGCACTCGCGCTTGCCGCCGCAAGATGTGTTCTTGATCGCCGCGGTCAGCGTGTTACTGATGTTCGTCGTCGTGCTCGTATTCTTTCGTGAGCCCCGCACGGACGTCGGATCATCGTCGCGATCTCTGGCGCAGACGTCTCGCGATTTTATGACGGTCGTCGGCAACGGCCGGTTCGTGCTGTTCCTGCTGATCTTTTCCGGATACTGGATCGTGTATTGGCAGCAATACCTTATTCTGCCCATCTACATCAACGACTACGTCGACAAGAACGCCAATACGGCAATGATTCTTATCACCGACCCACTGATCGTCATCACGTTGACCGTGGCCATCAACTCGTTGACGCGTTCGATACGGCCTTTTCATGCGTTGATACTGGGCAGCTTCATCACCTCTGTTGCGTGGTTAGTCATTCCGGCGCACCCAAGCGTGGTGATGGCTGTGCTGAGTCTTGTAATCGTTGCGCTCGGTGAAATCATCCAATCACCGCGCTACTACGAATATATCTCGCGTCTCGCACCGGCGGGACAGCAGGGAACGTACATGGGGTTCGCATTCTTGCCGATCGGTATCGGTTCAATCGTCGGCGGCTGGCTCGGCGGTACACTGCTTTCACATTTTGGCGAGGCATTGCACCAACCGGCGATGATCTGGGTGATACTCACCGGCATCGGTTTGCTCACCACCCTCCTGCTGTGGGTGTACGACCGATACGCGCTGCTTTCGCGAGCATAGTACGAGCCGCAAAATATCGTTCGTACTACAGTGTGAGTTCCCAGTCTTGTCCGATCAGATCCTTTCCAAACTTGTCGTGGCGCTCTTCCTTGACAAGCTGAAATCCCGCCCCCTCATACAAGTGCCGAGCAGCGCGCAATACGTCGTTCGTCCACAACGTTATCTTGCGGTAGCCGCACTTACGGGCGAATTCAACGCATTCGCGAATTAAGCGCCGACCAATGCCCAAGCCACGTGCGCTCGGTTCGACAAGCAGTAGTCGCAATTGCGCAACCGTCTCGCTCTTCTTCACCAGAAATACGCAGCCCAATTTCTCGCCGTCGCGCTCGGCGATCCAACAACGCTCGCGGTTCGAATCGAATTTCTCGACAAAGGCAGCGGCTATCTCGGCGGTGAGAGCTTCGCACCGTTCGTCCCAGCCGTACTCCCGCGCGTACAGGACACCATGTCGACTGATGACCCAACCGATGTCTCCGGGACGAAGGGTCGACCGCAAAACGTAGTTTGGCTCGTCAGTGCTCCGATCGCCAAGAATACCTTGAATCGCGCTCATCGCACTGCAGAGACTCTCTTGCTCGACATCGGAGAGGTTGCTCAACATAGCGGCGACTTCTTCATGTTGCCGCCGATCGAGCGACGCAAAGGCGTCCTTTCCCTTCGCCGTCAAGGACAGATGGCTTTGGCGCGCATCGGCCGTCGACGTCTTGCGTCGAATCAATCCGCGCTGAACGAAGCCTTGGAGCATGCGGCTGAGATAGCCACCGTCGAGCGCGAGCGCTTTGGCGAGCTCGGTGGCTGTGATATTCTCCGTCTGCCGCAGTTCAAAAAGAACGCGTCCCTCGACCAGCGAGAATGGGCTCTCGAGAAACTTCTTCTGCAGCACGCCTGCGTGCCGCGTGTAAAACCGATTGAATTTGCGGACACATTCTACGCGCATGCTCATAACTAGTTGATATTGTCAACTATCTACTTGCCGATGTCAACCTTCTGGCGAGCTCACCAGAGCTGGCCCTCAGCAAGAACCATGTACAGAATCGGGCCTATGCCCCACAAGATGCACACGACTGCCCAGAGGATCTTCTTCGTTCCATCCATGTCCGCGCGTGCGGCGATATGGATCCATGCCAAAACGACGGCAATCGGATGCAAGAAGACCGCGAGCAGAATCTCGAGCAGCAGTTTCATGCCGTGGCATTCGCTCGGCTCAAGTGAGATACCAGCATGGCGCCCGGCACGATGATGTGGTCGGTAAGCAGCGTACAAGCGTCGTTGACTCTTCCGCTCTCGATTAACTTCAGGAGCCGGCGATGCTCTCGCTGCGAAGCAGTGAAGTTTCCAACGACGGCGGCCTCATGATGAAGATACCGTTCGACATTACGCTGCAACGATAGAATCGTGGCCAACAACCGAGGCCGATGCGCTGGTTCAAAGATGATCCGGTGGAACTCGGTGTTGAGTTCTCCCCAGCGCGATGGGTTGCGATCGATTTTATCCAATACGCGCGCGGCCTTACGCAGGTCGGCTTGTGAGGTTCTCGGGATAGCAAGACGCAATGCACAACATTCCAATGCGACCCGCATCTCGTTCAGCTCTTGGAGTTCATCGCCGGAGAGCGCCGCTACGAACGCCCCGCGGCGAGGGCGAATTTCAACGAGGCCCTCTGCTTCAAGACGGCGCAACGCCTCGCGCACGGGGATGTGGCTAACGCCCAGAGCGCTGGCCAGTTCATCTTGACGCAGCGGCGCACCCGGCGCGAATCGCCCAGCCACGATATCGCTTCGGAGTTGAGCAAGAATATCGTCGGGAGTGGACAGAGCAGACTTCATGTGTTTAATATATTATATATAATTTTGAAAGGCTAGACGTCATACAATGGAATCCAACCCCAAGCGGCTCGCGCCAGCTACCTATCACAATGCCGGTCACGCTGTTGCGACGGCTCTCATCGAGGCCTCGGTCTCAAGCACCAAATGTGAGGATCCGTCTCATGATGAACGGTGGAATGCGGAATACGAAGCCATGACTGCGCTCGGCGGCGTTGTCGCAGAGCGGTTGTTCTTAGGAGTCGTGGAACCCGCCGGCGCCAAGAACGATATTGAAAACGCTTTCCGCCACATCTCTGTTCTGACGTCCATCCCCGGCGAACAAGCGGCGTACGTCACACTGATGAATACCCGCGTTGAAACGCTGCTCGGCGCGCATCGCGAATTCATCCAACACGTTGCGGAGACCATCGAACGAACTGACCGGCCCGCAAACGAGATCGCCAGGAGCGATGTGAATACGTTCGTTCGTAGGTCCGTTGCGTTGATGCAATAAGAGTGCGAAGCACCCGAGGCGCGAACGCGCTTCGGGTGCTTTCGACGGTTGTCGGTACGAGCTAGCCGTGGAACGTTACGGTGAGCCACGCTTGGCGCGACGGCAATCCATAGAGTTCTGCGCCAGTCCCCTGGTCGATCGCGCTCGTTGCATTCCCGAATTGATTTTGCGGTTGGTAGATGCCGAGGCCGATGAGACCGTACTGCTGGTACGCACTGTTGAACAGGTTCGTCACCCCAAAGTTCAACGTTACCGGACCACTCGTCTGGGATACCGACGCGTCCGCGTACCAGAACGGCGGGCGTTTGAACGAGTTCCCCGGGCCGATGTACGTGCCGTCCATCTCGGCACGGAAGCCCGAGGGATTTGCGTAGACGAGGCTCGAGAACGCTTTGCGTAGCGGCGTCGTGTTGAACTGCGCGTCGTTGATCAACGAAACGTTGTTCTGCAGGATGTTTAGCGGGATACCATTGTACGCTGCCGACTGGATGCCGTACTGGCCTTCAAACGTAACGTTGCGGACCAGTCCGACTTGCGCATCGAAATTTATGCCGCGGTACGTTGCACGACCCGCGTTGGCAAAAGTGCTCCATCCGAGTGCTGCCGGCGTTGCAGTAAATCCACACGACCCGCTGATGCGATCGAGGAAGGCCTGCTGCAGCGTTTCCTGGCCCGCGCCCGAAGCATTTGAGACCAGTTTCTGCAGAACCGACGCATATTGCGGGAACGCGGAAAGCGGAAGGTTTCCATTGAGAATCGCGTTCTGCTCGACGGAATTGTACGCGTCGACTTGCAACACCGTGCGCCGGTTCAGGCGATGTCCCAGCGCCAGCTCCTCGTCCCTCGCCGTTTCGGGCTTCAGACCGGCGTTGCTGACTGTTCCTACGGAATTCAACGTCCCGGTTTGACAGGTCGGATTGAGACTGAGGGGCGCACCGGTTTGCGGAATCGTCGAGCTGACGAGTGCCGGATCCGGTTCACTGTATGAACGCCCTCCCGTCAAACGAACGACGTCGCTCGACGTGGGACGGTAGACGAACGATATGCGCGGGTCGAAGTTTGTGCTCTGCGTGGTCAACGAGCGTTGTAACCACAGATCAGAGAAGGTGCTGAACTTCAACGATGGCTGCCACGTGTCGCGAACGAAGTAGCTGGTCGACGTCAAAAAATATGTACCATTGAGTGTCACACTGTCGGGATTTGTAAACGAGGTGATCCCGGCATGCCGCTGATGTTGCGTGTAGTAGCCGAATGAGATGTCATGACGCCCGGTTTGAAATTCGTCGGACGCAAGGAAGCCGTGCGTCAAGTACGTGTCGAAAAAGAAGGGACCGGTCAAGCTCTTGTGTTCGTCCGACGTATCGTTGTTGATGAATCCGTCGACGACGATCTGGGTTTTGCCGAGCTGTTGGGTGACGCGGCCATGGTAGTCTTGCATATGGCTCGCGTTCCAGCGATTCGGACCACCGCCGGCTGGGCCATAGAAAGCTTGCGCGTATTGCTGCGCGGTCAAGCATCCGTAGCCCGCCGATGAGTTGTTCAACACAGCGATCGTCGTGTTCGAGCAGGTCGTCGGCGTGCCGTTCAGGACGAAATTAGTGCCGGTCGAGCTTCCCGCTCCACCGCTGACAAGGCCGTTCGCGTTCTGCAGCACGTAAGGATATGAGTTGTAGTCTTGATCGCCGTTACCGGTCTTGTCGTTCCACGTCGTCATGTTGTATACGCTTGCCAGCATCTGTGTTTTCGAAGAGGGCGCATACGTCAACTTTGCGAGGCCGTTGCGCTGCGTGTAATCACCAGTGACGACGTAGGTGTTTGCGGCCAAGTTCGCGGATGTGAGATCGGGCGGCGTAACCGGATTTCCGGAGAAATCGGTGCAGGTGCTGCAAACGGCGCTCGCGCCAAGGTTGCCCGTCTGCGTAATAGCAGCGGGAGCAAAGGTACCATAGGTGCCTTGCGTTGCACCGGCGAGCGCGTAACCGAACTTGCCCATCGTGCCGGTAGCCGTGAAACCGCTTAGGTTATGGCCATTATTACCAACGCCTTGTGTAAATGAACTCTCGCGAGTTTGCGTCGGATTCAGCGTCTCGAAGTTTACGGCACCGGCGATCGTCGAAACGCCATACAAACCGGCTGCGCCGGATCCGAAGATCACGCTGGTTCCGCTGAGGCCCCAAAACGGCGATATTTTGTAATTGTATCCACCCCCGAACGCGCCGATCGGTCCAATCGGATGTCCGTCGAGAAGCGTCGCCGTTTCGGTCGCGTCGAATCCGCGGATGCTGATCGACATATCGTCGCCAACCGATGGGCTCGTGGCCGAATTTACTCCGGGCAGGCGCGCGAGCAAATCCCCGACGCGCGCGTAGGAGTAATTTTGCACCTGCGACGGATCGACGTATTCGTTGATCGTCGTCGTCGTTTGCAGCGAGGAACGCGCTGCGACCGCCACCCGGCCAATCTCTTTGAGGTTCGACGATCCGCCTCGCGTTGCTTGAACGGCGGTCTGAGTCTGAACCGTGTTACCGTTCGTCAGAACGACGGTCGGCACGCTCGTCGAGACATAACCGCGCGCAACGATGAGCAGAGAATACTCGCCCTGCGGCTCGTTGGAAAAGGTGTACACGCCGTTCGCATCTGTTGAGGCGACAGCGATTTTTTGACTGCCCGCATCGAGCTCAACGGTTGCGCCGGGAACGGGTAACCCGCCCGAGGCATCGAGGATACGACCGTTAAGGCCGGCGGTGGCACTCTGTGCCTGAACCGCGAGCGGCGCGCTAAAAAGCGCTGCCGCGAAGACCGCTGCAAGTGTCCGAGAGTTCATACATTTCATTGCACTCGATCGGACTTATCGTTGCTTTATGCGGAGCTTAAGGTTTTCTAATCGCGCTCGTCCGACCCGTCGTCGGCTCATCTTCTAGGCCGCTGCTCATCGCGGCGATCGATAGGTTCGATGGAATTCTGGAGCCATTACGGGGTACGACTTTTGCGGGCAGGCCCATGTGAGCGCAACCCGGTAGATACTTAGCAGGTTAACAACACAGATACCATGCGCAATCCTTTTCAGCATCGCGAAAACGCGCCGGTCGGCCTGATCACGATCACGGTCATGCTGGGCATGATCATGGCGATCATTGACACGACGATCGTCAACGTCGCGATCAATACGATCGGGGGAAATCTGGGCGCCTCGGTCGATGAGGTTTCGTGGGTTGCGACCGGATATATTCTGGCGAACGTTTGCGTCATGCCGCTCAACGGCTGGCTCACCGCGTATCTCGGACGCAAGCGGTTTTACGCCGCCTCGCTCGCAATCTTCACGATTGCGTCGTTTCTCTGCGGCACTGCAACGTCGATCACGCAGTTGATTCTCTATCGCGTGATTCAAGGCATCGGCGGCGGCGCGCTGCAGCCCACAGCTCAAGCGATTCTTTTTGAAACGTATCCGCCGGAACGGCGCGGTGCGGCAATGGCGATCTTCGGGCTTGGTGCAATGGTAGGACCGGCGGTTGGCCCCACGCTCGGCGGGTACATCATCGACAACGCCAGCTGGCCGTTGATCTTCTACATTAATATTCCGATCGGCATCGTGGCTTTCTTGATGACCATGGCGTTCATTCCGAATCCGAAGTTCATCGAGAAAGCCAAAGCGGCGATCGATTGGATAGGCCTCGGTCTGCTCGTAGCCGGACTTGCGTCCTTGCAATATGTCCTTGAACGCGGCGAACACGATGAATGGTACAGCTCTTCGACGATCGCCTTGCTGACCGTCGTTGCTGTCGTTGGCTTGACATTCTTTATTTTCAAGATGCTGCGAGACAGGCACCCGCTCGTGCAGTTGCGCGTTTTCCGCCTGTCGTCGTTTGCGATCGGCAACATCATCGGTATCGTTACGGGATTTGGACTGTTCGGAACGGCATTGATCTTGCCGCTCTTCTTTCAAACCATTTTGAACTTCACCGCGTTCGATACGGGGATGGCGCTGCTGCCGGGCGCACTCTCTACCGCGGTCAGCATGGTCATTATCGGCCGCCTGAACAACCGGGTCGATCCGCGCATTTCGATTGCCTTCGGAATGCTCGTCTTCGCGTATTCGACGTGGATGTTGGGTGCACTCAATACGAGCGCAGGATATTGGGACGTGTTTTGGCCTCGGCTGGTTCAAGGTTTCGGATTGGGATTTCTTTTCGTGCCGCTCTCAACGGTGACGCTCGGCGACGTGCCGATTCCAGAACTCGCCGGCGCGACCGGAGTCAATACGCTCATCCGGCAGATTGGCGGCAGTTTCGGAATCGCCATTCTTACGACGCTGCTAACCCATGAAACCGCCATCGCTTGGAACGTGCTGGCATCCGGTGTGACGCAAACGCACGGGTATTCGATCGGGACGCTTACGCAGCTTGTTTCTCAGCAATCGGCGATGATTTCCTACGACTACCTCTTCCGCCTCACGGCGATCGTGTTCGCGCTGTGCACGCCGCTGGTCTTCTTCATCAAGGTGCACCGCCGTCCGGGCGGCGCGCCGGCGATGGCCGCGGCCGCGATGGCCGAATGAGGTCGCCCAGTTTCCAAATCGCGCGTTCGATACGCGTATCCCATGGATGTCCGGCGCTGAGGCGCAAACAATTCGAATAGCGATTCGTCGCTGAGAAGACCTCACCGGGTGCAAAGCAAATGCCCGCCTCCAATGCCTCACCGAACAACGTGCGTGTGTTGATGTGTGCGGGTAGTTCGAGCCACAGCGTGAAGCCGCCGGCCGGATTACTGACTTTCGTACCGTCCGGAAACGCATCGGCGATCGCCATCCGCATGTGCGAAATGTTGCGGGCGAAGTCGCTTCTGATACGGCGGAGATGGTGATCGTAGCCGCCTGAGGCGAGAAATTCGGCGAACGCGGCCTGTGTTAGCGCCGGCCCGCACAGCGTTGACGCGGCTTTTTGCTTCAGCACTTCATGCATGCGCGCTCCGGCGACGATCCAGCCGATGCGGTATCCCGGCGCAATGGTTTTCGAAAAGGAGCTGCAGTAGATCGTATTGCCGGCGCGATCGAACGACATGAACGGACGCGGGCGTTCTTGCCCAAAATAGATGTCGCCGTAGATATCATCTTCGATCAACGGAACGCCGTGCTTCGCCAGTAACTGCACGAGCGCACGTTTCTTCTCATCGGGCATCGTGCATCCGAGCGGGTTATTGAAGCTCGACGAAACGAGACACGCTTTGATGCTGTTCTTTGAGAGCATACCCGCCAATGCCGTAAGGTCGATGCCGCTTGATGCGTCGGTCGGCACTTCCAGAACCTTGAGCCCCAGCGTTTCCAAAATACGCAGTAGACCAAAATAGGTCGGCGATTCAACGGCGATGGTGTCGTTTGCGTCGGCAACCACTCGGAGCGCGAGCATCAGCGCTTCAGTGCATCCCGACGTAATTGCAATGTCATCCGGCGGTATCACTTGTTCCCAATGCGATGCGCGCCGCGCAATCTCTTGGCGTAGATGAACGTCGCCGCGCGGCCCGCCGTACACGTTGTATTCCATTCCCTGACGCCGGGCGATACGCGCGAGGATTCGATCGAGCCGCGTCGCGGCGAGCAGCTCGCGGCTCGGAACGGCGCAGCCGAGCGGAACATACGACGGGTCGGAGGCGCGTTCAAGAAGATCGAGCATGATATCCGAGACTGCGATATCGGCCGGTCGTCGCGACGGTTTGGACATTTCTGGAAGCGGAAGCCGGCACGATGCCCGCCGTTGAGCCACAAAATATCCCGACTGCGGCCGCGCTTCCAGGACGCCCCGAGCTTCTAGCAGCCGGTATGCCTGCAGCGCGGTTCCGACGCTGACGCGCCGCTCTTCGCTAATCCGGCGCAGCGATGGTACGCGGGATCCCGGCGTCAAGGCTCCCGCCTCCACGAGCGAAGAAACGAACGCAGCGAGTCGTTCATACTCGTGCGACGCTGTTTCCAAGCACTCGTTCTTGTGCATAAAGCTCTACTGTTATAGCACAATAGCCTGCATCTGTAACTGTTACACAGGACGAAAGTGGGATACGCTGTGCTTGGAGGACGTATGCACAGATTTGCGCGGAACGACATCATGAGCCTCGTCGGCGATAAGCCGGCATTTGACTTCGGCGAAAGCTACGGCCCGTGTATGCGCCTAGGCAAACTCATGAGCGCCGAAAGCGATCTCGACGACCTCTTACTCGAGTACGGGACGGCGCAAGGCGATCTCGCTCTTCGAGAAGCCATCGCGCAACGCAACGGCGCGCACGCCGATGACGTGGTCGTCACCGTCGGCGGTGCGCACGCCCTCTTTCTCTGCTCGTTTATCGTGTGCGACCGCGGGGACCAAGCCGTGATCGCTTCACCGGTGTTCCCGCCGGCGCGTGAGACACTTAAGGCGCTCGGAGCGAGCGTCAGCGTGCTACGCCTGACATTCGATAGCTCCTATCAACCCGATATGCGTGCGTTTCGCGAATGCCTCTCGCACAAAACACGCTTGGTGAGCATCGCGTCACCGCAGAATCCGTCGGGCGTCATCTTCTCGCGAACGACTCTGCGCGAGATGCTTACGATCATGGAAGAAATCTGTCCTCAAGCATACCTACTCGTCGACGAGACGTATCGCGAGGCTTCCTACGGCAATGACCCTGTTGCCGACAGCGCATGCACGTTGAGCCCTAAAGTTGTGTCCATCGCGTCGCTTTCAAAATGCCACGGTGCGGCGGGGTTGCGAATCGGATGGGCAATAACTGCTGATCCGGCATTGCGGGATCAACTCGTGCTGGGCAAGTTCAACTCCGTGGTTTCGTGCTCTCGCGTCGACGAAGCGCTCGCGCTCGAAGTGCTGGAACAAGACGACGCCATCATGAACGAGCGGCGCGCGCACTTGGAAGAGGGACTGCTGAACACCGCTTCGTGGGTAGAACAGAACGGCGCCTGTGTCGAGTGGATACGCCCGAGTGCCGGTGCAATTTGCTGTATTCGCTTGCGAGCGGACGCCTTTGATGACGCAGCCGTCGAGCGGTTCTACACCGCTCTCGCGGCCGAAAATGCGCGGGTCGCAAGCGGTACGTGGTTTGGCGAGGATCAACGCGTGTTTCGCTTGGGATTCGGTCTCCTTACGCCCCACCAACGAAACGATGCGTTCCGCGCCTTGACACGATCGCTGGAACGCTCCATCACGGCGGGAGCGCTGTGAAGGAGAATCATCTATGATCCGTGCACGCTACATTCTGCTCGACGTCTTTACCGAGCGCGCCTTTGCAGGAAACCAACTCGCCATTTTCCCGGAATGCGTTTTCGATGACGTCACGATGCAGCACATTGCCCGCGAACTGAACCTTGCGGAGTCCGTGTTCCTGACGCGTGGACAAGGCGGAGAAGCCGGCACACTGCGCATCTTCACGCCCGGGCGCGAGGTGCTTTTCGCCGGACATCCGACGATCGGTACTGCCATCGCGCTCGTTGACGAATTGCGGTGGGTTGATCCAGGCGTTACATCATTTGTTCTTCGGGAACGAATTGGAAATATTCCGATTACGATCGAACGCGATCCCGGCACGATGGCGTGGTTTACGACACCGCCGACGACGTTCGGTGACCGGATAGGGCGCGCGATGGCGGCATCGATGCTCAATCTTCCCGAATCCGACGTGCGCGATGATGTTCCGGTGCAATTCGCCGGTGCAGGAAGCCGCTTTCTATTCGTTCCGCTTCAGTCGCGCGATGCGGTCGATCGCGCCGTTGCAGATGAAAGTGTGGCGCGCGGCGTGTTTGCCGGAACCGATGCGATCGGCATATATCTGTTTGCACAGAGTTTCGATGGCTGCTATGCGCGCATGTTTGCACCAATGTCCGGCATCAGTGAAGATCCTGCGACCGGTAGTGCAACCGGACCGCTTTACGCGTACCTCACCGAGCACGGCGTCCTTCCAAAACGCGACCGGTTTCTCAATCTTCAGGGCGTCGCAATGGGACGTCGTTCCGAGCTCCATGTTCGCTGCTTTTGGAAAGAAGAACGCTTAACGCGCATCGATATTGGTGGTCGCGCGGTCGTTGTGGGACGTGGCGAGCTCAGCGTACCAATCGTCGAGCAAGCGGACTCAACGCGCGAAAACGCCAGCGCTGCTCGTAGTTGAGATAGCGCACCGCATTGCGCAGCCCCAGCAAGGGCGGCCGAGCGCGCACCATCTCCTCGGTTAAGCGATACAGAGGTGCCAGTTCGGTCCTCAGTCGTTCGATAACCGGCTTTGCCGGCGCCGGATGTTCGCCGCGAAAGCGCATCGCACGCACGACGTAATCCTCAAGATATGCACGCACGTCGATATTCTGAAGCTCCGCTTCGCCGCGAATCTTGCCTGGAGCGCCAAGCGTGGTGTACTGCCACTCCTTTTCGGCGTGACGCTGTACGTCGAGCGTATGCCCGTAGTGCGCGTAGACGTACGGGAGAAGGACACGCTTGCCGGGGAGACCGCGCAGCTGTTCATGGACTGCGCCCTCCCAGTGCACGCCGTCTCGAAAGCGATAGAACATCAGCCTTCGCTCGATCGACATGTACCAATCAAAGGATCCGGCAAAATGCCACGTGTATGCATCGACTGCATCGTATTCGGCCGGTATTTCGTCGAGATGCGCCGCTACATGCTGAGCAGTCTCACCGTGAACTTCGTCGGCATCTACGAACGTGACCCAATCCCCGGCGTCATGCTGACGGTGTAGCGACA
The DNA here is from genome assembly GCA_963808755.1 of Vulcanimicrobiia bacterium. GTDB lineage: Bacteria > Vulcanimicrobiota > Vulcanimicrobiia > Vulcanimicrobiales > Vulcanimicrobiaceae > JALYTY01. The sequence goes on from CAWEGP010000002.1 coordinate 432,484, forward strand.
TGCAGACGTTGCGGGCATTCGCGAAACCGCTGAACGGCGTGCGGTCCACGATGAGCGAGCCGCGTGCTGCAAATGCGGTTGCCTGTAAAACGGCGGCGTGTGGCGAAGGGTCGCGGGAATTGTCGTTGACGATGATCGTCTGCGCTACGCTCTCGAGCGATTGCAAAAGTGCACCGAGGAACGGCTCTTCACGGGAACCGACGATCAAATGAGCAGCGATGCGGGGTGGCACGGCAACGCGCGTTCTGCGCACATTTACCGCACCCTTCGCGTCATCCGACTAGCGGCTAATGCGGTCTTGTACGTCGATCGTTACCTGATCCCCGACGTCTTTACCGATCTTCTTACGGAGGTCCGCCCGGACGGGAAGCTTGTGCGTGCCGTCACCCATTGCCATGAACGCGCTCCGGAAGGCGTGCCCATCAATCGTGCCCCGTATCTTGACGAGCCCACGCGTCCCGAAGAACGCGACGGAGTCGGACATCACGACGTACGTCCAGCCGCCTTTCTTAGGCGACTTCTGCAGTGTTGCCGTGAAGCGCTTATTCATTGTTGCAACCGCGGGCGCACGCTCGGTGCAATTCTCGTTGCGAACCGAAGCGACTCGTGTGGCGAGATGCGCTTGGCGCGGCGCCGGAGAGCTTCGACCTGAGCTCCGGCAATCAAGAACAAGACACCGAAGGCCGGTATGAACGAACACCACAGTGCCGCTACCTGAACGGTATATGAGTGAAAGCTGTGGCTAAACATGGTTCGTGCCGCCAGGATCCACAAAATTGCGTTTCATAAATGGATTATAACAATCATACTTGTAAATTACAAGCTCAATTCAAAATATAGTCTCCTTATGCAGCGAGCATGCGGTTGCCGCTTTCCTTTACTCGGCGACTCCCGGCGGGACCAATAAGAACCACTCCCTGCGCCCGTAATACATGCCTTGACCCAAAATTTCGCCTTTGTTGTTGATGGCCGACGCGCGCGTGAGCAGCCAACCTGTACCTGGCGCGATAGCATTGTTGAGATCCGTCATCTTGCCGCTTTCGTAAAGAAACGCGTGCACATCATAGCCCGATCCGGAATACCCGACGAGCTGATTCTTGTCGTTGATGCCGGTCGCGTGACTTTGATCAGGACCCTTTGTGTGATTTAACGTTCCAAGGCACACGCGCGTATGAGTGACAGTCGAATACTCATACGCTGCGGACGGCATGAGACCGCCACACTGATGCATAGGGTTTGCATAAAGCGAGCCCGCAGCTTCACCGGCACCGTTGATGGCGCTTAGCTGCGAGAGGCCCGTTGTAAGGGCAGATCCGCCATGCCCGTAAAACGCTTGGTCGTTCCCGCAACGCTCATCGACGGACGTCCCGACGTATGTTCCCGCGCTGTTTATGGCAACGACATTCAGGGACGTCAAGCTTCCCGTTATCTCCGTGGCCTTTCCGGCGTTGTAGTCGTAGCTTGTATAGTATGGGAACTGATTTACCGAAATGTGAAACTGGACATGATGATCTCGCCGGAATTATTGATACCGACGGCGGATGCTCCGGGGTAATAATACTGTGGGACCCGCGGCATCGTACCGAATTGCGCCGCAGGCATCGGCGCCCACAACGACGCCATTGTCGTTCAACCCGATCGCGGCGTCGCCACGACACGGTCCGACGCCATCGTTGAGCCTCGTAAGTTTGAAGTTGCGCCATGTCGCCGGCGAAACAATGTAGGTTCCAGCAAGTTCGCCGAGGTTATTAAGAGCTGACGGCTGCAAACCCGTGAACCGCAGAATTGTGTAGTACGCATGCCCGGTCATGTGCGCATCAGCAGCCTCGCGAAGTGGTATTGCCGAGGTGCCTCCGCCGCCCGCCGCAGCGCATCCGCTGAGCATGACGGAAACGCAACATATGGCAATCAAGCGTTTCATTGCTACTCTTCGCTTTCGCTCGCCAGGCGCGACGCGTTCATCGTATCATGAAAGAGAATCATCCAACACGTCCGTACAATGCAGGCGTGCAGCGAATTCATCTTGCGACCGCATTGATCGAACGCGACGGCGCGGTCTTGTTGGTGGCGTCGCGCTATGCGTCGCACATCCAACCGCTCTGGAATTTGCCCGGCGGACGACAGCAACCCCAGGAACTGCTGGAAGCAACCGCCTTACGCGAGCTGCGCGAAGAGACGGGACTGCGCGGCGCCATTTGCGAGTTGGCTTACATAGCGGAGAGCTATGACGGCGACCGTCATTTTCTGAATGCCGCATTTGTTACCGCGGTCGACGGTGAGCCGGAAGTACCGGGATTTGGCGATCACGTCGTGGACGTGAAATGGGTGAGGCGTGACGAGTTAGGATCACTTTTGGAAGCGGCCGTCGTGCGTGAGCCGTTGCTCCGGTATCTCGGAAACGGAGTTCGTTACACATCGTTCGCACGCGCTGATATCAGCGTGCGGTGGTTCGACGAGGAGTCATACCGCGGAGTTGAGCCCCTCCCAACGCGACCGCTCGAGGACGAAACCTAAAACGTCGACCGGCTGTCCCTGGACGGTTGCCCCGTGCGGTAAAATACCGTCGGTTTCGAACCCCACGCGTTCCAGAACGCTGCGTGATGCCTTGTTTTCGGGAACGCAGTAAGCGCGTACTCTGCGCAATTGAACGCGACCGAATCCCTCATAGACCAACGCGCGTACGGCTTCGGTCGCGATGCCGCGGTCGCGATATTCGCGCACCACGCTGTAACCGACTTCCGCCGAACCTGCAGCTCGTTCCCCAATGCGCAGCGACGCCCAGCCGACCGGCGGCTCTACACCTTGCAAATAGACGAGCCATTCGAACCGCCCCCACGATCCCGGCTGAAGACGTTTCGGGCGCGCAGCCACCATGCGCTGAAACTGCAGGCGATCTGCGTCGGGTAAATCCTGGTACGTCCGCAGGTCCGGAAATTGCAAGATCGCCCACAGCGCGTCGGAATTGTCGCCGGTCACGGGGACCAAACGCAAACGCTCGGTTAAAATCGTTCGCATCGTTGCTTGCTGTACCCAGATTTGCGCGTGATGGAGGCACGCAAAGGAGGCACGCGATGAATCTGAGTGCCGCATATCAAGCCACTCGTCCGGCATTGGTAAGCTTCAGCGGAACGGTGACGACGGAGCCATCGTACTTTTACGGAACGCATACGCACTGCGAGCACGAACAGTTCGGCGTTCAAACGCCGGCGGGTCCACTGCAAATCGTCGACAACGTCGACATTGCCCCGCGCATCCCGATTCATCCCGGCGAACGTGTCGAGGTTCGCGGCGAAATGGTGCACGACCCGGGAAAACTTCCCATCGTTCACTGGACACATCATGACCCCGAACATGAACATCCCGATGGGTTCATTCGCCTCCAGGGTAAGGTGTATGCATAGCGCTCCCTTTGAGCGCCAGTAGTTCGGGAATCGTCACGAACCGGTACCCTTGCTGTTTGAGGCTTTCGATAATCAAACGGGTTGCACCGATATCCGCGCTTCGATCGCAGGTGTGTGCGTTCACGCGCGCGCGCTTACAGTCCATTCCTCGATTGCCGTCGTGAAGGACGATGATCGATCCGTCGCGCACGTGCGGCAGTACGCGCCGCGCAATGACCGCGGCCGGCGGATACTCCCAATCGTTGGCGAGGGGCACCGACCACATCACCGGCGTGTAACCCAGGCGGCGCGCTTCATCGAGCACGAGCCAGTCGCGTGAGCCGTAGGGCGGACGCATGATATGCGAATGCAATCCCGTTGCGGCAAAAATTGCGGCGTCGGTCTTACTGAGATTTTCTCGAAGCGCATCGGGAGTGAGCACGATCAAGTGATCGTGTTGCCAGCTATGATTGCCGATCGCATCGCCGTCACGCACCTCACGCCGAACAACATCGGGATGCGCAACGACCGCGCGGCCTACCAAAAAGAACGTTGCATGCACGTGCTCCTTTGCAAGCACGTCGAGGATCGCGTTGGTGTACGGGGGGTTCGGACCGTCGTCGTATGTCAGCGCAACGACGCGTTCGTTTGCCGGTCCACTTACGACGGTTCGCCCGAAGAGCTGGTTGCTCGGGTTTTCACTGATCTCGTATGCCGAGAATCCCAGCAGCGCAACGGCGGCAAAGGCGATCGCCCAGCGAACTGCGACCCGCGCTGTGGCTGTCATCTCTCAGCGTGTACCAAACGCGGCACCGCGAGCGCGCGCAACCCGTTCCTTGAACGTCGGCGGTCCGAAATCACGGAAGTCGTTGACGATTTGCTGATAGCGCGGGTCGGCAAGTGAGGTGCTCTGCAGTTTCAAAAGGTCTTTTGGGTTGTCTTTGGAGAGATTCAATTGGTACTGCCGTCCCGCAGTCGTTGCCCAATAATGCGGATCGGTAAATGAAACGGTGCGCTCGCCGCGCTTGAAATCCGCGAGCTGCTTCACGTAGATCGTGTAGTGGACAGCCGTGTTTCCGCGAGGCGGCTGATTTACCAATTCCCACACACCGTCTTGATCGAGTTTACCGAAGAAAAAGCTTACGTCGTACATCTGATGCGGCGGAGCGGTGATGGTCGTCTGTTTACCGCTGTACGTTCGAATACGATACTGAAACGTGGAGAGACCCTCCACGTCTTGCATGCTGTACTCTTCCTCGTAAACCGGCGGTTTGTCGTAGCGGATGTGCAGACGGCTATAGATCTCGCTCGGCGCATGTTGCGCGCGCGAAACAGAATTCACGTGTGAGAACTCGGTCCTGCCGTAGTACACACGGTATCCGATGATCGCCATGATGATGACGAAGACGAAGATGGCTCCAGCCACGGGGAAACGGCGCATGACGTGCGTGCTTACGAAGGCGACGCGGAGGCTTCCTGGTCTAACACTTCGTTCACCAGGCGGTCGGCGAGCGCGTTGTCTTTGCGACGAACATGCGCGATGTCGACATGCTCGAATTTTGAAAGGAGTCCGCGCGCCCGCCGGAAGAGCGGTTGCAGCGCTTCATGCTTCACGCGGTATTCGCCGCGCATTTGTTTGACGACGAGCTCGGAATCCAGCCGCACCGCGAGCCGGCGTATGCCCAGCTCGGCTGCATGCTCGAGACCGATGCAAAGGGCGGTCCACTCGGCCACGTTATTCGTTGCCCGGCCCAGATAGAGGCCAACTTGGTCGATGATTGCTCCGTTGCCGTCGACCAATACGGCTCCGCTGGCCGCCGGGCCAGGGTTGCCGCGCGACCCCCCATCGGCAAAGAGCGTCGCCTCATTCGCAAGAGCGTCGAAAAATCCGGGCATCGCCTCGCTCTTCCTCGCAAGCAACGGGTTCTCTTCTCCCGTGACGACCGGGCGGGAGCGGGGTATACTGTCATGGCTATGCGCAACACATTGTTTTCATCATTGCTTGCCGTGGCTGCTGCCGCGGCTATCGCGCTCCCGCAGGCGGCGCTGGCTGCGAACGTCTTCTACGGCATCACCGTCCACGTCTCGACGAGCAACATCAAGGTAGAGGATCCCAAGACCAAGCAAACATTGAGTTTCGCGCTGGTCCCGAAATTCGATCAGGTCTTTTCCGCCAACGGCAAGACCACATACCAGATGCGAGCGGTCAAAGCCGGACAGTATGTCGGCGTGATCTACGATCAAAAGGCGTTGGGCGTGCGGCACGCGGATAAGATTTATCTACTGAACAACGCGAATCAAAAAATTCAATCGCAATAACACTCCTTCGGAATTCATGAATGGTATCGGAACGCAATCGCGTTCCGATTTTTTTTGCGCGTTTCAGAGTTTCTTCATTAATCTCCGGCTAGATATCCCAAACGCACGAGCTATTCACCATTTCGGGGTTCGATCAATGCGCAACCGTTTTCATATTCTCGCCCTAACAACGCTCTCAATGCTTCTGGCAGCGTCCACGCAAGCAGCCCGCGCAGACTCGATTGATGTAAACGCGGTTCCGAGCAGCTTTTCACCTGCAACGATCGTTATGCACACTGGGCAAACCACGACCCTGCACTTTTCGCGCACGCAGGGCGTTCACGGCATAGCATCGTCGGAACTCGGAATCCCGAACACGATTCTGGCTCCGGGTAAGGACGTCGATATCGCGGTCACGCCCAAAAAGGCCGGAACCTACGTCATCCACTGCCTGCTCGTATGCGGATCGGATCACGACAACATGACGTTGACGGTGCGCGTTGAGGCGTGATGCGAATCTTCGCGGCGGTGCTCTTCGCCGCCGGCCTCTTTGCCGCCGGCGTGAAATGGGCGCAGGCGATGCCGCCCTTTGCGGAAGCTTACGCAGCCAACTGCACCCTGTGCCATACGCAAGTCCCCACGCTCAATGCGTACGGCCGGTACGTGCAGCGCAGCGGTTACACGGCACTCGACCGCAATGTGCTCAAACGAGCAGTGCCGCTATGGGTCGGTGCGAACCCCAGTTACGATTCACAGGATCCGAACGCACCGCACCGCCTCCTCGTTGGCAACGTCGCCGTTCATGCGGTCGGCTATCTCGCAACCGATTGGACGTATCACGTTCAGCAATGGATTACGCAACATAATCAAGCCGGCGGCCTGGATACGGCCTGGGTGGCCTACAACAATCTCTTTCATCACGAGGGCCACCTGTTCATTGGCAAGATCGAATCGGCCGCGCCGTCGCCGTTTAGTCAATGGTCCGACCTCGCATCATTCGGTACACCGGAAATCGTGGTTGGTGAACACCCGTACCAGTTGGATGCCAATCGCTGGGGAAGCCGCTTCGCATTTGTTCGCGGCTCGCTCGACGCCGAAGTTGGATGGCTCGGCAGCGGCGACGATCTGGGCGGCACGAGCGAGTTTTCGAACATCGACAAAACCGTGCAATGGAAAGTCGCGGACGCAAACCCCAAGCGGCCGCTGGAGTTCGGCGCATTCGGATCGCGCGGCGCCTTTCCGTTGCCGGAAGGCGGCACGGATCAATACCGCTCCATCGCCGCGTACGTGCAACGTGATCCGACCTCGAACTTTCCCGGCGTATTGCTCGTCTACCAAAGCGCCTTCGACAGCAATGCGGGCAACGGCAACGGCTCTGCAGCGAGTACTGCCGCAACCGCTGAACTGTACCGCACGATTTTGAACCAACAGGCGGTTATCGGGGTCCGCAAAGAGTTCTCGAACGACGGTCTCGGAACGCAACTCCAGAGCGGAAATATCGACTTCGAATATCAGGTGGCCCGGTTCGTTCACGCGTACGTCGAGGTGTACATGGCGCAAAACGCCAAGCCCGGATACCGCTATATGCTCTGGTGGACCACGCCGCTGTCGCGGCCGCTGCAGCAATAATCCGGCGAGCCGTCGTAACTGCTCTTGACCTTGACGTTACGTCATGGCGTAGCGTAGCCGGAGTGAGAGCACCGATGGAAGCCCCGCAAACACGCCTCTACCAAACGAAGGAATTCGCCGCGAAGGCGGGCGTCACGCCCCGCACGCTGCATTTCTACGATCGTCTTGGCCTGCTCAAACCGGCAACGCGAACGGAATCCGGATATCGCCTGTACGGTGAAGCGGAGCTCGTGCGCCTCGAGCAGATTTTGGCGTTACGTTTTGTGGGACTCGGTCTCGATCAAATCAAGAAACTGCTCGAAGGGCCGCCGCAACCACTCATCGTGGCGCTGCGTATGCAGCGAATCATGATCGTTCAAGAACAAGCTCGTTTACAACAAGCGATCGACGCGATCGAACGAGCGGAACGCGTTCTCGCTCTGAGTTCGGATGAAAACCGGTGGGCGGCCCTTCAACACGTGATCGAGGTACTACGAATGGAACGCGACTGGAGTTGGACAGACAACTACTATACCGATGAGGATCGGGAGAAACTCGCCGACATCCGCAAGACGACGTCCAAAGAAACGATCGAACGCGGAGAGCGCGAGTGGGCTGAATTGATCGCCGAAGTGGAAGCATCGACACACGAAGATCCGCAGAGTGACCACGCCCAAAGCCTCGCACGCCGCTGGAAAGATCTGGTCCAGCAATTCACCAAAGGCGACCAAGGCATTTCGAAGGGGCTCAATAAGCTCTGGACCGATCAAACCCATTGGCCGAAAGACTTCAAGCGCCCATGGAGCGACGAAGCCGACGCCTTCATCCGCAAAGCGATGCAATGCAAGTCATAACGAAAGCGGCCGGATCAAATGATCCGGCCGACTTCTTATTATGGTGGGGCTGGCTGCATTCGAACCAGCGAGCTTTTGATTCATTGCAATGAAGCACGGCCCTCCCCGCCATGCGGAAATGCGCGCCCATTAGAGGCATCTGAGGCCGTCGAACACGTCGCGTTGGGTCGCAAATTGGGTCATAAGCTCCTCGCAACCTATCGCGGCTCGATTCTGGCAAGAGACTCGGTTCGCGCCATGAATCCTTGGAGTGAGGGGAGGGTGAGTAATGGACTACAAGGACGCGCTTGTTGCTACAGCAAGTGTAGCCGCCGTTTTGTGGACGGGAGGCCTGATTGTTCGTCAGCTCTACGCGAACGTCATCACCAACAGCATCGTATCCGGGATGGAGTTTTGCATGTTTAGTGCGCTCGCATCCATCTTCGGCCTGATATTCATTGGTGGCCCACTCGTCTTCGCAGCCGGCGTGTTCTTTCTTTACTATCTACGCCAATACTTTGTACTTTGGCTCAGCCTTCGTGATCTCAATGCGCCTTGGTCTCCACATCCGCGGGACGTGACGAACGACGAAGGCAAGAAACAGTGGGAACAAAACGACTACGAGTACCTCCGAAATTACGGATACGAGCTCGTTCCGTATATCATCGTGATGCTGTTCCCCACGCAATTCGTCGTTGCACTCGTTTCCGTCGTGATGCTTTACTTCGGGTATCAGGGCATCCTAGGCCGTCTCAATACGGCATGGTCCGCGCCAATCATGCGGCAGCGCGACAAGTTAAAGCTCGACAGGATGAAGGTCAAATACGAGCGCCAGTTTTGGGATAAACAATGGCAGGTAGGGATTGCGCAAATCCTGGCCGAGATTCGCGACAGGCTGCCACCGCCATCTGGATCACGAACTGGCGAATGAACCGGGCCTCGCTTCGCATTGCGACCCGGGTGCGGTTGAGCTTCAGAAAGGAACGGTTAGGCAACTGGAACGCCAAAGGTTGTTCCCCTGTCGCCTCCCTGTGGTGTTACGCCAAAAGGCGATGGGCTTGAGCAGCGGTCCACTCCTTGCCGCGCCTCGTCGTGTGGCCGGCCTCGTTCAATGCATCCGCTATCGCCTGATAACTCTTGCCTCTGTTCGAATACGTTTTGCGATCGGCAGCAGGTGTTCATTCGTGGCGGCCGCAGATGCGCGCCGCGCTGCAGCGCTAGCTCGGCCACCGCGCGCTTTGCATCCTCTACGGTGGGGCTTTGCTGTACCGTCGCTGCCGCGCCCCACTCCAAACCGCGTGCAGCACGCGCCGCAAGCGCAGCCTTTGTGCGGGCACTGACCTTCGCGCTTTCGTCCTCCGCCACAACAGCATAGAGGCCGATTGTCAGTCGCGTTGCGCAGGGCAGATCGCAAATGACGAACGGAACGTCTGCCGCGTCCAACATGCGAAATGCGAAAGCAGCACGACGCGAAAGACGATCTAACTTCGCGATGACCAGCGTTGCCATTCTGCGCGAGCGTGAGCAAGCGCTTTCGAGAGTTCCGGTCGATCGTCGCGTCTGCCAGATTCAACCTCGGAGTGCGACGCGACAAATTCGCAATTGCTCGAGGCAACATGCGCGGCAACTGCGGCCTGTTGCGCTTCAAGTCCAAGGCCAGAGCGGCCCTGTTTATCAGTGCTAACGCGGTAGTAGGCAATTAATCTGCACTTCATCGGTTGCATCGTAACAGATGCCGGGGCAGGCACCTACAAGTATATGTTACGGTCCCTTCAATGAGACTCAGACGCGTGGCCGACGCGCACTCAGTGCTTGTGGGTAGACCGACGGCGGAGGCCAGCGTTGCACGGGGCGGCCATCCCTGCGACGCCATTGCGCATATTTGATCCGTGAATCAACGATGTTAAATCTGATTTCGATGTTCGAGCCGTCCGAATCATAGGCCATCAGGACGATGCGATCAATGATCGTGGGCTCCGAGGTCTCCTCAAAATAAAAACGGCCAGTCCTCCCATCCGAATCCCGTTCTTCCCCGCTCACTTTCAAGTCGGTCGGAAATGGATAGCCAGTCCATTCCTCAGGGAACAACTCCGCGATCTGTCTGATCATTGCCGCGTAGCGCTTTTCTAGATCATCCATATCTGCCGCATTCACCGTGCGAATCTGGCACCCTAGAAAGATGTCCGCAAGACCGTTAAACCGCTGCGGACGAGGCGTAAACACCCCCGGCCCCCAAACAAACTGTGCTCGATACGTAGCGACGCCGGCCTATTAAATTCGCCCTCACGCGAGCCCGTTTTTTGCGGGTCTCCTTTTCGCGTTTTCGCTTCTAGCGTAATGGAAGTACCTGCGGAAAACGCTGCACCTAGGAATTGACATTCGGTGGGTACCCCCGCAGCAGCAGACAAAATGGAACCGCATGTCGTTGGAGCACCACCTCAAAACTCACCTGTTACAATATCCGATTCGGCCCGCCATTAGTGCGCGCTTCTTCGTAGGTGGGGGATGGGTATGTATGGTCTTCGATTCTTGGCTGGAACCAAAAGGCGCTCGTGGAAAAATCCGAGGGCTTTCGAAAAGCGCGTCTGTGACTCTTCCACAAAATCGGGCTCTGTGCATCGTAGAACCGGCACGGCCCACTTTCGAAGATTGTGCGGCGTCCGATACTCCGTTTAGCTTCTACGCGCGGGCCCATTCATGTGAGTCACACTTGCGAATGTCGCAGCGGAGGCGCGTCTAGCCTTCTTCCGGCTTCAAAAGCGGTGCTTCACCTGGCCTCTGGCGAATCTGCAGCGTCTCATATTCGGCGGTAGCGTCGCGCTGCGGTTCGGGATACGTGTTTCCGAACTCGTCCCGTAGCTTAACGAGAAGGTTAAACTTTTCTGATACCTTAGCGCCGTACAAATAAAGTGTTTCTTCACAAAGCCTCCGCCACGGTCCGTCGTCAGCAACGACATCAAAGTTTGAAAGGATGGCGCTACGGTAGGACTTACCGTTCAATAAAAAACGTCGCTTCCGAGTCGCCTATGGCGTGGCAGTACCTAGCGTCCACTAGAATATGCGTGCTAATGGAACGCGTTGGCTTCGTTCCTATATTAGCGGACTTGAAGCCGAAAGTTGACCGGCGAAGGCGTCTGCATCCGCTTTTGCAGTGGCGATAGAGGCTTCATCGTCATGCCTTTGCCCGTCGGGAATTGTACTTGCAACTGTGGACGCTTTTGCCGTTCAAGTACTTCGTGTTCTAGAATCTTCAATTGGTTACTGTTGTTCCTCGCACGGTCTAACGACATAGTCAATGGGCCGTTGGATTCGTGAATCACGCTCTGGACAAGGAGCCGCCCAGAAAAAGAAAACTCCGAAGTCATATACCTTCGGAGTCCCCTTTGTATGGTCGGGCTGACTGGATTCGAACCAGCGACCTCTTGACCCCCAGTCAAGCGCGCTAACCAAGCTGCGCTACAGCCCGCCGTCAACGAAGCTCGTCCGATTTACCAACGGGAGGGCGTTTCTCCTCTACCCCGTGCTAGCGCCGGCTGGTTTTCTTCTTCGCCGCGGATTTCTTCGCTGGATTTTGTAGCAGAACGGGTTCCGCCGATAGCTTCTTTTAGCGCACGACCGGCCACGAATGCGGGCACTTTGCGTGCGGCGATCTTGATTTTCTCGCCGGTTTTCGGATTGCGGCCTTCGCGCGCTTTTCGAGCGCGAACGACAAAGCTTCCAAAAGGCGTCAGTGCAACGCGGTCACCTTTTTGCAGCGCCGTCTTGATCTCATCGAGGATCAGGTCGACAATCTGCCCGGCCTGCCGTTTTGTCACATCCGCTTCAGCGGCAACGGCGTCAACAAGATCGGCTTTCGTCAAACTCGCAATCTCCCATAAGCAGCACGCAGCGAAGCAACGGAGCTCAGTACGGGACCGACCGCCTGAGGAGGGGTTATACGGAACGAGCGAAGGCGCTCCTCCCGGCAAAATGCTCGGAAATGCCTATTTCTGTGCGCTTTGCGAAAGCGCTCGTAGCGCCATGACGTACGAGCGGGCGCCGAACCCCGATACGATTCCCGAGCATGCCGCTGCGGTGACACTCGTGCGGCGGAAAGCCTCACGGGCGGAAATATTTGAAAGATGCGCTTCGACGACCGGAATGCCGATCGATCCAATCGCATCGGCAATCGCATACGAGTAGTGGGCGTACGCACCGGGATTGATCACAATGCCATCGTATCCGTTGCGCGCGTCCTGAATCGCGGAGATGATATCGCCTTCGGAGTTGTGCTGCACGCAATCGACGTCAACACCGATTTCGCGAGCGTTCGACGTGATGAACTCGTTGATTTCCGATAACGACTGCGTGCCGTAGATCTCCGGTTCACGCTCACCAAGCAGATTGAGGTTAGGCCCGTGTATCACGAGAACGCGCATGCAAGCGTTTGTTCTGGAAGGAAATGCGGCTGCCTGCGCTCATAGTGCGCGATATGCCCGATATGCTGATCAGCGCCTCCGCTCCCGAAGCCGGGATCGCCATCGCTGCCGTTACAACAACTGAACTGGTTAGGGAGATCCGAGAACGCCACGATCTCTCGCCGACGGCGACCGCAGCCACGGGCCGCCTGACGACGGGCGCGGTATTGTTCGGTGCAGGTTTGAAAGGCCGCGAACGCGTGACGCTGCAGATGTCGGGCGATGGCCCGATCGGTTCCATTGCAGCGGATACATGGCTCTTGGAGGCTGACGTTCTGGGCGCGCGGGGATATGCGCGCAATCCGTTCGTCGATATCCCGCTCAATTCACGCGGCAAATTCGATGTCGCGGGGTCGGTTGGTGAAGGTTCGCTCCAGGTGACAAAATCATACGAAATCGGCCAACCCTATGTCGGCGTCGTGCCGCTGTATTCCGGGGAAGTTGCTGAAGATATTGCGGCGTATCTCGTGAAATCGGAGCAGATTCCGAGCGTTGTCGCGCTCGGCGTGCTTGGTGGACCGGATGGTGTGCGCGCGGCAGGCGGTGTGTTGGCGCAAGTGCTGCCGGGCGCCGATGAAAAAGCGGTCGCGATGTTGGAAGAGCGCGCGCTTGCGATGCCGCCGATTACCACACTGATCGATGAAGGCGCCGATGCTCATGCGCTCCTTCACGCACTGGCCGGCGGGCTATCGTTGCGTTCTCATCGCAGTGTCGACGTGCGCTTCTCGTGCCTCTGTTCGAAACAGAAAGTCGAAGCGGCGTTACTCGCGATGGGATCGGAAGAGCTGCACCGTTTGGCGGCAGAACGAAGTGAAACCGAAGCGACATGCGAGTTTTGCAAGCGCGTCTACGTCTTTACGTCGGAAGAGATTGTAGGGTTGACCGCCGACTCATCGGCCGGTGGCCCGAGCGCTCCTAGTCCTTGAAAAGGCGCTTCAGTTCGGGCGGCACGCGGTACGGCTCAAGACGCTGCCAGTACGCCTCGCGCACGCCAGAGCCGTCATTGTAATACCACCACCCGCATTCGCAACGGATCGGGCGTTCGCCGGCCTGGGGATAGTTATATTCGCGACGGCACCGCTTGCATACGAACTTGCGGCCCGCGATCGGCTTCATCGACGACGTGTAGGTAACGGGAGACTGCGCCATACCAGTGATCTACCTTTACATTCCTAAGCTTCTCGAGCGGCCGGGACCACGCGAACAAATCTTCGAGATCCGACGGAAAGCACCGCGGGGATATCTTCGCTCCACGGCGAGCGAGGGTCGTTCACGACTATACCATTCACTTTGACCCCATTCCCCGAGATAAGTCGCTCGGCTGCGCGCTTGCTCTCCGCGAATCCCGCCTTCACCAAGACATCGGAAATGCGGAGTCCGTTTGCGAGATGAAGTTCCGGAAGGTCGTCCTCCGGAATCTCTTTGCGTTGTACCGTACGTTCGAAATAGTCCCGTGCGGCGGCCGCGCCTTCACTCCCGTGATAGCGGCTAACGATCTCTTGCGCCAGACGCTTCTTCTCGTCCATGGGCGTGCGTACGCCGGCGGCCAGGTCGCGCGCCAATTCATCCGCTGCAGCTTGCGTGCGGAATGCCGCTAAGCGCGCGTAGGCGGGCATCAATTCGTCGGGCATCGACATCAGTTTTCCGAACTGCGTTTGCGCATCTTCGGCGATGCCCACGTAGTTGCCGAGCGATTTGCTCATCTTCTTCTGTCCGTCGAGTCCTACCAGCAGCGGCACCGTCGCGGCGATCTGTGGTAACTGATGATGTTCCCGTTGGAAATGCCGCCCGAGCAACAGATTGAAGAGCTGGTCGGTACCCCCGAGTTCGATGTCGGCCTCGACGGCGATTGAATCGTACGCTTGCGCGACCGGATACAGAAATTCGTGAAGCGAGATGGGCGTCCCACTTTCGTACCGGTTGTGAAAGTCATTGCGTTCCAACATCTGCGCGACCGTTACGTGCGAAACCAGACGCACCAGATCCGAGAAGTTCATCTTTCCGAGCCACTCGGAGTTGTATCGGATCTTTACGCGTTCCAGATCAAGCACTTTTCCCGCTTGTTCGCGGTATGTCTGCATGTTCTCTGCGATTTGCGATTGCGAAAGCGGCGGGCGCATCGCGTTGCGGCCGCTCGGATCGCCGATGCTCGCGGTAAAATCGCCGATGATCAGCGTCACGTTGTGCCCGGCGTCGGCGAAGCGTTGCAGCTTCTCAAGTACCACCATGAAACCAAGATGCAAATCCGGACTCGTCGGATCGATACCAAGCTTTACGTTGAGCGCACGCCCGATCTTCAGCCGCTCGCGAACGTCCTCTTTGGTCTCAACGTGATCGAATCCGTCGAATAGATATTCGACATCCGAGAAATGCGGATGACTCATACGAGCTCAATTATCGTCACGCCGCCCGAGCCCTCGTCTTCGTGGCCATATCGCACGCTCTTCACGCCGGGATGCGAACGCAAGAACTCCTGGAGTCCGCGCCCGAGCATGCCGGTGCCCTTTCCGTGGATGAGCCGCAGTGGGCTGCTGCCGGCAAGGACAGCGTCGTCGATCCAGCGATCGACGACGGGCTCGGCTTCCACGTAGCGCTTTCCGCGCACGTCTAACTCGGCCATCGTGCGCGTGGCGGCCTGCATTTTCACGTCACTTCGCGCCGCGCGTTGCTCCCGCTTTTCTGCGAGATTGCGTCCGCGCCGCTCCAGATCGCTTTTTTGAACGACGGTCTTCATGGGTCCGATTGCGACTTGGACGGTATCGCCATAGTCTTCGACCACCGTGCCGTCCTGCCGCAGGGAAAGAACGCGGACGCGGTCGCCCGCCTGCAGCACTCCGTCATCGGCCGGTTTTTCCGCGGCGCGTTCTTTAATGCCAAGATCGCGTCGCATCGCGTCTATTGTTCGCGATAACAATTCGCTTTGCGCAGGAGTAACGCGTGGGCGGTTTGCGGCATTGGCGGCGGCGCGTCGTTGAAGCTCACTCGTAAACTCGCGCAGGCTCTGCTGCATCCGCTCTTCGGCGCGCTCGGCGAACGTTCGCCGTTCGCTATCGAGCCGTTCTTGCTGATCTTGCAGCGCCGACCGCTCACGCGCAGCAATGGAACGCTCTCGCGCGAGGCCTTCGCGTTCGGCCTGCATCTCTGCCGCACGCAGCGAAAGCTCGGAAAGAGCCGCTTCGTAGTCGCGCTCACGCGTATCGAGCAATCTTTGTGCCCGCTCGACGATTTCGGTCGAAATACCGAGCGCGGTCGCCAACGGGAACGCGAGCGACTGCCCCGGTGCACCGACATCGAGTTGATACGTTGGCCGGAAGGTTTGTGGATCGAAGCGGACGCTCGCATTTGCTACTGCGCGCGTCGCCGCGGCAAAGAGCTTAAGCTCCGTCGCGTGCGTCGTCACGACGCCACATGCATGCGCTTGCAGAAGGCGCTCGAGCATTGCGATCGCGAGCGCCGCTCCAGCGGTAGGCTCGGTGCCGCCGCCGATTTCGTCGACGAGCACGAGAGTGCGTTCATCGGCACGAGCCAGCATTTCGCGCATTCGCTGCAAATGGGCGGAAAAGGTCGATGCATTGCCGACGATCGATTGTTCATCACCAATGTCGGCAATGACGCAGTCAAACCGGCCGATTCGCGTGCCGGTCGACGCCGGAATCGGCATGCCGCAATACGTCATTGCGACGAACAGGCCGACGAGTTTGAGCGCTACGGTTTTACCGCCCATGTTGGGTCCGCTGATGACCAATAGCCGCGTGCCGCCATCGAGTGGAACCGTTTGAGGCACCGCGCGTTCGCCTAAGAGCGGATGGCGGCCGCGTTCGATGTGTACGATGGATTCGTCGCTCAGTTCGGGTTCGATCGCATCCATTGAGCGCCCGACCTGCGCCTTGGCGACAAGCAGATCGAGCTGCGCCAACATCTCGACGTTTGCCTCGATCGAATTCGCACTTGCACCGACTGCTCGCGACAGCTCTTCGAGAACCCGTTGGATCTCGCGTTCTTCTTCGAGTCGAAGGGTTCGAATGCGGTTGTTCGTTTCAAGCGCCGCAAGGGGCTCCACAAAGAGCGTTTGACCCGACGAACTCGTGTCGTGCACGATGCCGGGAAACTCGCCGGAAAACTCCGCCTTGATGGGGATCACAAAACGACCGTCTCGAATCGTGACGACGGCATCTTGAATCGCATTCGCATATTTTGCGGAGCGCACCATCGACGAAACACGGTCGCGCGCGTCGTTCTGCGCGTGCACCAGGCTCTTGCGTATGCGGGCAAGCGCAGGCGATGCCCGATCCAAGACCGTTCCGCGTTCGTCGATCGCGTCCACCAACGCACGGTGCAGTTCACGCAACGGCGTATAGGGAGCGGTCAACGGTGCGAGCGCCGGCGGTCGTTCTTCACGGAGCGCGTTAAATGCAGCTGCCGCCGATGAAACGGCATCGGCGACCGCGCGAAGTTCCGTTGGGCCAAGCGTGCGTCCGAGTCCAGCAGCTTGCGAGAGATCCGCCGTATCGATTGCCGGTAAAATATGGAAGTCGGCGGCCATGACCAGCTGCCGTACCGCCGAGGTCCGTTCTTGCTCGATGCGCACCTGCGCAAAGTCGAGGGACGGGCACAATACCTCAGCCCTGGCTCGCCCGCGTTGCGTGCGCGTCGCGCCGGTCACGCGGTCGCGCACGCCCGCAAAATCGAGCGCTTCGAGCGTGCGAGCATCGGCTAGATCATGGTCACTCAACATCGGGAACGTTCGGGAAGTGCTTACCCTTCCAGCTTCTGCTTCACCAATTGGTTCACCAGTTGCGGGTCGGCCTTTCCGCGCGACACCTTCATCACTTGACCGACGAGAAATCCCATGACGTTGATCTTTCCCGCCTTGTAATCGGCGACGGTCTTTTGATTTGCTGCGAGAACCTCATCGATGAACTTCTCAAGCGCGCCCGGATCGCTGGTCTGCGCCAAGCCTTCCTTTTCGACGATGGCTTTAGGTGAGCCGGCGCCGGTCCACGCGCGCTGCAACACTTCTTTTGCGATCTTCGAGTTGATGGTCTTCGTCTCAACGAGCGCAATAAGCTCCGCAAGATGGGCAGCAGTCACCGGGGAATCGTGAACCGCCATACCTGTTTCATTTGCAAGGCGCGATAACTCTCCAAGCACGAAGTTCGTTGACTGCGCAGGATTGTTGCTCGCGCTGACCACGTCATCGAAGTACCGTGCCAGCGGTGGATTGTCGATCAGTTGTGTCGCCTGCTTCACGTTGAGACCGAACTCTTGCGTGTAGCGGACGAAGCGCGCATAGGGAAGTTGCGGCAAGGCTTTTCGAAACCGCTCGACGACGGCGTCCGCGGTCTCCAGCGGAACGAGATCGGGATCAGGGAAATACCGATAGTCGTGCGCTTGTTCTTTGCTGCGCATTGAATGTGTTGTGCCGTTGACTTCGTCCCAACCGCGCGTCTCTTGAATGATCCGCTCACCTCGCTCAACCATGCCGATCTGACGATCGACTTCGCTTTCGATTGCACGGAACACGGAGCGAAACGAATTCATATTTTTGATCTCGGTTTTCGTGCCGAGTGTCGTAGCGCCCGTCGGGCGAATCGAGACGTTGGCATCGCATCGCAGCGAGCCTTCTTCCATCTTCACATCGCTCACGCCGAGCGTCAGCAGCGTCCGGCGCAGGGCTTCGAGATAGCCGACCGCTTCTTGAGCGCTGCGAATATCGGGTTCGGAAACGCATTCCATCAGCGGAACGCCGGCACGGTTGAAATCGACGAGTGAATAGGTACTGCCGGCGATTCGTCCGTCGCCGGAGCCTGCATGGGTCGACTTACCCGTGTCTTCTTCTAAATGAATGCGCGTAAGACGACATTCTTTGATCGTGCCGTCGTCGAGCCAGTACCGCACGACGCCACCTTGGGTTAACGGCATGTCGTACTGCGAGATCTGGTAGTCCTTCGGCATGTCCGGATAGAAGTAATTTTTGCGGTCGAATTTTGAAAACGACGGAATCTCGGCATCGAAGGCGAGCCCAGCGCTTATCATGTGTTCGATTGCCGCTTTGTTGGCGACGGGCAACGCTCCCGGCAAGGCGAGGCACACCGGACAAACCTTTGTATTTGGTTCGCCGCCGAATTCATTGGGACAACCGCAAAACATCTTTGTTTCGGTTTTCAATTCTACATGGCACTCGATACCGATGACCGCTTCGTACTTGGCACGAATTTCAGGCGTAATTTCGATTAGCATTTCCACGATCATGCACCCACGGTTGCGAGCGCCGGTTTATGGCTGAGCGCATGTTTTGTCGACTGCTCGTACGCATGAGCAGCGCCGAGCAACAACCGTTCTTGGAATAAGGGAGCACAGAGTTGCAAGCCCATGGGCAACGGCCGTGCCGCCGCCGCGCCGGACGACGGCGGAGTTACCCAACCACATGGAACCGACAACGCCGGCAATCCGGCGAGCGACATCGGAATCGTGTAGTAGTCCATCATGTACATGCTGTACGGATCGCTCTTAGCGTTGAACTCGAAGGCCGGCGAACTCGCGGCCGGACAGGCGATAAGATCGCAATTCGCAAAAGCGCGTTGGAAATCACCGGCGATGAGCGTGCGCGCCTTTTGCGCACGCACGTAATACGCATCGTAGTATCCGCTCGAAAGGGCGTACGTGCCAATCAAAATGCGCCGCTTCACTTCGGGCCCGAACCCGGCTGCGCGCGTTTTTTCGTACATGTCCTGCACGTCGGCTCCATCAACGCGCAAACCGTAGCGAACGCCATCGAAGCGAGCGAGATTGGAAGAACATTCCGCCGGTGCAATCAGATAATAGGTCGCGAGTCCATAGTCGGCAGTCGGAAGCGACACTTCAACCAGCTCCGCACCGAGCGCCTGTAAATCGCGATAGGCTTTTGCGTAAACGGCGCTGATCTCTTCGCCGAGCGTTTTCGTATCGAACTCGCGGACGATGCCTATTTTGAGTCCGGACAAATCGGTGCGCAACGTGTCCGCAGTGCTCTCTAAGGGACGGTCGATCGACGTCGAATCCATGCGATCCCAGCCCGCCATCGCATCGTATGCCAGCGCCGCATCTTCAACGGTACGCGTTAGCGGCCCGATCTGATCGAGGCTCGAAGCAAAAGCGATGAGTCCGTACCGTGAGACGCGGCCGTAGGTCGGTTTGAAGCCGACGACGTTGCAAAACGCGCCGGGCTCGCGGATAGAACCACCGGTGTCACTTCCCATGCCGATCGCCGCTTCGTAGGCCCCGACTGCCGCCGCCGAACCGCCGCTTGAGCCGCCGGGAACGCGCGAGAGATCGTACGGATTTTTCGTTACGCCGAGCGCGGAGTTTTCGCACGAACTGCCCATGGCAAATTCGTCCATGTTGGTCTTGCCGATCGGAACGCAGCCGGCATCGAGCAAACGCTGCACGGCGGTCGCCGTGTACGGCGCATGCCAATGCTCGAGAATCTTACTTCCGCACGTCGTGCGGGTGCCGGTGAGACACATGTTGTCTTTGACGGCAAGCGGCACGCCCGCGAGCGGCAATTTTTCACCCTGGCTCACGCGTTCATCGACGCGGCCTGCGACATCGCGCGCCATCTCGGCCAGCACCGTCAGGTAGGAACCGACTTCGCCATCGATCGACTCGGTGTGCGCAAGGACCGCCTCCGCGACGTCGCGAGCGGATAGCGTACGGGCGTTGACTTCGCGCGCGATTGCCGCCGCGCTTCGTTCGGTGATCTCGTGTGCCACGATGTCCTCTATTCAGCGATGATACGGGGAACGCGGAAGAAGCCGCCCTGACGTTGCGGGGCCTGTTCCAGCACGACCTCGCGATCGAGACCCGGACGGACCGCGTCCTCACGCTCGACATTGCGGGACTCAACGACCTGCGCCGTCGCGGCAACGTGCGAAACGTCGAGCTTGGCAAGGGCGTCGACATGCTCCAGCAGGTCGCCCAATTGCGCGCCGAAGCGTTCCACTTCATCGTCGGTCAAAGCGATGCGCGCAAGTTTGGCTACGTAACGAACGTCAATCTTCTCGGATGACAAAGTCGGGATACTCCCGTTGATCGGATGCAAAATTATCGCCGGCGGGCCACGTCGGCACGGGCACGTCCAAAAACGCGTCGCGCAGGACCGCTCGTGAAGCGGTGGTCTCACTGTAGAGCGTGACCAGCGTCTCGACATGCCCCGTCTGCGGAAACATATCGAACGGCTGCACGATGCCGAGCCGGTATCCATTGGCCGCAAGGAACTTCAAATCCCGGGCCAGCGTGGCGGGGTCGCACGAGAGGTACCAAATATATGGCGTCCCCGACTGCACGACCGCGCCGAGCGTCAGCTCGTCGCTTCCTTTGCGGGGTGGATCGAGAAACACGATCTCCGCGGCGTCCAGTGCTTCTTTCGCCTCGTGCATGCGCACGATATCCTCAACCCGGCCGGAACGGAAGCGCACCCGCGACTGCAGGCCGTTCAATTCTGCGTTTTCTTCGGCCTCGAGGATGGCTTGTGAACTCTCCTCGATGCCGAAGACCTCGCTGCCGTTGCTGGCAAAATAGAGTGCGAACGTACCCGCGCCGCAATAGAGGTCGACGACCTTGCGCGGCGTTTGCAGCCCCGCGCGCATAAACGAGAAAATGCGTTCGACGATTTCGACGTTGACTTGAAAGAACGAGCCGGCCGATACGCGATAGCGCACGCCCGCAATCTCTTCTTCTATTTCCGAACGCCCAAAGACCAATCGATGACGGCGCCCCATGATCGCATTGGCAGAATTGAGGTCAAAGGAATTCGTTAGTCCAACCGCACCGGGCAACTGCGATAGCAACGCGGGTCCGGTACGCTCCACGTCCTGCGACGATTGCGGCGTCGTCACGGTAACCACCGCTTCGCCGGTAGCGCGAGCACTGCGCGAAACGATGTGCCGCGCCTGCGTGAACGCGGCGCTCGTCTCGGGATGCGCGCGCGCCCGGTTCAGACGACCCACAAAGGCGTTGAGTTGTGGCGTAACGATCGGGCATCCGTCGATCGGCACAATGTCGTGCGAACGCTGCTTGTAAAATCCGATCGCCGGCATAGAGCCGCGATGTTCCACGACAAGAGACATTTTGTTGCGATAGTTGCGCGGATTCGCCATGCCGACCGTATCGCGCACCTTCACGTCGCCAAAGCCGCCGATGCGCGTCAATGCGTTTCGTACCATATCGGTCTTCCACTTCAATTGGCCCTCATATGCGAGGTGCTGTGTTTGACAGCCGCCGCAGGAACCGAAGACGGGGCAGAACGGCGCCACTCGTAGTGGCGAACGCGTCAGTAATTGCATCATGTCCGCAACGGCGTATTTCTGTTTTACCGAAGTGATGCGCACGCGCGCTTTTTCTTGCGGCAGCGGACCGAAGCAAAAAACAACCAACCCGCTCGCACGGCCCACGGCTTGGCCGTTTGCAAGCAGGTCGGAGAAGTTTAACTCGAGCTCTGCGCCCGCCGTGAGCGGCGCATTCGTGTTACGCGGTATGTCTCTGTTCGTCAAGCGTCTTGAGGAGTTGGTTCGCTTCGTCGATCAGTTGCTGAATGCGCTGACTCGTCGGATCCGCGGGCCGGTTGCGATTGATCAGAGCGCGCACGACCGTAAACGCAAGTGCAGCGCCGAGGCCTGCAACGCCAATCCAGATCAGCGTGCGCGTCAAGTTGCCGTCGTTTTGTTCTCCGGCTCTCTCCACGTCCGGCGTACGATCGTTGATTGGATCCGACAACGGTGTAATCTCCTGAAAGCATAAAGCCAGTAGTACGGATGTTCGCTCTTGGCGGAACCGTTCTTCTTCTATGCGAAGCTCGTGCCCGATGCGAGCGATAGTCCTGAGCCTATGTACCCTTTTCTGTCTGGGAGCGACGCCGATGCCGCAAACCGTTTCGGTGCTGTACGCCGGCTCGCTCGTCACCCCCATGGAGGGACCGGTGGCAGCGGCATTGTCGGAAAAGGAGCAACTCGAATTTTTGGGCGAAGGCCGCGGGAGCAAAGCGCTGGCGAACTTCATTCGCGACGGCCTTCGCAAACCAGACGTGTTCATCAGCGCCGACGAAAGCCTGGTACAAGACCTCCGCCGGCGCGGCCTCGTAGCGTCGTCAACGACCTTCGGATCGGCCTCGATGGTCCTGGGATACTCGACCAGCTCACGGTATGCTTCCGTCTTCGAGGACGTTCGCAACGGTAAGGTTTCTCTGTTAGACGCCCTACGCACGCCGGGCTTACGCGTCGCTCGAACCGACCCGCAACTCGATCCCAAAGGCGCCCGCACGATCAAAGCGATGCATATGCTTGCTGACCCGGCGACCGTCGCGGCAATTCTCGGACCCGATGAGAATCCCGCACAGATCGTCCCCGAGGAAAGCCTCCTTGTGCGGCTCGAGACCGGTGAAGCCGACGTCGGCTTCCTCTATTCCACGGAATCCGCGGCCCGGCATATTCCGGCGATTGCCTTGCCCGGCAAGGCGTCACTCTCAGACGAAATTACCTATACCCTCGCTATTATGAAAGGTGCGCCGCACCCTGAAGCGGCGGCGCGCTTTGCCGAATTCATCCTCAGAGGAGAGGGACGGCCGATTTTAGAGAGTGCGGGGATTCGCTACCGGACGCCATAGATGATTACCGTACGTGACGACGCGTCACGCAACGAGCACACGCGACTCGCGTGGGCGCTATTTGCCTCTGCCGCCGTAAACCTGTTACTCTGGCCGCTGCTGATTTGGCTCTTCGGCATGCGGCTTGCGCTCGTGCCGCAGAATCCAGCGCGTGAACAGTTCATCGTCGCGTCCTCTTCCGTGCGAATCGAACACCGCGTCGTTCCACAACCAAAACAAGCACCGCATCGATCCGTTCCAACTGCCAAGGCGCAGGTGATTCCGCACGTCGTCGCGCATCAGCCGCCGGCACAGCATCACGAGATCGCGCGGGAAACGCAGAACGCTCCACCACAACCTCCGCCTGCTAAACGGGAAGCGACGCTTGCGCAAACACTCGCAAAGCAAGAACAAGACTTCGCCCGCGAAACGCAAGAGATGCACGCCAACAATAACCCGTTGAGCATTGCGACAATCGCGCCCCAGCTGCCCTCTTCGTATCAACGGTCATACATGGATCTTTCAGGGCGAGATCAACAAGAGCACGTCTTTGCCGTGCTCACCGTGCGCGAAAAATTCCAGACGGCGAGCCTGCATTGTTACTACGTTCGCTACGACGCTCAATTCAGCGGAGGCGGGACCGACGACGGAACCATCCCGTGGCCGGTGTGTTTTCCGAAAGATCGCGACGCAATGCTACCGCTGGATCGCCCGCATCTTCTGCCGGTGCCGGCACCCCAACCGGGCTACGTCTTACCACCGGGCACGGCACTCTCGCCGCTACTACGCGAAATCTACGAACACCAAATTCAGGGATAGTTAGCGACGAACCAGATCGATGCGCCAGTCATTGCACAACATGAAATGTTCCTTCGGATATTCAAACTGGCATTCGCCTTGATTCGAAAATCCCGCTTTCCGGCACACTGCATTTGAGGCAGCGTTGTCGACGGAAGGAAACGCGTGCAAGGAGGGGTATCGTCCTTCACTTCTCGCATAGGCAATGACTGCTCGCGCAGCTTCGGTTGCGATGCCGCGCCGGCCGTGCTCTGGAAGAACCAGCCAGCCCGTTTCGTACACCTTTTCGCCATGCCAGAGCCTTTCCCAAAGGCCGATGCTGCCTGCGATCGTCGCACTCGCACCGAAACGTATCGTGAACATCGCGCCCGATCCATCGAGATTTAGGTAGCGCACATGGCGATCTCTGATTTGCTCGGGCGTCTCGATTCCGCCTAAGTGTTTCATCATCGCTTCGTTGCCGAGTGTCGCGTGCAGCAACGGCAGATCATCGTCCGACCATCGGCGCAACGTCACCGAGACCGCACTATCCACCGGCGATCGCTCCGACGATCAAAAACGGGTCCGTTCCATTTGCGACTCCTTCAGGCAGCGGCGCATCCGGTGACTCGTGCGAAAAATCACGAGAACACGCGAAGAACCGGATGAACGGACGCCGCTGCTTTGTCACCTGGTCCCGTAAGGTTCCGCGCAACATCGGATAACGGTTTTCAAGTGCGTCGAGAATTGAGCGCTGCGTTACCGGAGCCGGCACCGCAAGCGTCACATCGCCTTGTACGCGAGCCAGTGTTCGCAAATGCGACGGCAACACGATCCGAATCACGCGAGCGTCTGCACCTCAACGGAGAGCACCGCTGGAAGGTCGCGCACGATCGTCGACCAGCTTTCACCGGCATCAGGGGAAACGTAGACTTGTCCGCCGGTGGTGCCAAAGTAAATGCCGCAACTGTCCAACGAATCGACGGCCATGGCGTCGCGTAAAACATTGACGTAGCAATCGCGTTGAGGCAGCCCATTCGTGAGCGGTTCCCATTCTTCGCCGCCGGTGCGGCTCCGATACACGCGTAAGGCGCCGTCGAGGGGAAAATGTTCGGAATCACTCTTTATTGGAACAACGTACACGGTGTCGGGTTCATGCGCGTGCACGTCGATCGCAAATCCAAAATCAGTCGGTAGATTTCCACTGATCTCATGCCACGATGCGCCGGCGTTGTCGGTGCGCATAACATCCCAGTGCTTCTGCATGAAGAGCACATCGGGCTTCGATGGATGCATCGCCAAGTGGTGCACGCAATGGCCCACTTCGGCCTGCGGGTCGGGAATGTACTGCGATTTCAAACCCTGGTTGATCGGCTGCCACGTCGCACCGGCGTCATCGGTGCGAAAGGCACCCGCGGCCGAGATTGCAACGAACATCCGCCGCGCGTCACGCGGATCGGCGATGATCGTGTGCAGGCACATCCCTCCCGCACCCGGCTGCCACGATGGACCGGTGCCATGATTGCGCAAGGCCGGCAGTTCCTGCCACGTGCTGCCGCCGTCGGTGGAGCGAAACAGCGATGCGTCTTCTACGCCCGCAAACACCGTATCGGGATCGGAGAGCGACGGCTCCAGATGCCATACGCGTTTAAACTCCCACGGCTTCAGCGTGCCGTCATACCATTGATGCGTTCCCGGAACGCCATCGTAGGTAAATTGGTTACCGACGGGCGCCCACGTTTTGCCACCGTCGTCGGAACGCTGAATCTGTTGACCGAACCATCCACTGGTTTGCGAGACGAAGATACGGTTTGGATCCACGGGAGAACCCTTGGCGTGGTAGATCTCCCAGCCGGCAAAGAACGGTCCATCGACGTTCCATTGCTCGCGCTTACCGTCGGACGTCAACACGAACGCCCCTTTGCGCGTACCAGCCAACACTCGCACCTTGCTCATGCACTCAGTCCTCCGGCGGTTAAGTGAAAGTTCCGGAGTCAATTTCCCTTCGCGGCCGTGGCGGTCGCGGTCGAAGCGTCATTCTAGGAGCGGCCCGCCCTGTTAGGAACAACTCTTCGAGGTGACATAAAGCCCAAAGAATTGACACTAAAAACGACACATATGAAGGCACTTTGTGCGAGGTGCCCATCCGCGCGCCCTGAACGGCGGTTTCATGGTACGTCTGCATATGTGCGGCTGGCGTTTTCTCACCGCCGCGATCATTCTGTCGATGCTTCTTGGCGCAACCGTCCCTGCGAGCGCCACCGCACCCTCCGCGGCCCCACCGGCACGGCCGATGAAGCTGAGCTACGTGATGACGCTACGCGATGGAAGCACCGCTCGCGTCTTCAGCAACGGTGTCGTGATCGCCACCAAGGTCGACGCAAAGACCGGCCGCATGACACAGCAGACGCGTACATTCCCCGAGCGACCGGACGATCATAGTCCCCTGGGTGCACAGCTCGCGTTCCCGAGCCGCGCGCAGATTCAACGCGCCTTCGAGCGCCCTGCTATTGCACAGGCGTATGCTCCCGGGCGGCTTGTAGTCGTATTGCGCGAGGGGATCAGCGCACAACAGGACCTGCTTTCGCTCGATGGCCCACACATCAAAGGCGTGCGCACCAAAACGCTCGCCGCGACGCCCCAATATACCAATGACGCGCGACTCAACGGTGATCTCGCCTCGCTTGGAGCATGGCGAATGGAACGGCTCTTTCGCACGTTTTCGCGCTCCACGGTACAATCGCTGCGGGTGAGCGCGCCGCGTGCCGCCGGTAGCGGTGGGCTCGATATCTCCAACGCTTATCGCCTGGAACTTGCAAACTCCACGGTCGAGAACGCGATCGCGAAACTGCGCGCGAACCCGTCGGTGGCGTATGTTTCTCCGGATTGGAACGTCGAGCCGATGAATGCCGGCACCTTACCGCTGGATCGTAGCAATCCCAACTTCGTAACCAAGCGCCTTAGCGAAAGCGCTCTGCATAGAACAACGGCAGGCAATCTTCAGCAGCCGATTCTTCCGACAAACTACGCGACCACTGCGAGCCAACAAAGCATGCTCAACGCGACAGGGGTCAACGCGGTCAGTGCTTACGACGAAATAGAGCGCACCCTCCATCAACTTCCTGGAAACGGCGTGCGCATCACCAATGTTTCGATCGGCGATATCACCGATGCAAGCGACGAAACCGGTGGATGCGCGCGTTTTGCAGATCCGCAACAGGGCAATGGCCCGACGACGATCCTCCAGGGTGGTCAACGCTATCTCGACCTGCCGACAATGCCGCTGATTCCCGTGTACACGGCCGACGCAGCCGGGAATCTCGGTCAAGGATCGGTTTGTGGAACGGGCGACGGATTGGACAACGAGATCGATCTCGATTTCAGCGTCATGGCGCCTCTGCCTGATAATCTTCAACGTGCGGGGCGCAGCATCAGTGGATTCGGCGACCTGCTTGGCGTCGCGCCGGGCGCATCCTATAGTCTCATCGTTCCGGGAGCCCAAAGCGCGACGCTTACCGATATCGATGCGGCATTGATGGCGGCTGCACAGCAACAGCCGAGGCCGGATATCATCACCGCGAGCCTCGGCATCGGTGTCGACAGCATCGGTTTCCCAGGACGCTATCTCGGTGACGATCCGTTGACCTCTGCAGTCATGGCTGCGATAGCAACGCAGTACAACATCGTGTTGTGCATTAGCGCTAACGACGGAACGCGACAGGGCGGCGGCCTCGATAACGTTGCAATCGGACCATCGGGCGGTGCCGCACCGACCGATCGCGCAGCGCCGGGAGGCGACTTTACCACGATCGGCGACATCGCGATGTCGAGTTTCCCTTCGAAGGATTTTGATGATGGGAATATCGTCGCCGGCGCGACGACGCTCGACGACATCTTCTCGGCGCAACCACAGAATCCAAATGAAGCGGCACTGGCGTCCGAGCAGTCATTTCCCGAAACGCGCTGGAACGGCTTCACGGAATTCGCGACGGGTTTCGGTTCGCTCGTCTCACTGGCCGCGCCCGGCGATAATATCGTGGCCTTCGAGCACCGCGTCAACTCAACTGCGCCAACCGGCGGCAATCCATGGGACGTCGGTCTGGTTCTCGAAGGTGGAACGTCGGCTTCTGCACCGGAGATCGCAGCCGGAGCAGCCGTGGCGTTACAAGTTGCCCGCGCGGCCGGCCGACCGTTCAAGAGCACCGCGCAATTGCGCAGCTTCTTAATTTCAACCGGGACGCTGGTGCCACTTGTGCCACAGTCCGACGTGATAAATAATGTCGGACCGCAACTCAACGTCGGCAACGCCGTGGAAGCGCTTCTTTTCGAAAACGGCCGCGCGATGCATCCTTCGGTATCTCGCGTCGCCATTGCGCAGCGACGAGACCTTGGCCTACTCGACGCCGCCTTCGCAACCGACACCGACCCAACCAACATCGATCTGCAAGGGCCGATATCCGGCACATCGTCGCAACCGCTCGGCACGAACCAATTCGCACCCATTACGATCGCACCCGACTGGGAAGCGATTCCGCGTAACGCACGTTATAAATTATTCGTCACCGGTCAACCGACGCGCGTGCTCGCGACCACCCCGAGTGCGCGTCTTACGCCAACGCAATTGCTCGCCGCGGCTGGCCTGCCGCTAGTCGGCTCGAACACACGCACGATTAACCTCACGTATGAGGCGAGGCAAGGGATGCACGCGCTCGCGCAAGCTGCATTTTCCCTAACCTTCGGCCCCGCATCAGGCACAGCGCTCGGTGCACCGGCGCCGATCGTCGCGCCGGTTACCGCCGGGAACACGATGACCGTTGCGTACGACATCAGCCATACGCAGAGTGTGCTCAATCCCTTGCTCGTTGTCTCGGAACCGGGCCGCGTGAACCCGCTCACCGGCGTACAGTTCCATCCGAGCTACACGGTACCGCTCGCATCGCTCAAGGGAACCGTCCACATACCGGTGAGCGCGCTGCAGGGTGCCGGCATCTACGGCGTGGGCATTGTTTTCAACAATCCTAATCCTGTGGACATCTTTCAGGGCATCTTCACGGACTTTGCGTATACGCGCGTCGATGACGGATCGAACGCGAAACCACGGACTCTGCTCACGGCGCCCGCCAATTCGACAGAGTTTGGCCATTACGCTGAGCAGCCATTCAATACGCCCTTCCAGTTCTCGTGGGACGCGAGCAACGTTCCCGGCGCAAACGGCGCAATCATCGAAGTAAGCTCGAGCGGCCCAAACAACTGGGGCATCGAGAACTCGTTCAACAACCAAAATGGTTCCGAGCGCGATCAAAATGGTGTGGACACCGGATCGCTTTCGTATATACATCTTTTTGGAACTAAGGGCATCCAGACGTTTACGCCGGCACAGTTAGACTTGGTTCCGTCGGCGTTCGAGCAAGTACGCGTGCTTGCAACCGATGGAGGACGCGTCGTTGGCGAAGCAAGCGACGTCATCACGGTTCGTGAAGACGGCGTGGTTCCTTCCGACGGCGGATTCATTCCGGGAGCGAACTTCGGCATCAGCTTCAACGGTAACATCGGCTATTTCGCAGACAACGCGAATTTGCTGGGCAGCGATGGAAACCTTGTAGCGAGTTCGGTGCAGACCTTCGACTTGCACTCGCAGGCAATAGTCAACACGATTGCCTCTAACGTTGCACGCAGCTTCTATACGCTCTCGACCGGTGTGCTCTATCCAAACGACATCGGTATCTACGATCAGTACATGTGCAACCCGTCGATTCCGGTCACTCCGAGCAGCACGTTCTGCGCGGCGGAGTTGTATCCGAACAACTACATCGTCAATCCGATCACGCAACCGGGGACGAATGCGATTTGGAACTATCCGGCGGCATTCGGTGGATTTTCCGCGTACGGAGCGCTCAACAGGGTCAGCGACGAAGCGCTGATCGCGGGAGTGCAAGAGGTCAACGGGCCTCCGGATTGGCTCCTTGTACTCTCAAATCTGAAGAACAATACGATCGATCAAACCTACGACGTCAACGGTCCGCTTGGACCACCCGGCGCAGTCCAGGTTTCGGCGCTTACGGAAAATACGACAACGAATCAGGCTGTGCTCGGATACGTAAACTTTGCGAATCCGAACAGCGGAAACTGCTTCGGCCTCTGTCCGTCGCTCGCGGCAGTGAATTTGCAAAACGGCGCTGTACAGACGATCCCAAATGTCCCGGGCAAGGGATTTCCATGCGCCACGGCTGTCGATACCGCGAACAACAAAGCAATCGTCGTGCCGGAGTTCTCAAACGTCGCGACGATCTATAACTTGACGACGATGGCGCCAATTGTATCGGTGACGCTCGGGACGAGCTTCTATCCCGGATTTACGCCCGACGACTCGCTCGTCGCCGCCGCGGACCCGGTGCACCATCTCTTCATCGTCGATCAGGAACTTTCACCCAGCACCGCCAAGAGCGACAACAATCCGCACACACTGTTCTACGTGATCGATGCCAATGGTAACGTCGTGAAGACGATTGGAACGGCCGCTCTTTTGCAAAGGCCGATCCAATGCCCTGGAACCGACTTACAACTGAACCCGGCGTTGCGCGAAGGCTACGTTCTTTCCGGCGATGTGCTGCAGCTCCAGCCGTTCAAGTATTGAGGGGTGGCTGAGCGAACGCACGTCTTCGTCAGTTTGGGCGCACAATCAGGGCCGAGCCGTCCTCATACTCGACGACTCCGCATGCCTTCGCCTGAGCGCGCCCTTCGTTGATTTCAGTTTCGGACCACGATTCGTTGGTCCCGACCAACAAGAGTGCGGAGTATTTTCGCGCGAGGCCGCATACGTCCGGCACGGCGACGTCGGACAATGTCAACGTACCGGGTGAGACCATGATGACAGCGCCGCCCCGCAGGTTTTGGGCAACGATTCGCGCCGGAGCGTGCGCAGCAAGCCACGTAAATACCGCGGTCGGCCGGCCGGCGGAATCTTTCATCCAATCCGCATAGAACGACGGCGCGCGATCTTGCGCAAAGTGCGTTGCCGTCATCACGGTGATGCACGATACGGCAGCAAAGGTCACCGCTCTGCGGCTTCGCGCTAGGAGTGATGCCAACAGCGCGGCAACGACGATCGGTGCAGCAATGGCGACGCTGTCGCTATGAAACACCATGATCAGTTGTACCGCTCCTAGAACAGCCAGCGCACCGCAGATGAGGGCGATCGTTTTAGGAACGCGAGCAGCCCAAAACGCGACGATCACGGCGCCAGCTGCGAATCCCGGCATCAGATAGCGCAAGGACGTTCCCAATTGTAAATAGGCATCCGTTCCGTATGCGTACGAAAACGGCAAGATCACGAACAGAACGGTTGCGGCCAAGGCCGCCAAAGAGTAGCGCCGCACGGGCGCAATCCACAAACCTACCGCTACCGCCGCGACTTCGAGAAGCATTTGCGGAGCATGCCTCCCGACCGACACTATAAAATCAACGAACGCACGCGGGATATTCGCAAGAATGGTCGTTTGCCAATATGTCCCACCGGCAATGGGCAGTGCGTCGCGCAACAACACCACGTCGCGTATAATCCAAACGACCAGTGGAACGAACGCGAGAGCGACGACGTAGAACGAGCGTCGCGCCGCAATGGCGGCGATGCACGCCTCGATCCACCCGAACGGTTTGAGCAGCACGCACAATGCCGTTGCGAGAAGGCCGTTGTTGGCGGTCAATACCTCCACGAAAAGCGCCGCGAGCCAGACGTCGTTCGCTAGCGTTCCCACTTCGAGCCCAACGACTGGCGTTAGAATGAACGCCAGCGGCACGAGCATTGCGGCATATGCCGGCGCGCCGTTACGCCGCGCGATGTCGTAGAGGCGAGCGCTGAGCAGAAGTGCGGGCACGACGCCCGCGAGTGGAAGCGTCCACTGTCCAACGGCGCTCAGGAGCCCGGCGGCAAACAATTCCGAACCTGGCGGATAGTACCAATACGGTGCGCTTGCCGTCCATACCGAATGATGCTGCACCCAACTCGCGGCATTGGGCAGATGATATGCCAGTGAGTCGCCTTCGAGCAGCGGTCGGCAAAGCGCTGGCCATACTGCGACCGCCGCGACGGCGATCATCATAAAGAACTGCGGATCCGGTTTGTCGAGCGGACGACGTTGTCGCGATCCGAGGACCGCCAAGATGAGCAGCACCAGCCACACGAGTGGCGCGAACAACAGGTGCAGCAATCCGAGAACACCCGGCACGCCGGCGCCAATGATGATCGCGTTACGAATGCGTGCTGCAGCGCTCGTTTCCGATTCGCGAAGTATCGGCGCGGCACACCACAGCAATCCCAGATAAAGACAGGCAGCCGCACCTTGAAGCACGCGCGTCCTATTCGCGCGTCCCGGCGAAGTCCTTGCTTATGGAATGATGGACGCGGGTTCGAGTGTGTGCGGTGCCGGCGTTCTCCCTGTCAACAGACCGATCAATGCAGCCGCAAGCCATGTTTCGTACTCATCGGACGACCACCCGCATTCCAGTACCAGCATGCGATAGGGATCACGTCCCGTGAGCATCCACATCACGTCGCGTACGCGATCGATGCCCAATTGCGCTGCATAAGAAAACCGTGAAACGAATAACTCGGCTCGCGACTGCTGCAGCTCGTACCGGATATTTTCAAACTTTTTTTCCACGCGTTGAAGATCGCGCGAAAAAGCGGAGGCACCGCGAAGGATGCCGATCTCCGCCTTTTCTCGATCGAAGATCACGCGGGAAACCGCGGCGGTGAGCCGCATCAGTTCGATTGGATCGCGTTGCTCGGCGATCCGTTTCGCAAGCCGTTCATACTCATCCCCAAAGAACGTATTGGCGACGATCGCCTTGAGGATCCCGGCTTTAGACTTAAATGCCGCATAGACGGTTGGTGATGCAACGCCGGCCTTGTTGGCCGCTGCCAGCAGTATTCGTGCCGGGGCGCCGCTCTTCAATTGCGCCTTTCCGATCATCTTTGCGGTCTTAGTCTGGGCCGGCCTCGCACTGCGCGAACCGCGCTTGCAATCGCTCCTGCTTTTACGATGATCTAGTGAAAATTGTGAGCGCGGATGCCATCGACGACGCCTTCTCCATTGAACGACCAAATCTGCTGGGCGAGAAGATCGATACACCCCTGTTCTTTTTGCAACTTGCCTTCGACAATCAACGTGTTGCTCGTACGAATGACGCGACGGTAGCGTTCGTAGACGTCAGGCCGAACGATCACGTTGACGAGCCCGGTTTCATCCTCGAGGGTAAGAAAAACGAAGCCCTTCGCAGTGCCGGGTCGCTGGCGTGTAATCACTAAACCACCGACGCGACACAAAAGGTTCGTTGGCATATCATGCAAGCGTGACGCGACGATGACGCGCGCCGCATCGAGTTGCGCGCGAAAATGCTCGATCGCTTGGCGCCCGGTGGTGACGCCCGTCGACCAGAGGTCGAAGGCGGTTTCTTGCTTTTGAGCAACCGGTGCAAAGTGCACTTCGGGCTCCTCCATATCCATCAATCGCCCAAGTTCGCCACGCGCTTCACGTTCATCGAGCCCGCGTAACGCCCACATTGCATCGCGTCGCGAACGATACCACGGCGAAAACGCACCGGCTACCGCTAAGTTTTCGATCGCCTCCTTTTCTAAGCGCGTGCGTTTTGCAAACGTCAGCAGATCTTCGAAGGGGCCTTGTGCGATAGCTTCTTCCAAACGCTGCTTCTGTGCCTCTCCAAGGCCACGAATCAGATGAAATCCCAAACGCAGCGATCCGTCAGCTTCCACGAACGAATAATACTCGCTCGCATTGACCTGAATAGGTTTTACGGTAACGCCGTGGCGCTTTGCATCGTTGACCAAGACTTCGGTGGAATAGAAACCCATCGGCTGAACGTTGAGAATGGCCGCTGCAAACATTGCCGGATAATGGCACTTTACATACGCCGACGCATAGGCCAGCAGCGCAAAACTTGCCGCATGCGATTCCGGAAAGCCGTAATCGGCAAAACCTTGCAGCATGTGAAAGAGCTGCTCGGCGGCCTCACGACCGATGCCGTTTTGCACCATGCCGTCAACGAGCTTTGGATAGATCTCCTGCATTCGTTCACGCGAGCGCTTATGGCCCATAGCGCGGCGCAGCTTGTCGGCTTCTCCCGGTGAAAATCCGGCGGCTTCAATCGCCAAACGCATACCCTGCTCCTGAAAGAGTGGAACGCCGAGCGTCCGTTCGAGCACCGGCTTTAATTTTGGATGCGGATAGGTCACCGGTTCTAGCCCGTTGCGCCGGCGCAAGAACGGATGAATCATATCGCCTTGAATCGGCCCGGGGCGAATGATCGCTACCTGCATCACGATATCGTAGAAACACGCCGGTTTCATCCGCGGCAGCATCGACTGTTGCGCGCGCGATTCGATTTGGAAGACGCCGATCGTGTCGGCTCGCTGCGTCATCTCATAGGTCGGCTTGTCATCAGCGGGGATCGTGTGCAATGCGAGCGCTGCACCGTCGAAATCGCCGCGATCTAAGCAGCGTTTATGAAGCGAGAACGCTTCGCGAAGCAGCGAAAGCATGCCAAGGCCCAACAAGTCGATCTTTATGAGTCCGAGCTCTTGCAAATCATCTTTATCCCATTGAATAATGGTGCGATCGCGCATCGTTGCCCATTCGACAGGAGCAACCCGAATGAGCGGGTCGCGCGTGATCACCATGCCGCCCGAATGAATGCCCATATGTCGCGGAAAACCGTCGATCCGGCGGCAAAACGCGTAGAGCCGTTCCGCGATCTCGCCGCCGATCGGAGCGGCGCGCTCCGGTTCTGTATCGGCGCCGAAATCTTTTCCACGAAACCCATACAGATAACCGTCGTGCTGTCCCGGTTCCAAGCGCGAAGCCCGCGCATTCGAGCCGGTATCCAAGTCACGTCGTTTGAGAATCGCTTCAGGTTTGTGCGGCGGTTGCGGCAGCACATCGGGATCGGCCTGTCCGGTCGCGCCCGCGAGTGATTCACGCGAATCGAACTCGCGAGCAACCTGATCGACTTGCGCAAGCGTGAGCCCAAGGGCCTTACCGACGTCGCGAATCGCCGACCGCGTACGGTACGTCACCACTTCGGCCGCCATGGCGGCATTGGCACGACCGTAGGTGTTGTACACGTATTGAATCACTTTTTCACGGTCTTGATGGGCAAAGTCGATGTCGATATCCGGTATCTCTTGACGCTCTTCCGACATGAATCGCTCGAAGAGCAGGTTCATGCCGATCGGATCGACGGCTGTGATGCCGAGCGCGTAACATACTGCGGAATTTGCCGCTGAACCGCGCCCCTGACATAAGACGCCCAAGCGATCTGCGGCGTTGACGATATCCCAAACGATGAGAAAGTACCCGGCAAGATCCATTTTTGCAATGATGCCGAGTTCGTATTCCAGTTGGCGTTCGACCGCCGGCGGCAGCGGTGCGCCGTACCGGCCGGCCGCGCCCGTATAAACGAGTTCCCGTAAATAACTTTGCCGCGTCTTACCATCGGGAACGGGGAAGAGCGGGAATTGTCCCATGAGGCGATCCAAGCGAAATGCGCAGCGTTGCGCAATGCCGATCGTCGCGTCGATAGCTTCAGGATATTGGGCAAAGAGCCGGCGCATGGCAGCCGCGCTTTTGAGAAAGTATTCAGCGTTCGGGCGCAGCAGATGCTGAGCACGCGCTTGTTCGAGGTCGATCGTTTCTTTTACACAGCAGAGGACGTCGGCAAGCGCGGCGTCTTCACGGTGTGCATAGACGATAGCGTTGGTTGCTACGTACGGAATGCGAAGCTCCCGTGCAATGCGCACGAGCTGTTCATTGCGAACGGCCTCCTCCGCAGTCAAGTGATGCTGGAGTTCAATATAAAACTGCTCCCCAAAAAGGGCACGAAAGCGTTCGGCATGCTCGCAGGCTGCATTCCGGTCACCTCCGGCGAGGGCGCGGTTGATCGCGCCTTCTGCTCCGGCCGACAACGCGAACAATCCGGCCGTTCGTCCGTCCAGGTCCTCCAGCGTCAACTT
The DNA here is from genome assembly GCA_963808755.1 of Vulcanimicrobiia bacterium. Taxonomy (GTDB): domain Bacteria; phylum Vulcanimicrobiota; class Vulcanimicrobiia; order Vulcanimicrobiales; family Vulcanimicrobiaceae; genus JALYTY01. Next base: position 468,483 of record CAWEGP010000002.1, read on the forward strand.
CGCATCGCCCTTACTTCCACGCATTTGGGCAAGCGAAATCAACTCGCAGCAATTGGCGTATCCGGCATCGTTTTCCACGAGAACGACGATGTGAGAGCCATCGGCAAACGTGAGCTCGCTGCCGACGATCGCCTCGACTCCGGCGCGTTGGGCGGCACGCGAAAACCGGACGGTACCATAAAGCCCGTCGCGATCGGTAAGCGCAATTGCCGATAATCCTAGTTCTGCGGCCCGTTCGACGAGTTCTTCCGGATGCGACGCACCGCTGAGGAACGTAAAGTTCGAGCGGCTATGGAGTTCGGCGTACCCGCTCATCGGCGGCTAGCGCGACAACCATGTCCGCAACATTCGTAAATCCAGGCGCTTTTCGATCTGCGAACATTCGATGGTACAAAGATGGAGAGCGCGTAACCGGTTGCGAACGCGCTCACGCTCTTCCGCGAACGCTTTTACGATTGCGTCGCTTTTGAGGAAACGCTCGTTTTGGATTCGTAGATGGGCAAACCGCTGATGCAGCTCTCGCTCGCGCAACTGCTCGCCGACAAAGCACGCTCTCAGTTTCAGACGTTCGCCATAACTAAAGCGCAGTTCTTTGATACGCCGCATCGGATGCTCGGAAAAGCCTATCTTACATGACTGGGTATCGACATCGAGTAAATACACGAAGCCGTAGTTGTAGCCGGCAAGTTCTTCGAGTGGCGAGAGCATGTGATTGGTGCGCGTAAGTTCGCCGCTGCGCAGCCATGCCGCGGCAACGTGTTGAAACCGCTCACATGGCGAAGCCGGTGCTTCGACGCTAGTCATACGCACCTCGAAGATACCAGCGCATTCCCTGCCGGTAGATGCGGTAGATTTCACCGTCTTCCAGGACCACGTCGTACTCATCTCGCACGACACCCGCGCTGAACCAGCCCTCTTCGATGCGCCACGGGCCTGCGCACTCCAATACGGCCTGCGGAGGACTGCCGACGAAAGCCGGCTCACCGCGAAGCACGCGGACGTCGATCTCGCGCACGCTGAGCAGACGCATTTGAGGTGCAACGGCCGGTGCCGTTGCCACGGCGGCATCGAACATGTCGCGTTTCGGTAAAACAAACGGTTCGTAAGTGAAGCGCTCTTCCATCGCATGCGCATTTCGCAAGTGTGCGCGTCGTGCAGGCTCTCCAAGGACCGCTTCCAAGCGCGCGAGCGTCACGGCAACTTGCTGTGAATCGATGTCGTCAGCAGCAAAGAGTGCGATCTCTTCTCCACCTTCTTCCAATCGAATGGCACGCAAATGTAATCCCACGATGGGTGCTGCGAACTGCGCTCCTTCTAATTTTGCACGCAAGACATCGAGCATCGAACGCTCTTCTGCGGTTGGGGCTGCCAAAATCACTTCGAACGAGGCTTCCTCGCCGTTATCCAATTCCAAGCGCAATTGCAATGTGCCGGCCCGTTTGCCGCATCGTTCCAAATCGTGGCAGATGCGTGTCAAGAGCACGCGCAACGCGAAAAAGACCTGTGCTTCGTCATCGGCGTGGCCCTCGCCGAACATTGCGGCTTCGATAGAGACAGCGTGTCCGCGCGGAATAAACGGCGTCCGGTCGATGCCGCGCGCCCAATCGTGCCAGCGGGCGGCATCGCGGCCGAAACGGCGCACGAACGGCCCGTGAGGAAGTTTCGCCAGCTCGCCAAGCGTTGCGACTCCCAGTAATCGCAAGCGTTCTTGCGCTGAAACATCGAGTTCCAAGACGTCGAGCGCGAGCGGGTGTAATTGCTCGGCGGCATGCTCTTCGTCGATTACCGCCCCGTCGGCAATCCAGGTTGCGGCATAGGCACAGAAACGATTCGATCCGGCACCGGTACGAACCGGCATTTGAAAGCGCGCAAGTGCCTCACGTACCTGTTGCATCCACACCGATCTATCGCCTTGAATGCCGTGCATATCGAGAAACGCAATACCTTCGCGCACGTCTTCAATCAGTGGGGTGACTGCGTCGAGTGCATCGAGCATTTCGTTCCAGAGTGCACGTCCGTGAGCAGGCTCGTAAACGGCAACGCGGACGTTCGAAACGGCCGCAGCAGCTTGAGAGACGGTTTGGCCTACACGGGCGCCGTCGGCATAGGCGCGATCGTCTAGAGCGACGACACGGCCGCGATCGAACTTGTCCGCCACGAGCGTCGGCACGTCGCTCGACGCTCCATCCAGCGCTACCGCAAGCGGATACTGCGGGATTCGCACGCACAACAACATCATTAACCCTCCTCCAATTGCAGGTTAACGCCGCTCCAATTTTCCGGTTGTATGGCGCATGCGATAGTGCATCCATAAAGTATGAATCTGAAGTGCGCCATCGAGAAGTTCGTCAAGAAAACCGAATCAACCATGAGCGCACGAACGATTTGCGTCGTGACGATGCTCATCTAGCGGCCGCTCGCGATCGCGGAGATCGCCCGCTTTTCGAAGGCACGTTCTCGCACGAGCATGCCTTCGGTATGGGCGGTGATGCGAATGCCGGCCGATGCGCCGGGAGCGATGCGCTTATGCTTGCGCACTTCCGCGCGGACGCTAAAACCCGAGAACGTACACCAGAGACCACGCGTTCCGCAGACGTAAATGCGTTGAAGCATGCACTCTAAGCGCATGCCGGCAGCGCCTGCGAGTTCGGCTGCCGCACGCAAAGTGACAACGACGAGCAGTGCGCCGGCTTTATGCGCGAGCCCCGCAAGCCGCGCCCAAACGGCCGCGCGCAGTACCGGCGCGCACAGGACGACCACATGCGCAATGCGCGAACGCAACAGAATATCGGCCGCGCGCGCAACCCCGAGTGCCGTGCGTGCCGGCACGACGACGAGCCGTTCCAAACGCACTCCGGCTTGCACGAGCGCCGGTGGGTAGAGTTCGCCCTCATCGATGATTGCGCCGAGGCCCCGGCGTGTCGCCGAGGCTAAAAGCGCGGCCACGACGCTCCACCGGCCGGAACTGCGGCTGCCCTCGATGGTGACGAGGGTTCCACGCGGAAATCCGCCGCCCAAAACGTGGTCCAGCTCGGGAAAACCGCTGGAAAGGCACGAATCGATTGCGACGGAAGCTGCGCCCCGGGTCCCCTGAAGACGCAGTTTCAGCTCGCTGAAGGCGTCGCGCCGCGGGTCGGTTGATGCAGCCGGTGTGAGCATGGGCCATCATCCTAATCGAACATATGTTCGGGTGTCAAGGAGGGAATATGACGGAGTCCCGCATCCGCCATTGGGCCGCTACACTAGCCGAGCGCGAGCTTGATGAGTTTGCTCGAGCCCGGCGCCGCTTTTGCCGTACTCCCGACGCAAAACGGCTGCACCTTTTGCGGACCTCGGCCCGGCGGCTATGCGCCCTTTACGAGGATTTGGGGACGATTTTGCCGCCGTTACGCATTGACAGCTTACGCCGCATGATGAAACGGGCCGGAGACGTGCGCGACGCCTCGGTCTTACGCCGCATCTTGAAAGCTGCGATGGACGACGGCGAGCGAGAAATCATCGAACCGGTATTGCACGCGCTACGGCTCCACGAGCGGTCGGGACTGCAACGCATTCCTCGGGTGCTGGAAAAAAATACACCGCTATGAAGGCGCGCTCTATCGATCTAAGCGATACGTTCGATCGGGACGCCGTTATGCGGCGCGTTGCGATCGTTCGCTTTGCCGAACTTCTCGCCGTTGCTCCGGCACTTCGCCGAGGACGATCCGCAGAGATCCACGCGTTACGGATTGCATGCAAACGGTTGCGTTACGCGTTGGAACGATTTTCTACATTCGAGCCGTCGTTACACGACGCCGGTGTTCGCTTGATGCAAATGCAAGACGCGCTCGGCGACGTTCACGATCGCGACGTGTTGCTCGATATCGTACCGCACGCCGCGCGCAATACCGCGAACCGGTTGCACGCCGAGCGCGAAGACGCCGTCGCACGCGCGCGGGCCTTATGGTACGACGCTTTTGCTGCATACGGGCCCTTCGAGGGGCTGATGCGATTTACTGGACTTGCTTACGGTGTCGGGGTTGCGGCAGGCACAACGGTCGTGTGAGATTCGCACGACTTAGCCGCATCGATAACGTCTTTCGACAGCGTGTCTTCTTGCTTAGCGCCTTCGGATTGCGTCCATTCCACGCCGTCTTTCAAGCGAGAAACGGGATTGTAGCCGAGCGTGAGTCCCGGTAAACGCGACAGATCCAGCTGATATGGATTTGCCGGAAGACCGGCATTGGTGAGCGAGTCGTCAAAATTTTGAGAACCCGGCGGAGGCGTCGGATAAAAGCTCGAGTAAGGACCGTTCGGCGGCGCACCGCTCTTAGTGGTTTGCGGATCGGTGATCGCCCCGATATATCCGAACCCCTCATGCTGCATCTCTGAGAGCTGCTGGGTCGTCACGAAACCGTTGATGATATCGAGCGCGCCTTCTTGCGTGGCGAGGGTCCGAAGCATCTCGTCTTTGATCTTCAGAAGGCGGCGATCTTCTTCATTGCGCGCAACCGGTGGAAAGGCGTTCGGATCGTCGAGCTCTTTGTGAATCGCCATCACGTTATCGGCGAGCGGACCGACGAGATTCTCCATGCGCATCACGGCCATGTCTTGCGAACCTTGGCTACCGTAACCCATCGCAAAGTTATACTGCTTGAAAAGGTCTGGGCTTTTGGCGATCGTCTTGTCGTTTTGGATCATCATGCCGATCGCCGGCGCGACGGTCTTGTGCAAAATGCTGCACGTGCGATTCGTATATAGATGAATGATCTGCGGCGGCATCGTCGCCGCAGGGGCGGCCGCCGTGGTGGTCTGCGCAACTGCCGGGGTGAGCGAACTCAGGGCAGGGACGGCAAGAAACGCAGCCGCGATGAGCGCTGCAGGCAGGTTGATACGCATGGCTTCCATTCTACGACGGAAACGCACGACCGGGCCTGCCCGTTACGTCCCAGGTTTATGGTAGGGTTGCTCCCTCGAGCGAGGAGCGGCTCAGGTTCCGGAACGTGGCCGCATCGACAGCGCTGCAGTGGCGCTCACCGCGATCTTCGTCGCACATTTGGATATTCCGAAAACTGGCCCCGTGGACGTCGGCACCGCGCATATCGGCACACGACGGCTCCAGGAGCTCCCGCGTTCCGTCGCGGTCGACACTGTTATGCCAGCAGAGCGCCGCATTCTGAAAATCGGCGTTGCGCAGGTCGGCGTCGCGAAAGTCGACGCCGATCAAATCGGCATCGCGAAAATGCGCGCCGCTCGCGCGAGCGCTTTGCAGATCGGCACCGATCATTTTTATGCCTGAAAGGTCGCGCCCGCTTAAATTGGCGTCGCGCGCGTTGCAGCCGGTGCAATCTCCTAAAAGCCCGCGCAGTTCCGCATCGTTCAAGCCGTCACCGATGCCACGTATGTCGACGCCGGTAGCGCGCACGCCGTCCATCTTTGCACCTTGCAATCGCGCTCCACGCAGTGCCACACCGGTGAGGTCTGCCCCGGTCAAATCGGCGCCGCGCAGGTCGGCATCGCGAAAGTCCGCACCCACGAGCTTGGCATTTCGAAAGTTTGCATTTTGCAAGTTCGACCCTTGGAAGTCCGCTCCGACATACGAGACGCCTTCAAAATTCCGCCCATGAAGATCGGCGCGGCTGAAATCGCAGCCGACGCAATGCAACGGGTTTGAATCGGCCCGGAGTTGAGGGGCGAAGAGAACCAGCGCTAGCGCACACAACGCTGCGATGTAGAAACGAGCCATGGTCTTCCTCCGGCGCTAGTCGCGCATAATGGCATTACCTAAGGTACTGCCGGTCATTGATGCTTTGGAAAGATCGACGTTGCGCAGGTCTGCATAGGCGAAATCGCAGCCGGTGAAGTCGGTGTTATCGACGTTCGCACCAGCCAATCGCGCATGCGCGAAGTTGACGCCGGTGAACATCGCTCCACGCAGATCGGTCCCGCGTAAGTCGGCGTAGGCAAGATCGGCGCCTTCCAGGTGGACGTTGCGCAGATCCATCCCGTGAAGATCGGCGTGCGCAAAGTTACAGCCTTCGCAGGAACTCAATACAACGCGCGCTTGATCGGGAGAGAGTGCACGAGGGTCGATGTTGCATCCCGTAAGTTGCGCGCCATCGAAACGGGCACCGGCAAGGCGCGCACCTTTGAGGTTGCAGCCTTCCATGCTGGCGCCGGCAAACGACACGCCTTCGAGATTTGCGTCTTTAAAGTTCACGCCGGTCAACGTGGCGTGGTCGAAACGGGAACCGTGTAGATCGGCGCGCGAAAAGTTTGTCCCCTCCAAGGTGCGATTGCTAAAGTCTTTGTTGACCATGTTCGCGTTCGCATAGTCACACCCGGTGCAATCCGGACCGCTGCGCCCGTCGCGCGGCTCTTGTGCGACTTGCGGCACGGGCGGGGTCAAGGCGGCAGCCATCGCTTTTGCTTGGGCCTGTGTGGATGCGCTAATCGATTCCTTGACGGATTCTTTCACGACCGACGCCACTTGGCGCGATTGCAACGTGTCGCGCTGTTCACGGGACAACGCGTCGCGTTCTTGGCGAAGTATCGCCGACGTATCCGGCGGAGCAACCGGCGCAAGCGTAACCGTCACGGCGACCGAAGGCGGCGCAGCTGCACGGGCAAAAACTGTGGCAGACGCGTGATGCGGACCGGGCGGCAATACGCGCGCAAGCGCAGCAGGTTGCAATGGAGACACCGCAGGAGCGGCTTGCGGAAATTCCGTGAATGCGATGCTCGGCGTCATTGTTCGCAGGAGGAAAAAGATGGCGAGCAACGCGACCGTGACGGCGGCGGCAACGCTCGGTGCAATCGATGAACCGATGGCGCGACCGGTCCGCAGCAGACGCTCGATACGAATCGAGATGTTTTTGCGTGTCACGAAGACGCCGGGCGCGGGTATTGCGCGGTGCGGCCAGGCCGTCATTTCGGCCATCTTTGTCAGGCAGAATGCATAGGGTCGCACGGCTCCGGTCAACTGCAACACGAAATCATCGCAGGCCACTTCACGCTCGATATCGAGCTGTCGCGCAATGAACCACACGGCCGGATTGAAGAAGAGAAGCGCGCAGGCCACACGTTGAAGACCGTTCGTCCAATCGTCGGCGCGTAGAAGGTGCGCAAGTTCGTGCAAGCTGATCTGATCGACTTCGGAGGGCTCGAGCGAGTGTACCAGATGCGCCGGAAGCAGAATCATCGAGTCGAAGAGACCGATCGCGACCGGAACTTCGACGTCGTCCGAGACGCAGAGCCGAACGTCGCGATGCCCTTTGAGAGCGGCTTCCCAGCGCGGCATCGCGTCGCGATAATCCACGGCGAGCGGAAGCGCGTCACGTTTCAGGCGTTCGAGGGAGACCATCGCAATCGCCAGGCGAAACAGGACGACCAACGCAGCGAGCAGCCACAGACCGAAAACGATGACCGCTGCCATGCTGGGCACGGCGACGTGGAACCGATGCGACGCTACCACCGGAACGGCTGCGTTTGTGAGACTCGCCGGAGATGATTTTTTCACGCGAGACAACGATGTTTGCGCGTAGCGCATATTGCTGCGGCTTGTATGCGAGGTGCGTGCAATCGGCGCACTCGTCGACGTGTTTGCCGTTTCACTGGCCGGCGTATCGACGGAAACGCGAGAGAGACTCGTCGCAATGGGAACGACGATGACGCCGGCAAGCGCGAGCGCCCAAACGGCGTATCGCGTACTTGCGTTCGCGTGATTGAAGATTCTCAACGCGAGCCACGCAACGAATGCGATCAGCGCGCCTTGCCAAAGCCCGTTCACCAAAATAGCGATCGCGACACGTGCGACCGACTCAAAAACGGGAAGCAGCGACATTTACGGCTTTTCCTCATAGCGCTCGATCAACGAGCGTAGACGCGTCAGTTCATCATCCGAAGGACGTTCGTTCTCGATCAATCGTAGCGCAAGCGCGCCGGTGCTGTCGCCAAAGAATTTCGAAACGACCTGCTTTACCGCTGACTGAGCCGCGGCTTCGCGCGCGATCAGCGGGTGATATATGTAGGCACGACCGGCCTCTTCATGGCCCACGTGCCCTTTTTGCTCCAAGATGCGCAACGTCGTCAGCACGGTATTGTACGCCACGGGCGGCGGAGGCATGGCCTCGGAGACTTCAGCGACGGTTCCGCGCTCAAGGCGCCAGAGCGCCTCCATAACACGCAATTCGCCTTCGGTTAGGGTGGGTGATTTCTTACGAGCCACGTGGCACAGTCCTCCGTTCCGCTTTGAGCGGATACTCTTAATTCCTTAGGAGTAGACTAGCACCTGGCTTGAGGCTTGTCAACTAATACATTAGTTGATATGAGTGACGGGCGCCTCAATGGCGGAAATCCGCGATACCGCAACTGTGCACGCACCTCTACGATGAATGCATGTTGCGCCGTCTCTCCGGAGTCCCTCTGGTTGAGGTTGCCCGCGGAGGGCACGTCGAGTCGGTCCACGAGGTGGCGGCCTGCGCAGTCGGCAGCAACGGCGAGCTTTTGCTCGCGCTCGGGGATATTCGTAGCCCGGTCTATCTGCGCTCCGCCGCGAAGCCGTTCATTTCAGCGACCTCCGTGCTAGCGGGGGTCGTCGAACACTTTGGGCTCGATCAGCGTGAACTTGCGGTAATGACTGCGTCGCACGCCGGTGAACCTTTTCACATTGAAGCCGTGGGTTCGATTTTGCGCAAAATCGGCATGGATGAGAGCGCGTTGCAGTGTGGAGCGGACTATCCTTATGCCGCCGAATACGCCGCGTTGCTTCAACGGCGCGGGTTCCCGGCTGCGCCCATTTATCACAATTGCTCCGGCAAGCATGCGGGCATTCTCGCGCTCTGCAAACTGCTGGGCGCAGATCCGGCAACGTACCTGGACGCGGCAAATCCCGCGCAACAACGTATTCTGGGCTTCTGCGCAAGCATGTCCGACGTCGATGCGCATAGCCTTATCGTCGGCGTCGACGGCTGTGGGATTCCGGTCTATGCCGTCCCGTTGCGCAATGCCGCGATTTCCTACATGCGATTTGCAACCTTCGCCGACATGGATGCTGACGTGGTTCGCGCACTGCGTATCGTCCGTGACGCAATGATCGCGTATCCCGAATATATGTCCGGCACGAATGATTTCGACGCAGCGCTTATACGCGCGGGAGGCGGTTCGCTCGTTTGTAAGGGCGGTGCTGAGGGAGTCCACGCGACTGCGGCAATCGAGCGGGGAGCCGGTATCGCGGTTAAGGTCGTCGACGGTGCAGCGCGCGCGCGCCCCCCCGCTTCAATCGCTGCGCTGCGCGCCATCGAAGTCCTATCCGACCACCAAGTCGAGCTGTTGAAGAATTTTGCTTTACCCGACGTGACGAACCGCGCCGGGCGGATCGTCGGGTCAATTGCAGCGCGGAGAATACCGTTGTGATCAAGCCGAGATTCTGGGGTGCCGTGGTCTTCGCAGCCCTGATAGTCGGATGCGCACGCCCCGCCACGCCGGCCGGCACACTGCAAATCGCACAGCAATGGCAACCGCGTTCGCTCAATCCGGCGCTTGAAAACGGAACCTCGTCAACTGAGTTCTCGATGTTGATCTTCTCGTATCTGGTGAAATACGACGATAGAGGACGACTGATTCCGGACGTTGCGACCGAGGTTCCGACGCTGCGAAACGGCGGCATTAGCGCCGACGGGAAAACAATCGTATATCACATTCGCCGCGGTATCCGCTTCGGCGACGGCACGCCGCTCACCGCGGCCGACTGCGCCTGGTCAATCAATGCCATCAACAATCCGCGCAACAACGTGCAGAGCCGCTTCGCCTATGATGACGTGGCGCGCGCGGACGCTCCAAATGAAACGACGCTTGTGCTTCATCTGAAGCGGCCCTTTCCGCCCGTGATTGTCGTCGTTGAGGCGCCTCAGGGTTTTCCCATTCTTCCAAAACACGTTCTTGAAAACTCGCCCGACTTCAATGACGTGCCTTTTGACTCGGCGCCCTTTGGCTCGGGTCCTTATATTGTGACGCATTGGTCGCGCGGAGATCGCGTGGAACTGCGCCGGAATCCATTTTACTGGAAAGGCAAGCCGGGCATCTCGACCATTGTCATCCGTTTTGTCGAGAACTCGCAGACGGCGATCAACCTGTTAAAAACGCGCGAAGTCGACGGATATTTCGACGACCAGAACTTCGCCGATTTCCCCCTGCTGAAGGCAGTGCCCGGGTACATCGTGACGAGCACCCAGCAAAACGCCGTGGGTGCGATCATCTTCAACACGCAGGATCCGCTCACGTCTGATCCGCGCGTTCGACATGCACTTGCCGAAGCGATCGACATCCCGCAACTGATACAGAAAACCTATCGCGGCGCACTCGAGAGCCGTCATGCGGGCGCGGGTCTCTTCCTTTGGGCGTTCGATCCCGCGGCGTATCCTGATATTCCGTACGACCCCAAAGACGCGCGATCGCTCCTCGACCGTGCCGGTTGGCATATGGGCTCCGACGGCATTCGCCACAAGGCAGGACGCGCGCTCGACGTACTGTTGATCCTGCAAGCCGCGACGCCCGGAGATGCCACGTTCGCCGATAACGTCGTCGAGTACGAGCGCGCCGTCGGAGTCCATGTGACGCTCAAGCAGTTCGATATCTCACAGTTCGTCGCGCCGGCAGGCGAAGGCGGCCCGGTTTACGGCGGGAAGTTTCAAATGGCGCTCTACTCGTTCGAGAATGGCGACGATCCCGACACAACGGATCAGTTCGCTTGCACAAACGTTCCACCGAACGGCTACAACAAATCACGCGTTTGCGATCCGCGTATCGATTCATTGTTAAAGGCCGGCCTTGCGACGTACGACCCCGCGAAACGCACGGCGGTCTACCGGTCGCTGCAGTCGGCTCTCTATCGTGAACTGCCGATCGCGCTGATCTATCGGCGTACGCAGGTCAACGCGTTTAGCGAGCGACTGCGCGGGCAGACGACATCGCTCTCCGGCGCGTTTTGGAATGTTGCAGCATGGCGCCTAACGAACGCAAACGATCCGCCGAATACGTGCGCACCGAAGCTGTTCCGCGCAGCCGGCACGTTCGAGCGCACAACCTCGGCGCTGCATGGGCCAGGTCTTGTATTGAGCGGCGGCGGAACGTCGATTGATGGGACTTTTCGCTGGATGCATCAGGTCCTGACGGGCAGCCAGCGGGCTCGCGGTGGGAACGTGATCGTCCTTCGAGCTCACACCGACGAGGACGAGTACAGTGCGTATATCGAACCGCTCGGACCGTTTCAATCCGTACGCATGATCGGCATCCCGAGCTGCGCGTCGCGTGCATCGGTCGATGCACTAGCGCGGTATATCGATGAAGCTGATGCGGTCTACTTCGCCGGCGGCGACCAAGCGAACTACGTTCCGTGGAAAGGGAGTGCTCTCATTGCAGCGGTGCGGCGGCTGTGGGCGCGCGGCGGCGTCGTTGGCGGCACAAGTGCTGGACTCGCCGTGCAGGGCTCGGTGATCTTCGATTCGGCCGCTGCCGACCGGCTGCATCCGAACGACGATTTCTCCGTGCGCACGCAAAACGCCGCCCGCAATCCCTTCGAGCCGGAGATCAGTTTCACGACCGGTTTTCTGGCGTGGCCTCCGCTGCAAGGCATCATAACAGACACACATTTTGCACGACGCGATCGCTTCGGTCGCCTCGTTGCCTTCATGGCGCGCGCACGACACGAGCATCTAACGAACGGTCCAATCTACGGCTTGGGTGTGGACGAACGCAGCGCTCTGGTCGTCGACAGGAACGGCATCGCGACACTGATGGAGTATCGGGGATCGGGCTACCAGACGCGCGGAGCATATGTGCTGAGTGGATTGAAGACGCTCGAGCTTCGACCGGACCATCCGCTGCGCGCCTCGGCCGAGGTGCTGCACGTCGATCGGCCCGGTGCGTGGCTCAACCTCTATAGTAAGCTCGGTACCGGTTTTCGCTATCGAGTCACGGTTGATGGTGCAAAGCGTTCCCCGTACGATCGTAATCCTTATGGGCGCAGATAGGTATCGAACCAATCGAGCCACTTTGTATAAGCATCGGCTAAGCGCACCGGTCCGCTGGGAAGATGACCGCCGGTAGGATAGACGTAGAAACGAACCGGCACGTCGCGATCGCGCAACGCGTGATAGAGTTCGTACGACTCAACAACAGGTACGCGAACATCGTCAACATTCGAAAGGATCAGCGTGGGCGTGTCGATCTGCTTGACGAACGTTATCGGAGATTGGCTCTGCCATTGTTTGATAGCGTTGCCCGCGTACGGGGGACCGGAAAAGGCGTGACGGTCGTCGTCGATGTCGTCCGCGACGGCGTAGTCGACGACGAGATCGTTTACGCCCGCACCCGTAACGGCCGCTTTCCAGATGTGATACTTCGCGATCATCCATGTCGTGAGTTGGCCGCCATACGACCATCCGGAGATACCGATACGATTGCGGTCGACACTTGTCGTCCCTATGACGGCCTCGATCCCGGACATTACGTCGGTCCCGGGGCCGATGCTCGCATCGTTGAAGATCGCGTGCTCGAAGGCGTTTCCGTTGTTGCTGGAACCGCGATAGTTTGGCGCAAAGACGACATAGCCACGCGCCGCTGCCAATTGATAAAAGGGATCGAATGCGGTGAGAGACGACAACGCAGGTCCTCCGTGAATTCGCACCGCAAGCGGATAGTGCCGATGCCGGTCGTAGCCGGGAGGATAGGTCAGAACGCCGTATTCTACAACAGAGCCACTCTTCCAAGAAAATTCCGTTTGCGAACCCAACTGTAGTGCAGCGATCGCGTCATTGAAGCGCGAAAGCCGCTGCGGTGAAGACGCGCCACGGGGCACATAGTAGAGTTCGGTTGGATGCGAGGGTGTCGAACCGGTAAACACAACGTCGCCGCGCCGGTCCGCGCTCTGCTTTGCATCGATGGAGGCATCACGGACTTCGCCGACCGGTATCTCGGCGTGCCCTCCATCGAGCGAGATCAAAAATAAGCGGACACGCGTGCGGTCGTAGACGCGCGCTAGAAGATGTGCATCGTCATACCACGCGTAATCCTCGACGTGGCGGTCGAGTCTCCGGCTGATATCCCGCGACGCGCCGCCCTGAGAGGGTACGACCGATATCTCCGGCTCATTTTGAGGCACACCATCGCGTGGATAGAGAAACGCCGCCTTGCGGCCGTCGGGACTGTACAGTGCGTCGCTTTCGTACGCAGCGTGCACCGTGAGCTTCGTGCTCGCTCCTGAATCAAGATTCGCCCGCTCGACGACTGACCGGTCGCGTATGCCATAAATTGCGTTGGGTACACGCTCGTAGAGAAGCGACGCATTGCCGACCGACCACGTAACCGGCTCATCGCGGACGCTCCACGCGCCGGCGGTGATGCGTCGCTCGACGCCGGCGAGCGAGATCGTCCAGAGGTGCGCGGGCTGCACCGGGCTTTTTACGAGGTAAGCGTTGTCGGAGACTTCAAAGGCATCGCGGTATTTCGCGACGCCGTTTCGCTGAGGCGCTGGATCTCGCCGAAGGAAGGCCAACTGCGCGCCGTCATGGCCCCACCCCGCATCCAGAACTTCGGTCGTTCCGGAAGTCAATCGTCGTTCCGTCGATATTTCAGCATCCGTTACGTAAAGCTGATCGACTTTCGTATGGGCGTCATCGGCGATGAAAGCCAGCCGGCCGTCGCCGCTCCACTCCAATCCGGAATACGACTCATGCGCAAATGGAACCGTTCGATCGCTTCCGTTCCTTAGGTCATAAACATGCAGCGCGTCAACGGACGTATTTCTCTCTAGAACGTTGCGCGACGCGAGGTAAGCAATGCGGTTGCCGTCCGGTGAAATGACCGCGTTTGATACATTCACGATCCGTTGCATCGCATCCACATCGAAACGCGGCCGTTCGGATATGGCCCCAATGGTCAACAGGGCACAGACCGCAGCGAACGAACGCACCGCGGCCGGTGCCCAGGAAATCACAGTTTGATCTGAACCGAGAAATACACGTTCAGCGGCATTGGATAGTTGAACGCATTCACGTCCCCATATGCGGGCACGAACGAATGAGCAAAATACGGATTGAGCGGCACGCCGTTTGCCGCCGTGTCGGTCGGGCCGGAACCATTGTAGAAGCCGCCGCCAACATAAAAGAGGTTCGATGTATAACCACACACCGTGTTGCTTGGTGCATACGCGGCAGTCCATGGCTCGGAGGAACCACCGAAGCAGCGGTTGATCAAATTCGCCACGATAACCTTTGCCGTGATGCGCGGGCTTATATCGTACGACAGCTGCAGCCCGAGATTGAACTGCCATGGCTGGCGAAACTCGCCGAACGTATCGAACGTGCCGGTCTCCGGATTTGGAATGTACAACGTTCCGGGCGACGTCCCGTCGTTCGTCAATGCATGCGAGCAGGACGTGTAGTCCGCATTGAGCGGGTTACCGGTCGTAATGCCGGCGCCGGTCTGATTTGCCGAGCATGCGCGCGGGTCGACGCCTTGGACGTCGGCCGGTGTTCCGTAGGTCGTCCCTTGCGCGAGCGACATCGCGGGCGTTATCGAAAAGCGGTCATGTTTGTAATTGAGAACCAGCGCAAACGTGTTTGGAGCGAGATACGGGAAATCAAGGCCAACTGCATACCAGTCGTCACGATTGAGAAGCGTTTGCGGATGCATGGCATAGTACGGATTGCGGATCGACGCCGTTCCGCAACTATTGTCGGGAGTTCCATCAGCCGAGGGCGCGTAGCACGGCGATCCTCCGCCGGCTTGTGTCAGTGCGTTGAATTCCTGGATGTCTTGATTGTACTGGTCAATCGGATTCGTCGTAGAATCCGGAAAATTATTCCACTTCTCGGACGCGTTTGTGTACGTGTACGAGAACGTACCCGCAAGACCGTTCTTGTCGAAGTCACCTTTCGTGACCTCGAACTCGATTCCGTCGGTCCGTTGCGTACCGGAATTGAACGAAGGCGAGATGTTCAGGCTCGGGAGTGAAAGCGTTTCATAGAGCTGGTTCGTGGCCCACCGATAGTACGGCGTAAGCTTGAACGATATGTCCGTACCCTTGAAGTGATGTTCATACGAGAGGTCATAGTTGTTGGAGAATTGCGCCTGCGCTTCATGCAGCGGCGAACTGAACCCGAAGGGAATGAAGCCGAGCAGCGTCGAGGCGAGATTCGATTCGAGGGAATCGTACTGAATCTCATAATTTTGAGGTTCCTGCGCATACCTTCCGGCCGACGCTCGTACGACCGTGTCTGGGCTGACCGTGAACGTGGCCGAAAGCCGCGGCTCGACGTATGACTGCGTGTAGGATGATGGGTAGTTGTTCGTAAGCAGGATGCCGTCGGTGCCGTCTGGATGCACGGTTTGAATCGGTGTGCCGGTTGACGTGTCGACCGGGCACGTCAGCGCAACAAACGGCGTTGCCACCGAAATACTCTGAGGCGGCTGAGGAACGATCAACGGCTGCCGGGTCACAGGATTGACGCAGAATTCCTTTTGTGCCGCACTGAACCAGAAGTTTGTCGCGGGCGAATTGGTGTTCGCAAGATCGAATTCATCGCGGTCGAATCGCACGCTGCCCGAAACATAGAGTTTGTCGTTCGGCCTCCATTCATCGGTCAACGACGCGTTGACGAATTTTGGCGTTATCGCGTTGATCTCGCCTTGATTGCCGAGATACGTCAACGACATCTTCGCTCCCGACAAACACGCCGGTGCGGTAGGTGAAACCTCGCCGTCGGAACATGGATTTGCCGAAGAAAACCCGGTTTCAGTCGGAGCGCTCGTTATCGGTACGCCGAATGGCGTCGTAAATTGTCCTTGCGTGATCGGATCGTTGCACGGTGCCGGGTCGCCAATTGCATAGACTGTCGTTTGGGGTGCTGCACCGGTATCTGCGATCGGTTGCACGCCATAGGGTGAACCCGTAGCCGGATTATTCACACTGCTCGGGCCGGCGTTGTAGACCGAAAAGCAGCGCGATCCGTTCGTGAAGCTGCTGACTTGCTGACTACTCGTGTTGAAGTTGTTGTTGTTGAAGTACCGCAGCGTCGATGAGGTCAGATAGTCGACCATACCGCTCAAAAGATGCTTGCTCGAAAGTTGATCGCCGAACTGCATTTGGAGACCGCGCGTGTGCGAGTCGACCTCGTAGTCATAATTGGTCACGCCAAGAGACACGTTATTGCCGTACCCGTTTGCACTGCTGCGGTTCGTATTCGAATAAAACGTGTAGCCGAAAAGACGTACGTAAGCATTCGATCCGATGTTTTTTTGATATTGCACCTTGACGATGTTTGCGGTGTCCCAACGGCCGTCGCGATAGTCAGCTGGAACCTCCGAGAAGGTCTGATTGCCGCTCGCATCGAGCGGGCACGCGTTCGGGACACCGGTCACGTTTGCACAACGGTTCATTGGCGAACCGGGAAACATGTACGCAATCTCGGGCGTGTCGGCAGAAGCGAGCCAGGGCGTACCAGTCGGGAAGGTATACGCGTCGGGCCATTGATTGACGTGGCCCGCGTTTACGAGAGCTATGCCAAGCGGTCCCGCATCGTTGACGCTGCTGTAAAACTTCGTGTAGTTGGCGGACGACATCAACAGCACTTGCACGTCGTCGCTGCCGCCGTCGTGCTTATGCGGAATACCGAAGTGAAAATTGCCCACCGCTTCACGATTATAAAGACTCGAGGTGCTGCCGTACTGTGGACCGTAAGCGCCAAAGCAGCCGGGATCTGCCGAAACGGTTACCGGTGAACCGGTGTTCGCCGCATTGCCCGGTGCGACGGGATTGAGATAGCTCCCATCCGCATTGCTGCACGTTGGATACATGGCCGGGAAAAATGGTAGATTCGTTGTGATGTCGGCGACGTAATGCGCGTACGGAAACTGGTCGATGAGGTCGGCGCCGTTGTACTGATCGAAATAGCGGAAGTCTTGATTTGTTCCGCTGAGGCCCACGTAATACGAGAACAACCGATTCGGCGACGCACCGCCCGCGTCGAGACGCAAATCATGGTAGAACGCCGGCGCACCGGATGCTGCACCAACCGTTGCATATCCCGGATATGTTCCGGACTTGATGACCTGATTGATAAAGCCGGCGAGCCCCGTTGCATTGGCGTCAGCGCCTCCCCCGCCGGTGTAGATTTCCAGTTCTTGTTGACCGAGTGTGCTTTCCGAGCCGCTTGGATAGTTATCGAACGAGCGGTTCAATGGAATGCCGTCGTATTCGAATCCGATCTGGTCGTAATTGCCGCCGCGGATGTAGACCGTTTGATTGACGCCGACTTGATTCACCGGCACGTATGCTCCCGGCATGGATGCAATTGCCGAATACAACTGGTTCAACGAACCACCCCCGCCGAGCGGCGCCGCTGCGGCCGCAGCCGATCCGTTGACAGAGTACACATCCGTCGTCGTTCCCGGGCGCACCGGGCTCAGCGACGAGCGCGAGGTAACTTGGGCAATTTGTTTCAGCGCCTTTTGCAGCGCTATCGGGAGTGTTTGGTTTTGGTCGGCAAAAACAGCGATGCCCGCGATCGACACCGGCGCGTAGCCCTGTTTTTCAACGCTCAACGTGTAGGTGTCAGGTGCGAGCGATATGAACGTGAACCGCCCATTGGAATCGGTAGCGATCGACGCACTCTGTGACGGACTTACCGCGGTCACTTGAGCGCCCGCTATTGGCACGCCGTTTTCAGTGACTTGTCCGCTGACGGTGCCGGTCGTTCCGGCAACGGAAATCGTCCCAACGAGCAGTGCCAGGATCACGAGCGCGCCGCAGCCACGCAACACCTTAAACATGCCGCCTCCCAGTTCGAGCCAGTTTCTCTGATTATAGGAAGCGTGCGTCCGAGCGGCTATCCTGGATTTCCGCTATGGGATTCAAATGAGGCGACGTAGGCGCCGAGCTGCGCCCGTGAATGGACCCCCAGACGGCCGAAGATCGATGTGAGGTGATGTTCGACCGTGTGCTCGCTGATATGGAGTTCGTGCGCGATGGACCGGTTCGTCT
This sequence comes from Vulcanimicrobiia bacterium, assembly GCA_963808755.1. Lineage (GTDB taxonomy): Bacteria > Vulcanimicrobiota > Vulcanimicrobiia > Vulcanimicrobiales > Vulcanimicrobiaceae > JALYTY01. The sequence goes on from CAWEGP010000002.1 coordinate 486,502, forward strand.
CTCCGCGCGCCACGAGCCGCGCGATTTGCATCTGACGTGGCGAAAGTTTGGGGGAAACCGTTCTCTCTGCTTCGTGCACGGTCGTCAGCCGCTGCACATCACGAACGGCGCCCATCGCTTCGTATGCCCGAAGCGCTCCCTGCGCATCGCCGGTGAGTTCGCAGCAAGCCGCGGCGTACCAACGAAAGTCGATTTGCTCGAAGCCCTTGGCGGCACTGCTTGCCAAGCGTGTGCTCTTTAGCGGATCTACGTCACGAAGCGCGCACGCCGCCAAGAACATGCGATAGAGCCGAAGGATGCGCGGGCGCCCCATCGAGCCGGTAACCAACGTTCTTGCCAGAGCCAGCTCCTCAGGACGTCCAAGCCGTCCGGTCTCGAACCACAGCGACCAGCATCGGTGGCCGCTGGAGATGGTACGCAGCGCATTCGCAATAATCTCGTGCCCTTCGCTCGTTGAACCTTGCGCACAGCGCAGCTCCGCCAGCGCCGCCGAGACCGATGCAATGCGCTGAATTTCGTGAGAGCGTTCGGCGTACGAGAGAACGTCGTCATCGGCACAGCTGCCCAACAGCTGCCTATCATTGAGTGCCAAGGCTAATGGGATGCCGACGCTAGCGGCCTTCGTTTTGAACGTTGCCGTCGTCACGCCACATCCTAACGCCTCAATGACAAACTCTCGCGCTTTCGCGAGCTCGCCCTTGAGCATAAGCGTCCAGGCGTAATTCATTGCGCAGTAGGCTACGCGCCACATCAAACCGGTGCGGCGCGCTTCGTTCATCGATTTTCGATGATGGCCTTCCGCCAGGTGCAGTTCGCCCAGATCCACCGCGACGAGCGCGCAATTGTTTTCTACTTGCGCAATCAAGTCGCTCACGCCCGTTTGCGCAACGAGACGTGAGGCTTTCGCACAGTCTTTCAGCGCCCGCGGGGTATCACCGAGCGCTGCCCGCGTTTCCGCACGCACCTCATAGAACATCGCCAGCATGCCTTGGCTGAACCCGGAGCGTAAGCGTGAAGCCGTGCGAATATGCGCGAGCGCCTGCGTCGGATGACCCAGTGTAATCGCAAAACGTGCAATCGACAGCGTGGCTTGCGCGACCGATTCCGTCTGTCCCGACCGCTCCAGCATTGCAGCCGCTTCGGATGCGTCGCGTAAGCTGTCCGCCGTCCGCGCGTCGACCCAACGCTGATCGGCAAGTAAGAGCAACGCATGCGCCATGCCGGCAAAATCGCCCAGGAGCGCGTACTCCGTTCGACTTCGCTCGAACCATCGTGCCGGCTCCTCACCGATACCCTCGATATATAACAGCATCGCGATTCGCTCGCAAAGCGCCGCCCGCGCAGGCCCCGCCGGATACTCCCATTTCAAGGCGTTGACGAAAAAGCGAATCGCGTCTCGATATGCATAAACTTCGGTGGCCGCTTCACCCGCCGCTTCGTTATAGGTGCGAGCTTTTTCCGCGACCCGTGCTTCCGAATAGTGGTACGCGAGTTCTGCCGCTCGACTGCCTGCGTTCGGCTCCAATTCGATCGCTTCGGCGATGCGCACGTGTAGCGGCGCTGCCAGCGCCAGAACCAGTTGATCCGCCAGAGCTTGACGGATCAGCGCATGCCGAAAGGTGAAATGCATCGGCGACTCTTCTGCAGCAACGAGAACCCCGCGTGACACCGCTCGTTGAACCGTCGCGAGCGCTTCTGAAATCGGGACTTGCGAGATTGCAGCAAGAAAATCTGCTTGGAAGGTCGCTCCAACGATCGCTGCGCGAATGAGCAAATCGCGCTCACGCGACGAAAATGCCGAGAGCCGTTCCGTCAATGTCGCTTGCACGGAAAGTGGGACGCTGGTACGAAACGTCAGTTCACCCGTCTCGAGCGCGATGCGCGTGAGCTCTTCGACAAAGAGTGGATTTCCTTCGGATAATTGTTCGATCTGTGCGATCAGGTGCGGCTCAACGTTTGCGGGACGTGCTCGCGCGAGCTCGACGATGAGGCGCTTGAGCTCGTTTCGCCGCAGACCGTGCAACGCAATCGTCGTAGCTCGTGCACGTGACATCGAAAAACGTAGTCGCGCCAGAGCCGCGTTGTTCATCGCATCGTCGGCGCGAAGGGAGACCGCAAAGAGCACGCGCGCATCGCCAAGGCTCGCGGCCAAAAACCTCAGCAGTTCCAGCGATGCGTCATCTGCCCAATGCGCATCCTCAAGGATGCCAACAATTGGCCGTCGCGTCGATTCTCGATGAACCGCCTCTGCGACCGCTTCAAAATAGGTGGCCTTTTCTTCAGCCAGCAACGCCCCGTCCGTCGCACGCGCAAAGAGCTTGCGCCGCAACAGCGTCTCCAGGATACTTTGGAACGGAAGATATGGCCGGCGGATATCTTCGGCACAATGCCCCAGTGCGACCACAGCGTCGTCGCCGATACACGCGGCGAATTCGCGCAGCAGGCGAGACTTCCCGATTCCCGCCTCGCCTTCGATCAAGACAAAGCGCGCTGCTTCCTCGCGAGCGCGCCGGAATTCATCAAGAAGAACTTCGATCTCTTCTTGGCGCCCAACGAAGTCGTCGCTGACAATCGGCGATGAAACCATCGTGCGGCTCAGGCTTGCTCAGCCACGCCGCGTGGACCTTCGGACCTGCCGAATCGCAGGGCCCCGACCTCAGAATTTTACGAGAGGGCGGGCTCGACTTGTTCGAGCGCCTGTTTTTCCTCGCCGGAGATGACCATCGTGAGGTCCAGCATGATGATCAGGCGATCGTTCATCTTGCCGACGCCTTGAATGTACTCCGTACCGACGCCCGCGATCATTTCGGGCGCTTCTTCAACGTTTTCGATCGGTATATTCAGCACTTCGCTGACACTATCGACGACCATGCCGACGCGCTTACTGCCGATCTCGGTCACGATGATTCGCGTGCTCTTGGTCGCATTGATGCGCGACATGCCGAAACGGGTGCGCAGATCGATGATCGGAATCAGCTGACCGCGCAGGTTGATGACGCCTTCCATGAAGCGCGGCGCGCGCGGTACATGCGTAATCTCGACCATGCGAATGATCTCTTGCACTTGCGAGATGTCGACGCCATATTCTTCGCTTCCCAGTTGGAACGAAACGACTTGAACCGTCTCACCTGAGAGCTGTTGCTTCTTTTCTTCTGTCATGTGTGCCATAGATCGATTAGACTCCCGAGAACTCGGCGCGCGCGACTTTGCCGCCTTGATATGCTTCGCTGACCAATGAATGAACGTCGATGATCAGCGATATCGAGCCGTTGCCGAGAATCGTTGCGCCCGAGATGCCGGCAATGCGCCCGACAACGTCGGAGAGCGGCTTGATAACGATCTCTTGCTCGCCTTCAAACGAATCGACGACCAATCCGACCTGTCGTCCTTGCAACCCGACGATGACGATCATCACCTTCTGCGGATCGCGCTCGCCGCCGAGTTCAAAGAATTCGGCGATGCGAAGCAGCGGCACGACTTGTCCACGCAGCGTGATCACTTCGTTACCGTGAACCGTGCGCACGTCGGCCATTTCAACGCGCTGCGACTCGATGACCGAGTCCAGCGGAATCGCATAGAGTTCTTCCGCGACGCGCACGAGCAGCGCCTGGATGATCGCCAGCGTCAGCGGCAGCTTGATCGTAAAACGGGTACCTTCACCGGGCACCGTGTCGACGTCAAAGACGCCTTTGAGGCGGGTGATGTTCCGTTTCACGACGTCCATTCCGACGCCGCGTCCGCTGACGTCCGAAACGACCTCAGCCGTCGAAAATCCGGGCGTAAAAATCAACTCGACGATCTCGCGATCACTCAGCCGGTCGTCAGCCGAGATCAACCCTTGCTTGATGCCGCGTGCGCGAACTTTCTCGAGATTGATGCCGGCGCCGTCGTCGGAGACTTCGATGATGATCTGATTGCCTTCGTGATAGGCATTCAGTTTGATCGTCCCGGCGCGCGGTTTACCGAGGCGCTCGCGCTCGTCCGGTGGCTCGATACCGTGATCGACGTTGTTGCGCAACAGATGCATCAACGGCTCACCGACTTCATCGACGATCGTTTTGTCGAGATCCGTTTCAGCGCCGGAGATGACGAGTTGCACTTCTTTACCGCGCGCCTTTGCAACGTCACGCACGAGCCGCGGGAACCGGTCGAACACCTGCCCGATCGGGACCATGCGCACTTTCATGATCGACTCTTGAATCTCGTTCGTCGTACGAGCGAGCAATGCGGCGCTGTCTACCAAATCCTTGGCCAGCGGCGTTATGATACCGGTCGACGCATCGGCCGAGGCCTTGTCCTGCATCAGCCGCTCGAGCGTATTTGCGATATCCGAAATGCGCGTACGGTTGATCACCAGTTCGCCGACCAGATTCAAAAGCGCGTCCAGACGCTCGATGTCGACGCGGATCGTCTGATGAATCGACGGCGCCTTCGCCTTCCCGTTCGTAGCGGAAACTGGAGCAGCAACCTTTTCCACGCGCGGAGCCGGCGCAGCGGCAACCGGTTCGGGCGGGAGTTCTTTGATGAACGGCTCGGGAGCAACAGCGACCGGCGCTTCTTCTTTTTGACTCGCTTGCGCGAGCAAACGCTCAACCTCAGCCTCAAACGCTGCCACATCGCCGCTACCCGCATCGACAGGCTGCTCGTCGGCGGCTTGCGCTTCAAAAGAATGTTCTTCGCCCGTGTGCCCGTCGATAACGTGCGCCGTCTCTTCGTAAATCGACGTGAACTGATCGAGCCGGCGAACGTACTCTTCGATTCCCGTCGGCGCCTCTTCGTCACCGATGGCCGCCTCGACGAGGCCGGTCAGTAAATCGCGTCCGGTAAAGAGAACGTCGACGCAGCTCTCCGACAGCGGCATGCGATCCTTACGGAGAAGATCGCACAAATTTTCCAGCTTATGCGCAAGTTCCTGAACCTGCGTAAAGCCCAGCATGCCGGAACTGCCCTTAACGGTATGAAGCGCACGAAAGAGCGAGTTAACGATCTCGGCATCGCTCTGCCCGGAAGAAACGTTCTCTTCCAACCGCAACAGATCCGCATCGATCTGCTGAAGCAGCTCTTCGGCTTCATCACGGAAGTATGAGATAAACTCGTCGCGATTGAAAAGCTCGTCGCTCATGATTTACAAGCGCTCCGCCCGAGTCCCGGCCCGTGCTTCAACTCGCATACCACCGAGCATTGCATGGCTGTGAAAGACACCTCGGTCCGGGAGCGTCTGATTTTTGCGCCCGCACAGGACGTGCGTTTCAAAACTTGTTCCGCGCAAAAATCAGCCGAGTCGAAAAACCGCACGAAGCGGTTTTTCGACGTCTCCCGAACCGAGGTGTCTTTCACAGCCATGCAATGCGACGCGCGCGCGAGACCCTACTCGACGCCGAAGACCGAAAGAAGCGGCCCCAAGGACCCAGTTTCCGGAATCAAAATGAACTGCCCCGCGACTTCTTTCTCTTTGTCGAGGAAGCTCGACTCGATCAAGAAGACGTCTTGGTCCGGAAGGATCGACATCAAGGTGCGAAACGCGGCTTGCACCGTGCCGTACGACAACGTCGGAACAGACGGAAGCAGATTGCTGCCCGTCAATTGAATGATGGCGGTAAGGTACGAACCCGCGATGATGTTGCCGAGTTCTTTCAGGGTTGAATCAGCGATCGAATCAAAGATTTGAATGTCGCCGATCACGCGATGCAAGAACTGGCTCACGAAATCGAGGGCTTGTTCACGATCGAAGAGCACGACCATCTGGCCCGGCGCTTCACCGCGGACGTACATATGCAGCGCGGCAACCGTGCGGCTTTCGTGTCCGACGCGCGATGCGAGGTCGCGGAACTTGATGACGTCGATGCGCGGTTCGCTCAGGTTGATCTTCGTGTTGAGCAACTGCGAGAGCGCGGTCGCGGCATGACCCGCACCGATGTTGCCGACTTCTTTCAGCGCATCTTTTTGCAGATCGTTGAGTTGCATGCCTTGATTGCTCATGAAAGTACCTTCTGGATCGTTTCCAGAATTTTCGGGGGTTGGAATGGTTTGGTGATGAATGACTTTGCGCCGGCTTGAATGGCCTCGACCACCAAAGCTTGCTGACCCATCGACGTACACATAATGATCTTCGCGTTGGGATCGGACGCGACGATTTGCTTAACCGCCGAAATGCCGTCCATCTCCGGCATCACCATGTCCATGGTGACGAGGTCCGGTTGAAGTTGCTTATATTTCTCAACCGCCTCAACGCCGTTTTGGGCCTCTCCAACGACCTCAAAGCCGTTTTTGGAAAGTATCCCTTTGATCATCATTCGCATGACGACGGCATCGTCGACGATGAGGACCCTCTTACTCATCCATTGCTCCCAAGACGAAAGTGCGACCACCGGCCAAAGCTAAAGCTTTGCCCGCTGAAGTCCAAGCTATCCTTTGAAACCATCGGCCAAAGGAGGGCAGTTCTTTATGGAAATCCCTATGCGAGGCCGCGGCTACGCAGATCGGCCTGCTTACGGTTGATGAACTCGACGATGGCCTGATCCTCGCTTGGGCGGACCCCTTGGAACCGTAATCCGTGAGAATGTTTGCCCGAGGTGGGAATTGCCTCATGGCGCATCACTTCACCGAGCAGCGTTAACGGCGGCGCGCCGGCTTTCAGCGGCATCTGGACTTCGACTTTCGTTCCGAGCTTCAACGGTCGCTCGCAGATCAGCGAGCACCCGCCGCGACTGATGTCGCGGATCGTCCCTCGCGTGAATTCGCCGCTACCGACGCCCATCGGCGCGAACCGCCACGTTCCATTGACGATCGTATCGAGGCGCACGCTGGAACGCTTCTGCGTTCCGCCCGCGGCACCAACGAGGCTCATCTTGCGCGGGATTTCCAATTGTGTGGTGGTGGCCGTCGCGCCGGTGATCTTCGTCTGCGCGCGGAAGCGCCCGCCCGTTGCCGAGTAGACGATGACCGCTGCCTCGCCGACGCGGCCCAAACATTCTTTTGTAACGATGCCCTTTGGCCCGACCGACTCCACGGTAACCGAACGCGCGGGGCGGCCGCCGACCATCACGTCGATGAACGTGTGGAGTTGCGGCAGTTTCGAAGGTGGTACGTTGCTGGTCTTTCCACCGAAGAGCGATCGAAGCATCAGAGCAAACTATTCCATCGGCTGTGGGGACTCGTCGGTCGTCGAAATTTGACCGATCGATTCAACGCGCAGCCCCGGTGCAATCTCCGAATACGAGAGAACGACCAATTGCGGTGCCGCGCGCTCGGTGAGCCGCTTCAGCGCAAGTCGCACGGCCGGCGAACACAGCACCACCGGTTGTAAACCGGCGTTCTGCGCAACCGTGATTTGATGCGTCAACGAAACGTAAATTCGCGAGACCGTATTCGGATCGAGTAACGCGTAAGCGTCCTCGCCGCGACGGACGGCTTCGGAAAGCAACGCTTCGAGACGCGGATCCACCGTGATGACCGACAGCAGTCCGTTCTCGGCGTACTCGGCAGAAATGTGCCGGGCAAGCGCTGCACGGACTTTCTCCGTGAGGAAGTCGATGTCTTTGCTTATGCGTCCGGCATCCGACAGCGTCTCGAGAATCAGCACGAGGTTGCGAACCGGAATACGTTCGCGAAGCAGATTCTGCAAAACGCGCTGCACTTCGCCAACCGCCAGCAAACCCGGAACGAGCTCGTCCACCACAACCGGATAATGCGACTTGATGTTGTCGAGCAGCGCCGATGTTTCCTGACGTCCAAGCAGATCGGGTGCATGTCCCTTGATCAACTCGGTCAAGTGCGTGGCAATAACGCTGGTTGGATCGATGACGGTGTAACCCGCCATTTCGGCTTCGGCGCGGGCACCTTCGGCGATCCACAGCGCGGGGAGTCCGAAGGCCGGTTCGGTCGTCGGAATTCCGTCGATCGGAGCGGTCGCGGTCCCAGGATTCATTGCGAGAAGGCGGCTGACCATCACCTCGGCTTGCGCCACTTCCAATCCGTAGATCTTGACGACGTACGTATTCGGACGCAGCTGCAGGTTGTCGCGAACACGAATCGGCGGCACGACGATGCCGAGATCACGTGCCGCATGGCGGCGGATCAACGTAATGCGTTCCAAGAGATCCCCGCCCTGGTTTGAATCCACGAGCGGAATGAGACCGAACCCAATCTCGAGTTCCATCGGATCGTACGACAGTAACGGAACGACACTCTCCGCGGGCTTCGCAGGTCCGGACGCGTTTGCGGCAACGGCGTTTGCCGCTTGGGCCGGTGTAGCGAGCGCCCCGGTGATTGCGGAAATCGGATTGCGGCGGCGATTGGCGTACATGAAGAATAGGATGATCGAAAGCCCGAACATCAGCGGCCGTGCGAGACCGGCGAGCCCGAAGATGGCCGTCATGATCGCCGCGATCAACATCGCGTTCGGCTGCGCCGTCAGCTGGCGCGTGATATCGCGACCGAAGTCCGATTCAGCGGCGGCACGCGTAACGATGATACCGGTCGCGGTGGAAATCAGCAGCGCCGGAACCTGCGTAACGATGCCTTCTCCGACGGTCAACAGCGTGAAGTGGGCCAGTGCCTGACCGAAGTCCATGTGCATCTGCGCAACGCCGACGATAAAGCCGCCGATCGTGTTGATCGCGACGATGATCACGGCGGCGATCGCGTCGCCGCGCACGAATTTGCTGGCACCGTCCATCGCGCCGTAGAAGTCGGCGGCGCGCTGAATATCTTTGCGGCGTTGCCGCGCCTCGGCTTCGGTGATCAAACCGCCGTTCAGGTCGGCATCGATCGCGAGCTGCTTACCGGGCATGGCGTCCAAGGTGAAACGCGCCGCAACTTCGGCAACACGGCCCGCGCCGTTGGTGATGACGACGAACTGAATGATGATGAGGATGAGGAAGATCACGAAGCCGACGGCATAGTTACCGCCGATGACGATCTGCCCGAAGAAGTTGATCACTTCGCCCGCGTAACCATGCAGCAATATCGAGCGGGTCGCGGTGATGTTCAACGATAGCCGGAAGAGCGTAATGATCAACAGCAACGTTGGAAATGCTGAGAATCCGAGCGCGTTCTCCGTATAGAGCGCGGTGCCGATGATAACGAGCGCCGTGCCGATGTTCAACGTCAAGAGAATGTCAAGAATCGGCGCCGGCACCGGCACGATCATCAACAACACGAGCATTACGGAGGCGCCGGCCACCAATATGGGGGCCGATGCACTCAACCGCTGTGCGAGCGTTCCACCTTGCACGCCGGCAGTTGGGACTTGGGTTGCCATTAAGCGATCGTCTTTCGTTTCAGCTTGTAGACGAACGCGATCACCTGCGCTACCGCTGCATACAGGTTTGGCGGAATTGCCTGATCGAGTTCAACGCGGTCGTAAAGCGTCCGTGCCAGCGGCGGATTTTCCATGATCGGCACACCGTTTTCGCGCGCGATGTCGCGAATACGTTTTGCCACGAGATCGGCACCCTTGGCGACAACCACGGGTGCGTCCATTTTATTATCGTCCCAATCCAGGGCGACGGCGAAGTGCGTCGGGTTGGTCACGACGACGGTCGCCTTGGGAACAGCGCTCATCATGCGGCGGCGTGCGAACTCACGCTGGCGCCGCTTGAGCGCGCTCCTTGCTTCGGGGTTTCCTTCGGACTGGCGCCACTCGTCCTTCACTTCCTGTTTGGACATCTTCAAGCTCTCTTCGAGCTGCCAGCGCTGATAGGCGTAGTCCAATACGCCGACGACGACCAAGAGAAGGGCGAACTTCCACGCCATGTCGTACACGAGATCGGCCGTCATGTTCGCCATCTCGCCGGGCGTCGTCTGTCCGACGGCGGCAAAGAAATCGATGTTGTGCGCGATCGAGCTGTAAATGATGACGACCACCGCACCGAGCTTGAGTATCTGCTTGCCGAGATTGACGGCGACTTGCTTTGAAAAAAGTTGCTTGAAACCGTTGATCGGATTCAGTTTACTGAACGACGGGACGATCGGTTTGAGCGTGAACAGAAAGCCGAACTGAAAAACGTTTACGACGATGGCCGCAACCATGACGAGCCCAAAGACGACGAGCAGCGGAATAGCAACTCCGCTCGCCGCTTCCAAAAACTGCACCCACACCGAATGAAATGTAGGATCACCGTGCTGCGCGACACGTTGAAACAGCCCTGTAACGGATGACTGAAGACCAGTAATCATCCGATTCAGGAACGCATGCAGCACGACGACGCAGACGAGGAATATGACCGCGCCGGTCAGGTCTTGGCTCTTGGCAACCTGACCGCGCTTTCGCGCCTCGCTGCGCCGCTTCGGAGTGGCCTTTTCGGTTTGTTCCGGTTTAGCCATCGATGCAGCTCATCAACACTCTCTTGGTAGTTTTCGGCGCTCCGCCGGCATTTCTACAAGAGCGGCAAAGGAGGCAAGCGGGAAGCGGCGGGCGGTCTGCCAATAAGGGAGGCTGATAAAACGAACCCCCGAGGAGAAGACATTGCAACGAACGCTGGGCCTGCTTGCCGGCGCGCTAGCCGCCGTGCTTTTGGCCGGTTGCGGCAACGCCACACCAATTGGAAGCACCTCGACCGCCACTCCGTCGCCGTTTCCCCCGCAGGTGACGAGCGAGTTTCCCATTCCGACGAGTGCTTCCCAGCCGACCGGCATCGTCAAGGGTCCCGATGGCTCGCTCTGGTTCACGGAAACCGCTGGCGACAAGATCGGCAAGCTTCCACAGTCTGCCTCACCGACGATTACCGACTATGCGCTTCCTCGCGCAGCAGCAGCTCCGCGTTCTATTACCGTCGGGCCCGACGGAGCGCTCTGGTTCACCGAATCGACACAACCGTACATCGGACGCTTGGTGATCTCGAGCTTGGCCTTTACGGAAATCGGCCTTGGCCTGGGTGGAACGGTGAACACCAGCGCCCGTCCCTGGGGCATCGTCACGGCACCGACCGGCGCGATGTGGATCACGGACCCCGGAACGAATTCGATCTGGCAAATTTCGACTGCCGGCGTGCCGATCGCGAACTATCCCATCACGACGCCGAACGCAAATCCAACCTCGATCACGGTCGGTCCGGACAGCGCCATTTGGTTCGTCGAGGCCAACGTCGACCGGATCGGCAAGCTTTTGCCGTCGGCAGCGAACGGCACAAGCCCGACGGAATACCAAGTCACTGCAGGGGCTGGACTCGGAACGATCATCAGCGGCAGCGACAACGCGCTGTGGTTTACCGAAAGCACGGCTAAGAAGGTCGGCCGCATGCTAACCAACGGGACCGTTTCGAGCGAGACCGCGCTGACCGGAACGCAATCGCCCGTCGGCATCGTGTTGGGAGGGGATGGAAATTTTTACATTACCGACCAAGGCGGCAGCCAGATCTGCATGTTCAGTCCGTCGAGCGGCGCAATCAAACTCTATCCGACGAAGACGGCTTCGGCACAACCGTACGGCGTGACGCTCGGGCCGGACAATGAAGTGTACTTCACGGAGCAGACCGGGAACACGGTCGGGCAGTTCCGTTACTTCTAGCGTGCAACCGGGCCGTTCGTAAATCGCAGGCCGAGCAGAATGGTTTAGCTCACTCGCATATTCGGAATGACGCGGGTGTCAAGTGAGCAGAGGTTTAGTCCAATGGCGTAACTTGCCAGGGGACGGGATACAGATCCCGTCCCTTCTTATTTCCGAAAGGCCCGCTACGTCCGTAGACCGCGCATAACGGTGTCCATCTGCTGCGCGATATTCGCAAAGAGTTGCGGCCCGACGGTGCCGATGAGCGGAATGGCAATCGACATCATAATGAGCCCGACGCCGATCTGCAGCGGCAGTCCGATCACGAACACATTCATCTGCGGCGCTACGCGCGCCGCAAACGCAAGCGCCACGTTCGTCAAGAACAGTGCCAGCGTTATCGGCGCAGCAATCTTGAAAACGATCAAAAATGCCTGTGTGACGAAGGCGACGATGTTTCCCATCACCGCCGGATCCAGATTGATGTACGGCAGCGGCACGAGGTTGAACGATCCGGCTATCCCTTGCAACAGTAAGTGATGCGCGTCCGTCGCAAGGAAGACGAGCGTGGCAATGGCGAGTTCAAATTCGCCGATGATCGTTACTTGCTGCTGCGTCGTCGGATTAATGACGTTCGCGACCGCGAAGCCGATTTGCAAATCGATCAGCTCCCCGGCGAATTGAATGCCGACGAACACCAGTTGTGCCACGAATCCGACAATGACGCCGAGCACGACTTGACAGACGACGCCCAGAGCCAAGCCGTAGAGATCGGGCGAAGCCGGCACGGCCGGAATGACACGGAAGAGCATGAACGACAGCAGCGCTGAGAAACCCATACGCGCCAGAATCGGGACTTGCGGAGCGGCGAAGATGGGAAAGACGAAGAGCATCGCCGTCACTCGCACGAACACGAGCAAGAACGTTTCGAACTGCGATCCGGTCAGCCCGAAGACGTCTACCATGTGAGCGTCACTTCACGAAATGTGACATGTTGGAAAAAACACGGCTCGTGAAGTCGGTGAGCATTGCCAAGATGAATGGCCCGAAAAACAGAATCGCGAGCGCCGAAACCACGATTTTTGGAATGAAGGCCAGCGTCGGCTCTTGGATCTGGGTTACGGCCTGAAAGATCGAGATGACCAGGCCGATTACCATGCTCAAAATCAAGACCGGCGCCGCCGCGACCAATGCCACAAAAATCGCTTCCCGGCCCAGCGCGATTGCATCACCGAAGCTCATTGTTTAAAACTCTGGAAGAGCGCCGCGACCGTCAAGTTCCAACCATCCACGAGGATGAAGATCAATATCTTGAACGGCAGCGAGATAATGACGGGCGGAATCATCATCATACCCATGGACAACAAAATGCTGGCGACCACCATGTCGATGACGATGAACGGAATATAGATCGCGAACCCGATTTCGAATGCCGTCTTCAATTCCGAAATAACGAACGCCGGAATAAGCAGATACGTCGGCACGTCGGCTTGCTGTGCGGGTCGCGGCTCTTTTGAGATCGAGTAAAAGAGCTGAATGTCTTTCTCGCGCGTCTGCTTGAACATGAACGCGCGCAGCGGCTTGGCGGCGCGATCCAACGCCTGCGCTTGGCCGATTTGGCTCTTCATGTACGGCTGCACGGCGTTGGCATTGACGTCTTTGATGACTGGGCTCATCACAAAGAATGTGAGCAGCAGCGATAGACCGATCAGCACTTGATTCGGCGGGACTTGCTGCGTGCCGAGGGCCGTACGCACGAACGAGAGGACGACGACGATACGCGTAAACGCCGTGACCATGACCAGCAGGGTCGGCGCGAGCGCAAGAACGGTCAGCAGCAGCAGGATCTGCAGTGCCTGCACCACGTCGTGCGGGCTCTTCGCCTGTCCTACTCCCAGGCTGATCTGCGGTAAGGGAACCGTCGGCGCCGTCGGTGCCGTCGCAGCGAGCGCGATCGCCGGAATCACCCACAGCGTTGTAATCGCCACTGCCGCAGCAATCAAGAACGGAGCATGACGTTCCCAAACGCGCCGGGCGATGCGCAAAACCATTAGCGCTTGCCGCGCAGGTATCGCAACGCATCGGAAAACGATGCGCGCTGCGCCGAAAAGAGACTGCGCTGATCGGCCAGCCACGTTTCTACTTCTTCTGCCGGCAGCTCACCGAGCGTCGTGACGCCGCCACCGTTGCTTGCGCCAACCAACAGATACTTCGTTCCGGCCTTGATGACATGCACGGCGGAATGCTGCGAAAGCACCGTTGATTCAAGGACGGCGACAAGCCGCCGGTCTGTCGAGGCGAGCACTCGTCCGCGTGCGAGGCCCCGTGCAACTGCATAGAGGCCGCCGAGCATGAGCGCGACGACCACGAGAGCGAGCAGATATTGCAGCCAAAACCCCGGCGACATGGGCATCATCCCACCTGCGGGTTGAGTTCGCTGATCTTCACCGCGTATTTGTCGTCGACGACGACCACTTCACCGCGCGCAATAAGGATGTTGTTCACGTAGAGGTCGATCGGTTCGGCAGCGAGTTTGTCCAATTCAAAGACGGTACCGGACTGAAGCGAAACGACTTCGCGTAGCGGCATAACGGTCTTTCCCAGAACAGCGCTGATCTGCAGCGGCACGTCGTGGACCAGATCGAGATTCGCTTGCCCGGCCTGCGGAGCGCGCACCTGCGTCGGCTGCATCGGCGTGTAGGCCACGTTTTGCGCATTCGCCGGCGCCGCCGCGCGTGCGGGAGCGGCTGCAACGGGCTCGGGCGCAACAGCGTGCGCCGGTACAGCAGCCGTTGCGCTGATGCCTAACTTCGAAAGCGTGATTGCCGCGAAATCGATGCTGAGCGTGGGATGCAAATCCGCACCTACTTGCACGCCGCCATCGTACGATTCAAAGGGCGGAGGCGGCAGCAGCGTCGCATCGGTGCACAGCTCGGCATGAATGCCGTCGGCCTGCACCCCCAAGTCCTTTGCGAGTTGCTCGGTCATTGCGCTTGCAATTTGCGAAACGGTTTCTGAGGCAATCGACAGCTGCATCGGCCCCATCTCGGCGAGATCGTCGCCGCCGCCGAGCATAACGCCGACGACGTGTTGCATGTCGCGTTTGGGAAAACGTACGACGATTTGCGCGCCAAGCGATGGAATTTGCGCGATCGTAACCAGTTCGTCGCCGTCGGTACGGATCGACCCCTCATGGTCATTGCGCGTTGCGCCGGTAGCTGCAGAGGGCTGCTCCACCAACCGGCCGAGCACCTCGCCGGCCGCGGCCAGCATCGAGTCGGCTAGCTGTTGCATCTCGGGCATGCGTTATTCGTCCTCGTCTTCCAGCACATGTGCCACTTGCACCGCCAAGTGATCTTTGTTCACGCCCGGGAACACCCGGAATTTTTCTTTCTCATTGACGCGCGCCGCAAGCGGCTCGGTTGTCGCCTTGTCGAAAACGACGATGTCACCTTCGCGAAGCGCAACGAGATCCCGCAGCGACACGATCGTTTTGCCGAGCTCGACTTCCACGTCGACATCGGCGCGTTCGACATTACGAGTAAGCTGCGCGATATCTTCTTCCGTCATACCGCGGCCCGCCATAACCGTGGGAGACCATTGAAAATCGGTAAGCTGCTGGCTGATCGACTGCAGCACGAGGTACGGCAGACAGAAATTCATGACGCCCGCCATGTCGCCGATCTTCAACTCCATCGAGACGTAGGCCACGATTTGGTCGAGCGGGATGATCCGCGGAATGAACTGCGGATTCGAATCGAGCGCTTCGATCTTCAACGAGAGCGTGAGAAGATAGTTCCACGACTCGCGATAGCTGTTGAGCATGCGTGCCATGAAGCGCTGCATGAGCGTCCGCTCGATATCGGTAAGATCGCGAAGCTTATTTGGGAACCAGCCGGGACCGCCGAGCAACCGGTCGATGATCGAGAAGACGAGGTTCAGGTCGACTTGCACGATACCGCTGCCCGGCAGCGGATCCATCGAGTAGATCGCCAGGATCGACGGGATGCCGATCGATGCGATGAAGTCGCCGTAGCTGATCTGCTCGATCGAGACGATGCTCGCCTCGACCCGGGTGCGCAAGTAGACCGAGAGCGAGTTATTGAGCAGGCGCGTGAAGTTCTCGTGCAGCGTCCGCATGGTCTGCAGCTGGTTGTTCGTGAACTTGTCCAGCCGCTTGTTGAAGCGGAAGTCGAACGACTTTACCCTGCGGCCGTCGATCGCTTCTTTGGCCGGAACGGCGCCCTGGCCCGAAAGCTGATTGATGAGCGCATCGATTTCTTCTTGGGAGAGGCTCGACATGCGTACTGTAGTCTACTGCCCTTTCTCCGCGTTCGAGATCGTTGCGTTCAGCAGGACGATATCGACGCGCCGATTTTGCTGGCGATCTGCCTCCGTACTATTCGTGTTACGCGGCTTGAACTCTCCATAGCCCGCCGCGGAGACGCGAGTCGGGCTTAGCCCGTCGTGCTCGATCAGATAGCGCGTGACGTTGACGGCGCGCGCCGTCGAAAGCTCCCAGTTTGTCGGATAGGTCGCAGTGTGGATCGGAACGTTGTCGGTGAAGCCTTCGATCCGGATCAGGTTCGAATTCTTCTTTAGGAATGAATAGATCCCGTCGAGCGTCTTCTGCGTCTGTGGACGCAGCTCCGCGCTTCCGCTGTCGTAATACGACTTATCCGAAAGCAGCGTTACGACCAGACCCCGATGATCCATGTGCACTTGGACTTGCCGCTCCAAGTGATTTTGCTTCACGAACTTTTCGAGCTCTCTTTGAATCGCCGGAATCGACGAACTCGCATCAAAAGATTGTTCGCCGTTCGCCCCGCCGTTCGGCGGCTGATTGACGGACCACGTGTTATCGAAACCGGCAGAGACCTGTTTGGCGAACTGCTGTACCTTCACGCGGCTGATGTTGGACATCGAGAAGAGAATAATAAAGAGCGCGAGCATGAGGGTGATCATGTCCGCGTAGGTGAGGAGCCAGCGCATCATACCCGCCGTCTCTAATTTCTCTTCGCTCTTCCGTTTGCGCAGGTTCGATTCGGCTGCCCGCGCAGCACTCTTGAGGGGTTGTGACATACGGTATTGTGCTGCTATGCCGACGACGCCGAGTAGCCGGCTTCACCGGCCATCGCGCCGCCCTCTTCGATGTCGGTTTCACGTTCTTTCGGATCCAAGAACGCAAGCAGTTTCTCTTCGAGAAGACGCGGATTATCGCCGGCTTGAATGGCGAGAATGCCTTCGATCATGATCTCGCGCAGCAACAGAAGCTGCCCATTGCGTTCCTTGATTTTGGTCCCGATCGGCAGCCACAGCAAATTCGCAAACAAGATGCCGAAGAACGTGGCGACGAATGCTTGAGCCGTTGCGACGCCGATCGATCCGGCAACGTTCGTGCTGTTGCTCATTTCGGAAAGACCCTTGAGCATGCCGATCAGGCCGAGCACCGTACCGATGATGCCGAGCGTCGGGGAATATCCACCGAGCGACATGAAGACGAGTTCCGCTTTTGAACCCTGCTCTTGAGCGTTACTCACCTCGGTCTCGAGAACCTTACGAATGATCTCGGTGTCGCGGCCGTCGATGACGAGTTGAATGCCTTTGCGCATGAAATCGTCGTCAAGCGCGGCCGCCTCGTTTTCGAGCGCGAGCAGACCCTCGCGGCGCGCTTTTTCGGCGAACGAGACGAGCGTCGAGATGACGTCGCGCTCGTGATAGTTCACCTCAGCGAATGCCGTGCGAAGGCCGCCGAAGAAACCGCGAATGAAGGTGCGCATCGGAAACGACGTGAGCGTCGCGCCGAGAGTGCCGCCCAAAATAAGGACGAGTGCTTCCCATCGTCCAAAGATGACGTGCGGATCGGTCCCGCCGACGTATCCGGCGATAAAGATAGCGCCGAACCCAATAATAAGGCCGGCTATTGTGGCAAAGTCCAACGGTCGCTCTCCGCTAAAGGTAAGTAGCGTCTCTTTCCTGGTATCGGCTGCGGCCTGCCGAACATCAAGCCTCGGTAAGAAGACGCTCGCTAGCTCGCTTCGGGCGGTCCGTAGATTCGCCTCTTGAACTCGACGATCTTCTGTTGAATATCGTTCATCGAATCGCGCACGATGAGCTTGTTCCCCGAGGTCAAGGTGACCACCGTATCGGGGGTCTCCTCGATCTGCTCGATCATGTCACAGTTCACCATGAGCGCATGCCCGTTGAGTCTCGTGAGAGCAATCATTTTAAAAAACGGTGCACTCCGCGCACCGTTTGGCACTCCGTCGCACTTTCGGCACTTCGCGCCGAAAATGCGACTGCGCGCCCCCATCGCGACTATCGCGATGGGCCCCCCTGGTGCTCTAGATGCCGCTCATACTCTGCGCTCGTTTGGCACTCTGTTTCTCGCGGGCCTGCGGTTGCGGGAACGCGGCTGGGAAAAACTATGGGCGGCGGAGTGATCCGCCGCCCATAACTCGCGACATCCGTGTCTGCGAGCAACGCTGGTCATTATGGACTATGCGTTAGTTCTCGCTTGCACGAAGGTTGATGAGCGTCATGAGGTTTTGGTCCGCGGTCGTGATACCGCGGCTGTTCGCCTCGAAGGCGCGCTGGGCGACGATCAGTTTAGTGAACTGGTCGGCGAGATTGACGTTCGATTGCTCGAGCGACCCCGCTGCGATTGAACCGTAGCGTCCGTTGGTTCCCGTTCCAATTTCGGCAAGACCCGACGCGGCGGTTTGCGCGAACTGGTTGCCGCCGATCCGCTGCAATCCTTGCTCGTTCTGGAACGTTGCCAACGCGACTTGCGCGAGCGCTTTCTGCTGACCGTTCGTGAACGAACCGGTCACCGTGCCGTCTGCACCGACGGTGATGTTCGAGAGCACGCCGGCAGCGTAGCCGTTCTGCGAAATAACGTTCGCAGTGTAGTTGCCCGAGAGGCTCGCGTTGTTCGAATAATCGAGCGCGATCGGTCCCGGAGTCGGCGCAGCACCACCTGCGGTCGGGGCGCTGGC
Organism: Vulcanimicrobiia bacterium; assembly: GCA_963808755.1. GTDB lineage: Bacteria > Vulcanimicrobiota > Vulcanimicrobiia > Vulcanimicrobiales > Vulcanimicrobiaceae > JALYTY01. The sequence continues at coordinate 504,988 of CAWEGP010000002.1, forward strand.
GTTGTTTCCGGCGCTCGGTCCCCACTGCGAGATGTTCAGCTGGTTGCCTTGATTGATGTTTGGTGCACCACCGCCCGCGGTGTGCAAGTACGCGGCGTCTGCCGGCGTGATGCCCTCGCCTGCGGCAACGCCTTCGATCGACGAGGAGTTGATGAACTGCCCGTTCTGATCGAAGTACGCGAATCCGACCGTGCCGGAGCTCGCGGTGCCGTAGCTCGGAGCCGTGACGGCACCGCCGGCGGCAATTGAACCCGGGTTTGCGATCGTTTGGAACGTCGTGCCGTCCGTAAATGCAACGGTGATCTTCCAACGCGACGATACGGTATGGGCTTGTCCTTGCGCGTCTTGAACCGTCGTCGGAAGACCGTTGGTCGCCGGATTGACGGTGAAGTTCGCCGTCTTGCCGGCGTCCGCAACGCCGAAGTTACCCAGCGTGAACGTCGAGCCACTCAGCGTTACGGTTGCGCCAGGGCTTCCGGTAACGGTGTTTCCGAAACTATCGGTCAGCGTTGCGGTTGAACCACCGCCGTTGACCGTCACCGTCACCGTGTTCGGGCCGCTGCTGGAGGTCTGCGGGGCAACCGTAACCGCGCTGTTGATGAGATTGCCGCCGCCGCCGAGCGCGGCATTGGTCACCGGACCCGCCAGAGCGGCGGCCGTTGATCCGGTCGCATCGGGCGTGTAGGTAATCGAGGCTTGGTGCGCATTTCCAAGCGAGTCATAGATCGTCGTAGAGATCGTCTTCGCCGTTCCGGGATTGATCGATGCACCGATCTGATTCAGGAACTGTTCCGACCATTGCGTCTGATCTAAATTTCCGCCAAGCGAAACGTCGAACGCTTTGTCATTTGCATTCGGACCGGTCTTAACACCGCTGCCCGTTGCCGTTGCTTGTTCGCTCAGACCGATCGGAACGGTGATGTCGCCGGGCGAACCCGTTTGCGTGATCTGACCGTTTTGGTCGGCCATGTACCCTTGCACCGCGAGCCCGGAAGCGGGGTCGTAGAGCAGTCCGTTGGAGTTGAGCGAGAAGGCGCCGTCGCGCGTGTAGACCGGTTGGCTCGAGCCGTCAGAATTGCGAAGGATGAAGAATCCGTCGCCGTTGATTGCGAGATCGGTGTTGATGCCGGTCGTCTCGAGGCCGCCTTGCGCGAATTGGGTGTCAACCGTGTTGACCTTCACGCCGAGGCCGTCGTCGATCGGATTGACACCGCCGCGCGTTTGCGTCGGTCCGGACGGCGCGCCGGTCTGCTGGTAAAACATATCCGCGAACGTCATGCGCTGGCCTTTAAAGCCGGTGGTCGCCGTGTTCGCGATGTTGTTCGATAGCATGTCGATCCAGCTCTGATATGCATTCAGGCCGGTGATGCCGGTGAACAGTGAGTCGAAAGCCATGTAGTACCTCACATGGAGATCCGCGACACGTCCATCAGTCGGTGTCGCGGCCGAGGCTCCGCATGCGGTCCGCCTCGTTGGTTATAAGTGTTGTTCTTTAGATAATCGCAGCCGAGTCGATGTTGGTGAAAACGTTTTCCTTCATCGAATCGGAATCAACCGCCGTAATAACCGTGCGGTTTTTGATGCTGACCACCATCGCGACGTCGCGCATGATGAAGAGCGAATTTTTCGCACCCTTCGCAGCAGCTTTATCGGCCATCGCGTTCATCTTCGTTACGTCTTCCGACGACAGACTGATGTTGCGCGACTGCAGACGCTGCATTGCGTGCGCCGAGAACTTGAGCGGTTCGCTCGAACTCGGAGCAACAGGTGCACTGACGCCTTCGAGAACGGAGCGGAAGCTCGGGCTCGATTGCGGCGGAATCTGAACCGGGCGTCCAACCGGACGCGGTCCAGGCCCCGGAATGACCTGCGATTGTTGGATCTTATTGATGTCGTTGCTGTCCACGGCCTAGCTTCCGCTGGTTCCGGTGGCGGCAGCCGTTCCAATTCCGACGATGTTGGTCGTCGCGAACAGTAACGCGTTTCCGTTGCTGTCGGAGATCGTTTTTCCATCCGAACCGGTCATCGTGAAGTACGGTTGACCGTTCTGCACGCTGATCGAGTTGATCGTTCCGGTTACCGTCGAGGAGTTTCCGGTCGTCGTACTCGTCTCTTCGACGGTTGCGACTTTGCCGATCAACGATGCCGCTTGCATTACGCCGAACGTTCCTTGGAAGTTCGAAAACGACGATGCGAGCTGTTGTTGGTATTGCAGCGCAGAAAATTGCGCAAGCTGCGTCACCGATTGCGTCGGATCGGTCGGCTGCGTGGGATCCTGGTTCTGCAACTCCGTCGTGAGCAATTGCAAAAACTCGTTCGGATCGACGGCGGTTCCGTTCGAGCTCGAAGACGTGGTCGCCGTCTTCTGGTTTACACCGATGAGCTGGTCGATCGGTTGAGGAGTCGTACCAGCTACTGATGCCGATGGCATTTCATATCCCCCTACGCGAGGTAGTTGAAGAGTTCAAGATTGGAACCGGGCAAAAGCTGCGGTCCTAAGCTTGAGGGTTGAGCGGATTCGGATGCATCGACGCCGCTCAGTTCGTGAACGACGTATCGGCGGCCGAAACCACCCGTGCGATCTTTGTTTTGATCGCGTCCAGCGTCGCCGCCTGAAACGTCGACCGAGAAGCCTGAGAGTGTCAGGCCGGCCTCGCTCAGAGAGCGCGCGAGTTGTTGGTGATTCGAAAGCAAGGCATGACGAACGTCACCGTTCTGTGCAACGAGGTTTGCACTGATCGATGAACCGCTGATCGTCAGCTTCATCGTCACCTCGCCGAGATTTTCAGGATTGAGCCGAAGCCGAATCTCCGATGTTCCCGATTGGTTCGTCCGCATGACCATGCTCTTGACGACCTGTGCGACTACGGCGTTCGCGTCGAGGTCAGGACGGCTTTGTGCTTGGACTTGCGTGGTGAACGAGGTGGTTGATACGGGTGCGTTGAGCGCAGCGGATGCACCGAGCGCGCTCGATGTATTCGAAGGTTGGCTCTTTGCTTCTGACGGCTCTGAGTAGTCACGCGCGGAATTCGATCCGTTCGAGCTTCCGTTGGTGGCCGAGCCGGCCGCTTTTTCCGCAATGCTCGCAAGCGCGGCAGCAAAACGTGCGGCCAGCGCCGAGGGAGTATTGCCGGTTCCACCGTTTCCTGCGACTTGCGAACCCTGAGCCGAGATACCGTTAATACGCGCGTCGACACTCGCCGCGCGCACGAGCATGCGCGCCAAGAGATCGGGTGCGTTGGCAATGGTAATCTGCGGAACGGGCGTGGATTGCGCATTCGAACCCGGTGCACTGTTCGGTGCATCCGGCGTGGTTTGCGCGGTGCTCGCGGGCGTGGAAGAGGGCGCAGCAGCGGACGCGGTCGTCAGCGCCGATGCCACGGAGTTCAGGAGCGCGTGCGTAAGCAAACCTGCATCAACGGTGGTCGATGAGGATTCGGTCTTGCGCTGGGCCGGGATGTCTTTCGCCGATTTGGCGTCCAAGAGTTTTCCCGCGATGTCGTTCTGCTGCCCTGCCGTCGTTTTTGCGTCCCCCGCGAGTGTTGCGATCCATCGTTGTAATCGCTGCGCGAGGGCTGCCACTTCTTGTGAAGCGGTGCCTGGCGGAGCGTTCCCCGGTGGAGCGAGTGCATTCGCGATTGATTTTGCGAGCGTCGAATCGAGTTGACCGCCGGTGCCCGCCCGCATGTTGGCCGGCAGTTGCTTCTGCACGGCGCTTGCGAGTTGTTGCGCCAGACGATCGATGATGGTTGACATTGGAGTGCCGCTTTGAACCAGAGCCGTAAGCTGTGCGAGCGGATCGGTTGCCGCCGGCGCGTTTGCCGTTGCGCCCGCGAAGAGCGAGGCGAACGATGCGCCATTGGATTGCGGAATAAGATTCGGCATCATTCCGAACCAGTTCAGCCCCAACGATCCGTCGGTTGCCGCGAGCTGCTTACCGTGGCCGGCCGTTGCCGTCCCCGTGAGGTTCGCCCCGGATTCCAATGCGTGAAGGGAAGTCACTTCTGTTTCTCACCTCCTCTCAAAGAAGATAAAGCGGAGCCCACAACAGGTGGTCTCTCGACTATTTCATCGGCATTCGGCGCTAGCTACCTTAGGCGGGGCGGAGCGCGCCAAGAGAGCCATCAACCCTGCAAAGTCTGCGAGATCAAGCGCCTGTTCCGCGTCAGAACGCGACCGTGCCGGATCGGGATGGACCTCGACCATGGCGCCGTCGAGGCCCGCGGCGGCCGCAGCCGCCACCAGCGGAGCAATGAGACTTCGGCGGCCGGTCGCATGGCTCGGATCGGCGATCACCGGCAAATGTGTCAGCTCCTTGAGCCGCAGGGCGCCCGCCAGGTCGAAGACGTTGCGCGTCTGGGGGTCGAAGCCCCGGATGCCGCGCTCGCAGAGTACAACGTTCGGGTTCCCTTCGATGAGAATGTACTCGGCTGCATAGAGCAGTTCATCGAGCGTCGCCGCTGGGCCGCGCTTCAGAAGGACCGGGACGCCTGTGCGCGCGGCGGCGCGAAGAAGCGCAAAATTTTGCATGTTGCGCGCGCCGATTTGAATCATTCCGACGCTTGCGCCCAGAAACGGTAGCTGGTCTTCGGCGAGCGCCTCGACGACTGCGGGAACACCATGCTTACGGGCAACGCGGCCGATCAACTCAACCCCGTCGTCGCCCAGACCTTGAAAGGAATACGGCGACGTCCGTGGCTTATGGGCGCCCCCCCGCAGCATCACAGCGCCGCTTGAAACGACCCCGCGCGCGACCGCTTCCATCTGAAACTCATCTTCGATCGCACATGGACCGGCAATGACGACGAAGCCGTCACCAAAGCGAACACCGCCAACATCGACGATCGATGTGTGCTCCTTGGTCCCCCGTCGCGCCAATTCGTACATGACTCTTCTCCCGGCAAAACAAAAACGAGGCCGCCCGGCGATCCGGGCGGCCTCGTGGATTGAGTAAACGTCTCTACGGACTTACATCATCACGACAAGGGCACGCGCCTCACCGGCAAATGTTGCGGAGAGGTGCCACCACCATGCGAACGTACGCATCGTCGTCATTGCGCGGAGCTTACCACCCGCGGGCGAGCCGTGTCAACAGCATCCGAGAACGCCAGCACGTTCTTCACGATCGTCTCGCCGTGCTCGCTCAACACCGATTCAGGATGAAACTGCACGGCGCAAACCGGGAGCGATCGATGAGCGATCGCTTGCACCACGCCGTCACTGCTCTCGGCCGTAACTCGCAGAGTCGACGGCACGGACGAGCGATCGAGGCAGAGTGAATGATAGCGCGTCGCGGTGAACGGGGACGGCAGTCCCGCAAAGATGCCCTCACGCGTGTGTTCGATGGATGACGTCTTGCCGTGCATCTGCGACGGCGCATGCGTTACGGTTGCGCCCAGAGCTTCTCCGATCGCCTGCAATCCCAGACAGACGCCGAAAACCGGCATCTCTCGCGCGATCGCCGCCCGTAAAACGTTCATCATTTGCGGCTTTTGCGAAGGCTTTCCAGGTCCAGGCCCCACGACGAGCAGGCGGTAGTTCATGAGGATCGGCGGGTGCAACGTTTCATCATCGTTCAACAGCACATCGAGTTGCGCGCCTTGGGAAGCGAGCAAGTGCACGACGTTGTACGTAAAGCTATCGTAGTTGTCGATGAACAACACTCGGCTGGTTGGCGCCATACTTAGTCCTACAACGATTGGGCCTCTGGTACCTGGGCCGCCGGAAGTGCGCGACGTACGGTTACCGCATGGCGCAAAACAGTACGTTCCGTTTCGGCATTGCGGCGATCGCGTTTGCCGTTGTCCTTTCCGCGTGCGGAGGCGGCGCAACGTCTCAACAATCTTCGAGCGCATTACCGGCGCTGCAGGCACGCATGATGTTGCCTCAGGCCGCGAACGCATCGTTGCCCTCGCAGATCACGTTGACGTCCGGAGGCGTGGTCGGAACGGACAATCTGTTTATGCCCAACGACGGAGACACGTCTACGGGAGGTCTCGGGCAAACGATTCACGGCATAACGTGCGCGCCGACGATGATCACGAACAAATACCACGTTCATCTTTTTGTCGGTTTGCTCGTGAACGGTGCCGAGTACGCGATTAACGACGGCCTGGGAATGGATCAGCCGGGCGCAGACGTGAATGGATTCACGAATTCGGCGCACTGCTTCTATTCGATTCACACGCACGACGCGACCGGTATGCTTCACGTCGAAGCGAATTCGAGTGCATCACTTGCAAGTAGCATCTACACGCTGGGCGATGCTCTCGATGTTTGGGGCGAAAAGATTTCTTCCACCGGTTTCGGCCCATATAAAGGAACGGTCACCGTGTTTACATCACGCGTGCCGCTCCGCACCCTCTACAGTGGAACGTACACGAAATATACCGCCGATCCGCGAACGATCCCGCTCTACTCACATGAGACGATTTGGATCGAAGTCGGTACCGTCGTCACCACATTACCACGGCTTCGGTACTATACCGAATACTGACGCCGGCACAACGCTAAACCGGAAAGCAAGCGGTTTGTGAGAACAGACCGCTCTTTCATTTCGTTTCCCGGGTATGAGGTTACACATGAAAAGACTGTTATTCATACCGGCGATCGCCGGTTTACTCGTTGCAATCACGCCCGCGATCGCATCAGCGAATCTCCACTGTCCCGAGCGATCGAGTATCTTCGGCACCGTCGTGCGCGTCCATCCAACCGAGTTGACGCTCAAAACGATCGAATCCCGAATGGGCATGATTCACGTCATGACGCAAGGATCGCACGTTACCGCCAATGGACTCCCGTTGCGGCCCGGCGTATTTGCCGGCGCGTATGGGTGTTTGACGGTGGGCGACCGTCAATTCAACGCGGAAGACGTCACGCTTGCGACGGATGCTAACGCCTACAGCGCCTATCCACGCCGCACCCAAATGATCCAAGGTCGCATCGACACTGTTGAAAGCGGGCGCATCCTGATTGACTCCAATCAAGGCCACGGCGACGTCTGGGTGTATACGACGCAAAGTGGATTCCGCAAAGGCCAGCTCGTGAACGCGACCGGAAGCTTCGACCCGATGGACGCTGCATTCAAAGCGTCGTCCATCACGGTGGCGCAGCAATAGCGCTACGCTATCGCCAGCACATTGCGCGCAATGCGCGTCTTGTGCAGAACCTCGGCATATTCGGCGTCGGGATCGCGGTCAACCGCGATCCCGGCCGACAAATGCCTAACACATACCGCGGAAGAAAGCGATGACGTTGTACGCGCTGGGTTGCAAATGCCTGACGTATTAATCGTAGGCGCAGGTCCAGTCGGACTCACGCTGGCGAACGATCTCGCGCGCCGGAATGTCGACTTTCGCATCATCGACGAGCTGGAGACACCAACCATTCGATCACGGGCGCATGGGATGCAGGCTCGCACGCTCGAGGCGCTCGATGTCCTCAACCTGGCGGAGCCCATGATCGCTGCGGGTCAGCATCCGCAACCCCCACTCCTGATGATGCATGGTGCGAAGCTGCTTGCGCGTGTTGATTTTGGAAACATGCAGCATTCGCCGTATCGCTATCCCTACCAGTTCGTGATATGGCAGCAGCGGGTCGAGCAAGTCCTCAACGACGCGCTTCTCAAAGCCGGGCACTTCATCGAGCGATCGACAAAGTTGCTCGACATAGCCATGGATGATAACGGTGTCACGGCGAAAGTGGAGCGGGACGGCACGCAAGAACACGTTCGCGCGTCATGGATTGTGTCGTGCGAAGGCGGCCGAAGCGTTGTGCGCGAGAAACTCGGCTTAAAAATGCGCGGCGCCGGAAAGTTGCGAGGCACGTTTCTCATCGGGGAAGTCGACATGGATTGGAAGCGCTCGCGCGATCAGATGTACGAGTGGTGGCACGATGCGGGCATAGCAACGGCGCTCTACATTGATTTTACGCAGAGGTGGCACGTTCTTGTAGAACACTCGGGAGAGCAAATTACCCAAGACGCGCAGCTCGACCTTATGAATGCCTTTTTCCGAGAGCGCACGCAAGAGAACGTCAACATCACGAACCCTGCTTGGATAGTTGATACGGTATTTTACAACGGGATGCCCGACCGATTCATTGTTGGGCGCGCCATTCTGGCCGGGGATGCCGCACACGTACACATCGCGGCAGGTGGTCAAGGAATGAATACCGGCATTCAAGACGCTCTGAATCTCGGCTGGAAGCTCGCGTTGACGGTCTCTGGAGCAGCGAATGCGGCGCTTTTACAAACCTATGAAAGTGAACGCTGGCCCAACGCACGAGCAGTGTTGCGCGCGACGCAACTCTATCGAAAGATTCAACTCCCCCGCGGTTGGTTTGGACGAACGCTCGCCGCAGCACTCTTTAATGCGATGCGAATTGGGCCGCTCGGCGATGCGCTCTTGGGCCGGCGTGTCGGTATGCTTGGAATACATTATCGCAAAAGCACGCTCTCGAGGCAACAATCGAAGCGATATCGGCGCGACACCTCAGCCGGCTATCGTGTGCCGGACCTTCCGTGCCGCACTGCGACAACGGCTCTGCGACTTTTTGATGTGATCCGCGGAACGCGAGCAACGCTGCTACTCTTTGCGGGTCAAGCGCCGGACGCAAGCGTCTTAAATGCGCTACACATGATTGCATCGGAGATGTCCGCATTATCCGATCTCGTGCGCGTTCGATACATATTCGCATCGGAAATCGACGCGCAAGCGGCTGAGATGCATGACTCGGATGCCCTTCTGGACGGAACGGAACACTTGCAGCGCGGCCTTGGTTTGCTAGTGCCTGAGGTTTTGTATATCAGACCCGATGGCTATATCGGATTACGTACGGACGATCTCAATCCGCGCACGCTTTCAGACTATCTGTCGCGCATCTACGCGTTGCCGCGACGAGGAACGCCGAAGAAAGGGCCATCGTAGCGTTGCTACGTTAGCCCGAGCACTTCGCGCGCAATACGTGTCTTGTGCAGAACCTCGGCGTATTCGGCTTCGGGGTCGCTGTCGGCCACGATTCCGGCCGAAGCTTGCCAATATGCGCGTTGGTTCTGAACGTGAATGCTGCGCAGCGTAATGCATGAATCGAAGTTGCCGTTGAATGACCAGCGGCCGATACTTCCGGCGTAGAACCCGCGGCTCACCGGCTCGAGTTCGTCGATCAACTGCATCGCGCGGACCTTCGGCGTGCCGGTGACCGTACCCGCGGGAAAGCCGGCGCGAAAAAGATCGAGACCATCGCAGTGTGGTTTCAGCCGTCCGACGACATCGGAAACGATGTGCATGACATGACTGTAGCGTTCGATTTGCAACAGCTCGTCGACCGCGACGCTGCCGTACTCACATACCACCCCCAAATCGTTGCGACCCAAGTCAACGAGCATCACGTGTTCAGCGCGCTCTTTTTCGTTACTCAACAGCTCCGTGGCAGCGGCCGCATCTTCTGCGTCGGTTACGCCGCGAGCGCGCGTGCCCGCGAGTGGCCGAATGCGCGCGTTGCGTCCGTCGAGCCGCACGAGAAATTCGGGTGAAGCTCCCAGCATTTGCCCAAAGGGCGAGTCGACGTAGAACATGTACGGAGAAGGGTTGCGCCGGCGCAGCGAGCGATAGAGGTCCAGCGGCGACCCATCGAGCTTTGCACTGAACCGTATCCCGAGTTGCAGTTGGTAGACGTCGCCGTCATAGATTCGCAGCTTGATGCCCACGACACGCTGCACGTATGATTCGCGAGCGATCGACTGCGTGAGCGGCCCTACCGCCTTCACCGCTCCAGCAAGTTGCGAACGGTGATCGAGAATCGTTTGCACGTACCGGTCCAAGCGTGCATCGACAACGTCGCCGCTTTCTCCAGAGCCCCACAACGTGAGCGTGTGCGTCAGATGATCGAACACGAGCCATGTGGCCGGAATCGCGACATATGCAGCCGGCATAGACGGTGCGTCGGGAGTGCGAGCATGGAGCTGTGCCATCGGACGGGCAGCATCGTAGGAGACGACGATCAGCGCGCCGCCGAGTCCGCTTGGGTCATCGGCAGGACGATGCGGCGCTACTGCCTCTCGGATTCGATCGTAAAGATCTGGCGCCGGATCGAACGACTCCGCGGCAATGTAATCCGTTCCAATGAACGTGTACCGCGAGATGCGGCCTCCGTGCTCTACACTTTCGAGCAAACACGAAGCGCTGCCGGCCGCGACGGCAAGATAGGCGCCAATCGGCGTGATGACATCCGACGGAATCGCGCGAGTGCGGACGGTTAGCACAACCGTCTCGCGATTACCGCCTGAGTTCGGGGTGCTCCTGCGTCAACGCAGCGACGTAGTTTGCCGGCAGGGCATCCATGATTGAGGACGCTGAGTCCGAAGGCATCAATGCAAAGACGCGAGCGACGTACACGACAGGAAGTTTTTGGACGACCTTCGCGGCGTTCTCCGGCTCCATATTCGACCAATACGATGCCGCGCGCCGCATGTCGGCCGTCGCGCCCGCCGAAAGGTCGCCGCCTGGCGCGCCGTTCGCCGATGCAAGGGTTGATCCACCGCCGAATGGCGACGCGGCCGGTGCCGGAGTAGCTGCGGCTTTTGTCGTCGCGCTCGTCGATCGTGCGGCGGCTGCCTGCGATTGCAGTTCTCCCATTTGCGACTGCAAATCTCTGATTCGTTTATCCTTGGCTGCTGATTTCGACTGCAGATCAGCGACCTGCGCCTGCAATTGCACGATCTGTTTGTTCCGATCGGTCAGCAATTGGTTTTGAGCGGCAAAATGGAACGGCGTTGCAACCGTGCCAAAGGTATCGCCCACCGTCCGCCATGCCGGTGCTGCCGGCCCGTTCGCTATAACGCTACGCGATGGAGCCCACGAGAGAGCGAAGACGACAAGCGCGATCGCAATCAGCGGCAAAATCAATCGCTTCCAAGGAAAAGGCTTGCGCCGCTTGCGGGTGACGATCACGACATACCTCCTACGCGTGTGGCCTGCCCGAACCGCCGGGCGTTTCCATCGTCGAGCTCGTTTTGCTCAACGCGAAGTTCTTCAGCGACGAACGCCTCGTGCCGGCGCTCACGCAATTTTTCCACGACCTTACGTTCTTTCGTGGCTTCCAAGAGATCGGCACGAGCCCGGTCGACGGCCACGCGGCGTTCCGCAACGACGCGAATCTGCGCCGTAATCGCGCGATCGAGAAACTGCAAATGCGCATAATGAAGACGCAATTCCTCACCGCTGAACTCGCGATGGTCGTTGCGCAAGCGGTCTGAGCTGGAACGAAACTGATCGTTGAAGCGCTGAAGCTCGCGCTCGGAGATTTCCAAGGCGCGCTTGCGTTCGGCGACGAGCTGTTGTTTTTCGTCTTCGATCCGCTTGCGATGCTCGAGCACCGGTTGAAGGGGAAATCTAAAACGCTTCGCCACTACGTCACACTCATCAACGATGCGAGCGTGTGTTCATATGAACTCGTTTCGTAGATGCCTTGCTTGAGAAAATGGCGGATCGCTTCGATCTTGGAAACCGCAAAATCGACGCGCGGATTGCTCCCGGGAACGTAGGCGCCGATGTTGATCAAGTCCTCGGCTTCGCGATAGGTAGCCAGAACGTCACGCACCGCGGATGCCGCCGAATAGTGGTTTTGATCGGAAACTTCGGGCATGACGCGACTGACGCTTTGCAACACGTCGATTGCCGGATAGTGATTCCCCGCCGCCAATTGCCGCGAGAGGACGATGTGACCGTCGAGAATCGAGCGCACCGCGTCGGCGACCGGTTCGTTCATATCGTCGCCGTCGACCAAAACAGAGAACAAGCCCGTAATCGTTCCCCGGTCGGACGTCCCGGCGCGCTCCAGCAGTTTCGGTAAGAGTGCGAATACCGAGGGCGTATACCCACGCGTCGTCGTCGGCTCGCCGATTGCCAGCCCGACCTCGCGCTGCGCCATCGCAAAGCGCGTCACGGAATCCATCATGAACGTTACGTCGAGACCCTGATCGCGAAAATACTCAGCGATCGTCATTGCAACGAAGGCGGCTTTGATTCGCACCAGTGCCGGTTGATCGCTCGTCGAAACGACCACGACGCTGCGGCGCAGGCCTTCTTCGCCCAAGTCGCGTTCGATGAAGTCGCGCACTTCTTTGCCACGTTCACCGACCAGCGCGATAACGTTCACATCGGCGGTCGTATTTCGCGCAATCATCCCGAGCACGGTCGATTTTCCGACGCCCGAACCTGCGAAGATGCCGACACGTTGTCCCTTACCGCACGTGAGCAATCCGTCAATGGCACGGATCCCGAGCGAGAGCGGCTCGGTCACACGTTTGCGGGAGAGCGGCGGTGGCGGCGCGGCCGTTACGACGGCGCGGTTGTCAGCGAGAATCGTTCCTTTGCCGTCGATGGGACGGCCCAAACCATTGAGCACCCGACCGAGCAAATGATCGGTCACACCGATTTCGAGCGGTGCGCCGTGCGCGACGACGTCACTGCCGGCGCCGATGCCCATCTGCTCGCCGAGCGGCATAATCAAGACTTTGTTGTCGCGAAATCCGACGACTTCGGCGAGCACCGGTTCCGCCGTGCGTTTGTAGCTGATCTCGCACGTTTCACCAACGGCCATGTTGGGCCCGAGTGATTCGATGACGACGCCGATCACCTGACGAACTTTGCCGTACTGCCGTACCAAGTCGGCAGAACGCAAGTGTTCCAGGTACGGCTCAGCCGAAAAAACCGGCGTTTCCATTGCTGCTAACTCGCTTGCGCGGACGCGTGTAAGACATGGTTGTCGAACGACGGCCCGAGTGCGATGCCGTCATCGGCGCGAATCGCGCGACGAGCTTCGCGCAACTGCGTTGCGATCTTGGCGTCGATCGTGCCTGCATCGGTTTCTACGACGACGCCGCCGCGATCGACGCGCTGATCTTCCACGATACGCAAGTGCTCGACATCGCTCACTGCCACGATCGCATCGCGGTGGCTGCGCATCGTCTCAAGGTCCGCCGGATTGACCCGCAGCGTCACGACCTCACGGCTCACCAGGCGCGTCAGTGCCGCTCGCACATTTTCGACCACGACATTGGGATCGAACGAAATCTGCTCGTGAACGATGCGTTCGGCAATCGCCATCGCGAGACGCAGCAATTCGGGCTCAGCGGATTCCATCAATCCGTGGCGCTCGTCGCGCAGCGACTCGAGCACCGAATGGAGGGTCGTCGTCATTTCGTTCATCTCGGCATCGGCAGCGGCTTTGCCGGTTTCGAAGCCGGCATCGTATCCGCTGGTCCGCGCTTCTTCTTCCAGCGTCGCGGCGCGCGCTTGCGCATCGGCAAGCATCTCTGCGGCCGCGGCTTCAGCTTGTTTGATCATTTTCTGCGCATCCGCAGCAGCACGATCGATGATTGCATCAGCGTCGGCGCGCAGCGCGTCCCAATCGATCTGTGGTTCTACCGGCAACGCCTCCGGCGCTTCGATCAACGAATGGCCGTTGGTGTGCTCTGCGACGCCGGGCTCCATTGCAAACGGTGCCGCGAAACGCTCGTCCAGCTCCGTCGCTTTCGCGGCACGCTCAGCTACCGCTTCAATATGCGGAATAGCGACGAGGTACTTCTCGCCGCTGATGTTTCCGCTCTTGACGATCTTACCCATTCGCACTCCGTGCAAATGGCACACCGAGAGCTTTAACGGGCACTCCGGTGCTGCGCACCTGCGCGCCCTCTAACGGCAAAGCCGATAGGGGCCCCGAGACGCGGATCATACAAGCCGTTCATCCTTCGCACCGCGCGCGATGACGATCTGGCCGTTTTCTTCGAGGGTGCGGATGACGTCGACGATCTGTTGCTGCGACTTGCCGACGTCGCGCATGCGGGTCGGGCCGAGCAGTTCAATCTCTTCCTTGAGCATCGCCGCAGCGCGCGACGACATGTTCTTGTAGACGCGCGCCAGCAATTCGTCGTTGGCGACCTTGAGCGCGAGCGCCAGGTCTTTGCCGTCGACTTCCTTGAGGATGCGCTGGATCGAACGGTCGTCGAGATTGATGATGTCTTCGAAGACGAAGAGCAAGTTCTTGACGTCTTGCGCAAGCTCGGGATCGCGCTTGGTGAGACCATCGAGAATGTTCTTTTCCGTCTCGCGATCGACGAAATTCATCACGTTCGCGAGTGACTGCACGCCACCGGCCTTCGAGAAATCGGCACCGCTGACGAGCAGACGGCGTCCGAGCAATTCGTCGAGCTGTTCCAGCACTTCCGGCGCCGTTTTCTGCAGAATAGCGATTCGCATCGCGACTTCGGCTTGCAGATCGGGCGGCAGCGCCGAGATCACCGCGCCCGCCTGTTCGGCCGCCATGTATACGAGAATCAGCGCGATCGTTTGCGGATGCTCATCTTGAATGAACTGCAGCAACTGCGCAGGCTCTGTCTTTTTGATGAGCTCGAGCGGATTGCCGTGTTTGAGCGCGGCGAAGAGCCGGCTCGTCATATCGTCGGCTTGTCCCGCGCCGAAGCTACGCTCCAGGATTTCCTTCGCGTACTCGATGCCGCCTTCGTTGATGTACTTCAGCGCAATCGCACGCTGGTACGCTTCTTGAATAACGGCGTCGCGCTTCTCGATCGGAACGGTCGTGATCTTCGCGATCTCGAGAACGATGCGTTCCACTTCGTCCTGACGCAAGAACTTGAAGATGGTCGCGGACAATTCGAGGCCGAGCGTGATCAACAGGATCGCAGCCTTTTCCGGACCCGAAATCTCGATCTGCGGCGTCTCGGGCATGAGGCCGAAGGGCGGCTCCGGCATATCGCTCAGGCTGCCGAAGCTCGAGAGATTAACAATCGGTGATTCCACTTAGAAAGGCGCTCCGTCCTGGACTGCGCCAATGATGGCGCGGGACCGCGTCGATGTTGCTATGATCATCATTATTCTGCCAGCCACAGTTTGACGAGCTTGGCGATGCTGTCGGGATTTTCTTGAGCAACGGTCGTTACGTATTCGATCATCTGCTCGCGTGTTAGATCGGCTGCAGAACGGATCGGTGCAGCAATTCCCGGTGCGCCCTCGAGGATCGGGTGTTCTTCGAACGGCGGCAACTCTTCGGCGAGCGACGTGTCGAACGACGGCAGATCGGTCGACGGCGTGAACCGTGAGCGGCGCGAGCGCATCGCCAGCAGTCCGATGAGTGCCAGCAGGCCGACGCCACCGACGGCGATGAGCGCCCACAGCGGGATACCGAGCACGGTCGTCGTTACGGACGACGGCGTGCCGCTGCCGATGACCGACGGATTGAACGGAACGGCCTCGACCGAAACCTGGTCACCTTGTGCGAGATCAAGCCCCGCCGCTGCAATAACCACGTTGCGAATCTGCTGCACGTTCGCCGGTGTCAATTGATAGCTTTGCGTGTTCGGACCGGCCGTCGCGGCAACGCCGAGCGGCGTTACGGGGGCGGAGTTCACGAGAACCGCAACGCTGGTCTGGAGCACTTTTCCGGGAGCGTCGATGTGTTTGATATTCTGTTCGGAGATATCGTAGTTCGTCGTCGACTCGGATTTGTTGTAACGGCCGTTACTGGTTTGGTTTTGAACGGCTTGATACGTGCCGATGTTGCTGGTCGTTCCGGGAACACCGATCGCCGCCTGACGTACCGGCTGTGTTCCGTTATACGATTCACGTTTCGATTGCGATGAAAGCACTGTGCCTTGCGGTGCGTAGACTTTGCTGTCGGAAGAGTTGGCGTCGAAATCCATCTTCGTCGAGACGCGAGCGACGGCGCGTCCCTTTCCGAGCGTATCGTCGAGCATCGATTGAACGCTTTGTTGCATCGCCGACTCGTAGCGTTCTTTGGCGAGCAACTGTTCTTGCGTCATCTTCAACGCGTCGGGTTGCGTTGAATCGCTGCCGTCGCCCGTCACGCCGGCGCCTGGAAGCAAAATTTGACCGTCTTGATTGACGATCGTGACGTTCTCGGGTTTCAAGCCGTCGACGGCATTTGAAACCAGGAGCGTGATGCCTTTGACCTGCGCCGGTGAAAGCGCTTGACCGACTTTGGTCTTGATCGCAACTGAAGCGGTCGTCGGCTCTTGGGAGGACGTATAGAGCGATTGATCCGGAGTGGCAATTGCGACACGCGAACTTTCGACGGGATCCAACCCGTCAATCGTGCGTTGCAGTTCGCCTTCGATGGCGCGCGTCTTGTCGAGTTTCTCTTGAAACTCCGTCATGCCGAAGTTCGTCTTGTCGAAAAGTTCGAACCCGGTGCTGCCGCCTTTGAGCAAATTCGAACCGGCAATCGCAACGCGCTCGTCGCTCACATCCTGAGCGGGCACGTAAATCGTTTTGCCGTCGGCGGAAAGCTTATACGGAATCTTGTCGTCCTTCAGGCGCTGCGTCGCCGCGGCGGCATCTTCGGTCGAAAGATTCGAGAACAGCGTATCGTAGCTGGGTTGCCGGCCGAAGTACAGCCATGCCAAGGCTGCGAGCGCCACAAGGACAACAGAAACGCCCGTCACCGCTAGAACGCGGGTTTGACGGTTCTGTCCTTCCCAAATGGCCTGCAGACGGCCAGCAATATCGGTCCAGATCGATTGAAAACGATCCACGCCTATTTTACCTAATTCTCCGGAGCCGGCCGTGGCTGCGCGCTGGACCTCCTTGCCCAACGAGGGAGTGCACCGCACTTGGAGCGCGGTCTACTATCCCGAATATCGGTCGCCTCGTCTCACGCTTTAACGCTGAAGGACTTACGCTCAGAAAACTTCACGCAAGGTTCGATCAACGAGCGAGCTGCGAACGCTCCCGTCCTACGGAGACCAATTCGACCGGCACGCTTAGTAACTCTTCTAACCGAGCGACGTATCGCTGTGCTGCTTTCGGCAGTGCGTGAATGGATCGAACATCGGAAATCGGCTCGCTCCAGCCTTCCATATCTTCGATTTCGACGTCGAGATCGGGATATGCGGCAGCCGAAAAGCCGGCCGATTCGCCGCGGAGCCGGTAGGCGGTCACGATGCCGATGCGCTCAAATCCGGACAAGACATCGAGCTTCGTAATGGCGAGAGCGCTCAATCCATTGATGCGTACCGCATAGCGCCCGGCGACCGCGTCGAACCATCCGCAACGTCGCGGACGCCCGGTGACCGTTCCGAACTCGCCGCCCGCCTGGCGCAATTGCTCGCCTCGCTCGTCATGCAGTTCCGATGGAAATGGGCCCGCGCCGACGCGCGTGCAGTACGCTTTGACGACCCCCACGACGCGACCGATCGCCGTCGGACCCATTCCGAGTCCGATGCACGCGCCTCCGGCGATCGTGTGCGAACTGGTCACGTATGGATACGTTCCGTATCCAACATCGAGCAAGGATCCTTGCGCGCCCTCAATCAGAACGCGCTTTCCGGATTCCAGCCGTTCATGCAGCCAGGCAACGCCGTCGACGATCTGCGGACGTAAGCGGTTAGCAGCATCGAGCGTCGCAGCGATCAGATCGGATTCGCTCGGAATCGTTTCGCCCTCGAGGGCCGACGCACGATTGAGATTCAAGCGAAGCCGCTCCGCGAGCGCCTCCCGGCGCGACAGATCACCGAAGGTAATTCCGCTGCGCGCGACTTTGTCGACGTACGCCGGCCCGATACCCCGGCCCGTGGTACCGATCGCCTGCGAGCCGCGGGCACGCTCGTTCGCACGATCCTGTGCGGCATGATATGGAAACACGATGTGTGCACGGTCGGAAATTTTCACACGCGACGTGTCGACGCCGATAGCGTTCAGACGATCGAGTTCGTCGATCAGTCCTTGCAGACTGATGACAGTCCCACCGCCGATGAACAGTTCGACGTCGGGATTGAGCACGCCGGACGGAACGATGCGCAGCGCGATATCGGTATCGCCGACCTTGATTTGGTGTCCTGCGTTGTCGCCGCCGCCGAAACGCGCAACCACATCGTATTCGGAGGCATACAAATCAACGATGCGTCCCTTGCCCTCATCCCCCCACTGTATGCCTACGATGACGTCCGCTTTGCTCACGCGCGGATCATTCACGGGTGGGGCCGGGGCTCCTCGAAGGAGGTTATTCCGAGCGAAACTCCAGGTCGCTCGTGTCGC
The DNA here is from genome assembly GCA_963808755.1 of Vulcanimicrobiia bacterium. Lineage (GTDB taxonomy): Bacteria > Vulcanimicrobiota > Vulcanimicrobiia > Vulcanimicrobiales > Vulcanimicrobiaceae > JALYTY01. The sequence continues at coordinate 523,059 of CAWEGP010000002.1, forward strand.
CCATCGGGATTTGGCCGACGCCCTGCAGTTGCGTCATCACGAATTCCGAGAAAAGCGCGTTCGGCCAGCCGAAGTCTTGACGGGTAAACCGCCTGGGATCGTTGGGATCGAATGATTCGTGCAGCAAGTGATCGCCGGGATCGCTTGCTAAAATCTGCCCAAGCACGTCTTGCTTCTCGTTGTCGGCAGTCGCGGTCAAGCCTTGCATGATCAGGGCGAGCGGCCAGATCCAGTGATCGGGTGTATGAAAGCTTCCGATGCCGCGCGCCACTTGTCCCTGATAGAACGACGGATTGTCCTGCGAGAGCAGAAAGCGTCGCGTATTCTCGTAGTACCGATCGGCCGGTGTCGTGTATCCGATGTACGGCGCCGAGAGTAGACTGGGCACGTTTGCATCGTCGGTCAAGATTGCGTGCCCGAGTCCGTCGACTTCGTAGGCGTAAATATAGCCGTACTTCGGAACGAGCACGAGTCCGTACGTTTGTATTCCGCGCTGAACTTCATCGCGAAGCGCTTTGGCTTCGTTGGCCTTGACGACGTTGTGATATACGTCGCGCTCGATCTCGGACATATCCCCGAGGGCAACGACCGCGAACATCTCGGATGGAATCAAAAAATTGTAGTAGCAGGCGTCGTCGGAAGGACGGAAGCCGGTCCAAATCATGCCGGTGTAACCGGTGTCTCGCCCGCGGCCGCCGTTTGCCAGTTCCTTGTGAGAATAGCGCGAGTTTCTCGGGTGATCTTGTTCGCGCTGCAGCGTCGAAAGGATTGCGTCGAGTGATTTCTGGTAATCGCTATTGAAGATCGACGTGTCGCCCGTCGTCTTCCAGTAGCTCCACGCCAATGTTACCGGATAGGCAAGTGAGTCCAGTTCGAATTTCTGCTCCCAAACCCGATAGTCCATCGTGAAGGCGTTTGCGTATGGGTCGACGACCAGATACTTGGTCATGCGCGAGATGATTGCGCGCAGAAGAGCACGCACGTCGGGGTCGTCTTTGGCAAAGAAGAGGTACGGGCGTGCCTGGGCACTGGCATCGCGAAGCCACTCGGCGGGAATATCACCGGTCTTGATGTACGCCGTTCCATCGGGCGCGTACTGAGCGAGTTTTCCGGTGTCGAGCAACGCGGAACGGAACATCTCTTGTAAATGCTCGTTCGGACTGCGGTAGCCGGCTGCGGCGCGTTCGATGGACTGCAGTTCCAGCGTTGACCCGGGCAGCGGCGCAATCGACACGAGAATCGTGCACAACAACGCCAGTACGTTCGTCAGTTTACTCAAGGCCACGCCCCATGCGCATGCAACGCTTCCAATTCGCGGTAACGACCGAGGTAGTCGAGTCCATACCCTACGACGTAGACGTCCGGTATCTCGAAACCACGGTATCTAATACGTATATCGGCAATTCTTCGCGCGGGTCGATCCAGTAGGGTGCAGACGGCAAACGAAGCGGGCGCCCGTGATGAGAGCGCCTTGGCGACATACTGGAGCGTGAGGCCCGTATCGATAGAATCGTCTACTAGGATAACGTGGCGACCCTCAATCGATGCTGAGGTATCCTTATGAAAACGTACACCTTCCGTGTCGCCGAATTTCCCGACCGCGATCACGTCGTATTCGCATGGAATCGTCACCGCCCGGGTGAGGTCGGCCAGGAATGGGGCCGCTCCGTTGAGCACCCCCAGCAGAAGCGGAACCTTGCCGCGGTAGTCTCGCGAAATTTCGGCGCCCAGCTCGCCTACACGGCGTGCAATCGACGGCGCGTCGAAGAGAACCTCGCCAATCACGCGGATCGCAAAGACGGCGGCACAAAGAAAAACCGTGACGAGGTCACGGGCGTAGGTCTACGACGGAAGCGCCAAAGATTCCGCTGCGTCGTCGCGAGGCGCTTCGAGAATTTCCAAAGCGAAACGCGCCCCGCCGAGCGGCGACGTTGCGGCGTAGACCCGGCCGCCGGTGCGTTCGGCAATGGTACGTACGATCGTCAGTCCGATACCTCGTCCCGGCGACACGACCGCAGCCGCTCCGCGCGCGCGAAAATCGAAAACGTCGCGCACCTCGTGCGCCGGCATTCCGGGACCATCGTCATCGACGAAAAGTTGGATAAACGGTTTGCGTTGCGTTACGCTGACGCGAATGCGTCCATTCATACGGCCGTACTTGCACGCGTTTTCGAGGAGATTCACGACCGCGTGCATGCACGCATCGGGCGCGATACGCGCAACGATCGCAGGCACGGCCGTCTCGATCGTTATGTGCCGCTCCGCCGCAATGGGCGCAAGCACATCGACCGCTGCGTCCACGATTCGCGAGAGGTCACAGGTTCCGCGCATCGCACCGTGCGGCGAAAGGTCGAGCAATGAAAAGTCGAGCATGCCGTCGAGAAGACGTCCAAGGCGAAGCGCTTCGGTACGAGCCGTTTCCAAGAAACGGCGGCTGAGTGGCAGCGTCAACGTCTTCATCCAAAAGCGATTCGATGTAGCCACGAATCGACGTGAGTGGCGTGCGCAGTTCGTGGCCGACCGCGGCGAAAAACTCATAGCGTTCTCGTTCGTGGGCACCCCGCTCCAGCGCACGCTCGATCGTCCGCGAAAGCGTCTGCACATCCGACGGTTCGGTCATCGAGTGCCAACCGGTTTCGACTTTGCGTCCCGTACTTAGCGCAATTGCGGCAGCGATGCGGTCCAACGCTGCGCGCGCGTCGGTCGATGTAAACGCGTCCCCACCGCGTGCGGGGGAGAGCATCGCTATCCCAAACCAATCGCTGCGAACATCGTGAATCAACACGTCTTCGGCGCGTGCCACTTCGCGTGACGATCGCCGAAACGCTGCAGTGGTCGCCCGCTCGAGTTGTTGTGCGAATCGCGTGCCGCTACGCCATGCGGTCTCCGAAAACTCCGGAAGGCGCACGACTAACAGCGGAATATGCACGCCATGTTCCAGCAGCGGCGCCGTGCGCACCGCGAGCTGCCCCGAATCAAGAATAGTACGGCGGCGGTCAACCCTCATGCGCGCGAAAACTTGTAACCGTATCCGTGAATGGTCTGGACGATCGCCGGAAGCTTGCCCTCTTCTTCAATCCTCGCGCGCAAGCGGCGAACATGCACGTCAACGGTACGTTCATCGCCCATCGAAATCGAAGCCCCATACCCGTTGCAGCAGCCGCTCGCGCGAAAGCGCGATGCCGGCATTGTTTGCAAGCTCGAGCAGCAGGGCGAACTCTCGCGGCTTCAAGTGCAGGTCGCGTCCATCGATTCGCGCCTCACGCGCAGCCTCGTCAATCTCAAGCCGGCCAAAGCGCAGAGTGGCCGGACGGTTTTCAGCCGGCCGTCCGCTTCGACGTAAAATCGCGCGAACGCGTGCTACGACTTCCCGTGGCGAGAACGGTTTGGTCACGTAATCATCCGCGCCCAGCTCAAAACCGACGACGCGGTCGACTTCATCGGTACGAGCAGTCAACATTACGATCGGAACGGGATGTTCTTCGCGTCGCAGCGCTCTCGCGACGTCGAAACCGTCGACGCCGGGAAGACCGATGTCCAATATGACCAAATCGGCGCAATTGCGGGCGCTGCGAAGCGCAGCTTGCCCATCGCTGACCGCAACCACCGAAAAGCCCTCGCGCTGAAGATGGTGCGTCAGGAGATCGCGGATCGCGCCATCGTCCTCGGCAACGACGATTGTTGGAGCACCCATATCCGCACGGGTGCCCAAACGGGTAAAGGCCGAGACATGAACCGCGACATGATCATTCGGCCGCCGGTAAGCGAAGAGAGTGAAACATCGAAGCAATTGACCGAGCGTGAAAGCCGCGAGGCAACGCGCCGCGGGAGTCCGCGCGCTGCCGTTGTTTTTGAAGCGGTCCGTCTCGAAGGGCAGCAAGAGTTGGAACGCCCCAACGCTGCACTGGCATTCTCCGGACTCGCTGCAGGATTATCAATGGGCTTCTCACTGGTTGCAACCGGTGTCATTCGAGCCGCTCTTCCCAACGCGCCGTGGAGCAACCTCGTCGAAAACTTCGGCTATACGCTTGGTTTCTTGATCGTCGTCGCGGGGCGCCAACAACTCTTCACGGAGAATACGGTAACCGCAATCATTCCGCTCCTCGACAACAAAGATAAGCTGCGCACGTTGGGCAACGTCGTGCGGCTTTGGTCTATCGTGTTAGTTACGAATGTGGTAGGTGCGCTGCATATTTGCGCTGCTCGTCGCGCACTCCGGCAGCTTTGCGCCAAACGTCAAAGCGGCATTTCTCCATATCGGCGTGACGGCGTTGTCGTACGGTTTCCAAACGACGCTCGTGAAGGGCATCTTCGCGGGCTGGCTTATCGCACTGATGGTCTGGCTGTTGCCGGCAGCCGAGCACTCGCGGCTCTGGGTGGTCATCATCATCACATGGGTCGTCGGCGCGGCCAATCTTTCGCACGTCATTGCAGGGTCCGTTGACGCGCTCTACGCTGTCGTGTCGGGAGCGGCGACCTGGTCGCAGTATTTCGGGAGCTTTCTGTTGCCGGTCTTCATCGGAAATTCTATCGGCGGCGTTCTTCTGGTTTCGATTCTTAATTACGCGCAAGTTGCGCCGGAAAATGCCGAAATCGCGGAACTCGAATCGCTATAGGGTTGCATAGACATCGCTCTCGGCGCTCGCCAACGGTCCGAACATCGCTGCGTGTTCGCGCAGCACCGCATAGATTACCGGTGCAGGAAAACCGAGACGCTCCAATCCGCGTGCGGCCGAAGGGTAACTCAGTGACGTCTTCTTGCGAAGCAGCCCATCCAACGCGCGCGCGCACCGCGAGCGTTCGCGGTCTTCGAGACGGTCGACCGCAGCGAGCGCAGCGTCACGATCGATTCCCTTGCGCACCAATTCACCGACGAGCCTTGCGTCGCCGACGGCTTTACGTTTCTTCTCGACGTACAGCTGTGCGTAGAGCGCATCGTCGAGAAAATGTTCGCTGCGGCAACGAAGGACGACGCCACGGATGGCGTCGTCATCGTATCCTCGCCGCTCGAGCTTCTGCCAGAGCTGTGCCTCAGTCAGGCGCGCCCGCGCAAGCAATCCAAGCGCAGCCGCATAGGCGGTCTTGGGCACGTTACTCTTCTGTAGCTACGGCGTGCGTCGCCCCGTTCTTCGAAGCGACACCGGCCAGCGCTTCGCGAATCTTCGCTTCGATCTCGCTTGCGACGTCCGTATGCTCTTCCAAGAACGCTTTCGCGTTTTCACGGCCTTGGCCGACGCGCTGATCGCCATACGTGTACCACGATCCGCTCTTACCGACGATATTCTGATCGAGCGCGACGTCGAGGATCGAGCCCATCTTCGAAATACCGTGGCCATACGTAATATCGAACTCGGCTTGGCGAAACGGCGGTGCGACCTTGTTCTTCACGACTTTTACGCGCGTGCGGGAACCGACGACATCTTGGCCGACTTTGATTTGTTCGAGCTTGCGAACGTCCAGGCGGATCGATGCATAGAACTTCAGCGCGCGGCCGCCGGAGGTCGTTTCGGGACTTCCGAACATCACGCCGACTTTTTCGCGCAACTGATTGATGAAGATCATGACGGCTTTGCTGCGCGAAATCGCCGCGGTAAGTTTACGCAATGCCTGCGACATCAAACGCGCCTGCAGACCGACATGCGCGTCGCCCATGTCGCCCTCGAGTTCCGCCTTGGTGACGAGTGCTGCAACGGAGTCGACGACGATGACGTCAACGGCGTTGCTGCGCGTGAGCATCTCGGCAATCTCCAACGCCTGTTCGCCCGTATCCGGCTGCGAAACCAGCAAATTATCGAGATCGACGCCGAGCGCGGCGGCGTAATTGGGATCGAGTGCATGCTCGACGTCGATAAAGGCTGCGGTTCCGCCGCCCTTCTGCGCTTCGGCGATCGCGTGCAAGGCCAGCGTCGTCTTACCACTCGATTCGGGGCCGTAGATTTCGACGATGCGCCCGCGCGGAAAACCGCCGACGCCCAGCGCTAAATCGAGCGCGATCGAACCGCTCGGACGACCTCGAACGACATGCTTCTCTTGGAAGTCGCCCATCTTCATGATCGAGCCCTTACCGAATTGCCGCTCGATCTGTGCGAGTGCGTTGCTAAGGGCGACTTGCCGTTCGTCTTGCGCTGCCATTGGCTTCTCCTCGTGGCTTCGTGTTTCGCTTCGTCTACTACGTTGTTCATATTGTTGCAGTCACGGTCTCATAGCTAGATGCCAAATGTATGGCACTTCGAGTTAGACGTTGAGCGAATCGGGGGCATCCTCGAACGAGCGCTTGGGTGAACTCCGAGGCCACAAACGGGCGCAACGCGTCCGCGCTCTCGCCCAGGCCGACGAACTTGATCGGAATCTCGAGCTCGTCGACGATCGCGACGAGCACGCCGCCCTTTGCGCTGGAGTCCAGCTTCGTGACGACGACGCCGCGTCAATTGCGCCGTTTCGTTGAAGAGCTTCGCCTGCGAAATCGCATTTTGACCGGTCGTCCCGTCGACGACGAGCAGCGTCTCGGCGGGCGGACGCCCCGACTCCCGCTCGATGATGCGCCGAATCTTCTTCAGCTCTTCCATGAGGTTGGTTTTGGTCTGCAGCCGTCCGGCCGTGTCGACGAGAATCACATCGACGTTGCGCGCGATGCCGGCGCGCACCCCGTCGAAAACGACGGAAGCCGGATCCGCACCTTCGGCTCCGCGAACGATCTCGCTGCCGCTGCGCTCGGCCCAAATCTGCCAATTGCTCCGCGGCGGCGGCGCGAAACGTATCGCCTGCCACCAGCATCACGCGTTTCCCTTCGCTCCGAAAGCGCGTGGCAAGCTTTCCGATCGTCGTCGTCTTGCCGCTTCCGTTGACGCCAACGATCAGCACGACACGTCGGGCGTTGCCCGAGATCGATCGCGGCCGGCAATGTCGAGAAATCGCTCTACATCTTTATGGAATCGCTCGACGGGCTGATCGCTCGTCTTCCACGCCTCTTGTTTCGCGACGGTCCGCAAGCCATCGACGATTTTCGTCTGTCGTCGGCACGCCGAAGTCGCGCGAGGATCAGCAGCTCTTCGAGTTCGTCCCAAAAGTCGTCGGTCAGCGGCTTCTTCGCACGACCGAGGGTTTGGACCGCCGCCAGTGACTCGCGGGCCTTGCCGAGAGAACTCCGGAGTCGTTGAAACCAGCTCACGGAATTGGGACTTCGCTTGGTGGTATCGAACTCCTGTTCGATTGAGCTGGGCGCCCTGGAGCCTATCCCGGGACGCAAAAACCGGCCCTCGTGGCCGGTTTTCGCTCGGCGCATTTTTCAGCGGAACGAGTTTGGAAGCTCGCATCCTGCGAGGGCTGAAAAATGCGACGCCCGGGATAAACTCCAGGGCACCCAGCTCAATCGAACAGGAGCGAACGGTTGGAGCGTGCTTCCGTGAGCGCGTGTGGGGAGGGGAAACCAACTCTAGCGTTTTGTGAAGGCGTCGGAATCTACGCGGTAGACGTAGGCTAGGACTTCGGCGACGACGGCGTAGAGTTCGCGCGGGATGTATTCGCTGACGTCGAGGCGCGCAAGGGCTTCTACGAGGCCGGGGTCTTCGTAGAGCGGGATCTTCTGTTCTTTGGCGATGCGAACGATCTCTTCGGCGGTGACGCCGCGACCGACGGCGAGCACTTGGGGCGGTTCACTCTGCGTCGGATCGTAGTGCAGGGCCGCGGCAGCCGGGCGCTTTTCGCGGTTCTTGCGGAAATCGAAAAAGCTCATGCGCGCAGATCCACGTTCGATTGTACAGCGGGCGGTGATTGGGGCGCGGTGGCATCCGGTTTTGCGGCAGCTGCGGGTGCGACGCCGGCGGCGGTCGATGTGACGCGATAGCGGAGGTGCTCGAGTCGCGCGCGTAGGTCGGAGAATGTTTCTTTGAAGCGAGATGCGGCAGCGGTGCGTTCGGTCTTTACGTCGATGCTGACGGCGCGGGAAACGGTTTGTACGTCGATGGCGACGGTGCCCATCGTTTTTGTGTCGAGTACGAACGTGACGTGGAAGTTGTCGCCGTCGCTGCGTTTTCCGTCCTGCGCTGGATCGCGAGAGATGCGCAGATGCGCGGGTTTTCCGCCTTCATAGAAATAGGCGGGAAGCGGTATCGCGATCGCGGACGGATCGTCGTTGCGCGCGGAGAGAACGTTGAGTTGCAGCGCAGTCGTTGCGCCGAGGGCACTGCTCAAGGCTTGCGTGGCTGCTTGCGATATGCCTCGCGGCGGATTTTGCAGGAGTGACAGAATCGCGGCCTTTACGTCGTGCTCGAGGGCGACGGTGCGTTCCGTGACGTGCGCGGCGGTGGCCGGGGGAACGGTGTTCGAAACGGAAGGCGAGTTCACCGGAATTGCGAGCGGTTGATTCGGTAAGGAGTTCGATGCGGCAGCCGGCGCCGAAGGCGTAGACGTTGGTGTTTCTTGCTCTAGAGCTGATGCTTGCGCGGCAACTTCGGTTAGGGCGCGTACGATTTGGGCGACTTTGCTTTCGGCGCCGTCGACGACATGCGAAACAAATGCAGCGATTTGTTCGGGCAACGCGCGTGCGTTGCGCACATCGATCTTTCCGACGAACGATACTAGTGAACGCAGCGATCCGATGCGCGGATCGGCGCTTTTGAGTTGTGCAAGAATCCCATCGAGCCGGTGATACGATGTCGTCACGTGTTGCGCGGCATCGTCCATGAGACGGGCAGCCACGAGCGTCGCCGCAGAAACCGGTACACGCAAACGCGCTAGCAACGCTGCTTGCGGCGTTTGTTGGGGCAGCGGGCGCACGGGCACGGTCGTGCTACGTAGCGCGGGTATTGCCGTCGCGTTCGGCGGTTGCGCGACGCGCGCAGTAGGGACGCCCGCACGATTGGCTGCGAGGCGCAGTTCCACATCGGTGCCGGCGTTTTTCGGCGCGATCGACGCAACGATGCGCTGCGGCACCGGCGCAGGTCCGTTTTGCGCGGCCGTGGGGCGTACCGATGCGGCGACGAACACTTCGCGGGGCGGTGCAACGGAAGTCGACGGCGGCGGTGCTTGCCGTTGCGTCGGCGATGACGGCGTCGACGGTTGTGCGGCCGGCGCAGTTGGGAGTTGGATCGTCAGTGTGCGCGGCGGGTTTTGCGGATCGATCGGCCCGAGGTTCCGGACGACGATTTGCTGACCTTGGAATGACGTTACTTGAAGAAGCAGCGATTCGCCGGGATTGACTCCGGGAGGCAGTTGCGCGGCGAAGGTTTGTCCGAAAAGCGCGATCCGGTCGACACCGTTTTGCGGCGGCAAAACGATCGCATCGAGCAAATCGCCGACGCTAATCTGCGCCTGCAACGCCTGCGCTGCATTGCCCAGGTCGAGCGTCGCTGTTTGGATCGCATTCTGCGCGTTCGCAATCGCTTGCGCGGCAAGCGCTGCTACCGGATCGAAACTCGACACTAGGACGCCCTAAACGATGACGTCGATGAAGTGTTCGCCGTCGCCGCCGAGGCCGAGGGGCGATTCATCCACGTCGTATGGGCCGCGGCGCTGCCGCTGTTGCGGAGTGTACCCGTCGCCGCCGTTGTGACCGTCGGGATTCGTTTGAATCGTCGAATTGGTTGCCGGCTGGGTCTGTTCTACGGTCTCTTCACGCTTGTGAAGCTCTGAAGCGAAGGTCGCTTGTGCGGCCTGCTGGGCCGCTTGAGGGGCGTTTTGGGCAGCGTTAACCTGGGCCGCGTTCGCTGGAGCGGCCAGATAAGCCAGTTGTAGATCCACCGGCCGAATCGCCATTTCCCGATACTTCACCCCGCAGAGTGCGTTCTACTTTGGTATCGGTCTCCGGCTGGGGCTTCCTGAGGTACTTCTGCTTGAGGTTCGGATCGTCTTCACGGTATCCGAGGTCGTTGCGTAGCTCGCGAAGACGCTGGCGCAGATGGATCACAGCCTGCGCGTGAATCTGCGAAACACGCGATTCCGAGACGCCAAGAGCACCCTTGATTTCCTTCAGCGTCTGTCCTTCGAAGTAGTAGAGTTTGATGACCGTGCGTTCTTGCGGAGGGAGGCCTTCGACGGCTTGAACGAGTTCGGCGCGCACTTCGCGAGACTCGACTTCGCCCATCACGTCTTGTTCTTCGTCGCGCAACGTATCGACAAGCGGAATTTCGTAGCCTTTTTCGTTCGGCAGATGCTCTTCCAGCGAGAGGACCGCGGTGCCGCGCACGCGCTGAATCATCTGATCGTATTCTTTGGACGTGAGGCCCATCTTTCGGGCGACTTCTTCGTCGGTGGGAACACGGCCATATTCGGATTCGAGCTCTTGATAGACGCGTTCGAGTTCCCGGGCGCGCTGGCGCACGGCACGAGGAACCCAATCCAACGAGCGCAGAGCGTCGAGAATCGCCCCGTTTATGCGGGTAATCGCGTAGGTTTCGAACTTGACCCCGCGCGCGTCATCGTATTTCTCGATAGCATCGATCAAACCTAAAATACCGTCGTTGATGAGATCGTTGATCTCAACGTTCGGCGGAAGGTTGACCGATATGCGACCGGCCACGTACTTTACAAGATGCAAGTACTTGTGGACGATCTCTTCTCTCGAGAGTTCGATGCCGCCGATCACGTAGCGACGGGGACTACGGCTCAGCTTCATGCAACCCCGAACAACGTGCGACCCCGCACGTCACGTTTCATATTCACAGATTTTGCAGAAGCCTCCTACTCCGTATGATGCGTCCAAACCGGTGGGGTGTTAAGTCTTCGCTACGTTGCTCAAATCGACCATGATGCGCGCAACCTCCGGAAGCGGCGCAACGCGATCGACCAAACCCTCTTTCGCAACCGCTCGCGGCATACCGTACACGACGCACGTCGCTTCGTCCTGACCGATGACGTAGCCGCCCCGTTCTTTAAGCTTGCGTAAACCCCTGACACCATCTTGCCCCATTCCGGTCAAGATAACGCCGATGGCGGCGGGACCGTACATTTCGGCAACTTGCTCGGTCATCGCATCGACACTCGGCACGTGCAGCGACGAGCCGTCGTCTTCCACGAGCCGCACTTCAGTTTCCGAGCGAGACCGGCGCAACGCTACCTGCTTGCCGGACGGCACGACGAGCGCCGTGCCGGGTTCGAGCACCATGCCGTTTGCAGCCTCGTGAACCGCGATCTTACTCTGTGAATTCAAACGGTCCGCGAGCGGGCGAGTGAAGCCCAGCGGCATGTGTTGCACGATCAGAATCGGCGTCGCGAAATCCGCCGGCAGCTGCGGAATCACATGCGAGAGCGCGACCGGACCGCCCGTCGAGGTTCCAATAGCGACGCAGTGAAACTGCAATTCGGCGGCTCGGCGCGTGAGCGGACGCGCCGCCCGAACGATCGATCGAGGCTGGACCGGCGGCAATGGCTGCGCGCGCGGCGACGCACCGCGACGCGCGACTGCGCGCACCTTCTCAACGAGATCGCGCGCGACGTCGGTAATGTTGACGTACGCCGCGTCCGGCTTCGGGATAAAATCGACGGCACCCATTTCGAGCGCTCGGAACGTTGTTTCAGCGCCTTCGATCGTGAGAGAGCTGCACATGATGATGGGAATCCCGTGCTCGGCAACGATGTGCCGCACCGCCTCGAGCCCGCCCATCCCCGGCATCTCGACGTCCATCGTGATGACGTCGGGCCTCATCTGTGCTGCCTTTGCGATCGCTTCTTCACCGCTGCGAGCCGTTGCAATCACGCAGATACCGGGCTCGTTTTCCAGCATTTTCGTGATGGCACGGCGCATGAACGCCGAATCATCCGTGACGAGTACGTTAATCAGTTCCACGATGCTATTTCCGCCGGTAGTAGATCGCCTTGGGTGAGACGATGGGCTCGTAGAGATCAGTCAATCGCATGATGGACTCAGCATGTCCAAGAAAGAGGTACCCGCCCGGCCGCAATACCTTTGCAAAGGCTTCGACGACCCGTTTTTGCGTCGGTTTGTCAAAATAGATCAAAACGTTGCGGCAAAAAATAGCGTCTTGAACGCCGATGCCCGCAACTGCGCTGCTGTCCAACAAATTCAAGCGCCCGAATTCGACCATGCGCTTGATCTCGTCGTTCACGAAGAAACCGCCTTCAAATGGGCGGAAATACTTTTGGACTATTTGGGGCGGCGTTGCACGAAACGAAAGTTCGCGGTAGTAGCCCGTCGCAGCGCGCTCCAACGCCCGCGGTGAAAGATCCGTAGCGCGAATCGAGATCATATTGGGCGGCACGCGCCGCGCCTCGTTGAGCATCATCCCAATGGTGTACGGTTCTTCGCCGGTGGAGCACGCCGAAGACCACACGCGCAAACGCGCCCCGTTTTTTGTCGACTCTTCGACGACCTCAGAGATGAGGATGTCGAGCTGTGCGCGCTCGCGGAAAAAGTACGTCTCGTTGTTCGAGAGCACCGAGGCGAGCTCTGCCCATTCTTTTTCCCGGTCGATCGACGTCGTCAGATAGCGCAAGTAGGCGCCGAAATCGTTGATGCGGCACTTCAACAGGCGCGTCTGAAGCCGGCTCTGCAGCAAGAATTGCTTCGTGTCATCGTAGTAAATGCCAAAACGCTCGCGAATCAAATCGCGCAGCGCATGAAACTCGCCTTCGGAAATTGCAACGGTCGACACGCGTTAGTATCCGGTGGCCGCGTTTCGGGAGAGTAGCTGCAATGGCCTACGCGGGCGCAAAAGCGGCGCGGATTCCAAATCGCAGCGCATGTGCGTACAGGGTGATTTTCTCCGTCGCGGTGCGCTCGTGGTCCTCATGCTGCAACGCATCCGAGAAGCGGCGCGATGACTCGAGTTGCCGGAAGAGCATGCCGTAGCGTGATGGGCGCTCTTCGAGAAAGCGCATCAATTTTACACGATGAGAAAGCCGCCGGGTAAAGCGCGCGTTAAGACGTCTCCCGTATAAAGCTGCCGCCGACGACGAATCATTGCGCCGTTCGACAACGGCGTCACTCGCGAACCGTCCGCTGATTGCAGCCTCGAAAATACCTTCGCCGTTGGTCGCGTCGACGAGGCCGGCAGCCGTTCCGCCGAGCATGATTCCATCGGCTGCGAGAGCAGCGCGCGGCCATCCGCCATACAAAAGATGTCCTTCTTCCTTCACGCGGATCACTTCGGCACTCGGATATAACCGGGCGCGAACACGCTCCGTGAACGCATCGAGTTCCTCACGCAGCGCCCGTCCCGGCAACTTACCGAGTAATCCCAAGCCGATTGCGAGATGATCGCGCTTCGGAAACATCCATGCGACGATTTGGCGTCCCTCGACGGTGCGGTAGTAATGCAGCTCGAGCGTTCGATACGCAATCGGGGCTGCTGGCCTGTCGAGATAGACACGATATTGCAGCGTCGTCATCAAGCCGCTTTGCCAGCGTTCATCTTCAAAGACGGACGCCGCGCTGCCGGCATTGTTGAAGCGAGCCGTTGCGCCGTGCGCAAGAAAGAGATGGTGCGCGCGAATCCGTTTGCGCGTGCCTTCTCGCAGATCGGCGTATTCCACGATCGTGTGCGCTCCGTCGCGCCAGAACGAACGCAATAACGATTGGGTTCGGATTTCGGCACCTTCTTTTGACGCGAGCTGTGCCATCGTCCCATCGAGCTCTTCACGCGTCGAGGTATGTCCGGGGCCGAACATGATTTCATGTTCGCGCGCTTGCGCGTCGAAGAGTGCCAACCGTGGTGTATCGCAGTGCACGATATCGCGTGGAAGATCGAAGGTCTCGCAAAATCCCGGACGCAAGCCTGCGGCGCAAACGCGCTTCGCTCCAACGACTGCGTCTTTTTCCAGTACGACGGCGTGTACGCCGCGACGCGCCGCTTCACGAGCGGCTTGGGCACCGGCGGGACCGCATCCGACGATCAGAAACTCGATCTCTTCCATCGCCGTTCTCATTGCGACTTTGAGCGTCGAGGTCCCCTCAGAAAGCGGCGCGAAAGGTCGTGACCCGCATGAAAGATCCAGGCCCCCGCAACTATCTCCATCTTCCGCTCGGCGAGAACCAGCCGGACGAAATCAACGTGATCGTCGAGATCCCGGAGAAGTCTCGCAACAAGTACGAATACGACAAATCGCTCGACATCTTCCGTCTGGATCGCGCGTTGCATTCAGCCATTCATTATCCCGGTGACTACGGCTTTACTCCGCAGACGCTCGCGCTCGACGGCGATCCGCTCGACGTGCTCGTGCTGGTTATCGAGCCGACGTTCCCGGGATGCCTTGTAGCCGCTCGTCCGATCGGTTTACTGGAAATGCTCGACGGCGGCAAAGAAGATGACAAAATTCTCGCCGTACCCGTCGGCGAGCCGGCGTTCGAAGAGATTCACAACTACACGCAAATATTTCCGCATCTGTTGCGCAAAGTTTCGCACTTCTTCGAGACCTACAAGCAGCTCGAAGGCAAGCAGACGAAGGTCGGCGATTGGCGCGACGCCGCTCATGCGCGGCGTGTGATCACCGAATCCTATCAGCGATTCATGGAAGACGCCGGCGTCTCGCCGGTTGCCGACTCGCGAAGGTAAGACAAAGGACTCACTACTCGTATCGCAGTACGCACCGCGGTTAGGCGGCGCTCCCGAAGGGCGCTGCATGCTGCTACTACTACGGTAAGGAAACCTACGTGACGTCACAATCCGCAATTTTGGCCGGGTTGATCGGTGGCGCGCTCGCCGTGATCTATGGCATCGTCTTGACCTTTTGGGTCTTGAGACAGCCGGACGGCAACGCCCGCATGAAAGAGATCGCTGCGGCCATTCAAGAAGGCGCGATGGCCTTCCTCAAACGGCAGTACACTACGATCGGAATCGTCGCCATTGTGCTCGCGATCCTGATTCTAATTGCGCCGGGCCTGGGCTGGGAGGCAGCTCTGGGCTTTTTGATCGGCGCAATTCTATCGGGCGCTGCCGGGTTCATCGGCATGATCGTCTCCGTGCGAGCCAACGTCCGCACGGCCGAGGCAGCGCGGGGCGGCCTGAAACCCGCATTGAACGTTGCCTTCCGCGGCGGCACGGTGACCGGAATGCTCGTCGTCGGCCTCGGGTTGCTGGCCGTGTCCGGATACTATGCCGTCTTGCTCACCATCAATAACGGCGACGCGACGCGATCGCTCGCCGCGATGGTCGGTCTCGCATTCGGCTGCTCCTTGATTTCAGTCTTTGCGCGTCTGGGCGGCGGCATATATACGAAGGCGGCCGACGTCGGCGCTGATCTCGTCGGCAAAGTAGAGGCCGGTATCCCCGAAGATGACCCGCGAAATCCCGCGGTCATTGCCGACAACGTCGGTGACAACGTCGGCGACTGCGCCGGCATGGCCGCCGATCTCTTCGAAACGTATTGCGTAACGACGGTCGCCGCGATGCTTCTCGGCAACCTGGTATTCGGCAACAAGCTCGCGGGCGCAACGACGTTTCCGCTGTTGCTCGGCGCGTTTTCGATCGTCGCGTCGATCATCGGCTCGTGGCTGGTCGGTATCGGGAAGGTCGACCGCAGCCGTATCATGAGCTCGCTCTACAGCGGCATGATCGCCGCGGGCATCCTTGCCCTGATCGGATTCTACTTCATCACCAAGTCGGTGTTTGCGGGATCCGGCGTGAGTTCCACAAGTATCTTCATCTGCGCGCTGGTCGGCGTCCTGATCACCGGCGCGATCACCTACATCACCGAATACTATACCGGCACGCAATTCTCTCCGGTGCAGCGCATTGCAAAAGCCTCGATCACGGGTCATGCGACCAACATGATCGCCGGTCTCGCCGTATCGATGCAAGGAACGGCGCTCCCTGCCATCGTGATCGTCATCGGCATTCTCGTGAGTTTTGCGTTCGCGGGAACGTACGGAGTCGGCATTGCGGTGATGGCAATGCTGTCACTTGCGGGCATCGTTGTCGCGATCGATTCGTTCGGACCGATTACCGACAACGCCGGCGGCATCGCCGAAATGGCCGACATGCCCGAGGACGTTCGCAACGTCACCGATCCGCTCGATGCAGTCGGCAACACGACGAAGGCCGTAACGAAAGGGTACGCGATCGGATCTGCTGCGCTCGCAGCCGTCGTACTCTTCGCATCGTTCTTACAAGAGTTGATCAAAGCGAAGTGCGGCGGCGGCACGGGTGATCCTACCGCTTGCGCAGCGGGCGTTACGAACCTGTTTGCTATCGGAAATCCGTACGTGCTCGCCGGACTCTTCATCGGCGGTCTCTTGCCGTATCTCTTTGCGTCGCTTTCCATGGAAGCGGTCGGACGAGCAGCCGGCTCGGTCGTCGAAGAAGTGCGCCGGCAGTTCCGTGAGATTCCGGGCATCATGGAAGGCACCGCGCGTCCAAACTACGGCACCACTGTCGGTATCGTTACGGCCGCCGCGCTCAAAGAGATGATTGTACCGGCATTGATACCCGTCGGCGTTCCGGTCGTTGTCGTGCTGCTCACGGTCTTCAACGTTCTCAAAGGCGACACGGGCGCCGAGATGATGGGCGGTATTCTCGTCGGCTCCATCGTCACCGGACTCTTCGTTGCAATCTCGATGACGACGGGCGGCGGCGCGTGGGACAATGCGAAAAAATACATTGAGGACGGCAATTACGGCGGCAAAGGTTCCACGGCGCACCAGGCTGCCGTTACCGGCGACACGGTTGGCGACCCGTACAAAGATACCGCGGGACCGGCGATCAACCCGATGATCAAAGTGCTCAACATCGTCGCGCTCTTACTCGTCGGTTTCTTGGTTCACTGAAGCAGGGAACCGGCGTCTACCAAATCGATCGGGGCACCTCAGGTGCCCCGATTTTTTTGGAACACTGCAGCAGTGATCGACGTTGTACCGGATGTGGGAATAACATCAATGATGCGAACGATTGCTCGTCTTACTGCCTTCGCAGGCGCACTGCTCGGACTGGAACTCGGCTCGGCGTGTCCCGCGCTGGCCTACGATCAGCAGCAGCAGTGGGAACTGCAGATCGGACAGCAAGAGTATCAGCAACTCCAGCAACAGGGCGTTATCGTTCGGTCGTCACCCTACTACCGCACGCTCGACCCGATCGCAAAGCAGATTGCGACGGTTGCGGACCAAAAATACTTCGTTCCGTTTCACTTCATTCTGGTGAAAAACGATCAGCCGAACGCGTTCGCCGTACCCGGCGGAAACGTCTATGTGACGACCGCGATGATGTCGTTCGCTCAAAGTCGCGAAGAATTAGCCGGCGTGCTCTGCCACGAGACATCGCACGACATCCACCACGACGTGTATAACCTTGCGCAGAAGGACCAGAATCTTCAGATCGGCGCCACGCTGATCGGTTTGTTGGTCGGGCGCAGCGACATCGGCAACTTCGCCGTAAATTTTCTCGCGAATGCGCAAGCCATGAACTTCTCGCGAGCGGTAGAAAGCAACGCCGATCATCTAGGTGCGTACACGTGCGCGCAAGCGGGCTTCAATCCGTGGGGTATGGTTTGGCTTTTCCAGCGCTTTGAAACTAAGCCCAGCGGTGTTCCGCTCGAGATGCTTTCGGACCATCCGCGTGACGACCATCGGGTGACCGATCTCGAAGACGAATTCAGAGGAGATCCCGCAACGTTCGGGCGCTTCCGTTCGAATAAGAAGTTCGCGCACCCGCTCTAGCGGAACGGAAAGGCCCCTGCGCGTAATAGGGCCCATGCACATTACGAAATCGACCGCGCTCCGTTTGGCGGCGGTGGTCGCTGCCATTGTGTTCCTCTGCACTGACGGTACCGTGCGTGCCGCAGCCACGAAGCTTACCAGCGGCATCGACCTCAGTACATTGGATCGCACGTGCAAGCCGTGCACCGACTTCTACCAGTTTGCCAACGGCAACTGGCTGAAGAACAATCCGATCCCGGCGGCATATCCGACGTGGGGATCGTTCAATATCCTGGCCGACCACAACAACGACGTGCTCCATTCACTGCTCACGCAGGCCGCCGCAGCGAACGCGGCTCCTGGAAGCAACGAACAAAAGATCGGCGATTATTTTGCAAGTTGCATGAACACCGGTCAGATTGAGCAGGCCGGAACCGCACCGCTCGACGCGATGTTGAAAACGATCGACGGCATCAGCGATATCAAAAGCATCGCTCCCGCGGTCGCTTCCCTGCAGTTGCAGGGCGTCGATGCGTTCTTCGGCTTCGGATCGGGCGCTGATTTCAAAGATAGTGCGATGAACATCGCGCAGATCGGGCAGTCTGGTCTCGGTATGCCTGACCGTGATTACTACCTAAAGACCGATGCCAAGAGCAAGGCCATCCAACAAGCATACGTCGCGCACGTTACGACGATGTTCACCCTGATCGGCGAGCCCGCGGCTCAGGCTACGACCGACGCCCAGACCGTGATGGACGTAGAAACGACACTCGCAAAGGCGCAGAAGTCGCGCGTCGAGGAGCGCGATCCGCAAGCGCTCTACAATAAGACCGATCTCGCCGGCGTCACCAAAATGGCGCCGAACTTCGACTGGGCCACGTTCTTCAGTGCGTCCGGCGTGACGCCGGAAGCGATCAACGTGGCTGAGCCTTCATATCTGCAAGCGCTCTCCACGCAGCTCGCGTTGTGGACCCCCGCACAGGTAAAGACCTATCTCCGCTGGCAGACCATTCACGCGTTCGCACGCACACTGCCGCAAAAGTTCGTCGACGCAAATTTCGATTTTTATTCAAAGACGCTTTCCGGAACAACGAAGCAGCTCGACCGGTGGAAACGCTGCGTTCGCGCAACAGATGGCGCATTGGGTGAAGCGCTCGGCCAAGCGTACGTGCAAAAAGAATTTCCACCCGAAGCCAAAGCGCAAGCGCTCGAGCTGGTGAAGTACGTGAAAGCAACGTTGCGCTCCGATATGGAAACGCTTACCTGGATGTCGCCCGCCACCAAAGCGAAGGCGACCGAGAAGCTCGACGCGTTTGTCATCAAAATCGGATATCCCGACAAGTGGCGCGACTATAGCAGTCTCGACGTCATCAAGGGTCCATATGTGCAAAACGTCATCGCGGCCAATACTTATGCGAGCAAATACGACTACGCGAAAATCGGAAAGCCCGTCGACAAGTACGAATGGGGCATGACGCCTCCAACGGTGAACGCGTACTACGACCCGACGACGAACACGATCAACTTTCCGGCTGGAATTCTGCAACCCCCGTTCTTCAATGCGAAGGCCGATATGGCCGTGAACTTCGGTGCAATCGGTGCCGTGATCGGTCACGAGTCAACGCATGGTTTCGACGACCAAGGCCGTCAATTCGACAAAGACGGAAATCTGGCGAATTGGTGGACCGCCACCGACGCCGCAAATTTCAATAAACGCGCGCAATGTATCGTGAACCAGTTCGACGCGCTCTCGCCCGTGCCGGGCGTTCACGAACAAGGCAAGTTAGTGCAGGGTGAGGCTACGGCCGATCTCGGCGGGCTGACCGTCGCATACAAGGCATTCGAACGGTGGCAAGCATCGCACCCTCGGGAAACGCTCGACGGGTTCACCCCGGAACAACGCTTCTTCCTTGGGTGGGCCTATGTGTGGGCTGCGAATCAGCGGCCGGAATATGCGAGCATGTTGGCGACCGTCGACGTGCACCCGTATGACAAGTTCCGCGTAAACGCAACGCTCTCGAATATGCCGGAATTTGCAAAGGCCTGGGGATGCAAGCTTCCCGAGGCGATGGTACGGCCCGCAAAGGACCGCTGCCAAATCTGGTAACGAAAAGAGAGCCCGGCCTACGCCGGGCTCTCTAGCCATTTCACGTCATTCCGCAACGGGAACGTCCGCAGGCATGGCCGATTCGAGCGCTTCAACGACGTTCACGCGATCGTGGGCATCATCAGATGCGTTCGTGACGTTCCAAGCAACGAACATCGAGACCAGAAGAAGTACGCCGCCGACTATCCATGCGGCACTCGGAGCTTTCCAAGCGTGTATATCACTGATCGAATAGGCAAATGCGCCGGTGAAGATTGCCGGGACCGATCAGCATACCGACGCTGCGCAACATGTTGATTGCCCCCTGAAGTTCGCCTTGCTCGTTTTTGCCGACGCGGCGCGTCATCAGGGACTGCGACGCTGAGCTCGCGATCATCCACAGCATATTGATGGGGATCGCGATCCAGAAGAGAACTTGATTTCCCCCATACAACATGAACCCGACCGCGCCAAAGAGCAACCCGATCAGCAAGGCACGCCGCTCGCCAAAGGCATCGACGACGCGTTGAATGAGGAACGCTGAAACGAGAATGGTCACCACGCCGACGATCGCAAGAGAGATGCCGATTGTCTTCATCGTCCACGCAAACGCGAACATCGTGTAAATCACGAACAGCTGCGGCAGCGCTTCATGAGCGATATAGCCAATGACGTTGACGGTCGCAAGACCCGAAAGTTCGGGATGCCGGCGAAGCATGCGAATCGAACCCAGCGGGTTGGCGCGCTTCCAGGAAAACTGATTGCGGTGTTCTTGGGAAAGCGATTCGGGAAGCACGATCAAGCCGTACATGAAGTTGATCATACTCAAAGCACCGGCTACCCAGAACGGAAGGCGAGGATCGTGCGCACCGAGCAGGCCGCCGATGGCCGGTCCAACGACAAATCCGATACCGAAGGCGGCGCTGATCATGCCGTAGGCACCGGCGCGTTTGTCTGCGGGAGTAACGTCCGCAACGTAGGCGCTTGCGACCGTAATGCTACCGGTCGTCGCGCCCGAGAGAATGCGACCGATGAACAACCACCACAGGTTCGGTGCAAGCGCAAGGATCGCATAGTCGATACTCGTGCCGAGATTCGAAAGCAGCACAATGGGACGCCTACCGACCCGATCGGACAACGTGCCGAGAATCGGCGACGAGAAAAACTGTACGATCGCGAAAATCGTCGCAAAAACGCCGCTGACGAGCGACGTGTTCGCGAAATTGCCATGCTCGAAACTCAAGATCAGCGGTTGAAAAACCGGAATGATGATACCAAGCGCGAGCATGTCGAGTACGACGGTGATAAAGATGAAGACCATGGCGGCCTTACGCTGATTGAGCATCGTCGATAGCCTTTCGTTCGTACAGTGATTGCAACGCATCCATCGCAAGCGTGAGAGCTTGCTCAACGCGCTCGCCGTCGTTCATCGCTGCAAAATCGAGCATCAGTCCGCGATACAGTGCCAGCGTGATCGTGGCGCATACGCGGGCCATATGTTCGTCCATTCCTGCCGCCACGAGCGGCTCGGTAAGAAATGCGAGCCAGTCGCCGACAGCGCGTTCGAGGAATCGAGGAAAGCGCTTCGGGTCTCGGAGCGCCATCGCATACGTTTCGAAGAACAAGCGCATTGCAGGCATGATCGCCGGATCGCGCATGTAGGCGAAGGCGGCTTCGCATACCGTCCTTGGCGTCGTCTTACCCGCGCGCCGGAGCATGTCGAAGACCACCATCTGGCGCTCTCGCACGCGCTGCAAAATACCGCCGATGATCGCTTCCTTGGAAGCGAAGTGGTGCAGCAGCGTCCGAGGACTAAGCCCAACTGCAGCGGCCAGCGGCCGCAATGACAGATCGGCGACCCCGTGCTCCAACACATAGTCCGAGATCCGATCCAGGAGTTCCGACCGGTGCGCGCGGTCCACCGTACGGGTCATACCCGCACGGTATCATAAATGAAACAGTCGTTTCAAGTAAGTGCCGGCGAAGTTTGCTCCAGCGCTTCGTACTTACGAAAGACGACCAGGTACGTTGTGCCGATGATAGCGATGGCGAAGACGAGGACGCCGTCGCCGACGACCGTCCCGAACGGGCTGTTCACGGGGACGAAAAACCGGATCGCGCCACGCACCGCAAAGGCAGCAAGATAGATGAGGGCGGTCGCCCACGACGGGCCCAGGCGCATGACACCGCGACGCTCCGTTGCGCTGACCTGCGTATGATGCCCACGCAACATGCCTACGGGTATCCCAGCTGCGATGCCCAGCAGAACGGCCACCGCGATTTGCCAGACCGGTGCATGAAAGACCGACTCGGTGGAATAGACGGCGAACGCCGCGACGAGCATCAAAATACTCGCCATGATCCACATACGCGTAACGCTGATCCGCTGCGGCCGCGACGCACGAAACAGCACGAGCGCAACGATGACGATCCAAATGATGATGGTCATCTCGGGGGAGGCGTTGCCGCCGTTGTGGTTTCCCATAGATCTCCTTTACGCAGGTACCGCTTGCGGAACCGCCTCGAGCAGCAGTACTTCGTATGGACGTAGTGTGAAAAGATGTTCGCGTCCGGCCCGCAGTTCCGTCGTGTCGCGTTGTCCGTCGCGCCACGGAGGCTTCGCATGAAATCGCGCCGCGGCGCCTTGCGGCAGTTCGAATGCACGCTGCACGTCGATTGGAATACTCTGCGATACGTCACTCGGATTGCGTAACGTCAGAATTCCTTTGCGTGGCGACCACGATGCCCATCCGTAGATCTCTGCGCGCCCGGGATTTCCACCGATCCAATGCGTGTCGCGTAAGATCTGCGCATTTGCAGCCGACCACCGCGCCGCCTCGGCAATATCGTCCCAATTTTCCTTGGCAAGAAGTGCAGGCGTGACATACATTTCCTGCAGCTGCGTGCCGCTGCCGAAGTAGGAGCGTATCTCGTCGCGGAAATCGCGGTGTGGATCATCGGCGAGATGTTTTGCATGCTGAGCATAGATGAGCCCGTGAAGCATCAGGGAACTGATAGGAAAGAGTGGCCCCTGTGAAATGATCCCTGCGTACGTGTCGGCATCACGGTACGTGATCCACTTCTGACGATGGGATCCCGGGCCTTCAAAATTGTGATCGTAGCCGCCCCGCCAAATGGAATCGCAATAGCGCAGCCAAAACGGCGACGGATATGTCCCGGTCGTAAGATTGACGTAGATTGCCGGTTCGGCACGTCGCATGTCCTCGATGAGGGCGATAGCCGCTTCAAAATCGCTTCCAAATCGGCTTCCGGGAATAACGTTCGCATCGTTTCCCGTGCCGTCGATCTTGAATTGATTGACGCCACCGTCCTCAATCAGTTGCATCACGACGTCGTGAAAGCGTTCATAATATTTCGGACCCGAAAGCGCGAGGCCGGCCGCATTGGTTTCGTATCCGCGTAGCTTTGCCGCGGCCACGCGCTCCGCATGCGGCTCGCCGTAGCCCCCCCACGGAGAGAGCCATGCACCCGGAGCAGCGCCGTACACCGAGGCAGCGGTTTTCAGCGGAGAAAAACCATCCGGAAAGCCACGATTGAATTGCCAGGTCGTCTGCGGATCGTCCCATCCATCGTCGAACAAAAACGATTTGAGCGCGACGTTCCGTTTTTGATGCAGCTCGGTGCCGATTGCATGAATTCGAGAAAGGCACTCGTCTTGCGTGTACCGTGTAAAATAGCCGATGTCGTACCAGGAATTATAGTGCAAGAACGAACGGTACGGGTGCGCCCGCTCACGTTCGACGTACTCAAGAAAACCGCGGCGAACCTGACCGGGATTCACTGCGCCGATGACCATCGATGCGACGAGCGGCACAGCCGGTTGAATATCGACCTTCCGCGGCAACGACAAGACCGCGCGATCGTACACGCCGTCGCCCGTCGCAAACGGATGCTCGAGCGCGACAAACAGCGCGCCCGATACAATCGGTGAGCCGTCGCATGAGCCGATGACAAGCGCGTCCGGAAGCGCGCGGAAATCGACGAGTTGAACGCTGCGGATCGCGAGCGGTAAGCGTTGTGCAGCGAGCGTCAGCTCTTGGCGCAAGTAGTTCGCTCCATCGGATGCGATTGCGCGCCAGCTGGCCCGTGCGCCGGTTTTCTCATGCACGAGGTCGACCGACACCGATGTTTCTCCTACGCGTGCCGCCATCCGCGACGCCTGCGGCGTACCTTCGCGGCGCACCACGCGTGGACTGCTCGCTACCGCGAATTCCGAAGATTTCACCTGCGTCGCATCGGCGAACGAAAGCGCGAAGAGCTCGACGGGAAGAGCAATCGGCATATTGGCGAGGCGATCGTTCAACGCGACCATGCGTAACACGCCGCCGTCCGTGGACCACGTGGCGCCGATGCCCTCGCTCGCAAGCGAAAACGCGTTCCCCGCCACGCTGGCGGTCGACCGCGCTAGCGCCGACGGCGGGTTTACGCAGACAGCGAAGGCCGCTGCGCCGGCAGACTGCAAGAACGCTCTGCGATGTATCATGACGTACTCGTCGCCCAATATCGCCGCGTAAGCGGGCGCTCCTGCTGCAGACAGCGCGCCGGAATTCCGCCCCGAGCGCGGAACCGTTCTGCCTCAATGATGGAAACGCCGATCGCGTTCGACTTCGTGAGCCATTTTGCAATCGACGGAATGCTTCTCCATCTGCAGCGTTTCGGCAATGGACACATCAACCAGACGTTTCACGCGACGTACTCCGTTCCGGGTGGAACAGAGCAGTTCATTCATCAGCGCATCAATCGCCGGGTCTTCAAAGATATTGCGGCGCTCATGAGCAACGTGGAACGCGTAACGCGTCACTTGGGCGCTTCTTCAGTAACACTCATCCCGGCTCGCAACGGTGCGACGTATGCGCGGGACGACCGGGACGGCGAATATTGGCGCACATTTCGATTCGTGGAAGATGCGCGGACCGTCGAGGTCGTAGACTCTCTTGACGACGCATATCGCGCAGCTCATGCGTTTGGCGCGTTCGGAAAATCGCTTGGGAACTTACCGCCGCCCGCCCTCCACGTAACGATTCCGGCGTTTCACGATACGGAGCGGCGCTTCGCCGCGTTGCAGGACGCGACTACTGCGGATCGCTTGGGACGCGTGCCAGAAGTAAGCGCGGAAATCGCATTCGCTCAACGCCACGAGAGGCTTGCGTCCGCATTGCGATTCCTGGACGCGAGCGATATTCCCGTAGCGGATCGTGCACAACGACACCAAGATCAACAACGTGCTCCTTGGGAGAGACGGAGTCGATCGCGTCATCGATCTCGACACGGTAATGCCTGGCTTCACGCTTCATGATGTCGGCGACATGATCCGCACCGGCGCGGCCTCGTGCGCCGAAGACGAGGGCGGCAGCGATAGCGTCGCGGTTCAGCATGACCTCTTCGAGGCGCTGGTACGCGGATTCGATCACGGCAGCGGCGGTCTTTTGTTGGATCGGGAGCGCGCGCATATCGTTACGGCGGCGCAAGTAGTGACGTTCGAAATGGGCCTGCGGTTCCTCACCGATTACCTCGACGGAGACCGGTACTACCGCGTTCATCGGCCCTGTCAGAATCTCGATCGCGCCAGAACGCAGTTCGCTCTGGTTCGATATCTTCTCGAAAACGAGGCGGTACTCACCGAGATCGCCGAGCGTTCTTTCGTCGATTAGCGCCGATGAATAAAAACGAGGCCGTGCGTCGCACGGCCTCGTTTTTTATTCGCACGGCGAATTACTTGATTTCGACCTTTGCGCCGGCTTCCTCGAGCTTCTTCTTGACGCTCTCGGCTTCGTCTTTGGTGACGCCTTCTTTGACGGCCTTGGGTGCGCTCTCGACGAACGCCTTCGCCTCGGTGAGGCCAAGGCTCGTGATTTCGCGAACCGCCTTGATGACCTTGATCTTCTCCGCGCCCGCTTCTGCGAGGATCACGTCGAATTCGGTCTTTTCGGCTGCCGGCGCAGCGGCCGCTGCAGCGGGGCCGGCCATCATTGCGACCGGTGCGGCCGCAGAGACGCCGTACTTCTCTTCGAGCTGCTTGACGAGGTCCGCGAGCTCGAGAACGGTGAGTTTGTCGATTTGATCGATGAGTTCGGCAACTGCCATGATTGTTCTGATATCTCCTTAAGCGTTCGAACCCGCGGCTTCTTTTTGCTCGCGGACTTGGTTGAGCACACGGACGAGGCCGCTTTGATTGCCCGAAAGCACGGTAACGAGACCGCGCAGCGGGCTTGCAAGCGAACCAACGAGTTTTGCGATGAGCTCGGCCTTTGACGGGAGTGTCGCAAGGACGTTGACTTGCGCCGCGTCGACGTATTTACCGTCAACGTAGGCCGCTTTGATGCCGAGCTTCTTGCTGTCGTCGGCGAACTGCTTGATCGCTTTTGCGGGAGCGACCGGATCGTTTCCAGCGAAAACAATGCCGGTTGGGCCGTGCAAATGCGATTCGAGCAGCGCGGCGATATCTTCACCGGCTGCGCGTTTGAAAAGCGTGTTCTTGACGACGGCATACGTGCTGCCGTCTTTGCGCAGCTCGCCGCGAAGTTTGGTTATCTCTTCGACGGAGAGGCCTGCGAAGTCGGTCAGAAACAGGTTTTGCGACTCGGCAAGCCGATCGCGCAACTCTTGTACCGCTGCTTCTTTTCTTGCGGTTGGCATAGACTTCTAAAGTCGCTTTCTGTTGGAAGCGCGTCCCCGCGCTTCATTGGCGGCGCGGGACCCGGCGGATGTTTCCACCGAGGCTAAATAAAAAGCGCTCCATCCGTCCGGAGGGCGCTTAAAGAGATGAACTGTCGCCATGACGAGCACGGCGGAGATAAATCTTTGTTCACGCACCTCGGTAGTCGATCGCCGGAGCGAACATTAAGGCCAATCGGCCAACTACGGTCTTCGGAGCCGTCGCATAGAATAGCACACGTTGCGCAGTCATGCAAGACGAGAGGTAGCTCCTGCCTTGGCGGTTAAGCGGCCAGCATGCAGTACAATCGTCGCCGTTTTCTCGAGAGCGCCGGTTTCGGTCTCGCGGCGGCCGCGTTTTCCGGACAAGACCGCGTAAATGCAGCCGTTCCCGGGAGCGCTAAGGATGCTCTGGGAAAGCTCATGGCGGGCAACGCCCGCTTCGTTGCCGATAAGGCCACATGCCCGCCGCTCACCTCCCGCCGCCTCGAGCTTGCGGAGGGACAGAGTCCGTTTGCGATCATCCTGAGTTGCTCTGATTCACGCGTCCCGGTCGAGACGATCTTCGATCAGATCCCAGGCAACATTTTTGGCGTGCGCGTTGCGGGCAACTTCCTCGATGATAACGGATTGGGATCGATCGAATACTCCGTCGCCGTCTTGAAATCGTCGTTGATCCTGGTGCTGGGGCACACGCATTGCGGCGCGGTAAAAGCGGCCGTGGAATACGTGAAAAATGGCACCGTCCAACCGGGGTCGATTCAATCGCTCGTCCGAGCGATCGCGCCGGCAGCGCAAGCGACGAGAAACGCAACTGGTGACTGGTTACAATCAGCAATTGCGAAAAACGTGCACGACACCATGAGCGCGTTGATGGCGCGATCGGCGATCGTCTCCGGCGCCGTGAAGGCAGGATCGCTTGCGATCGCGGGAGGCGTCTACGATTTGCACTCGGGAAAGGTATCGCCCATTTCCTGACGTGAATCCCGCAAACGTGAACATCGAAACGAGTGCCGCGCTCGAGCGGCTCATGCAAGGAAACCGGCGATTTGTCGAAGGGCGATCGAATCTTCATGCCATGACGGCATTCGGCGTGGAGCATGCAGCGGGGCAAAAGCCTTTTGCCGTGATCCTCGGCTGTTCCGATTCGCGCGTTCCGATCGAAACGCTCTTCGATCAAGAGCCGGGCAATATTTTTGTCGTTCGGGTCGCGGGAAACTTCGTCAACGACGATGGTTTGGGATCGATCGAATTCTCGCTCGAAATTCTGAAGTCTTCGTTGGTGATGGTGTTGGGCCACTCGGGGTGCGGCGCGGTGGGCGCGGCGATGCAACTCGTCAACGAAGGGACGATATTCCCCGGACATATCGCACGCATTGCCGAATCGATTGTTCCCGCGGCTCTCGCCACTCGGTGCTTACCAAACGCCTACGACGCAGCTATTGCACGGAACGTTCAGGATAACGTGCGCGCCATAACCGAACGGTCCGCGCTTATCGCCGATGCCGTAAAGAGTAATCGTGCGAGCGTCGTCGGTGCAGTCTACGATCTGCGAACGGGAATGGTATCCGTCGTCGAGTGAGCCCCGTACCGGTACGTTTCTTATCGTTGCGCTTGCGGAAGTGCAAACTCCATGCGCTCGGCGCACGCCTCCAGGCTATCGTCGATGCCGAGCACGGTATCGAGGCCGACGATCGCAAATATGCGGCGCACTGGATTATCCGGCGGAACGACGACCGCGAACCGTTCGGACAACTCTCGCGAAGCCCGAACGAACACCGTTAGAATCGTCGAGTCGAGGTAGTGACAGGCACTGAGATTTACCACGACGGCCGGCGCACGCATCTCGCTACTCAATGCAACGATCATCGATTCCAATTCGGCTGAACACGACAAGTCCAAATCGCCGAACGCGTGGATGACTTCAACGCCGTCAGCGCTGTCGCGAACGAGGATATGGGCAATGCCGGCGTTTACAGGCCGCGTTTTGCGTTCGCTGTGTGGATGGGATTCGTTCATGAGACTCCCTTCCTCATTAACGCTACGATGAAGTTATCCGGCGAACAAGATGGTACTTGCCATGTGCCGCCCGGTGATTTTTATTGTGTCGTGAACGCTCGCGCCGCCGCCATGATCGGAGCCTGAATTTCCTCGAGAGGCCTGGTCCTCAGCAGAATTGCCGGCACCTCGTCATTGAGATACGGGTTGCTACCCTGAAACCACGCCCTCGCGACATCACCGTCGCTGTCGCCGGCGATCATCGCCGTGATTTGAAGGACAAAGCGCAAAACATGCGGCCGTTGCGGCGCGCGCCCGCTCATCCACTGACTTACCGCACGCGTCTCAGAGACGCCGCTGATGGCCGCCACCGTTGTTGCACCGAGAATCTCCACGAGTTGACGTACGACGTCTTTTATGGGCAACGACATCGCTTGACGGTGTGCTTCACCGTCACTGAACTCACCGCGCGGGCCTCGTTTTACTTGCTCCATGTAGTCGATTCCCCACGTATATTACGGTCGAAATCACCAGCCGAATTACACGAAAAATCCCGTTACTCCTTCTTCACAATTAGGCATAATTCCTAAACCCAAACCGGCTCAAAACGCAAAAAGGACCCGGCAGCGAATGTCACCGGGTCCTCTTGATCCCAAAAGGGCGCTAGCTAGGCTGTCGTGCGTATGCGGTTCGGATCGACCTTGACGCCGGGTCCCATCGTGCTCGTGAGCGTCACGCTCTTGAGATAGGTGCCTTTTGCGGCGGCCGGCTTCGCGCGAACGATCGCGTCGAGCAGCGTCGTTGACGTTTTCAAGCAATTGCGCTTCTTCGAAGTTCGCCTTGCCGACGATCGTGTGAATGATGCCGGTCTTGTCGAGACGGAATTCGACCTTACCGGCTTTGATGTCGCGAATCGCTCCGGCGATGTTCGCCGAAACGGTGCCGGCCTTAGGATTCGGCATCTTCTGCGCAAGAATACGTCCGAGTTCCTTACCGACTTGCGCCATCATGTCCGGGCGTTGCAACCGCGACGTCGAACTCCGTGAAACCGCCTTTGACGCGATCGATCAAATCCTGGTCGCCGACGATGTCGGCGCCCGCCTCTTGCGCGGCCTTGGCGTTGTCGCCTTTGCGAACGCGATGACGCGCACCGTACGGCCCGTGCCGTTCGGCAACAAAACCGTGCCGCGAACGTTCTGATCGCTCTTCTTCGGGTCGACGCCGAGACGAACGTGCACTTCGACGGTCTCGTTGAACTTCGCGTTCGCGTTCTTCTTCACGAGCGCGATCGCTTCGGCTGCCGAGAACAACGTCTTCTTGTCGAAATTCGGCTGTCAGGTTCTTGAAACGCTTTCCGTGATGTTGCGGCATTATGCTTCCACCTCCACGCCCATCGAACGCGCGGTTCCGGCAATGATTTTCTTCGCAGCATCGATATCGTTCGCGTTGATGTCGGGCATCTTCACTTTCGCGATGTCTTCGAGCTGCGCGTTGGTCAGCTTGCCGACCTTATTGCGATTCGGTTCTTTGCGAACCCGAGTCGATCTTCAGCGCCTGCTTGATCAGGAACGACGCCGGCGGCGTCTTCGTGATGAACGTAAACGTACGGTCTTCAAAAACCGTGATCTCGACCGGAATGATCATGCCCGCCTGCGAGGCAGTACGTTCGTTGTACTGCTTGCAGAAGTCCATGATGTTCAGCGAGTAGGGTCCGAGTGCCGGACCGATCGGCGGCGCAGGCGTTGCTTTGCCGGCCGGAATTTGCAGGCCGATTTTGCCTACGACCTTCTTTGCCATGTTGTCTCCGTTACGCTGAATCGGTTTCTCCGTTCGAAATTTGAACGCCCGCGTTTTTGCCGGCAAAAACCTTGCCGATTTTCGCTCTCGCGCATCGTGCGCTTCGCGAAAAGCTCGAGCCTCCCAATTTCGAACGGGCAATCCGTTCTTCCCCCGTATGCTGGCTGGTCGAGCGTGGGGCGTTCCGCTCGGCCAAACTTGACGATCTTAGCCTATTGGGCTCGACGCGAACGCTAGACTTTTTCGACCTGGAAGAACTCCAGCTCGACCGGGGTTTCGCGGCCGAAGATCGAGATGAGCGCGCGCAGGCGTTCTTTTTCGGGCGCGATTTCGTCGACGACGCCGGTGAAGTCGAAGAACGGGCCCGAGGTGACTTTGACGCGATCGCCCTTCTTGAAGTCGATTTTGAGCTTGGGCGCTTCGATACCCATCTGCTTGAGGATCGTCTTGACTTCTTTATCTTGCAGACGGCACCGGTTTTCGCCCGGGCCGGGGCTGCCGACGAATCCCGTAACGCCTTGCGTGTTGCGCACGACGTACCACGACTGGTCGTCCATGATCATCTCGACCAGAACGTAGCCCGGAAACACTTTTTTCGGCGTGATCTTGCGCTTGCCGTCTTTGAATTCGACTTCGTCTTCCATCGGAACGAGCACGCGGAAGATCTTGTCCTGCATGCCCATCGAGTGGATGCGGCGCTCGAGATTCGCTTTGACTTTGTTCTCGTAACCGGAATACGTGTGCACGACGAACCAGTTGCGGTTGTCTTTGCTTGCGGCGGGCCGCGCGTCGGCCTGGCTCGTCGCGGCTCGTCGCTCGCCTCGGCTCGTTCTGCAACATCGTTCGACAGCGCTCGCAAACGGACCGTCGACGTGTGCGGCGAATCATCGGTGACGTCGGTTATGGACTTCCGGTTGCGGTATGACGGCGGTGCCGTCGATAGTCGCGTTCGAATTCAGACATGGATTCGTTTAGATACTTGACGATCGATGGATGAACTGGTTAAATAGCCGCCGAAAAGTTGGTCGGCGACGCAACGTGAAGAGACCGATGCCGACAACGAGCAGAACGGTGAGCACGGTTGCGCTGAAACCCACTCGTCGCGAGTCGGCCACGTTACGCGGCGCATCTCGGTGATGACGCCGCGAACGAAGTCGTTTCCGCGCATCGTCTGGGCCGTACGATTGGCCGCCGACGCGCCTTGACTCACCGACTCTTCTTTTGCTCGTTCACCTAAACGTTGTCTCCCGGAATTGAAACTTGGCAGGGCGGACAGGACTCGAACCTGCAACCGGCGATTTTGGAGACCGCTACTCTACCAATTGAGCTACCGCCCTACGCGTGCGGAGCGCCGTGAGGCGCTCCTTGATTACTTGGTCTCGCGGTGGGAACGGTGACACCGGCAGAAGCGGCAATATTTGCTGAGCTCCAACCGATCGGTCGTCTTCTGCTTATTTTTTTGCGTGTTGTAGTTGCGCCGTTTGCACTCCGTGCATGCCATCACAACCATAACGCGATTTTCTTTTTTCGCCATCTCGTCCTATCCACGAACATGAACAAAACGGACCGCGAGGTCCGTTCGACAACCCATGCTACCACAGCCGGTCCGCCACGCAAGTATGAAAAGACGCGCCGCAATGGTGCGCCCGGCCAGAATCGAACTGGCAACCTCGGGCTTAGGAGTGCCCTGCTCTATCCAATTGAGCTACGGGCGCAGATTCGGCGACTTTGGCCGGGCACGCGGATGGTGCCTTCCCGCTACACCAGCCGGGGAGGTGACCCTCCCTCGCGCCAAGCAATGAACTTCTCGACGAGCGCCGGCTCGAATTGCCCTCCGGCACAGCGTTGCAACTCGGCAAGGGCAGCGTCTTCGCTGATGCCCCGATGGTAGGGCCGGTCGGCAACCATCGCCGAGAAAGCATCCAAAACGGCGATCGCCCGGGCCAGAGGATGAATCGCTTCTCCGCTGAGGCCGTTCGGATATCCGCCGCCGTCCCATCGTTCGTGATGTTGTCCGACGATTTCGGCAACGTCTTCGTATCCCTGACATTGCATCAAAATGTGCCGGCCGAAGCGCGAATGCAACTGAATCGCAGCATATTCGTCCGGCGTGAGACGACCAGGCTTTACGAGGATACGATCGGCGACGAGCAATTTTCCGACGTCATGGAGCAGACTCGCTTGCAGCAATTTTCCGAGCGCAACTCTATCGAGATCGAGATTGTATTCCGACCACAACTTCGCCATCACGTTGACCTGCAAGAGGTGCACCCGCGTGTACGGATCGCGATCCAAGAGTCCCTCGACGATCGCTTCGACGCCGCTGAAGTTGCCATGCGTCGTGTATGCATCGACGTCATCTTGCCCCACCGGAACGCCGCCAAGTTTACGGCTAAGACGCGTTCTGTGCACGCAAAGCGCCGTCAGTTCTGCGCGCGACCCGGCGTCCAGCGGCGCAATCGCGTATCCGAACGCAAGCGATATCGGCAGGGTCAAATCGCGCGCAACATAGGCAAGCTCGGCGAGCCGGCTCGCAAGGCGCTCGACGAAGTGCAAAACGACGTCGTGCGCAGTATCGCGCAGTAGCACGAGGAAGACGTCACCGCCGAATCGTCCAACGGTGATCGTTTCGTCGGCATCTTCAAACTCGCGCAGTGCATGCGCAATGCGCCGAAGTACTTCGTCACCCTCAGCGTAACCATAGGTTTCGTTGAAGGTTCCGAAGTTCACGACGTTGAGCATGATGGCGACGCACGGATGCGTCGACGTCGCTGCGGCGAGCGCGGCATCCAAGTCGCGTGAGAGTTTGGAGTGGTTCGCAAGCGTCGTCAGCGGATCGTATTCCGCCGTGCGTTGCAGCGCCTGATACATGCGTTGATTTTGAACGGCGATTGCGAGATAGTGGCCGATCGCCGCAATGACGTCGACGTCGTTCGAGTCGTAAGCGTTTTCGCGTGGACTCTGAATCGAAAGCGCCCCCAGCGTTACTCCACCGGCACGCATGGGGACGAAAATCGCTGAAACGCTGTCGTTCGTCCAGGGGCGATCCTGGTTGATCGGCGCGGTTCCCTCAGGAGCCCACTGCGCGACCGTATTTCCCCAGATCGTTTCGCCGCTCGCGATTACGGCGCGCGCACGGGATTTCCCCGACAACTCGATATGCGGATAACGCCGCACTTCGCCGTGGTCGTAAAAATACTCGATTGCGTGTTTGCCATCGGCGCGAGCCAAGGCGATGAAGACGACGGAGGAATCGACGTGTTCGGCCAGCATGCGCGTCAGCCGGTCGAAAAGCTCACCAAGAGAAAGATCCGCGGCCAATAATGTCGCCGCCTGACGCATGAGCAGACGGTCATTCGTACGCGAACGTTCACCGATCGACACGCTATCTTTCACGGCGCACTCCTCACCAGAACGCAAGAGATCGTTTCGGTGAGTAGTCCAAAAGGCCCGCTGACGCTGCGCAACGGAATTGTAAAGAGGCTGTCCGTGCGGACAGCCTCATCGGTTACGAGCGCTTCTTGCGTCCTCGAGACGACTTTTTGCGCGGCGGAACTTTCGCGCCACTTCTGCGCGCCTCGGAGAGCCCGATTGCAATCGCCTGTTTACGGTTCTTGACTTTTTTCCCTGAACGCCCGGAGCGAAGCTTTCCTTCCTTCATTTCGTGCATCGACCGCTCTACTTTTCGACTGGCCTTCGGCCCGTATTTGCGACCGCTGCTCTTTTTGCGCCCGGTGCTCTTCTTGCGCCCGGTGCTCTTCTTACGTCCGGTGCTCTTCTTACGTCCGGTGCTCTTCTTACGTCCGGTGCTCTTCTTACGGCCGCTGCTCTTTTTGCGACCGTTGGAGCTTTTCCGGGAAGTGCTCTTTCTACTCGAGCTCTTTTTTGCTGAGCTCTTCTTGCGACCGCTGCTCTTGCGTGAGGATGTCTTCTTCCGGGCTGCGGTCGTCTTGCGTGATGACGTTTTCTTGCGTGACGACGTTTTCTTTCGTGATGACGTCTTCTTGCGTGACGACGTTTTCTTGCGTGATGACGTCTTCTTGCGTGACGATTTCTTGCGCCCCGACGACGTCTTCTTTCGCGTTGACGATTCTTTTCGTCTCCCGCGAGAAGCCGCCGTCACGGATCGGTCCGATGCATCCGGATCGGTCTTACCGATCCCCCGCTCGTCATGACCGACCTGGATGAATTTGTTCATCCGGCCCCGTGGGTCATACAGAAATCCGAGACCGCTGCTATCGAAGATTTGGAAGAATTCATCCCAATCGATCGGTTCTAACCGCGCGTCGCGCTCGCCGAAATCGATGCGTAGCATACCGCCCGTCCCTTCTACCTGCGCGGGACGTCCGCCGTTGCGTTCGACCCACTCACGAATCTCATCGTGATCGGTTGTTTGGCGTGCACTTGCCAACGTAACCTCCTTCAGAGGCGTCCTGCCAATAATAGCTCGTTACCCTATCTGCGCTCGAATAAATCGAGCCGGTACGTCCGTGCCTCATAGTGTGCCCTTAAGCGCAATCGCAACGAATCGGCGAAGGCGCCGTGGACAACCTCCGTGCTGCTGGCATGGCCCTGCACAGGCGGTGTCCAGTGTACCAAAAGCACGTGTCCACCGCGTTCGAGCGATTCCACGATCGCATCGCGTGTGGCGCACAAATCGGCGCTATCCAAGTAAAATCCGACTTCACAGAACGTGACCAGATCGAATCGGTGGCCGTGAGGATATCCGCCGGGCACCGCCGCCACAGCGAAACGTACGCCGGCGAAATCGGCGCAGCGCTCCCGAGCGATCGCGATTGCGTCAGGTGAAACGTCGATTGCGAGCAACGAACCACACCTCGCCGCAAGACGCGCGGTGAAAACCCCGATCGAACAACCGATTTCGAGCGCACGTGCATAGCTAGGCCGCAGCACCGATAACGAACGGCGGTACTTTTCGCGCTCGTAAGCGCTGCCTTCAAAGTTCCACGGATCACGTTCGCGCCGGTACAGGTCGACGAAGTACTGTGGATCGACGCTTCGTTTACGCACGTTACGGGTGACGTTCTCCCTTGCCCGCTTTCTTTTCGTGCCGATCCGGCGGACCGTGAATCGCGTACGCGAGCAAAACGGCTAAAATTGCGCCGGCATAGGGGCCGACCACATAGACCCAAAGGTTTTGAAAGTCGAACGCCGCGATCATTGGACCGATTGTGCGCGCCGGATTCATCGATGCGCCGCTTACCGGGCTGAAGAAAAGGCCGCATACGGCAATCGTGGCTCCGACGGCGATAGCTGCATTCGGCCCGGTGATCTTCGATTGAGCGGCTGTACCTAAAATCACGAACACGAGCAGCCACGTGAGCAATGCTTCGGCGACACACGCATCCAACGCCGTGAACCTGGTGCCGGGCTGATTTATCGCAAGTGCCACGCGTGCGCCGGTGAACCAATACAACGCTCCACCTGCGAGCGTCGCACCGATGATCTGCGCAAGAGAGTACCGCGGAACGTCATGCCAATGAATGTCTTTTCGCAACGCAAAGGCAAACGTTACCGCAGGATTCAAATGCGCGCCGGAACATTCGCCGAGGGAATAGATCATCGCCATCACGACCAATCCCGGCGCCGCGTAACGCTCGAAATGCCCGAGTACGTGCCCGCCACTGAGCGCAAAGATGTCCGCTCCACCAGCCACAAAGGCCAGCGCGAACGTTCCAAAACATTCGGCCAGCAGTCGCTGTGACCACGACGGTGGCGGCGTGGCGGTCTCCGGCTCCTCGTTCAACCTGCTCTCGGCGTTGCGAGCACGTTTTCGAGCTCGCCAACGACTTCCTCGACGGTGATTTCTGCCAGACCGGGATCGACACGCGGCGCATGCGGATCTCCGGTTTTGCCGTGCCAAATGACCCGGTGAACGGCGCGATCGTGGGGTGGACCCCAGCGCGCGGGGCTCATCGGTCCGAACAACACAACCGATGGTGTTCCGACTGCCGTTGCGACGTGAGCGACGCCGGTATCGCCGCATATGACCGCACGGGCTCCCGCAATGACGGACGCCAGAACATCGAGCGTAGTGTGCCCGGCCAGAACGCTTCTGATACCGGCGCCCGCATTGCGCGCGATGATTCGGCAGCGACGGAATTCCGCACCGCTTCCGGTAAAAACGACGTCGTATCCTCGGCGCCGCAATCCCACTGCGAGCGCGATCCACGACTCCACGGGCCAGCGCCGCGATTCACTCGACGCACCCGGATGCAACACGATCGCGTCATGATACGGACCTTGATGTGGACGTACGCGGAGGTCCAACTCTCGAGGATTCGTCGGGATACCGCTTTCGTTCAAGAGACGGCACCAGCGCAGAACTTCGTGTTCGTCGTCGCGCCACTGCGGCGCATTCACAGGCAATCCGACCTCCGGATTATGAAAGGCTATGAGTCGCCGTGGTTCGGTTTCGAGGATCACGCGATGGCTTTGCGGGCCCCGCCCGTGAAGGTTGACGACAACGTCGGCGCTGTGGAGTGCCGGATCGAGCGGTGCGAGTGGCGCGGTGTCGACCACTTCGTCGATGCTCTCGCCGCAGAACTGCGCGAGCGGCGCGAACGCGATTGACGCGGC
This sequence comes from Vulcanimicrobiia bacterium, assembly GCA_963808755.1. GTDB lineage: Bacteria > Vulcanimicrobiota > Vulcanimicrobiia > Vulcanimicrobiales > Vulcanimicrobiaceae > JALYTY01. The sequence goes on from CAWEGP010000002.1 coordinate 559,796, forward strand.
TAGAATACGATGGTGTTCGGGAAACGCGCGCGCGAGCGCCCGGTACGCCGGCACCGCGGTGAGGAAATCACCGAGGCCGAGCGGACGCACGATCACAAGCCGCGGGCGTCGTGTCGTGATGGCCGCTCTCATGATGCTTGCGCCGCAACGCCGAGCGAAGCGATGACGCGTTGATACACATCCTGCGTGTCGCTTGCAATGCGGGACCATCCATAGCGCTCGTTCGCGCGTCTTGCACCGGCGACGCCGAGGCGGATTCGAAGGCGCTCGTCCTGCAGCAACGTTCGAACGGCCTGTGCAAGCGCCATCGGCGAACGCGGCTCGACGTGCAAACCCGTCACGCCGTCGACAACGCTATCGACCAAACCGCCGACCGACGCAACGACGACCGGAACGCCGCATGCCATCGCTTCGAGCGGCACGATACCGAACGGCTCGTACCATGGATAGCACACGACGACGTCGGCCGACCGCAACAAGCGCGGCATCGCTGTGCGTTCCACGCGGCCACGAAATTCAACCCGCCCTTCGACGCCGAGAGAGGTAGCGATATCGCGCAGACGGCACGCTTCGGCGTCCTGCCACAGATCATTGCGGTGCGGCCCACCGGCAACGATCAGTTCGGTATTAGGCAGCAATCGCAATGCCGTAATGACGTCGGCAATGCCTTTGCGTTCCACCAATCGGCTCACGCAAACGATACGGTGCATACGCCGGTCACGCGATTCACTTGCGCCGAGTGCCGAGAAATGCGAGAGATCCACTCCGCAGGGCACTACCGTTATGTTGTTGCGATTGCTCCCCATGCGCACCAGTTCGAACGCCTCTGCGGTTGCCGTTGCAACAATGTGCGATGCACTCGTTGCTATCCGCTCCTCTTCTAACAGGCGACCCTGTGGACTCGTATCCTTGTTGCCCTGGTGACGTCGCTTCTCGATCCCGAGTGCGTGAAAGGTTTGCACTACCGGTATCGACATCGGCGCCGCAGCATCGAGCGACGCCTTTCCCGACATCCAAAAATGCGCGTGGACGATATCGGGTCGCCAATCGGCCCATCGCGCCGAGAGCTCTTGCGCGAATCTCGGCATATACTGCAATAGATGGTCCTTTTCGATGTTCTTGGCAGGCCCGGCATCGATATGATCGACCAAAACGCCGGTGCAAAAAGGAACCGTTGCCGGCAAACGCCGGTCATCGCGGCGCGTGTACACGCGCACTTCAGCACCCTGCCGCGCCATCGCTTCGGCCAACGCAGCAACGTGCACGTTTTGTCCGCCCGCATCGACGCCGCCGAGCACGGCGAGCGGACTCGCGTGTTCGGATACGAACGCTATTTTCATGACACCATCTCCCCGATAAGGTGATCCCAATCAGCTAAGAACCGTTCTAAACCGAATCGTTCACGAGCATGTGTACGCGCGCGCCGTCCCATGTCGACGCAGCGGTCGAGATCCTTGAGTAAGTCACGGCTCGCATCGACCAATGCGTCTACGTCGGTCGACACGACACCGGCGCCGGCCGGCACGGCGTGAGGCACTTCAGTGGTCGCAAGCGCGACGATCGGCATGCCGATGTGCATCGCTTCGATCAGTGACAGACCGAGCGACGTCCATCGCACGGGATGCACGTACACCCGCCGGCGGCCCAATTCTTCGTGCAAGCGATCCTGCGGCAAGTTTTCGAACCCGCCGAGCGGAGCTGCGTCCATGCCGAACACGTCGACGGGAGCCACTGCGTCAAACCGTGCCAAGAGATCCGTTCCGGTGACCCGCGCTCGCCGGCGTGCTTCATTGATGACGACTGCACAGCGAGGAAGCTCACCCGTATAACGCAATCCCGGATCGACGATGCCGTGTTCGATAACGTACGTGCGTGCCTGACCGCAATCCCAAAAGAGTCGATTAAAATGCGTTACGTGAACGACTGGAACGTTGGAGACGGCCGCCATCGGATGCAGCATGTCGTTCACGCGTCCTTGGGGCGCGTTGTGTTCGACAAACACTGCCGGACAATCAATTCCGGGCGTGATGCCAAACCATCGTCGCACAAGCTCGTATTCATGCGGCCTTTGCAGCACGATAAAGTCGATATGCTCTTCTCGCAACGCTTCCGGCGACAGTTCAACGGCGTTCTCCGGCCAGTTCCATGTCTGCGCGCGGCCACGACCGTCGTCCCCGCGATCCGGTAAGAGCGGTACCAGATAGCGGTGCGCGCCTCGAACGAATGCGGTCATCCACGATCCGTGGACGTGCCACGTCAAGATGTTCACGATGCCCGTACCATTGCCGGAGCAAATGATTGCACAGCGCGCACCAGGGCTTCGGGCGTGACGTCGCGCAGACAGGGTTGCCCCGGAATCGGACATGTACGCGCACGGCAACCGGAGCACGCAATATCCTGATCGCCGAACACGGCATACGGAACGCCCCACGGACGAAAGCGCGCGAACGGTACCGTCGGCGCGAAGACTTCGACGACCGGTGTTCCGGTTGCGGAGGCGACATGCGCCGCGGCTGTGTTGCCGCAGACGACGACTGCTGCATCGCGAACGATCGCCGCGAATTGCGCGAAGGTCGTCGTCCCGCCTAAATCGCGCACTCGTGCGTTCCGGTGGACGACATCGCTCGTCAATGCGACTTCATCGGGACCGCCGGTGACGATGACGTCGTAACCGCATTCGACGAGCGCCTCAACGAGACGCCGGTTACCTTCGCGCGACCACGCGCGAGCCGGCACGGTACATCCCGGATGCACGACAACGTATCCGCGACCGAAGCGCGTTTCGTCCGGCAGTCCGCATATCTGCAGCCGAGCGTCATCGCCGCCGGGTAACGCGTAACCCATTGCAGCAACGAGCGAGAGCGCGCGTTCCACTTCGTGGATGTTCTCATCGACGCGGTGACGCACGTCGAGAAGAGATCCAGGATAGTCGACGCTAATGGCGCCGATGCGCGCAATTCCCGCGAGCCGCAAGAGCAGGGCCATCGGCAACGGGCTCTGATGAAACGACGTAAAGATCACCGCTTCGTCGAACCGCCCGCCGTGAATCTGCCCGACGAAGGCATCGACGTTACGAGCGCTCACGCTCTTGGGCTGCGCGTCGATCCACGCGGCTTCCCAAACGATGACGTCGTCGACGGCCGGTAATAAGCGGGCAGCAGACTCACCGCGCGGGCCACAGAGGAACGTCACGGCATCGCTTCCGGCGCGAAGCGCGCGCACAGCCGGTCCAGCGAGCAACACGTCGCCATTGTTGTCTTGCCGTACGGCGAGGATGCGCTTCATCTATACTGCACCCGCGACGACCAGTCGCACGGCCTCTAACAGATCTTGCGCGACGGCGGGCGCGGCATCGACTTCTTCAGCTTTGGTTATCGCCGTGGGAACGAGCACACCGCGCGCACCCGCCGTGCGCGCTGCTTCCATATCGGCGCCGATGTCGCCGATAACGACGCAACAATCGACAGGAACTCCGAGGGACGCGGACGCGGCAAGAATCAGGCCGGGCGCCGGTTTCCGGCACGCGCATTCACTCTTTGCGTCGTGACCGCATACGAACCATGCGTCGATCGGCCCCGCGAGTTCCTCGATGCGGGCGTGTATCCGGTGAACGTCTTCTTCAGCAAGGGTTCCATCGGCGATGGCGGGTTGATTCGTAACGACGCCGATGGCAAAGTCCAGCACGCGTGCCAGCGCGAGCGCATCACCGGCGTGCGGCATCAACTCAACGTTCTCCGCGTCTGCCCCGTTGGGACGATCGACGATCAGCGTACCATCGCGATCGAAGAGGATCGCGCGCGCGTTCATGCAGCGTTCTCGCTCAATAACGAACGAAGGCGTACAACGCCCCGCACTTTATGGTAGACAGCCGCAAACGGAATTGCGGCGCTGGTCGCGGTCATCGTGGCGATTTCGCGCGGCGTACGAGGGCCGGGAACGATGCGCCGCAACGCAAAGTCGGTCGTAAGCGCCAACCACACGAGCGATGCGGCCGCGGCTGCAGAAGGGCGCCGTTCCAATACTGCACACAACGCGACGCCTGCGCTCAACACGGTAGCTGCATGCAACGGGAAGCGGCCACGTGGTGAGCCCGCGAGCAACCGCCACCTGCGGCCGTGCAGTGCGCGCATCAAAACGTCGTCGGCGTTACCGCGCTGGAGCCGAACGCTCACCCATCGATCCGCCGCACCGACGGGATGAAATGTCCGGCGCGTGCCGCGGCACAATTCGTAACCGGCCTGCTGCGCCCGTATCGCAAGATCCGAGTCTTCACGGTACGCGCGTTTAAAGCGTTCGTCGAATCCGCCGATTCGCTCGAGTACGTCGCGCCGATACGCCATGTCCGCGGTGATCCAACGCGACGTCGCAAGTCCTCGAACGTTACGCTCCCAATCCGTCGGCGGACGCGAACCGTCGAGCGGGACGCAAATCTGCGCTTGCACCGCTCCTACCGCCGAAGATGCACCTTCTAAATCGACGGCCAAATCGCGCGCCCAGCCTTCGTCAACGAGCACGTCATCGTCTAAGAAGCAGACCCAATCGGATTGCGTCACGCGCCAACCGGCGTTGCGCGCTGCGGCCGGCCCACGTCCCCCCGTGGGCACTACGACAATCCGTTTCGCAATCGCCGGTGAACGATGACCGTATTCCAATGGTTTGCCGCCGGCGCGATCGTCGACCAGCACTATCCGATCGGCGCGGAGTCCCGCGGTTCGTTCCAGAGAATCGAGAAGCGAACACAACGAAGCACGCCCGATCGTCGGGACGACGATGCTGTATGTGGTCACGGCGCTGCAGCGAACTCCTCGCGCACCGCATTGCGCATCGCGGCGCCGCGCCGCACGGTAAAGGGCCCGATAGCAAGCAGATCAACCGGTGCCGAACCGAAACACTCGAGCGCGTCGCGCGGGTCATCGACCATAGGGCGACCCGCGGTATTCAGGCTGGTGTTGATAACGACGGGGATTCCGGTGAGGCGCTCGACTTCATCGAGCATCTGCGCAACGAGCGGTTCTTCGTCGCGGTCGACGGTTTGCACGCGCGCACTTCCATCGACGTGAACCGCGGCCGCAATTCTTTCGCGCCAACCCTCGCGAACGCGGTGCGTGAAGAGCATGTACGGACTCGGAAATTGACCCTCGAAAATCTCTCGAGCTCGATCGGCAAGCACCATCGGCGCCACAGGGCGAAACTGCTCGCGGCCTTTGACGTCGTTGAGGCGTTCAAGATTTCGCGCATAACGCGGGTTCGCAAGCAAACTACGATGGCCGAGCGCGCGAGGACCGAACTCGCTCCTTCCTTGAAACCATGCAACGATCTGGTCTTGGGCGATGGCCTGCGCAACGTCGCTCGCAATGTCATCGCACCGTTCATATGGTACGTTTGCGCTGCGCAGCCACGCTTCCAGCGCCTCATCGGACCAATCGCGACCGAGCGACGCGGTGCGCATAGGCACGATACGGTCGCCGTATTTATGCGCGGCGAAGAGTGCTGCGCCAAGGGACGTTCCGGCATCGCCGGCGGCGGGCTGCACCCACACCCGCTCAAACGGGCCTTCGGCAGCAAGCCTGGCGTTTGCAACGCAATTCAATGCAACGCCTCCGGCCATCACCAGATGACGCTCGCCGGTCTGTGCGTAGAGCCAGCGAGCGAGTTCCATCAAGACCTCTTCGACCCGTAGCTGAACGCTGGCGGCCAGGTCGGCATGCTCCGGCTCGAACGGCATGCCGTCCGGGCGAGGGCGCGCGAGCGACGAGAAGTCGATGTGGGCCGCGCAGAAGTTTCCGCCGTCGACCGTGATGAGTTCTCGCAGTTGCGCGATGAAGCGCGGCTTTCCGTAGGCAGCCAAGCCCATCACCTTATACTCATCCGATGAGCGATGGAACCCCAGATGCGCGGTCAGTTCCTCATAGACGAGACCGATTGAATGGGGCAATTCTTGCGTCGCGATGATTGAAAGCTTGCCATCGCGAGCCGCACCCAGAAGCGAGGACGCGCACTCTCCGCGACCGTCGAGGACCATGACGGCACATGATTCGAATGGTGCCGCAAGATACGCCGACGCCGCGTGCGCGACGTGATGCGGAACGAACTCGACTCTGGCGGTCTCAATTCCCGGAAGCGCGCTCTTGAGAAAGTTTGGAAACCGGCGCGCGTAGAGCGTGCGAAGACCTTCCCAGTCATTCTGCGTGACGTCATCCGATTGCGGTGCGAGTTCGGGATCGTACGAATACGCGATGACGTCTACGTCGGCCGGTCGCAAGCCGGCAAATTGCAGAGCCCAAGCGGCAGCGGACGCGGGCAACTCCCACGCACTAAACGGTACGCACGGCTTTCCATGCTTGCGCCGGCTAAAGCGTTCTTCTTCCGCTGCCGCGACGATTTCGCCATCGCTCACTAGCGCGGCGGAACTGTCGTGGAAGACCGCGTTTATCCCAAGAACGTTCACGACTCGCTTACTCGTCCTTCATAAAAGGGGGTACTACTCGCGACGTTTCCCAAAATGATTACGCGGATTGTCTTCACATGTTAGCAACATAACAAGCGTGTCGTCCTAACGAACGAAAGCGTCTAACCGATACGCGAGATGGTAACGAGCCGTGCATGCACACCGTCGCCGTTTGCGGAACCGGGTATGTCGGACTCGTTACTGCTGCATGTCTGGCGTACATGGGAAACGACGTGGTCGCCTACGACAGTGACTTGACGAAAATCGCAACGCTGCGCCGAGGTGAGCTTCCTTTACACGAGCCACAACTGGCAACGATCGTCGCGGCTGCGACCCGAAATGGACGCCTGCGCTTTACGTCCTGCGTCGCAGAAGCGCTCGACGGACGTGAGATCGTCTTTATCGCGGTCGGCACACCGGTTGGACCGCTCGGTGAAGCGGATCTGACCTACGTCAAGCAAGCTGCGCGCGACATCGCGTCATTTGCGACAAGCGATCTGCTCGTCGTCAATAAATCGACCGTCCCCGTAGAGACCGCGGATCTCGTCGTTCGTTTGCTCGGTAGCAGGACAGACGGCCATGAACTCCGCGTCGCTTCCAATCCGGAATTCTTGCGAGAGGGAAGCGCCGTAGATGACTTCATGAGACCGGATCGCATCGTCATCGGTACAGAGGACGAACATGCCGCAGCGCTGCTCCGGGACCTCTACGCGAACATCGACGCGCCGGTCGTTGTCGTCGACCTCCATACCGCTGAAATGATCAAGTATGCAGCAAATGCGTTTCTTGCAACGAAGTTATCGTTCGTGAACGAGCTTTCGTCGCTCTGTGATGCGGTCGGTGCGAATATCGACGACGTGTTACGTGGAATGGCGTACGATCACCGGATCGGCCGGCAATACATGCAGCCTGGACTCGGCTTCGGCGGTTCCTGTTTGCCGAAGGACGTGAGCGCGCTCGCGCACGTGGCCCGAGCGCACGCCATCGAACCGACGATGCTCGACGCCGTTCTCGACGTGAACCGGCGTCAAGTGGCGCTTGCAATTCAGCGGTTGCGCCGTGCTTTCGGAGATCTCGACGGGACGACGGCGGCGTTATGGGGACTTGCATTCAAGGCGCACACGGATGACGTTCGAGAATCGCCGGCACTGGCGCTGGCCGGCGCATTGCTTTCCCAAGGTGCAACGGTGCGCGTGCACGATCCGATCGCGATGCGAAGCGCGCGCGCACTCCTGCAGGATCGGGTGATCTACGCGCGCTCGGCATACGAGGCTGCGCGCGATGCGGACTATCTGCTCGTTGCGACGCCTTGGCCGTCGTATCGGAATGCGGATTGGCGGCGCGTTCGAGCCTCGCTGCGACGCCCGCTCGTGTTCGACCTTCGCAATGGATTGGATGCGCCGATGTTGCGTTCTATGCAGTTCGAGTACCACGGGATTGCGCGCCCGACGAAAGCGGAGATTCCGGTATGATCGCTCTGGTCACCGGAGGCGCGGGTTTTGTTGCTTCGCATCTGTGCGCGGCGCTTCTTCGCGAAGGACATCGCGTCGTCGCGGTTGACGACCTTTCGACCGGTGAGATTTCGAACGTCGCTCCTCTTCTCGAAGACGACCGGTTCACGTTTCTCGAGGATGACGTTTGCAGCGGTTTGCCGCGCCTCGAACGGGTCGACGCGATTTTTCATTTTGCATCACCCGCAAGCCCGTTGGATTATGCAGAACGGCCACTTCAAACGCTGCGCGTCAATGCCGTGGGAACCGAACGGTGTTGCATGCTTGCCGCGGAGCGCGGTGCACGGATGCTGTTCGCTTCGACGTCGGAAGTCTATGGGGATCCGCTCGAACATCCACAGCGCGAGACATATTTTGGGAACGTAAACCCGGTCGGACCGCGTTCATGTTACGACGAAGCAAAGCGCTACGGCGAAGCTACGATTGCGGCCTACCGGCGAACATCCGACATCGACGCGCGCGTCGTTCGCATCTTCAATACCTACGGTCCGCGAATGCGCCGGAATGACGGGCGCGTCGTTCCGGCATTTGTGTCGCAAGCACTCGCGGGAGAGCCGTTCACGATCTTCGGGGATGGGACGCAGACGCGATCCCTCTGCTACGTGGACGACCTCGTCGAGGCAGTCGTCCGGTTCGCCACGATCGACGATCCGCGCCACCGTATCGTCAATGTGGGAAACGACCGCGAAATAACGGTTCTGCAATTGGCGCAATGCGTAGCGAAACTCTGTAACGTTCCACTGCGGATCGAGTCGCGCCCGCTGCCGGAAAATGATCCCCTACAACGCCGTCCCGATCTGACGCGCGCACATGAAACGTTTTCCTGGCATCCGGCCACCTCTCTCGAAGAGGGTCTCGTCAATACCATCGAGTGGTTTCGTACCGCCGTACCGGCATGAACGGTAAAGCGAAGGCATCAATCGTCATCGCCACGCGCAACAGGGCAGCGCGGCTGCTGCAAACCTTGGCAAACCTTGAACCCCTTGACGACGTTGCCGAAATTATCGTCGTCGACAACGGTTCCACCGATGGGACGGCCCGCGAGGTCCGTCGCGCCTTCCCAAGCGTCTCTGTTTTGAGGTTGAGATCCAACCGCGGTGCTTTTGCGCGAACCGTCGGCGCGCGGAAGGCATCGATGCCGTACATCGCGTTTTGCGACGACGACACATGGTGGTTGCCGGGTGCTATTACGATGGGAACGGAGGTTATCGAACGCCATCCGCGGATCGGCGTTCTGAACGCATGCGTGAGAGTTGGCCCTGCGCAGCGGGTGGATGAAGCCTGCAACGCGATGGCAGCTGCGTTTGGAACCGACGACCTTCCTGGGTCCCCCATCCTGTTTTTCTTGGCCGGCGCTTCGCTCATGCAACGGAACGCATTTCTGCAATGCGGCGGATACGAGCAACGCTTTCTGATCGGCGGTGAAGAGACGCTGCTCGCGCTGGATTTCCGCCGGCGCGGTTGGCTTGCGCGCTACCTGCCGTCGATGGTCGTACGACACGATCCCTCGCCGATCGAACGCAACGACACGCTGAGAATGCGCCTCGTGATTCGTAACCGCTTATGGGTCGCATGGATGCGCTACGCGCGCGCCAGCGCATGGCGCACGACGATCGACGCGGCGCGGCGCGCGCGTACCGACAGTCACGTTCGCGCCGCGCTCCTTCGAGCGCTCGCTGGGCTTCCGTGGGCGATGTCGAAACGGGACCCGATCGACGCGGCATTGCAGCGTCAAGTCGATGAATTGTGGAGTCTCGACGCGCGATGATTGCGGCGTTTGCCGCGCGTCCGAGCGTATGCGCCGGTGAAACGCTCGAGCTTCGCATCTCCTCGGACCGCCCGTGTCGCGTGCGTTTTGTCCGTGCCGGCCGCCTCATTGAAACAATGAGCGAGCATCGCGGCACGCCGATTACAGCATCGCAAAGTGATCCCGGCGAACCGGGAACGCCTTGGAGTTGGCCCAGCTATTCGTTCGAGATACCAGTTGAATGGCGGTCGGGCGCGTATACAGCCGTCGTCGAGCCGGATCTTCCAATGCGCGCGCGTAAGCTGGACGCGCGCGAGGGGCGCGCGTTATTCGTCGTGCGATCGTCCGTCCCAAACGCCGCTATCCTCTATAACGTTCCGATTTTTACGTATAGCGCCTACAACGTTGCGCACGATACGGAATCAGAGCGAACGTGCTTGTACAACGATGCACCTTCGGTAACGATCGCACGTCCAGGCTGCGGCAACGGTGGCCACACCTGGGACGAAAACATTGTCGACGTGTACGATCCCGAGTCTCCGCGGCAGACGTTTGCGCACTGGGACCAACCGGCCATTCGCTGGCTAGAAACGCATTTCGACGATGTCGACTACTGCTGCGACCTGGACGTGCACGAAGACCAACACGCGCTTGTGGGATATCGGCTCTTGCTCGGCTTTGGTCATCACGAGTATTGGACCGACTCAATGCGCAATGCGCTTCGCGCGCACCTACGCAACGGCGCCAATGCGGCGTTCTTTTCGGGGAATACCTGTTGGTTTCGCATCCACTACGATGCCGATCGCATGAGCATTTCACGGTTGGGACGCTGGATCGATGATCCGGAAGAGCGCACGTTCGGCGTCAGCTATCGGTACGGCGCTGGAAAATGGCGCTTCGGCCGTCCTCCAAGCGGATTTCAAACGGTCAACTCGCATCACTGGATATTCGACGGGTGCAACGTTGATGACGGCGACGTCTTCGGTGATGAGGAACGATTGATTGGGTATGAATGCGACGGCGCACCCGACGAACCGTCAATCGACTTTGATTTGCTGGCTCAAGCGCGTGTTGATCATTGGCCGGTGAGCGACGGCAGTGGCGAGATCAATGCCGGACGCGCAAGCATGGGTATCGCACACGACCGCGGACTGCTCTTCGCCGGAGGCACCGTTGATTGGGCACGTGTGCTGGCGGCAGGTGAGCCAATCGTCGATCGTATCACTCACAACGTGATTCGACGGCTGATCGTATCGTAGTCGAATGTGGCACAGGAGAGGATGATGGACGTAATCACGCGTGAGACCGGCCGGGGCTCCGGCCAAAACACCCTCTTGACGGGCGCTTATGTCATTTCCGGCGGCGCAGCGGGACTGGGTGCAGCAATCGCGGCCGCAGTGCGAAGTGCGGGCGCCACACCGGTCGTTCTAGATGTTCACAAGCCTCAGACGGGGCAAGACGATTTTCACTGCGTCGATGTCTCGGACCCGCGCGCCGTGAAAGACGCCGTCGATTCCGCCGCGCGCGAATACGGTGGATTGTCGGGAATCGTTGCAAACGCCGGAATCGATGCGTGCGGACCCTTCGACCAAGTACCGTTTGAAGCGTGGCAACGCGTCATCGCCGTCAATTTGGTCGGCGTCGCTGCGCTCGCACGCGCCGCATTGCCGCATTTGTTGGACGCGCCGAACGGACGCATCGTCAACGTCGCATCGACGCTCGGACTTCGCGCACTCTCGGACGCGTCGGCCTATTGCGCATCGAAGTTTGGTGTCGTTGGATTCACTCGTTCGCTTTCGGCCGAGCTCGCAGGAAAGGTCGGCGTTACGCTGCTGATTCCGGGCGGCATGTCGACGACGTTCTTCGACGGGCGCGATCCACAGTACAAGCCGGGCCCCGACGCGAAGCTGAACCGTCCCGAAGACGTTGCGGCAGCCGTTGTTTTTGCGCTGTCACAGCCGCGCGGTTGCGACGTGAAAGAATTGCTCATTACGCCGAACACCGAGACATCGTGGCCATGATCGACCAAAAGACCACCTTCGGCCATGCGTTGAACGATCATCTGGAGGCGATCGCTTCGCGCAACATCGAACGCTTTTCACGGACCTTACATCGTGATGTGCGCCTGGTCGGACCAACCGGATCGATCATTCATGGATATGACGACGCTGTTGCAGCGCATCGGGGCTGGTTTGCGGAAGAGGGTTGGAGTTTCGAGCCGACGACGCTTTGGCTCGATCAGCGCGCCGATGCGGCATGGGCCTTAACCTCCGTCCGCTACATCGCCGGCGGTGCGTTGAACCGGTTCTTACTCTTTTTGTTGTTCGTGTCGACGGCGGACGGCTGGAAGTTGATGTACGACCAAAACACTCCGTTGACCGATCCGAATCCTTAGCCGACGGTCACTTCGGAAGAACTTCGGGCGTCAAGGGCGGTTTCGATGATCTCTGTGATTGAGTCGTAACAGGGACACGTCTCTCGTTCCAGACGCTCCCGATCGAGAATCTGGACGAGACCATGATGCACCCGTACGATGCCGCGCCGCTGCAAGTCAGCAAATGCGAGTGAGACGGACGGCCGGCGAATCGCCGCAACATCCGCAAGTTGTTGATGCGTGAGAGAAACCTCGGGCTTTCCGGTTTCGTCCATGATCCACAACAGCCAACGAGCAAGCCGCTTGTCGACGTTGTGTTCGGAATTACACGCAAGCCGGCAGCAACTGATGCTGAAGGCAGCATGACAAAACCGCAACAGCACGCGCCGAAATGGACTATGCATTGATTCGCCGACGCTTTGCAGAGCGCCGGCATTCACCCGCCAGGCGCTTCCCGGAGAAAGTACGACGCTTCGAATACCATTACTGGGGACGTCCATGACGCGGTACCAGCCAACGACGCCGCGCCGGCCGACGGCAAGCAGAGAGGTCCGTCGCTCGGTATGAGTAGTGTCGGACCAGGACCACAAGAGTGCATCGACGGGGAAGTACATCAACTCGCCGTGTTCGTCTGGTACGGCGACTTCCTGACCACGATGTAGAAACACGCGCCGAATGTAGGGCGTGAGTTTCGCAACCTCGTCCCTTGGCAGCCCATCGAGCAATCGATTGCCGAAAATCGCTTGTGGCTGCGGCGCAACTGACACGACGCCGCGTGTCGATCCGCGCACTTCGTACATCTCGTCCTCCGCTACGGTTGTTCATACCAAGCTTTTGTCGCAAGCAAACATTGCAGTCGGGAGGCGGACGGTATGATCTCTTGACGAAAGAAAGCGCATGCCCGATTACGACCTTCTCGTCCGTCAAGTGGAAGCGCTGGTGTCCGGGGAACCGGATTTCCCTCGCAAACGCGGCCAATTTTGCCGCGTTTGTGTACCAAGAACTCACTGAATTGAATTGGGCAGGCTTTTATTTTGTTGACGCGACCGGCGATCTCGTCTTAGGCCCTTTTAACGGGCGGCCGGCATGCACGCGCCTGCCGCGGGGGCGCGGCGTGTGCGGTGAAGCCTTTGCGCGAAATGAAACGCTCGTCGTAGACGACGTCAACGCTTTTACCGGCCACATCGTCTGCGACGCGGCATCGCAATCGGAAATCGTCGTGCCGCTGCGCGATCGTGACGGCACGTTCGGCGTGTTCGATATCGATAGCCCCGTTCGCGGCCGTTTCCGTTCCGCGGATCGAGAAGGTATCGAGCGGCTCGTTAGCGGGTTTCTTGCAAAGACTCAGAACCGGCAAGCAAGTGCCGCACGTCACAGCCGATAAGTGCGTCAGCGAATTCCCAACTCGTAAGCACCCGGAACCAATTTTTCCACGCGGCAGCGACCGCGACGCGTTCGTATTCGCCGAGCGCTTCGAAGACGTCATGTGACGGTTCAAAGCTCGGCTGCTCGCGATGCCACAACCAATTGCACCAATACCGGTCTGCCTGCGCTGAAGCATCCTTCAGGACAGCGAGCTGAAACGTCATGTCCGCGTGGTGCATCACCCGAGAGCCCCACGCTTTCTCACGCAGGATCATCAAGAACACCTCGTCCCAATATTGTATCGCGCTCGTCCAGGGCCGGCGAGCTACGGTCAGCACGAAAACGATCTGCCGCTTCCTGAAAATCCGGCCGGCAATGGGTACGAGCAAGCTAAGTATGGCTGCGGATAATTACGAATCGATTCCGGCGCTCGTCCCAGGTAAGCGTCGTGTTCATACCGTCATCGAGACGCCCGCCTTCACTCGCCACAAGTATGCGTATGACTCAAAATTCCGCATCATGAAGTTGAAGACGACGCTTCCTGAAGGTCTGGAATGGCCCTATGACTATGGATTCGTGCCCGGCACTCGAGCCGAGGACGGCGATCCCTTAGACGTCTTGGTTTTGAATGACACGCCGACATTTACAGGCTGCCTTATCGAAGCACGCGTGCTCGGCATCTTCTGCTTGACGAAGAACGGCGTGCGCAACGACCGTCTCATCGCGCGCGCTCCACGATGCGACGGCGTTGCGCTCACGACCGACCGGTATAAGACCATCGAGGACGTGCCGGAGGAGACGATACGTGGGATCGAGCGGTTTCTCGTAGAGTATTCCGAGGAAGCGGGAAACACTATCAAGGTTCAAGGCTGCAAGAGCCGGCCGGATGCCTTCGATGCGGTCGACAAGGCGATAGCGGCATTCAAGAAAGCACATTGATCCGGGTATAGAGCCGAACATGGAACATTCCATGCGTTGGGTGACCGCGGGTGCGGGGTTGGGTACCGGAGTCGCCGCGGCTCTGGCGCTCCAGAAGGTGCGCCGTCCGCGAATGCGTCCGCTCGATACGGCGCCGTTCGTCGATCTCAATCGATACGCCGGCCGCTGGTTTGAGATTGCGCGCTATCCGTTTGGAAAAGAATCGGCGGAGCAGAGAAATACGACTGCGCAGTATTCGCCTCCGCGCAACGGCCGTATGCGTTTCGAAGTCACCTATGCAAAACCGCATGGAGGAATCGCGATCGTCCATGGTTCAGCGCGCGTGACCGATCCAGAAACGAACGCAAAACTTCGCGTAAAGTATGGCCGTGCCGGCGGTGATTATTGGATCATTGAGGTTGGCGACGACTACTCATACGCGATCATCGGCGAGCCCAAACGCCGTCATGTGTGGATACTCTCTCGTACGCCGGCAATGGACGATCAGGTCTTTCAACAGCTGTGCCGGCGTCTTTCAATGCAGGGCTACGATCCTGCGAAACTACAACGGACACTTCAAGAGTAGGGGAATCATGAGCAGCGAACAGCACAGCCTTGCAACATACGTCAGCGACATGCTTGCGCTCGAACGTCACATCCGCATTCCGTTTGACACCCAGCAAAAAGATGGCGATTTTCGTGACTATGACAGCGCTTTACAACTGGTGAGCCGGCTGGCTGCGCTTGCGGACGAACACATCGAGTCGTTGAAGACGGCGCTCACCGCCCTTGGCGGTCAGGAAGCATCGCCGGTGAAGAGCGCGGTTGTCGAATTCGAAGGCGCCATTGCCGGAGCGATCGACAAAATGCGCAAGACGAAGGTCTCGAAGTCATTGCGCGATGATTACACGGCGCTGTCGCTTTGCTGCGTGAGTTACTCGATGCTGCTGACCACGGCAAATGCGATGAACGACATGACGGTGGCGTCGCTCGCGCAGCGTTTCTTGCAAGACTACGCGACCGCAGTGCTCGACATCGGTGAAGCGCTGCCTGCGGTAGTCGTTCAAGAATTGCGCGCCATCGATCTGAACGTCGACACGTCGGTCATCGAGACGAGCCGCCGCCAAGTGCAACAATCGTGGAGTAACGTTCGACAGCTTCGTGAACCGACGGCGATGACGCGGGGAACCATTGAATCCGACGCAGCGGAATCGGCACTCGGATCCGGTTTCGATACTACGCTTTAGGCGCTTCTTCGAATCGCAACGAGAGTGAATTGATGCAGTACCGGGTTCCTGAGGGGCCCGGTCCATCATCGAAAACATGTCCGAGGTGCGAGTCGCAGCGCTTGCAGCGCACTTCGGTCCGGACCATACCATGGCTACGGTCTTCCAAGAGGCGCACGTTTTCGCGTTCGTTCGGCTGCGTGAAGCTCGGCCACCCACAATGTGAATCGAATTTTGCGTCCGAGGTGAACAATGGCGCGCCGCACGCGCCGCACAGATACGTTCCATCGGCGCGCACATGCAGCAATTCGCCTGTATCGGGACGTTCCGTTCCGGCCTCGCGCAAAATATGATACCGCTCGGGACCGAGTTCCCGGCGCCACTCGTCTTCCGGCTTTACGACTTCCGGAGTTAGCTCATGTTTCATCATTCTCTCGAACGCTCGGGCGCTTGTTTTGGATGCATGAAAGCGGGCGAGGGCGTGGCTTCACGTTTAGGCGAGCGCTGCTTTCGGATAAAGGCAACCTCAGAGCGCACATTTTTGGGGAGATGCAATGAAGAAGTTTCGTTTTGCCGCCGGCATACTGTTTACCGTTTTGACAATCGCATTGCCGTGCCACGCACTTGCACAAACGACGACCGATACGTCGAGTCCCGGGGCTGCCGCAACCGCGGCGGCGACCGATACGGGCTCGGCGATGGGCGCGCCTGGAGCGACCGCCGCGGCGTCGCCGTCCGGCGGCGACCAAACCGGGACGTCGACCGGAACCGGAACGACCACGTCGACCGACACGACAACCGGTGACGGCGGAGGACGCTGGGGCTGGCTCGGATTGCTCGGCCTACTTGGGCTGATCGGTTTACGCGGGCGCTCGTCGACACGACGACGTACAATCCGTAGATAGAAGTACACGTATACTCGGCGCTTCTTAGTGCACTTCGTAGAAATGCACGTTCGGAAGCGTCGAGGGGTACGACGGCCCGACTTCGATGTAGATAACTTCGTACGAGTAAAGCGGAATCGCGTTTGCGTCGGTTCCATAGAACGTTAGATCGCTTGCCGGAACGTCGCCCTGCGAAGCACCGCCGCGGTATGTTTGCCCTGTGGTGAAAACGCGCACGGGGCCGGAGAACGAACCGAACTGACCAGCATTAACGGTGACGCCCCAAATGTCGAACAGATCTTTGAGCGTGTACATCGGTTGTTGGATCGCCAGATTGTTCGGATTCGGATCTTCTATGTGAATCACACCGCTTTGGTCGTGCGTGTGAATATGATAAAAACATTGAGCGATGTTGACGAATCCAGTGTTGTCGGGCGGTTGAGGATCCACCATTCCAACGCCCGCAGGCAGCGCCACTTGCTTCCCGTTTACGAATACGCCTAAGTAAAAGTGGATGTGGTAGTTGTTCGACATCGACGTATCGCACATGATGTTGTCGACCGGCGTCCCGCTGCCCCCGCCGGAAGCATCGCCCTCGGCAGGAGAGAACTGACCCGTCTCACCGATGACTGCGCCAGGTCGCGTTTCGATCGTTTGCGTCGAGGCACCGGGAGGCGTCGGCGTTGCTGTGGGGACGGGCGTCGGCGTTGCAGGGTTCGACGTACTGCCGGGCTGGCTCGGGACGACACTGCCGGTACCGCCACCGCCGCATCCGGCTAGCAGTGAAATCGCCGCGCCCACGGCGAGCGCTATCCCAAATGCGTAACGCTTCATGCCTCGCAATGGTAAATGAAGGCCATACATTTACAAAAGGACGAGCAGGTTATTCCGTCTGGGCCTTTCGCCCTGATATAGGAAAGAACCGCATGGTCCATGCGGTTCTCTTCACTCTGGAGCCGTTGACGGGGATTGAACCCGTGACCTTTTCATTACCAATGAAATGCTCTACCACTGAGCTACAACGGCGGACGGCTCCCGTCGTCATCGCGTTTTGCCAATTCACTTGGCGCTCTGGAGCGGGCGGCGGGAATCGAACCCGCGCTGTCTGCTTGGAAGGCAGAAGCACTACCACTATGCAACGCCCGCACGCGAAAGAGACAAAAACATGGTGGGCAGGGCTGGATTCGAACCAGCGTAGCGCGTTAGCGCGCCAGATTTACAGTCTGGTGCCATTAACCACTCGGCCACCTACCCACGCGTCACGGCACCACGGTACGATACCACGGGCTCCGAGTCCTCGCAAGGCCTTATAAAGGGGCGTTGTACTTGTAGAAACGTCCTTCTCGCAACCAGCCGGCTCGCTCGTAAACTTTTTGTGCAATCTCGTTGTCCATGGCCGTCTCGAGAAACATCCCTACGGCGCCGATTGTGCGCGCATGCATCAGCGCTGCGTCGAGCAGGCGTGTCGCTGCACCGGTTCGCCGGGCTTCCGGCACCACGAAGATATCTTCGAGCACGAGCACCGGACCGAGATGCACGGTGCTGTACGATTGAAAGAGTTGCGTAAACCCGACGGCCGCGTCACCGTCGAATGCAAGGAACACGACGCCGCTCGCATTTCGAAGGTGTTCCTGCATGAACGAGCGCTCACCGCGCTCGTTGGGACTCTGCCGGTAGAACGTCCGGTAAGCTGCAACGAGCGGAAGCAGTGAATCGAGATCATCTAATGTCGCGCGGCGAATCTGCATTACCGGAGATACGCCGAGAGCCAGTCCAACCACTGCGACGTGAGTTCTTCGGTATCAAGCGGATTGCTTGGGCCATGTGTCGGTGCGACGAATTGAACGAATTTGACGACACGATGATTGTCGCGCAACGCATGATACATCGAATACGACATCGTTGTCGGTACCACCGGATCGCCCGTCGTGCTCCAAATAAGCATCGGCGTCGTGATGTGCGACGCATACGTGATCGGCGATTGTTCCGTGTAGATTTTTAGCCCGTCCGGCGCGTACGGCGACGTTCCCAGGTAGTAGCGATTTTGCACGTTGGAGGTCGAGAGATTGTACTCTTCGATTTCGTCGTTGACGGCGGCGCCGGCGACCGCCGCCTTCCAATCGTGATATTGCGTCACGAGCCACGACGTGAGGAGTCCGCCATACGACCAGCCACAGACGGCGACGCGCGTAGCGTCAACCTGCGGCAATTGCTTCACGGCAGCCAAACCGCTCATGATATCGGCAGCCGGACCTTGTACGGTGTCGCGGTAGATCGCCAGCATGTAGGCATTGCCGTGATCATCGCCTCCGCGGTAATTCGGCTGAAACATGATGAAGCCGCGCGACGCAATGAGTTGCGCTTCCGGCCAAGACTCCCAGACGAAGCTCGCGATACTCGCGAGTCCTGGGCCGCCATGAGGAAACACGACCAGCGGATATCGATGACCCTTTTGCATGCGAGGCGGATACGTCAGAACACCGTTTTCCGGCTCGCCGTTCGGACCTCGCCAACGAAACGCTGTCATGCGACCGATCGCGATGTTCTGCAGCCAGTCGTTGAAGTGCGTCAAACGATGCGGCTTGGCATGTAACGAGGGCAGGTAGTACAGTTCTCGCGCATGTGCAGGATCGGTTCCGACAAACGCGACACCGCCGTCGGGAGCGGCGCTCGCGGCGATTCCCGAGTCAAACGTACTGCTGCTGTACGAATCGCAAACGAGATTGAGCTGTCCCAGATTCAGTAGGGAGACCGAACCGTTTGTTTGGATGGTCCACGCTGCGCCGTGCGGGCCGTCGTCACCGCAGGCGAGCAGCGTGCGGCCATCCGGCATCCACAGCGATCCGCCGATGTTGCGATCGAGCGATCGCGAAACGACCGTGTCGCGGCCGCTATGGACGAGATGCAATGTGTTTTCCGCAAGATACGCCCCGTCGCGCGGATACCAATAAGTGTAATCCGTGCTGCGGTTCGCCGGCACGATGGAAAGCTCAAACTGCCGATGCGACGTTACCTTTCCGACTTTGCCGGTTCGAACGTCGAGCAGTTCCAGCGTGGACTGCTCGTTGTCGCCCGCATCGGTGTTCGCGACGCGCGTGAACCACAGGTGAAATCCATCGCTGGTCCACGCAAATTGCGAAGTAAAGATGCCGCCCGGGTCGGTCGGCGCGACCGTCCACGGGCCGCGCGTCAGGCGCCGCGTCGACGAACCGTCCGTCGATACGAGCCACAAGTGCACGGGCGGAACGGGCACGGTTTGTGTGTAGTCGTTGTCACCGACGGTAAAGTAGTCCCGGCTGCTCTGCGCGTCGTATGCGGCGAACGCGATGTCTGTTCCACCGGGCTGCCACGCAAAGTCGGTTAGGTCGTTCACCGCGTGGGTCAGAACGTGCGAGGTTCCGTCCACGCCGCGAACGGCAAGCTGCAAGTGGTCTGCGGGATTCGGACGCATCAGATACGCCAGCTGATGACCGCTCGGAGACCACCGTGGCACGGAGACGTCATGACCGGTGAAGAGCAGGTTCAGGTTTCCGGTTCTGTCGTCGGCGACCCACAACCGATGGACATACGATGCGTGCGCGTAGTCGGGCGTAATGGTAATAAACGCGATGCGGCGCCCGTCGGGATTCATTGCCGGCTCTTCGATGTTGATGATCCGGCGAGAATCCGCTATCTCTAACGTCCGCGCGCTCACCGGGCAGCAGAATGCTGCTGCCGCGATAAGCGCCGTCGCTGCGCCTACAACCCGATTCACAAGCGAATTTTTACATTGAAGTACATCGAGAACGGGTTGAGCGTCGAACTGGTGAGATCGTTGTACGTTCCGAAGACGGGCTCGTACGGGTAGCGCAAAATCGTTTGCACATTGTCGCCTGGATTATACGCGTTGCCGACGGGGTTGATCAGTCCGCCACCCACGGGTCCGTAGCTGCAAACGTTTTTGTTTGAATAGTACGTAAACGCCGTCTGCTGGCCGCCGAAGCAGGTGCTAATAAGATTTGCGAATGTAATGTTTGCCGACACGCGCGGACTGAAGTCGTAGCTGATGCGCAGATGTCCAAGTAACTGTGCCGGTTCACGAAACGCGCCGAGCGCATCGAACTTCCCGGTATAGGAATCGGGGATGACGAGCGCACTTGGGCAAACGGTCGCGTCGTACGGCGAACCTCCCGGCGCGCCATACGGATAGCGCGGATCGCCGCTGATGGCTCCGGTGAGCGCAGCGCAGGACGCATTTGCCGGATCGATACCCGGCGTTGTTTCCGGCGCACCATACCGGTTTCCGGCCACATATTGGAACGACGGTGTAATTGCGAGCTTCTTGTGCTTGTATTGCAAGATAAGCGTTGCAACGTACGGATACGTATATGCGTTTACGCCCGTTCCGATACCGCCCGGAATCGTTGAGTAGGGCAAATAGCTGCGCGTTCGGATCGAAAAGATATTGACCTGGAGCGTTCCAATACGGATTGGCAACGGACCGGCTGGAGCTACACGTTGATCCGCAACGCCTCGCGGACGCATAGCACGGGAGCGGCGACTTCAGTCCGGGAAGCGTTCCGCACATCGGACTGCCCAAACTGTGTCTTCCCGAAAAGCTTGCCACCCGGCGCACAATCCTTCGTGATACGCGTTGTAGTTTGCGATATCAGCGTTGATCGGGCTCAGAATCGTTGTACCGTTTCCTAAGCCTGTTGAATTTCAGATCTGCATACGTGTACGCGAAACCCGAGTTGCGCCGCGAAGCCATCGCGATCGAAACTGTCCTTTCGTGAAGGCGAACTCAAAGCCACGTGAGTTTGTGCCCCGCGTTCAGCCCTGAAATAAAACCTTGTTTGAATGTTCAAATAGAAGTTTTCGATCTGATCGTGCGTCTGTCGAAGAACGGCGTCATTTTCACCGACATATCGGTGCCTTTGAAGTGATGCTCGAACGAAAAGTCAGTGTTGTAGGAGACTGATGGCCGGACTTCGTGCCCGGCGTCAGGAAGTTCAGCGCGTAGAATTGCGCGAGTTGATCCGGGAGGTTCTGGTTAAGCGCGTCGTACTGCTCGTAGGCGGCCGACGGTTGCTCGATATACTTCCCGAAACTTGCCCGCAGGACGGTATCTGGGCTCACCGTAAACGTTGCTCCGATGCGTGGCTGGAAAATATCGTGTACGTAAATGTTTGATTAGGCATGTTCGTCAACAGCGTATTAGTACAATTGAGACCGGCTAGCGTGGAGTCACTGAACCGACGGATCGAACGTTCCCGGCTGCGATGGACGACTTATCCACGAGTGTAGGGTCTTGCGTATTGAAACACGTATCCTTATTGAACGCGTTGAACCAAAATGCGCGCGCCGGCGTTCCGGTCGTGTCGTCACCGACGTATTTATAAGTGTCAAGGCGAACGCCCGCATTGATGAGGAGTTTTTCATTCGGGCGCCATTCGTCGGTGAGGGCATATCCCGTGAATACGGGTTTGACCGTGTTATATTTCCCGGATTGCCCATTTTCGACTGCATACAGCGAACAGCGGCGCCGCCGCACGTGTAGTTAGCGAGATTTGCTTGGCTCAAATCGCCCGGGATAACTGGCAGAGGGTTTCCATTCGCATCGAATCGCGTTGCGGAAGTAGGCGGATTCCCATGCGGATTCGCGAGCGACGTAAAGGTGGCGCTCTGCGCTGGTCCCACAACGTTTCCGGTGCCGCACGATGTCGCTGAGGCTCGTACCCGAAGTTGGAAGTCGCAATTGCCGCCATCGTATCGTAAATGCAGTAGCAGGTTCCGCTCGTTCAGGTCGTAAGGGGTTCACGAGAACTGCGAAATCATCGGCGTCTCCAAAAAGCTGATTACTGTTCATGCGCAATGAGGTTGCCGTCACGTACGAAGCTTGCGTTTGAACCAAGTGCTTCGGGCCGAACTGTTTCGTGAAATTCGCACTCAGTCCGCGCGTATGCGAATTCAGCTCATAGTCCCCGGAATCCAATCCGCTAATCGGCTGCCACGACGAAGCTGCGCCAGCCGCTATGTAGTTGGAGTAGTACGTATACCCATACAATCGCAAAAACGAATCACTCGTGAACGCGTGCTGGTATTGAACTTTCGCAATTGCCTGATTGTTGTACTGAACGTCCCGCGCATTTAGCGGGAAGAGGCGCGTCGAACGCACGGTTTGTTGGAGACGACAGGAAAATAGTACTGGAGTCACTTGCGACGCAGTCGGAGTCGGTTAACAAACGCGCCAAGCGGTCCGGAATATTGGTAGCTGTCTGTATAGGTCGGCGGTCCATTGCCCTGAAAATTGATCAGCCCTTCATCGTGCGCCGACACATAGAGCGGCGTCTGAATCGAGTCGTTATCGTAGAGCAGTTGGATGTCGTCGCGCAGACCGCTGCTTCCGTGCGGGAACGCCAGATGGAAATTGAACACGGACGTACGTTCATTAATTGATGCTGGATCGTGACCCGAATGGGATGGGCCCTAATACATATCCGGGCGCGCCTCCCGCGCTGAGATTCGGCTGACCATTCGTCAAACACGACGGCGGCAGCGGTGCACGGGGCGCCGGCCCGCACGATGAAAGTGGCTGACCAAATTCATCTTGATACGATGCACCGTTTTGCTGATCGATGTAGCGATGATCTTGATTGAAGCCGCCAAGTCCAACGTAATAACTGAACCGCCTATCCGGCGTTGCACCGCCGGCTTCGAACTGCAAACTATGATAGAACGTCGGCGTACCTACGGTTCCGTCAAACGACATGTATCCCGGACTTGTCCCCGTCTTGATCACTTGATTGATGAATCCGGCAAGCCCCTGGGCTTCCGCATCAGCGGGCGCAGCGCCGGTGTACACTTGCAGCTCCACTTGACCAAGCGATGCGGCCGATCCCGAAGGGATAGTTGTCGAAGGCGCGATTGACCGGAATGCCGTCGAACTCGTAACCCACTTCGCTGGAGTCCCCACCGCGAACATGAACGGCTTGATCGTAACCATTCTGATTCGACGGCACGTAGGCGCCGGGCACGGATGCAATCGCGGAGTATGCACTATTGAGATTCCCGCCGCCGCCCAAGACATTGGTGCGCTCCTGTTGCGCGGCATTGACGGAATACACGTCCGCCGTCGTACCGGATCGCACGAGATCACCGCTGGTACGCGACGTCACCGTGGCGATCGTCTTGAGCGACTTGCGCATGCTTACGGGAACGATTTGCGACGCATCGGCAAAGACGGCAACACCCGCGATCGAGACGTTGTCGTATCCGCTCTTCTCTGCGGTGATCGTATACTCGTCGGGGGCCAGCGATACAAACGCGTAGTGTCCGCTCGAATCAGTCGTGGCGTTTGCCGTCTCCGAGGGGCTGACCGCTCGAACCAGTGCGCCTGCCACGGGCGCATGTGTTTCGTCGGTAACGACGCCGCTCAGTGTCCCGGTCGTACCGGCGAACGCCGGGCCGGCCGGCAAGCACGTGCATATGAAGGCGACAATGATTGCCGCAGTAGCGATTCGGAGATGGCGTAACGACGGGTTCATGATTCCTCCACGATGTGCGCGTACGCGCGGCAGTTACGATCCGGCGGGTATACGATGTTCCTCTAAAAATGCGCGATACAGATTCATTGCGCGTTCGAATTGCGCATGCACGGCTTGCGCTTCGCGCCAATGCGGCGGGAGCGGCGGACCCTGTGAAAGCGCGACGGTCCCAGCGAGAATCGTGAGACGCTCGCGTAGCTGGTCCGCGGTCCATTGGTCGTCTTCGGAGTTGACGATCCCCGACGTCAACGCGTGATGCACGCGCTCGAGATCGGGGCGCACGACGGCGCTCGCGCGCATCGTGTCGAGGCGGTTCAATGCGACGTCGATGTCATTGAGTTCGTCGTCAAGCTGCTTCAAGAAGTCATAACGAGCCACGTAATCGGCTTGCGTCCAAGGCGCACGAGGGTCGGCTACAACATCGACCGTTTGATTCAAAACATGGGCGCCGGCGTGTAAGCGTACTAAATAGCGGCCGGGGACGACCGGTGGCCCGTCACTGGGTCCTTGATTCCAATCGCCCGTATTGCGCCACGGAGCCGGAGGCGACTCCGTCAAATTCCAAACGACTCGGTTCACGCCGGCATCATTCGTACCTCCGATGCGGCGAAGAACGCGCGAGCCCGTTTCGTTCAACACGTCGATGAACGGCGCTTCGGCAAGAGGGCGCGGAAGATAGTACGATATCGATGCGCCATAGGGAGGATCGGCGGCGGCGTACTCGCCTGCCGGCGCGCAGCACTCCGTATCCCACGTCCCATACGCGCTCTTCCACCAGTAATACCACGCATACGAAGCAAGTGGAGCAAACAGCACCGGCATCCGCCCGGCTTCCGCTTCGGCGAGCCCTTCGATCGGCGTCACGTCATCGAAGATATAGACGCCGCGGCCGTGAGTTCCCGCGATCAGGTCGCGTTGCTTCACTTGAATGCGCAGATCGTGCACGGACGCCGCAGGCATGTTGCGTTGAAGCGAACGCCAATGGTCCCCGCGATCGATCGAATACCAGACGCCACGTTCCGTGCCCGCATACAGGAGGTTCGCATTCACCGGATCCTCACGCACGACCCGCGCCATGTCGTTTGCAGGCAGTTGGTTCACGATCGGGGTCCACGTCTTGCCGCCGTCGTCGGTCCGTATGACGTAGGGACGACGATCGCCAAGCAAATGACGATCGACCACTGCATAGGCGCGATCGGCCGAAGCACGCGACGGCTCTACGGTTTCGACGCGGCCCCAGGGCGCAATCCACGCAGGCGTAACGTTCGACCAATGCGCACCGTGATCCACGGTTCGTTGAATCAATCCGTCGTCGGTGCCGACCCAAATCACGTTGGCGTCGAGCGGTGACGGTGCGATATCCAAAAGCGTGTCATAGAATTCAGCCCCGGAAATGTCGGTGTTGATCGGGCCGCCCGCGAGTTGTTGCTTGCTCGGATCGTTGCGCGTCAGATCTGGGCTGATCGCATTCCATGTCGCACCGCGATCGCGCGTTTCCCAAAGAACGTTTCCGCCGAAAAATGCGACGCCTGGTTCTTTGTTGGAAAACGCAACCGGCGCTTCCCAATTGAAGCGATGCGCAAGCCCGGCTAGCGCCCGTCCATTGGTGTCGGTGACATCGGGCGTAATGTCGTAGTTCTGCCGTGACTCGTAGCTGTAGATCCCTAGCTGACCATTGAGCTCGTTGACGCCGACGTTCCACACCGCGTGCACATCGGACGGATCCGGAACGGCCCAAACACCATCCGCATCATTCGCGACGTCGCGCCAGTCGGCATTCAGCAGCCCGAGCGGACTCAAACTCCGGTTCGGCGCACAGAACGAATCGTCGTCCTGCATGGCCGCGCAGACATGGTACGGACTCTGGTCGTCGACGGCAACGTGATAGATCTGTGCAAGCGTCACATTGAAACGCCAATCCCACGTCTTCCCTCCGTCCACCGAAATTGGTGCGCCGCCGTCATTCGCCTCGATGATGCGCCGGCCGCTGTGTGAAATCCAAAGACCATGATGATCTTGATGAACGGCGCTTGGAATATCGGTGAACGTTCGTCCGCCGTCGTGGGTCTCGATCAAGTTCTCCGACGAAAAATAGACGTGGTCACGATCTCGCGGATCGACCTCGAGCCGGCTCATGTAGAACGGGCGCTGATCGATGAGCGTATTGCGCGACATCAGCCGCCAATGCGCGCCCGAATCGTCCGAACGCCACAACAGTCCCGATTTCGACTGGATCAAGGCGTAGACACGCGATGAATCGCTCGGGGCAACGGCGAGGCCGATTCGCCCCATAGAGCCGCCCGGCAGTCCATTGCCGCGCAACCGTCGCCAGCTCACGCCGCCGTTCACCGACTTGTATATTCCGTCATCGGGGCCGCCGCTCGAAAACGTCCATGGTTTGCGACGAAACTGCCAGACGCCGGCGTAGAGCACGTTTGGATTTTTTGCGTCGATCGCTACGTCCGATACGCCGCTCTGCGGGCCTACATAAAGCGTGTGCGTCCAATGCATACCTGCGTCGGTCGTTCGGTAGATGCCGCGTAACGCCGAGTCACGGAACGGATCGCCGAGAGCACCAACGACGGCCACGCCGGAATTGCGTGGATCGACGGTAATGCGTGAAATGGCGTACGTACCGTCCAATCCCCGGTACATCCAATGTGCTCCCCCGTCGCGCGTGAGCCACACTCCGTCGCCGAACGATGCATCGTTACGAGGATTGGGCTCTCCCGTGCCTGCCCAGACGACATCGTCGTTCCGAGAGGCGATTGCAAGGGCACCGATTGCGCCCACAGACGACTGCGGCCACACGTCTTTCCACGTCAGACCGCCGTTGGTCGTCTTAAAAACCCCGCCCCCCGCAGAGCCGAAATAGTACAGCAACGCATCATCGTCGGCGCCCGCGACCGCGCTGACGCGGCCGCCTGCACCGGCCGGTCCTAACGCTCGCCACGCAATCGCGCCCGTCGCGGTGCGCGGCGCAACAATCGCAACCACGATTGCCGCAACAGCCGGCCAATACCGCAGTGCGATCGTTACGGCGCTCCGTTCATCCGCTGCAGATAGTGGCGGTCGAACGCCGCCAGCAAGCCTTCAGCGTTCGCATACGGGCCGGGGACGTAGGCCCTCGAACGAATTCCCGCTTGTGTCAATTCGCTCACGTGCCAATCTTGCCGGTTGGTCAAATCCCAAAAATCGACGGCGTCGCTCGCGTCGAAACCGGTGGCGGCCATGATGCGCGGGTCAAAAAGCCACGCACAGACGACGCGCGTGCGATCGATCGCGACCGGAGTGATATAGTGCACCATCACATAATCGGGATGTAAGCTCAGCAGCATCGACGGGAAAATCGTGTAATAGTAAATGCGATCGAGGTCTTCACCGGAGATCTCTCCGATCGGCGGGCGCACCGTGGCGCCGTTCGTCGTTAAGCTGCTCCCGTGCGTGCGCAATTCGGAAAAGCCGCCAAGAAATGCGCCGTCAGCAAGGTCGTTTCGTCCGCTGTCGGAGGGCGAAAGTTTGTCGAGTTGCGGATGCACCAGCGGACAGTGATAGCACTCGGAATAGTTTTGGAATATCAGCTTCCAATTGCAGGGCAGATCGTACTCGATCGTGCGTGCCGTCCGAAGTTCTGCGATACCCCAGCGCGTGAATCGTTCGTACACCGGCGCAAAGGCTCGCTCGAACGGCTCGGGCTCGCGTGAGAGATTGACGAAGATAAATCCCTCCCACAAGGCCACAGCGGCTTCATGCAGCGGGTACTGTTCCTTCGCAAATTCCGGGACATCGGCCATATTGCGCGCAACTTTCAGCGCCCCATCCAAGCCATACGTCCACGCATGATACGGACATTGAATCGAGCCGGTGAAATGACCGCTCTGCTTTTCGCACATGCGCGTTCCGCGATGCCGGCACACATTGAAGAACGCGCGGGTCTGCAGTGATGCGTCACGCGTTACGATCAGGCTTTCGCCCGCGACCGAGGCGAGGAAATAATCTCCGCTGCTCTCGATCTGCTCGGCTCGACCAACACAGATCCAATCGCGTGAAAAGAGACGATCGCGTTCGTCCGCGAAAACGTCGTGTGAGACGTACCAACGCGCATCGAGTGTACGAGCACCGCTACCGACGTTGGGTCTAACGAACATGGCCATCCTACCGCCGCTCCCGTGCCGCCGAATATCTTTCGGAGATTCGCGCGGAGGGACCGCTATCCTTCGGGTCGTACCAGCATTTCACCGAATGCCATTCGGTAAGACGTCCTTCGTATCGTACAATTCTTAGGAGGACCGATGGAGACCGGTCGTGCCGTCAATCTTGAACGGTCCCTTCCCCGCGCCGCCTACTGGGACGAAACGTTCTTTGCTCGCGAGCAGCGCGGCATTTTTTGGAACCAATGGTTCTGCGCAGGCCGGTCCGACGAACTCGCAGATCCAGGCGCATTCCGAGTCGTTGACCTCGCCGGAGAGAGCGTCATCATCATTCGCGACACCGACGGCGATCTGCATGCGCATGTGAATCTCTGCCGCCATCGCGGGAGCCGCCTGCTCTGCGGTGCAGGGACGCTCCGCGGCGCCATTCGATGTCCGTATCACGGATGGGCGTACTCCCTGGATGGCCGGCTGATCGCGTCGCCGTTCATCGATTCAGATACCATCCCGAGTGACGCGACGCATCTCTACACCGTTGGCATCGAACAATGGGGTGGGTTCATGTTTCTGCGTTTCAGCGAAGCGTCGAACCACTCGCTGCACGATCAACTGGGCGGCGTGCCGGAGCGTCTTGCGCGCTATCCGCTCGACGAACTTGGCGTTGCGCGCTCGATAACGTACGACGTCGCCGCCAATTGGAAAGTGATCCTCGAAAATTATAACGAGTGCTATCACTGCGCGGGCGTCCACCCTGAACTTTGCACGATCGTTCCTGCGTTCAAGAAGCACGGCGGCGCAGACCTTGATTGGGAGCGTGGAATTCCGCACCGCGAAGGCGCCTTCACGTTTTCGGCATCCGGTACGACGTCGCGCGCGCCGTTTGCCGGACTGAACGATGATGAACGCATGCGCCACAAAGGCGAATTGATCTACCCCAACATGATGATCAGTCTTGCGGCGGATCATGTGGCGGCGTTCACGTTGTGGCCGCAGGGGCCAGGCCGCACGATCGTGGTCTGCGACTTTCTGTTTTCCCCCGGCGAGATGAGCAGCGCATCATTCGATCCGTCCGACGCCGTGGAATTCTGGGATCTCGTCAATCGACAAGATTGGGCGATCTGCGAAAACGTCCAAGAGGGTATGCGTTCGCAGCGCTTTCGCTACGGATACTACGCGCCGATGGAAGAATGGAGTCTCGACATGCGGCGCTACATCGCGGAGCGGCTGGGTGACGACGCCGTTCGCACGGACGAAGCATAATGCAGCGCGAGTACGATGCTATCGTTCTCGGCTTAGGCGGCATCGGCAGCGGCGCTGCGTATTGGCTCGCAAAGCGCGGCGCTCGCGTTTTGGGGATCGAGCAATTCCAGCTCGGACACGCTCGCGGAGAATCACACGATCACTCCCGGATCATTCGCCTCTCCTATCACGCAACCGACTATGTTCGCTTGGCGAAAGAAGCGTATGCCGCGTGGGATTCGCTCGAAACCGACGCCGGCGAACAACTCATCTTCAAAACCGGCGGGCTCGACCTCGGCCCGCGCAACGGTGCCATTGCGCTGCAGGGATATGCCGACGCCATGAACGCGTGCGGCGTCCCGTTCGAAACGCTCGATGCGGATGCGCTTCGCAAACGCTTTCCTGTTTTCGAGATCGGCGACGACGTATGGGGTCTTTTTCAATCGGAGGGGGGCATCGTCGCAGCTGAGCGCGCCACCGCTGCACATCAGCGGCTCGCACGCGCCTACGGTGCGACGCTGTTGGAGCATACGCGCATCACCCACATCAACGCATCCGGCGGCGAAATAACGGTTGGCGCGGGAGATCAGCGCTTTGCGTGCGGTCAATTGATCGTCGCAGCGGGCCCGTGGACGAATGCAGCACTAGCGGAACTGGGCGTGCAACTTCCCCTCGAGATCACCGGCGAACAAGCGATGTACTTTCGTCCTGCCGACATTACGCCGTTTGCTTTCGGAACGATGCCTGTGTGGATATGGATGGACGATCCGTCGTTTTACGGCTTCCCCGTTTTCGGTGAACGGGGACTTGTCAAAGTGACGCAGGACGCGGGTGGCAAACCGGTCGATCCGGAGCGGCGCAGCTTTGCGCCGGATCCCGATATTACGCAGCGCGTCACCGGCTTTTTGAAACGGCATCTTCCCTCGCTCGCCGGCGCGCCCGATTTGGTGAAGAGCTGCCTATATACGCTAACGCCGGATCGCGATTTCGTCATCGATACGCTACCGGATCACCCAAACGTGCATGTCGCCGTCGGCGCGGGCCATGCCTTCAAGTTCGCGTCGGTTATCGGGCGAATCTTCAGCGATCTTGCGATTGATGGTTCCACGGCATCGCGGATCGCCGGCTTTTCGTTGCAGCGCCCCATCCTGCACATGGCCGCGCCACCGAAAACGTACATGGTGTGAAGATGGTGCCCAGTCGGCGCTCGTTCATCGGCGAGCTCTTCGCAACCGCGAATCTTGAAAAGCTACGTGCGCTTTCAGAAAAGCGCATTCTTCGACGCGTGCTGACCGGACGTGACGTTCTCTCGATCGGCGTCGGTGCGATGATCGGAGGAGGTATCTTTACGACGATCGGCCCCGGAGTCAAGATGGCCGGTCCTGCAATCTTGCTCGCATATCTCTTGTCGGCCGCTGCGTCGTTTTTTGCGGCGCTTGCGTACGCGGAACTCGGCTCGATGGTGCCGATCGCGGGAAGCGCCTACACGTACGCCTATGCGACACTCGGAAAGGTCGTCGCATGGCTCATCGGATTCGCGCTGATCTTTGAATACGGAATCAGCGGAGCGCCGGTCGCCCAACAGTTCTCCGGCGCGGTGCAGGACTTGTTGCATCAAGCGTTCGGCTTCACGACGCCGTACTGGATGCAACGATCGCACTTGCTGATGACGGGCGCATGGTGGAACCCCAGCGCTTGGGACCTCGCTCATTCACAGTACGATGTGATCGGCGCTGCGTTCATTATCGTGCTTGCGACGCTGCTGACCGTCGGTATCCGAGAGACGGCGACCGCAAATAATTTCTTCAATGTTTTGAAGCTGGGTGCGCTCGCGGTTTTTTTGATTGCCGGCATCACGCTCGTTCATCCGCAAAACTGGCGGCCGTTCATGCCGCACGGCTGGGGATCACTCCAACCGTTCTCGGGCGGCGCCGGTGCCGGCATCATTCCGGCCGCAGCGCTTGTGTTTTTCAACTATATCGGTTTCGACAGCACAACGACGGTCAGTGAAGAATGCCGCGACCCTCAGCGCGACTTGCCCTTCGGCGTCATTGGATCGCTGATCGTCGGGACGGTGGTCTATTGCGCAGTAGCGCTCGTACTCGTCGGCATCGTACCTTGGCAACAGGTCGACGAGACGCATGCGCTCGCGCGCGCGGTGCAACCGCTGCACAATCCGTTTGTCGATTGGGCGATCATCGTCGGCATTCTCGCGGGCACCGCCTCGGTCGCGATCTCCGCCGTCCTCGGGCAGACACGTATCTTCTACGTCATGGCACGCGACAAGATGTTGCCGCCCGCTTTCGCAACGGTGAACAAGCGTTTCAAGACCCCGATGCGCATGACGATTTTGGTCGGCGTTTCGATCGCCGTTTTGACGTTGATCGTTCCGCTCGACAACCTTCTCACGCTGGTGAACATCGGAACGCTGCTGGCATTCGTCGTCGTCTGCGCCGGCGTGATCTACCTGCGCTACAAGCGGCCGGAGATTCCACGTGCCTTCAAGTCGCCATTCGTTCCATGGTTCCCGCTCCTAGGGATTTTCTTTTGCACGTTTCTGGCAGTGTACGGCTTGGATCGTGTCACCTGGCTTTGGTTCGCCGGCGCCCTCGGCGCCGGCTTGATCGTCTTTTTTCTCTATGGATTCCGCACGTCGGATCCCGATGAAATCGTTCCGGTCGAAGAACCGGAAGCACTCTTGGATTAGAAAGGTCAGCGCGCGCATATGGCAACGAAATACGACGCAATCATCATCGGGGGCGGACACAACGGCCTCGTGACTGCATGTTACTTGGCAAAGGCGAAATGGAAAGTCTTGGTTCTCGAACGCCGCTACATCGTAGGCGGTGCGTGCGTAAGCGAAGAGACCTTCCCCGGGTTCAAAGTCTCGACGGCCGCGTACGTCAATAGCCTCTTCCGGCCGGAGATCATTCGCGATCTCAATCTCACCTCATATGGCTTTGAAGCGATCGAACGAAACCCGGCCTCATTTTCGCCGTTCCTCGACGGGCGCTATTTGATGCTCGGACGTGACCACGCGAGCGATGTTGCCGAAATCGCGAAATTCAGCAAGCGCGACGCAGAGGCGTATCCGCAATATGAGGCGATGCTTGAGCGGGTTGCGGCCGTTATCGAACCAACGCTGACACAGATTCCGCCGAACGTCTTGCGTCCGGGACTTGGCGATCTGCTGAACATGGGCAAGATGGGGCGCGCAATGCAAAAGATGGGCCCGGCGATGAACGAGGCGATCGAAATGTTGAGCGGCGCCGCCCGGCCGATTCTGGACCGGTGGTTCGAATCGGAAGAGCTGAAAGGGACGATTGCGACGGACGCGATCATCGGAGCATTCATGGCACCGTCGATGCCCGGCACAGCGTACGTCCTTTTCCATCACGTCATGGGAGAGACGAACGGCAAAAAGGGTGTGTGGGCCTATATGCGCGGCGGCATGGGCGGCCTCACGCAGTCGCTCGCGCGCGCAGCAAAAGATTTAGGCGTCGAAATCCGCACCGAAGCGGAAGTCGCCACAATTCTCACGACAAACGGTAGCGCGACGGGTGTGGCGCTAACGAACGGCGATGAATTCTACGCCAAGAAGATCGCAAGCGGCGTCGACATGCATTTGACGTTCGAGAAGTTTCTCGACCCGAAGACACTCCCGCCGGACTTTGCTTCAGCCGTCGGACGCATTACGTACGACAGCGCCTCGGTGAAGATCAATGTAGCGCTCGATCGTTTGCCCAGTTTCACGTCGTTGCCCGGGCACGACCCCGGCCCGCAACACCACGGGACCGTTCATCTGTGTCCCGATCAGGATTTCATCGAACGCGCATACGACGATGCCAAGTACGGTCGTCCGTCGAAAGAACCGGTCGTCGAATGCACGATGCCGTCGTCTCTGGATCCAACGGTTGCACCACCGGGCAAACATTTGATGTCGATGTTCGTGCAGTATGCGCCGTACAAACTGAAAGACGGCCCGTGGACCGACGCGATAAAAGAAGATTTTGCGCAGCGATGCTTCAACATCGTCGAGCAGTACGCGCCGGGATTCAAAGATTCTATCGTCGATACGCAGATCTTGAGTCCCGTCGATATCGAGCAAACGTTCGGGCTGACCGGCGGCAACATTTTTCAAGGTACGATGCCGCTGCACAATCTGTACATGTTCCGGCCGGTGCCGGGTTATGCAAACTACAAAACACCGGTCAAGAACCTGTACATGTGCGGCGCAGCCGCGCATCCCGGAGGCGGCGTAATGGGTGCACCGGGCTGGAACGCCGCCCGTGAAATGTTGAAATCGTAAGCGACGAGGAGCACAGGACAGATGAGCATGCTTCCAAAGATCGGCATCGTAGGCACCGGTCGCATGGGCGCGAATATCGCCCGTCGTTTGCACGACGTCGGCTATCCGGTCGTCGCGCTCTACGACGCACACACCGCATCGGCCGAAGAGATAGCGCGTGAGATCGGCGGCGAAGCAACAGCGTCGCTCGCCCGCCTTACCGAGCTTTCAGATATCATTATTACCGTCGTTAGCGACGACGCTGCGATGTACGGCATCTTTTCCACGAGCGGAGACAGCTTGCTGAGCGGCGCAGCGGGCAAACTCTTCATCAACTGCGCGACGGTCACGCCGCAGGTTCATGTCGACGTCCAACGCCGCGCGGAGGAAGCGGGTGCGCATTCACTTGAAGCCTGTATGGCTAGTTCGATCCCGCAAGCGCGTAACGGCACGCTCTACCTGATGATCGGTGGCCGCGAAGAGATCTTCGAGCAGGTTCGCCCGATGTTGCAAAAGATGAGCGCTTCCTTACGCTACATCGGCGAAGCGGGACGCGCAGCGCAAGTGAAAGCGCTGGTAAACATGGTGATGAACATCAACACCGCCGGGCTTGCGGAAGGGCTAGGATTGGGTGAAGCACTCGGGCTCGATCTCGACGTCCTTCGCGAAGTGTTTTCTCAGACGGGTGCAAATTCACGCGTGCTCGAGACGGACGGTGCGGATATGCAGGCACGCGAACATGACGTGTACTTTTCCGCCGAGCACGCCGCAAAGGATTCCGGCATCGCGCTTACCCTTGGCAAAGATGCCGGTTTACGGCTTCCCCTGGCTCAGGCGACCTTCGACCAATTCGAACTCATGAAACGGCTCGGCCTTGGACAACTCGACAAATCGGGCGTGTCGGAACTCACGTTCAAGGATCGCCACGCGCAACAACTCGCGTAACTCTCGCTCACTGGAGGTTTTTACTATGGCGACAAGCACTTCAACGACCGTTCCTCTCGTCAGCTCCAGCACAAAAGGACCACTCGGTGCGGTTCATCTTCCGCGCCTATGGCTGAAGCTCTCACTGGCTGCGCACGGTCAACTCCCGGCCGACTACGATGAGTGCGGCCAAGGATTCGATCAAATGACCTTGACGGGTCTCGGCCTCGACCGTCAAAAGACGATCGACTACGTGCGCAACAACCATCCGACGTACATGCAGTTTGAGGAATGGGTCGTGCAGCAAAACGGCGGCAAGATCGATCCGGAAAAAGTGCGCAAGCACAACGAGGCCGTCGCAGCGTACTGTCACTCCGAAGACCTCGGATCGACCATGCGCAAATCATCAGGCATTCGGCACGACCACATCAAGGATGCCGTTACGCTGAACACAATCGAGGACTTGGACGCATTTCATCACCAAATGCATAGCCACTGATGGCGCAATCGCAAAACACGACGATCGTGCTGGACGACGGCACGGCGACGACCGTGGAGCGATGGGGAGATTCGGGTCCGGTCATGCTGTGCATCCACGGCATGGCCAGCTCCCGCAAATCGTGGAAACGGCTCGCGAACCGGTACGCGAGCCGTTTCCGCGTCGTCGCGTACGACCAACGCGGACACGGTGACAGCGCAGCGATTCATGGCCCGATGCAACTGGATCGCGGCGTGCGCGATTTGGAAAATGTCGTCGCAGCGATCGGCGGTGCAGATGTCATGGTCGGACATTCCTGGGGCGGAGCAATCGCCATTCGCGGCGGAACGAAACTACCCGTACAGAGCGTCGTTGCGATCGATCCGATGATCGTTCAAGTCGACGACACCTGGTACGATGAGTATCTCGTGGAGCTGGAAGAAACGTTTACGCTCACCGGTTCGGCGCGCGACGAAGCGACTCGCAACGAATACGCCGACTGGCATCCCGACGACATCGAAGGAAAGGTCCACGCGGTCCATTCCATGACGAGCGTTCCGATCGCGCGCTTGCGCCGCGACAACGCCGGCTGCACATGGGATCTACGCACGGAAATTGCCCATTACACGAAGCCGCTTCTTCTGCTCATGGCAGAGGCTGAAGGTTCAATCGTCCCAACCGGCGTCATCGAAGACGTAGCACGCAATCATTCAGACCACGTTCGCATCGCAACGGTCACCGGTGGCGGACACAACTTCTACCGCACCGACTTCGAGCGCACCGCCGACGAAATCGACGCATTCCTAAAAGCGAACCAGCCCGCATCGACGGCGACATCACAGGAGTAAATCGCGGCCATGGAAGGGTACACCGACGGGGTGGCCGCGACAACTCTCTGCGAACACAAGGACCTTAATTGCCATCGTGGAAGCGATGGAGCCGTCCACACATTGCCGACGTGGCTGAGCGGTTGAAAGCATGCGATTTGTAATCGCACCTCGAAAGAGCTCGCCGGTTCGAATCCGGCCGTCGGCTTCTTTCTCCCCGCAGGTTCCATGCAAGACGTCAAACCAAAATGGCTCGGCAGCGGCCTCGTACTCGTATGCGAGCGATGCTACAAAGAGCGCATTCCCGATGAGACACCGGAGGTTGCCGAAAAAATCGGCGATTTCAATCTGCGCGACTGGTTGAAGAAAGAACTCAAAGAAAACGGCGAGTGGGGACCGATTCGGGTCATATCCACCAGCTGCATGGACGTTTGCGCAAAAGGCCGAGTCACGGTCTGCCTGGATCCCAAAAACGGCGACGACGCCGAAGTGATGATCGTCGATCCCATCGACGAGAAGCATCAGCTCTACGGCAAGATCGTCGACAAGCTCGGACACCGGGAATCCTGACAGCACCTGTCACGTTTGCCTGCTACGCTTCACGTATGAAGCAACCGCAAGAAATGGCCGTACGCACAGCGGGATTCGATTTCGTCATGTTCATGGCCGAGGACATGGACCGCGCCAGAGCCTTCTACGAAGCGCTTTTCGCCCTTACTCCCGGCGAATTCCATTCCAGAAACTACGTAGAATACGATCTCGAAGACGGCAACACGTTTGCGCTCGGACACAACCCCGGCGCTCCCCACGTTCCGGTCGGCGGCATCATGTTCAACGTCGACGACGCGCAATCCGCAAGTGAACGCGTCGAAGAGCTCGGCGGAAAGCGCATAGCTAACTTCGGCGGCGATCGCTGCGCCACCGCATGGTGCACCGACCCCGAAGGCAACGCCTTCGGCCTCCACCAACGCAATAACTAAGAACCTCGCGAGCGCCCATACCAATCACGAAGCCGTTTGAACGAGCTGCGCGTACTGCTATCTGGAAGGATTTCGAACTTTTTCGGGCCGAGTGTCTTACCAAAAGTATGCGATCGCGTACTTTTGGTAAGACAGAGGGTCGCTACAAAACTTGTTCTCCCGAAAAAGTCGCAAAGCGGAAAAACCACACGATGTGGTTTTTCCAGCGGTCCTTCCAGATAGCAGTACGCGCAGCTCGTTCAGACGACTTCGCGCCCGCCACCCAGCACCCACACCCAAAAACAGAAAAACCGCACGAGGCGGTTTTTCAAGCGGTCCTTCGAAGTGATGAGTTTACTGAAACTCGAACTCCGCGAGGTTCTTCTCGATCTTGCGCTTTACGCGCTGCAGCGCGTTGTCGATCGATTTAACGTGGCGGCCGAGGTCACGAGCCATCTCTTGATAGCTCTTCCCTTCGAGATACGATTCGAGAACTTGCGATTCCAATTCCGAGAGATTCTGGCGAATGCGCTGACGGATGTCATCGGAGACTTCCTGCGTAACGACCAGTTCTTCGGGATCTGACGTTTTTTGCGATGCCATCACGTCGAGTAGCGTGCGTTCACTGTCTTCGTCGTAGATCGGCTTGTTCAACGAAATGTATTGATTGAGCGGAATGTGCTTCTGTCGCGTCGCCGTCTTGATCGCCGTAATGATCTGACGGGTGATGCACAGTTCGGCAAAAGCACGAAAGCTCGAAAGTTTATCCGCCTTGAAGTCGCGCACGGCTTTGTAGAGGCCGATCATACCCTCTTGGATGATGTCCTCGCGATCCGCGCCGATGAGAAAGTAACTCTTGGCTTTGATCCGGACGAAGTTCTTGTACTTGTTCAGGAGGTATTCCATCGCTAGGTTGTCGCCCGATTTTGCGATGGCAACGAGATCTTCGTCCGCGCGCTCGTTATACTCCAAACCATCCGTGACGGGATGGGTCATAGCCATAGTATTATTGTCGCCTCGTGGGGTCCGATGTGCCAAAAAACGCAGGCCGCAGCCCGTCGAACGCGACACATCCACGCAATTATAGGAGGGGGTCCTCCTCTCGTCAAGGACGATTAGCGGGGATTTGTGCGGAATTTTGGGCCCCGGCGCGTTGGCGGAGGACCTCGTACAGAAGGACGCCGGCTGCTACGGAGGCGTTCAGCGACTCGGTCTGCCCTCGCATCGGAATGCTAACCAGGTAGTCGCACTCTCGACGTACCAACTGTGCAAGCCCTTCCCCTTCGGCGCCGATGACGATGGCGAGATCGCGATCAAAATCGACTCCGGTCATCGGTTTGGCATCATCGCTGGCGTCGGCTCCGGCAACCCACACGCCCGCTTTTTTCAAGGTCCGAATCGCTTCGTTGATATTTGAAACGCGAACGATCGGAATGTAGCCGGTCGCTCCGGCGGCGGCTTTACGAACCGTCGCGTTGACACCAGCGGATCGCCGCTCTGGAAGGACGACCGCTGTTGCTCCCGCGCACTCGGCAGTCCGAATGATCGCGCCGACATTGTGCGGGTCGGTGAGGTGATCCAGAAGCACGAAGAGCGCGCGGCCGCCGGCGCGCTTTCCGAGGACGTCGGGGAGCGACGCGTATTCAAAAGGCGGAGCAATCGCAACGACGCCTTGATGCGTCTTGAATGGCAATTGCGCGAAGAAGTTGCGATCCTCGAACCGGACGGTGATGTTACGCTCTTTCGCGTCGGCGATGATCTTACGCAAAAGCGGGTCGCGTTTGCGCTCGTCCGAGATATGAATGGCGCGCAGTGGTTCGCCGGCGACGAGCGCCTCTTCAACGACGTGAATGCCGTAGATGACGTCGTCGAAATCGAGCTTCGGTTTCGGACGGCGGGGTGCTCCGCCGCCGGGACGGCGACCGCCGCCCGTTTTCGGGCCGCCTACCCTGCGACGGTCCACGAAGTGCCTTGTTTCGAGTCGTTGATCGCGATACCGCATCGGCTGAGCGCGTCGCGCAGACGATCGGACTCTGTGAAGTCTTTCCGCGAACGCGCTTCGTCTCGAACGGTGATCACCTTCGCGATCGCTTCTTCGGGCGAGCTGCCGTTGAACGAGATCTCCGCACCCAGTTCGCGTTGCAGACGCTCGAGCAGGTCGGACGGCAACGCGATCGCCGTCTCCTGCAGCCATGAGTCGTCCGGCGCTAACCCCAACAGCCACAACGCGCGCTCGAATTCACAGCGCCCCTCGTCACTGTGGACCGGCGGCCAGGCGAGCAGTTCCGCGAGCGCAACGGACGTGTTCATGTCCTCGCTGAGCGCCGCTTCGATCTTCGGAAGCAGCGTTTGCGCTTCGCGCGCAGGCATGACGGGATTGAACGGCAGGAGCGCGCGATACATCTTCTTCAGCCGTTCGAGCGTCAACATCGTCGACGGCAAAGAATCCTCAGTAAAATTCATCACCTTGCTGTAACCGGTCGTGAGAAACGTCATGCGAATCGCTTGTGCGTCGTGTCGCGCCAGTAAGTCGGTCAGCGGCTCAAAATTCCCAAGTGATTTCGACATCTTACGTCCGTCGAAATTCAAGAGGCCGCCATGAACCCAAAAGTTCGCCATCGGCGGATGCGCCATCAGCGGTTCACTCTGCGCAATCTCATTCTCATGATGCGGAAAAATCAGATCCGCACCACCACCGTGAATGTCGAACCCCGTACCGTCGGGATCGAGAAGCGTCTTCGACATCGCCGAGCACTCGATGTGCCAGCCCGGGCGTCCTTCGCCATATCCGTCGAAGGACCAACTCGGCTCGCCCGGTTTTGCAAATTTCCACAATGCAAAATCGAGCGGGTCTTCTTTGTGCTCGTCGACTTCGATACGCGCTCCGGCTTCGAGTTCGTCGATGTTCCGGTTGCTCAAGGAGCCGTAGTTGGAAAAGGTGCTAACGCGATAGTAGATGCCGTCTTTTGCCACATAGGCATTGTTGCGTTTGAGCAGTTCACGAATCATGTCCTGAATCTGCGGAATATACTTGGTCGCATACGGTTCGACGTCGGGTTCAATAACGCCGAGTTTGGTCATCGACGTTTTGAAGTCGGCGTAGAAATCCATGACGATGTCGTGCCAGTCTTCGCCGGTCTCGCGAGCGCGATTGATGCTCCGATCATCGATGTCGGTTACATTTTGAATATAGGTAACGACATAGCCGAGATGCGTCAAAAAGCGGCGCAACAGATCAAAGAACAAAAACGAGCGCGCGTGTCCGAGATGCGCTTGTGCCGAAGGGGTCAGACCGCAAACGTAGATGCGAACGTCGTTGCCGCGTAGCGGCGTGAACGGTTCGACTTTGCGGGTCCGTGTATTGTAGAGCTTTAGATCACCCACGACCACGCTTCTTCGTCATGGTCGGGTTCGATCTCCGCAAGCCGTTCCTCCAGCCGATCCAGCCGTTGTTGCAACTGTCTAATGATGCCGGCGTTCGGATCCGGCAAATCGACTTGCGGCCGGTCCGGAACGGCGCGCACCGGCTTCCCGTTTTGCGCAACCACGTGCGCCGGAATTCCCACAACGGTAGCATTTGCCGGGACGTCACGCACGACGACCGATCCGCCGCCGACTTTCACATAATCGCCGAGCGTTATAGCGCCCAGAATTGAGGCGTTCGATCCAACGGTGACGCCGCAGCCCAAGGTTGGATGCCGTTTTCCGTGGGACGAACTGGTGCCGCCCAAGGTGACGCCCTGATAGAGCGTACAACCGTCGCCGATCTCCGCCGTCTCTCCGATAACGACACCCATGCCATGATCGATGAAGACGCTCTGTCCGATCGTCGCACCCGGATGGATCTCGATCCCTGTCAGAAAGCGAGCGACGTGCGAGAGCCAGCGCGGGAGAATCGGTATGCGCATGCGATAGAGCGCGTGATTGAACCGGTACGCCGTAAGCGCATGAAAGCCCGGATACGACAGTACGACGTCCAGCCAACCACGCACCGCGGGATCGCGCTCGAGCGGGGCGCTCAAATCGTTCAAAAATGTTTGCAGCGGCGTAGGCATGCTCGATTAGTGTAACCGGTTCGGTCAAGAAAGCGTTACGAGGGTTCTTGCTGCGGCGGCTTTTGGGCCGAAATCGGCTCAAAGGGTTTCCCGTCCGGCCCAAAGGCAATAGGTTCTAAGCCCCGTCCGTGAAGCAACCGCGAATTGACCGCCCCGATCCGCATAAGCATCCGGTCGTGTCCGAGCAATGGAAACAGCAGCTCGAGCGGAGGACCGTTCTGCTGCCCGGTCAACGCCATGCGAACCGCGCTGCGTGCGTCGTCCGCGGCGATGCCGAACTCTTCACCGATCGCGACGATGTCGTGGTGCAGCGGAAGGTTGCGCAGCTCCGACTGCTGGTCGATGTACTGTCCCACGGAGTCGAGAAAAAAGAGCACCTGCCGCGTTCGCAAGCGTTCGAGCTCGAGGGCGGGAATGACGCACGCTTCTGCGCGTAAAGCGGCAACCTGCGTATAGGCATCGTCGGGAGATTGCAGTTGCGCGCCGTACGCGTCCAGGAACGTGTCGATCCACCGTAGCGCTGCGTCGGGCGCCGGATCTTCCAGAAATCCCCAGCGCTGCATTGCCGTCGTCAGTTGTGCTCGCGAAACGTTCCCCATGGCGGTCCTACTCTTCTTCGATCGAAGCAACGGCATAGACGGCGATGCCCGTCCCGTCGCCCGTATAGCCCATGCCTTCGCTGGTCTTGGCCTTGATGCTTACTTTTGTGAGCGGCAACTGCAGTCGCCGGGCGACGTTGTCGCGCATCGTTCCGATGAAGGCTGCCAGTTTCGGCCGATCGACGACGATCGTCGCATCGATATTGATCACGACAAAGCCCGCTTGCTGCACTATCGACGCGCACGTTTCCAAGAGCATCATCGAATCGGCATCTTTCCATTGCGGGTCGGAGTCGGGAAAATGTCCCCCCACATCACCCAGCGCAGCAGCGCCCAGGAGTGCGTCGGAAATTGCGTGTGCCAACACATCGGCATCGGAATGTCCGAGCAGCCCGCGCTCGAACGGAATGGCAACGCCGCCAAGAATGAGCGGACGGCCTTCGGCCAGGCGATGGGCGTCGAAGCCGTGTCCGACACGCATTAGACGCGCATCCCGGCGTTCTCATCGCTGCCTGCGTAGTGCGAAAACCGCGTGGTGAACGTCGCCGTTCCCTGCGCAAAGGCTTCAAAGCGCCCGGAGAACCCGCGCATCGCGTCGGCGGGAATGAATGCTCGTACGGCAACGCCGCCCGGCAAGTCGCGCTCGATGCCGTCGATTCGCGCGCCGCGGCCTTCCAATTCACGCTCCAACGCTTCGACGAGCGACTCGTCGGCAAAAACTTCGAGATACAGAACTTCGGCTTCTTGCGGAGCGTGTTCCAAACGTTCGCGCAGCAACAGTTCCGCGCGTGCCACATCCTGCGGGTTCGTCACCTTGAAATTCTCAC
The DNA here is from genome assembly GCA_963808755.1 of Vulcanimicrobiia bacterium. Classification (GTDB taxonomy): domain Bacteria; phylum Vulcanimicrobiota; class Vulcanimicrobiia; order Vulcanimicrobiales; family Vulcanimicrobiaceae; genus JALYTY01. The sequence goes on from CAWEGP010000002.1 coordinate 602,142, forward strand.
TGGTGCTTGCAATAACGTGCACGTTCACGCCGATACGTTCAAGAAGCGCAATATCGTCGGTCGCTTCGATGCCGGCATGGTGTGCCTCGGTATGCGCGCGAATCAATTCCGTGCGCATGGCAAATTGCGGGGTCTGCGCGGCCCACAATTCACCCCGCGAAAGCGTTTCGCGCACCGTCATCGTCGCCGGGTCGACTCGTTCGATCGTATCGACGACAGGCGCCGCGAGTACAGCGGCGTGCCCGCGCCGCACCGCAGACATGCCCGCACGCACATCGTGCGCTCGCACGAGCGGCCGGGCGCCGTCGTGAACGAACGCCGCATTGCAACGATCCGAAAGCGCGCGCAGGGCCGCCCGAACGCTTTCCTGTCGCGTTGCACCGCCCGCAACAACGGTCGTCTCATGAAGCGGCGCCGCGCTTGACGCAAGCTCACGCATCGGTTGAATCCATGCCTCTTCGGTTGCGACGATGATCTCACTCACTTCCGGCATTGCCCCGAACGCGCGCAACGACCATCCAACGAGCGGGAATCCCGCAACCTCCACAAATTGCTTGGCACGGCCAAAGCGCGTTCCGCGCCCGGCAGCGACAATGACGGCAGTCCACATCATCTGCGCAAACTACTTCCTTGTCTTCGGTTTTGCAAAAATCAGCCGTCCAGCAACCGTTTGCAGCACGCTCGTCACAACGACGTCGATCACTTCGCCGATCAGCCGTTGGCCTTGCTCGACGACGATCATGGTTCCATCGTCCAAATAACCCACTCCCTGATTCGGCTCTTTTCCTTCGCGGATGACCTGCACGTGCAGTTCTTCGCCCGGAAGCACAACCGGTTTGACGGCATTCGCGAGTTCGTTGATGTTGAGAACTTCAACGCCCTCCACGTGCGCGACGCGATTGAGGTTGTAATCGTTGGTCACGAGCCGCGCGTCCAGTTCCTGTGCGAGACGGACCAGTTTCTGATCCACGCTTCCCGCCGGAAGATCTTCGTAGTCACGCTCGTGGATCTCGATCGTCCGAAGCTCTTGCAGCCGGCTCAAAACGTCTAAGCCGCGACGGCCGCGCGTTCGCTTTAGCGGATCGGTCGAATCGGCAATCGTGTGCAGTTCTCGCAAAACGAAGCGCGGAACGAGCAGCGGTCCTTCCAAGAAGCCGCTCTGTACGATCTCGACGATCCGTCCGTCGACGATCACGGACGTGTCGACGATCTTTTGTGCAACTCCGCCAACGCTACGGCGTGCCGATCGCGGCAGCGGCAGAACGTGCGTCTTCGATCCGACCCGAGCACCGAGATAGGCGAAGAAAATGGCGACGATCAAGTAGACGACGATCGCTACGTAACTCCCGGACCGGCCGCCGATCGAACTGAACTCGAACAAAATCGATTTGATGAGCAGCGCGATGCCGAGTCCTACGATAAGACCGATTGCACCGCCGGCGATCTCGGCAGGGGCGAGCCGCTCGATCGCGCCTTCGACCAAATTCAACTCGTCCTCAAAGAACGTTTGGGCGAGGGGCGCCAAGAGTACACCGACGATCGCGCCGACAACCGGAGAAAGAAGCAAGAATGCGAGTTGCAAGCCTTCGTTTGCAAAATGCAGCGAAAGCACGTTCAAATACGTTTCCCGCCCGAGCAAGAACCCGGTAAGTCGAGTCGTTGCCCTCGCCTTTGGGGAGTGGGCTGAGGGGACGGAACGCGGTGACAGAGCCGGTCTGACGCAGCCAGATCGCGGACGCGAGGTGCTTGCCGGCGAGCATTTCCAGCACGTCACGCTGGTGATCGTCATCGGCACCCGACCACGGAGACGGGGGTGATCGCGGTCGGGGCAAGCACGCGATCGAGCTGGCCGCTCGGCTAAGCGCGCGCAGGGTGCTGTAACCACCCCACCGGTCGCAGACGGCGCACCAGTCGAGGGCGAGGGCGGGGCGTACGTGGTCTGCACGAGCGGGGCATAGTCAAACCACCCGAGCGCCGCGGCGTTTCCGGGGCGCGCGAGCGCGTAGCCGTAAACAGCACGGCGACTGTGATCAGCGCGACGGGCACCAGCGACCTTACGAAGCATCTCATCGCACGAACTACTCGCCTCGCGCTAGCCGTCACGTGCGCTCAGAGAAGATCACGACGCTGACTAGGCGGTGGTATCGAACGATTGGAGCGGGTCGCCGCCAGCGAAGTCTGGTGCGCGCAGGTGGCCTCCGACGCCAGCAACATGGTCACGTTTCTGGACAAAAGCGTGCTCAACGGGGCCGCGCCGCATGACGACTGGCGGGGTTGCCTCCTGCCGACCTACGCAACGTGACTCCTCAGCGAATGCGTGAAACCTACGATTAGGGCAATCGGGGCATCCCGGGCGCCCACCACGTCGCCCTGCTGTCCTCGAGCGTCACCCACTTCCATCCTGTATGAGAGCCGAGAGGCACGCAGTAGACATTGTCGGTCACCGGCACAACGGTCGCGCCCCCATCGGCCCAGGAGATGGTCACAGTCGCGTTGCCGTCGGGCGCGGCTCCCAGGAGCACTTTGGTCCTCGCCCCACCGGGGCCGTAGGGAATGGTGTCTGCCGTCCACGAGTCGCCGGCTACGACGGCGCTGGTGCGGTTGCAGCCGCTGCCGATGGCCTGCGGTCCTTCGACGTTGAACACGCACGCGCCGGTACTTCCGGAGACCAGCCGCACTTTGGCTTTGCCTGGGCCGACGATGGTTTCGACGGCGCGGGAGGGGTTGGCGCCGTAGCTTGACCCCATTTTGGCAAGGTCGTAGATCGCAGCGGCGACCGTGATCTGAGTTGAGAGGCTGAGCGGACGCGCCTGTCGCAGCAGACGAAAGCTGTTGATGAGCGCTGGGTCGACCTTATTTCTCGCCGCCTGTCGCAGATAGGGGCGCGCCTGGGCTGCTCGTTGTGCTGCTACCTGACCCGGGGCATGCTTCTAGCCGAGCGCTTTCGGCGGTTTGATAGCTGGGCTGGAATCACGATTAGATACGGCGATTACGAAAGTGTTCTGTCGGACGGCGCTCGTGGCAAATGCGCCGGCGCCAATCCGCAACCGCACGCGTGTGACGCCGTTCGGTATCACACCTGCGTGCCACGATATGAGCGGGTTGCTGGGTCCGGGCGAGCTTGCGGGGTGAGCGCGACCGCCGACCGATAGGCGGACCCCGAAGCGCTTGGCTTGGGTGATCGCGGAGCAGGTCACGCCGAGAAGGTCGTGAACGCCTGTCGGTTTAAACGCGATGCAGAGCTGGGTGGCGGTAGGGGCGATCCACACTGCTCCTGCTGGCAGCGCCACTCGGTGGGCGAACCGTAGATCATCGGCTGCAACGCCTGAACGCTCGAACGCTTGCACGAGCTCGGCCGTCGGCGCACTGGCGTGACCGGCGAACACCCAGAATCGCCGCTCCAGGGCTTTGAGCCAGACCGGCGCTGAGTCGTTGGGCGCTTGGGTGTGAGAAGGCGAAGACTTCGCAGGGGGCGCGGGCGTCCGGCCTGCGTGAAGCGTAAGCAGGGCCATGGACGCGATTGCGATAACGATCGCGATCGCGAAGACGGCGGGCAGCGGCCGGAGCACTTGCGCCGCAAACGCGGGTCGGACGGCTAGGTACGGTCGACGCCGCGCCGCCCGTCGCGTTGCGGCCTCATGGAGCTGCGCTCGAAATTCTGGAAGCAGTGTCATGTCGTGTCCTTCGCGCGGCTACGTATGGCGGAGAGGCCGCGGCTGACCCGTTGCCGGACCACCAGCTCCGATGTCTTCATCTGCCGCGCGATCTCCGGGTAGGAGCGTTCATCGATGATTCGAGCTGTGACCGCGTCGCGTTGCTCATCGGGAAGCTCTGCGAGAAGTTGCGTCGCCCAGTCGGTCTGGCTGACCTCTGCCTCGATTCGTTCTAGATCGTCTGTCGTGTACTCGATCGCGTTGTGGATCCCGATGCGCCGACGGGCTCGGGCCTCGACTCGGTCGCGGCGCATGCTGTTGAGCAGCACGTTGCGGGCGATCGTAGAACAACCATGCCCCGGCGCTGTCCTTTTTAGGCCGGTAGCGATGGGCTGACGCGAGTGCTGCCGCGAACACTTCGCTTGCAAGGTCGACGGCGACTTCACGATCGCTGGTTCGATGGAGCATGAAGCCAATGATCGCCGACTCATATCGGTCGTAGAACTCGGCAAACGCGTCCCCGTCGTGACGAGCTGCCGATAGCAGGGTTGCATCGTCACAGACGCTCCATCCCATACTTCGAACAACACGCGAGCGGCCAAATTGTGACGAGCAACGCCGGGCTTTAACGGCACGCGGGACATTCCCGGCTGCCCGCCGATGCTTCTGTCCGGTGCAGCTCTTAGTGTCACGTTTATGCACGAAAACGTGACCCGAGCGGCCCGTGGCGATCGTTGAGCCTCCGCTGGCGAGCGTCTCGTCTCCCTCGGCGAGGTCTCGCCGGCGCCCACCCGAGGTGCTGTCAGAACCCGAGGCGGTCGCCCTGATCCGCGCCGTGCAGTCCGCGGGCGCCGACCGGGATTCGTAACCGGGCGCTGATCGCGGTGCTGTGGCGGTCAGGGCTGCGGATCGCCGAGGCCCTGGCGCTTGGAGCTGCGCGACGTCGACCTGGAGGCCGGGACGATCCGGGTGCGTCACGGCAAGGGCGACAAGAGCTCGCACCGTCGGTGTCGATGAGCAGACCGCAGCGATGCTGGCGCGGTGGTTGGATCGCCGGCGCAAGCTTGGGCCTGGCGCGCGGGCGCCGGTGTTCTGCACCCTGCAGGGCGGTCGGATCGACTCCTCTCTATGTCCGCCGGCTGCTTGCCGCGCCTGGCGCATAAGGCCGGGGGTGGAGCGCCGGGTGCATGCCCATGGGCTTCGCCACACCTACGCCGCCGAGCTGGCCCGGGAGGGCACCGCGATCAACGTGATCCGTGACGCGCTGGGGCACACTAGCCTGGCGGTCACCGACCGCTATCTGCGCGATGTCGCCCCCGTGCACGTGATCGACACGATGCGCGCCCGTCGTTGGGAGGCGGCGTAGGTAGACCGGTTTCGCTCGGGATCACCGCCGAGCAACCTGTGGGTTGCTTTGGCGGCGCCTCCTAAGCCCGTTTGCGGCCCTCGGAGCGGTCGCCCCTGGTTTGTAAGTCATCGGCAGGACGGCCATCCCTTGCTGGCGCCGGCAAGGGGCGCTCGGGCGGGGTCCGCCTGCGGCGGACGGTCGGCCTGGCGGCCTCCCGGTGCGCCCCGTCCGGGGCGCTCGCGGCTTCGCCGCGGGGCACGCCGTTTGGCGTGCGGCCGGCCGCCGTCCGGGCGGCCGGTGACCGGTCCTGCGGGCCTTCTCATCCCTACGATGAGCGGATGTGCGAGTTGTGTGGCCGCGTGATACACGCGCCTGGCGGCGCGCGCATCCCGCGGCCACGGACTCGCCTTGGTCGCGCCCTGGCGGGCGCTCGGTCGGGATGGGTGGCAGGCGGTTTGCGCGACGGCCCGGGGCTTCGGGGTGTTGGCCTGGTACGTACCTCGGGAGATGGTGGTGGTGTCGGGCGCCGGGGTTCTGTCCGGGGCGTGGCCTACGTTTTGTGGTTCGCCGCGATTGGCGGTGGGAGGTTGGCGGTGAGTGAGAATCGGGAGCTTGTAATCCATGTTCGGCTCAGTCGGGTGGAGCTTGCGCGGATTGATGCTGAGCGGGATGGGGTGGGGCGGTCGGGGTGGGTGCGCGAGCGGTTAGCGCAGGCGGCGGGGTGGTCGGCGCCGGCGCCGGCGGGGAGAGCGCCGGACGCGCCCGAGGCGGTGGTGGAGGCGCTGCGGGGGTTGCGGGGGGCGGCGAATAACTTCAATCAGCTGGCGCGGGTGGCGAACAGCACCGGGGAGCTGCCCGAGGATCTGGCGGCGTGCGGGGAGATGCTGCGGGCGGCGACCGCGGCGGTGCTGGGTGAGCTGCGGGCGTGGCGGGAGCGCGAGCCCTGGAGCCAGGCGCGGCAAGAGAGCTGGACGGGGTGATTGCCAAGGTGTCGCAGGGGCGGGATTCGGCGGCGATGTGCCGGTATGTGTTTGGGCCGGGGCGGGCGGAGGAGCACCGTCGACGCGCGGGTGATCGCCGGCAACCTGGCCGCCTGTGATGAGCGCGAGGTCCGGGCGGGGCTGCGCGCCCAGGCGGCGCTGCGGCCGGATTTGGCGCGGTCTAGCTGTCACGTGGCGTTGGCGGCGGCGCCGGAGGACCGGCGGATGGACGACGCCGAGTGGGCGCAGGTCAGCGAACGGTTCGCCGGTCAAGCTGGGGTTGGATGGGTGTGCGTGGGTGGCGGTCCGCCACGACGATTACGTGGCCCGCGACGGGCGCGAGCACGTGCACCTGTTGGCGGTCGCGGTGACCGGCGAAGGGGATCGGTGGAATGACTCGCTGGTTCGCCGGCGAGCGATCCAGGCGTGCCGGGAGATCGAAGCCGAACGCGGGTTGACGGTTGCTGACGCTCCCGAACGGCGCGGCTATGGGGATGCCGCCACGCCGCAGGCGGCGCGGCGAGCGGCCCGGCGGGAGGGGGAGGTGCCCGACATGCAGCGCGCCCGCGCGGGGTTGGAGCGCGCGATCGACCGCTGTGACGGCACCTGGACGGGGCTGGAACGGCCAGGCCGAGCAGGAGGGGCTGCGTCTGGAGCATGCGCGAGCGTGACGGCCAGGTCAAGGGGGTGGGGGTGACAGTGGCGCGGTCAGACGGCGCGGGGGAGCGCACCTTCAAAGGGTCGGGGTTGCACCGGTCGCTGTCGGCGGCGCAGATCAGCCAGCGGCTTGATCGGCGATCCCAAGCGTTGAGAAAATCAGGACCGGGGGCGGGAGCGGGGGGTGGGGTGGTGAGAACTGGGCCGCCAGACGCAGCCGCGGGCTGGTGCGCGAGCTTGAGCGGGACGACTGATCCGCTTTCGGTGATCGGTCAGACGTTGAGCCGTAGAGGGGCATGGGCCGGTGATCGGCTGGACGGGGGATGGGTATCCGGTGGTGGTCTCGGCGCGGACGAGCTCGCTGATCTTGGGGCGGGTCGGGGTCAGGCAAAACGCGGGGGGTGCTGACGGGGGCGATCTGGTCGTGGCCGGGGCCGGTGATCGCGACCACCACCAAGTCCGATCTGCCGCACAGCTGCGCTGGTGTCCGCTCGCGTCTGGGGCAGGTGGCGGTGTTCGCTCCTGCTGGGGTGGCGGCGATCCCGCCGGGGTGTGTGGAGCTGCGCTGGTCACCGTTGGCCAGCGCGGGGGAGTATGCGCGGGCTGATCAGATCGCCCGGCAGATGACCGGCGCGGTCAGCGCGGGGGTGGGGCGCGATCCGACCGCCCAGCATTTCGCCGATCGCGCTGCCGACGCGCTGGGGGCGATGCTGCACGCTGCCGTGCTGGGCGGGGTGGGGATGGCCCAGGTGGTGGCGTGGGTCGACACCCACGATTTCACCACCCCAGCCAGCTATCTCAAGCGCTCGGCGGTGGCCCGCGACGTGCTCGCTGGGGTAGCCGCCCTAGAGGCGCGCGAGCGCGGTGGGGTGATGGGCACCGCGAGTCGCGCGATCCGCGCCTGGCGGTTTGACGGTCCCCGGCGGGCGAGCACCCCGCCGTTGGGAGGGACGATGAGCCGGCAGTCTGGCTTGAGAGCGAGCGGTTCGCGGCGTCGGCGGCGGACACGATCTTGATCGTGTGCCCCAGCGAGGACGCCGATCAGATCGCCCCGCTGGTGGTCGGGCTTGCTCGAGGACCTGCGCCGCAGCATCTACAAGCACTCAGACCAAGTGGTCGCCGCAGCCCGCGCTCGCGGGGATCTGTCGGTGGAACGGCGCGAACCGCCGGTGCTGGCGGCCCTAGACGAGCTGGCCAACATCGCGCCGTGGCCCGCTCTGCCGTCGGTGTTGACCGAGGGCGGGGGTCGCGGGCTGATCGTCTCAGGGGTGCTCCAAGACCTCTCCCAGTCGCGGGAGCGGTGGGGTCAGCAAGGCGCCAGCCTGCCCGGCCTGGCCGGCGACCTGGTGGTGTTGTGAGGGCATCCGCGACCCCCATACCCTGGAGCTGCTGTCCACCATCCTGGGCGAGGTGTGGGCGCCGGTGGAGACGGTCAGCGAGGGCCAGTCGGCGACGTACACCGGCATGGGGCTGGGGATGGCCAGCGGGCGGGGCCGTCAGCGCGGCCGATCAGTCACCCCGCAGCGGATGCCGGCGGTCACCCCGGGCGAGATCGCGCAGATCGCGCCGGGAACTGCGCTGGTCATCCAACGCGGCTCTATCAGCTGGGGGATGATCGAGCTGGCCAACTGGGATCAGCACCCCGCCTGGCAGGCGATTGCCGATCACGTCAGGGCCGCGGCGTGAACCGCCACCGCTCTGAGCAGAGCAGCGAAGGGCTGCTCGGCCTGGTCGCCGTCGGGCTGCTGGTCGCCGTCGTCTGGGGCGCGAAGGTGCTTGACCAGGTGCCGTGGCTGTTGCCGTGGGCGATGCTCGCGCTCCTCCTGCGGCCTGCTCGCCTCGCTGCTCACGCTCGTCCACGGACGGGTCAGCGGGCGCGTCCCGATCATCATCGCGGCGGTGGCGGCCGGGATCGCCGCGGTCACCTGGGCCGGTAGGGTCTGGCCCCACCCTGAACCGCGCCACCCGCGAGCAGCTGCGTGCTCGCCCCGCCGCCGCGGTGGCCGCTTACCAGCGCCAGCGCCCCCACCCCGCTCCCCATCATCAACTTCACGGGCGCCGCCGCCTCCGGCGACATCACGCTGGCCACCGCCGCGCGCGCTCGCGCCACCCCCTCGGCGGCCGCCCGGCTCTACGGCGCCGGGCAGCTTGACCGGTGGCACTGGCAGCGGATCATCCTCGGCTGGTCGCTGCTGTTAGGGGCACCGCTGGCGCTGCTGGGGATCGCCGCTGGCATCAGCGTCGCCACCTGGCGCCAGCGCGCCACCCCCACCTCACCCCGGCAGCCAAAGCCCGGCGCCGGCAATCTGCGCACCGCGGGGCGATAACTCCCATGCGCCGGCTCAACGTCGCCCCCCAAGTCGCGCAGCTGCTCCCGGCGGCGCACCTCGCCCAGCTACAGGCCGAGGTCAACGATCCCAATAACCGCTGCCCCAGCTGCGGGCAGTTGGTGACGGGCCCGGCGGCAGAGGCGGTCGTCCTCAAAGACGGCGACTATCACCTCGCGCGGCTAGCGCACCCCGAGTGCGCCTGCTCAGGCATCTATGACACGCCCGGGCTACGCGTCGACGAAGCCGTACGGCTGGCCGATGGGCTGAACATCAACACCAGCCTGGGCCGCCGCCCCTGGCCCACACCCCGCGCGATCGTGTTCATCGAACTGCAGGACAACCTCTCTCTGATCCCGCCCGGCAGCGACCCCACCACCGCCGCAGACCCCCTCGCCGTCTATGCCAACACCCTGGGCCTGGAGCCCGTCGCCGGCGGTCCCATGCAGCTCAGCCCAGCCCCCAGCGCCACCAGCAGCTTGCACGTCGACGCCGACAGACGACTGATCCTCATCCAGCCCGATGGGCGCGACATCCTCTGGGACGAGCCCGACGAGCCGCTGACCGCCTGGTGTCAGACCGCCACCGAAGACGAAGCCATCGCCCTGCTGATCACCGCCAGAGGCCTCAGCCAACAGCCGCCCACCATCACCCGCGCGCTGACCACCCAACCCGCGTGGGGCGCCACCCTCACCGTCACCGGCCTCCCCCGCCCACCGCGCGGCTGGTGGAAGCCAGGACGACGCGGGTAAGTGCTCGGCGACCCCGAGTCACCCCGCCGAGTCGCCCGGCAGGTGTCCGAGTCGCCTGATCGAATATCGACTCGTGACCGACCCCGACCCGACCCCGACACCCGACTCGGCAGGGTCACTTGCCGAGTCGCGGCTGCTGACCGTTGCCGAGGCGGCGGCCGCGACTGGTCTGTCTCGCAAGGTGATCACCGGCCGCATGGACCGGGGCACTCTCCGAGTTGTCAAAGACGACTTAGGGACTCGGCGAGTCCCCCGCGCCGAGTTGCAGCGGACAGGCCTGCTCGACGCGAGTCACCCCGCCGAGTCGCCCAACGAGTCGCGGGGTGAGCTCGTCATCTGGCGCGACCTGTACGAGCGCGAGCGCCAGGAGCACGACGACACTCGCGAGCGCCTGACCGACCGCGCGGACGAGGAGCGCCGCCGCGGCGATCAAGCCGAGGCATCTGCCGCCGAGTTGCGCGCACAGCTCGCCGCGATCGCCAACGCCGGTCCGATCCGCGCGATGCGCCTACGCCGCGCGCTGCGCGCCGACGGCCTCGGCGAGGCTCTCATGGATCGCAGCGCGAACGACTGATCGCTCCGGCGCGGTCGCGCGAAGCTGACGGCGCAGCTCGCCGCGCGTTCGCGCACCCACGCGCCGGCGGATGACCAGACACCAGCCGGCTCGCTTCTCACAGCGCACTAGTACGTAGGCGGGGTCTGAGGCGATGATCCTGTTGCCTGCGCGGTCAAGCGCCCGGCGCGCGTCCTTCGGGCGCGCGTAACGTGCTACGCCCAGCGACTCCAAGGCGGGCTGTCCCAGCCCGATCACGGCCTCCTCAAGGCCGTCAAACGATCGCTGAGGCCACCGTGCCCATGCCTCTAGGCACGCCCACACACGCGCCGGCAACCCGGGTCCAAGCGCGCGCAGAACTTCGAGGTCGAGCCACGTACAGCGCTGCGCGATGACCTGCTCGGCGGCCCAACGTCCGATCTCAACGCGCAGTGACGTCGTGCCCTTCAACGCTCCCCACTCACGCGGCTTGGTCAAGTCAAGGCGGGTCGTCGCCGCCCACACCTCTCCGATCAGAGGAACCCACCCCTCGATCATTCGCTCAGCGGCCAGCTCGTCATCGGCTTCCACCGCGCGCACCGTCACGATCGCGCCTTGAAGTCGTGCGAGCGACTGCCGCAACCGCCGACGGTGATCGCCGCCAAGGGCGTCGCGGCCCATCACAAGATCCGCGAGTTGATATTGGGTTGTCTCAACCGTCCGGCTGCTGACGCGGTCGAGGTCTGGATCGTGCTCTCCGGTCGCGCGGAGATGCTGGGCGTGCAGCTGGCCGCACAGCGCCGCCCACGTCCGGAGGTCAAACATCGACAGCCGCCGCTTGGCGCCCACCCACCCGGCGCCGAGTAGGCACCGCGCGACAAAGGCCTCAGCGGCCGGCTCACGATCGATCGCGGGCTCCCACACGGGATGCAGCAGGCTATCTCTCGGCGCCTGGCCGCGATGCGAGGACACGTGGGCAGTGTCCTCGCCGGCCCGGACAGACAAGCGGGGCCATTTTGTCGCCTGATCCTTCTCGGTTGACGCGCCCCTGCCCCTCGTCGACATCGAGCGGGGCCAGCCAGTCACCCCTAAGCGGGGCCAGCCACTCACCCCTAAGCGGTTTTAAGCGGGGCCAGCCACTCACCCAGGATGTTCCTATTAGATAAGTCCTATGGGATACGCGCGGGCGCGCACACGCGAGCCAACGCTCTCAAGCGCGCACGGCGACAGTGGCCCCACTCGCTCACGCTCGGGGGCCGTCGCCGCACGCCACCACCCGCAGCCAACAGCTAGCAACCCCGCCGCGATACGGCGGCGAGAACCAACCGCAAACGGCAGGCACCGAAAAAGGGGCCAGGCGGGAGCGGTGATCCCAGACGGCGCTAGTCCACCACAGTCGGTGACCAGCCGCCGACGTCTACAGCGCCCTACGGGCGCGTCCTGGGCAGCGATCATCCCGATGGTCGGCTACGCCGACCAGACCGCGGCCATCCCAGGCCGCTTTCTGAGTAGCGTCACCGGCGGCTCCGGAGCGATTCTGCGGCGCGCTGCTGCCCCGGGCGCTCGTCGGCCCAAACCGCCCCACGTGCTCACAACCCTCTACGGCACACCCCTGGGCCTTGCGGGGTGCTGAGAGCCGTTTGCCGGCGATCTGCGGCCCTCGGGCCACGGCCACACGAGGGTCAGGGTGTCCGAGAGTACCCCGGGGCCGAGGTCAGCGATCGTAGGGCAGAATGGAGGGCCATGAGTGACCGTCCGTTAGAGCTGCTGTTCAGCGATCCCAGCGTGCTGCACGGCCAGGTCGTCGTCAAAGGCACCCGCGTGCCGGTCAGCGTCATCCTGGACTGCCTCGCGGCCGGGATGAGCCCGGAGGCGATCCTCGCCGACTACCCGAGTCTGACGCCCGAGGGGGTGCGCGCCGCCGCCGCGTATGGGGCGATGCTGGCGCGCGAAGAGCTCGTGCCGCTGCCGAGCGGCCGGTGAAGGTCAAGCTCGACGAGAACGTTCCCCGGCGGGCGATGCAGACGCTCGTTCGCGCCGGCCACGAGGTCGACACCGTCATCGATGAGGACTTGGCCGGCGCCAGCGACCCCGACGTTGTCGCGGCCGCGGGGGCCGACGGGCGGCTGCTGATCACCCTGGACCGCGGGCTGGGCGATCTGCGCGCCTACCCGGCGGGCACCCACGCGGGGATCTTGGTGCTGCGCCCCGCAGACCAGTCGGCCGCCAGTGTCGACGCTCTGCTTGCGCAGCTGACCGGCGCCGAGGACCTCGACGCCCTGGCCGGCGTCGTCGCCGTCGCCCAGCCCGGACTGCTCCGCGTTCGCCGAGCCTGACCCGCCTTCACCCCGGGTTCTGTCAGGCGCTCTTGATATAACTATGGGATGGCTCGACCCCGACGCGTCTTGAGCGACACCACCCGGCAGCTGCTGGATGAGGCGTGGGAGGCGCACCTGGCGGCCGAGCAGGCCCGCCGGCGCCGCGACGAGCTCGCGCTCGCCGCCGCCGCCCAGGGCGCGACCTGGCGCGAGGTCGGCGCCGCGGTCGAGCTCAGCCCCCAGGCCGCGCACGAGCGCTACCGCCACCAACTGCCCACCGACTGAAACCCCAAGCCCCACGAGCCTGCCCATCCCTCACACCCAGAGCGATATCGTCGCTCTCGCCCAAGCGCAGGCAGCAGATCTGGGTGATCCGAACCCCACTCTCATCCAGCACAGCGGCGTCGTCCCGCGGTCGCAAGCTACGACGGTTGCGACCGCAGGCGACACGGTCAACAGCTCAGACCCATCGCTGGTAATCGCCATTCAGGGCAACTTCACATCTACCGCAGCGGGACCGCCTGGGCCCACCGCAGCCCCGCTTGCGCCAATGGCGGCCACCACGAGTCCGCCCCCGCCGCAAACGCTCAACTACTCAGTCATCACGATAGTTGTCAACGCGACGACGGGCGAAGTCACCGACTACGGTCTCACCAACGACTACCCGGATCTCAGCTCGCTCGGCTCGATCACAACTGACGCGTCGGCTACTGGGTGATCGGCGAAGCGTCGCCGCCCACCGTCGCGCCAAGTGCGCGGCGTGTTCGGCTGTGAAGTTCAGCGATAAGTGGCGGGGTTCTGTCATCGCTTTGTGGCGGGTAGTCGGGGTTGGCAACGGCCGAAACGCCTCCCCCGGACTTGTCCCGCTTTACCGGTCTGGTTGGTGGCGCTCGAGCGCTGAAACGCGCGCCTCGAGCGCAGCGATGCGGTCAAGCGCGTCGCGCAGCTGGGCGGCCAGCTCGCCGGGCGCCCGCGCGGGGTACAGCCGAGGGCTGCCATAGCGCGCCGGCGCGGGCCCGCGGATCAGCCGCAGGACCTGCACGACCTCACGCCATTGCCTGGGCCTGGGCCGGGGCGGCTCAGGCATCGGCTGTGTCTCCAACAGCAGGACGTGGCCCCCGGGGATCTGCGCCGGGTCGACGATGATCCCCGGCTCGGGCCCGTTGCGGGTGACGATCTTCGGATACAGCTCGCCCCACTCGACCTCCTCGATGCCTGCCTCGCAGTCGGGGTCCGGGACCAGCGCGGTGACCGGCACTCCCAGCTCGCCCAGCCGGCTGCGAACGCCATCAACCTCGGACATGTGCTCGATGTCGATCAACAGCGTCCCATCGGGGTTCTCAACGACCGGCATCACAGTTGATCATCCCACCACCGCCTCATAGCACGGCCCCGATTTTGCCGCCAGCCCACCATCAGCCGCGCGCCGGAACCGTCCGGTGGGGCGTTCGGAAACGGTCGTCTGTGAGACGTCGAGGGCGGTCGCCGCTTGGCTCGCGTCGGGCGCGTTCACAACCCCGTGTCCGAAATCAGCGTCGCGTAAAGCGGTCGGCCAGACGTTCTGAGACGCCCCGCCCGTGCCTTTCCGGGACAGCTTGAGCCCGCCATTTATCGCTACGAGAACCCCGCCACTTATCGCTGAACTTCACAGTGTTCGGCCACGGCGAATCTTCGCCGAGGCGGGCTCAGACTGGCGAGCACGAGCCGACCCTCACCGCCCAAAGAGTCACGTTTGCGCTCACAGGCCCTGCGGAGGCGGTCATAGAGTCACGTTAATGACCGAAAACGTGACTATCCCCGCCGCGCGCCGGATAACGGTCCGGGCGCGAGAGATCTCCGGGTCAGGTGAGACTTGTGCCGAGAAGCCGCCCAATCGTCTTAGGAAGCGCTCAGCGGTCCTGTCGGCGTCCGCCGATGGTCAGCTCGACGGTTTTGCAGGCTTCGCTGGGCTCCGACCATGGTTGATAGTCGGCGTCGGTCAGGACGGCCAGCGCCCGCGTGTCTGGAGAGGCCCGGAACGTCATCGTGATCAGCCGCGGGTCGACACTGTTTTGACGAGACGGCGACCGAGCCGCGGTCTCAAAAGTGGTTCCCCTCGCGGTTTGGGGGTGAACGGTAGGTCGGTGGTGACTCCGCCGGCGCAAAGGTGATGAGGCTGATGAGGGGTTCTGGGCCGTGGAATCCCGTAGCTGCGGCCAAGAGAAGCTCCGGCGCAGCACCCGCCGCTCAAGCCGCGAACTCAACGCAGACATCCGCCCTGGATCGAGACCTGGAACGACGATCCCCGCCACCTACGTGTGGCCCGAGGCCGCCGACCAGATCCTCGAATCGATCACCACCTACGGCAACCCATTGAACGACTAGAGCTTGTAGGCGTACGCTCCGTCCACGTAATCAAAGGGCGGCGCACCATTCCACGAGTACGACCACTTTCCGGCGTTCACCGTGATCCACCCATTGGACTTCGTGCAACTCCCATAGAACTCGCTCCCGCGAGACATGGAGCCCACTCTTGCCGAGCTCTGGCTCGGCCTGCTGTGCACGTACAGTTGTGTGCCGGGGGTGGGACTCGCAATCCATGCGCAGGCAGCGGCCATTGCCACTCCCACCGACATCATTGCGGCGAGTGAAGCGGCGAACGCTATGACACCAACTCCGGCTCGCCGGGTTGCGACGACACATACGTTTCGCATGATCCTCCTCCTCTCGGCAAAGACGACTGCAAAGACCGTGCGCAGCATCGCGCCCGAAAGGCTGCCTACTCGAATGTTATAAACGCTCCGCAGACATCATTTGCCAAAAAGCGTCCTTGCTTGGTCAATCGCAAGTGCTCCTGTGTTTGCTCCAGCAACCCGGCTTCCCGATAGGTTCGCACGACCTGCGCATAGCGTTCCAGCACGTCGATGCCGTAGCGCTCTCGAAACGTGGCCAGGCCGACCCCTTGCGCCGTTCGAAGCGCCAGCATGATCGCCTCTCCGGCAGCTTTCATTCCTTCAAGATGCTCGCCTTCGCTGGGAATTGGGCGGCCGGCCGACGCCGCGGCAACGTACTCTTCGAGATTGCGCGTGTGCACGCTGCGGGTTCCTCCCCGGTACGACGCGGCGCCGACGCCGAGTCCAATGTAGTCACCGTTCGCCCAGTAGTTGCTATTGTGCATGCTTTCATGCCCAGGACGCGCGAAGTTGCTGATTTCGTACTGGCGGTAACCCGATCGTTCGAGCATCGTGATCGCGATCTCGTACAGTTCGGCCTCACGTTCTTCGTCCAAGAACGCGCGAGGCTCACGTTGCTGCCAAGCGGCGTACGGTGTCCCCTCTTCGATCGTCAACCCATAGGTGGAGATGTGATCCACACCGAGCCGGATCGCGCATTCGAGGGAGCGCTGCCACGATTGCGCGGTCTGTCCTGGAACGGCAAAGATCAGATCGAGCGATACCGACCGCATCCGCGCCCGCCTCGCCGACTCGACAGCCTCGGCAATCTGTTGGACGGTGTGTTTGCGCCCGAGCGTCGCAATCTCATGCGGATCGAAGGATTGAACGCCGATGGAAACGCGGTTGATCCCGCAATCCCGGTACGCTTCGAAGTCCCGGTCGCGCAACAGATCGGGATTGACCTCGATTGAAATTTCCGCAATCGGCGTTGCTCCATCGAACCGTTCTCGCAAATGCGCAATCAGCGTTCCAATCTCTTCGGTGCCGTACGCGTTCGGCGTACCGCCGCCCAAAAAAATCGTCTTTGCCGCAGCCTTAGGTTCGATGTCGATCTCTGCATGCAAGGCTTCCAGGTATCCCGATGCAACGGAGCGGCGCATCGGCCACTTTGCAAAATCGCAATAGGGACAGATATACGGACAGAACGGAAGGTGTACGTAGATGCCGAGCGCCACGATTCTCGCCTACGGGACGATGGCGAAGATACCTACCGCGCCGGCTCCTAGATGCGTCGCAATCGTAAGCGTCGCTTCGTTCACGGTCTCGAATGCAGGCCGATGCCCAAGTTTCTGCGAGATCGCCTCGGAAAGCGTTCGAGCGATTACGGGTGACTGCACGTGTGAAACGGCGATGCGCGCATCCGGAGAACGCTCGATGGAGCGAACGACGGCGTCCACCATGATGTCGCAGGTTCGCTCGAACGAACGGCTTTGCCCGGCGGGCCCGATCGCGCCCGATTCGTTCATCTTCAAGACCAGGCTTACATTGAGCATCGAGCCGAGCGCAACGACTGCCTTCGGCAAACGCCCGCTGAGGCCAAGCTGCGTCATCTGCGGGACCGCGAAGTAGGTGGCAGACGTGATCTTTTCTGGGCTCACGGCACGCGCAATCTCCGCCGCACCTTTTCCCTGCTTCACGAGTTCGGCCGCATAGAGTGCGAGCAATAGTTGCATGCCGGACGCACCGCGGCTATCGACCACATGAACGGCGTCTGCGAATGCAGCGGCCGCCGCTTTTGCATTCGCACATGACTGCGAAATATGCGAAGAGATCGTCAGGCAAACCACCGTGTCGCCCGCGTCTGCGTGCTTGCGAAAGACGCTTTCGTAGTCTGCAACAGCGACGGGCTCCGTCTTCGGCACTTCTCCCGCAGCCATGCGACGGAAGAACGCCGTCCGATCGATGTCGACGCCATCGCGCAGCCGCTCTTTGCCGAACAGGATGTAGATCGGAACGATCTCTATGCTCTTGCGCGCAGCTTCGTCGCGCTCCAGATCGCAACCGCTATCGGTGACGAGGACGACGCTCATACGTGTCCTTTAGGCGTCCTGTGCAACGAAGATGCCGACGGCTCCGGGTCCCCCGTGGGTCGCTATTACAGGACCGGCTTCCAACACATCGAGCATCTGCGGTTCGACTCCGCCAAGGCGCACGCGCAGTTTCTGCAGCGCATCGGTCGCAAGCTGCGGCGCGTTCGTGTGCATGACCAAAAAGCGCGCCTTCGACGTATCGCTGACCGCTTTCAGTGCCAAATCGAGCATCGTCTCTTGTGCACGCGCGAACGTGCGAACCTGCGCTTCGGCTGCTACCTGACCTTTTTTCAACGCGAGGACCGGGACGATCTTCATCAAGGTTCCGAGGACCGCTTGCGCTTTGCCGATCCGCCCCGTACGCTGCAAGTGCGAAAGATCCGGCAAACAGGCATAGAGACGCTGCGTGGTGCGTTCTTGATCGAGCGCCGCGAGAATCTGCTGCATCTCCGCGCCCTGCGAGGCCAACTCCGCCGCACGCAATACCATCATTCCAAGGCCGCCGGCGGCGCTCTCGAGTCGTAAATCTCGATCTTCGTATCGGGAAACCGCTGTGCGGCGGCGCGCGCCGCATTGATCGTGCCGGAAAGATGCGAGGATATCGTAATGCAGAGAATCTCGTCGCCTGCATCGGCGATTGGTGCAAAGGCGTCTTCGAACATCGCCGCCGTGGGCTGCGATGTGATCGGAAGCGTTTTCTCGGTCTGCAGCTTTTCGTAAAATTCAGCGCGAGTTAGATCGACGTAGTCGCGAAAGCTCCGATCGCCGAAACCACGAAGAGCGGAACGACAGTGATGCCAAGCTGTTCGGCGCGCGCGGCTCGATGTCCGACGTGCTGTCGGTGACGATTGCTGATCGCCACAACGTTCCTTTTCGGGCGTTGTTCTACAGCGAGAGCTCGCGCGCGGCGAGATGCGGCGTTACGAGTTCGGAGATCTTGCCGATAACATCGTGATCTACCTCGGCAATCGCCGCAACGATAGCATGCTTGATCGCGCTGCGGCTGGCGCGGCCGTGCGTCACGATGCAGTTTCCCCGTAAGCCGAGCAGACGGGGCGCCGCCATAGGTCTCGTAGTCGAATTTTTGACGCAAACCCCGCAGCGCCGGCGCAAGCATCGCAGCGCCGATCTTTGTGACGAAATTTCCGCCGCAGCAACGTTTCTTTGATGACCTTACCGAGATCGGCGATCATGCCTTCGCCTGTCTTCAACACGATGTTGCCGACGAAGCCGTCGGCAACGATGACGTCGGCAACGTTATGAAACATGTCTTTGCCTTCGATGTTGCCGATGAAGTGAACCGGCGCTTTTTCGAGCAACTGCGCCGCTTCAAGAACTTGGGCGTTGCCTTTTGTCCGTTCTTCTCCGACGGAGAGCACGGCGACGCGTGGACGCTCGATACCGAGCACTGCCGTCGCATAAGCGGATCCCATCATTCCGAATTGTTCGAGCCACTCGGGACGGCAATCGACGTTTGCGCCCGAATCGAGCAGCACCGTCGGTCCTTTGAGCGCCGGCCACACGGTCGCGATCGCCGGGCGCGCGATCCGTCGATCGTGCGCAGACGGATCAAAGCGATCGCTAAAAAGGCGCCGCTATTTCCCGCCGACACCATCGCGTCTGCCTCGCCGCGTTTTACGAGATTCACCGCCACGCCGAGCGACGTGCGTTCTGCCGAACGCAATGCTTGCGACGCGTGCTGATCCATCGGCACGGCTTCGGGTGCGTGGACGATGCGCGATGTGATCGGCGCCCTTGCCGCGCAGCAAAGGCTGGATAGCCGCCTCGTCGCCAACAAGCGTCGATGTCGGCGCCGGGGTTCTCGTCTGCGCGCGAGCAGTGCACCGGCAACGATCTCGTGCGGCGCATGATCGCCGCCCATCGCGTCGACGGCGATGCGTGGCTTACTCATCGAGCGAAATCCAGTATTCCGCGTTTTTCATGCCGCCGTAGTAGTATTCCACGTCGGCGACAGGAAGCGTCGCGAAAGCTCTTCGCTCAGGCGCTGCGCATCCTTTTCTTTCTGTGACGCCGCCGTAGTAGAGCGTGATCAGGCCTCCCTCTTGCGCGCCCATCGCTTCCAGCGTGCCGGTTGCCGCCTCGGCGAGCGTGTCGCCGCGAATAGAGGAGCCCATCGTAGGTCGCCGCCGGCTTTCCGCGCGCGACGGTCAACGCCTCCGATACGTGCGTCTTTCCCCGCGAAGAACAGCTTGCGCGCTATGCACGCGCGCCGCCGCGTTTACGATCTGCTCTTCATCGGGAGCGCCGTCGTTTGCGGCGCGAAACGCAAAGAGGCCGGCAATGCCGCCGACGATGTCCTTCGTGGGGATGACGTGCACGTTTTTGTCGCTCAATTTGCAGACTTCGCGTGCGGCGAGCGCGACGTTCTTGTCGTTGACGAAAAGGTAGACGTTTTCGCCGAGCGTTTTGTTCACCGCCAGTAACAGATCGCGCACGCTGGGGATTCTTTTGGCCGTCGACGACGACTTCAGCACCGAGCTCGCGAACGATGCGTTCGAATCCGGATCCCGGAACGACCGCAATGAGCGAATACGGCACCGTCGGTTGTCGACGACCAGAACATTGTGCTGCTGCTCCATGTTATCGACCTTCAGCCGTGTGACGGCTCCGTGGCGCGACGCCGATCTCCTTCACGCGGTCGGGATTGTCCGTATGGATATGAACTTTCAGCGTGGGGGGCGCACCGATGACGAGCAGCGACTCACCGCGGCCTTCCAACTGGTGACGCAGATCCATCAGGCTGCAGGTGGCGTTTTCGAGAATGAACTCCGTGCAGAACTTATTGTCCCCGATGTTCTGTTGCGGCGTGAATACATTCTGGCGCACGGGCCGCCGCGGGAAGGCGGTCGCACGCACCTTCACGTCGGGCAAAAAACGCAGAATGCCCTCGAGGAAGTAGACGAACCCCGCACCGCCCGAATCGACGACGCCGGCTTCCTTTAATACGGGCAGCTGATCGGGTGTGCGGTCGAGCGCCTCATTTGCCGCGCGTAGGACGCCGTTGGCAAGACGGTAGAAATCGCGCTCGTGCAGCGCCAGGTGATACGCCGCATCAGCCGCAGCCTCGTGCAACGGAAATGATCGTTCCTTCTACGGGGCGCAGCAATGCCTGCCGCGCCGCCGCCACGGCCTCGCGCATCGCGGTCGCGAGCATGAAGGTGTCGATCTCCGAACGATGACGAACGTGGTGCGCGAAGCCGCGGAGCATCTGCGAGATGATGACGCCCGAATTTCCGCGCGCTCCCATCAGGCTGCCGTGCGCGGCCGCCGCCGCGACCTCGCTGAGCGGCGCGTCCTGCAGCTTGCCGGCCTCGAACATCGCGGACCGGACGGTCAAGAACATGTTTGTTCCGGTGTCTCCGTCCGGAACAGGGAAGACGTTCAGATCGTTGAGGACGTGCCGGTACTTTCTAAGGAAGTAGCTGCCCGCTGTGAGGAACTTGGCGTAGGCTCGACCATCCAGAACCGTGATGTCCACGGCCCCCGGACTGCTTCGAACTCGCTGGATAATCCTTGTCAATCGCGCGGCCGCCGTGCTATTATCCGAAAGTTGTCCGCACCGGTCGGGTCGAGCGGTGTACGACTTTTGTCTATTTACGCTTTTTTCTAGAGGGATATCGTTCGATGGCGAAGCGCTGCGAAGTGTGTGGCAAGGGGCCGAAGGCCGGCAACAATGTCAGCCACGCAATGAATAAAACCAAGCGCCGCTGGCTGCCGAATTTGCAGGCGGTGAAGGTGAACGAGCGGCGGCACGCACCGCACGGCGCGCGTCTGCACCCAATGCCTGCGCTCCAAGCGCGTCACCCGCGCGGTCTAACCGCCCGGATAGTAAGGAAGAGACCGCCGCAGTGATGCGGCGGTTTTTTTTATTCCGCGGAAGCGCGCTCCAGCATCATAAGATCGGCGAGCGAGCGGTTGATGGACTCGGGTTCCAATGTGACCAAGTACTCCAGCCGGACATGCGCGGCGTTGACCGCTTTCAACTGAACGGCGCAAAGCACGGGACCACGGCGGCTCGGCGCAAACGAAAGATGCATCAGTCCGTCGCCGATGGCGAACGAGGCGGGCGGCCCATTACCGGAATTGATCTCGCGCAAGGTACGCGCGTAATTCCAGTAGATCGGCCACGCGCATCGGAACGTCGAACACCGCGGCGACCGGCGCCGCGCTCGCATGAACTCTGCAGACGAGCAAGTCGAGTCCGCTCGGTTCGGCGACTTCCGGATGTTGAAAGCCGATGACCTCGACGCGCACGTATGGCTTTTCTTCATCGTGTCCAAGACGAATGTCCAGCGAGATCATGCTTTTGCGTTTACCCGTATTGAATGTGATGCTTCGGCGGAGCGAGTTTTAAGCGGACACCCTCGTCGGGGGTCGGGCGAAGCTGTTCGGCTTCGATATTCGACTTCTCGCAAAACCGCAATGCGCGATCATCTTCCGCCTGGTAGCCGAGCGGATTCCACTTGCTCAAAGCCGCCACGGGATCGGCGCTCCCGCCGCCGTACGCCGTCGTGTTCGCGACCGCGCGCGACGCAAGTGCCGTTGCGAGCAGCGAGGCGGCGAACGGCGAGCCCCCAAGTGCCACGAATGCGGCAACGCCGGCTGCAAAAATATCGCCCGCTCCATGGCCCGGATAGATCGGAAAGTACGGGCCCCGAATTTTGAAGTAACTGTAGCCGTTCGTAAAGAGCGTCGTCGAACGATGCTTCTCTGCTTCGCGTTCGAACGATGAAAGAATTACCGCCTGCGGCCCCAGATCGAAGAGGCCATTGAGATACGCGAATTCCGGCATCGACGAGTCGGCGCTGCCGAGCAACACCTCCGCTTCGAACCGGTTCGGAGTGATGATCTGTGCAACCGGAATCAACCAGTCCCGGATTGCGCGCGCCGTTTCTTCGCTGACGTACAAGCCCTTTTGGTGATCGCCGATCACCGGGTCGACCAGCACGACGCCTTTGTATTCGCGAAGTGACGTTGCGACGATGTCAACGTGCGCCGGTTTCGGAAGGTATCCGACGTGAATGATCCCGGGTCGCTGCGCAATCACGAAATTGACGTCGCGCCGGAATTGGGCGGGATCCGCCGTCGTCGTTGTGCGACCGGCGATCGCGCCGTGAGCGTTCGCAAATTGCGACTGCGCGAACACTACGCGCGCTCCGAGCGCGTGCGCTACAGCGGTTGTGGCTTGATTGCCGAAGAATCCCATGCCGACGCTGTTTTGGATGCTGCCAATCAACGGAAATGACTGAACGTCCTCGTCTACTCTCAACGCGCCGGCTTCCTTAGCTGAAATGATCCCAGCCCGCACGCGCGAGCGGTTCTTCGCGCCCATCTTTCACCAGCACAAGACGCTCGTCCGCTTCGACCCGGCCCACCCGCTCGAGATCGCGACCGAAGCGCGCGCGAAAGCGCTGCGCCAGATAGCCGAAGGCACGGTCGTCGATGGCGACCAGGAGTTCGAAATCTTCACCGCCTGCCAGCGCGAATTCAACGGGATCCTCGTCCAGCCGTTCGGCAGCCGCGCGCGCGGAGCGCGCAACCGGAACGCGATCGAGACGCGCACCGACGGTGCTTGCCGCGCACAAGCGCGCGAGGTCGGTCGAGAGCCCGTCGGAGCAATCCATCATCGCGTGCACATTCCGGCTTGCGCCGAACCAGCGGCCTTCACCAACGCGGGCCGCGGGCGTGCGGTGCGCCGCCAACGCTTCGGAAGCGCTTGACTCATCGAGCGTAATCCGGCCTTGCAACACCGCCAGGCCTGCACGGCTCGCACCGAGCGGGCCGGTGACGGCGAGCGTGTCGCCGACGCGCGCGCCGGAACGGGTTTTGAGATTACTCGGACGGACTTCGCCGACGACGGTGATCGCGATCGTGAGAATCGGAGCGCGGGTTAAATCGCCGCCGGCAATCGCGCATCCCGCGGGCTGCGCGCAAGCGACAAGTCCGCGATATAGTTCGCGCACGGCGGATGCGTCGTGCGCCGGAATGCCGAGCGCGATCGTAGCAAGCACCGGACGCGCCCCCATCGCAGCGACGTCGCTGATGTTTGCCGCCATGGCCCGCCATCCGATCTCTTCCATCGACATCGTCGCGCGCGAAAAGTGGACGTCTTCGATGAGAGCATCAGTCGTGATAACGCTTCGCGCTGAACGTGACGGCTGCCACACGGCTGCATCGTCACCGATACCGAGCAGAACCCGTCCCTGTTCTCGTCCCGCGACTGCTGCAATCGCGGCGACGATTTCATCTTCGGCGAGTCCCGTGGCGATGCTCACGGCGTTGTTTCAAGCCGCGCGCGCATTGCTTCAATCCTCTTTGCAGGATTGGCAGCGCCAAAGATACTCGATCCCATCACGAGAACGCGCGCGCCCGCGTCGACGACCGCTCGAATGTTGCTCTCGCCGATGCCGCCGTCGACTTCCAATTCACACTGCGGATTTCGAGCGTCGATGAGCGACCGCGCTTCTCGCAATTTTTCGAGCGCTCGCGGAATGAAGGTCTGTCCGCCAAATCCCGGATTCACGCTCATGATCAAGACGAGATCGCAATCCTCGATCAGATCGCCGAGCATCGACACGGGCGTCTGAGGACACAGCGAAATACCGGCCTTCACTCCGAGTGAGCGAATGTGCGTCAACAGGCGCTGCGCGTGCGGTGTCGCCTCGTAGTGAAACGTGATAATGTTCGCGCCGGCCTTCGCAAATTCGTCGACGTAGCGTTCAGGCTCGACGATCATCAAATGCGCATCAAACGGCAACGCGCTCAACTTGCGCAAATCGCCAATGATCTTCGGCCCCCACGTAATGTTCGGAACGAACCGCCCGTCCATCACGTCGAGATGCAGATAATCCGCACCACCCAGTTCAACTTCGGCGATTTGGGCAGCGATGTCCGCAAAGTCGGCCGAGAGCAGCGATGGGGCGATTTTGACGTGCATCATCGCCCGTTCGGCGAGGGCGATGGCGAAGGCTGGCCCTCGTCGTAGATCTTTGCCGGCTCGGCCCCCAGCCGCGACTCACCAACGAGCGCATCGTTTGCATAAAAATCGACGACGGACGTACCGACGGCGGTCACGACGAAATCGATCTTCTGCCCAGGTTGTGCATACGCTCGATACGCGTCGTATTGCCCGGTTGCGTCGCGCACGCGCAAGACGACTTTTACCGAATCGCCGGGCTTTGTATTATCGTACACGGGGACTGAGGCAAGCACACGCACCTGACGAATGATGTATCCCGACTCGTTCGGGCCGGCGCTCACGTCGAGCGAGACCGGCTGATACGCCGGAATCTTCGAATTGGCCGGAATCGTTTGGCGGGCGACGATGCCGTGTTTGGGACCGCTTTTGCCAAGCGGCGTCCATACGATTTGTCCGATCTTCACATTGTCTCGATCGGCGAGCACGCGCGCATCGTCGATTTTCATTCCAACGAAATTCGGCACTTTCGAAATGACCGCGCCGCCGCGGCTTACGAGAAGATTCACCGTATCTCCCTCGAGCACATTTGCAAGCGGTTGCGGCTCCTGTTGAATCACGTGGCCGTCGGGGACGACGTCGCTCTTTTGGTAGGCGACCCTTCCAAGTTGTAGGTGAGAGCGGGTAAGATCCATGCCGACTTCACGCATCGATTGATAGCGCAAATCGGGCATCAAGCGCGTGATGATTCCATCGCTCACGACGAACGAAATCTGACGCCCTTGGCGGACCTCCGTTCCGGGATCGGGGCGCTGACTGATGATGACGCCTTTGGGATACCGGTCGCTCGTCGCATGATCGATGACGGACGACGACAATTTCATGCGCGTCGCTGCGTTCGTAGCGTCGGTAAACGTTTGGCCGACGAACGACGGCACGGTAACCGTGTCGGCGGGCGGCAGCAGAAAATCGTGAATCTCGCGCCCAAACCATACGACCACCGCGACAAAGACCGCCAATACGATTGGAAAGATCCAATCGCGCGGCACATATTCGTGAAGCGCGTCGCGCCATTCGCGAGACGTGTTGAGGCTCAGGCTAATGCCTCCATTGCCGCTTCCGACACCTCGACGTTGCTGAAGACGCGCTGGATATCTTCGTGGTCCTCCAGCGCTTCGAGAAACGACAAACATTCGGAGAGTTCTTGCCCAAGCGGCGCGACGCGCTGCTTTGCGCGCATGCCGAGGTATGCATCGGAGACGTTCATCCCTGCGGCGCCTAATGCATCGCGAACGCTCGCGAGCTTCGTCAGCTCGGTGTAGATCGTGGAGTGAGGCTCTTCGTATTCCAAATCGACGACACCATCGACCAACGCTTTTTCGGTCAGTGCTTCTTCCGTCAGTCCGGCCGTATCGACCTCGACAACGCCGACGGCATCGAACATCCAACCAACGGATCCGGTCTCCCCGAGGTTTCCGCCATGTTTCGTGAAGAGAAAGCGAAGTTCGCCCGCGGTGCGGTTACGATTATCGGTCGCGGCATCGACGACGACGGCCAATCCGTGAGGTCCGTATCCCTCGTACCGAAGCTCTTCGATCTCTTTCTCTCCCGTCGTTCCGGAGCCGCGCGCGATTGCCCGCTTGACGTTGTCTTGCGGCATGTTGTTTTCGCGCGCTTTGTCGACCGCCATTTTCAGGCGATGGTTCGCTTCGGGATCGGCCGAACCGCCTTTAACCGCAAGCGTGATCTCACGGCTGAGTTTGGTGAAGAGCGCGCCGCGTTGGGAATCGGTCTTCCCTTTGCCGAGTTTGATATTTTGCCACTTTCGACCCATGGAATTTTCCTTCGCTACCCCGGCCCTACGACCCACTTCGGGAACCACATGCGCTGGTGCCAGACGTCCCACGGAATCGGCATCGCCGAGAGAATCGGATAAAAGTAGATGAACGTCGCGCCGGCCAGCACGACCGCCGCCGCTACGGAGGCCATCCCGAGCCAACGCGCGTTCTGCCCCCGGGCCGTGCACCACGCCAATAGGCGTTGCAGGACGATGGCGTTGCAGAGGCAGATCAATGGGATATCGACGTAAAAGTGATAGGCGAAGGTTATGCGCGGCGAGCGCATCCACGGCAGCCATTGCAGCAGGTACGTCAGCACGATCAACGCGTACGCTTTTCGCCGCTCGCGCCACGCAAGATAGCCGACGAACGGCACGGCAATCAATCCGAACCACATGATAAACGGGTTCGGCATCGACGTGATCTCTTGCACGCAGCAACCGTGCTCGTCTTTCTGATTCGCCCGGTGATCCTGATAGAAGTACGCGATCGGGACGTAGTCGAGCGGCCACTCCCACCATTTTGAAGAGTAGGGATGCGTTGCCGTCAGCTTGTCGTGATACTCGAACATCGTATATTGCCGATAGACGACGTCGTTGAAGTTGTGAACCTCGTTCGGATCAGGCGAATGCCGCATGACATCCGGAATCCACACGAGCCCATAGATCGTCGCGGCGATGAACACGATGGTAGCCAGCGCGCCATCCAAGCGAAAGCCGCGTGGATTTCCCCACAGCGTCGGCCGCCGCTCGAAAAAGTACCGCTGCAGCCAAACCAGGATCAGCACGATGAAGCTTACGCCGAAGCCCATGACGCCATACCATTTCGCGCTGACGAGCAACCCGAGTGCAACCGTAAAGAGAATCAGCCACAGCGTGGCGGAGTTTCCTTGCTCGACCTCGCTACCCGCCCGTATCTCGTTGCCGGCATAGGTTGCATCGCCATCGGGGCTTTCGTACCGCACCTGCGCGTCCTTTGCGTAGTGAATCGTGACGTCGCCGCCTTCGTACACGAGTTCTCCGCCGCGGTTTTGCGAAAGGGCTCCCCGGCGCACGTTGATCATTTTGCCGGTTGCGTTCGTTTCGAATCCGCCGCCATCTGCGGCCATGAACGTCGTGCCGGTTGCATCGATCAGCGCCTGCGATCCCTCCGCGAACGTCAGCTCTTCCTTGCCGGTCGCGAAGAGCCGCACGAACACCACGTAGCGCACGAACAGATACACGCCTAGCGCGACGTAGAGCGTGATGATAACGGAGGAGGCGCGATCCGGCCCAGTCGCATGGAGAGCACCTGCCACCACATTCCAGATTCCCACGACGATTGCACCGCCGACGAGTGAACCGGCGGCGCCGACCGTGTACGCGAGCGACGGTGCATTGACATGGCGGCGATGCTCAACTTGCGAAGCGATCCAGAAACGGTAGAACGCGTACACCGCAAAGAGCGAGAAAAAGACGACGAAGCCCTCGGGCGTTGCAATGCGCGACTGGACGAAATGCATGCCGTCGAAGATCAAAAATAACGCGGTGATCGCGGCAAAGATCGTGGAACCCGTCACGCGCTTGGCAAACACGTAGAGCAGCATCACGACGAGCGCACCGAAAACAACGTCGAGAAAACGCCAGCCATAGGAATTATCGCCGTTGCTCATATGACCGAGAACGGCATTCAAACCGCTCCATCCACCCAAGCCGTGCCCGTGCGGCATACCGCCGAAAAGCATAACCGAAAGCGTCACCAACAACTTCGAGAACGGCGGGTGCGTGTTCTCGTAGATCCGCATGTTTTGCAGATACTCTTCGGCTGCACGCGCAAAGTAGATTTCGTCGAAGATTTTATCTGCCGGGTACCAATAGTTCACGAACGACAGGATGAAGCTGAACAGGCCGAGCACGGACATGACGACGTAGTCCAGTGGTGCTCGCATGCGCGCCAGCCCCTCGCGCGGGTCGAACCACTCAGCGGCAGTTGTCCACCACGAGCCTGCGCCACCGGTGCGCGCTGGAGCGCCGGTGCGTTCGGGATCGACTCCCGGTGCACGGTTCGCGGCTGCAAGCTGTTCTTCGGAAATGCCCGCACCCAAATACGCATATCCGAGCCAGAAAAACGTACCGACCGCGATCAACGAAAAGAATGAGGTGAGCGGTCCCCACAGATTGTGCGGATCAACTCCGGGCGTCGGCGTCGTCATCACCTGCAAATACTGCAGCGAGTAAACGAGGTTCGCGTAGAGCACGACCGAGAGCGCAATCGCGCCCCACAGGTAGCGGCGCGCGAGTGGAACGCACGCAATGGTGAACGCAACGCCGTCGAAAACATAGCGCTCGTGCATGCGCGTTGCAAGCACGAAAAACGCCAGCAGCGCAATGGCGCATCCTTCTAGAAAGGCGGCGGCGCTATGATCCTGCACGTACCGCCATACCACGAGTGCAACCGCCGCACAGACCAGTCCAATGCCCCAATAGTATTGCGCAAACGTAATGATGAAGCCGATCGGAGTGCTGTCACTTTCCCAGAGACTGCCGCGAATCGCCCACAGGTTGAACGCGTTGACGCTGTTGTACGCGTACACGCCGGAACCATAGGTATAGCGTTGGAGCAGCCAGGAAACGAGGTTCAGCGGGTTGCCGGTGGGATGAAACGGCAATGCGAGCAGCAAGCCGAAGATAACGGCCGCAACGATGCCGATGGCCGTGCCCCACGCGCGAGCACGAGCGCGCGACGGATCCGTGAACGCGAAGGCAATAAAAATCGGCGCGAGGACGGCGGCCTGAGGTTTGATTAAGATCGAAAATGCAAACGCAAGCCAGGCAGCGATAATCGACCACGACGGTCGCGCGGGGTCGTCGTCATCAGATCGCAGCAGAAAGTACGCTGCAAGTAACGCCAGACCGCCGGAGATCGAGTCGACTTGACCCCACTTGGCCGAAATGAAGATGGTCGCGGGGTTCAACACGTAGAGCGCCGCAGCACCAAAGGCAATGGCTGGCCGAGCGAAACGGCAGCCGATAGCATAGATCAGTGCACCAACGCCGAGGTCGGCGAGAACGGCCGGCAGCTTTACGAGGATTTTCAGCAGGCCGTACGACGGGTCACTGGCGCGAAAAAACGCCCAGATGTGGCCGACGATCGCGAGCACGTAAAAGTAGCCCGGGGGATAATCTGCGAAGCTCGTCTTGCCGTAGAAATTGCCAAAGCCGTTGTCGACAAGCGAAATCGACCATGCGATGAAGGTTTGAACGTCGTTTTTGAAGCCTTCGTCTCCGAGAAACACGGCGCGCAGGCCGAATCCCACAATCAGGAGCACGGGCATACCCCAAGGAAGCATGCGCTCCCAGACGGACGTTTGGACGTTCGCCCTGACGTTCACGCGAGTGTTTTCCTCCGCTTTCTACGTTGAGCTATGCGACGGGTTCGACGAGCGTTTCGAGCAGATAGTCGCGCAATGCGGCATCGGCGTGGCGCTCTATGATCGCCATAGGTTCTGCGAGCGCACGCCGTGCAGCCTCTCGGGCGCCCAAATCCGCAAGCGCTGCAACGACCGTCGACACCTCGCCCGCGTCCAGTTCGCGTCCTCGAGCGTACGCCGACGCGACGGCATTCCGCGCAGGCGACGGTTCCTGAGCCAGCGCCCAGACGACCGGATACGTCCATTTGCGGCGAGCGATATCGTTGGCCACCACCTTGCCGGTGGCGTCGCTCGACGCCCAGATGCCGTTGACGTCATCGCGAATTTGGAACGCCGTGCCGTACGCATGTCCCAGCGCCTGATACCGGCGAATGGCCGCCGCGCCCGCTTCCGCGCAATGGGCTCCCAGACCGCACGATGCCTCGAAAAGCGCCGCCGTCTTACCGGCAATCATCGCAAAATAATCGTCGAGTGCGACATGCGTGTCCGACTCGAACTGCAAATCAAGGGACTGCCCGTTGCACATCGTGCGGTGCGCGTCGTGCAACACGCGGGTCATCTCCGTGACGCGTTCGTGCGGAAGGTGCTCGGCGCACTGGAGCAGGGTCAGAAAGCTCGTCGCACAGAGGGCGTCGCCCGCGTTGATCGCCTGTGCGACGCCATAGATCGACCAGAGCGTGCGCCGCCCGTGGCGCAACTCATCGTGATCTTCGATATCGTCGTGGACGAGGGAGTAGTTGTGCAGAATCTCGACGGCAGCCGCGGCGTCGAGTGCCTTTTCGATACCGGCGCCGAGCGCGAAGGCCGTACGCATGACGATCTGCGGACGCAGTCGCTTCCCGCGTCTCGCGGGCCCGTATTGCCCGTATCCGAAATGGTACAAAAGCATATCGGAGATCACGTTCGATCCCCGATATGCGGTTATGCGTTCTTCAAGGCGAGATTCGAACCGCTCAGACGGGTTGACGACTGAGTTCCTCCATGCGGGACTGCACGCTGTCGACCAGCCACCCGGGCGTCGAAGCACCCGACATCAATCCCGCAACGGCTATGCCGTCGAACCACTCGGCGCGCAATTCATCCGGTCCCTCGATATGAAACGCGTGCGCTCCGTTCATCTCCGCGAGTTCGGCGAGATGCTTCGTGTTAGCTGAGGTCTTTCCGCCGACGACGACCATCACTTCCACTTCCTGCGCCAAACGTGTCGCTTCACTTTGCCGATTGTTCGTATCGGTGCAAATCGTGTTGACCGCGCGTACTTCGTAGTATTTTGCGGAAAGCGCCTTAACGATATCCGTAAACCGCTCCCGCGAGTAGGTCGATTGAACGACGACGCCCATGCGGCTGCCGCGCGGAAGTTTCTGGACGTCTTCGACGGTTTCGATGCAGAACGCGCCCGGCACGTGGCTGAGCGTTCCTTTGACTTCCGGATGATTCGGATCCCCGACGATGATGATTTTATAACCGTCGGCTTTGAGCTTTTCGGCTTGAACGTGAATTTTGGTGACCATGGGACAGGTCGCGTCGATCACTTCGAGACCCTTACGTTGCGCCTTCTCGAAGACTTCGGTCGGCAACCCGTGTGCGCGAACGAACAGCGCTCCGTCCTCAACCTCGTCAACGGAATGGGCGTTCTTTAGTCCACGAGAGGCCAGCGACTCAACCATCTGCGGATTGTGAACGACGTGACCGAGCGTGGTAACGTCATCGCGGTGGGCGATCGCTTCTTCGGCTTTCTTGACCGTGATCGCGACGCCGAAACAGAATCCTTGAACCTTAGCCTTCCGAATTTCCACCGATGCTCTTTTCCAATGCGCGAATTGCGCTCATGACTTCGTCGGTAAACTTCGCCAAATCCTCACGAGTTGCTTTTCGGTCTTGAGGAAGCGCAATCGCCGGCCCGAATGCGACTTTGATCTTACCGAGCCGGTTCGCGTGCTCTGAGCCGATGATTGCGGCGGGGACGACGGGCGCTTTGCCGAGTGACGCAAGCAGTGCCACGCCCTGGCGCGCTTCCTTGACGCCGTCCTTGTTCCGCCCACCTTCGGGAAAGATGCCGATGCAGCCGCCACGGCGCAGGACCTCGACGGAGCGCTTGATAGCAGCAGCGGCGCTGCCTTCTCGATCGACCGGATAGGCGCCGACGGCGCGAATCGCTGCGCCGAAGACCGGTATTTCGAAGAGTTCTTTCTTCGCCATGTAGCTGATTTGACGCGGGGCAAACGAGCCCATGACCGGCGGGTCCAGAAACGAGATGTGATTACAGGCGATGATCAATGGGCCCGACCGCGGCACGTTCTGAGCCCCGACCGCGTTCGTACGCCACAGCACGCGCGCGAGAATATGAATGAGGTTGCGTGCGCCCCAATATAACGGATTCATGCTGAGCGTTCCACGATTTGGACGATCTCCTCGACGACTTCGTCGGCACTCAGCGTGCTCGAATCAACGACGTGTGAGTCCGGCGCGGGAACAAGCGGCGACGCCGCGCGATCGCGATCGAGGCGGTCGCGTTCTTCTATTTCTTGCGCAAGCCGGTGCGCGTTCACGTCGACGCCCGCTTCCTCTAATTGTACGCGGCGCCGCTCGACGCGTGCATGAACCGAAGCCGTGAGGAAGATCTTTACCTGCGCAAGCGGCAAGACGACGGTTCCGATGTCACGGCCGCACATGACAACCGCGTCGTCTTCGGCGATGCGCCGTTGACTTGCCACCATAGCTTCGCGAACGCGAGGGTGTGCGGCAACCGTCGACACGATCGCTGTAACTTCGTTCGATTGTAGCGTGCGTTCGTCGAGTTCGCGCGACGCCGCAAAAATACGAAAGCCGAGCGGAGCGCCGGCGTCGAGAACGATACGAACGCCTGAACTCTCCCAGAGACGCACGAGCGCGCTCTCGTTGTCGGCTTCGGTGCGCGTCTGCACGGCAAGGAACGCCAGCGTCCGATACATCGCGCCGGTGTCCAGATAGAGAATTTTCAGGCGACCGGCGAGGGCGTGGGCGACCGTCGTTTTTCCCGACGCGGCCGGTCCGTCGATCGCGATCTGTAAATGCGATGGGGCGCTCATGTTCGAGCCGCGCTTTCGCTGTGCGGCACGCGCCGTCCCCGCACAGGCATGCAGCGCGCGCTTCTCTAAAGGGTGCCCGTGGCCAAAGCGCGCTCCGTGTATTTCTGCAACGCGTGCGGTTTCGAGTCTGCCCGATGGCTCGGCCGTTGCCCGCAGTGCGAGTCTTGGAATTCCTTCGATGAGCGACCGTTTGCCGTGACGGCGCGAAATACGAAGACGGCCGTCGCGCGCACTGCTGAGACGGCGCCGGTGCGCTTACGGGACATCGACAGCGGTGCGATTGCGCGAATTCGCAGCGGCATGACGGAATTCGACGCGGTGCTCGGCGGCGGTATCGTGCCGGGAAGTCTTACGTTAGTGGGAGGGCCGCCCGGCGCGGGCAAGTCGACCCTGTTGTTACAGACGGCGGCACGTCTGGCATCGGTGGGACCGACGGTCTACGTCTGCGGTGAGGAATCCGCCGCGCAGGTGAAGCTGCGTGCGGCGAGGCTCGCGCTCCAAGACGACGATCTCTTTATCTTTCCGGAGACGAACCTGCGGGCGGTACTGGATCAGCTCGAGCGCACGCCGCCGCTCGTGCTCGTCGTCGATTCGATCCAGACGGTATGGCTGCCGGAGGCGGAAGCCTACGCC
Source organism: Vulcanimicrobiia bacterium (assembly GCA_963808755.1). Lineage (GTDB taxonomy): Bacteria > Vulcanimicrobiota > Vulcanimicrobiia > Vulcanimicrobiales > Vulcanimicrobiaceae > JALYTY01. Next base: position 635,338 of record CAWEGP010000002.1, read on the forward strand.
GGAAGCGTTACGCAAGTGCGCGACTGCACCCAAGCTCTGATGGAATTCGCAAAGAGAACCGGGTGCGCTACCTTCATCGTCGGTCACGTGACGAAAGACGGAGCGATTGCAGGTCCGCGCTTACTGGAACACTTGGTCGACACGGTGTTGTACTTCGAAGGGGAATCCAACGGCGAATACCGCATTTTGCGCGCGTACAAAAATCGCTTCGGCTCAATCGACGAAATTTGCGTTTTTGCGATGCACGACAGCGGCCTCCAAGAGGTCGCCAATCCGTCCGAACTCTTTCTGGCCGGCGGAGGCGCGCGCCCGAGCGGTTCGTGCGTCGTCGCCTCGATCGTCGGATCCCGGCCGGTATTGATCGAAGTTCAAGCGCTCGTCGGCGAGAGCAGCTACGGTACTCCGCGACGTTTGGCCAACAACGTCGACCAGGCGCGTCTCGCGATGATCCTTGCGGTCTTAGAGCGGCGCGTGGGACTGCACCTCGGCACACATGACGTATATGTGTCGGTCGCCGGGGGCTTGCGCGTCAGCGAACCCGCCGCAGACTTGGGTATCGCTCTCGCCGTCGCGTCGTCATTCCGCAACGTCGCACTGCCGAATGACGCGGTCGTCTTTGGCGAACTCGGCCTCTCGGGAGAACTGCGCGGCGTCAATGCGCCTGCGCGCCGCGAAGCAGAAGCACATAAACTCGGCTACCGGACCGTATTTGCGCCGGATCGCTACCGCGACATTGCGTCGGCGATTCGCGCGGCGCTCGGCTAGCGCGTTTCATGGCGATCTTCGAGATCGTTCCGAATCTCTCCGAAGGCCGTGACCTTACGACGATCGATGAGGCAGTACGCGTCGTCGCTACGAGCGGGGCACGCGTTCTTCATCGCACGAGTGACGCGGTCCACAATCGCAGCGTCCTGACGATTGCCGGAGACGGGCCGTCGGTTTTGAACGCTGCGGTGGAACTGGCTGGGGTCGCGGTCGAACGCATCGATCTTCGCCGGCACCGCGGCGTTCATCCGCGAATCGGTGCACTCGACGTTTTGCCGTTTGTTCCGCTGAAGGACGCAAGCTTGCAGCAGGCGATCGACTTAGCCCATGAAGCGGCGTCTCGTATTTGGGAACGGTTTCGAATCCCATCGTTCTATTACGGTGCAGCCGCAGGCACGCCGGAACGTGCTTTGCTCGCCTTCGTGCGATCGGGTCAATTCGAAGGGCTCGATGCGCGCTTTGCCGATCCCCTGTGGGCGCCCGACGTCGGAAACATTGCCAAACACGAGCGCGCGGGTGCTATTGCGATCGGCGCTCGCGACATATTGATCGCCTTCAACGTGGAATTGGCGACGGGCGATCTGAGCATCGCCCGGAAGATCGCACGGTCTCTTCGCGAAAGCAGCGGAGGCATGCACACGCTGCGCGCGCTCGGACTGCGGCTCAGCGACGATCTCGTCCAGGTCTCGATCAACGTCACAAGCCACCGCGCCACACCGCTCTACCGCATCGTGGAGGTCATACGCATACTGGCACATGCATATGGCGTTCGCATAGCAAAATCGGAGCTCATCGGCTGCCTGCCGCGCAGCGCCGTCGAATCGGCAACGCGCTTTTACCTGGGAGATCCCGGAGAACATCTGTGAAACGGATCATCGTACTGCTCAGTTGCGTGCTGGCATTTGCCGCCGTGTCACCACCGTCAACCGACGTGGGCGGACCCGGCGATGCCGGAATCTTCACGACGCAGTTGCAAAATGGGCTGAAAGTCGTCGTCGTCGAGGATCACGCGGCTCCGGTCGTACAAACCGCCGTTTGGTATCATTTCGGATCGCTCGACGAAACGCCCGGAAAGACCGGTCTCGCGCACGCCCTCGAGCATATGATGTTCCGCGGCAGCGAACATATTTCGGCGGGCGGTCTCGACGACATCGTCGCCCGTCTGGGCGCACAGATGAACGCCGAAACCAGTTACGACCAAACGCACTTCTATTTCGTCATGCCGGCCGACAAGTTCGACGTCGGATTGCAGATCGAATCCGATCGCATGCAGCACTTGTTGCTGGCACAGTCCGAATGGCAAATCGAGCGTGGAGCCGTATTGAACGAACTCGCAGGCGATGAAAGCTCGCCCTTCTTCAGCCTTTTGTCCGAAGTACGGGCGGCCGCGTATCCGGGCGAACCGAATGGCCGTACACCGATCGGAAAACGTGCCGATGTCGAAGCCGCGACGTCAGCGGACATCGGCAGCTACTATCATGAGTGGTATGCGCCGAACAACGCAACGGTCGTCGTGGCGGGCGACGTCGATCACGCCGCCGTGTTTCGCGCAGCGCAACGTTATTTTGGTGCCATTCCACGGAAAACGCTTCCGAATCATCACGTGAACGCACTGACCGCCGCGCATGGTGCCGTCGTCGAATCGAATATGCCGTTTCCGTTCGAAGTGCTCGATCTCGCGTATGCGATTCCGGGAGACACCGAACCAGGTGAGCCGGCAATGAGCACGATCTCGACGTTGATCGGCAACCAGCGTTCACCATTCTATCAAGCACTGGTGCAAAGCAATATTGCACTTGGAATCGAGGCCGACGCCGACACACAGCTGAAGGGCGGACTGCTCAACGTCTTCATCGTTCTCAATCCGGGTCATACGAGTTCCGAAGCACAAACCGTATTCCAATCGACGCTGGATGCGCAGCTACAAAACGGATTTGCACCCGATCTCGTGCTGGCAGCAAAGCGCCTTACGATTGCGGACCGCCTGTATTCAGCCGACTCGGTGAGCGGTCTCGGCGATCTGGCCGGATACACCTACGGCATCGTGGGCGAAAAAATTGCAGACGAAGATGCGCGTCTTGCGGCGCTCACACCGGACGACATTCTCGCGACGGCCAAGCGCTATCTGTCGACACCGACCGTTGTCGGACATTTGCGTTCGACGAGTTCGCAGCAGCAGGGTTCGTCGCAAAAGAGCGACGCTGCAGCCAGCGATGATTTCTCGAAGCGGGTTCCCAACGGCCCAATCGTGGAACCGGCGGCCATTCGCGAAGCGCTCCACACGCCGACGAACGAACGAAGCAAACTCGACCCGGTGCAGTTTACGCTCCCGAACGGGATTCGCGTCATCGTGCAAGAGAAGCACGATCGTCACACCTTCGTGCTGAAGGGACAGATCGATTCATCGCCGTCATTCGTTCCGCCCGGCAAAGAAGGCCTGATTCGCCTTGCTTCCAGCGTCGCCGACTACGGGAGCGAAAAGTACCCCTTTGCGCAGCGCCGCAAGACGGTCGACGAACTCGGCGCGATGGTGTCAAGCGGACAGGGCTTTGAAGCGCGTGGTCTCTCCCGGGACTTTTCCACGATCGCCGATATCGTTGCTGACGGTGAAGAGCATCCCACTTTCGCCGATCCGTGGTTTACGATCGAACGCGGGCAGCTATCGAACAGCTTGCAATCCGAAGATACGATTTCGGGTGTCATCGTCGAACGTGACTATTTGGGATTGCTCGCCGCGAGCGACGATCCGTCGCTACGCCACTCGAGTACCGGGAGCGTATCCTCAATCTCGCGCGAGGATCTTCTCACGTTTACAAAGATGTATTGGCGGCCCGATCTTACGACGATTGCGGTCGTCGGCGACGTCACGCCCGGCCAGGTGCGTTCTGCGCTTGGGACCGCCTTCGCGTCGTGGTCAGCCGACGGGTCGAAGCCGAACGCCCATAACGAACCGTTTCCGGCCGCACACCGCGGCCACGACTACGTCGGCACGGGAGCATCACAAGTCTACATTCGACTCGGCCAACCCGCGGTTGCTCGCACGAATCCCGACTACGACACGTTCTTGGTTTTGAATCAGATTCTCGGTGCCAGCGGCAGTTTCGAATCGCGATTGTGGCAAGAGCTGCGCCAAAAACGTGGACTTGTGTATACGGTCGGCAGCTCCGTTTCGGCCGACGCGGATCGCGGTGATTTTCGTGTGGAGATCAACGCGTCGCCGAATCGGGTCGTAGAAGCGGTGCAATTCGTTCGCACAGAACTCGAACGATTTCAAAAAGAACCGGTCAGTGCGACCGAATTGGGCGAAGCCAAATTACGCCTCGTGAGTAATGCGCTGCTCGACGAAGCCTCTTCCGACGGGCAAGTGGAACAGTTGCTCGACATAGCGACAAACGGTCTGCCTCGGGATTACTATCGCAGCTTGAACGATCGTTTCGGACGCATCACCGCGGCGGACGTTCAGCGGGTAGCGAAGAAATATCTCGATCCGCAACAACTCGTTCAAATCTATGCCGGGCCACCCGGAGTATGGGCGCAACGTTCGATATGAATACGATCACGCCGATCACCACGATCAATCCCGCCGACGGAACACCGCTCGAGCGCTTCGAGTTCTTCACCACCGGTGCTACGGACGAGGCGCTGCAGCGTGCTGCGAATGCCGCCCGTATCTGGGGCGTGCAAACGCTTGAATCGCGCGGTGCGTTGCTGAAACGCGTTGCGCAAGCGATGCGTGAGCAATCCGAATCGCTCGCGCGTACTGCGACCCGCGAAATGGGCAAACCGGTTACGCAAGCACGCGCTGAAGTCGAAAAGTGCGCGTGGTGCTGCGACCTGTTCGCCGACAACGGGCCGGCCATGCTCGCGAGCCGCGAAGTGCCAACGAATGCCTCGCGCAGTCTGATCGCATTTCGACCGCTCGGGGTCGTGCTTGCCGTCATGCCATGGAATTTTCCATACTGGCAAGTGATTCGAGCCGCGGCGCCGGCATTGATGGCGGGCAACGCGATGCTCCTCAAACATGCCGAGTGCACGACGCGTTGCGGCCTGGAGCTGGAACGAATTTTCAATGAATGCGGAGCACCTGAAGGCCTCTTCACCGCACTTCTCGTCAGCAACGAGGAAGCCGACGACCGCATTGCCGATTCGCGCATCGCCGCCGTAACGCTCACCGGGAGCGAACGCGCCGGCGTCGCTGTCGCAACCGCTGCCGGCAAAGCGCTCAAAAAGTGCGTTCTCGAACTCGGCGGCTCGGATGCCTTCGTCGTTCTTCGTGATGCCGATCTCGATCGGGCAGCGGAGATGGCCGTCAAGGGTCGCTTTCAAAATAACGGACAAAGCTGCATCGCCGCAAAGCGCTTCATCGTCGAGGCTGCGGTTTATGACGCATTCGTCGAGCGGTTCGCCGCTGCAACGCGCGCGCAACGAATCGGCGACCCGTTAGACGAGAACACCCAGATTGGGCCGGTTGCGCGCGCGGATCTTCGCGATGAACTGCACCGCCAAGTAACGCAGACGATCGAGGCGGGCGCGAGATGCATCACGGGTGGACGGGTCGTCGATCGGCCGGGCTTCTTCTACGAGCCAACGATCGTTGCCGACGTTAAACCCGGTATGCGCATGTTCGATGAGGAGGTTTTTGGACCGGCCGCGGCCGTCACGCCGGCGCGCGACCTGGATCAGGCGCTGGAGCTTGCGAATGCGTCGCAATACGGCCTTGGCTTTTCGATGTGGACGCGCGATACGGCGATCGCGGAAAAGCTCGCATCCCGCATCGAAGCCGGAAGCGTCTTCGTCAACGGCATCGTTGCGAGCGATCCACGCTTACCGTTCGGCGGCATCAAGAAGAGCGGCTACGGCCGGGAGCTATCCGAATTCGGCATTCACGAATTCGTCAACATGCAGACCGTATGGATCGCGTAGCGGTCAGTGCAAGCCGATTCCTCGCGCCATCAGTGAGGCGAAGAGCGGAATCGCAAAGAGCACGCAGACTTCAGCGATGAGGATCGTTCTGATCCGCGCATAGTTTGCCGCATCGACCGTTACGGATCCGTCCGCAGCGGCGCTCTTGTTCCATCCGACAAAATGCCTCGTCGGCCAGATCGAGAGAATACCGAGCGTCGCGAAGAGTGCCATCTTGGTCCAAAAGATCGGATTGTGCGCAAAAAACGGCCAGCCTTGCGGCGATGCGAAGATACGTCCGATGCCGGTCAGGATCAAAGCGATCGCAGCGAACAAATAGTAGAGGTCGAGGCGCTGCAGCACCTTCACATACGTCTGAGTCAAATACTTTCGATAGATCAGCGCTTCGGCGCCAATGAGAATTGCGGTTGCAAGGATGGCCAAGTAATGCGCATAAGCGGCAATGGCGTCGCGAATCATCGGTACTTGTTCTCCCCGGAAAGCACGCTATTTCTTGAGTAGCTTGAACGCATGCGTCCAAGCGCCGGTTCGGGCTCCGTAGAGGACCCATACCATGCACAGCGGTTCCAACAACCGCGCTTCTTCAATTCCACCGAGATCGACGACATTCCAGCCAAAGTTCGCAGCGATCTCCGAGATCGTGGTTTTCGCGCCGCCGTCGTTACCGGCTATGAACATGTCGGGCGGTCCGCCGGGAAGGTCGGGATCGATCATCAGCGGCGCACCAACAGTGTTGAAGCCTTTCACAACCCGAGCGTCCGGAATCGCCCGTTGTATCTGCTCGCCGAGCGAATCGGAAAATCCAACCGCCAAACGCGGCCCACGATCGCTGAATTCGAGCGGATTCGTCGCATCGAGAACGACTTTTCCGGAAAAATGTACCGGCCCGGCAGACGCGATCGTTTCAACCGTTCCCACGCCGCGGGTCGCGAGCACCAGTAATTCGCCGAACGCGGATGCTTCGGCAAACGAACCGGCATGCGCTCGCGGTCCCGCTTGCGTAAGCCAAGGTGACAGTTTCGATAGATCCCGCGTGCCGAGCATCACATCGTGGCCGCGCGAGATGAACCCGCTCCCCAGCGTCTTGGCGACATCGCCGCTACCCAAAATTCCGATCTTCATAGCGGTCAAGACCGATCAGACCGCAGCGCAGTTGCGCTAGATCGCAGCGGCCTCTCGCACAGGCACACGATCGAGTGCGCGAGTGAGATCGGCGATGAGATCCGCGGCATCTTCGATTCCCACCGAGAGCCGCAGCAGATCATCGGTCACACCAATGTCCCTCCGCTCCTGCGGCGACAGCGACGCATGGGTCATGATCGCCGGACTGCAGATGAGCGATTCCACGCCTCCCAGCGACGTCGCGAGATTGAAAATATTCGTGCCTTGCGCCACCGCGCGCGCCCGCGCCGCGCCGCCACGAACCCGCACGGAAACGATCCCCCCAAACCCGCTCATCTGCGCCTTCGCAACGGCATGCTGCGGATGCGACGCAAGACCCGGGTAGATAACATCAGCGACATCGTCCCGCTTACTCAATACCGCCGCAATCGCGAACGCATTTGCTTCATGCGCCCGCATACGCAACGCCAGCGTCTTCGCGCCGCGTAGCGTCAAATAACAATCCCATGGACCAGGAATCGCTCCGACGGCATTCTGATGAAACGCAATCTCCGACGCAAGTGCAGCCTCATTCGTGATAACGACTCCGCCGACCACGTCGCTATGCCCGCAGATGTACTTGGTCGTTGAATGCATCACGACGTCGGCTCCAAGCTCCAACGGCCGTTGAAAATACGGGGTCGCAAACGTATTGTCGACGGCAACGATCTGCCCCGCCGTCTTCAAAGATGCAATCGCGCGGATGTCGACGATCTTCAACAGCGGGTTTGTCGGCGTTTCAATCCAAAACAGTTTCGTATTCGGGGCAGTCGCTGCGCGAACCGCATCGAGGTCGGTCATGTCCACAAACGTCGCCGTGATGTCATACCGCGGAAGGACGCGCGTCAACAACCGGTGCGTACCGCCGTAGATGTCGACAACGGCCACAACGTGGTCCCCCGCTTTCAGCAACGCCATCACACCGGCAACCGCCGCCATGCCCGAGGCAAACGTCGAAGCGAAGCGACCACCCTCGAGATCCGCGAGCTGCGACTCGAGCGCCGCGCGCGTCGGATTTCCCGTACGCGAATAGTCGAATCCCTTCGTGACGCCGACTTCGCCTAACGTAAACGTTGCCGTCTGATACACGGGAACGATCGTCGCACCGGTAGCTGTGCATGGGTCTTGCCCGCTACGAATGGCACGCGTCGCGAATCCGCGTGAAGGTGCAGAGTGGCCAAAGGACTGATCTGGCATGAGTTTCACTCCGTAAAGAAAACGGCCCCTCACCAAACTCGGTGAGGGGCCGCGACTGCTTTGCTGTTCTCGAAAGCGTTACGCTAAAAGCCGATCCTCACCAGCGCCGGTTGGCGTGGCCATCATCATGCTCCGCATAACAGATAGGGCTTCGAAAAACATTGCGCTGACGGTACCACGCGGGCTGCGCCCCTGTCAACGGTCGGATATGCTGCGGTCTGGTTGGTCTGTTCACGCAGTGCAAGCCTTGGGTGGATGGGGAACGTCGAACTTTTTCGCGATTGACAGGATGTCATTTTCCTTTGAACGTCGCGAAAAAGTCGCCGAGCGCAAAAACTGCACGATGCAGTTTTTGTAGCGTTTCCCAATCCACCCAAGGTTTGCACTGCGTGAATAGACCAACGCTCGAGACAAACGTGTGCAGACGCGGTTTTGCAGATCAGTGCAGTAGATCGGCGTTTTCGCGAACGAGCTCAGCGAGCGGTTGTGAGGCCGTTGTTTCGAGAAAGGTTGCGAGGGTGCGGATGAAGCGGCGCCAGCGGATCGCGCGCGAGGCTTCGGAGCGCGTATGGTTGAGGGCGTCCATGCAGAGCAGAAAGAGGACGTGGCTTTCGTGTTCGCGGGTTTGGTTCGTCGCGGCTAACAGGTCCATGGAGATGCGGCGCGCCAATTTTTGGGCGTCAGGCGACAGCGCGGACGCCAGACGGGCCACTAGTGGGGAGCGATCGCGGGCCGTCTCAACAAACATCATCGAAGCTACCGTCATTGCGCACTCTTTGTACGCAACAATGCGACGACGGGAACGGTTGCGAGTCCGAGTAGTCCGACGATTCGAAAAGAGTCGGCGAAGGCCAGCGTCGTGGCCTGGTTAACGACGAGTTGGTAGAGCGCCTGTGCGTGATCGGCGTGGACGAATTGGGCGACGGCCATTGAGTGAAGCGTCGTGCTGCCCGCAAGGATGTCTTGGTGGAATTGTTCGCGCCGGTCCGCCAGCGTAACGAGCGATGCGGCAGCGATCGATCCGCCGAGTTGCGTCCAGAGCGTGACAAATGCTGATGCTTTGGGCGCGTCTTTCGGAGGGACGGCGCGAAGCGCGCAGACCAACGTGGGCGAGAAGATAAATGCAATGCCGAAACCGGTGAACAAAAGCGGAGGTGCCAGAGCGGCGATGGTGACCGTCGAGGTCGTGATGCTTGAAAGCCACAACGATCCGAGCGCTGCAATTGTGAGGCCGCCGCCGACGAGAAGTCGCAGGTCGATGCGATTGGAGTTTGCGATGCGCCCGACCCAGAGGGTGAGGAGCGCAACCGGAATTGCGCGCATGCCCATCAGAAGGCCGGCGAGTGTCGAGGTGAAGCCGAGTTGCGTTACGGTGAACTGCGGAAGCAGCAGCAAAACGCCGTAGATGCTGATCGCGATGCCGACGCCGACTGCCGACGCGGCGGCGACGCCGCGGCGAGCGAGGACGCGCAGGTCCACGATCGGTGCGCCCGTGCGCAATTCCCACCATACGAACGATGCTCCAGCGACGAGCGCCGTTGCGGTCGCGGTGCAGATTGGTGCGCTCGAAAACCAATCGTCGTGCTGGCCTTGGTCGAGAACGTATTGCAGCGATGCAATCGTCACGATCAAGAGGCTGATGCCGGCTACGTCGACGTCACTGCGCTTTGTCGGACTTTCGCGGAGGTAGAGCGCGAGCAACACGACGGCGAGAATGCCGGGAACGATATTGATGTCGAAGACCCACTGCCAAGAAAGATTGTCGGTGATGATGCCGCCGAGCGTCGGGCCGATCGACGGACCGAGAACGGCGCCGAGGGCAAAGATCGATTGACTCGTTCCGAGCGCTTGCGGCGGGAACGTTTCGCGCAAGATCACTTGCGCCGTGGCGAGCAGTCCTCCGCCGAAGGCTCCTTGCACGACGCGAAAGAGGATCAACATCCCAAGCGAACTCGCCATGCCGCACAAAACCGAGGCGGCGGTGAAACCGGCGATCGAGATCAAGAAATATTTTTTACGGCCGAATCGTGCTTGCAGCCACGGTGTTAGTGGGATCACGACGACGTTTGCGATGACGTACGCAGTGACGACCCATGTCGCCTCGTCGACCGATGCACCGAGCGTGCCTTGAATCGTCGGCAGCGCGACGTTCACAATCGTCGCATCGACGGTCTGCAGCAGCGCAGCGAGCATCACTCCCGCAACGATCAGCGTGCGCCTCGCGCCATGTTCGACAAATGAAACCGGAAGGGACGCAACCGCGGTTGTAAGCGGCGTGCGTGCGACAACGGGAAGCTCGGCGCGCACCGCGGTGCGCGCTTGGACCTGTATTGAAATTGAAATCTCCTCACGGCGATGACGCATAGACGAACGCGTCTCGCAGTGCTAGGATAATCCCAATGCGATCCTATGACGACACCTTGTTTATCCTAGCACTGAGGGTGATAGCGTGATCCAACGAGCCGACCTCGAAGAGCGCCGCGACGAACTCAGCGATTTTTTGCGAACGAGGCGCGCCCGATTGTCCCCGGCGGACGTCGGGCTCATCGACGGTCCCCGTCGTCGCACGCCCGGCTTGCGCCGCGAAGAAGTCGCGCTGCTCGCAAACATCGGTTCGACGTGGTACACGCGCCTCGAGCAAGGCCTTCCGATCAACGTTTCGAGCGATGTGCTCGAGAGTATCTCGCGCGCATTGCGACTTACGCCGGCGGAGCGTCGCCATCTCTACGTTCTGGCGGGACAAGCCGAGCCCGAACGCGAGTACACGGACGGCGATGAGATCGTCAGCGACGTTCTTCGTCGCACGCTCGAAGCGCTGAATCCGAATCCGGCCTACATTCGCAGCCGCCGGTGGGATCTTCTCGCATACAATCAGGCCTGGCGTTCAGCGCTGTGTTACGATCCGGTCAACGCGGACGGACGCAACAATATGCTCTGGTCGTTTTTCACCAAGCCGGAATCACGCGAACGCCATCCGCAATGGGAAGCGATCGGCCCACGCGTCGTCGCTCAATTCCGTTCGGTCGCTGCGCGTTATCCCGACGATCCTGCGTTTCGAACGCTCATCGCGGCATTGCAGGAACGCAGCGAACATTTCCGTCGCTGGTGGGCGCAGCATGACGTCGCGGAAGTCTGCGAAGGCATGAAGCACTTCTTCCACGAGGATGTTGGCGAAATGATCCTCGATCATACGACGCTGATCGTACCGGATTTCCCGGATATGCGTCTCGTCGTGTTTTCGGCGGAACCGAACTCCGAATCCGAGCGCCGGCTGCACCGGCTCGTCGCGCGAGAACTCGTTGCCGTCTAGCAGCTAGACGAATTGATTTGCGTAGGCGCTGATGCGGCGCACGCCTTCGCACACCTGATCGAGCGGTGCAACCCAGCTCAAACGCAGCCAGCCTTCAAATGACTCGCCGAAGGCTGAGCCCGGAATCGTCAAGACGTCATGCTCCGCGAGGATTTCGAGAGCACCGTCCAGCGATGAGACGCCGCGCGGCAGCCGCACGCACGCGTAGAAACTGCCTTCCGGTTTGATGTAACGCAGACCGCTCTGTTCGAGGGCCTCAACGACGCCGGCCCATTGGCTGCGATACCAGGCGACGTGTTCACCGACGCCGCCCAATGTCGCAAAGATATCGTACGCGACCTGTTGCGCGAACGTGTCGGCGCATGACGTCAACCACGCATGCGCTTTGATCGCCTGTTCCACGACCTCGTGCGGCGCAATGATCCATCCAAGCCGCAAGCCGGTCAACGCGTTGCTTTTGCTGACCGAATTGGTCACGATCGTGTGCGGATAGAGTTCGGCGAGATAGGCTTCGCTTTCCACGAATGTCTGTTCGCGATAGATTTCGTCGTGAATCAGCCAGACCGGCTCGCCTTCACGCGCTTCAAGCGCGCGCACCAATTTCTCGGCTTCCGCACGATGGATGATCCGGCCCGTCGGATTGTTCGGCGAACATATCACGATCGCACGCGTTCTAGCCGTTACGCCGGCCAAAATTCGCTCGGCATCGAACGCAAAATCATCGGCATCCGACAACTCGGCGCGGGCGACGTCGACGCCCTCCAGCCGCCCCATTTTCGCGTACGACGGAAACGTCGGCTCGACGACGAGCAATTGATCCTTCGAGGGATCGAGCAGCGTCTTGAGCGTCACGTACATCGCCTCTTGGGAACCGGTTGTGATGCAAACGTTCGCGGCACGGTGCATGTCGGGATAGTTGTAGTGCCGCGCGATGGCTTCGCGAACGGCCATATCGCCGGCGTTGTGCGTGTATTTGATGCCGTGCTCGCTGACGTATCGCATTGCGCGTTCGAAGTGAACCGGATTCGGCTTCAACGAAGGCTCGCCGAGGCCAAGATCGATCGACGTCGCACGCTTCTTCGCGGCCACCTCGCGAATGAGCGATCCTTTGATTTCGAGTACTTTGGGATTCAATTAGACAGCTACCTCATAGTCCCGCAACGCCGCATTGAGAGACGTCTTCGTATCGGTCGATTCGTTTCGCGTACCGATGATGAGCGCGCACGGAACTCCGAACTCGCCGGCGGGAAAAGTCTTGGGCAACGTCCCGGGGATGACGACGGCGCGCGCCGGAACGCGCCCCTTACTCACTGCGGGTTGCGCATTGCGCACGTCGACAATAGGAGTGCTTGCGGTAAGAACGACGCCCGCTCCGAGAACCGCTTCACGCTCAACGCGCACGCCTTCGACGACCACGCACCGGGAGCCCACGAAGGCGCCGTCTTCAACGATCACCGGTGCAGCCTGTGGCGGCTCCAGCACTCCGCCGATGCCGACGCCGCCGGAGAGGTGCACGCCTGCGCCGATTTGCGCGCATGAACCAACGGTGGCCCACGTGTCGATCATCGATCCCGCACCGACGTAGGCGCCGATGTTGACAAAGCCCGGCATCAAAATAACGCCGTTCCCCAAAAAACTTCCGTATCGCGCGACGCCCGGCGGAACGCAGCGCACGCCGAGCTGTTCGAAATTGCGCTTCAGCGGGACCTTGTCGAAGAAGGCGGGCGCATCACCTCGCGGATCGCCGATCCACTGGACGTTGCGGCGCTGGAAGTACAGCAGAATCGCCTGTTTGATCCAGGCGTTGGTCTGCCACGTTCCGTCCTGCAGCGGCTGCGCGACGCGAAGCCGTCCCTCGTCCAGCGCAGCAATGACGTCGTCGATCGCCGCACCCGCTGCACCGCGTACGTCGCCGTCGCCTGCTGCAAGCCGTTCAATCGTGACGCGCGTCTTCTCCATCTCCATGCCGGGCGTACGGTTACGCTCCGGCATCCACCGTATCATCCTGGAAGCGGTCGCTCTTCCGCCCAACGGCTTCACGGGAACGAAAGATCGGAGGCGGAACACGGGCGCCATGCTTGCGTATCGTCTGTTTCACGACGGACCACGTCTCGTGCACGATGCCCTCGTACCCGAGCCGCAATCCGGAGAAGTACTCGTACGCGTCGCGGGCGCGGGTGCGTGTCATTCCGATTTGCACGTGATCGACGCACAAGCCGCCGGTAAATCGCAGTTCGATCCGCCCTTCACCTTGGGCCACGAAAACACCGGCACGATCGAAGCACTTGGTGAGGGCGTGCACGGGTTTCACATCGAGGACGCCGTCGCGGTGTATTGCGCGTACGGCTGTGGGCACTGTCCTGCATGTCTTGCATCGGCGGAAAACTACTGCGAACGTCAGCGCACACTTCGCGGCGCGGGTCTTGGCAGGGATGGCGGAATGGCCACCCACATGCTCGTTCCGGCAGCGAAATATCTCGTGCCGTTGCGCGATCTCGATCCAGTCGAGGCCGCACCATTATGCGACGCCGGTTTGACACCGTACGCTGCCGTGAAACGATCGTTGCCGTTGCTCACGCCGGACGCGACGGCAGTAGTCATCGGGCTCGGCGGGCTCGGACACATGGCCGTCCAGATTCTTCGAACAACGACCGCGGTTCGAATCGTCGCGCTCGACAGCGATGCCGCAAAGCTCAGCGAGGCGCTGCAGCTTGGTGCAGATGCTGCAGTCCTATCGAACAAAAACGCGCTGCATGAAATTTTGGAACTGCTGCGCGGGCGCCAAGCCGACGTCGTCTTCGACTTCGTCGGCGTGCAAGCGACGATCGATCTCGGCCGCAAGCTCGTGCGCGCGAACGGCGACTTTGCAATCGTGGGCCTCGGCGGTGGAACCATGCCGTACGCGCAGGGCAAGATTGCATGGGGAGCCCGTGTTTCGACCCCGTTCTACGGATCGATAGCGGAGCTTCGCGAGGTGATCGCGCTCGCCGGACACGGCAAAATTCGCGCGCGTGTCACGCGATTTGCGCTCGAGCGGGTCGAAGACGCCTATAGCGCGCTGCGTGCGGGGACGCTAAACGGGCGCGCGGTGATTTGCCCGAACGGATAGCGACGCATCTCTTCAAGCTCCAGCGGCGTTCGATAGGGTAAGAGATCAATCACCGAGGGCGAAATAGCCTCGCCCGTGATTGCCATCGTCCTATTGACTTAAGGAGATGCCGTGCCGAATTCGCCGGTCGACGAGCAACGTATAAACGCGATTCGTTTTCTCGCCGTCGATGCCGTCCAGAAAGCCAACTCGGGTCACCCCGGAATGCCCTTGGGCGCCGCCGCCATGGCGTACACGCTGTGGTCAAGGCACCTCCGGTTCAATCCGCAAGACCCGCATTGGTTCAACCGCGATCGTTTCATTCTCTCGGCCGGCCACGGCTCGATGCTGCTCTACGCGCTGCTGTACCTCACCGGTTATGCCGTTTCACTCGACGATCTCAAGAGTTTCCGGCAACTCGGAAGCAAGACACCCGGACATCCGGAGGTGGGACATACGCCGGGCGTCGAGGCGACGACCGGACCGCTAGGACAAGGCGTCGGAAACTCGGTTGGTTTCGCGATCGCCGAAGCGCATTTGGGCGCACGATACAATCGAGCGGATGCCGCCATCTGCGATCATTTCACGTACGTGATCTGCGGCGACGGCGACCTGATGGAAGGCCTCAGCCAGGAAGCGATCTCGCTTGCCGGTCACTTAAAACTGGGAAAACTCATCGTTCTCTACGATGACAATCTCGTCTCGCTCGCCGGACCGACCGACATAACGCTCACCGACGACGCATGCGCGCGAATGGAAGCGAGCGGTTGGCACACGCAACTCATCGATGTAAGCCATGCGAACGACGTCGATACGATCGATCAAGCAATTGCCGTCGCCAAGAACGTCACCGACCGGCCATCGTTCATCGCGGTACGCACGCACATCGGCTTCGGATCGCCGCTGCAAGACACATTTAAAGCGCATGGCGAGCCGCTCGGACCCGACAACGTGAAGAAAACCAAAGAAGAGTTGGGATGGCCGGCCGATCGCGACTTTTACGTTCCCGACGACGTCCTCGCGTATTTTCGGGAACTGGGCCGCAAGGGCGCAGAACTGCAAACGCACTGGCAACAGACGCTCGATACATGGAAAGCGTCGAACGGTGATATCGCGGGAGAGCTGACGCGAATTTTGGCCGGTGAACTACCGAAGACGCTCCCCTGGCCGCAATTCACGGCCGAGAACGGAAACGTTGCTACGCGCGACGCCGGAGGCGTGGTGATGAATGCGATTGCTGCCGCATTGCCGGAACTCGTCGGCGGTTCTGCAGATCTGGATCCGTCAACGAAAACCTATCTGAAAGGCGAAGGCGATTTCGAGTTCGGAAATTACGGTGGCCGAAACATTCATTACGGCGTACGCGAGCATGGGATGGCGGCGGCCACAAACGGCATTGCGTTGCACGGTGGCTTGATGCCGTTCGCGGCAACGTTCTTCAACTTCGTCGACTACTTGAAACCGTCTCTGCGTCTCGGGGCGCTCAGCGAACTCCATTCGATCTATGTCTTTACGCACGACTCAGTCTTTCTCGGCGAGGACGGCCCTACGCATCAACCAATCGAGCAACTCGCGATGCTGCGCGCGATGCCGCGCGTAAACATGGTTCGGCCGGCGGACGCGTTGGAGACGCTGGAGGCGTGGAAACTGGCGATCGATCCGCAGAGCGGCTGTCCGTGGGCGCTCGTCCTCTCGCGTCAAAAACTGCCGTTTCTCGGCGAGCGCGACGCGCACGTCGACAAGGGTGCCTACGTCATTGCCGACGCCGGTTCGCCGGGCCAAGCGCAAGGAAGTGCCATCGACCTGATTCTGATTGCGACCGGATCCGAAGTCTCGCTCGCGATCGACGCCAAAAAAGTGCTTGATGCGAAAGGCGTGCGCACGCGGGTCGTTTCGATGCCATGCTGGATCCTGTTCGACCAGCAGACGCAGTCGTACAAGGATAGCGTCCTTCCGCCGAACGTCACGGCGCGCATGTCAATAGAAGCCGGTTCGACGTTCGGGTGGTCCAAATACGTCGGTGATCGCGGGTATGCGTTCGGCATCGATCATTACGGGCGTTCTGCTCCCGCAGCCAAGATCGCCGAAGCCTTCGGCTTTACGGCGGACAATATTGCAACGATCGCTCTCGAAAAATTTGCGCTCGCATCCACCCGCTAGGAGATATCGTGGAAAATCAACTCAAACAACTGCTCGACGCCGGCCAGAGCGTGTGGCTGGACAATCTGCGCCGGAGCATGTTTGCATCCGGCGAGTTGAAACGTCTGATCGATCGGGGACTGCGCGGCATGACCAGCAACCCGTCGATCTTCGAAAAAGCAATCGGCGCCGGCGATGACTACGACGAGCAGCTCCGCTCGCTGATAGCAGAAGAGAAGAACGCCGATGCGCTCTTCTGGGACCTTGCGATTCAAGATATCCAAAGCGCGTGCGACACATTTCGCAGCGTGTATGACTCTTCGGGTGGAAACGACGGGTTCGTAAGTCTCGAAGTCTCGCCGCTGCTTGCCAACGACACCGAAGGCACGATTGCAATGGCGAAGGACCTGTGGCAGCGGGTCGATCGCCCGAACCTCATGGTGAAGATTCCGGGAACGAACGCCGGCGTTCCCGCGATCGAAGAGTGCATTTACCAAGGCATCAACATCAACGTAACGCTCGTCTTTGCGGTGGAGTTTTACGAGAAGACCGCGCGCGCGTTCATCAAGGGTATCGAACGACGCATCGCCGAGGGCAAGCCGGTGGATCGCATCCGCTCGGTGAACTCGGTCTTCGTCAGCCGCATCGACAGCGCCGTCGATAAGTTGATTCAAGCGAAGATCGACAAGGGCGAAAAACTTTCGGACCTTCTCGGCAAAGCCGGCATCGCAAACCTCAAGCTCACCTATCAGAAATTCGAAGAGCTTTTCCAAGGCGAACCGTTTTCGAAAGCTAAGGCGGCCGGAGCCTCAATGCAGCGTCCGTTGTGGGCAAGCACGTCGACGAAGAACCCCGCATATCCCGATTTGATGTACGTCGAACCGGTCGTCGGCCGGTACACGGTAAACACGATGCCGCCGGGCACGCTCGATGCATTGCTCGATCACGGGAAGGTCGTCCCCGACACGATCCATCAAGGCGTCGACGATGCGCGTGCGGTCATGAGCGCATTGCAAGATGCCGGAATCTCATTCTTTGACGTCACGCATCAGTTGCAAGTCGAAGGGGTGAAACTCTTCGCCGATTCGTGGGGCGCACTGCTCGGCGCGATCGTTTATAAACAGAAGCAGCTCGCTTCGGGCGCGGAGCGCGTCAGTTTGCACCTTGGAGCAGCGAACGCATCGTACGAGACGGCCCTCGATACGCTTGCAAAAAACGATTTCTTGAAGAAGCTGTGGGCCAAGGACCCTTCTCCGTGGTCGAACGATCCCGCAGCAGCAGAGATCATTCGCCACGCGTTGGGCTGGCTCGACATCCCTCAACATCTGCTCGAAGACGTTCCGGACTTACTGAAGTTCGCACAAGAAGTCGCGCGTGATTTCGATCATGTCGTCGTCCTCGGAATGGGCGGAAGCTCGCTCGCACCCGATATTATGGCCGAAACGTTCGGCAAGATCGACGGATATCCACAACTGCACGTGCTCGACTCGACCGATCCGACGCAGATCGAAGAGTTGGACGAAGCGATCTCGATACGCGATACGCTCTTCATCGTCGCGAGTAAGAGCGGAACCACCACCGAACCCAATGCGTACTTTGCCTACTATTACGACAAAGTCGCGAAGATCGCGGGTTCAGATAAAGCCGGCTCGCAGTTCATCGCGATCACCGATCCGGGAACGAAGATGGTCGACGTTGCGACCGATCACAAGTTCCGCCGTATCTTCAAGAACGATCCGAATATCGGCGGACGCTACTCGGCGCTCTCCTTTTTTGGAATGGTTCCGGCGGCGCTCGCCGGTTACGACGTAAACTTACTGTTGGACCGCGGACTTGGTGCGATGCACGCAAACGACAAAGTGGTCGATCCGCGCGTTGCTCCAGGCGTAAGGTTCGGGGCAGCGATCGGCGCGCTCGCCGCAAACGGCCGCGACAAGCTGACCATCGTCACACATACCGACGTCGCCGCTTTCGGCGCCTGGGCTGAGCAATTGATCGCCGAGTCTACCGGCAAACTCGGCAAGGGCATCATCCCGATCGAAGGCGAGCAGCTCGGCGATCCGGACGACTATGGCAACGATCGCGTTTTTGTGTATGCCGGCGCGAATCTGCCCGATCCGGCGCGTGGCGTCAACGAAAAGCTGCAAGCGCTCGAGGACGCGGGTCATCCGGTTATCCGGCTTGCGATGAACGACGAGTACGACCTCGGCGAGCAATTCTATCTCTGGGAGATCGCAACGGCCGCGGCCGGCTCGATCTTGCACATCGATGCATTCGATCAACCGAACGTGCAAGAATCAAAAGACAACACCAAAGCCCTGCTCGAGACCTTTCAACAAAAAGGTTCCATTGACGAACCTTCACCGAATGTGGACGGCGCCTCGTTCGACGTCACGTTCCTTTCGGGAAGCCGTTCGATTCAGGCGAAAGACACGGCACAAGCCCTTGCGGCACTCTTCAATCAAGTCGCTCCCGGCGATTACGTCGCGATCTGCGCGTACGTTGCGCGAAATGCGGAACATATCGAAATGCTCGACGAACTCCGCCTCAAAATTCGCAATGCACAAGACGTTGCAACGACGGTCGGTTTCGGGCCGCGTTTCCTCCACTCGACCGGACAACTGCATAAGGGCGGCCCGGATTCCGCGGTCATGATTCAAATCACCGGCGACGAACCCAACGACCCGCCCATCCCCGGCATGAAAGTCGGTTTCCGCACGCTGCTCGCCGCCCAGGCGCTCGGTGATTGGCAATCGCTCGACAAACGGCATCGGCGCGGAGCGCGAATTCATTTGAAGGGTGCGGTCGACGCCGCGCTTCGCGCGTTGATCGAGGCCGTCGATGCTGCGCTCACGGCGGGCGTCTAGATGCAGTTAGCGATGGTTGGTCTGGGCAAGATGGGAGCCAACATGACGACGCGCCTTCTGCAAGGTGGGCACAGCGTCGTCGTCTTCGATCGCAATGCCGATGCAATTCAAGCATCGGCTGCCGGCGGTGCAACACCGTCGAACGGTCTACGCGATCTTGTTTCGAAGCTGAATAGCTCGCCCAAGGTCGTGTGGATCATGGTTCCCTCGGGGCGGCCGACGGACGATACGATCGACGAGCTCACCGGTTTGCTGAAAAGCGGTGACATCATCATCGACGGCGGCAATACGAATTGGAAAGAAGGCCTAGCGGCCTACGAGCGCTGCAAGGCCAAAGGCGTGCACCTCGTTGATGCCGGAACGTCGGGAGGCATCTGGGGCCTCAAGGAAGGCTACTGCCTCATGGTGGGCGGTGACGACGATGCTGTGAAGGCATGCGAGCCGATCTTTTTGACACTCGCCCCCGAAAACGGATATGCGCACGTTGGGCCCGCCGGAGCGGGACACTTCTCGAAGATGGTGCATAACGGCGTTGAGTACGGCATGCTTCAAGCATACGGCGAAGGTTTTGAAATCCTCGAGAAATCGCCGTTCACGTTCGACATGCGGCAGATCGCGGAGTTATGGCGGCACGGCAGCGTGGTGCGGTCGTGGCTGTTGGACTTGGCGGTGTTGGCGTTCGAAGCAGATCCTGAATTGAAGAATATTCGCGGTTACGTGGACGACACAGGCGAGGGTCGCTGGACCGTTCAAGCGGCGATCGATCAAAACGTTCCGGCGCCGGTTATCACGATGTCACTTCTCGCACGTTTTGTTTCGCGTCAGGACGAATCGTTCAGCGCGAAGGTGATCGCGGCACTACGCAATCAATTCGGCGGTCATGCCGTAAAAGCGGAGACGCATGGCTGACGTGGTTGCGACGCCGCTCGACGGCCGCCAGGTCAATCCGTTACGCGCAGGCATGCAGACCGATCGCGTCACGGATCCGTGCAGCATCGTCTTCTTCGGCGCCAGCGGAGACCTGTTCAAGCGGATGCTGCTGCCGGCGATGTACGCATTACGCTTGCATGGGATTCTCCCGAACGACTTCGCGATCGTCGGATTTTCCCGAACGGAATATAGCGACGACGATTTCCGCGACTATTGCAAGCAGCAGCTCGCGGAGTTCGCTCCTGAGGGAGAGAAACCGCAAGGTGCGCTCTGGGACGACTTTGCCAAACGCCTAAGTTACATGAGCGCGGATTTCAACGATCCAAACTGTTACGCAGCGCTGAAACGCCGGCTCGACGAGAACGACGACAAGCTGGGGACGAAGGGAAATCGCCTCTACTATCTCTCGACCCCGCCCTCCGTCTTTCCGATCATCATCGACCAACTCAAAACTGCCGCTTTGGATCCGCGCGCTGACGAGCGCGGCTGGTCCCGCATCATCGTGGAGAAACCGTTTGGCACCGATCTTCAATCGGCGCGGACGCTGCAGCAAACGGTCGATCGCGTCTTTCGCGAGAACGAGGTGTATCGTATCGATCACTACCTCGGCAAAGAGCCCGTCCAAGACATCATGGCGCTGCGCTTTGCGAACACGATTTTCGAACCGGTATGGAACCGGAACTACGTGCAGTCGATTCAGATTACCGCATCGGAGCAGCTCGGTGTCGAACTTCGCGGCGGCTATTACGATCATGCCGGCGCGCTTCGCGACATGATTCAGAACCATGTCATGAACCTGCTCGCGCTCGTAGCCATGGAGCCGCCCGCAAACGCCGACGCAGATGCAATACGATCGGAGAAATACAAAGTTTTCTCGGCCATCGCACCGCCGACGCACGCCGACGTCGTTAACATGGCGGTGCGCGGCCAGTACGGCCCCGGCGTCATCAACGGCAAACCCGTGATCGGGTATCGGCGAGAGCCCGACGTTGCGCCCGCTTCGAACACGGAGACGTACGCGGCCGTTCGGTTGTTCGTCGAGAGCTGGCGTTGGGCCGGCGTTCCGTTTTATCTGCGATCGGGGAAGCGTCTTGCGCGAAAGATGTCGGAGATCGCGGTGACCTTCAAACCGATCCCGCATCGCTTCTACGGCGACGCAAGCGACGCGATTGAACCCAATGCGCTCGTCATCAAAATTCAGCCCGACGAGGGCGTCGCGATGCGCTTTTCCGCAAAAGTTCCCGGACCGAAGAGCCACATTCGCAGTGTCTTCATGGATTTTAATTACGGCAGCGGCTTCGGCGTGCAATCGCCACCCGCGTATGAACGATTGATTGCCGACGCAATGCGCGGTGACCAAACGCTTTTCACGCGCTGGGACGCGGTCGAACGTGCATGGGAAGTGGTTACACCGGTTTTGGACGTCTGGGAGAATACCAAGGACTTCACGTTTCCCAACTATGCCGCCGGAACCGAAGGTCCGGACGCGGCTAAGCGGCTCTTTCCGGATTGGCGTCCGTTGTGAGCCTCGACGTTCATCCGTTGCTCGACGAGTTGAATCTGGCGCGTCAAACGACGGGCGCAAAGGCGGCGACGATGACGTTTGCCGTATTCTTCGACGATCCGTCGATTGCGGACTGGATCCGAGAACGTACGCATGCGGTTGCCGAACGCCATCCATCGCGGGTCATCGTGCTGGACGGAACGCAAACGCCCGATGCGCGCAGTATCGTCGATCCGGACGATCCGCGTGGTGAGTGGATCGAAGTCGGCGTGAAAGACAGCGATGCTGCGTCGCTCTCCGGTGCCCTTTCGACGCTCGCGCTCGCCGAAGCACCGGTCGTCCTCGCCTGGATCGCGGCGCGTATCAGCAAAGACGAGCGCTTTGTTCGCCTTGCTGAACGAGCACACACCGTGATCTGCAACAGTTCCGTCACGGATACCGGCATAAAATCACTTCGTGATTTCATCGCTTTCTGTGACGCTCATGTGGGAATCAACGCGCAGGACCTCGCATATATTCGCCTTGCCGGCTGGCAAGATCTCATTGCGGAATTCTTCGATCAACCGGGCGCAATGGAAGAACTCTCGCGGCTGCGCCGTGTCGAGATAACCGCCGGCTCCGAAGCTGAAGCGTACTACCTTTTAGGATGGCTTGCGAGCCGGCTCGAATGGTCGCCCTGCGGCAAAAACCAGATGTGTAATCGCGACAATGAGGCGATCTCGTTCGAGATCGTGCAAGGCGGCCAACCGCGCCGCTTGCAGCGCGTCGTTCTTCAGTCTGAGGAAACGACGTTTTCCGCCCACGTCTTCGAGGAAGATCCGAATGCGATTTGCCTCGAAGCGATCGGGAAGCGCCCACAGGACCGGCGCTGTGCGCCGATGCTCGGAGTCGACATTGCGTCCCTCGTGGAAAGAGCCATCCTGCAGCAGCAACGCGATCGCGTGTTTCATGAGACGCTCGCGGTGATCGAGCACATCATCGATTTCCAAAGGCGCTAGCGGTGATCGGTGAACTCCGCGTCTATCCCGATCCCGCCGCGGTGGCCCACGCTCTTGCCGAGCTCTTCATCGAGCGTGCAAAGGATGCAATCGCTCAGCGCGGATCGTTCGCAGTTGCACTATCGGGCGGAACGACGCCGAAGGCGGCGTATGCGTTGCTGGGCTCGCCGCCACTTTCAAACGCGATCGATTGGAGTCGCGTCCGCATTTTTTTCGGCGACGAACGCTGCGTACCGCCCGATGACGCGCAGTCGAATTACAAGATGGCACGCGACACGTTTCTGCAATCGGCGAGCGTCCCCCCAACCAACGTTTTTCGAATGCAGGGCGAAGTCGATCCGGTGGCCGCTGCACGCGCGTATCGCGACGAGCTGGTTGCGACCCTTGGAGAGCATCCCCGTCTCGATCTCGCGATGTTGGGAATGGGCAACGACGGCCACACTGCCTCACTCTTCCCGGGGACCGATCCCCTGACGGACAACGACGAGTTCGTCCGTGCCGTGTTCGCGCCGTCACAAGCACAGTGGCGAATCACGTTGACGCCGAAGGTATTGAACGCGTCGCGCACCGTTGCGTTCGCCGTAGAAGGCCAAGCCAAGGCGAAGACGCTGTCGCTCGTGCGCGAGGGACCGCGAGATCCTCGGCAGTTTCCCGCGCAGAGCATTGCTCCGGCGAGCGGTGTGCTTATTTGGCTTGTCGATCGAGCCGCAGCCGGCGGTTTGGATAATCGAGCGTAACGACACAATCAGCGTAGGCGTTTGCGCCGAGCTTTCCACCTGTGAAATCGCCGGCAAAGACGTCATCGCCCGGACGTGTCGTAAATGCCGTCGGCCCAAGCTCAACGGCTCCAACCTGCAACGCAGGAACGAAAATTCGATCGCACCCGGCAGTAACGCCGACATTCCGGCTTACTTTCCACGCCGGGTGAATCGAATGCCAGCGCTCAAGTGTCGCCTTCGGAATAAAACTCGTGGCTTGCACTTCAGGGCCGCCGTCGCGCCAATCGGACGCGAACGCAATCGATGCTGCGGTGTCGAACGCCATGGGAATTGCCTCGCTCGCAACGACGACCGAGAGCCGTGGATATCCTTCGTCGATCGTCAACTCTACCGTCGCATCCTTGGTCTCGAGTGGTGCAGCGAGCAAGTGCATCGTTTTTTTGGGATAGTTCAACTGCCAGATCCGCTGCGCAAACCACGTATGCCCCAGCTGCGCTTCGAAGCCGTGAAGCAGCGGATCGTTCTTATCGTGCTCAGTCCGCTCGAACACGGGTAATTCGCCGTTTTCGCCTTGGAGTGGCGGCACTGTATAGGGTGAGCGAAACGGTGGCAGAACTGCGCGCCGCTTTCCCGCGGAGCGGCGAAAGGGCAGTGCAAACGTCTCTACCGCGGAGTCAAAGATGAATCCGGCACCACTCGTATCAAGCCAGCACGCGAACGTGTGTCCGTCAAGGGTCCGGGGCACCGCGAAAAGACGTCCACCTCTCACCTCAACCGGGATTGCAACAGCCGGATCGGCCGCACGGGCAAGGTTCGGTCGCGCGCTCACCAATAGCGGCGCCGCGGCGAGCAAGAACGCAAACGATCGCCGGTCCACACTTCCATGATAGCGCGTCCGCCGCTAGAGAAGAAGCCGCCCTTCGGGACGGCTTCATTCATCTATCTCGGGCGCCGGTTCCAACGCTCAATTTCGCGCAGGTAGAGCAAGGCACTGCGCTGCTGCAATTTCCGGTACGTCGATTCGCTCATTTTCAAAGGTTTTGCGGATGTGAGAATCGTCATGGTTTTGCGGCTCCTTGACCGATCGTTTCTAAGGTAACGTTATTGGTGCTCAAAATCGTTCCGTCGACCCGCTGCAATTCGACCACGGCCTTGTTCAGGTCGGTCTGTGCTTGTAATTCACGGCCTTCGTCTTGCACGAGTTCGACCTGTCGCTGAAAGACGAGGAACGTCGTGGATTCGCCGTTACGGAATTTGCGTTGTTCGCTTGCGAAAACTTGCTGCGCGGCGTCTCGTGCTTTGCGAGCGGCGTACAACCGCGACAACGCCGACTGATAGGTTTGCACGGCGTTGCGCACCTCGAACACGATGCGCTGATCGACACCCGCCGCTTGGATCTTCACAATGCGTTCTTGTTCTTGGGCAGCCGCGAGATCCGCTTTCGCCGTATTGTTGCCCAACGGCGTTGAGACCACGACGCCCGCTTGATACGTCGGAAACTTTCCTATATTTCCGTATGCCTGTCCGTACGTGCCGCCCAAGTATGACGGCGGGGGAACGGCGGGCGTCCCCGGCAGTGTGAACGGCGGCAGCGCATTTCCGGCAAAGCCGTTGCCTTGATATCCGAGCGCCAGATCGACCGCCGGCTTCAATTGATTGCGCGCATACGCGAGATTGACGTCGGCCTGTTGCTGCGTCGACGCCACCTCGCGTAACTCCGGCCGGTTCTGCATCGCCTGCGCCAAGATCGTCGCAAGCGGAGCAACGTTCGGCACTTGCTGCACCGAGGACGTCGGAACCAAATTCGCCTGCCAGATCGGATCGGCAG
Source organism: Vulcanimicrobiia bacterium (assembly GCA_963808755.1). GTDB lineage: Bacteria > Vulcanimicrobiota > Vulcanimicrobiia > Vulcanimicrobiales > Vulcanimicrobiaceae > JALYTY01. The sequence continues at coordinate 660,767 of CAWEGP010000002.1, forward strand.
GATCATCCACGACGAGGCTCTTCAGCTGATTCTGCAACGTCGACACGCTTTGTAATGCGGAGTAGACGTTATCTTGATAGACCGCAACTTGCGTCGACGATTCGACGGCATCGATAGGAGCTGCCGCACCGCGTTTCGCAAGACGAACGTTGCTTTGCTGTTGCAGGATCGCCTGATGCAAGGCGTCTTCTTGTATCGCCACATTTCGCCAAGCCGCAACCAAGTCCCAATATATATTCGAGACGTTAGCGATCGTGGTGGAAGCGCTGACGAATGCTTGTGCAGCTGATCCTTGCGAGTTGATTTCCGAAAGCAGCAGTTGACGTCGAACGTCATTTCCGGCCCCGAACCCCTTCAGAAGCGGTTGCGTCACCGAGACGTTCAGCGACGCCAGATAGTACGGGCTGAAGGCGTTGATGATCGTGTTATCGTCGACCCGGGATTGCGTGATATTCACGCTGTATTGGCCACCCGTCTGCGTTTGACCGGTGATGCCGGCCTGGAGCGACTGACGGTTCTGTTCGATCGGACCGAAACCGGGGCCGGAGAAAAAGGCGTTTTGCGGCGCCGACTTGCTATGCGAGATCGACGGTTCTACCTGAAATCGCACGTCATAGGCGCCCTTTGCCGCGCGAATTTGATACGTCGCAATACGGGAGTTCGCGGCCGCGACCGCAAGGTCGGGATTTTTCAGAAGGGCCATGCCCACAGCATCGCTCAATGAGATTCCGACGAACGGCTGTTGCGTCACGCCGACGACGTCGGCCGATGTTGGAGCGACGTTCGGCGCACTATATCCCGGTGCAACCGTCGGTGCAACGGGAACGACCGGCGACGGCTCGGGTGTCGGTATCGTCGCCGCTTGCGGCAGTGGTGCCGCTCCCGCCCACAACGGCGCAAGCGCAGTGAATGCCGCTACGGCAACGAGCGATGATAGCGTACGTGTCTTCACGTGTACTCCTATTCAGCCGGAATCGGGCCGCCTAAGCGCGGCTTATTGAGCAAAAGAACCAACGGGGCAAGCGCAATCGAGATCACGGCGATCCAACGCGACGTGTCGGCATAGGATTGAACGGCAGCCTGCCCTTCGACCACTGCCTCCAGATTCGCAAGCGCGGTGACGGATCGTTCGCCCCCGTTGTGTTGAAGATATTGTGCGGTCGCCGGGTGATTGAGTGTGATCGACGCGGCAAGACTGCTTTGATGCATACTCACGCCGCGCACGAGCAGCGTCACCAAAATCGCTGTTGCGATGCTGCCACCGACTTGGCGTGAGAGGTTGAAGAAAGCCGACGTCGCGGGAACTTCTTTGTCCGGCACGCCGCCGAGTACGGCGATCGAGAGCGGAACGAATATTTGCGAGAGCCCGATGCCGCTGATAACGAGCGCAACGATGAATGTACCAAATTGCGACTGAGGCGTTGTCACACCGGCGAGAACCCAATTCGAGATACCGAGCAGCACGAAACCGATCGCGGTTGAAAGCCGAACGTCGATCGTTCCTCTGCCTGCGAGCGCAGCCGTGATCGGTGTGAATAGCATGACGGCAAGAGCGCGGACCAGAATCGTGAGCCCGGACAGCGTGGCGGTAAATCCGAGCGATCCTTGCAAATACTGCGGAAGGACGAGCACTGAACCGTAGAGGCTCACGCCCATCACCGCTCCGAGCAGACTTCCGGCGGCAACCTGACGCAGACGTAAGACGCGCAGGTCAACGACGGGAATCTTGCTGCGAAGGGTCCACCAAATGAACGAACCGATCCCCGCAACAGCGAGTGCCGTGAATAGCCGGATGTTCGGATCGCTGAACCAATCGAACTGCTGCCCTTGATCGAGCACGTATTGCATTGAACCCAGGCCCATCGCAAGCAGTCCGAGGCCAAGCCAATCCAATCTCTTTCGCTGCGGTTCCTGCGGATTGCGCAGGTAGAACCAGATCAACGTTGCCGCGATGATGCCAACCGGCAAATTGATATAGAACGCCCATCGCCACGTCAAATTATCGGTGATCCATCCGCCAAGAACCGGACCGAGCGCGGGACCCACGATGACGCCCATCGCAAAAATGCCCTGCGCCTTACCTTGTTCTTGCAGCGTATAGGTGTCGCGAAGAATTGCTTGCGACGTCGAGATGAGACCGCCACCGCCGATGCCTTGCATGATCCGCCAAAAGACCAGTTGTCCAAAGCTTGCCGCGGAACCGCACATCAGCGATGCAATCGTGAACATCACGATCGAGGCGAAGAAGTACTGCCGCCGGCCGAACCGCGCCGCGAGCCAAGGCGTTATCGGAATGACGACGACGTTTGCAATGATGTATCCGGTAACGATCCACGCCGCCTGATCCACTGCTACGCCGAAGTTCCCTTGAATATTGGGGAGCGCGACGTTGACGATCGTCGTATCGATGATCTCCAAGAGGGTCGCGGCAATGACCGCAACGCTCACGACGACCCTACGCAGGCCGTGCTCGACCACGTTTGTTGATTGCGTCATCGAAAGTGCGCGCTCTCTAGCGGACTTTCACATACGCTTCGACGCTCATGCCCGGCCGCAGCGGCATATTCGCATTTGCATCGTCGATCGAGATGCGCACCGGAATTCGCTGCGTCACTTTGACGAAATTGCCGGTCGCGTTCTGCGCCGGAACGAGCGCGTAGGTGTTTTGCGACGCAGGATTGATCGAGATCAGGTGCCCGTGAAACGTCGTGCCTTTGTACGCATCCACGAGGATGTCGGCTTCCTGTCCAACGCGCATTTTTCCAACTTGCGTTTCCTTGTAGTTGGCCGTGATGTAAATTTTCCCAGGTCCCGTCGGAATCAACGTCAGGAGCGTCTCTCCGCCCGAAACGGTCTGTCCCACTTCGGCGCTTTTCTCGCCGACGTATCCGTCGATCGGCGACATGATACGCGTGTAGCCCTGATTCTGCTTCGCAATCGCGAGCTGCGCGCGTGCGGCCTCAACTTGGCTTGGATCGGAGGCCTGCTGCAACTTTCCTTGCGCCGACGTGAAACCGCCCTGTGCTGCCGCAACACCCGCTACTGCAGCACCGACGCGTTGTTGGGCAGCCGACAGATTGGCTTGCGCGACGTTGATTTGATCCTGCGCGTTGCGAAATTGCGCCGCCGCCGCGGCTTGCGTCGCGCGTGCCGCGTCGAGTTGCTGGCGCGGAACGTCGCCGGTGGCAACGAGCGAAGCCGTGCGTGAGTAATCCGCGGCTGCGCGCTGGTACGCGGCTTGCGCGGCGGGAAGCTGCGCTTGTGCAGCACGTAACTGCGCGGTGGCTTGCGCAACACCGGATTGCGCTACCGGAACCTGCGCTTGCGCGTTTGCCGTGTTCGCTTGTGCCTCTGCAACACCACCTTGGCCTTGGGTCGTGGTCGAGCGTTGATTGGCCAGCGCGAGATCGAACTGCGCTTGCGCTTGCCGTACCTGCGCCGCCTCGACGGCATTGTCGAGGACGATCAGGACTTGGCCGCGCTTCACCGATTCGTTCGTATCAACCAAAATTTGATCGATGCGCTCGTTGATCTTGCTGGTTATCGCGACGGGATCAGCATCGACGCGCGCATCGTCGGTTCCCTCGTGCACGCGAGCGTACATGAACCATTTCACGCCAACAAAAATCAGGAAGATCGCGACGATCGCGCCGATCACACCGAAGATGATGCGCTTGCGGGGGCCGCTGCGCTCTTCGTCGCCGATGACGGGGTCCGTCCCGCGACCGTTTTGATGCGTGGAAGCGGCCGGTATCTTTGGCTGCTCGACCTCGCGCGTGTTCATTACTCTTTGCTCCTTACGCCATTAAGAAAGACGTCGATGAAGTAGCGGAGTGCGTACTCCGTGTCGTTGAAAAGCCGGCTCTCCGGAAATTTTTCGCGAGCGATGACGCGCGCAAAGATCATCCCGGTAAAAACGGAGGCGAGATCCTCGGATTTGCCCCTGATCGCTCCGGCTTTGATTTGCGATTCCATGTAGTCAGCGACAACGCCATGGATTGCGAGTTGCGGGCGCCAGGCTTCCTGCGCAAAGATGCTCTTTTCATAATCGATCTCCACTAAAGACCAGCGAATCATGTCGATCATCGACTCCATCCGCTTCGTCATCGTGCTTGCGATCGTGTACAGATCTTCTTCAATCGGGCCGGACAGCGTCGAAACGACGTCGCGCAGCACGATCTCGCCACAGGAGAATTTCGCGACCGCGACGATCAGCGATTCCTTCGTGCCGAAGTGGCGGAATAGCGTCGCTTCGTTGACGCCGGCAACCTCTGCAATTTCACGCGTCGTCGCGCCGCGTTTTCCCTTGCGTGCAATCACTTCGCGTGCGGCGGAAATGATTCGCGTCCGGGTATCTTCGGGCAATGCGTTCTTCGACGGGTCGGGCGTTCGTGCTTCGATCATTTCTTGCTAAACACCGAGTCGTCCACGGCGATATTGGTCTGATAGGTGCCGTAAGCCGAATCCGCGACGGCACGCACGTGCGGAATATCGATCTCCGCGTGTTGCTGCGAAAGCACGCTGAATGGTCCTTCGCTGCGATACCACTGACGCATCACGATCGTCCCGCCGCTCGTGTAGTGCCACTCCATCTGCCACAGCTCGTAGCTCTGCGGATCGACGTATGCGACCGCGTGATCCAAGATCGTGCTATGGATCTTCTTCGTCATGTTGAGCGTCAGCATAGGGCGCCCATTGAGCTGCTGCATGCCTTCGAACGTGACGTTCTCGTCCTTTTGCCACGATTGCGGATCGCCGACGTCGTTGAACAGCTTTTCGAAGCCTTTCGCGTAACTTGGAACCTTTGTGAACACCACTTCGTAGTTACCCGGCCGCTTGAAATACGTGGTACCGTCGAGCTTCGGCGATAGAAACGGGAAATTGAGCATGTGAACGTCGACGTGCACCGGCGCCCGGTACGACGACAATGATGGGTTGCGATCTGACATCTTCGCGATGACCGTACGCGCATCGACCGTTGGTGACTGCGCTTGGACGGGCGCAGCGCACAGCGCAGCCGAAGCGAGCATCGCAACGAAAAGACGCCGCATCTAGGCCGCCACCTGCGCTTTTACGATCGGGAAAAGGCGATCGAGCGCCATCACTTCGAGCGAACGGATGATTTCGGGACGCGTCACTTGCAGCGCAAGTTCGCCGCCGATTTCGCGCGAGCGGCGGAGCATGAGGATGAGCCCTCGGACCCCTTCGCTATCCAGCCGTTCAAGCTGGTCCAAATTGAGAACCACGCGCGGCGCACCGGCTTCGAGGGCCGACATGACGGCTGCTTGGATGGCCGGCAAGCGATCCGGCTTGTATTCGAACATGATTGGTTGCATCGTCTCTATCTCAATCTTCAGAACCGTACGCAAGTGGGTACTTGCACGCAGAGTGTATCACGCCGATTCGACGCGTGCAAGTACATACTTGCAGGAATACGATTCTTCAGACCGCACGGGCTTGCTGATGGATGCAGCGCTCGTTGACTCGACATTGGCTGACCTCGGCCGCCGGGCCGGCCTCGTGCCGGCTTCCATCATCGTGCGCCCGCTCGATCGCGGCGCCCCGGACCACGACGTCTCGGCGCACGCCGAATTAGACCTCTACCCCGCTTCGATGATCAAGACACCGCTAGTGGCCGCGGCCTTGGCCGAGGTCGACGCCGGCCGGCTACGGCTCGATGAACCGATTGAAGTGGCGGCCGCCAATATGACGTACAATGACGCACCCTCGCCGCTGCACACCGGCGCATCCGCCCGCCTGGACGAGATCTGCGATCTCGCGATCTCCCGTTCCGATAACGTCGCTACCAACATGCTCTTCGACATCGTCGGACGTCAACGCGCTACCGACATCGCGCAGCAGCAGTTCGGCCTGAAGCGCACGTCGTTTCATCGTAAGCTTTCGGGGAGCGATCCGTTGATCGACGACCCGGGTTGGGACGGCATTCACCGCAACACCCATCCGGCGAGTGACGCAGCGCGTCTTTTTGAACTGATCGCGCTCGACCAGATCCCGCACAGCGATCTCGTACGCGGTGCGCTCGTGCGCCAATACTGGAACGACAAATTGACGAAGGGGCTCATGCCGGGCGACCGATTCGCGCACAAAACCGGCGATACCGACGAGGTGACGCACGACGGCGGCATCCTGACAACCGCGCAAGGCAATGCCTACGTCGTGGTCGTGTACACGCACCTTAGCAGCAACGATACGAACAACGCGCGCTTCGCTCCCTTCATGAAAGCGCTGCGCGCGTTGCTGTAGCGTCGCGATCGGGTGTTATTGCTGCGTCGGGTGGTGCTTCTTCATCGCTCCTGCCGCCGCGTGATATCCCTGCGCTTTGGCCGTCGATGGACACATGTACTCACCGTGCTTCGTGCGCCCATACAGCGGATCGGTTGAAAGATGGTACACGTGTGACTTGGTGTTCGCCCAAACCGGTTGTACCGCGCCGCATTGGAGCGTTGGCGGAATCGTCGCGAGCGTTCCTACCGCCATGGCGTTACCGGAATTCCCCACGCCGCCCATCGGTTGGTTGGCGGCGTATGTCGGCGACGGATTGGCCGAGCTGTTCGACATGATCCCGTTTGTCTGCGTTCCCGACTGGGAGTTTCCGTGGCCACAGGCAGCAATGCCGGCAATCAACAGCCCCGCGAGCAGAGTTTTATGGAATAACACGTTGCGCGATCTCCCTCAGTTTGACATGTGCGTGCCTGGCAAGATTGGACGGTTCACCCGTATAGACGCGGGCGCCGCCCACGAAGGCAGCCTGAACCCACGAATCGTTTCCTCGATAGACTACCCCGTTTACGTCCGGAGTCCACGGGTCGATTCGCGACGCATCGAGTACCACGTAATCTGCAGCCATCCCCGGGGCGAAATCACCGGTGCGCAGGTCCAGGGCATGTGCCCCCTGAGCCGTTCCCAGCGCAAATGCCGCTCGCGCACCGAGCGCGCTTCCGTCGGTGCGCGCAATCTTTTGCAGGAGCGTGGCCGCTCGCATTTCGTCGATTAACGACGGCTTTACGTCCGCATCCGTTCCGAGGCCGATGGTGACGCCCAGGTCCTGTAACCCGATCACGTCGCAGATGCCGTCGCCCAAATATTGGTTGGTCATCGGATTGTGAACGACGCGCGCGTTACGTTGCGCGATGAGGCGTTTCTCTTCTTCGGTAATGTAGATCGCATGAATCGCAACGGTGCGTTCGTCCAGAGCATGTAGCCGCTCGAGCAACGCAATCGGCGTCGCGCCGAAGCGCTCGAGCGTTTCGCGCCCCTCGTATTGCGCCTCGGCAACGTGTATGTGCAACATGCACCCTGCGCTGCGCGCGTAGTCGGCTGCCGTGCGAATCATATCGTGAGAAGCAGCGTGGAGCGAATGTGGTGCGACGCAAACGTTCGCCCACGGAAACTCTTGCCGAAGTTCCGTCGTGCGGGCGACGGCGTCGTCGATCGACTCCCGAAACTGCGGTGGCGCATAGTTGGCGTCCATCCACGTGCGGGCGAAAACCAATCGAATACCGGTTTCCGCGGCCGCTTCGATGGCAGCGCGCGCGTGGCCGTTTCCGGCTCCGTTCAGGTAGAAGAACTCCGCGACGGTAGTGATGCCCGACGCGAGCATCTCCGAAAACGCCGCGACGAATATCCAATGAATATCGTCCGGCGTGAGCTTCGGAACGACCTGGTAGAGCGCGTCGCTGCGCCATTTCGCAAACGTCCAGTCGTCGGCCCAACCGCGCAGCAGGATTTGATACGCGTGACTGTGGCCGTTCACGAATCCGGGAACGATCAAGCGATCTTCGGGGAACGAACGCGTTTGAAGGTCGCCGTTGCGCGCTTGGACCGCGCTAAAGTCCCCGGCGTCCGAAATATCTCCATCGCGAATGGCGAACGCAAAGTTGCGGCGTTCTGCACCGCCCACGAGCGCACGCGCGCAGCGTACCAGTTCAGATGTCATGCACGACTCCGGCATGGACCACGGTCTTCGCGAGATTTCCGCCATGCTGCCATCCGAATTCGTCCGGGGCAGCAATCTGCAGCGCCACGAGATCGGCGCGCCCGCCTGCTCGCAGCCGCCCGGCATCGAGATGGAGCGATGCAGCGGCCGCCCTCGTCACGCCGTACAGTGCCTCTGCGGAACTCATGCCGAAGTGCTTGCGCCCGAAATACGCTACCGTTTGCAGGTTGAAGCATGGCGATGTTCCGGGATTATAGTCGCTCGCAAGTGCGACGCTCGCTCCACGCTTCAACAACGCCGCTACCGGAGCCGCCTTCGGCAGATCGAGATACGCAATCGTTGCCGGACATGCGACCACGACGGTCTCCGACGATACGATGGATGCAACGTCGTCTTCGGTAATGTAATTGCAGTGATCGACGGCATCGACGCCGAGACTTACCGCCATGTTCGCGGCAGCACCGAATTGCATTTCGTCGCAATGCACGCGCAGGCGCATACCGTGCGCGCGCGCGGCTTCCAGGTAGCGCCGTGTCTGCTCCGGTGAAAAGAACCCCGGCTCACAAAATGCGTCGGCGTAGACGGCGCCGTGCGCGTGAGCGGCCGGAATCAGATGATCGATGAGATAATCGACAAACGCTTCTTCCCGAGTGAACTCCGGCGGAAGGGCGTGCGCGCCGAGAAACGTCGCGACCAGTGTTGGAACGTCGTTGTCGTGACGATGGGCCGCGATCATATCCAACAGCGCCATTTCGCCGGGCGCGTGCAGGGCGTAGCCGGTTTTGGTTTCGAGCGTCGTCGTTCCGTGCGCGAGAATCGTGCGCAGACGCGGCCTAATCGTGTCATCGTAGAACCGCTTCGGCTGCAACAACGCCTCGCGCGTGCGTTCGACGGTATACAACATTCCAAGCGCCGGCTTTTCACCGCGCTGGCGCGCCGCAAAGTCCGGTTCGCGATCACCTGCAAACAACGGATGCGCATGCGCATCGACAAACCCCGGGACGACGACGCAATCGCGCAGGTCCAACTCCTCGACGTTCTTGCGACGCGCCAAGACTTCGATGCCGGTTCGCTTTCCGATTGCAGCGACCCGGTCTCCCTCAATCAGGATCGCACCGTCGTCGATCCGCCCTAGATCATCGAAAGTGACGCCGTTTTGAGCGGCGTCACCATCGCACGGAACGATCGTTTTTGCTCGAACGAGCAGCGCCGCTAGAGCCGCCAATCGATGCCTTTTTCGTCCGCAGTCTCGATCGCTACTTCGTAACCGGCATCGGCGTGACGCACGACGCCCATCCCGCAATCCGTCGTAAGAACCGACGCGAGGCGTTCTTGTGCGTCCGGCGATCCGTCGGCAACGACGACCATGCCGGCGTGTAAGCTGTATCCGATACCGACGCCGCCGCCGTGATGAAAACTCACCCAGTGCGCACCGGCGGCGGTGTTCAGCAACGCATTGAGAATCGGCCAATCGGCAATCGCATCGGAGCCGTCTTTCATCGATTCCGTTTCACGATACGGCGAAGCGACGCTCCCCGTATCGAGATGATCGCGACCGATGACGATCGGTGCGCTGATTTCTCCACTTGCAACCAGCTCGTTGAACCGTAAGCCCGCCTTTGCACGGTCGCCGTACCCGAGCCAGCAAATGCGCGCCGGCAATCCTTGGTACGAAACGCGCTGCTGCGCAAGCGTGATCCATCGTTGCAGCGCTTCGTCTTGCGGAAAGAGCTGGAGAAGTTCGCGATCCAATCGCTCAATGTCGCCCGGATCTCCCGAAAGCGCGGCAAACCGGAACGGCCCCGAACCTTTGCAGAAAAGCGGCCGGATAAAGGCTGGAACGAATCCCGGAAAATCGAAAGCGCGCGCATATCCCGCGCGTTGCGCTTGTGCACGGAGGTTGTTTCCATAGTCGAAAACGACGGCGCCTGCATCGAGAAAACGAACCATCGCCTCGACGTGCTTTCCACAGCTCTCGAGCGCGCGACGCTCATACTCATCAGGCGACGCATTCCGTAACTCAGCCGCCTCGGTGAGTGTGAGTCCCTCCGGAACGTATCCATTGATCAAATCATGGGCGGAGGTTTGGTCGGTAACGGCATCCGGGCGGAAGCCCAAGTCGTAGAGTTCCCAGAACTCGGTTGCGGCGTTACCTTCGTAGCCGATCGATAGCGCGTCGCCGGCCGCCTTTGCGCGCTCCACCAGACGCAGCGCCTCTCCGCGAGAACCGGCCACCGTATCGAGGTACCGGAGTTCACGGCGGCGTTCGAGGCGAGCGGGATCGACGTCGACGACGAGAGCAATCCCACCGTTCATCGTAACCGCAAGGGGTTGGGCACCGCCCATACCGCCGACACCGGCGGTCAAACACACCCGGCCGCTCAGCGATCCGCCGTAGTGCTGGCGCGCAAGCTCGGCAAACGTCTCGTACGTTCCCTGGACGATGCCCTGCGTTCCGATGTAGATCCACGAGCCGGCCGTCATCTGGCCATACATCATCAGTCCCTGCGCTTCGAGTTCGCGAAACACTTTCCAATCGGCCCACTTCGGAACGAGGTTCGAGTTTGCGATCAACACGCGCGGGGCGCGCTCGTGCGTTTTCCAGACCGCGACCGGCTTACCGCTCTGGACGACCATCGTCTCATCGTTCTTCAAGCGTTTCAGCGTGCGCACTAACGCATCGAACGCGGGCCACGAACGCGCTGCCCGGCCGTTGCCGCCATAGACCACGAGATCTTCAGGGCGTTCAGCGACCTCGGGATCGAGGTTGTTCATCAGCATGCGCAATGCCGCTTCCTGCGGCCACCCCTGGCAACTGATCGACGTGCCGCGCGGCGCGCGAACGGTGCGTGGTCCGGAGATCGTACTCGTCATAGCTGCGCTGACTTTGCCAAGGTGAAAGCCATAGCCTTGACGTGCATTGGGTATGTAAGAAGAGCCGGGTGGTGTCAGGTTTGCAGGTCCTTGCGGAGGGCTGCCCGATCGAACTCACGACCGGATCTCATTCTTCCTCCGGCGCCCCCGCGCAGTCGCTTGAGCTTATCCTGCGATGCCTCCCTGCGTTTGTCTTTGCAGCCGACCGCGATTTGCACTTCACGATGATTCGCGGTACGGCGCTCGAGCAATTGGGCCTCGACGATCCGGCGATCGCCCGTTTGATCGGGACACCGTTGGAAGACTACTTTAGCGGCGCCGCGGGCGAACATATCATGGGGCGCATTCGTAAGGCGCTCGCCGGTGAACCCGGAACGTTCGAAGACGAGTGGCAGGGCCGCTACTATCTGTACCACGTTTCACCGCTTGACGACGGCGATATCTCCGGTGTCGTCAGCGTCGGCATGGATATCACGAAGCGACATGTTCTGGAACACGACTTGGAATCGGAACGCGCCGCGCTCAATGAAGCGCAGCATCTGGCGGGACTTGGAAGTTGGGTCTGCGACATTCGTACGGACGAGCTTGCGATTACGCCGGAGCTCGCGCGGCTGCTCGGAATCGAATATTCCAAAGGGCCGCTTCCGTTTTCGACGATTGAGCGGCTTTGCCACCCCGACGAGATCGCGATGCTGATGCGCGAAAAAGATCGCGTGCTGCGCGATTGCGGCTCGTACGACGTGGACCATCGCATCGTCCGGCCTGACGGCACGATGCGTTACGTAAAATCTCGCGGACATGTCGACTGTGACGAATCAGGGCGCGCTGCACGTTGCATCGGGACGATGATCGACGTGACGACCCGCGTCGAAGCGCAACAAGCCGCTGAAACGATGGCGTATCACGATCCTCTCACCGGATTGCCGAACCGTTCGCTGTTGAGCGATCGCATTCAGCAGGCAATCGCCTTTTCAGAGCGTGAGTTGACGCGGTTTCTGGTGCTCTTCATCGATCTCGACAATTTCAAACGCATCAACGACACGCTTGGGCATGCCGAGGGCGACCTGCTGTTGACCGAGATCGCTCAACGCTTGCGCAAGGCGATTCGACATAGCGATACGGTCGCTCGTGCCGGCGGCGACGAATTCGTCGTGTTGATCACCGATGCAAATGATAGCGAAGAACAGACCGCGGTGCGCAAGGTTCAGAACGTCTTTTCTGCTCCCTTTAGGCTCGGCGGCACCGATTACTTTATGCGCGCGAGTATCGGAGTGGCGGCGTATCCGGACGACGCACGAGCGGAGCGGGAACTTCTCCAGTGCGCCGATAGTGCCATGTACGAGGCAAAACAAGCCGGAAGAAATGCGTTGCGCCGCTACCGCGGAAGCGCGAATTCGGCGCTCGCACGCCGGGCCCAGCTGGAAGTTGATTTGCCAAAAGCGATACAAGACGGTCAACTGCGGTTGTACTATCAACTGCTCATCGATGCGAAGACGCTCGATGTTTCGGGAATCGAGGCGTTGTTGCGTTGGGAACATCCGCTGCGTGGGCTGCTTCTACCGCGCAGCTTCATGGATGTCATGGAAAGCAGCGAATTCATCTTGCAAGTCGGCGAATGGACGCTGCGTGAGGCATCCGCGCAAGTCGTCGCATGGCGCAAGCGTTTTCACGTGCCGCTTCGCTTGAACGTCAACGTCTCCGCACGGCAGCTCGCGCACACGGAACGGCTGGCCTCGAAAATCGCTGCGACCCTCGAAACGTTTGGGCTTGAGCCGGGTGCCTTAGAACTCGAGATCACCGAAACCGCCATCGTGCAAGACTTGGAGCACGTCATAACGGTCCTTGCGGAAATCCGCGACCTCGGCGTCGGCATCGCGATCGACGATTTCGGCACCGGTTACAATTCGCTCAGCTATCTGAAGCATTTTCCGGTCACCGCGCTCAAGATCGATCGGTCGTTCGTGGCGGAGCTCGGGAATGACGCGTTTGACGAGGCGATCTCGTTTGCCGTTGCAGCGCTGGGCAAGGCGCTCAATATCCGCGTCGTGGCCGAGGGCGTCGAGACGCGCGAGCAAGTGTCATCGCTGGTAGACCTGGGTTGCGACGAACTTCAGGGATATTATTTTGCGCCGCCGTTGAGCGCGGCCGAAACCGAAAAGCGGCTCGCCGCGATGGCGTAGCCCTTCATACTTGACATTATTCGATATATCGAGTAGCTTACCCGTAAGCACACAGACTACTCGAAAGGATATCCATGTTTTACGACATCCTGGCTGTCTTGTGGAGCGGACCGTGCGACATGCCAGGGATCATCGCGGGCGTCTGCGCCCGCTGCGGAATCGCAGCCGCTCCCGAAGCCGTCGACGGTCACCTGTGGTTTCTCACGGAATTTGGCTTCGTCGAAGCTCCGCATGGCGACAGGACCGGAAATTACCGGCTCACCGAGTCGGGATCCGGGCTTTTGGCCGCCGCGGCAAAGTCTCGTGAGTCAACCGATCTCGTGGAGATTTAGAGATGTTTGTATTCAGACACGGGCGCCACGGCTTTGGCGGCACATTCGGCGAGGGCTTTCCCCATGGCCGCGGACGGCGCGGCGGTGGGCGCGGCCGAGGCGAGATGAAGTACGAGATCCTCGAGGTTCTCGCCGCGGGGCCTCGACACGGTTACGACATCATGCTCGAAATCGAGAACCAACGCGGCTTACGGCCGAGTCCGGGATCAATTTATCCTGCGCTTCAGATGCTCGAAGACGGCGATTTCGTTCGCGGCGAAGAGCGCGACGGAAAGCGCACGTATTCGATAACCGACAAAGGGCGTGAGTTGCTCGCATCGCGCGAAGCGACAGCGGGCGATGCGCCATACGACGGAGACAATCTCTACGGAGTCATCGCCGAAGCGATGCGTCAAGTGCATGGCATCAAAGACGCCGCAAAACGAATTGCGAAAACGGGGAACGTCGAACTATTCCGTCAAGCAGTTACGGTCCTGGACAAGGCGCGCCGCGAGCTGTTCGCCATTCTCGCCGATCACGTCTAACAGCAGCTACGCCGAAGATACACCGGCGTTTTCGGCCGCGCGAACGAGCGTGCCGCTTCGGATCAAGTCGCGGGCACGCTCGATATCGGGGGCGGGAACGCGATCTTCCGTCCACGGAGCGATCCGTTCACGCGCTACCGCGTAGGCGGCTTGCGTACCGACTCCCGATTTGAGCGGTCGCCGAAAATCCGTTGCCGCTAAGGCACCGAGAAGCTCGCATGCGAGCGCACCTTCGACATTATCCAACACGCGAATGAGATTGTTCGCCGACGTCATGCCCATACTCACGTGATCTTCTTGCCCGGCCGACGTCGGAATCGAATCGACGCTCGACGGCCAGCACAGGCCTTTATTGTCGTTCACGACGGCAGCAGCCGCGTATTGCACGATCATAAGACCCGACTGTAAGCCCGACCTGCCGGTAAGGAACAACGGCAAACCGCGATCCTCGGCATTCAGCAGCAAATACAACCGGCGTTCGCCGATCGAGGCGAGCTCGCTGACGGCGATTTTCAAGAAATCGATGGCAAGCGCGATCGGCTCTCCGTGAAAATTGCCGCCCGAGAGAAATTCACCATCGTCGGGAAAGACCAGCGGATTGTCGGTGACGGAGTTTGCTTCGACCTCCGTTACACGGCGTACGTGCGCAAGAGAATCGCGCACTGCGCCATGCACGACCGGTATGCAGCGATAAGAATAGGGATCCTGAACGCGTCCGCATTCACGATGCGAAAGCATAATCTCAGAACCGGCGAGGAGCGAACGCAAATTATTTGCGACGAGGGTTTGTCCCGCGTGTGGACGCAGATCGTTGATTCGCCGGTCGAAGACGCGATCCGTACCGAGGAAGGCCTCGAGCGACATCGCCGCAACGACGTCGGCTGCCGCGGCGAGACGCTCCGCGCGCAACAATCCGAGCGTTGCTATTCCGGTCATTACCTGCGTGCCGTTGATCAACGCCAACCCCTCTTTGGGACCAAGCGTGACCGGACGTAACCCTGCGCGTTCGAGCGCGACGGCGCTTGGCAATTGATCTCCTCGATACGTTGCTTCGCCTTCGCCGATCAACGTCAACGTCATATGCGCAAGCGGCGCAAGATCGCCGCTGGCACCAACGGATCCTTGAGACGGAACGACGGGAGTCACGCCACGGTTCAAGAGTTCCGTTAGCAACTCGAGAGTCTCCAACTTCACGCCGGAATGGCCCGCAGCCAGAGAGTTGACGCGTAACACACCACACGCGCGAACGTACGTCTCGGCGAGAGGCGCGCCCGTTCCACTCGCGTGACTGCGTACCAAATTCAGCTGCAGCTGCGCGGCATCGGAGGGGTCGATCTGTACGTTTGCTAAACGGCCAAAACCGGTCGTGACCCCATAGATCGGTTCACCGCCGGCAAAACGTTCTTCGACGAATGCACGCGCCTTTACGACACGTTCGCGCGCAGCCGGAGTGACGGTGATGCGCGCGCCGTTGGCGACGGCTTCGATCGAGTCAAGCGTAAGATGACGGCCGTCGAGTTCAACGGCCGGAAGGCTGGGTGACGAGGAGGCCATGGCCCGGGATACTTCCGTCCATGCGTTCCGGCGCCTCCCGAGCCTAGACCTTCGCCCAATCCACCGGCGGCGGATGGACAAACGGCGTTCCGTTTTCGATCAAAATCGTTTGGTGGTCACGCAGAACGATCGTACGAATGTCGCGACCGCGCCAGCGTGTTCCATCGATCCATACGGTGGCGCGAGGCCAGGAAATCGCTTCGTCCCAAATATCGAGAAACTCGCCGAGCGTAAAGGTGCGCGCAACCGGCGACTCGATGTGAATGAATCCGTCGGACGTATGCGTATGCAACCAATACAGACACTGTGACGAAGGTACGATGCCGATTCCGGCGGGAACTTCGACGGGTCTACCGCGGTCGTACAGCGCAAGGTGCGAATGAATATGCTCGACGACGCCCTCCGCGCGATCGCAGGTAATGCCGTCCACGGGCAATGCCAAGAACGCCTGCGCAAGAACAAGGGACAGAACGTGCAGCACTTCGGGCAACCGTTTTGGCGAAACGCAGCGCTCGCCGCGTTACGCCTTTACCGACGTATGCTGTGAATAGATCGCGTGCCAGCGGCCGTCGATGTACATGAAGATGTCACACGACGTAATGCCGTTTTGCAGTCCCAGTTTTTGAGCATAAAAATTGAGAATTGCCGTATCGCCGCGCAGAGTGACCTTCGCCGCGCTCGGGTGACGCTTCAAATACTGCTGAACATACCGTGCCATCGCATCGGAGCGACCATTCCGGCGAGCGCTTTGGAGAATTTTTTCTTTCGAGGACGTACTACCGCCCGCACCGACGGACCGGTATTCGGGGAGCAGCATCTTGTCGAGCCAGCCCACGTCCCCGTGGACTTCAGCCTCGAGCCAGTGCTGGTCGACGGCGATGACCGCCGCCGCAGTCTTCTGCGTCTCGATCGCGGATGACGCTTGTGCGGCATCGGCCTGCGACATGAGTGCGGTGCAAGCCACCAGCGCTACGGCGAAGAGCAGTCGCTCCACAAATTTTCCTTCCTATGAGGCAACAACACGGAAAAGGCGCTACTGCGCACTCGCGTGACGCAGCTCCTATCGGTTTTGAGGGCGCACTCCGTGCAAAGCCTGTATACGACAGTCGAGCGCTCGCGGCGCTCTGCTTTTGTCCCGCTCGCGCGCAAGAAACGCTTAAAGACGTAAGGCTAGTGGATAACCAAGCGAGCACAGTGAATAAGTGCCAAAGTCGTAGTGAATAAGTGCCAAAATCTTGTGGAAAGGTTGTGAATCCTAGAATTGGTGTATTGAAGCGCCTTTTCTCCCGTGCTACGATGCCGACACTTCGCTAGTCGGAGTGCGACGCACGCATCGTCGCAACCGGAAAACGTTAGATCGTGACAGCTGCGCTGGCAGCTCTCCGAAACGCCGGTTGAACCGCCGGCCGGCGCAGTGGGACCTCCCACCCGGGGCCGCACAGGCGAGACTCGGTGAGCGAATGCGTCAAAACCCGCCGGCTCTTAGCCGGCGGGTTTTTGCTTCAGCGATACTTGCCCGCGATCTCGCTCGCAAGAATATGAAGCTGTTTGCGGACCTCGGGTGGATGAAGAATCTCCGCCTGAGCTCCCCATCCCAGAACCCAGCGAACCAACTCATCGACGTCGCCCACCAAATATTCGATATCCGCGGAACCGTCGTCGTTGCGTGAAATGTGGCGCTCTGCGACAACGCGAGCGGCGATCGCGGCCTTGGCAACGCGTGAAGCAAACCGAACGCGGATCGCTGTGGTTTCGTTTCGATGCATCACGCCGCTTATCGATGCCGCCGCATACCTGTCCACGTCAAAATCTTTTGGTTTCGCAAACGTGCGGGCGAGCATACGAGGCTCACTGACATTGTCAACGGCGAAGGTTCGTTTATCGCGCCGCCCGTGATCGTAAGCAACGCAATAGATTCGTCCGGAACTGATGATAAATCCGTAGGGGTCTGCCGTTCGCGCGCTCTGTTTGCCCTCTTTGTCGGAGTAGACGAATTGCACGCTTCTCGAAGAGCGTTCCGCCGCTGCGAAAATCGAAAACGCGCGTTCTCCATTTTCGTCGAGTCGAATCTCCGCTAGGCGGAAGGCCATCGGAGACGGCGCTTGTGCCTGAGCGCGTGCGCCGCGTCCGGCAGAACCGAGCAATTTGTCCGTCACTTCGTCGATGGACTGTCCGATTGCGCCGCCGATCGACGCGCCGAATGAACGCAGCGCAACCAAACCAAACAGTTCGCCGCCCGAAAGGTCTAAACGTTTGAGACTGTACCCTTCGGCAAACCGGTAGCTGCTCGTGGTGCGATCGAAAAACCAAGGAAACCCGGCCTCCGATAGCACGGCCAAATAGCGTCGTAAACTCCGTGTGCTGGGCCGTTTGCCTCCCTCCGCGATGCGGTCTTTCAGTTCCTCGAATCCGTGCCGCCCCTCGTCGATTGCGTTGAGCAATCGCACGAGCAACACGATTTTCGGTTCGGTCGCGCGTTCTATCTCGGCACTCCTGTCGGCGATGGTTGCGGTGATGGCTGCAGCGCCGGCTGTGGTTTTGGAAAACATCCATCAGGCGACGTAATCGGCGGTGGACTCGGCTCGGGAACGGTTTGCGTGATGCCGACTTCAAGAGGATAGTTCGAGCCGCCGTCCGTCATCGTTTGCAGATTCAAGCGATACGTTTGCGACGGCTCCAAAACGTATGCGCCGATTTGATACGGCTTCGGGACGCGTACGCAACCCATGTCGACAATGTTTCCGTCGAGCAGAAAACTGGAGCGCACGACGCCGCCGATGGGACGCTCGTAAAGATAGACGGTCGCCGGAGCGGGCGATGGGTTCGTCAAGGTAAAATCGATATTCCAGACGACGCCGTAGTCTCCATAGTCGTGCCCCGCATCGTTCGGTACGATGTTTTGCGGTGTCGGTTCACGATCGCCGTAGACGACTTTCGCGTCGGGCCCCCCGACGGCGTAGGCGAGGCTCGCACTTCCATAGTTCGCAAGCGAAAAGACGCCCGTGCGATGATGCCCATCGCCGGGCAGCGGCGCCGTTTGCAGCAATGACCGCGGATCGACACCGGGAGAGACGGCCAACACGGTCACCGTTACCGGACCACCGGCAACAACGCGCAGTCCCACTGTTCCAGCCACGCCCTGACGATACTGCATCGACAGATCGTGCAGCACCGCCGGCGTCGTACCGTCAAGATCGACGATCGTTCCGATGTTATGCGGCTTTAGCACGAGAAAACTCTTGCTGGATGCGTGCCCAACGCTCATGACGTCGATATTCGGGCCCGCCGTTGCATCAATCACTTGCACCGATGCCGGATCCGCCGACGACGTCGAAAGCACGACGACGACGCGGCGCGGCTGCGGCCCGTCATCGTGATAGTAGTACAGCCGGCTTGGATGCGCCGCGTCGATCGTACCGCGATACAACACGCCGTCGGCATTCACGCGCTCGGGATCGTCGTCATAGAGCAGGAACTGCGGCAAGAACGTGTCCATCGGAACGTTTTGCACGGTAACCGTCGTCGCATCGCTCACGTCGAAATACGAGTCGCCGCCCATAATTTGCACGGGGACGTTCACTTGCATTTGGGATCCCGGTACGAGCGACGGCGGCAATGGCGAAACGGTCGCGATCGTCGTTTGCGCACCCGGCATCGCGGTCGTCAGACGCGTCACGAGCGCCTGGATCTGCTGCGCAAGCCAGTTGCCGTCCAGCGGAGAACCCGTCACTTTCAACGTTGCCGTTTTCATAACTCGTCCAGCGAGAAACGCAACGCGTACCGGAATATCTACCGTTGCGCCGGATGCGTCGGTCACATGGAGCGTGTCCGTTCCTGTCGCTTGCGTCGCCGTTGTCGTAATCGTCGCGGCGTTCTGATCGATCGCGAAAGAAACGAGACGTTTGTCGCTTACGACGCTAAGCGGAAGAACCGCACCGCTCACATGCACGATTTCTTGCTGCGCGGGGGTGATTGCGATCGACGCGGGAGCGACCGTTAGCGCTGACGGCGCGACGCTCGGAGCGACGGCCGGCAAAGGCGATGCCGATGGTAATACCGATGCGGACGGCGAGGCGAGGGGCGGTGACGGAATCGGCGGCGGTGACGGCAACGGCGTGACTTGCGCAACGAGTGTGAGGATCGCGAGAAGCATACGGGTGTGGTATGGTGATGCCGATGACCCTCCACCTTCCCACGATCCCATCCGACGTGGCAGCCGACGTGGCTGCTCTCGGACGCTACGCAGCTGAGCGCGGTTGGGTTCCCGCCACGAGTGGGAATTTTTCGCAACGAATCGACGAGCGTCACGTCGCGATCACGCGCTCGGGAATCGACAAGGGTAATATCCGGCCGTTCGATTTGATTGTGGTCGATCTGAACGC
Organism: Vulcanimicrobiia bacterium; assembly: GCA_963808755.1. Taxonomy (GTDB): domain Bacteria; phylum Vulcanimicrobiota; class Vulcanimicrobiia; order Vulcanimicrobiales; family Vulcanimicrobiaceae; genus JALYTY01. The sequence goes on from CAWEGP010000002.1 coordinate 680,570, forward strand.
TGCGCTTCCGGTGGGCGTGTCGGCTGAGACGCCCCTGCACGTAGCGCGATATCGCTCGAGCGCTTCCACCGGCGCGATCGCCCACGTGCATTCGGTAGCCGCGACGGTGCTCTCGCGTGCCGATGCCGATCGAGGATGCGTCCGGCTCGACGGCTTTGAAATGCATAAAGCGCTCGAGGGCTTCAGCACGCACGCGAGCGTTGTGGCCCTGCCGATCTTTGAGAATGACCAAGATACGCACGCGCTCGCGCTGCGAATCGAAGAACAGCTCTCAGCGACGACCGCTGTACCAGGCTACCTGCTCGCCGGCCACGGGCTCTATGCCTGGGGTGCGACCATGACCGATGCCCGCCGTCACCTGGAGGCGATAGAATTCTTGCTCACGTGTTCACTCGAAGAACGGAGATTACGCCGATGACGATGACCGCGACGACCACGCTGCGCGTGTATGACGATACGACGGCGGAAACGCTGCTTCTCGAAACGACGGAAGGCGATCGCATTGCCAATGAACTCGCACAAATCGGGGTGCGCTTCGAGCGCTGGGCCACCGATGCGAACCTTGCGCGTGGTGCCGATCAGGATGCCGTGATCGAAGCCTATCGCGGTGCAGTCGATCGTTTGATCGACGAATGTGGATATCAATCGGTCGACGTGTTGCGGCTGGAACGTGGTACACCGAATACGGAACCCGTTCGTAAGAAATTCTTGGACGAACATCAACATTCTGAAGATGAAGTGCGTTTCTTCGTCGAAGGGCGCGGCGCATTTTACCTGCACGTCGACCGCCGCGTCTACCAAACGATTTGCGTGAAGGGCGATCTCATCAGTGTTCCTGCCGGAACCAAACACTGGTTCGACATGGGAGCCGATCCGGAATTCACCGTGATTCGTTTCTTCATGAACCCGGATGGTTGGGTCGCAAATTTCACCGGCGATCCGATAGCGAGCAGTTTTCCCAAACTCGACGCGTAGACGGATGCAAGTCTACGCATCCGTCGCGCTCATCGACATCGAGGGGACGGTCGGATCGATTGCGTTCGTTCGAGACGTTCTCTTTCCGTATGCTCGTGAACGCATGGACACGTTCGTCCACGCACATAAGGAAGAGCCGCAGGTACGCGCCTTGCTCGACGAAGCGGCGCGCGAAGCCGGCGTAGACGTCCACGATCTCCATTCGATCTTGGGCGCATTGCATGCGTGGGCGGAAGCGGATCTGAAGGTGACCGTGCTCAAAGAGTTGCAGGGAATGATCTGGGGCGAAGGTTTTGAATCGAGCGGGATTCGCGGTCATCTGTACGAGGATGCGGTAGACGCTCTTCACCGCTTTCACGAGGCCGGCGCGAAACTCTACATTTATTCGTCGGGATCGATCGCGGCGCAGAAACTGCTCTTTGGACACAGCGTAGCGGGTGACTTGCTCCCGTTATTTGCTGGGTTTTACGATACGACGATCGGGGGAAAGCGAGAACCCGAATCGTACGTGAAGATCGCGCGCGAAATCGGCGCATCTCCACAACGAATCGTCTTTTTCTCCGACAACGCGTACGAATTGGACGCGGCGCAAGCGGCCGGGGTTCAAACCATTCAACTTGCGCGGCCTGCAGATGGGACGATCCCTGCCGTCGCGCATCCCGTGGCTTCGGATTTTCACGACATCGAGCTCGTCGTATGACCACAGTTCCCGAGCGCTATTTCGAAGACTTCGCCGTTGGAGATTCCTTTGAAACCTCGACGTTCGAATTGACCGAAAAAGAATCGGTCGCCTTCGCGCACCTCTACGATCCACAGCCGTTTCATCTCGAAGCCGCTGCGGCGGCAGCGAGCGTCTTTCGCGAACTGACCGCGAGCGGTTGGCAAACCGCGGCGATCTCGATGCGTCTGATCGTCGAGACGGGTGTGCTGCGCGCGACGGGAGTGATCGGCACCGGGATCGACGATCTACGCTGGCTTGCGCCGGTTCATCCCGGCGACACCTTACGCGTTCGCGGTGAGGTGATAGAAGCGATTCCGTGGCCGGGGAACAAAGCGCGCGGGACGCTGCGCGTGCGGCTGCACACGCTCAATCAGCACGGCGTCGTCGTAATGTCGCAAGTCGCGAACCTTATGTTGTCGCGACGCTGATTCGTAAAGAGCGTTCCGAGGTGCTCGGAACGCTCTTTCTGCCTTGAACGGATTTAGTTTGCGTGCGCCGGTTCGGGTGGAGCGGCGGGTGGTTCTACCGACGGGATCTTCGAGAAAGCCAGCTTCTCGGGATCATCGGGAGAGACGTCGGCGAGAATATGGTCGCCGGCGCCGAACGTTCCGCGCAGCATCTCTTCGGCCAACTCGTCCTCAACGTTGCGCTGAATTGCGCGACGAAGCGGACGCGCACCGAACTGCGGGTCCCATCCTTTCTTCGCAAGCAGCGCTTTCGCGGCTTCGGTAACCTTGAGATTCATCTCTTGTGCTTTGACTTCGCGCATGACTTTTTCCAACTCGAGGCTCACGATCTGTTCGATCTGTTCGCGCGTTAGCTGGTGGAATACGACGACTTCGTCGATGCGATTCAAGAATTCCGGACGGAACGTGTGCTTCACTTCTTCGAGCACTTTGTTCTTCATACGTTCGTAGCTCTTGGCTTCATCTTCTTCCGACTGTTTTTGCGGACGGAAACCGATGTCGGTCGTGGTCTGCATGCCGGTTGCGCCGACGTTCGAGGTCATGATAATGACGGTGTTTTTGAAGTCGACCTGTCGCCCTTGCGAATCGGTCAAACGGCCGTCGTCGAGCACTTGGAGAAGCAAATTGAAGACGTCGGGATGCGCCTTCTCGATTTCATCGAGAAGTACGACCGAGTACGGACGGCGGCGCACCGCTTCGGTGAGCTGACCACCTTCTTCGTAGCCGACGTATCCCGGAGGTGCACCGACCAAGCGGCTCACCGAATACTTCTCCATGTATTCCGACATGTCGATGCGGATCATCGACTCATCGTCGTCGAACAAGAACTCTGCCACGCTTCGAGCGACTTCGGTTTTACCGACGCCGGTCGGACCGAAGAACAAGAACGATCCGATTGGGCGATTCGGACTCTTCAGCCCGGCTCGTGAGCGGCGAATTGCCCGCGTGATCACTTCGATCGCCTCGTCCTGTCCGACGACGCGATTGTGAAGCGATTCCTTCATCTTGAGAAGCTTTTCCGTCTCCGCTTGTGCGAGACGGCTGACCGGGATCTTCGTCCACGATGAAACGATCTCGGCGATGTCGTCCGGCGTCACGCGCAACGGCTTGTCCGCCTGAGCTGCCTTCTTCTCTTGCCATTCCTGTTCGAGACGCGACTTCTCCAGACGCAGCTTCTCCTCGCGGTCGCGAACCGAGGACGCCTTTTCGAACTCTTGATTCTTGACGACCGATTCTTTTTCGGCAATCACTTTGCGCAACTGCGCATCGACTTCACGAATCTCCGACGGCGGCAACGTGGCGCGCAGCCGCACGCGAGAGCTCGCCTCGTCGATCAAATCGACGGCCTTGTCGGGCAAGAAGCGGTCCGTGATATACCGGTCCGAGAGTTTGACTGCGGCGGCGAGAGCTTCGTCGGTAATCTGAACCTTGTGATGGGCCTCATACCGGTCGCGCAATCCCGCCAGAATTTCGACCGCTTCCTCTGCGGAAGGTTCCCCGACCATGACGGGTTGGAAGCGCCGCTCGAGAGCGGAATCTTTTTCGATGTGTTTGCGAAATTCGTTGAGCGTCGTCGCGCCGATACATTGCAGTTCACCGCGCGCAAGTGCCGGCTTGATGATGTTGCTCGCATCGATCGCGCCTTCGGCGGCGCCTGCTCCAACGAGCGTATGCAATTCGTCGATGAAAAGAATGATCTCACCGGCTGCGCCGCGGATCTCGTCCATCACGCGCTTCATGCGCTCTTCGAACTCGCCGCGATATTTGGTCCCTGCAACAAGCCCTGCAAGGTCGAGCGTAATGACGCGCTTGTCCCGCAGCGGCTCAGGGATGTCGCCCTTGATCACACGCTGTGCGAGGCCTTCCGCAATGGCGGTCTTGCCGACGCCCGGCTCCCCGATGAGGGCCGGATTGTTCTTCGTGCGGCGCGAGAGAATTTGAATGACGCGCTCGATCTCGTTATTGCGGCCGATCACCGGATCGAGTTTGTTCTCGCGTGCCAGCGTTGTGAGATCGCGACCATACGCATCGAGCGTCGGTGTCTTGCTCTTACCTTTGGGAACGGGTGGTTGGCCCTCGGCTCCGAGCAGCGACGTTGTCTGCACACGTACTTTGGCCGGGTCGACGCCAAGGTTGGTCAGCACGCGCGCGGCAACGCCCTCGCCTTCACGGATGAGACCGAGAAGCAAGTGCTCCGTACCAATGTAGTTGTGATTGAGCTGGCGCGCCTCTTCGAATGCGAGTTCGATTACTCGCTTCGCGCGGGGCGTAAAGACCATCTCTTGCTGGACGGTCTGGCCGCCGCGGCCAACGATCGCTTCGACTTCTTGACGCACTTTTGCCAGGTTGACGCCAAGTGATTCGAGGACTTTGGCTGCGAGGCTCTCTCCCTCCGATATGATTCCGAGCAGGATATGCTCGGTACCGATGTAGTTGTTCCCCAGCCGCTGCGCCTCTTCTTGAGCAAGGACGATGCTTCGTCTCGCGCGTTCGGTGAACGGTTCCCACATTGACATGGTCTTGTTATTTCCTCCGGTACCACTCGCGCCGCGAGCAGTGTCTCTCTATCAACTCTACCCGTCGCATTGCAGTTTCGTGACGCCTTCTTATTGCGAGTTTTCGTTCGAAATCTTCAGAAAGTGAAGCGTAAGCCGAGGAAGCCTGCCGTCGTTCCGCCGTTCCTCGTCGCCTTATAGGCGCGAAGCTCGATGGTCGTCGAGCGCGCGATCGGCTTTCCAACGAAGAGCGTCAGGACTGGACCGGTTTCCCGGCCGGCGCTCAGAGAGCCGAAACCGCCCCCCGCGCCGATGTAGGCACCGCCGAATCCGCCTCCTGAAAGCCCTCGAATCTCGCCGGTGAGCGCATACCCGCCTTGCTGCGTAATGGGCACCAAGATCGTTCCTTGCACCGCAACGGGCAAGCTCGGCACCGACGCGGCCGAGCTTACGAGAATCGCTCCCCCCGCCTGCGACGGCGAGCCCGTAAAAAAAGCTCCTCCTGCAACAGAGAGCTCGGCAGCGGCGGCGCGGAGCGGCGACGCCATCACGCACGCAAAGAGCGCGAGTCCCATGCAGAAGACCTTCTTCATGCGGTACGGGGGTACGCCGCCGCGTTCAAGGACGCCTCGCTCTCACCGCGGACGCAAATACCGGGCGAACGCTCGCAATGGTCTCGGCCTGCCACCGTTGTGGAACGCTTCTGCCTCTCAAGTGGTTAAAATAGCGTCATGCCCACAGCCGAACAAATCCGCGAAGCCCTCGTCGAAGTAAAAGATCCCGAACTGAATCTCGGTATTCTGGAGCTTGGGCTCGTCTACGACGTCAGCGTCGAAGGCGATCAAGGCGAACATGCAAACGTCGTTATGACGCTAACGTCGCCGATGTGTCCCGTTGGCCCGATGTTCAAGAAATCGGTCGAGGATCATGTGCTCGCGGTCGACGGCGTCAAGACCGCGACGGTAGACATCACCTTCACGCCGCCGTGGGATCCGCGCACCATGGCATCGGAAGACGTCAAAGCGGCGCTTGGAATCTGGTAGGCTCGATGATCGCGAGCGACGCTGTTGCATGCGCGATGAGTCGCCCGCGTGCGTCATACACCCGTCCTTCCGCAGTGCCGACGGTCGTGCCGACGTGGAGTGCGATGCCTTCCGCAGTTACGGTTTCTCCTGTTGCGAAAAGCGGTCGCACATAGTGCACGTTCAAGTCGAGCGTCGTGCAGATCTTACCGGCCGGCAGTTTCGACATCACCGCAAGCGTAAGCGCTGAATCCAAGATCGTCGCAGTCATCCCGCCGTGAATGAGCCCGGCCGGATTCGTCATCCATTCACGCAACGGCATTTCAAAACTGATCCGGCCGTCTTGCACGCTCGACATGCGCATCTCGAGCGTTTGCGCGAACGGCGGTGGAGGGATTTCGCCCGCGGTCATCGCTCGTAGCCAATCCAGATGACGCGCGCCTGCAATCTGTCCGGCAATGATCCGCGGATCACTCCACGCATACGTACGCTCGCGCGCAACGCGGGTTTTCATCTCTTCCCCCCTTTTGCAGTGGGCCGCAATTCAAGCGACCGTAGCCATTCACGAAGCATCTGGGCCACGCGACGCGCATTCGTGCGCGTCTGCAGTCCGCGAGCGAGCAAAAGCGCGCCTTCCAAACTTGCAATGATGAAATCCGCGACCGCCTCGGCGTCGAGCCCGTCGCGAAACTGCTTTTTCTCGATTGCTCGCAGTGTGTGGCGCAGCAGGGACCCCCGCATGTCGGTCAATGCCGCGTGCACCCGATCGCGCAGGAACGGCAGGGCATCGTCGGCTTCGAGCGCGGCATTCGCAACGGGGCAGCCGCCCTCCACGACGGGCCGCTCGACGTAGGCTTCGAAGGCGTCGACGTAGGCCATCAGATATGGCGCGCCGGACTCCACACCGGTCAGAGCTTCGACGAAATACGCCCGCACGCGGCCGAAAGCGTAGTCGAACGCCGCCACCGCCAGTTCTTCTTTGCTGACGAAATGGTTGTAGAGACCGCCCTTCTCGAGCGACGTCACCCGCAAAATCTCGGAGATCGACGTTCCGGCGAATCCATTACGATTGAAGAGTGGCGCGGCGGATGCAAGGATCGATTCCTTACGCTGCGAAGCTTTCACAAAACCGACCGTTCGGTCTGTAACCCAAAAATCCTCGACGGAGTTTTTGAAAGAGATGCACGCGCAAGACGACGTAGTCGAGTATGGTCTTCGCCGGTGGCTGATCGTCGCGGGCGTCATGTCGGCCACGCTGCTGCAAGTGCTCGACGCCACGATCGTGAACGTCGCACTGCCGACGATCCAAGGTAATCTCGGCGCAAACTTCGACGAGGGCGCGTGGATCGTCACCGGCTACATCATCGCCGCGGTGATCGTCATCCCGCTCACGCCGTGGCTGCAGACGTTGATGGGGCGGCGCAACTATTACGTCGTTGCGATCGCCGGCTTCACCGTGACCTCCGTCTTGTGCGGGCTGTCGACATCGCTTACGCAGCTCGTCTTCTTCCGCATTCTCCAAGGCCTCTGCGGCGGCGGACTGATCTCGACCGGTCAAGCGATCATGCGCGACACCTTTCCGGCGAAACAGCTCGGGTTGAGCCAAGCCTTGACGTCGATCGGCGCGATCATCGGACCCTCGATCGGTCCGACGCTGGGCGGCGTACTCACCGACTCGCTGTCGTGGAACTGGGTCTTCTACATCAACATCGTTCCGGGAATTCTCTCGGCGATTCTGTGCTTCATGTTATTGCGCGATCCGTCACAGCGCGGACGTCCATCGTTGGATGGCGTTGGACTTGCGCTTATGGCGATGGGACTCGGTTCGCTGCAATACGTTCTCGACGAAGGCGAGCGCTACGATTGGTTCAACGACCGCAACATTCTCACAACAGCAATTCTTTCGGTCGCGTCGCTCGCCACGTTTGTGTATTGGGAACTGAAAGTCGTCAAGAACCCGATCGTCGATATCGGCATTCTGGTCAAGAACCGGACCGTCGCGGCAGGCTGTCTCCTCGCGATGACGCTCGCGTTCGGCCTATTCGGCGGCGTCATCTTAGCGCCGCAATTCCAGCAAAGCCTGCTCAACTTCACGGCAACCCTTTCAGGGCTATCGATCCTCGTGCGCGCCATAGGGATCATGATCATGACCCCTATAACGTTGATGCTCCTCAACCGCGTTAAGGCAAAGCCGCAACTGTTACTCGGCATGGGATTTTTGCTTGTTGCGGTTGCGAACGTGCAGACGGCGCAAGTATTAACTACCGATAGCGCATTCGAGACGTTCGTGATGCCGCTGTTCTTGGGCGGCGTCGGTTTCGGTATGCTTTTTGTGCCTCTCTCCGTCAGCGTTCTCACGTCGGTTCGAGGAGCGGATACACAAAAGGCCACCTCGCTCTTGAGTCTTTGCCAACAATTCGGCGGTTCGGTATCGGCGGCGACGATGGTGACGCTGCTCCAGCGGCGCGGCGCCCTTCACCAAGACGCCCTTGCAGCCCGAGTCACGCTCGCCAGCCCAGCCGTTCAGCACGTCGTATACATTCACGGGTCGATGTCGGGCGTGGCAGCGGCCGTAATACAACAAGCCAGTACGATGGCATTTGCAGACGCATTCTACGTTCTCGGCGCGGTGACGTTGTTACTCACACCGCTCGTGTTGCTGCTGCGCGCGCCGAAGGCCATTCCCGCCAGTACGGCACTCGCTACCGAATAATACTGGGTACGATGCTGGAATGGAACGCAAAAATACCAATTCCATCGAACACGCCTTCGACGACGAGGACGTCGACAAAGCCGTCATCGGTGCCGACGACACCGGTATCCTAGCCGGAGAACAATCGGTCGTCGAAACCGAGATCGACGAAGCGCTGGAAGGCAGCGACGGCTCGGGAGCCTAACGCAAGCGTTCGTGAGAACGCATCACGAGAAATACGACGAGCTCGCGCGCAAACGCGCCCTCGCGCAAGCGCCGGCCGGCCAGCACGCCGTCGAAAAGCAGCATGCTCGCGGAAAACGCACGGCTCGCGAACGTGTCGATGCGCTTGTGGATCCGGGTTCCTTCACGGAACTCGACCAATTCGTCGTCCATCGTACGAACGCGTTCGGTCTCGACGAAAAGGAATTTCTCGGCGACGGCGTCATTACCGGACGAGCCACGATCGATGGCCGGCAAGTCTTCTTGTTTTCGCAAGATTTCACCGTACTCGGCGGCTCGCTCGGCGAAGCCTTTGCAGAGAAGATTTGCAAGGTGATGGATCTTGCCGTGCGTACCGGTTCGCCGATGATCGGCATCAACGATTCGGGCGGCGCACGCATTCAGGAGGGCGTCGTTTCGCTCGGCGGCTACGCTGAGATTTTTTGGCGCAACGTTCAGGCCAGCGGCGTCGTGCCGCAATTGAGCCTCATTGCGGGGCCATGCGCCGGCGGAGCCGTCTACTCACCGGCGATCACCGATTTCATTTTGATGACCGAGTCGGTGTCGCAGATGTTCATTACAGGACCGGAAATCATCAAAACGGTCACAGGCGAAGACGTCACATTCGAGCAATTGGGCGGCGCGATGACCCATGCCACGAAGAGCGGCGTCGCTCACGTTGTTGCAGCCGACGAAGACGATCTCGTCGATGATACGAAGACGCTCTTTTCGTACATCCCCCAAAATAACTTAGAGGATCCCCCGCGCAGCGCGTGCGATGACGATCCACAACGTGAGAGTCCAGAGCTGGACGACGTCGTGCCGGACGTACCCAATAAACCGTACGACATGCACGACGTGATCGAAGCGATTCTCGACTACGGCGACTTTTTCGAGATACAGCCGCTGTACGCCCAAAACATCATCTGCGGATTCGGGCGCGTGAATGGCAGAAGCCTTGGCGTCGTGGCAAATCAGCCGAGCGTTCTTGCCGGCGTCCTGGATATCAAGTCCTCAATCAAAGCCGCGCGGTTCGTGCGGTTCTGCGATGCATTCAATATCCCACTCCTCACGTTCGTCGACGTGCCGGGATTCTTACCGGGAACCGATCAGGAATACGGCGGTATCATTTTACACGGCGCGAAGCTGCTTTACGCGTTCGCCGAAGCGACCGTTCCCAAGATCACCGTGATTACCCGTAAGGCCTATGGCGGCGCATACGACGTCATGGCTTCAAAGCACATTCGCGCCGACGTCAATCTTGCATGGCCGACCGCCGAAATTGCCGTGATGGGCGCTGAAGGCGCGGTCAAGGTGATCAACCGCCGTGATATTGCCGCGGCGCAAAACAAAGACGCGAAGATGAAAGAATTGATCGACGAGTATACGGAGCGCTTCGCCAACCCGTACATCGCTGCTCAATACGGCTACGTCGACGACGTAATCGAAGCGCATCGTACCCGCGGCGCCATATCGACCGCCCTCGACATGCTGGAGAATAAACGGGTCGAACGGCCGAAGCGCAAGCACGGCAACATTCCACTCTAAGGAGGACGGATGTCATCACGGAAGACGTTTATCGCGAGCGGTGCGATCGCCGCGCTCACACCGGTTGCGGCGCTGGCACAAGGCACCGGTCCGGGCCCGAGCCCTACGGTGAAGCCTTCGCTTCCGAAGCTCGATTTCGATCGGAGCGCGTTCGAGAGCATTTTCGCACCGGCTGCGACGCATAGACATCTTTTTACGTCCGTCTCCATCAACCGCGGAGAGGTGTTCGGCGCAATGCGCAACACGCTGCATGCCTATCGCGACGTCGGCACCTCGTTCGATGACGTTCTCCTCGCGGCCGTGCTCTATCATGGTATGTCCGTAGCGCTCGGCTTCGATGATGCCGTGTGGAATGAGCACATCTTGCCACTGGCACGCTCCAAGCATCTGAACTCGACGGAGCATGCCGATTTCGGCAGCGTGATCGGCGCCCGTACACGCGGAAATCCGTGTATGAAACGCAGCGGCGGCGAATGGGATGCTTCGATACCGTCGCTCATCGCCAACGCCGGAACGCATATCTTTATCTGCAACCTTGCGACGCATGGCCTCGCCGAAGCGATCGCAAAGCAATCGCACCGCACGTCCAGCGAGATCTACGATGTGCTCGCGCGGCATTTGGTGCCGAACGCTATGCTCGTACCGTCCGGCGTTTGGGCCGTCCATGCCGTCCAGGAGCACCGCTGCACGCTTTTACAAACGTCGTTATGAACGCAGCGCTCCGGCGAGTGCTGCCGCATGTTTCGTCGGACGAAACTCCACGTAGTCGTACTCGGCGACGCCCTCGCGCAAGAAGGGGTCGTCCTTCATCAGCGCCTCGACCTCGGCACGCGTCAAACCCGTCGTCACGATAACGCCGCCGGTACGAGGTTCGAGCGGGCCCGACACGAGAAAGTCTCCGGCCGCATAGTGCTTGTCGAGAAAGTCACGGTGTTCACTAAGCCAGCGGTCGATTTCGGCGAGCGGCTTCACGTACCGCGAAAGCAGCAGAAACATTCGTCGCCGCTTCGCAGAAAAGGACGCGGCCCCTTGCGCTTGTATCTATGGAACCGTGAAACTGCTTGAAGGGAAGCGCGCCCTCGTCACGGGCGTCGCCAATCGCTGGTCAATCGCGACCGGCATTGCGAGAAAACTCCATGAACACGGAGCGGAGATCGCGCTGACATACCAGGGCGAACGCGTCAAGGACGAAGTCGAGAAACTCGCTGCGGAACTCGGCGGCGGCCCCGTGATCGAGTGTGACGTCTCCAGCGACGCGTCGCTTCGTGCTGCAAGCGACGCCTTGGGCACCTTCGGCAATCTTGACGTTCTCGTCCATTCGATCGCATTCGTGAAAAAGGAAGATCTCTCGGGAACGGTCTACGAAACCTCGCGCGACGGGTTCACGATGGCGCTCGACATCTCGTCGTATTCATTGATCGGACTCGTGAAGCACCTCGATTCCCGTTTGAACGACGGCGCATCGATCATGGCGCTCACCTATCTTGGCGGGACGGCGATCGTTCCGAACTACAATATCGCCGGCATTGCAAAGGCCGCGCTCGAGTCGATCGTCCGGTATCTCGCATATGACATGGGCACACGCGGCATTCGCGTGAACGCCATATCGGCCGGCCCAATCAAGACCGCGAGCTCTCGACAAGTCGGCGGATTTTCGAAGATCTTAGACGTGGTACCGAAAGTTGCGCCGCTCAAGCGGAACATCACGGCCGACGACGTCGGAAACACTGCCGTCTATTTGGCCTCCGATCTCGCGAAATCGATTACAGCGGATGTGCACTTCGTCGACGCCGGCTACCATGCGATGGGAATGTATCCGCCGGAATTCGGCTCGTGATCGACGTACCAGGCGCAACCGCGGACGAAGTTGCAGCGATTGCCGCAGTGATTTTCAGCGTGCGCGCCGAGTATGCGCAAACGCAACCACCGCCGATGTCACCGTGGAAGCGTGCAAACCGGCAACCTGAACTGGACATAGCGGCGTTGCGTTGCGCCCGTGAGGAAGTTTGTTCTCCAAGATTCTGATCGCAAACCGCGGCGAGATCGCCGTCCGGATCATCCGCACAGCCAAGGAGATGGGCATTGCGACGGTCGCGGTCTACTCCGAACCGGACCGCGGCGGACTGCACGTTCGCATGGCCGACGAAGCCTATCTCCTTGGAGCGGCACCGCCGTCGCAGAGTTATCTCAACGTCGATAAACTCATCGACGTTGCGCAACGCTCGCGTTCCGAGGCAATACATCCGGGATACGGGTTCCTCGCCGAAAACGCTGAATTTGCGCGGCGTGTTCGCGGCGCAGGCCTCACTTGGATCGGCCCGCATCCCGATGCCATCGACGCCATGGGTGACAAGCTGCGCGCGCGTCAGGCGATGCAGAAAGCAGATGTTCCGTTCGTTCCTGGCGGTACCGAAGCGATCGCGGACGTCGCCGCAGCGCGCGCGGCGGCGAAAGCCTATGGATTACCGCTCGCGCTCAAAGCTTCGGGCGGTGGCGGCGGCAAAGGCCTCAAAGTGGCGCGATCGCTCGACGAGCTCGAATCCGCATTTACAACCGCAACGCGCGAAGCCGAAGCCTACTTCAAAAACGGCACGGTCTATGCCGAGCGCTATTTAGAAAATCCGAAGCACATCGAACTGCAGATTCTGGCCGATAAACACGGGACGGTCCTGCACGTCGGCGAACGCGATTGCTCGCTGCAGCGGCGCCATCAAAAGCTGTGGGAGGAAGCGCCGGCAATCATTCCGCCGCAGGTCCGTACCGGAATGCGCGAAGCGGGCATTCGTGCAGCACAAGCGATCGGCTATGACTCCGTCGGAACCATCGAGTGCCTCGTCAGCGGTAACGATTTTTTCTTCCTCGAAATGAATACGCGCATTCAAGTCGAGCACACCGTGACGGAGATGATCTCCGGAATCGATTTGATCCGCGAACAGATTCGCGTCGCTGCCGGCGAGCCGCTCGGCTTTACGCAAGACGATATTCATTTCAGCGGCGCCTCGATTGAAGCGCGCGTCAATGCCGAAGATCCGGCCGCCGGCTTTCGTCCTGCGCCCGGCACGATCACGGCATACCGTGAGCCCGCCGGTCCGGGCGTTCGGGTCGATTCCGCGGCGTTTTCGGGATACACGATTTCGCCCGATTATGATTCGATGATTGCGAAGCTCGTCGTTTGGGCTCAGACGCGCGAGCAGGCCATTCGTCGTCTCGCACGGGCCGTCGATGAATACAGCATCGAAGGCGTGCCGACGACGCTGCCGCTGTTGCGCGCGCTCTGCGATCTGAAGGAAGTGCGCGACGACACGTACGGCACTGCAACCCTCGAGCCGTTTGCCGCTGCGCATTTTCCACCGACGGCAGCCGTCGCGGTGCCTGAAATTGCGCCGGTACAGACGTCCGAGCAACCACCGATTCGCGTTGAGGTCAACGACAAACTGTATCGCGTTCGGCTCATCGACGTGCCCGCGAACGGAACGAACGCTGCAGCGCCTTCGCGCTCTGCACGGCCGCCAGCGCAGGCGCAGGGTAAAAAGAAAAAGCGCGCGGGTGGATCGCACGGAAATGACGTCGTCTCGCCGATGCATGGCCTGGTCGTCGAAATGAAGGTGGCGAACGGTGATCCGATCGCTGAGCAACAAGTAGTCGCCGTCGTCGAAGCGATGAAAATGATGAACGAGATTCGCGCGCATAAGGCCGGTACGGCATCGGCGGTGCACGCTGCCGCCGGTGAAACGGTCGAAGCGAATGCCCCGCTCGTCACGATCGACTAGCACCTACGACGCCGTCGTCCTCGGCTTGGGCGGCATGGGCAGCGCCGTGGCGGCGCATTTGGCGAAACGCCGCAAACGTGTACTGGGGCTGGAACAATTCCCGCTCGGTCACGAGCTCGGCGCTTCTTCCGGTCACACCCGCATCATCCGCAAAGCGTATTTCGAGGGCGTGGCGTACGTGCCGCTGCTGATACGTGCATACGAATTGTGGCGCCAACTCGAGCGCGACACGACGACGGCCTTGCTCGATCTGGTCGGTTTGCTGATGGTTGGAAAGCCGCACGGCGAGCTGCTGCGCGGTGTTGCGTTGAGCAGCGAGCGCTACGGGGTCGACGTGCACGAACTGAGCCGGGAAGAACTGGCGCGCCGTTTTCCGCAAACCAGAGTGCTTCCCGAAGAGATGGCGCTCTTCGAACCGGATGCTGGAATCGTCTTTCCCGAAAAAAGCGTCGCCGCGCATCTGCAGATGGCGCGCGCACGCGGCGCGGAGCTGCGCGAAAATACCGTCGTCGAGCATTGGGAACGTTCGAGTTCCGGCGCACTGCACATTTCGCTCGCGGGCGGCGACATCGTCGAAGCCGATCAACTCGCGATCTGCGCCGGCCCATGGCTCGCCGCATCGACCTGCGACATGCAGCTGCCGCTGCGGATTCAGCGGAACGTTCAAGTGTGGTTCGAACCGGTCAATGCCGCATTCGATCACGGCAAGATGCCCGCATTTTTCGTGGAACGCGAAGAATTTGCCAAACCGCTTTACGGATTCCCGAATCTCGGCGAAGGCGTGAAGGCGGCACTGCACGCGTTCGGCGCCGATACCGATGCGGCAGCGTTGGACCGTGACATCCACGTCGCCGACGTAACACCGGTGCGCGAAGCGCTCGAGTCGTTTATTCCCGGAGCCGCGAACGGCTTTCGTTTCGGGAAAGCCTGCATGTACGCGCTGACGCCGGACGGCGACTTCATCATCGACCGGCATCCGAAGGACGACGGTGTCGTGATTGCCGGCGGCTTCTCAGGACACGGATTCAAATTCTGCCCCGTCGTCGGAGAAATCGTCGCGGACCTTCTCGATGGCGTGCCGCGCCCCGACGTCGATTTTCTTTCGCTCTCGCGCTTTCGGTGAGGTAGCGCTCTTCGAGGTGCCGAAGCCTTGCGGCCGTATGGCACGGGACCTCAACGGCAGCGGCATTCCGCTCAACACTCGCTACGATCGCATCGAGGGAGAACGGCACGACCTCGGAGAGCCGGGGCAGTTTCCCTACGGTCGCGGGATACGCGCCGACATGTATCGTGGGCGCCTTTGGACGATGCGCCAGTACGCCGGCTTCGCTACGGCAGCGGATTCGAACGAGCGGTATAAATATCTGTTGCAGCACGGCCAGACCGGACTATCGGTGGCCTTCGACCTGCCGACGCAATTGGGATACGATTCCGATGCGACGCCGGCGCGCGGAGAAGTGGGCAAAGTGGGCGTCGCGATCGACTGCATCGACGACATGGCAACGCTCTTGGATGAGATTCCGCTGGACCACGTGACCATTTCGATGACGATCAACGCGCCGGCATCAATTTTGCTCGCGATGCTTCTTGCGGTGGCGCGGCGTCGCGGAATTCCGTTTTCCAAACTGGGCGGCACGGTGCAAAACGACGTTCTCAAAGAATACGTCGCCCGAGGAACCTATATTTATCCGCCCGTACCCTCGATGCGGCTGGTCACCGACGTCATGGCGTATTGCGCGCGCGAAGTTCCGCAATGGAACACGATCTCGATCTCCGGCTATCACATTCGCGAGGCGGGTTCAACCGCCGTCGAAGAAATCGCATTCACGCTTTCAAATGCAAAGGCGTACCTGCGAACCGCTCGCGAGGCCGGCATCGACGTGGACGCGGTGGCGCCCCGGATATCGTTTTTTTGGAACGCGCACAACGATTTTTTCGAGGAAATCGCGAAATTCCGTGCAGCACGTTTTTTATGGGCGCACATCACGCGCGACGAGTTCGGTTGTAAGGACCCACGCTCGCAGATGCTCCGATTCCATACGCAAACGGGCGGCTCGACGCTGACCGCACAAGAACCGGACAACAACGTCGTACGGGTGACGCTGCAGGCGCTCGCAGCGGTGCTCGGCGGAACGCAATCTCTGCACACCAACGGAAAAGACGAAGCGCTCGCACTACCGACGGCTGCAAGCGCCAAGGTTGCGTTGCGAACGCAGCAGATCATCGGCTATGAGTCGGGCGTCGCCGACGTCGTCGATCCGCTCGCCGGCTCCTACTACGTGGAAACGTTGACGAATGAAATGATCGAACGAGCCCAAGCGCTGATCCGCGAAGTGGATGAAATGGGTGGGAGCATTGTTGCGATCGAAAGCGGATGGATGCAAACGCGTGTGGCCGACTCCGCCTACCAAGCGCAGCAGTCGATCGAGCGTGGCGAAAGCGTCGTCGTCGCGGTCAACAGATTCTCGGAAGGGGGCAGCGATAGCGTATCGATCCCGCTGCAGCGCATCGACGAGCGAATCGAGCGCGAGCAAGTCGCGCGGCTGCAAACGTTTCGCGCGAACCGGGATCAGAACGCCGTGCAAAAACGCCTCGATGCCATCCGGGCCGCAGCGTCGGGCTCGCAGAACCTGATGCCGCACTTCGTTGAAGCTGTTGACAGCGGAGCAACGCTTGGGGAAATCTGCAACGTGCTGCGCGATGTGTTCGGCGTCTATCACGCTAAGGAAATCGTCGCGTGACGATCGATCATATTGCAATCGTCGTGAAAGACCTGGAAGCGACGATCGAATTTTATACGCAGACGCTTGGATTCCATCCGGTCTATCGCGAGATCATCGAGGATCAAGGCGTCGAAGCCGTCGGCCTGGAGGCGGGTGACTCCATCATCGAATTATTGCGGCCACTCAACGAGGAGTCGCCGATCGCAAAATATCGCGGCGATTCCGCAACGAAGCTGCACCATACGGCCTATCGCGTCGATGACATCGAGGCGAAGCTTGCAGATCTCAAGAGCAAAGGCATCCGCCTCATCGACGAGCGCCCGCGCAAGGGTGCTCATGGAAACCGTATCGCGTTTCTTCATCCTAAATCGTCCGCGGGCGTGTTGATCGAACTCTGCCAGCCGGGCGAATTGCCGGCGTAAAGCGCGGAGAGCTCTCGATGAAGGTATCAGCGCTGATCTTTGATCTCGACGGCACGCTGGTCGATTCTGTGTACCAACATGTGCTTGCGTGGCAGTCGGCATTGCTCGATTCAGACTTCTCCGTTCCGGCGTGCGAGATTCACAAACGCGTCGGCATGACGGGCGCGCTTCTGATCGACGCACTTGCGGATGCGTTTTCATTGCGCATCGACGATCTTTCCCGGAGCAAGATCGCTGAAGATCATGGAAACCGCTATCGGAATATGATCGCGAGCATACGGCCACTACCGGGCGCGACGGCGATATGGACGATTCTCGACCAGCGCAAGATTCGGTGGGCCATAGCGACCAGTTCGGAACGGGAAGATGCGCAACCACTGCTGCAACAATTGCACCTACCGGAACATGCCGTCGTTGTAACGCAGGGCGGTTCGGGCGCGTCGAAGCCTTCGCCGGAACTCTTCGAAACCGCAGCCAAGAAACTCGGTGCGCACCTCGACGAAGCGATTATCGTCGGTGATGCGGTGTGGGACATTCTTGCATCGCGCCGCGCCGGAGCGTTCGGCGTTGGTGTGCTCACGGGAGGCTACGGACGCGAAGAGCTGGTCGCAGCGGGAGCATACCGGGTTTACGCAGACATCGAGGAGTTAGGGCGGCGGCTCGACGAGCTCGGGTTGCACTAGCGGCATGCCGTTCAGCGCGGATCGCGGGTGCGACCACGGTAATTCACGCGGTGCCGGCCGTTCCACAGCGGCTCTCGTCTAGGAATCTATTGTGGAATTGCGAGCCGCAGCGAACGGAAGTGCGTTGTACTCGAGCACGTTGGGCATTGAATGATGAGCTTGGCCGGTTTGTAATCCTTATCAACGAGGAACATCGAATTTTGACGGGCGGCCGCGCCTTGGATAATGTGCAGATTGCCGGGGATTATCCAGTTGCTCGGGATCTGAACTATAACGTCGTCTGCATCCGCAAGCGAGTAGGTCAGCAGGTCGATGAAGTCGCTGTGCGTTCCATTACGCAGCAAAACCTTCATGACCATCACCTTTTGATTCGGTCCCGGCAACATCTTCTCGGGATGGTCGTCCGCCGTCGCATCGCGCACGCTTTGAACCGTGACGCGAAGCACTCCGTTAAAGATCGTATCGCCGACTTTACCGTCGATTGCATTGACCTGGTTTGCTCCACCGGGAATCGGGGTCGGCGCGGCGCTGCCTGCGACGGCCGGAACGGCGAACACCAGAGCGAGCAGTGTGGCGTTTCGAATATTCGTCATCATATGGTTAACCTCGTTTACGGAAGCGTACGGTACAAAGCGGCCATTCCGGCTTCTAAGTGAACGTTGACGTGGCAATGATACAGCCAAGCTCCCGGATTATCGGGAATCATATCGGCGACGATCATTCCCATCGGGAAAAGTTGCGCGCTATCGGTCCGCATGCCGTTGATGACGACGGTCTCTCCGTGCCAATGCGGTACGTGAAAGTCGAAATCGCTCATCGTTGCCATGACGTACCAGCGCGTCCGTTCCCCTTTACGGACGTTGAGGATCGGGCCATTGCCGTAGATGAATCCGTTGATCGTATAGAGCGTGTTTGCGTCGACGAAACCGGGCGCGTGCGAATTAATGCGTTCGCCGTTCGCTTGTGCAAGCTTCAGGTTCTCGGAAAGCAGACGATTTTGGCTTTCGTCGAATTGAGCAAAGAGCGAGAACACTTCATGGGAGACGTCAATCGGCGATCCATCGGGTTTCGCCGATCCCTTACGCGTAACCACGATTGGTCCGACGAGTCCGGTATTGACGTCGCGCAGTTCATCGGTGTGGGAATGATACATCCAGACGATCGAGGTTTGGTCCATCGGTCCCGGCCCGGCGCGATCGGGCACCTCAAAGTGATAGACATACGTTGCGCCGGGCGCAACTGCATCGCCGGGCTTTACCATAGGATCGAAGCCGTCTAGATACGGCGCTCCCTCGGACGTTTTCGTATAACGTAAACCGTGGACGTGGAAACTTAGCGGCAAGTGCGAGTTGTTTCTAAACACAACGACGACCGAGTCGCCGACGACGGCGCGGATGGGAGGTCCCAACAGTCCCATGTATTGTTCGCTTTGGCTACGCGCCTCGCGTGTTTTGAACGTTACGTCGGTGTAGCCGTTGTACACGATCTTGCGATAGGAGAAGCCGAGTTGATCCTTGGCCAGTTTCAGCTGGGCGCCGGTCAACATGTTCGTTCCGCTCGGCGCATAGTTCCACAGGACCTCGTCAGCGGCGATATAGTACGTGCGCTCGGCCGCCACGGCGGGCGCGCAACACAGCAGTAGCAGGCAAATGACTCGAAACATCTCGTTCACACTTTTCGAGCCCGCGATTGGGCCAGACGCGTGGCGATGAAATCCGCAATGTCGAGCGGCTGTGTGACGAAAAAGCGCCGTCCCGATGCCACTTCGATGACGGATCCTCGCCATTGCGCGTCCCCATCCGTCTCTTCCGGCAGCCACATGCGAACCAGGAACGTCGCGTCTTGCCGCTTCGGGTTCATGCCCCGAGCATAGTTGATGCCCGTACCGCGGGCGTGCGGCGGAGTAGGTTCTGCGTGACGGGAACCGTCCGATTGGCGAGAAATCCGGAAAGGCAATGCTGGAAATTCGGTTGTTCGGTCAGCCCGACGTCCGCTACGACGGCGCAGCCGTCAAATTTTCCAAGCGCTCTGTGACGCTCGCAATGCTCGCCCTTCTCGTGCTGAAAGGTGGGCGAGCGCTGCCGCGCGAGTCGCTCGCCTTCACGCTCTTTCCGGACGATCCCGAAGCCGATGCCCTTGCGGAACTGCGTCGCTACCTCTATCTTGCGAACAAAGCGCTGCCGGAGCGAGACGGCGGCCCGTGGATCGTAAGCGACGCCGAAGCGGTTCGCTGGAACGGCCTCGACGGCACGTTCGTCGACGTTGCCGAATTCGAGCGCCTGGCCGAAGAGCCGCAAACGCATCAGGACGCCGTCGACCTCTACGGCGGCGATCTGCTCGAAAACGTCTACGAGGATTGGGTACTCGCGGAGCGCGAGCGACTGCGCGCGCGCTACTTCTCGCTGCTCGACACGCTGATCGCCCGCTATCGATCGGAGCGAAATTTTCCAGCCGCCATTGCATGCGCCAAACGCGTGCTGTCGAGCGATCCCTGGCGAGAAGACGCGCTGCGTGCGGTCGTATCGGTTCGGTACGAGTCGGGCGATACGGCCGGAGCGCTTGCCGAATACGATCGGTTCACAAAACGCTTGCGCGACGAACTCGGGATTGCGCCGATGCCGGAAACCGTTGCGATTCGTCAGATGATTCTGCGTCAAGATGCAGTTCCGGGTACGGTCGGCGTTTCGGCTGCGACGGTTGTTGAATCCCGGCGTAAGGTTTCGATTCTTCCGTTCGTGGCTCGAACGAAGGAATTGGCGTTCCTTCGTAACGCGTGGGGACGCGCGGCACGAGGATCGGCCGGGCTGGTTGTCATTGCCGGTGAGGCGGGCGTCGGCAAAACGCGCCTCACGGCGGAGCTCGCGCGCATCGTTCAAGCCGAAGGTGGAAGGGTTTTCGTCGGAACCACTGCGTCGCCGGAATCAATGCCTTACCAACCAATCGTCGAAGCGTTGCGCGCCGGATTGCCGCTATTGCTGGCGCGGCAAATCTCTGCCGAACGCCGGACCGTCCTGTCGCCGCTGCTGCCTGAACTGCGTGATCCCGAGGTGCCTGACGTGCGGTTTTCCGAAGCGTCAGCGGAACGCGCGATGGCACGTACTTACGAAGCGCTGTCATTTGCGGTGCGAGCGCTCGCGTCGCCGCGTCCACTCTTACTCGTGCTCGAGGATTTGCACTGGGGCGGCTCGGCGACGATTGAAGCGCTAGGCGCAATTTTCCGCGACGCGATTCGATCCCCGATCCTCGTCGTTGTGACGTGTCGCCAAGAGGAAACCCCCGTCAGCCATCGGTTGCATACACTTCAGCGCTCGTTGCGAGCGTATGGCGGGGTGGAAGAGCTCGAACTCGAGCGACTCGATGAAGCGCAAGTCGGCGAGCTCGTCGGCCGCATCGACGGCTTGCGAGAACGAGGGGAGGAGCTCGTCCAAGCGTTGTACGCGCAAAGCGAGGGCAACGCCTTATTCCTGGAAGCTGCGATCAACGCATTGCTCGAGAATCGCAATCCGCAGCTCGAATCAGCGACGATGTCCGACATGATCGCAGGCCGGATTGAACGGTTGGCGCAAGAAGGCCGTTCGGTCGCGGAAATCGCCGCGGTAGTCGGCGCCGGTTTCAGCGTTCCCTTGATTCGCGAGGTGTCGAATCTATCGAGCAGCGCCATCGCTCAGGGGCTCGACGAGCTTCTGGACCAGCGCGTCCTCCGTGAAGCCGGTGCGCGCGCCGGCTATGACTACGTTTTCAGTCATCACCTCATCGCCGAGGCAGTGTATTCCGGCATCGAGCCCGCATTTCGCGAACAGCGGCATTTCAGGGTTGCCGAATGTCTCGAGGCGATCTTCCAAACGGATGCTTCGATTTCTCCACGCGAAATTGCGCGACACTACGAAGCGGCGGCCGCCCGCGACCACGCTGCGAAATGGTATCTATCGGCGGCACGCGCCGCAGCGGCCGTGCACGCGCATGGCGACGCGATCGAGTTGGCTGGGAAGGCTCTTCAAAACGGGGGTTCGGACTCCATACGTCGCGAGGCGCTAGAAATCCGTGAGACCGCGCGCGGCCGCCGAGGCGATCGCGAAGGACAGCGAGGCGATATCGACCTGCTCGAACAGTTGGCAGCCGACGACTTGCAGGGCCGGTTTGACGTTCTGCTCCGGCGCATTTTTTTGGCGCGAGCGTTGGGCAACGCTGACGAAGAGCGCGAACATATAGCGCGCCTCGAAGATCTAGCAACACAGCTCGACGACGCGGCAGAGGCGCGCGCTCTTACGCAGGCGGCAACGCACCTCGGCAACTGCAGCCGATCGGCCGAAGCGATGGAGCCGGCGCGGCGGGCCCTAGAAATCTACGAGCGCCGCAGCGACCTACAGGGACAACTTCAGTGCCTCTGCGTGCTCGTCGAGTACGCTTCGAACATCGGCGACCTCGACGCCGCGCGCTCGTATTTGGATCAAACTCGCGAGCGCGCGGCGAGACTCGGCGATCAGGCTATGGAGGTGCGCGCTTTGGCCGCCGCCAGCGTCGCGGCACTGCTGCGCCAGGAGTATCGCGAGTGCTTCTTGCTGACGGAGCGTTGTCTCGCGTTGCATCTGACGCTCAATGACCGTGAAGGCGAGGCCGCGTCGCGCAGCCGTTTGGCGGTGACCGCGGCGTGGCTGCGAGACTATTCCGTCGCGTTGCGCGAGTTCGATGCCGCCATAATGATCTACGAGTCGCTCGGGCACAAACGCGGGCTCGCTACGACGCACACGAACAAGACGCTGCTGCTGATGCGAATGGGTCTGTTCGCCGAAGCGCTCCAATCAATTGAGCGATCGAACGAGCTGTTAGAAAAGGTTCAAGAACGCCGGACCATCGCAGCCAATCAAGTCAACGCGAGCTTCGTGAAACTGCAGCTGGGAAAGGCGACCGAAGCAAAAGCATTCGCAACGTCGGCCCTGCAGATCACGCGTGAGATTGCGTACCCCGTCTTCGAAGCCGCGGCCCTAGCCAATCTCGGCAACGCCGAACTCGTGCTCGGTGACGTCGTTGCGGCCATCGAACATATGGAAGCGGGCTTGGCGATCCGCCGATCGATTCAAGAGCCGCGCGATTTCGTCGACGACCTCGCGGACGTTACGCTCGCATATGTTGCCACGGGTAGAAACGACAAGGCCCTCGCCGCTGCGCGCGAGCTTCTCGCCATCGGCAGTGAGTCATTCGATGGCGCGTTTTGGCCTCAATATGCGTGGTGGGCGGCCTCGCAAGGCTTAGCCGCCGGCGAAGCCGCGAGCGAAGCGTGTGAAGCTGAGGCTCGAGCGCGCCACGAACTTCGCGCCTTTGCCGAGCGAATTGCGGACGAGGCAACGCGAAACGCGTTCTTACACCTGCCAATCAACGTGAGGATTGCCGCAACCACGTCGTCGCCACGTTGAGTTGGTTCTCTTATCCCTACGAAACCACAAGCCGGCGAAAATTGGTGCGAAACGTGTTGGCTAACTACAGTTACTCGCGTACCAGTCCTGGAGCACTTTAATACTAACGTCGTAGGCTCGGACCTCATCCTCTCCGCGTGTCTTAGGAGTGTCAGGTTTCTTGCCAACGGGCAGCCGAATGGCTTTGCAGGTTGTCTGATGCACGTACTCGTGTTCCCTGATCGCGTCGCCTAGTATCGCTGGAAGCTGAAAAACGGCTGGAGTATACGTCGTGTTACAGTCCTGCACGTTTGTATAGGCGAGCTTTTCGATTTTGCCGCCATCGCTCAACGGTTGCGGGTTTGAACTGCTGTGCGCAGTAGCCGGCGTACTCAATGCGCTTTGAACCATCGCATCAACTGCCGGCGAAGGAACGTCGGCCGCCGTCTTCCCGCCGTTGATGAGCTTCTCGATGACGGATATCATTGCGTCGTTATATGCCTCGCCACTCTTCCTTTTAGCCATCGCCATCTCAATATACCCATGAACGCTGTACACCGCGCGCGCGATTTTGTGCTGTATGATGAAATCCGCCACTTCCGGACAATCTGCGTTCTTATCGGCAGTCTTTGCTGCGCCCGTGGGCGGAGGCACGCCGTCCTCGTTGCGAGCGGCCATTGTCAGTGATTGCAGTTTTGTGTCGCTTGGGACGGCTGCGATAGTGGTCAGATTGAATGCGGGTCCAGCTGCAAGAGTGAGCGTCGTGCGACCTTCCTTATCTTTAGTTGTTTTCACAACTGGGACGTGTGGGAAATCCTCGGGCGTAACGCTGCACGGCACTTGGCTGCACACGAGTTCCGCTCTCGTACGCGCGACGTCGTCCGCAGCATGATCCCGCTCGGCGCCCCATGTTGGAGAAAGAATAATCGCCGCGCGAATCGCTGCTTCGAGCTGCCGCAACGCTACCGTATTACTTTCATTTGCACCGCCGGCATAACGAACCGTCGCAGAAGCTGTGTTCGTCAGCCCCGGATTCACTGTTCCTTGCTGCATGACGCGCACGGACGCCGCTTGCGCTTGATACATCAGGTCGATGCGCGACCCGGCCGCGTTGCTGAGCGAGCTCACACGGTGCGCGGAATCGCGCGTCATGCGCCATCGTTCCGGGACGTACACTTCGATACGGAGTCGCGTGTAGCCGGAGTTTGCAAGTCGAACGAAATAGCCCGGTTTGATGTACGTCCAGCGGCTTCGTGGAACTCCGTGATTGTCCGCAGCAGCCGATTCTGCGACGAGGCTCGACATGATCGAGCCCGCCTGTAGTTGCGGCTGCCGCATGGCCGTCATCATCTGCTGAGCGTTGCTCAGGACGTTGAGCATGTCTTGTCGTGACGTTAGCGTCCAGACGAGAGCCTGAACGTCGCCCTGTGACATGTTGGACTGTTCTTCTCTTCGTAGCAACGCGCGAAGGTTTGCGGCGCTCGGGCCCCGGAGCGGTGCCGCAAGATAGGCTGCGTCACCGCGCGGCGCGTGTTTAGTCGCGTTCATGCAATAGGCTTGCACGGTCCAGCTATAGGCACCGGGAAGTAAGATAAAGCCGCCTTCTCCGGTACGAGGAAGCCATGTCAATGAACGCGGAAACGCAGGCTGAAAGAAATCAAGTTGCGGCATCTGTTTATACGCGTCGAAAATCGTGGTCGTGATCGCCGGGGCCGCCGAACCGAGAACCGCAACGGCCAGCATCGAGGAGGCAAGAAACATGAGGTTATCTCCCGGCGCGGCTAATGAAAGAAATTGAGGAGCGTCTGGCGCCGCTTTCCCAATAAGTTTACGTTCGCGGCGTGCCGCCCGCGTGCAAGAAGCGCAAAGTCGCGTACGATTAGTCGCCGATCGCGTCCCTCGCGCGTCCACGTCGAGACGCTGGTCTTCCCCACTGAAATTCAAGAAAAGCCGGGTCTAAAGGGGCTGCCTTCTCTCAACGCACTCGCGGCTGTAGAGGTCGCTGTCCGGCCACTTTTCGCCTCGGCTTGCACTGGCGGCCGGATACGACCTTCAGCGCGGATCGCGAAAGAGATCGACGTAGGTTTCGCGGCGCGCGAATTCTATCGCCTTTCCATGGTCGATCGCGACCACCGCCGGCCGCAAGAACCCATTGTAATTGCTCGCCATGCTGTACGTGTACGCTCCTGTCGTACACATCGCGACACGTTCGCCGGCGCGCAAATCGTTCGGCAGCTCGGCACGTGCCATTTCATCGTTCTCGCACGACCGGCCGCATACGATCGTTGCACTCTCGTCGTGCGCGTAGCGCTCGGAAAGCACGTGATGGTATGCACCATATAATGCCGGCCGCGGATTATCGGCCAGGCTTCCATCCACGATAGCGTATCGTTGCTCGAATTGTTGTTTCACAGCAAGCACGGTATAGAGCGTCGTGCCCGCGTGCGCCACCAGTGCGCGTCCCGGCTCGATCTCCACCGACGGGATCGCGAGCGACAAGGCGTCGGTTGTTTCGCGAAGCGTCTTTGCAATAGCGCCGATGACCGAATCGACCGGTGCAATCGACTCGCCGGGCCGCATCGCAACCGCAAAGCCTCCGCCCACGATGATCACGCGGACGAAAAAGCCATTTGCCGCAAACCGTGCTGCGGCATGAGCGAGCGCTTCGGCGTGCGCGCAAAACGGTGCTTCATCTTGGATTTGCGATCCAATATGCCCGTGCAGTCCTGCAAAACGAAGATGCGGAGCGGCCTGCAAAATCGCCATCGCCTGGGCCTCGTGTTCGCGCGTCATGCCGAATTTCGTGTCGGCACCCGCGGTACGTACAAAATGGTGGGTGTGCGCTTCGATTCCCGTGTTGAGGCGCAGGATCACATCGGCGCTGCACTTTTTGGCCGACGCAAGCCGCCGAAGCTCGTCGAGCCCGTCGACCACGATTCGCGCAACGTCACCGTCTTGCGCGAGCTTCAGTTCTTCGGCGCCTTTTCCGGCTCCATGGAGCGTCATGGCTTCAGCCGGCGCACCGCCTTCCTGGGCAGCGAGAAATTCTCCAAACGAACAGATGTCGATGCCGATTCCGCGCGCAACGATCTCCGCCGCAAGCTTCGGTATGAGCAACGCCTTGGCGCCGTAGGAAATGCGAACGCCGTGCGTTTCACCCGCTTCGTGAAATGCGGATATCGACCGGTGGAGCACGTCCAAATCGAGGACGACAAGCGGCGTCCCGAACTCTTCGGCGAGCGAACCTGTTGCCGCTCCGCCGACCGTCAAATGGCCACGTTCGTCGCGCCCATGACCCGGCGCATCGCCGCCGAGCCACTCCAGCGTCGTGTTCATCGAGACCGCCATGCGTTACAGGTTCGGCGCGAGACGCACATCCAACTCCGTCTCGAAGGTGCGGTCCCAGGGGAGCCCAATGTGCATTGCGGCGATGTGCAGATCGGGATACAAGCGATGCAGTAACGTTTGCGCGTCGCTCCATAGCAGCGCGCGATTGCGTTCTGCGGTCGCGGCAGCGACGTCCGGTACGAGGTAGGTGTGGTCGTGCACGCCTTGGAGATCGAGCCACCGGTTCAAATCGGGACGTACGCGCACGTGAAAGTCAACGTCGTCGGCAAACCGCATGAACGTGAACGTACGATGCATCAGTTGGTCGTAACTTCCGAGCCGCCGGCCAGCCCCCGCTGCAATCGCTTCGGCGATCGCCGTGCCGACGGTATTTGCATCGGTATTCCAGGCCGAATACGCATCGAGTTTAGCCGCAATACCGCTGTCCAATAGACGATCGGCAAATGCGCCTTGCGTCTCGTAGTTCCGTTCGAAACTCAAATCCGCAAGCGCCACGGAATGATTCGATTGTACGTCGGCGCCGATCAGCGAAAGAAACGGTTCATCGAGGGCCGCTGTATCGGGAAGATGAACCGCGAGCACGATATCCGGCCGCGCGTCGTCACGCACTCCCCCGCAGAGCTCGATCAGACTTTCGATCGTCTTCGAGATGGGCGCGTACTCCAAAGGATCCTGATATTGGGCTCCGGACGGCGTTGAATATTGAACGCCGACGCGGGGCGTCCACTTCGCATCGCGCGCAAGAGCACGCGCAATCAACGCCATGCCTAATTCATCGGCTCCCGGTTCAATCGACACAGCATCGCTCCGTGCGCCCGCAGCGGCAATCGCTTGGAGCGACCGTACTTCACGCACGTGCAACCCGACCGGTCCCGCATCATCCTGTCCCAACACGAGCCGATCGATACGGCCGGCTTGCGCGTCGTCAAGTAACAAGCGATCGATTCCATAGTTTCGCGCTCGCGCGTGAAGGTATCCGTTCAGCGCATCATCGCCCGCGAGCGCGCGCAAGCGTTGCGCGGAGTCTTCTTCTTGCGGCAGTAACGGATCGTGCAAATTCGCGTACTGTTGAATGTACGTCCATAGCGGGTAGGCCGCAAAAAAACGCGCGGCATCGCCGATCGCCGGGACGCCGGTGGGCGCGAGCCGCATGATCGTGGCAAAGACGCCGAGCGACGCCTCGGGATGCGCCTCGCGTAGCATCTGCAATTCACCCAGACGAAAATACGCATCGGCATACGAGGCGGCAGGCACACGCGATGCGACCAGACCTCCGTACGCGAGCATGTCGCTCGATATCACGTACGCGTTCGCATCCCGCGGCGTATTCACGTTGAGCCACGCGATGATTGCGTCGGGTTCTCCAAAATCGAGATAACGCCCCAGCAACGCGCGAGGCGGCGCAACGATTTGACGTCCGGCAATCGCGCCAAGCATCAGCGGGAGCTGCAGCGTAACGGGGCGGTCGTCGAGCGGCACGAAGACGATCGGTCCGAGCGACGTTTGCGAAAGCGCCGGCGCGCCAAGGGCAAGAGATGCCATCATTGCGAGCATCGCAACCACAAAACGGTAGCGAGACATCACACAAACGCGCGAAGGCGGCCACGCTCGGTTTCGAGCAGCTGCCGCGCGCTCGTCGCATCGACACATCGGCGCTGCATCACGGTCGCAATCTTCACGTTTCCCTGCGCCTGGCGAAGCAACACCGCCGCACGTTCTTCGTCGACACCGGTAAGCGCGCGCACCAGACGAAGTGCGCGTTTCCGAAGTTTCTCGTTTGTCGCCACGACATCGACCATCATGTTGTCGTAGACTTTTCCCAGCCGTATCATCGCCGCCGTCGATATCGTATTCAGAGCAATCTTCTGTGCCGTTCCGGCCTTCATGCGTGTCGAACCGGCAATCGGCTCGGCAAGCGTTCGCAATACGATCGACAGTTCCGCGACACGTGCCAAAGCGCTGTCGCGGGCGTTCACGATAGCGGCCGTAAGCGCCCCGTTCTTGCGTGCCGTCGCAAGAGCAGCGACGACATACGGAGCGCTTCCGCTCGCGGAAATTCCTATGACGGCGTCGCCTTCACGAACATGCTCGTGCATCTCCGCGCTTCCGGCTGCGGCATCGTCCTCGGCTCCCTCGATGGCGCGCCGCAGTGCCGCTTCGCCGCCTGCAATGTGCGCGCACACCAATTCCGGTGGCGTTCCGAATGTCGGGACCATCTCCGCCGCATCCAACACCGCGAGCCGTCCACTGGTGCCTGCGCCGACGTAATGCAATCGTCCACCCGCATTCACTCGTTCCACGATTGCGTCGACGAGCCGCGTGAGCGCCGCATTCTCGTCCATGACCGCCTCAACGGCGATGCGCTGCGCGCGTACGAGCGTATCGACGAGCGCGCCGGTTTCGAGCAAATCGAGATCTGCCGTCGCTTCGTCGCGCAGTTCCGTCTCGGGCAGCGACGGGTTCATGCCGGCGCGAGGAGCGCACGCGCAAGCGCCAATGCGCCCACATGCGCGGGCGGCGCGTCTTTGATGACGTGCGCCAGGGGCAGTTCGTTGCCGATGCGCGTCTCGAGGAGATAACTCAACAGCGAATTTTCGGCGAACAAGCCACCCGCGAAAACCAGCGGAAACTCCCGTTCGACGAGTTGCGCGTTCTTCGCAAGCACTCGCACGAGTTCGAAGAGATCGAGGGCAGCGGCTTGCACGATCTTCATCGCACTGCGCTCACCATCAGCCGCCGCTTGGAGCACGAGCGGCGCGAGCGAAGCCAACGTTCGAACCGGCTGCTCACCATCATAGACGTGCGCCAGTAACGACTGCGCGTCGGAAATGCGCAACGTCTTCTCGATCGCCTCGATCAACGAATCTCGCGGCGAGCGACCATCGTACGAACGCGCAGTCAAACGCGCCGCCGCGCAACCGATCGCAAATGCAGAGCCTTCGTCACCGACGAGATACCCGTAGCCGCCGCAGCGGTAGGGCGTTTCGCCGACTTCGGCATACGCAATCGAACCCGTCCCAGCGATAAGCACCATGCCGTCGCCATGAGGAACCGGCGCGCGCAACGCGATGCGTGCATCATCGCTAACGCCGATCGTCGACGCAGGCAACCGTATTTGCAACGCGCGTTGCAGTGTTTTCGCAAGTTCCTCGCGCCCGGCACCTGATGCGCCGACGAAGACTGCCGAGGGCTGCATTCCGGATAGTGCGCTTCCGATTGCACGTGAGATGGTGTCGGCGGCCGCATCCACACCGGCGATGCGTAGATTCGCCGGACCGCCGACGAATTCACCGACGACCGTATCGCCGTCGGCCGCGACGATCGTCGTCGAGGTTCCCCCGGCGTCGACGCCTACAACGATCGACATTCGCGCTCGACCTCCGCAATCAACGCCGCTAAACGAACCGGCGCAATGGCACCAAGGGAAACCGCTCGTGACGCGCCCGTGACGCGCGGCACGTTTGCGGCTCGTTCGCGCAGCGTCTCGTAACCCAATATCGCAAAGGCCATTGCTTCTTTCGCATCTCCAGGGACACCGTGATCGTCGGTCGTTTCGACGAGATAGCCGGGAAGCCGTGCTCGCAGGCGCCGCATGAGTTCAAGGTTGTGCGTTCCGCCGCCGCTTGCCAGAATGCGCGCGGCCGAAATACCGGTCTTGGAAACGCCGATCGCGATCGACGCCGCTGTAAACTCCGTCAGCGTCGCGGCTGCATCTTCGAGCGACAAGGTATCCAAGATATCTCCGTGCATCTTCAAATACTGGCTTCCGAAGTGTTCCCGTCCGGTCGATTTTGGCGGCAGTTGCGCAAAATAGGGATCGTCGAGCATGGCACTCAGCACGTCGCCGTGAACGCGGCCGCCGGCTGCGAGTTCTCCGCCATCGTCCATTGCGCGCTTGCCGCCGGTTCGTTCCCCGACGCACGCATCGATCAGCATATTGCCCGGCCCGGTGTCGAAAGCCAGCACGTCGTGAAGCTCACCACCGGCCGGAAGAGCCGTTAGATTCGCAATTCCGCCGATATTGAGCGCGATCCGGTCCTCGGTCCCGGAGCCAAAGAGCAGCGCATCGACATAGGGAACGAGCGGCGCGCCGTGTCCGCCGGCAGCGCAATCCGCACTTCGAAAGTCATAACAAACGGTCGCGTTCAACGCTTCACGGATAACGAACGGATCGCCGATCTGCAGCGTGTGGTGCGCCGGACCATCGTGCCAAATCGTTTGTCCGTGAGATGCAATATAATCGACCTGTATCGCGCCGGCGACGTGACGCGCGGCGCGCGCAAACGCCGTGCCGAGCCGCGCATGCAGTGCAACCATTTGCTCGACCGTCGCGGTATTCGGAGGCAGGCTCTCCCGCAGCGCACGATCGAGATCTTTTGAAAAGGCGACCGTTGCAAACTGAAGGATCTCATACGCATACGACGTCCCACGCGGTTCGATACGGGCGAGCACCGCGTCGATGCCATCGAGCGACGTTCCACTCATCAAGCCGATTGCAATCATGCGTCGATCGCCTCGATGCATGCGTCGTAAAATGCCGCCCGGAGTGGGCGAGAATCGCGCCGGCCGAAGTAGACGGAATTCGTAAGCAGTACCGCTTGCAGATCGCGCTTCGGATCCGCCCATACGCAGGTTCCCGTAAATCCCGTATGGCCGAAGCTATCGCTGGTAAACCGCGGGCCGCAAGAGTTTTCATCGTTGGTTTTGAGCGCCCAAGCCCAGCCGCGCCGCAGTATCGGATCGAACGCCGCTTCTTTCACGGCTTGCACCGCGATCGACGCAGGAAGTAGTGACGAATGCCGTCCCGCGCACGGACCCAAGAACTGTTCGGTGAGCCATGCAACGTCGGCGGCCGTCCCAAAGAGCCCCGCGTGTCCCGCTACTCCGTTCAACAATGCCGCTTTTTCATCATGAACCGTTCCTTGCACGCGCCCACGCCAGCTGTCTTCTTCGGTCGCCGGAATGGCCGGTCGCTCGCACGACGACGGACGGAACCCCAGCGAGGGTCGTGAAAAACGCTGAGACAGGACGGCGTTCAACGAGCGGTTTTCGATTCGTTCGATCAACACACCCAGTGCAATCATTCCGAGATCGCTGTAGATGACCCGCTCGCCGGGTGCGGCGGCGAGTGGTAGAGTAAGCGTGAACCGCTCGACGTTCTCATTGAGCAAAAGGCGATAGTCGGCACCCGAGTTCATCCCCGACGTATGCGACAACAGCATCCGCATCGTCGTGCCGCTCCGAGCGCTCTCACGCCATTCCGGAAACCATGGCCTGAGCGGTTCGTCGAGCGCGCATTTCTTCTCCGCAATCAATTGTAGCGCGGCCGCCCCGACGAAAAGCTTCGTTAGAGACGCAAGGTCGAACCGCGTATCAACGTACACGGGCTGCCGCATCGAATCGTTCCGCGTCGATCCGAAGGCCGCTTCAAATAGCACATCACCGCGGTGCTCGATTCGCGCGACGATTCCCGTTGCCCACTCTCCCAATGCGCTGTGCAAGAGGGTTTGGATATGCGTGAATCTTCCTGCTTTCATAGTGAAACGGGCAAAGAACCCGCCGGCAAAACGTTTCCAAAAAGGACGTCGGCAAGCGCGCCGATACTTGCCGTATCGTCTCCATATGTAGCAAGAAGATGACGCGCCTGGGGCACCAGCGCGCAGTCATACGGCTCACGCAACGAAACGACAACGGCATCGGGAAAGCGCTCCACGAGCATTCGAACCGCATTCAGCTGGTTGCCATACACGTGCGCCCGGCGCATCAACACGAGTGGACGGCGCCTCGACGCGACGACGTCGTGGACGATCGCACGTTGTTCTTCTGCGTCTGGATCGAGCGGCGCCGTTCGCACCGCGAGCGCGGGTGCCTCCCGCCGGAGCGATACATGCTCCTCGTGCCGCCCTTGCACCCCTTCGACAGTAACGCCTTCGAATGACACCACGATGGCCGCAACCGGGTCCGCATGAGGACTCCCTCGCAACACCGTAATCGCGGCGCGCGCGATCTCGCGCCCGATGCCGGTGTGCGGCGCGGCGCCGTCGAGTTCAATGGGCATTGACGACGCACGACGCAGCCGCTCGATGCGTCCATGCGCTTCCGTCAAGCGCTCATAGTCCAGACGGCCGTCACGCACTGCAGCCACGATGCCGCGTGCGGCGTCGAGCGCCAGCGCCGGATCGTGACTCACGAGCGCGCAATCCGCGCCCGCCGCAATCGCCTGGCAGATGCCTTCGACCGTTCCAACGCCTCGTACGATCGCATCCATTTGCATGCAATCCGTGAAGCAGACGCCGTTGAACCCAAACTGCTCGCGCAAGAGGTTCGTCAGCAGACGCCGTGAGTTCGTCGCCGGCTGAGAATCGACATGGGGCACGACAATGTGCGCGGTCATGACCGCAGCTGCGTGCGGTAGGCATCGTTCGAACGGCACGATGTCACGATTATCAAACAGCTGCGCGTCGACGTTTACTACCGGCAACTCTACATGTGAATCGGATGACGTCGCGCCATGACCCGGAAAATGTTTGTACGTGGGCGTGATGCCGCCGCTCGTCAATCCCGCAGCAAGGTGTTCGCCGAGCGTCGCAACGGCTACGGGATCGCTTCCGAACGATCGCGTGCCGATGACCGTATTTTGTGAATCGAGCGCAAGATCCAACACCGGCGCAAAGTCGATCGTGCAGCCGGCGCGCCGCAGATCGAATGCCATTTGTTCGCCGGCCCGCTGCGCGAGCACCGCGCGGCCCGCTGCACCAAGGGCCATCATCGAAGGAATCGGCTCGACACCCTCTCGCAACCGCATCACCCTGCCACCCTCTTGATCGACGCCGATAACCGGAGGAATGTCGTGGACGCTTCGCAGCGTGTCGGTCAATGCGCGCACTTGCGCAATACCGTCTACGTTCCGAGCAAAGAGCACGTAGCCCGCGAACTGATGCCGCGCAAAAAGCGCCTGCAGCTCACCGCTGAGTTTCGTGCCTTCGAATCCGACGACGATCACGCCGCACGCAAGCTGCTCGAGTTCACTCACGGGAGTACCTTCCCGCTCGCGGAGTCATATCGTCGAATATGCTGCGGGTCAAAGTGAAGCATCGTGCGCTCGCCGGCGGACGGTTGCGCACTCGGTGAGACGCGGGCAACGACAACACCGTTACCGGTTTGAACGTACACGTAGACGTCCGGTCCGGTGCGCTCGCGCCGCAGCACGGTTCCCTCGTATCCCGATCCGCCACCCAAGCGAACGTATTCCGGGCGTATTCCAAGCACGACGTTCGTTTCGAGGCCGTGAAGAAGATTCATCGGCCGATCGCCGAGAAAGGAAGCCGCGCGCAGCGTACGCGGCGCGTCATACACGCGTTGCGGCTCTCCAGAGTCCGCGATAGACCCGTCGATGAGCACCAGGAGTTGATCGGCAATCGCGAGCGCCTCAGCGTGGTCATGCGTTACATAGACGATCGGACCGCCGAACTGCTCTCGCACACCGAGCAGTTCGTTTCGAACACGCGCGCGCAATTCGGGATCCAGGTGTGCGAGCGGTTCGTCAAGCAGCAGTGCCGCTGGATCGGAGAGCAGTGCGCGCGCGATCGACACGCGCTGACGCTCTCCTCCGGAGAGCATTGCCGGCATACGCCCGAGATGCTGCGATATGTCGAGCGTTTCCGCAAGCGCATCCACGCGTGCCCGATCGCGGCGATTGCGCAGCGCAAATGCGAGATTCGCCCGGACGCTCATATGCGCGAACAACGCATCCGACTGAAACACAAGGGCGATACGGCGAGCTTGCGGAGTGCGTTCGAGCAGATCGGCACCGTCCAATTGCACCGCGCCGCTTTGCGGACGCAGAAGTCCGGCAATGGTGCGCAGCAGCGTGCTCTTACCAGCGCCTGATGGACCCACGACTGCCAGCGTGTGACCCGGCGCTACGGTGAAAGAGACATCGCGGATTGCGGGACGCGGAGAACCGCGATGCCGCACGTGGAGGCGATCGACGCTTAGCGTGGCGGACGCCGGCGTCACGCTGCTATTTACTGATACGGATCATCTGAGCGACGAGCCGGCCGCCGACCTCGTACACCGACGCGGTAACGTTTTGACCGCGGCGCAGGTCGCTCAAGGTCGCATACTGATCGCCTTCATAGATCGCCGTGCTTGGCGTCAACGTCACTTCTTGAGTTCCACGTTGGTTCTTGAGGACGATCGTGCCGCTGGAATAGTCGACCGACTGGACGACGCCGTGCAAGACGCCGGCGTCATGCGTCGTTTTTCCCGACTCAAGCGACCGGTAGACCGGATTGGGAACGGCAACGGGATCCGCAAGTGCCGGCGACGGCGCGGCGAGGATCAGACTGGCGAGAAGAAATGCAAACGTACCCATGCCCATCTCAATGAACGCGATGGAGAGCCTTTCCGTTTCCGGCAGGCGCTTTCCTTACGAAACGGCCGCATGGTATGCCGTCCGGGCTTCGTCGGCAGCCGCCCCGGTGCCGTGGGCGCGTTCAATCAGGCTTCGAAGCTGCACGACCGCGGCATCGTCGGCCTTCTTCCCGGCGAGGATCAATCGCAACGCAATCAACGTAAGATCGGGAGTCCGTGCCTTGAGCATTCGCATGCCCTCGTAGAAGGGCCGCGCCGCGGGAACGTCTTCGGGAGCGGCGAGCAGTGCTGCGACGATCTCCGCCTTGCTTGGCGTTCCGTCGAGAAGATACTTGTCGAGCAACTCGAAAATCATACCTATGGGTTTCGCCGCCCGCCTTGCACTGCTCTTTGCCGTAACACTGACCACGGTCGGCGCGGCGCGCGAAGAGCCGCTCTCGCAACTCTTGGACCGCATGCGTACCCGCAGCGGTCCGGTTTGGCGTGCGCACCTCGGTTCGACTTCCGTGCTCATGAGCGGCGAGCAGTCGACGAGCGTGCACAGCGATTCGCAGGGGCTGCGATTTTCGACCTACCAGTGCGCGCAAACCCTTTGCACCGGAACGTACTTCGACGGCGAACGTGTCTTTTCGATAAATATCAACGGAACCGCGCTGCCGGAGTCCGATTTCCGCGACGAATTCTTGCGCGCCGAGAGAACGATCGCGTCGCACGTCTTTCTCGATCCGGCGTTCGAAGACAACGGCGGAAGCATTGCCGATGACGGGTCGGCGACGATCGACGGTACGCGGTACCGCCTGCTCCTGGTCTCCAATCCGGATGCCGTACCAATCGAAGTCTACGTCGATCCTTCGACCGCGTTGGTGCGCTATCTGCACGACGTCAATGGCGACGCAACGATTGAGTATCGCGACTACCGCCATGTCGACGGCGGGTTCACCCTGCCGTACCTTGTCTTGCGCAACGGGAACGTGCTCGAGCGCTACGAGTCACGCAGCGTTCAAGACGGTACGTTCAACGAACCGCGAGGCTTGCTCCCAGTGTTTAGCGGAACGCCTGCACCCCTCAGCACGGATCCCGGGCGCTCCATTCCGGTCTTCCCCTGCAGCATAGCGCATGTCGAAACCACGTGTTTGTTAGATACGGGGAATTCCGGTTTGTCGCTCAGTTCGGAGCTCGCCGAACAATTGGGTGCGCCGGTCGTTGGGCAAATGCAAGTGGCCGGTCTCGGAAGTTACGCGACGCAAGTCGTACGCATGGGGCCGCTGGAGGTCGGAAATGCGACGTTCCCCGCCGCAAACTATGACGTACTCAACGACATCCATCGCTTCGGTTACGACGTCGTCCTTGGAGCCGACGTGCTTGCGGCAACCCGCGTCGAATTGAGTCCATCCGATCATCGCATCACGTTCAGCGCGCGAGCAACAGGTGTCGCTGCGGCGCCAAAGACCATCAGTATCCCGCTGCATTTTCAAGATTTCGTCCCGATCATCGCCGTGCAACTCGGCGCGCTTGGAGCGCAGCTGGCGGTCGATACCGGCGATGAATCGACGATCAATCTCTCGTATGATTTTTATTCCGAGCATCGAGATCTCTTTGCGACGACCGAGCAGCGCACCGTGACCGGCATCGGCGGTTCGAGCGTGGAACTCATCGGACAAATACCCGAGGTTCGCATCGGTGGCCTCGACGTCCGCAATCAGCGCATCGGCACAACGACGACCCTCCATAGCACCGCGTACGGGCACCTCGGCGCCGGATTTCTCTCGCAGTTTACGGTGTTGATCGACTACGCGCGCGGTCGCGTGCAATTTTCGCCACCCGCCCGCTCCGTAGTGCCGCAGCGACGGTGAGTTACGTCAATCTCGGAGTAGCCGCTCGGTAGCGGTCAGAGGGAAGCGTGCCGCTGCGAGCTAACGCGTGCGTCCGATGGCCGGTCGAATCGCCTTGACGCTCCTTCTTGTCGCGTTCTCCTCAGTCGCTCGCGCATCGGCACCCGCGAACGTCGACGAATGTACCGTCGTTGCGGTCGAGATGATGGATCGCGTCGACTCGTCCGATGCGCGCGCCGGAGATTTCTTTAAGTTTCAAACGATCAATGCGGTAACACATGGGAACCACATTATCATTCCGGCACGCACGATGGGCTATGGCGTCGTGGCGATCGCTTCGTCAGCGGGGCGGAGCGGACGCGCCGGATCGTTGGTGCTGGAGCCGCGATATCTCGTGATGCCCGATGGACACCACATCGGCGTCGTATTGAATCACAACACCTCGAACTTACAGCGCAGCGGTACAAGCGGAAACGTGCCCGGGATCTTGGGAGCGATTCCCGTACCCGGCGTCGGTGCGGCAATCGGCGTCTTCAACTACTTCCATAGCGGGAAGAATATCGTCGTTACGCGCGGCAGCATTTTCACCGTCTTTCCGAGTGACGATCCCACGGTGGAACGCTGTCAGGATCATCCTCTCTACTGAAGCGAGCCGAGGATCCAATCCGCGCTCGCTGAGACAACCAACTGCGCACGATCGCGGTGCGGCGAATGGCCGCAACCGGAGAGAATCAGCCGATCGACCGGCGATGGAGATGCGGTAGCAATGGCGTCCAATTGCGCGAGCGTCCCGTATTCGTCTCCCGAGCCCTGAATGCAGAGCGCCGGCGAACGCAGCGTCGCAAGGGACGCAGTGATATTCCAATCGGCAAACTGCGGCGATAACCAGACGTCGTTCCAGCCGAAGAACGTCCGGTCGACGTCGGCGTGGTAGCGCATCATTCGCTCGCGGAGCTGCCCGCTGCGAAACTCCTGCCCAATCTCCGCAATGCTTCGCACCGAAATGGCTTCTACAAATACGTGCGGCGCTTCAAGAGCGAGAGCCCGCACACGCTCAGGAAAGGTCCCCGCGAAGATCAGCGCGATCGATGCGCCGTCGCTATGTCCAAAAAGAATGGGACGTTCGACACCCAATGCATCGAGCAGCTAGGGTAGCGTCGTAAGCGCTTCATCATGCATGTAACCGGCACTGCGCGCGCTCTCGAGCGTGGCTGAGAAGCCGTTGCCGTATCGCGAATACACGAGCCCGCGAAGTCCCGTTTTGCTGCAGAGTTCGTCGGGGAACTGCCTCCACAATGCAACCGATCCGAGGCCCTCATGTAAGAATACGATCGTCGCAGCATGCGGATGCGGTGCATCGATCCAGCGGTATTCGAGCGCACGTCCTGCGACGGTGATCGAGCGATTGTTCACCCGGGCGCAGATTCGCGCTAGTGTTTGATGCTCTTCTCGATCTTCAAATATTTCTCTGCAAGTGCGAGATGCGATTGAAGGATCGGAAGTGTCTTGCTCGCATATGAACGAACGCGCGCATTGCTTCCTCCCGATATCTCACTTTGGAACGCAACGATCGCCTTTTGGTGGTCGGCGGCTTCTTTTTCGAAATAGGCAACCGGGGCTAGGGCTTTCGAACGCTCAGGCTGCCCATTCAGCGGCGCCGGCGACGCACTCTCCGGAACCGCCGGAACGACGGCGTTGGGGACCGTCACATTGAGGCTACGGGCGAGCGATAGCAACTCCGAATTGGCTGCACTGTGATCCGCAACCATTTTATTTGCGAAGTTGTGGACGTACGTGTCGCTGGAATCGGCTTGAATCGCAGCCAGTTTTATTTCTGAAGTGCCCGATCGTAATGCGTTGCGAATGAAGGCATCGTCGTTGCTACTCGTCGCCGACGGACTCGTTGATGCGAGCGCCGGCATGGCGCAAACAAGCGCGCCGGCGAGCAGGAGTGTGACGGAAAATCTCATGGGTAGAAATGTTCCCATGAATCAGCAGCTCCCACCTCAACATCAGAATCGCCAACCCGGAATTCAGGGCGAGCTTCATCCACAGCCGAAGGAAGACGACGCGCGCTTGCATTCCGCACGCCGATTTGAAGGCAAAACGCTGGTCGTCACCGGCGGTGACAGCGGCATCGGCCGTGCCGTTGCGCTCGGCGCCGCGCGTGAAGGGGCGAATGTTGCATTCGTCTATTTGAACGAAGATAAAGACGCAAAACATGCGGAAGATGAAATTCGCAGCGCGGGCGCGGAGGTCGTCTCGTTCAAAGGCGATGTTGGTGACGAAAACTTCTGCCGGTCCGTCATCGAACGCGTCGTCGAGCGCTTCGGTGCGTTGCACGTCCTGGTGAATGACGCCGGCGAACAACATCCGCAACCGAGCATTACCGAAATCACCGCCGATCAACTGGAGCGCACGTTCCGCACCAACGTCTTTGGCTATTTCTTTATGGCAAAAGCCGCCGTTCCTCACCTGCGCGAAGGCAGCTCAATCGTGAATATCGCTTCGGTGACGGCGTACGAAGGCAACCCGATGCTGATCGATTATTCGTCGACGAAGGGAGCAATCGTCTCATTTACGCGCGCGCTTTCGAATGCATTGGTCGGAGAAAAAAAGATTCGCGTGAATGCCGTAGCGCCGGGTCCAATTTGGACACCACTGATTCCGGCGTCGTTTCCGGCCGAAAAAGTCAAGGAATTCGGATCCGACACGCCGATGAAACGCCCGGGACAACCTTCCGAGGTCGCAGCCGCAGTGCTCTTCCTTGCCTCAGATCAGGCGTCGTATATCAGCGGCCAAACGCTGCATGTGAACGGCGGCACCGTCGTCAACAGTTGACGGCCGCTGCTGCCTCACGCCAAATGGATTCCCGCGCCCGGCTCGCCGGGGATCGGCTGTTCCTGCGTCGCTTCTTCCGTCGGCAACCCGTGCTCTTTCCATTCGTCCAGGCCGCCGTCGAGCAACAGCACTTCACCATAGCCGGCGCCTTCCAGCCGGCTTGCAACCGACCTCGCGAGTTCGTCATCGTCCGCGCAAAGCACGATTTCGCCCTTCGGTAGCGGCAAAATCAACGTGTCCGCTTCGAGCAATTTTTTTGGATCATATCGGAGCGCGCCGCGAATCTGTCCGTGATGATAATGCTTGCGGATGTCGAGAACCGGAACAGACGCGTCAAAACGCTGCGGTTCGATGTGTTTCATGTCGAACGTTTGCCTTTCTCCGCGAGTTCGGGATCGGCGGCGGTCCGTAGATCGTTGTCGCCGGGAACGGAAGCCTGTTCTACGTAGGGCTTGTCGCTAGGAACTGGCCGTTCGTACTGCGGAGCTTCGTCGGTGCGATTGACGGTGCGATTGCTTTTGTCCATATGGTCTCATACCGATAGCCGCCGCGGACGAAACGCAACGCTTATTCTGGCGTCGGAAGCACGCCGAGATTTCGGGATGCAATGTTCCCAAAATTCCTGCGCTCGCCCGCTCATCACAAAGAGGCTCCCAGCCTCAAGATCGATCCCGTGGGTGCGTCGCGGCTGCGCCTTCGTTCGGAGCTGCATCAGGCGCGTGGCTCCCAAGCTCAACAATGCGATGGTCGGTTGCGGAACGAGCTCCGCGACGTGATCGCTATGCCATGCGACGCTGTCGCGCTCGTTGCGATAGTAGTTCAGCGACGTCGACGTGAAGCTTTCGTTGAGGAAGCGCTCGACGGTCTCTTTCGCGGCGGCTAGCAGCGCCGGCATTTCAGCCTCGGCGTAGCGGGCCACCAGCCGTGGGACGTCGACTTCTTTGTCATACATCCACATGCGTTCCGTTGACCATGGCGCCTCGGCGATCAGCATCTCGAGGAGCCGCCGGCTCTCGTCGCGGTTCAAGAGGCCGGGATAGTAGCGGATACCGCCGCTCGGTGCGTCCTCGAGAACCAGCGGCTGGGAGCCAAAAAACGAAAGTTGGGCGGCCATCTCTTAAGTTATTAGTTGACAATAAAGCTGTGCGTCGAGTATTCTGCTACTAACAAATTAGTACTAAGCAATTAGTTGGGAGAATTCGACCGATGGTCACGCTTCGCACGGCGCTTTCCGTCTTAGCTTTCCTGGTGATGATCGCCGGTCAGGTCGACCGGGCGCTTGCCGCAGAGACCGAACCGAACGTGATACGCATTCCGACGGTAAGCTCGGCGCCGCCGATCGACGGGCACCTGACCGATGCGTGGAAGACAGCCACAGCGGTCAGCCTTACCTACGACTCTCATTTACATAGCGCCAGCGCGGAACGGACAACCGCCTACCTTATGACTGACGGTACTGCGCTTTTCGTTGCGTTTCAAGCCGACCAAACCCGTACCCCAATCTTGACCACGCAGCACACCGACAACGTTGGCCTGGATACCGACGACGAAGTTCAAGTGAGTCTCTGGCCAAGCGGCAACCATGGATTCGCGTACGAATTTATTTCGACTCCGACCGGAACACGCTATCAAACGTCCTCGGAAAATCTGACGTACGAGCCGCGCTGGGACGCCGCCGGCCACGTGGACGGCAACCGGTACACCGTAACGATGCGTATTCCGCTTTCAATCTTGCGCGCATCGGGAAACGGCTCATGGCTCGTTCAACTCTCACGCTGGGAGCCGACGACCGGATCGCTGTACGTATGGAGCGGCGGCGAGAGTATTCAAAGCAGCATGGACGTGAACTTTGCCAAGCCGCTGCTGAACATGCCGGTACTTGCGCACGTGCGTCCCCAGCCGCGCTTTGCGGCGTATGGACTCGGCGCGATCGCAGCACCGTCGGCCGGCGGCAGTACCTCACGAACCGGGCTCGATTTCGCAATCCCTGTTACGAGCGGCACGTCGATCGTCGGAACGATTCATCCGGATTTCTCGAACGTTGAGAACGACCAGCAATCGATTTCACCAAACGCGTTTCGCCGGTACTATCAAGAAACGCGGCCGTTCTTTGCTCAGGGTGCGAACGCGTACAACTACTACGAGTGCGACGAGTGCGTAAACATGTCAGCGCTTTATACGCCAGGTATACCGACGCCGCGAATGGGATAC
This sequence comes from Vulcanimicrobiia bacterium, assembly GCA_963808755.1. GTDB lineage: Bacteria > Vulcanimicrobiota > Vulcanimicrobiia > Vulcanimicrobiales > Vulcanimicrobiaceae > JALYTY01. Next base: position 722,308 of record CAWEGP010000002.1, read on the forward strand.
GCGGTCGAGGGTACGGAAGGCCACTACACCTTTGCCGGTTTCGATGCAGACGGCATCAATCGAAACGATTCGGCGGCGTCCGCCGTCTACCGCACCGGGCCGCGCACGCTCTTCGCATCGCTCCAGCGCGTGGCGGTCGACATGCCGGGCCTTCATGACGACACCTACTCGTTCTCGACAAAGTGGAGCGACCTTCATCACAAGTTTCTCTTCGCCAACTTTTCGCAAGAGAACGGTACGAACGTTGCCGACCCGCGTCAGGGGAAAATGCGCATGATCGGCGGCGGATGGTATGGTGCAAACACGTTCGCCGGCGGCAACATCGTGAGCATGGGATCGCAATTCTCGCCGTACGATGGTTTCGTCACGCAGAACGACCTTGCAGGTTATGGAGCGTTCCGCAAACAGACCTGGATGCCGGTCAGCAGTATGTTCAAACAGATCGTCCTCGTTTCGTACGTCGACCGGTATCATGGTTCGAACGGCATCATCAACAACGCCGATCAAGGAATAAACGCCGAAGCGACCACGCGTACTCTCTGGGACGTGCTCGTAAACACCGGCGCAACGTATTCCTTGGTGAACAACGTCGTTACGCCGCTGACACAGAATCAATACACGCTGACCTATCGGTACGGCACCGCCGCACCGACCTCGCTCGGGTTTGCGACCGGTGCGTACGGCGGCGGCCGTCTCAACTCGTGGTACCGCACAACGAACATCGCGATCGACAAGCGCTATACGTTAACGCTCGAAGCCGACAATACGCGGCAGTTCCTCGCAGGCGGCGGGGTCAATTCACAATCGTTGGAGCGGCTGAGCTTCGCCTTTCAAACGTCCCGTGACAGCTCGTTTGCGATTGGCCTTCGACGTTTCAGCGGAACGGCACCGGCCCCAAACGGCGGCGGCGTCTGCGAAGGCGTATGTTCGAACGTCTCCTTCGCCTTCCACAAACGCTTCGACAAACGCGAACTCTATGTCGCGTACGGTGATCCGAGCCAACTCTTTACGACACCGCAGTTCATCGTGAAGTTGATCGACTACATCGGCGCGGACAAAGGAACTTAAGCGATGCTCGCTTTGCGCGCGTACATCGCCGCGTCGGCCGAGGCGAACAATGCCTCCCGCGTCGGACAGGGATCCGGGAAATACGACACGCCGATACTGACGCTTATGGTGACGAGATGACCGTCCAAGTCGAACGGTTCCTCAAATGCATCCATGATTCGATCCACAACGCTTACCGCTTCATCCTCGGACGTCATGGAAGGAAGAAATACGGCGAACTCATCCCCCGCAATGCGCCCCACCATCTCGTCGCCGCGAATCGTTTTGCGCAACCGTGCACCCGCTTCGATCAGCGCGCTATCGCCCGCTTGGTGGCCGAACGTGTCGTTGACTCCCTTGAAATCGTTCACGTCGATGTAGAGCAGAGCGCACTTCCACTCGTGCCGAAGCGCAGCCCGTAGCGACTCGTCGATCCGTTCGAAAAACGCCACCCGATTCGGGAGGTTTGTCAGGGCGTCACTGTAGGCGAGGTGCGCCATACGTTCAGTGCGTTCGCGCATGGCAATCAACTCGTGCAGGCTTGCGATCTTTTCTTCGTTCGCTGTTCGATACGCTTGCGCAAGCGAGAGTGATAGCAAGATCGACTCCAGCGCGATACCGAGGTACACGACGTAGTCCAGAATGACGTCGGGTCCGCTCTCGCGTACGATCCCAAATTGCGCCGCCATGCCCAGATCGACCGCCGCTTCGAGGACGATACCGATCATATACGCGGTCCAGGCATACAAGAACAGGCGCGCCGGCGCATAGCCTTTTCGCCAACAGACCACGCCGGTCGCAATCCAGATTGGAACGTAGACAAACGAAAAATTCTGCACGAGGGTGTAGCGGATCGGCACGCCGGCGAGCGCGAGCAACGCATAGGCGGCGCCGACGGCGGCAATCGCAACGTTCACACGGTCCAGCGTGCGATTATAGGAATGTGAACGCAAGAACCGCCGGATAAACGCCGTGGCGGCAATCAGCGTAATCCCATCGAAAATCACTTCGGTGCGCACGTAGGGAAAGCTCAAGTGCGGCAGCGCATATGCGGAGATCAATCCGAAATCATTCGCGCGATAGAAGATCTGCGCAACGATGTACACCGCATAGTACAGATAGAGCGTGTCGCGCATGACGAAGAACAGAATGATGCTGGAGAGCGCAAGCGAGCCGAGGACCCCGAGCAACGCAGCGATTACGACGATGTCGCGTGTAACGTCGGCGTGAAAACGTTCGGGCGTGTAGGCGACCAGATTCACCAGCGGTTCGTAGGTGGCAATGCGCACGTACGCGGTCCGCGGAGTGGCCGCCGCCGGCAGTACGAAGGCGACCCAATTGAAGAATTGCACCGGCCGCTGCGCGTACGGAACGGTGTCGCCCGAGTGCTGAACGCCGTGTATCCCTTCGACGTAAAGGTCAGCGGTGCTCGGGCGGTATCCGGCGGTGAGAAGCCAGTCGCGATCGTTTTCGGTGACGTACTGGAATCGTAGCCAGTACGTCGAGTGCGGATGTTTGAGTTCGACACGGTTGACCGGCACAAAACGCTGACGCTTCGCCTGTGCGAGACCTTGCGTTCCTGTCGCATCTTCGTATACGGCGAAGTCTCTGGAAAGGTCGGCAAGACTCGAAGCACTCTCGAGTTGTGCGGCCGGAGCGGCAATGGCAAAGCGAAAGCCGGCACAGAATAGACCGGCAAAGAGGAAAGCCACAAGGACGAGCCGCTTCACGTTGGGGCGGTCCTTCGTGGGGCGCCCTAGATCGTCCCTCGAACAAAAGACTCATATCGGGCCATCGCCGACGGCGCAATCGCGACGAAATTCGAGTACTCGTAATACTCCTCGTAGCGCCCGTAGTCGAGGACGTAGAGCCCTTCGCGTTTCAACAGGAAGACGCGATAGCCACAGCTTTCCAGCATGCGGTAACAGCCGTAGAGCGTTTCGCCCGCCAACTGCCACGCGCGATTGTACTCAAATTGAAGAACGCCGATGCGGCCGTCACGCAGCGCCCGGCCACATCCGCGCACGACCCGGGCATCGAATCCTTCGGCGTCGACCTTGATGAAGTCAACGGTTTTCCAGCCGCGTTTTTCCATCTCGTCATCGAGCGTCGTCACGTTGACGGTTCGCGCCCGCCCCTCGAACCGGGCGAACCCGGCAACGAGGCTGCTGCCCTTGCCGGCCTCCGGCTCTTCGACGAACGTCAATTCGCCGGCGCAGTCTCCAACCGCCATGGGCACAATTTCAATGCGCGGATCCGTCGCGAAACGTGACGATAGCAGCTGTAGTGCACTCTGAGATGGTTCAAAGGCGATTGCTTGAAACGGCGTGCGGCCCTTGAGGCCGGCAAGACCTGCAAGCCAGTCGCCCACGTTCGCACCGACGTCGATGAAGCGCTCACCACTGCGCGCGGCAACATCCTGCAGCCATCGTTCGCCGGTATCCGAAACGTTGGGCCCCTCGGCGAGATGATACTTGATGACGCAGCGCGCTTGATTACGAATCAAGATCGCGCAACGCACGAGAAACGCCGAACGCGCGGCCGTTTGTTGAAGCCGGTCCGCCAACCGGTGCAGCCATGCAACGTGCATGCCGTTTACGTCACGCTACCCATGCAAAGCGCGCAAACGCCGCTGCATCGAGCACGAGAATAATCAGCGATGCCGCGCAGAGAACGAGCGAAAGGGTCTTGCGCTTGCGCAAAACGAGCGCCAGCGTCATCGGTACGGGAAGCACGGCGTACAGGTTTCGATCAAGCGAGAGCGGCGTTCCCGCAAAAATGAGCATTGCGAGCGCAAAACACAAAAACCCCACATTTTGCGCGCCGAGTTCGTGCCGGTAGCGTAGCAGTGCGGCGATCGCCGTCGCAGCCAAAAACATGGCGATCCAGTCATGAACGCGCCCGCCGAGTGCGCCGCGGACGAAGACCAAGCCATGCGCCGGCCGCCAATCCGTTCGTGTGCCGCCATGCAGGTTGCGCGTGGACAAACGCCAGTGCGTCCCCAAATTTCACGGCGCAAAATGCGCAAAACGCGGCAATGCCGGCGAGACCGAGTGACACCGCCGCGATCGCAGCGACCCCTCGACGCTCCACGACCGTCGCAGCGATCGAACCGAGAGCGAGCGCAGTACCGAGCGGACGCGTCGCCGACGCAGCGGCGGCAGCGACGCCTGCCAACGCGTACCGCTTGCGGTCGAACGCCCACAACGAAAGCGCCGCAAAGAGCATGAACAGCGACTCGGAGTACGCGACGGTGCAAAAAAGCGACAGCGGCAGAACGCACATGACGATCACGAGCGCGCGCGCAGTGCGCTCGTCAAATCTGTTTCGCGCGTATGCATAGACGACGCACAGCGAACCGAAAAAAGCGATGTTGCTCACGATAGCGCCTGCAATGGGCCACGGAATTGCGACTGCGGTCAGCGCGCGGCACACGAGCGGATAAACAGGAAAGAACGCAATGTTGTGCTGGGAGCCGTCGGGCGAAAAACTATAGCCGTGCGCTACGATTGAGCCGTACCACGCGCCGTCCCAATGACCCAATGCATCGACGAACCCATGCGGCGCGCTCACCGCAAGCGCAAGAACGATGGCGACTCTCGTGCTGAGCCAAACCAGGGCAACGAAGCGCATTGCTTTATCCTATACTGATAAGCGAGCGTCAACTTCCTCTGCAGGCGAGTCGTAGGTCGAATGCCCCAGGTCTCGCGCACTCATTGGCCGTTGTTGCACAAATGAAGCCGGCGTACCTTAGTAAGGCATGTTTTTGCGGACGAAGCGGCCGTCACGGTCCGTCGATTACCTGCTCTCAGCGTTGAGCCCGCACGATGTCGCGAGCTCCGCCCGTTCGTACGTTTCCTCGCGCGAACCGTTGGTCATGCTCAACGAGATCAAGACAAAGCATCGCTCGGATGAAAGGCAGCGAGCGTGCGCAGTATGCGCTTTCGCTCGGCCACGCACTCCCGGACGGCGAGGATTTTCCGATTGCCGAGCCCGTGCTCGACGTTGCGCCGCTGCTGACGCGCAATCGCACAGGATTCGACTCGCGCACTGGACTCGTTTCGCGATTTTCCTCGAACACAATCCGCGCGTGATCGGGACGCTCGCGCCCGAGTCGATTCGAGCGATTCTCCTTCCGGTGATCCACGCGCGTCAAGCAGACGTCGACGGAACGGACATCGGCGACGACCTGCCCTACACGTACGAACTCGCAACGGCGCTGCAGAGTGCGCTTCCGTCGTTTCCACGCGCAAGTATCGCGCGGGAGTTGCGCGCGCTCGGCCGCGCAATGGCGTGGCCATTCGTAGCGATTTGGAATGCGGCCCGAGCACTTGTCTTCGCAATCGTCTTTTGTTTCAAGGCTTTCGGACGAGGTCTCCGAGCACTCTGGTACGGCGTTGTAATGCTCGCGCGGTGGATTCTCTGGCCCTTTGTGGCGCTCACCCGGCTGCCGGGGTTCATCTTCAGGATGATCGTGCGGCTCAGCATCGCGTTCGCGCGAGCAATCGCTCTTGCGCTGACTGCATCGATGCGCGCAACGGCGTCATGCTTCAGGTTTGCAACGCGTGGAACGCTCGCGTTCGGCAGGGCGATAGGTCGCCAAATCGTTGCGCTTGGCGCGGCAATCTGGAAGCGGCTTCTCCGCTCTCGGCGCTGCAATCCGAACCGGGTTCTCCGCACTCGGCGCCGCAATCCGCAGCGGATTTTCCGCACTCCGCGCCGCAATCCGCAGCGGATTTTCCGCGCTCGGCGCAGCGATACGACGCGGAGGCATTGCCTCCGGCCACGCAGGTACACGAGCCCGGGCGATATGCGGCGTATCGATCGCGCGTTGCGCGGCGGCGACTTCGCGCCGTTTTCGTCGCCGCCGCAACCGGTTTGCGCGCGACCATGAGTTCGCTCGTGCGCAGCGTGAAGCGATCGTCGTTCGCGACTGCGGCGTTCGCCGTCACTGCAATGGACGCAGCCGCTCGATCGTTGCAAAAGATCGTTCGCATCGCTCCGAAGGCGCGTCCCTGGCTAGAGGGTGCCGCAACACCGGTTGCGATTGTCGTGACCGCGATCCTCGTTGCAGTGTTGATGGGCTCGGTCGTCGCACCGGCCATGCGGTACATGCGATCGGCGACCCGCCCCGAAGTGGTCGCCGCACGAGCGCCGGTCACTCCGGTGCATCATCGAACGCATCGGCCGGCCCGCAAACCCGCGCCGCGACGCATTGCGCACGCAACCGTTCACCCGAGGACGCGACGCCCCATCGTTATCGCGCGCCTACCGCACACGATCGCCGCCTCGGCCATTCATCACCGAAAGACGGTGCGTTGGAAGTTCGACCCCGCGACGAATCCATTCACCGCGGGTCGAACCGTCGCTGAACGCATCGATCGCCGTGGAAACGCAGCCCGGCCATCGCCGGCGCGTGTTGCATCGATCCGTCCATCGCAACCGGTGCCTTGTCCAGCGTGCACGTCTTGATTGTCGCGTCGTATCTCGCCTCGCTGATGCGCGGCGATGCCAGCACGGCGCTCGGGCACCTTGGTCTCAGCGCCAATGCGCCCGTAAACAATCTGAGTGAAGGTCCAGTCCTACAGCGGGCCGCCGGATTCCACATCATCCACGCCGCCATGAGGGACCCGAGTAGTGCAAAGGTCGACGTCGAGATCGACGGCCCGCGTGGCCGCTACTTCGGTGTCTATACGGTGCAGGCGAGCGGTCCCGCAGCCTGGATCACGGATCATACGGTGATTCCGACCGCCGCAACCGTCGCCGAACACCGCTGAACCGACAAGGACCCACGGTCCGGCGGCGATAACCCCGTGCGAAAGCGGGGATTTGCGGTGTAATCATCGCGTGCGATTACGCCGAAAACCGGAGTAGATGTGAACGACCTCATCTCGTTCTTTACGGGCGCACCCCAGAACCGGCGAAAATATGCTCGCCGGTCGGGTCCGTTTCCGGCGTGGGTCGCCCAGGGCGCGACCTGGGCTCCAATCACGTGTCTCGACATCTCGGGCAGCGGCATCGGGGTTGTTTCGGGCGTCGCCATCAACGGCGAAGTCAACGTGCGTGTTAGCTTGCAAAACCGCAACGTCCTGATCCGTGCCAAGCGCGTCTGGCAGCAGCCGGGAACGGCAAAAGGAAAGCCGGCGTGGCGCTACGGGTTGACCTTCATCGGAATCAGTGCGGACGATTGGGACGCCGTGATCCGCTTCTGCAACAACGACGCAGTGCACATCGAAAACAAGGCGCAGCAAGAGTTGGAGCTCGTGCGCATGCAAGCTGACGATGTGGCGCGGCTCATTCCAAAGAAACTCCAAGATCAACTTCTCGCGCTTCTGGTTCAACGCGGACGCTTAGCGCCGCTGACGGAACGGACGCCACTCGTCCAATATTCTTATGGCGGCGTCGTCAAGCGCAACGGCAAGGCGCTCCACAGGCTCTCGATTCATTCGCGCATCAACGACGAACTCACCGGCGAGGCAAAGACGTTCGATACGCGTTTCTTCTTCGATGATCAGGGCGGCAACGTCACCGTCGACGAGTAAGTCTTGAAGGACGCACGCCTCCGCAAGAGATAGCTGCTCAGGCCGAGCGGATTGCGACTCCTTCGGTTCCGGTGGGAAGACGCGTCAAGAGATTCTGGTATTCCGGTGCGTTCACGAGTGGCGCGAACCAGCGAGCCGCGTCGGAGCCGCGCATGAACAGCACGCGCGGATCGCGTTCGCGAAACGCGCGTCTCAACGACGCTAGTGCATCATCGGAACGTTCGAGCGCACATTCGACGAGCGCGCGATCGTAGGCCGAGACGAACCGCGCACTCGAGGCTTGCAAAAGCGCCTCGTACGATGCCAACGCTTCACCGCCGTTGCCGAGCGCAGCGTGGAGCCGGGCAATCAGCGGCAGATCCGCTTCGGTGACTTCCGCGCGCGCGTTCATGAGCGAAAGCGCCGATGATGGCTCATCGAGCGCCATACGGCACGCCGCAAGATATGTGCGAGCAGTGTCGTGGTGTGGGTGATATCGCTCGACGATTGCGAATACGGCAGCCGCGTGATCGTAATGACCTGCAGACATCAACGCCCGCCCGAGCAACAAGCGAAATGCGGAAACCTGCGGAAACTGCTCGATCGCCGCGTGTACTTCGTTGATTGCGCTTGTGACGTCGCCGACGCATAAGAGATATCGAACGACGTCGCCGCGAATCATCGGCGACGCGGAACCGGCACGAGCGGCCTCGAATAATCGCTGTCGCCCGCGCACGAAGTCCCATTCAAAATAAAAGGCGGCTTCGGCCTCGGCCTCGGCAAGTTCCACCGCACCGATGCCAAGGGTCGCAGCACGGCGCACATGTGCCTGCATATGCGTGTACGCGATCGACGGTGCCATGCGCGAAACGATGCCGAGCGCCGCATACGTACGTGCGAGTGCCATATGCGCGGGTGCATAGCTCGAGTCGACTTCGATCGCCAACCGGAACGATTCGGCGGCTCGTTCGAGAGCCTCGGGCGCGGATTGGTCGAGGTCGATGCAGCCGTTGCAGTAGTACGTAAGGGCATGGGGCGACGTTTCTGGCGTTCGACGCGACATAAATGGAGGAACATGCGGAATCGACTCACGGTCGACGGCCCGAACTTGAGGAACGAAGCGGTATCCGCTTCTTGGAATAGTGAGGATGAACGCGTGTTCTCGTCCGCGCTCTTTTAGGATCTGACGGAGCATGAAGACGTGCTGATGCAAATTTGCCTTGCTGACGCGTTGACCGGCCCATACGCGGTCCGCAATTGCGCGTTTGCTTACCACCGAACCATTCGATTCCACGAAGAGCAACAGCAACTGAAAAATATTTTCGGACAGCGCGACCTCGGCTCCATCGGCGATCAAAACGCGGCGGGCCGGGTCGAGCCAGTACGATGCGAACCTATAGGCGGATGCTATGGCGTCGACGCCTTGAGATTGCTTGATCATTTCTTAGAGCCTATCGCACCGGCAACCGCCGGGTCGCGAACGAATGAACGAATTCCGGTACAAAATGGTCGAGCTATTTATGTCCCGGCACCTCGCATGATTCGAAGGCGAAATCGTAGACCGCAACACCTTCGCGTTGCGGATACAACCGCAATTCATGGTTCGCAAATTTAACATTGGTTAACAAATCGTACGCGCGAGAGGCATCGACGGTTATGTAGGACGCGCCCGCCGCGTCGTAGTGAATATCGGGCCCGGCATCTTCTCGTGCGATTGGTTTTCCGTCTTGGGTCACCGTGACTTCCGCCGGAGAGCCACCACCGGTCAACACGGCATCGACCTGAATCGCATGATAGGGAAGGGCAATATATCCCGGGCCTCCGCCAAAGATCAGCGCTTCCTTCGTGGCGTGCCAATAGCCATCGAGGTAAATGCTTCCGTCTTGTCGCGCATCGGAGTCGTGGTAGGCGAGATCGCGCGAGGGATCACCGAACTTCGGTGCGTTTGCAACAGGCGTTCGTTCAATGAGAATTTCGGGCGTTTGCGGATAACAGACCGCTCCCGGCTTATCGTAGCTATCTTGCGGGAGCAGCGCCATGACGGGCGGAAGCGCCGCGTGCGCATCGTCCTTTCGGATCAAACTTTGAATGCGCGCCTCGGTCTGCGGATAATTGCCTTCACCGAGTTGCGATTCGATGAGCTTTCCATTTTGGTCGAAGAGCAGCTCCGTCGGCCACTCGTTGACGTTATAGCGTTTCCAGATCGCGTATTGGTCGTCCAAAACGACGGGCCAGGCAACGCCGAGCCGCTTGACCGCGAGTTCCACGTTTTTGTCCTCGCCCGAAAACCCAAATTCGGGCGTGTGGACGCCGATGATGACGAGCCCCTTGTCCGCATACCGCTTATTCCACTCGCGCAAGTACGGCAACGTGCGAAGGCAGTTGATACACGTGTACTCCCAAAAATCGACCAACACGATTTTTCCGTGCAGATCACCGGCGGCCAACGGACGACTGTTGATCCACCCGGCGCCCCCGCTGAAATCGCGGATGGCGTCGCCCTGAGCGAGCGCGAGCATGGGCAACACCAATGCCGCAATAAGGATACGCCGCAGCGACGATGTCAATTTCAAAATGCGCTTCATCTTCCTTCGCTTCGATGGTTACTTGCGCGCGAGCGCGCCCGGCGTCGTTCCAATTACACGGCGCATGCAACGCGCCATGTGGCTTTGGTTCGCGAATCCCGCGGCAAGGGCGACTTCACTGGGTGCCATCTCCTCGTTCAAAAGCAATTCCGTCGCGAAATCGACTCTCCGCCGAATGACGTATTGATGCACGGGCATGCCCACGGATTGTTTGAAGAGCACTTTGAAATGCGACGCGCTGACGCTCGCGACGCCGGCCAATTCGCCCAGGCTAAGGTCGCCCGAAATATTAACATAGATATGATCGAGCACGCGCTGGAGCCGCCGCTTTGGCAGTCCGCCTTCGATTCGACGCGGAATCGCGGGCGCATACCGGCGTAACAAATGCGCCGCCAACGCCAATCCGAGACCTTCGGCATACACGCGCCCCGCGGGAACATCGGTCTCTAACTCGGCCTTCAATGCCCACCCGATGTGTTCGACGAGCGGGTCACGCACGTAGACCTGCGGTGCGATTTCGACGTGCTCCGGATTCACGCCCATTTCGCAAGCGGCGTGCTTTACGAGTGACGGGTTCAGGCTAATCACGAGTTTCGTCGTCGGCCCTTCGGTTTCCCAAATGCGTGAGTATCCGGCCGGTACGATCTTGATGTCGCCGGGAATCTGGAGGCTGCGGAAGACGTCGCCGTCACAGCGCGTCGACACCATGAGCGGATCGCCGACGTGCATGCTGATACTGTGATTGTAACGAACTCTTCAGAATAGCCGCCCGACGTATCGTAAATCGTCGCATCGATGCCGGTCCAAAACCGGCCGCGGCTGGTGCAGCGAGCGGTGAACTCCATGTCGATGTCTGGATGGCGGGCCCATATTCGCTCTTCCATCTCGATTGGAATATCGCACGGGCGCAGGTGTTGTGACCCGCCGCAGACTCCCGGCTACCTTGCTTTGCGGTGAAAGAACCCGTCGAAGGCGAGTTTCCACGTCTTACCGCCGTCCGTCGATGAGACCCAGTACTCTTCCACGACTCCGCCCGCTAATTGACGAAAGTCGACCTTATTCAATTCAACGACGCCCGGCTTTGGATAGTCCCTCCCGGTAAAGAGCAAGCCATTGGGATGGTGGTGCCCTTCGAAGAGCGCGACCGATCCGTCGTCGCCGAAAAATGCTTGAATCCACTTATGATTGACCGCGTCATAGCCGGAATATCCCAAGCCGTGGATTTTCGACCCATTCCAACGCTCCCACACCGTACAGTTCTTCAGTTCTTTTGTGACGACGTCGGTTGCGAATGGGGTGCCGTCCTTGTGCGTGACGACCCAATTGCCTACGAAGAAATCGTACTGGTTGTAGACAGGCGCGTCGCACGGCCCAGCACGTGCAACGGCTGGAGCAACGAAGCAGATCATCCCGGCGATGGCAATGAAACGCAGCGCGGTGGAGAGAGTCATAGTGGCGTCTCCTCAAAATCTCAACGATGAGGTTTTTTCTCGCAGCAACATCGAGTAAGCCGCGCTGGTTGTGACCAAGTTGGGAAAATTGATCATATGGCTACACAAGCAGAACCGCAATCGCCGTCGCGGCGCACCATGACCAAAGAACGGGTCTCGTTTCTCGTTCGCATCGATCGGGCGATGGAAGGTCCATTGATCGTCTTGGGCTTCCTTTGGCTCGTTCTTCTGGTGGCCCAGCTCGTGTTCGGTTCGAACGGGTTGATCAACACGACGACCTACGTCGTTTGGGCCATCTTTCTCGTCGATTTCGGCATTCGGCTCATCGTTGCGCCTTCAAAAGTGCGGTTTTTGAAGCGCAATTGGTTGGTCGCCGTGAGCCTCGTTTTACCGGCGCTCAGCGTCTTCCGGCTCACGCGAATCCTTGCGATGATGCCCTCGTGGCAGGTTGTGATCTTCCGATTGCTCACTGGCGTGAACCGGACCATTACCGTGCTTGGATCGACGATGCGCCGGCGCGGCCTGGGCTACGTCCTCACGTTGTCGATACTGGTCACGCTCGCCGGCGCGGCCGGCATGTATGCGCTCGAGCCACATAGCGGCGACGGTAACGGCATTCCGACCTTCGGGTACGCGGTATGGTGGACGGCCATGATCATGACGACGCTCGGCTCGAGCTATTTTCCACAGACATGGGGAGGACGCGTTCTCTGTTTCTTACTGGCGGTCTTCGCATTTTCGATTTTCGGCTATATTACCGCAGCGATCGCGAGTTACTTCGTCAACAAGGACGCCGACGATGCATCGAGCGACGTCGCATCAGAGAAGACGATCAAGCAGATCTTACATGAGGTACAAAGTTTGCGTTCGGAAGTATCGGCGCTACGAACCCTTTTGACCATCGACCGATAGACGCCCCGTTTTCACGGCGTTCATAAACACCCCGTAGTCGGCTTCAACTTGATCTGCATATGCAGCCGCGAACGAGACGATTGCACGATCGAACGCGCTGGATGAACCGAGATATCCGGTAAGTTGTGCCGACGTTCCCGAGCGCGCGTGAGCGACGGCGAGGGTCTTCCCGCAAATCGCGCCGTACGTGGTCAGCTCGGCCGGGGTCATCGCGCTGACGTCGGCGGAGCCCTTCACGTCGGAAATCTGCCGGATGTAAAAATGATGTCCGTCGTCGCTATCGCTCCATCCGAGAAAAATGTCGCTTGCAACTTGCATGAGCAATTGCCCAGCGACGACGCGCTGGCCCTGGTTGGAATACGAGGTCGCGCCGGCGTAGGGCTCAAGGATCGAAGGCCGCGCTTCTTTTATTTGCAGGATCAGCGCATCATTCGCATTCGCCATCAGAAGTGCCACGGCGCAGCGGGTTCCCACGCTGCCAAGACCAACGACTTTGACGGCTAAGTCTGTCAGTTTGTAAGAATTGAAGAGCACTTGCAGGTCGTCGCGCAACGAGAGCCGGTATCGCGCAAAAACCGAATGAGCGTCGTCGATAACCTCTCGATCAGGCGGCGGATGGAACAGCTTCGGCGGCTTGTCCGCAATGCGCGTACTTAAACCTTCTCCTTCGGTGTACTGTTCGGCAACCAATTCATGCGTGTCGTCGGGCGCGCTGTTCATCGCCTTCGCGCGCCGGATTTCAATGTTGCGTACTTGCTCCAGCACATCGGTCGCATCGATCCGCGAATACCACACCTGCAAGGCTGTCATCTCCGCGCATGAACGCATCTCCCTGCGATACGCCTTCATCGTCTCGCGGACCGCTCGTGAACACTGCTTCTCGGAAAAACTGTTGGCGCGTCCGGCGATATGCACGCTCGCAGCGAGACGTTTGACGTCCCATTCAAACGGTGCCGGCAACGTTTCATCGAAATCGTTGATGTCGAAAATGACATTGCGCTCGGGCGTTGCGAAGATCCCGAAATTCTCCACGTGACAATCGCCGCACGTTTGAACTCGTAGGCTGCTTACGGGAGTCGCGACGCCGAAATCGTGAGCCATCATTGCGGGGAAGCCCCGCAAGAACGCAAACATCGATTTCGTCATCCGTGCATATCGGACCGGGACGAGGTTAGCCAGACGACCGACGCTCGAAGCTTCGAGCAACGCGATCGGATCCGGCCGATTCGCGGGTGTCGCCCACATTGCATGCGCGCTACGCGGAGTTTTCCGGCGTAGCGTCTTTCCGTACGCCGCAGCGCCTTCAGCGATCAACGAGTCACTCCTTTGCGTCGCTACATACCCTGGGGCGCAGTACGCGAACCCTTCGATCGTTGGACTGCGACATCAGTGCCGCGCTTGGTCGAGGACCTCCTCGATCGCAGACGTAACTGCCGCCGGACGATCGATGGGAATCGATGACGTTGAACCGTTGACGATGAAATCAACCCCGCGCGACGAGAGCTTCGCGATCTGCTGATGCCATCCGATCCATGCGCGCGTCAGCGCGGTCTTTTGACTGGCCGGAATTGGAAGCGCGAGAATGTCGCGCGTGGTCGTCAGCACGATGAGGGGCATATTCCCGTAGCCATGTTGTTCTCGGAGCACTTCTGCCGAGCTTTGGTCGCTCTCGCGCATAGCTGAGGCAAACGAACGCCACAACGCTGCTCCCTGCCATTGGGCGTGGATCTGATCGAGCAACACCGGCGGAATCGTCGGGTCGGGAGGCGAGTAAACGCACCGTGCATACAAGGTTGTGTTCGGTTGAATCGCCTTGCGCTGCGCCGCGGTCACACAAGTGCGCAGGAACGTGTCCATGCTGAGCATTGGGGCAAGCGACGGTGCAACTGCCGCCATGCGCTGATCTTGGTTCGTAACGTTCGGCGACACGAGCACCATGCCGGCGACATCGCTTGGATAGCGATCGGCGTAGAGTCGCGCATAGAGACCGGAGAGCGAGTAGCCGACGATGACGCTCGGACCGGTGATCCCGGCGCGTACGAGCATCTCGTGCAGATCGTGAACGGCCGCATTTGCATCGAGCGGACTGCGGATCGGATCGCTGAAGCCGAGGCCGGGCGCATCATACGAGCAGACACGTGTGCGGCGGGCGACGACCGGTTGGACAAACCGCCACGCCGACGTACCATCGTCGCCATCGGTAGCAAGAACGACGGTCGGTGAACCGCTTCCGGTGCAGTACAGGTTCATTCGCCGGCCACCAACGTCAACGAGTTGCTGCGGATGCAAGTACGGGCTCACATCGGCGGTCGACTTGGCTTCCGCGTGAAGGCTAGCGAGCATGACGAAGACGCCCAGCGCGCAGAATGCGCGCGAGATAACGGACATGAGAACTCCCTTTCTATCGTTTACGTAAAGCTTGAACGGCGGCGGCCCCAATGCACATTGCTGGAATTGTGCCAACGAGCATGAGCCATGCCGGGAGAATCAATCTCGATGAAACACCGAGTACAATAGGCGCTGCGAATGCGACCACGAGAAATGTCGAGGCGATAAGTGCAACGCGCACCGGATGATGCCGAACGAACGCGGCCAGCACTCCGCCAAAGATGACGGCGATTGCCCAATCGAGTCCGAAATACAACCAGAATGGGACGGCCGCATCACCATTGACAGCATCGATGAGACGATCGACAAGGTCCTTACCGGCCAGCATTGCAACGAGGACGGCGAGTACGATGAGTGCCGTGGCGGTACGCCGGCGGCCGGACACATCGTATCGCGAATACGATAAGAGCGACGGAATAGAACGCAGCGCCTGCGACCAGTACCAAAGATCGGCTTGTACGGAGCCGTCACGATCGAACCGCTCGGCGTATTCCTCGTCCAGATCGCCCGAAACGCTTTCATAGTCGGCCGAAGCGGTTATCGCCGTCAGAAGCATGCGTGGAAGAAATGGTGCGTTCATGCAACGCGCTCCCGAAGTGACAGGCCCGCATGCAGACGATCGAGCGTCGTGCGAGCTTGTTTGAGGGCGCTGACGCCTGCCGCTTCGAGCTTGAAATGGCGTTTGGCCTTACCACCGCGCTCCGCCGTCGGTTCACCCATCCACGACGAAATAAAGCGTTTGCGTTCCATCCGCTCGAGGGTCGCATGCACCGCGCCGATTGCGGGCGATCTGCCGGTAACGGACTCGATCTCCTTACGAATCAGCGCGCCGTGCGCCCCATCGCCCAGCCGCAGCAATGCCAGCAAGACGATATGCTCGAACTCGCCGAGATAGTGACCTTTCGCCATATCTACATAATAGAAAATATACGAATCGCCGTCAATAGCCCCTTTTCGATCGGCGAAAGGACGTCACCGGTCTTGCTCAAAGTCGCAAGGCCATGAAAGCGACGATCGTTCCCGGCGTCTTTACCTGGTCGGTATTTCAACCCGATCGCGGCATGGATTTCAACGGATGCTTTGTGGAATCACCGCACGGCAACTTCGTCGTTGACCCGATCGCACCGACCGGCGACACATTGCAGATGCTGATCGCCCGCGGCCTCTCCGCGATCGTCATCACGAATCGCGATCATCAGCGCAGCGCCGCCGACGTCGCGGCAGCAACCGGAGCCGCCGTGATTGCATCCGTTGACGAAGCGCCGTTGCTTTCGCTGCCGGTCGCGCGAACGGTAAGCGACGGCGACGATCTCTTCGGCTGGCGTGTTCTCGCGATGCACGGCGCAAAGACTGCCGGTGAATTAGCCCTGTATTCATGGCGCGCTCGAACGGTTATTTTGGGCGACATCCTCTGGGGTGCGCCGGCCGGCGATCTCATGCTCATGCCCGACGATAAACTTTCGGATGCCGAGCGCGCTTCATACTCCATCCGCAAATTGCGCGCGCTTCCGGCAATCGATCACGTCCTCGTCGGGGACGGGACGCACATTTTTGGAACGGGACGCGAGAGCATCGACCGCGCGCTCTTGCGCCGCCGCGATCCAAAACTCGCGCGCGTAAATATCGATGAGTTAACACTCATTTCGGAAAGCAGCGATCCGCCGCCATATCTCGCGCAATGGGCTGAAATCGGTCTGCTCTTGGGCGCGCAACGCCTTGGGTATGCCGCCACTCGCCTGCGAAAAGGGGACGTGTACTGCCCGTTGCACTGGCACACGCAAGAAGAGGAACTCTTCATCGTGCTCAGCGGCACGCCGTCGGTGCGGACGTCCAACGGAACGGTTCATCTGCGCAGCGGTGATTGCATCGCCTTTCCTACGTCACGCGATGGCGCGCATAGCCTGTACAACGAAGCCGACGAAGACGCCGTCGTCATTCTGATCGCAAACAGCGACGCCGGGGACGTGTGCTACTATCCCGACTCCAACAAACACCTGGTCGAAGCCACCGGAATGATCGTTCGAAACGAACCGGAGTTGGACTATTACGATCGTGAACTGTAGAGGGCGGTATGGCTACTTCCGCTGACGGCGCGCATAGCGCGATGGATCGAACGCTAAAACGGCAGAGCTGGAGTGATCGCGCCTTCCAATTCCAGAAGAGCACGCTTCAAGGGTAACCCGCCCCCGAAACCAGTGAGCTTGCCATTCGTACCGATGACACGATGGCACGGAATGATAATCGGTATCCGATTCGATCCATTCGCACCGCCGACTGCGCGTGCACCGTTGCGCATGTCGAACTCTGCGGCGATCGCGCCATAACTTGTGGTCTGGCCGTAAGGAATATCTCGCAAACGTTTCCATACGCGTTGTTCGAATGGCGAACCCTGCGGTTTGAGACCCAAGTCGAAAACCCGCCGCTTCCCCGCGAAATATTCCATCAACTGATCCTCGGCAGCACGACGTCCGGTCATCGCGGTGCGTGGAAACTCGACCGATGCTTCCGTCCGGCCACGATTCGGCAACCATAGCTCGACTAACGCGCCATCAGCATCGAACGCAAGCTGCATCGGTCCGTACGGCGTCGCCAGCACCGAGTAAAACATAAAGGGCGCTTTCACAACGACCGATGAAATTCCGCCCTGAAGACGGGAAGCCCGTCGTTATTGCGTATCTGGAGGCACGTATGTCGGCGCCTGTCGCATGAAGAATCGCTCGTCGTGAGGCGCTGCGATGCGCGTGAATGGACGCGGCGGTTGATCGAAATCGAAGGCGTCACTCAAGTCGTTTGCACGGCTATCCGAGCTCGACAAGGCCCGCAAGCCGTAAACCTGTTCAACAAAACTCAGGAGGCTGCCAAACTCATACTGCGTGTGCGCGACGAAGGCGCGCTTGGCGTATGGAGAGATAACCAGAAGCGGCACGCGAAACCCGAGTCCATCAAAGTCCAATTGTGGCGGCGGAACGTGATCGTACCATCCGCCGGAATCGTCCCACACGACGAAAACGACCGTGTCGTTCCAATACTTGCTTCCGCCGACGGCGTTGACAACCGCACTGACCCACGATGGCCCGGTCGCGCTCCTTGAAAGCGAATGATCCGAATCGCGCCAATCGGGAACGATCCACGTCACCTCCGCGAGCTTGCCCGCGTGAATATCGGTGAAAAAGCGGTTTGAGCCGGAGACGACATGTTTCCATGCGTTTCCGTAACGGTCGTGCGAAACTGCCTGGTACGACGACCAATTCTGACCGAACTCCGGTGCAGGAGGCGGTTTCGAACGGCTATGCTTTTGCCGCCACAACTCGAAGCGCTGCCAGCGAATCGAATCATCTACTGCCGGCGCGTAGTACGTCCAACTGCGATGTGCGGTAGTTAGCTCGTCACCCAGCGTAGGAAAATTGAAGCACGGCGGAACCCTGAGATCGTAATGGCGGTAATCGTCGATCGTCCAGACCGTCGTTCCCAAACGCGCGTCACAACCCCAAGGATAATGATTGGGCAGGTTTGCTGCGTGAGCTGCTTGCCCCGCGATCAGGTACAGGTGGGCGACGAAGCTCTGATCGATGTTGCTCTGAAACATGTGATCCGCAAGTACGTATTGCGACGCCATGTCGAAATACGGTTTGACTTCGTCGTGTGGAACGTATGCGTACTCCGGATACTGCGCAACGTTCAGCGGAACATTCGCCTCGTGTACCGGCCCCACGTGTCGGGTATCGAAGCCGTCCATCTTTCCGCCATCATACGATCGGATGAAGTCCTCAAAGCCGTTGCTGATATCGTAGCCGACGGTGAGCGACACCGGCTTCAGTTGAACGCGAGAGCGATCGTGCGCAAGGCCGAAATCGACGGTGTCGGCTCCCGGATAACCGTGAAAAAGATTATCGAAGCTCCGATTCTCCTGAATGACGATTACGACGTGCGCAACGTGCACCCGCGCGGCGGAGACGAACGCAGCGTGTCCTGACGGAGCACAACCCCCGAAGACCGCCAGCAAAACGAGAACGAAGAAACGCTTCACTTCATCGAAGAACGCTGCAACGCCACGACACTGGCGCCGTTCGAAACAATCAGCGTGTCGCCAACAATGACCGGAGGCGAAGTCGTGAACGCGTTGTTGAAAATCTTAGTCGCTATCACCCTGCCTGTCTGCTCCTCGAGGCGATAGAGTAATCCTGCCGTATCGCCGAAGTATACAGACCTCCGCGCGACGACTGCACTCATCTTGACCGGTGCCATCGTTCGAACGATCCATCGAACGCGGCCGGTCGAAATGTCGAATGCAGCAAAGGCGTCGTCGGTAGGCAGCGCTTGAAAAAGTGTATTGTCAACGACCGTACCGGCGATTGCGCGCTCGCTCGATCCCACGCTGGTGTACAGCCCCGGTGAGCGGGTTCGGAACGACCACAGCGTTCGCCCGCTCTTTGCGTCCAGAGCGGCGACCACCGTGCGTCCACCATACCCGGATGAAGTGACTGCACTATCGACGCTACTCACGAAGATGCGCTCGCCACTCACTGCCGGCGATGCGTCACAGTTGCCAAATGGTGAACGCCAACGTTCCGTTCCCGTCTTTGGGTCGAGAGCGATGGTGGCAAACGCGTTGTCGAAGTTCTTACAGATCGACACAATGGCGTTTCCGCCGGCAATTGTTGCCGAAGCCATGGTGGCGATGCCGTGCAGAGAAGTGCGCCAGATCGCCTCGCCGGTGCGCAATGAAACTCCATACGCATTGCCGTCGCCATTTGCGAACACGAGCGCGCCACCGGTAATAACCGGAGACGGCATGTCTTCGCCGGGAGTCTTGTACTGCCAACGCAACGTCCCCGTTGCAGCATCAAGCGCGACAATGCGATCACCGCCGTCGCGGCCCCAAAAGAGATCGTGATCCGAGCTTGCATTCGGTGCGTACACGAATCCGGAATCCGCGCCGGCCATGCCGCCGTTGTCTCCCGTTCCGACGATCACCAGCCCGCTGGCGACTACCGGCGTCGACATAACGACATTGTCGAGATGGGAACGCCAGCGAACCGTTCCGGAGCGAACGTCGAGCGCGAGGACGTCGCCTGCAAACGTGTCGACGAACACCGTGTCGCCCACGATCGCGAGCCCGCCATTGATTTTCGCGCCGGTATCGGTCGACCACTGCGCCGCAAAATTGCGTCGATCGAGAACGGCATTGTGCGAGGGCGTCGATTGGTACTGTAACCAAGCGTCGCTCGCCGGAACGTTATGCAACGGCGCCGGTTGCGGCGCCGTCGCACAGCCTGCGAGGAGCAGCGTAAGGAGGCTACAACAGAATCTGGCGAACAACGTCGTTGAATTGATCCGTCACAATAAGACGGTTGTTCGCCGCGTCGTAGAGTATACCGGCCGGCCCGCTGAATGTAGCGAGCGCTCCCGGCCCGTTTAGCAAGGGAATGGTATTGGCAGTATCACGGCGCCGCGCGTAGCCGCGACGCTTCGCCGATGGGAACGTAACGTTCTGACGACCTCCCGAACCGGCAATAGTCGTTACGACGCCCGTAGCAAGGGTGATTGCGCGAATCGTTCCCGGTACGCTATCCGCAACATAAAGCATGCCGGGTGCGTACGTGATTCCTTGCGGATAGTTGAACGCGGCTGTCGCGCCGACGCCATCGGCCTCGCCGTTTAGGCCGGTGCTTCGGCCGCCGCCCGCCACAACGGTTACAACGCCGGTACCTTCCACGATTTTTTCGACCAGATTGTTGGTCGTACTGGTGATATAGAGATTTCCCGCGCCGTCGTTCGTGATGCCGCCCGGCTGAACGATCGCATTTGCCGGCTCAACGGCCGGTGGCCCGCTGCAGCCGTAGCAATACGGAATGTAGTACGAGCCCGTGTACGTTGAGGTCGACGTATAAATATGTGCGCGGCAAGCGCTTTGATTTCCGGCTACGTCCGAGACTGCATACGGCGCGGTGGTTTGAACCTCGCGAATGGCGCAGTTGAAAGCGTCGCTCACAAAGAGCGCGTCGGCGGACTTGTCGTACGTGATCGCATCCGGATAGTCGAATTGTGCGGTGCTACCGCTTCCATTCGCATAGCCACACGTTCCCGTCCCGGCGATCACGGTAAGCGCGCCTGATGGCGACATCTGCTGGATTTGACAGTGAGCAAAATCCGTGATGTACGCGTTTCCGTCCTTTGTATCGTAAGTGATTCCGGTTGGATGATACAAAGCACCGCTCGGGCCGCTGCACGCAGTGCCGGCGAGAGTCGACGCCGTGCCGGCATTGCTCCCGCTGGCGACGATCTCGCGAATGCGGCAATTGTTGCGATCGGCCAGGTAAATATTTCCGTTCGCCATTGCGAGCGCGGCCGGATAAGCGTATTGTGCGGTCGCGGCAGCGCCGTCACTGAATCCGGGAGCCGGCTGGGATATCGTCGCTCCGGAAAACGTCGAAACCAGCGTGGACGATAGCAGCGTGAACGCCTGCGTGATCGGCTGGCCTCCAGCTCCCGGTAAGGGAACCGCCGAAACGTTCAATGTTACCGTTTCGTACGCAGTGTCCTTAACCGCGAATGCATTCGAAAACGACGTGTTCGGCGTCGAGATGGTGACGGACGTCGATTGCGCAGGAGCAATCGGTGTCGCGTTCACTGTGATAAGCGGGGCGCCGGGACCAACGATGAAGTTGTTGTCCGCATCGACGGCGACAACCGTGATAGGCTCGACTGCACCGGAGAGTGTCGAAAAGCCGCTCACACCGCTTGGGAGAAACGTCGATGAGCCGGAGATCACCGCAATTCCGTGCGGCACGCCGCTCAGCACAATTGGAACTGTCGGATTTTGCCCACTCACAAACGTAACGTCGATCGAATTGGCTGAGAGTTTGTTACCGGCGCCGCTTGGGCGATCGTAAGCTGTGATCGCAACGGGCTGCGGCCCGGTGGGACCACCAATGCTAATTGTACAGTTGTACGGAGCCGTCGGCGTCGTACCCGTACATCCGGGTGATGACGGCGAAATATTGGTGAACGTTGCGGCGCCGCCGTCGACGCTCACGCCGACCGATTGCGTCGCAGGCGACACATACGACGGCTTCCTTAGAGACGAACCGGCAGGCGCGTTTGTGCGAGGTATCGACAGCACGAGCGTCGCGCGCGCCGAAAGCTGCGCTGTTTGTGTCGGCGGAAGTCCAGTCGACGGCGAACTCGAGCTCGAACCGCCGCAACTCGTCAGCAGCAAAATAGCCGCAGCGGCTGCTACTGGGTGGCGTCTGTTCACGGGAACACCTTTCTCAGGCTCAGGTCGAGGGAATCGAGTACGTACAAGTGCTGATCGGCGGGGTTGTATGTAACATACGAAGCACCCGGGATCGATGCCGACGGAGAAAAGCCATCGGGGAAGATACTTGCACACCGTGATGGGGCAAGCACCGTCGATACCGTGCCGGCGGTGGTTACGCGTCGCAAAGCGCAGCCGCTGGTAACCGCATAAATGTCGCCGTCGGCTGCATCATAGGTGAGCGAATTTACGGCGCTCAACGTGCCGGCCGCACCCGCACCGTCGGCGTCGGTACACGTTCCGGGATTTCCGGCGAGCGTGGTGACCGCGTAGCTGTTGGCTGGATCAACGACTCGAATCTCGCAGCCGTCTCCTACGTAGATTTTTCCGTTCGAGGAATCGTATGCGACCGAAGTGATCTGACCGAATGTTGCGCTCGTCCCAACGGCGTTGTCTTGTACTGCGCACGTACCATAACCGCCCGCGACGATCGAAGAACCGCCTCCGGACACCGACACCTTGGTTAACGTGCAAACGCCGACGTCGCCGACATAGAGACTTCCGGACGCATCGAACGCGAGCGCATCCGGGCTATCCTGAGGACATCCCGATGTATTGGCCGCGACGCCTCCATCTAGGACGCTCGAAACGCTACCGCCGAGTGCGTAGTCAACGCCCGGACAATTCCCGTTGGCAAAATTGCCGGGACCTACGCCTTGGTACGCAACCGCAATGCCGCCGACGACGTCGGCAGCGGGCCATCCGACGGTCCCGAGCCCCGACAGAACTTGGATCCCCGTGGGCGCACTACCCGGGTTGGCAGGGTCGATGTTGTATATTCCGGTTTGGCCGCCGGAAAAATCTTGACCGACGTCGAGCTTGCCGTTTGCCGGAGTGATGCCTTGCAGCGACGTTGGATTGCCTAACTGCGCGGTGGTCATGACGGTCGTCACGTAGCCCGCAGACGTTATGGGTGCCGTCGTCGTTAGAGCCGGCGCCCCAGTGCCGGGCGCAGCAGCGGCAGCAATCGTGAGCGTCGCGCTTGCGCCGAGCGCAGCCGAGGTAATCGCGAATTGATTCGGATTCCCGTTGGTTGACGTAATCGTAAAGTTCGAGGCCGGCGTTTGCGAGGTCGCCGTCACGGTTATCGCCGGTGCACCCGGGCCGACAATGAGTTGCCCATCGGCATCCAGCGCTACGACGCTAAAGGGTACCACCGCGTTGTCGGACACATTGAATCCGCTCGCAGTGGAACCACTGAAAGCGCCGTTCGGTGTGGTTATTCCTGTGACCGCAAACTCCGCCGGAACGCCTTGCAGTACGACGGGGATATTGTTCAACGCGTTCGCGACGATCGTTTCTGCGACCGTGTTGAGTGAGAGTTTATTACCCGCGGCATTGAGTCCGTCGTAGGTGACGAATGTAAACGTGTGCGATCCCGGTGTTGCGGCGATCGGTACCGTGCACGTAAGCGCCGCGAGCGGTGCCGGCACAGTACAATTGGTGGAACCCGGTGTAAGGTTCTGGGCTTGCGGTGCGCCGCCGTCTACAGCGATCGTCATTGATTGCGTCGAGGGCGACACATACGCCGGTTTACGTGATGTGGACGCCTTTGCCGGAATCGTAATCGTCAACTCGGCTTGAGCGAGATTTTTGTTGGAGTGCGCTGGACCGCTCAGCGTCGGAGACACCGGTGAACCTGCGCCACCGCCGCAGCCACCCAGCACAAGCACGCAAAGAAGCGCTTTGATTCCATAGGTGCGTTTCATCAACGTGCGCCTCCGTTACGGGGTGTTATGGATATCGCGCCGTCCGATAACGTCAATCCGACCTGGACCGTAATTGCATGATCGTTCGCGTCGGCAAACGTAATCGTAGCCGTTCCCGCAGACGTTGCGGCAGTTACCGTGAACGTTGCCGAACTTGCCGCTGGGGCGACGGTCGCCACATTGGTGTTGCTCGACGTCGCGGTAAAGGTTCCGCTGTAACCCGATTTGGTCACCGTGACGTTCTGCTGTTGCCCAGAGCCGGTGAAGTTGAGCGCGTTGATTGAACTCTGCATGCCGCCGGAATTCGTGCCTGATGACGATACGGTAACGTTGATCGACGAACTCTCTCCACGCTGATCCGTGATCGTGATTGTCGCGTTGCCTGCACCAACAGCGGTAATCGTGAAGCTGACGCCGGTCGTGTCACGGTGATTGACAGCCTGCGTAAGCGATTGTGAAGCGTGCTCCGCTACCGTTGCAACCGACGTATTTGAAGACGTCGCCGTGAACGTTCCGTTGTAGCCGGGCTCCGAGGCCGAGATCGTCGAGGAGCCGCCAGGCGAGAGTGAGAGCGCCGTACCAGTGGGCAGCGCAACAACAGGCGTGACCGCCGAAGCGCCACCGCCGCTAGAACCGGAACCACATCCGGAAGTCGCTATGGCCACGCACACCGACGCGGCAATGAAAAAGAGAGGTCGACGCATAGCGCTCCCCGTGCTTGAGTGAGTACCAACTCCTTATCGACAGCAAGGGAGCGAAAGAATAGCGGCGCCAAAAACTTTACGATGATTTAAAAACTGCGCCCCGTAACACTGCTCATACACGGCGCGAAAGGGTCTACCTCGCGCACGCTTTACGAACGGGCGAAGTTTAATAGCGGTCCTATGTCGTGATTGTCGGCGGCATGCAAAGCATCGATGTATTGCGCACGTGTCTCGCTTGTATTGGTCAGGTTCGTTCGTCCCCACGAGAAGGGTGGTTGACCGAGTTGCTGCGCGAGCAGATCGCCGGCGAGACGTGAGAACCTCCCATTTCCATTGGGAAAGGGATGAATCGCGACGAGGCGATGGCTGAACCGCACGGCAATCTCGTCGGACGGATACGTTGTGTGCTCGACCCAATAGCGCGCGTCGTTGATGAGTTGCTGCAGATCCGACACGATTTGGTATGGATCTACGCCGATATTACGCTCGCTTGTACGATATCGCCCCGCCCAACGCCAGACCTCGCGGAACATTCGTCTGTGCAGTTCACACAAAAACTCCCGATCAAGGACATCGCGCTTGCGCGCATTGGCCCATTGTAGGCCCGCGCTAATGTTGATCTGCTCGGCTTCATTCAGCTCATGTCGCAGCGTGATGTAGGACGGGACGAGTTCTTCGCGCTCCTCGGCGGTGAGAGGCGTGTTAGCCTCATCATCACCATCGAAGAGAGGATCACGCACGGCGACTCTTTTCTTCATCCCATAGGCCACGCAGCGTGCCGGAGACGATGTGCTCAATCATGCGCTGTTGCTCCGCATCGAGATCGGATTTGAGGAGTGCCTGATTTTCAAGGCGCATCGTATGATCCAGGCGCGAGATGTCTTCTCGCGCTTTTTGCGTCGCGCGCTCACGCACAATGTCGTCTAGCGATTCGATCGGTATGAAAGCATAAGCGAAAGCGCAGTTCATCGCCGCCGCCGCCTGACGCAAGGTTCTCAGCGTGGTTGCGCCGGTCACTTCATCTTGCTCAATCCTCGGAATACGCGAAGGCGCGACGCCCATGCGATTGGCAAGCTGGCGTGCAGTCATGCCGAGAGACTCCCGAATGGCTTTGATCCAGCCTTTTGGGGGAGCCTCAAGCGCTAGGGCGCGAAGGGGAGCAAGGCGTCGCTCCAGTTGCTTGCGGGCGAGGGCAGCTTGCGCATTGTTCATATATATATGTCCTATTGTCCGTTACAATAGCATATATATGTGAACATTTCAAGGCCGCAGCAACATATATGTGTGAACGCACATGCGCCGCCATGCCCGCAGCAAGAACCGGGTGGTCCCACTGGTGCGAGCATGATACACCATGGTTCATGATCAGTTTTCGAATCCGTGGTGTTGATCCGGCTCAGTTCCAGCAGCTTTTCGGCCTTACGGACGCTGAGTTGCGCGTTCGGAACGTCTACCGCTACGTGGCGGAACAAGGCAGCATGCATCCAGATCGAGTGGAACTCCGGCACGCGTTAGCCGATGAGCGCGTTCTTCTCGTGAACTATGAACACCAACCGGCAAAGACGCCATACCGCGCGAGCCATGCGATCTACGTTTTAGAAGGCGCAGCTCGCGCTGCCGAATTTGTGGATACCATTCCAGAGCCACTTCGGATTCGTCTTCTGTCCCTACGCGCGTACGATGCCGATGACATGATCACCGACGCCACGGTTACTGAAGGTACGAATGGCGAGGCGGCAATTGAAAAACTGTTCGAGAACGAGCACGTCGCCTACATCCACGCGCACTTTGCCGCCCGTGGATGTTATGCCGCGTATATCGAGCGCGCGTAGAGAACAAACGCCGCCTCTAATCTGCGTCGCCGTGACGCGGGCCGCGTATTTTAACGATGCGAAAACGGGACCCGCACGGCTGCGGATCCCGTTGTTCTTGCTGGCGTTGGCAGTTACCGTTTCGGCGTTGTTGTGGGCGTTCGCCGGCGCGCACTGCTCGTTCCGCTCGAGCCGGGCAGCGTGATTTCCGCGGCCCAGGCGCTCGGATTTTGGCCGACCATTCCGAAGGTTGAGATCGTCTCGAGCTTCGATCCCAGCGTAATGATGGGTTCTGGTTGAAGGCCCGTAACGGAGAGAGAGTACTCCTGAATCGCACCCGTTGAGGGATTGATGGATCCAACCAGGTCTTGGCCGCCGTTGTACGGGCTCGGATTGTCGGTGAACCAAATGTTGCCGTCGGGCCCCGACGTCAATCCGTACGGCTGGGGCGTGCGCTGCAAACCCTTAGTGTACATCGTTATGGTATGGGTTGCGATCGTCACTTTCCCGATGCCGGGGCTCGCCTGCGAATTGTCGGTAAACCACATGTTTCCGTCGGGTCCGGCGACGATATCGTTCGGTACGGACGCCGTGCCGTAGTTACCGTTGCCGGCTTGTAACGGATACTCGGTGATTGTACCGGTCGAGATGTTGAGCACGCCGATCGCCGGAGCGGTCTGGCTCGTGTCGGTGAACCAAACGTTGCCGTCTGGGCCGAAGGCGAGCGAGTATGGATTGGCATTCGCGGTAAGACCGTTTGTATAGAACGTGAACTGGCCGCTCGAGATGTTGTACTCGCCGATAGCGATGCCGCTTTGATACTCGCTGATAGTAAACCACAGCGTGTTGTTCGGTCCGGCCGCAATACCGAATGAATTGCCTTGCGAGTATGCTCCGGTAATGTTGTAGCAGTTGACGTTGTAAGATCCTTGAAAGTTCGCGCCTTGGCAGAGTTGCGTTTGCGGGTATCCGCTAATGATCCACCAGGGATTACCGTCCGGCCCGTTCGTGATTGCGAACACACCGTCGGGTGTATGCGGCTGTATCGTCAGCAGGGTACCGGTTTGCGGATTGAAGTTGTACACGCGAGCGGCGCCATCATCGCCAACGTAATACGACACGCCGTCCGACGAGGGCGCCATGACGTCGCCCGTACCTTGCACGTTCCATGCCTTCGTTTGTAAGACCGGATAGATCACGTTGACCGGAATGGTTGCATTCAGCGTACCAGCCGTTAGCGTGATCGTTGTTTGTCCCGTGTAGCTTCCAATCGGCGGTGGGGAGATGCTGATCGTCGCTTGGCCGTTGACCGTTGGCGTAATCGACGCCGTTGCCACCGTCGTGTCCGCCACTTTGATGGCAAACTGTCCCGTAAAGCCGGCTTCCGACACCTGCACGGTGATCCCCGAACTTCCCATCGCGACCGTCGCGTTGTTGGGCGCGTAGCTCAGGGGTACGAAATTCGAGATTGCCGTACCGTTCGTTTGTGTTGCAGCGGAGATCGTCGCGTCCGTCAGTTGCTTTGTACTGTCGTATTCCAACTGAACGGCTTGTCCTGGGTACGTCACTTCGGGCTGGGTGAGCGTTAACGCGTGATTTGGATCGTTTTGAATCATGAGCGCAACAGGCGAGGCGAACGGTGTAGTGCCGACGATCGTTGCTCCCGAAGCATCGAGTGCAGTCACGCTGATTTGGTAGGTTTGCACGGTGCCGTCGGTCGGCGCCACGAGCCGAGCCGGCGAGATCGCCACGCTGCTCACGACACCGCCGAGTGAGAGTGCAAGCACGTTTTGTCCACTGGCATTAACCGGTGCGCTCATCGTTGTCGTCGACAACACGCTGCCGCTTCCATCGGACGACGCATACGTCGAAATGCGAAACGCATCGCTCAGCCCAATTGGCGCGCTTGCGGTAACCGTGCAGCTCAGGCCTGTCGCTTTCGTACCCGAACATCCCGAAGCACCGGCGGCGATTGCTTTGATCGTATCCGGAACCGTTACGCTGTGCCCGTTGACGCTCAACACGGAAACACGAACGGAGCCAGTATTCCACGATATGGATTGCGCTCTACGAGCGCTGCTCGATGACGCAGGAGGCGGTGTCGGAACCGCTATGGTCAACGTCACGCTCGCCATTTGCGATTGCGGTCCGGTTGACGATATCGGCGTCGGTCCCGTCGAGGGAAGACTGCTTTGCGAGCCGCCACCGCATGCAGCGAGCGCAAACGCGGCGACCAAGATGGTCGCAGCTGTCTTTGTGCGAGCAACGATCATCAGTGGTTCTCCGTGGCGAGGATGGCGTTGATCAAATGCGCCGCATATGGAACGCCCAGACCGGTCACCAAATCGTAACCGACGCCGGCGTTATAGCCTGGATCGAGCGGGCGACCGGGGAAATACGGCGGTGGGCCGACTTCCAATGCGTTGTTTCCGAACACGACGTCATAGAACGTCGTCGAATACTGCGGCTGCAGCGCACCGTTCGTGTAGTACTGCGTGTAAAAGATCGGGTTGGGATTGCCCAAACGATATGGATGCGTGCCAGTGCCTTTCGCGCTGCAGGTCGAGGATTGGCGGCACGCCTGCAACACGAGTGCCCACATTGCCGCTGCTTCCGGTGCGGCAACGCTCGTGCCGCCGAACCCGCCAATACCCTCCGGCCCGAGCGGCGGCGCATCGACCAATACGCTTACACCGGTCTGCGGATCGCCTTCCAAAGAGATGTCTGGAAGATTGCGCGTCGTGCCGACCGCGCCTGGAACCGTTTGATATGGCAGAATCGGAAAGTACGCAGAGTATCCGCCGCCGGTACCGCGTGAGCCGGCACTCGTCTGCACACCCCATCCGGTGATTTGGTTCGTGAGATTTCCAAACTGATCGATCGGTGTCGTTACGCCGCCGACGGCGACCACACTTGGATCGCTCGCGGGATAACTGACGCACGGGTTGTCATAATACGGCTCGACGCCGCCGCCGTTTTTACATTGTTCGGCGCCGCTGTCACCCGACGAGACGAACACGGCGATGCCTTCTGCTGCTAACGCAGCAAACTCCGCGGGGCCAAAGCCGTTTGTCGGATTGCTCGGATCGAAATAATAGTACGCGGCACCGTTTTCGCCGACGGACGGGTTCGCGATTTCGGGACCACCGTAGCTGAGTGAAAGCACGTCGGCGTTGTCATCGGCGATTGCCTGTTGAATCTCGTCATCGCTGAGCGGCAGGCCGATCGCGGGTTGAGCGTTTCCGCCGCCGGGGCACGGAGTACCCGCGGGCAGACTGGGACCTTCCTCGAAACATTCGCCGGGATTATACGCCAAGTAGAACAACACGTTGCTTCCCGGCGCGAGCGTCGCAGCTTGTTCGGTATCGATCTGTGCTTCGACGTCTTCCGGATTACACGATGGCAGCGGTGCGTTACACGATGACGTCGCGGGTGGTGGCGTGGTCAATCCGGTGCTGTACGGAAACGTATACGGCGGCGTCGCGCTCGGATTTGGCGTCGGCGAGTTCTGCGCAAGGCCGGCTGCAACACCGGAATCCGTCGCATCAACTTGTGTTACGCTCGCCGCTTGTACGTGAAACATGGACGCATACGCAGGCACGTCCGCCGGCGACATCGGACCCGTTCCAATGATGCCGATATTGATGCCGGCGCCGGTGTATCCGGCTTTGTACGCGCCGGTGTAGTCGAAGACCGCACGAATCTGTGCCGGCGTATTGCCGTCGACGACGTTGTTCCCGGGTCGCGCGGGCACGAATGCACGCGTCGCCTGCGGCAATGAGACCAGATTGCCGACCATCATCACCGGCAGTGGCTTTGCAAACGCCGGCGCTTTCGTGGGGGCGATGAACGTCGTTCCCTGCGGCGAGCGATAGACGCCGAAGGTCGTATGAAACGCGCTCTCGAGTTGTGATTGCGTTCCCGCGACGAAGAGTGCGAGATGCTGTGGCCAGCCCCCAACGTGCAACCCGTACTGGGAAAAATACTGCGCAGTTGCAGTGTAATTGCTCGGCGTTGCGCCGAAGCGCTGGCCGATCTGTACAGGCGTTAAGAAGTGACGATACAGCGGCGAGCGAGGAGCGGACGCTGCCGCGGCATAGGCGAGGAGCCCCGGCGCATTTTGCAACTGCACGGCGACGTTGACACCCATCGCGGAGAAATGCGCTGGACCGACGTATGCTGCGCTTTTCAGGGCGTTGCTACCCCAGTCGAACGTCGCTGATGACAACGACGTTGTCCCCGGCTGCGCCGCTGCCGGCAGCACGCCAGAGGATCTCGACGATGAGCCGCCGCCGCACGCTGACAGCAGCAACGAGAGCGAGCACGCCATGGTGACTGCGGAGGAAGAGACTCGCGTGCGATTCATCGCACACCTCCATTGTGCTTGGTGATAAACGCTTTAAATGCTTTGACAAACGCGAGTTTGCGCTGCGCGCGCAGGTGCGCGACGCTCGCTTCGAACTGCATGTGCGCCACAGCGATTGCCGCAGAGGACAACGGCGTTATGCTTGCCGCACGACGCGTGTGTTTATCGCTCGCGGGCGATGCGCCGTTCGACAACCCGAGTGTCTCACTTGCGGTGTTGGTTTGGTATGGGGTCGGAACGTACGTCGGATCCGACGACGGTGCGATGATGAACTGCTGATCGCCGTTAAAATCGTAGTACGAATTCTGCATGTCGTTCATCTGCACGCATACCGCGCCGACAGTCGCCACACGATACGCGTCGATTGTTTGCGTATCGGTGTATCCGAGGATCGTATCGGTGCGCGAAATGGTGCGTTGCGTCTCCATCGCGGCCGAGGCGAGTGACGAAGGGACGTTGCACGCTGCAGGAACCGGCTGCGCTCCGAGGTCCTCATCCGTTTCGTGATACACGGTGGCGGGGACCGTGTACCACGCGCCGACGCTGCTGCTTTGCAGCGGCTGCGCCGTCGGTCCGGGATTCGGCGCGGAGTACAGGGCGTATGGCAAGAGATACGATCCGGTAGACTGCGCTTGCGGCGTCGAGAAGACGATCGATCCGACGCCAAGCACGTTTGTGATCGAACCGCTGCCGTCGGCGTTCTCGGTGATGACGCTCTGGCCAACGTTGTAGGTGGGCGGATACGTGGTCGTTTCCGTGTACGAGCCGTCTTGCGCGTAGACGGTCTTGCTGAAGATCGCCGAGCCGCTTGCGTCGCTTGAGTCGTTCTCGGAAACCGTCATCGCCGGAGTGTTGCTCCAGGACGCGCCCGCTTTTTCGGGCAGCTCTCCGAGAATTTGCGGCGCGGTGTATTGATACGTCAGCGTGTTGCCGTTCTCGTCGGCCCACGTCGATCCGTAATCGAGGAGCGACGTCGTGCCGTCGGGCGCTCGAGACGAGAATGCGTAATACGTGTCAGTTTGCGACGTCGACGTCTTGAGCGGCGTCGTGTCCGATTCGGCGACCGAGACGTCGTAGAGCCCGCTGACGCCGTTGAACGTTTGCGCGTCTTTGAGCGTGCCGTTCTGGACCACGGTCGTGACCGTCGTCGCGGTGGGCATTGGCGCCGGCAACAACCGCAGTTGCGTGGCCGTCATGGTGCCGTTGTAAGTGAAGTTCTGTCCCAGGGCTGAGCGGAATGTCGGGCCCTGGAGTGGGCGATGCTATCGGAGCTGCACTCGTCGACGGCACCAGTACGGGCGAGCCGCCCGTTGCAGAGCCGCCTCCGCAGGCGGAGAGCGCGATCGCACACCCGCCAAAGAAAAACGCAACAGAACCACGTCGTAGCACGCGGACCATACCTCTTCGGAATGTGAGTATGCGCTTAGTATAAGATTTGGTTAACGGGGTGCCATCCGTAAACTACGTATGCGTTTGCGTATACCCGGGCTTCACAGGTCCTGCGGGAGCTGCCACCGCGAGCGGATGCCGTACTTGCCATACAACACTTGCAGGTGATGCTCCACGGTGCGCACGCCGATCCCCAATCGCGCGGCGATTCGCGTGTTACTGAGCCCGTCGAGTGCTAATAACCCGACCTCGCGTTCGCGTGCCGTGAGCGCCACAGCGTGTCTTCCCGAACGGCGTGACGGGCGCAGTGCCGAGCGTAACTTCTTCGCGTCGCGCAGGTCACCGATGCGGTCGTAGATCTGCAACGCCTCGGTGTGATCGCCCGAGACCTCGCGTGCCTGTGCTTCATAATAGGGCCAGCCGATCGCCGCGAATCGCGCAGCAGCGCGTCGCCCGATCGATGCCGCCGTCCGGTTTCGGCCGCGGCGCCGCGCGATGAATGCCTCGAACAAGTCGACGAAGGCTTCGATGACGCGCGGCTCACCGACAACGAACGGCGGTTTGAGCATCCGGCGCGCGCGTGGCACGTCGCTCAGGAGACCAAACTGTGCGATGAGCACCGCGAAGGGATAGTGCCACGTCGCACCCTCGACCAGCTGCAACGCGTCGTGCAAAAGCGCG
This sequence comes from Vulcanimicrobiia bacterium, assembly GCA_963808755.1. Taxonomy (GTDB): domain Bacteria; phylum Vulcanimicrobiota; class Vulcanimicrobiia; order Vulcanimicrobiales; family Vulcanimicrobiaceae; genus JALYTY01. The sequence goes on from CAWEGP010000002.1 coordinate 755,190, forward strand.
CTCGCGGCTTCTTCTTCCCCGGAATGCCATCGGTACAACGAAAAAGGCCCGACCAATGCGAGCACGCGCTGCGGATCGCCGCTTTGAAATGCGTGCGCCAGCGTGTCGCTATCGAGTGCTCGTTCCGTCAGGGCCGAATCGCCGAAGATCGAGCCGAGTTCGAGCATCGAAGCGACGCAGTAGAGTGCGTTCAGGTCGGCGAGATCCGCATCGATGTTGCCCAGTTCGTGAAGAACGGCGTGCGCCTCACCGTTTCGCCCAACGCGCATCAGCGCGCGAGCGTACGATGCAAGGGCGAAATGCCGCCTAGACTCGGACGCGCCCGTGCGCGCAACCTCAGCGGCTCGCGCCAACATTTCCAGCGCAAGCTCGTTATGCGCGTGCAGCAATGCCATGTTTCCAAAATTGCACAGCGTCTGCGTGTACAGCACGTTGTTGCGCGAACGCCCCATGTGCTCGACGCCGCGCCGAAAGTCCGGCACGGCGTCATCGAAACCGCTCTGCGCAAGTTTGACGAGCGCATGTTGCTGATGGAACATCGCTAGTGTCGCAGGGTCATGTACCTCGTACTCGCGCTCAACGCGTTCGAGCAGCGTGCACGTTTCATCGAAGCGCCCCGCTGTCCAACGCAGCGCCGCAAGTTCCAGAAGCGCTCGGGCCTTCATGAAGGTGTCGCCAGGAAGCTCGAGCGCGAGAACCTCGTTCGCTAGCGCTTCGATTTCACTGAAGTTGCCCGCGTCCCACAGCAGCATGCATTTTTGCAAAAGCGCGTTCGCCAACGTTAGGACATCATCGTGATATGGGTAGCCGAGATATTCGTCGAACGCCTCGATGGACTCGCGTTCCATTCCAGCCTGTGCGAGCGCGCTCGCACGCTTGACGAGCAGCGACTGCAATGTTTTCTCGTTGCGGCAGTCGCTTCGCGCGCGCCGATACGCTGCGGCTGCGACGATGAACTCGTCACGTTCTGCCGCCGTATCTCCGGCGCGCTCATCCCACGCCGACGCGCGCTCGAACTCGCCTGCGCCTCGCCACTGTTCGGCGACCGCGGCATAGCCACGCGCATCAGCGGCCGATCGCTGCAAGTACAATGCGGCCCGCCGGTGGTAGCCTTCGATGAACGCGGTTGCGGTCTGGGCTTGAAGCGCCATGCGATAGAGTGGATCTGCGAACTGGAAGTGCTGCGCGTGCGTCTCTTGCACGAAGTCGACCATCGCCGCATTCTGCAGCGCCGCGCGTACGACACCCACGCGTTCCTGCGCTACGTGGGCGAGCACCCGGACTTCGAAGCGCGTACCGAGCGCGGCAGCAACCAGCAGCAACTGCTGCGCGCGAGGATCGAGCGCGGACAGCATCTGCCGAACGCGGGCGTGCAACGATCGTGGCAACGAAATTTCGCAGGCGCCGTCGTTCTCGGCCGCGGCACGAATCAGATCTTGCGCCAACGATGGATTGCCGTGCGCAAACTCCACGACGCGTGAGATCAGCGAGCGTGAGAATGTCGTCGGAGCAGTCTGAAACCGGCGGATCATGCGCCGCATCGCTTCCGCCGGTAAGGGTGATAAGCGCAGCTCATATGCGCCGCGGCGTCGGAGTCGCTCGAAGCCTTCATGGACATCTGCCGGAGCTTCGCTTGCGACTGCGGTCAGTAGGAACATCGTGCGCTCCGAGCCGGCGAGTTGCTCGAGTGCATCAAGGGCGCCGCTTGTGGCATGATGGGCGTCTTCTACGGCGACGATCATTGCGCCGACGCTTCGGGCCGTTCGAATCGCGCTGCGTACATATGCAAGGGCCCGACCTGCATCCAGCGATTGCGGCGGCTCGCGATGCAGCAGCGCGGCGAACCCTTCGCACGGCTCATGAAGGACGACTTCCGCTTCGCGTACGGTCGACGAGCAGCGCACGCGCACCACACGCAGTTCACCTTGATGGCGCCTGAAGAACTCGTCGAGCAGCCGCGTCTTGCCGATGCCCGCCTCGCCGGTCAGCACAACCGTGCACGACCCGCTGTCGATAGCGTCGCACGCGCGCGCCCGCAGGAACGTCAGTTCTTCCCCGCGACCGACAAACGCATCCGATCGAAGCGGCGCGGAAATCATGGATGCAACCTTAGCATATGGGCGCATCAACATTAGCTACGGCGAGCAAATACTCTTGGGACAATCGGTTATGGCGCCCCTTGATGGGCTTGCGGCCTCGGCAGTGTGCCCGAGCGTTCTCGATCGCCTATCAGTAACCCGCGGTACGCAGTCGCGATCGCCCATACGCTTCGCACGTGGTTGAGTTTAACCAGAGTTACGACGTACCTCGACATCGAACTTCGCGCGTGCGTGGTCTTCATCAGTCATGTAGTCTGCGAGCCACTCTTGATATCTGTCGTAGTCGCCCCATTCGTGTGAAGCAGCTGCGATATATCGAGCGTTCCGCACAGCCGCGACCAAGAACAGTTCGCGGTATTTTCGACGGAACGCCGGAAGGTCGCCACGTAAGAAATCGTCGCAGTAGTGAAGCAATAAATCGCTACATCGTCGTGCATCCGCAGAGAACTCCGATGCCTCGTGCGTCCAGACGAAGCTCGGCTCTTCTCCCGAAGGGCCTCGCGCAAATACGATGACGCTCCTGACGGGTTCGAAGCCACCGTATCCTTCTATCGTAACGTCGCAATAGGCATCACGCGTATGCTCATAGGAAACTTGCACGGCCCTACCCTCATTTTCATACCGAACCAAATCGTAGTAGTACGGCTCGCCTACCCAATCTTTTTTGATGGCGTTGAAGCCGTATTGTGCCAAGGGCTCGGAAAACGCAGCCTCGATATAAGGTACGAACGACGGTGCCATAGTTTTTAACTTGCTCCTCACCCGTGCTTATTGCGATTGCTGGCGAGTCCCCGCGTTGGTATCTCCTTGCACGCCGGCCGCAGGGATTACAAAAAACGGAATAAGGTTGACGAAACGACGCACGCTCGAAGAATACGCGACCGTAACGACGTCGCCCCGCAGTTTGACGGCTGCGGGGCGGGATCGGTCTAGAGAATACGTCCGGGCTTTGGTCGCGGCGGATGCGTTGGCCGTGGAGCTGCCGCCCGATGTACGGGTCGCGGAGCCGGCGGCCGGCCAGCCATTGCGTGGCGACTTTGTGCTCGCGGCGCGACTGGACGTTCGGCCGATCTCCGCACCGTTTGCGGGCGCATCACCTTCGCCGTCACCGGGCGATCCTCGGTGGCTTGCGCATTACCCTTGCGCTCCACATTCGGCTGCACGTCGTTGCGAAGCGCATCCGTGCGAGGCCGCTCGCTGCGCACGTTTCCATCGCGTGCCGCATCGCTCGCGAGGTCGTCGTTGCGGACCGAATGGTTACGGATGGCGTCATTACGAAGGGTATCGTTGCGGACCGCACCGTTCACGAGCGTGTCGTTCCGAGTTAAGGGACGCACGATCGCGGTCGTCGCCGGCGCACCGTGGTTAACGGATGCGCGTAGTTCAGTCACGTGCGATGCAGCAAGCTCATGTTCCCGTTGTACCGGCGTCGCGACCGTGCGTTCTTGATTCGCGACGGCGAGTTCTGCCGAGTTGGGCCGCTCGCGCAACCCGCCGGGACCACCGGTATAGCAGGTCCGATTTACGTTAACCGTATTGTTGACGTAGACGGTGCGGTCAATGTAGACGTTGTGAATGACTGTGGTGTCGACGTTCGTGACGTACGTGTTGTAGCGGAAGACGTTGCCGAACCAGCCGCCACCAAAGAAACCATGGCCGAAGTACCCGAAGCCATAATTAACTCCGCCGTAGTAGCCGATTCGCCGGGCCCAATAGCCGGGGTGCCACGCATAGTATCCGCTGAACGCATTGTAGCCCCAGTAGCCGGGCGTCCAGAGTAGACCCGGCATTGGGGCGGCGACCCATGTGCCGGGCACCCAGTAGTAGCCGAACTGACTCCATGCCCAGTATCCCGGCGTCCAAAGATAGTTGGGCGCGGGGGCCGGCGGCTGCACGAAGACCGGGAGCGCTGGCGGCGGAGTATTGATCGAAATTCCTATAAAAACGTTGGCAAATGACGGCATGGGTAGAGCGACGAGCACTATCGCAGCAATCATTGCGCGAATAAGACGGGTGATGAACATGCCGGTTCCTTTCTCGGAAGCCTTGATGTTCAACCAACGTATCGATCCACTGAATAGGCCCGTGCAAATCTTCACTCTAATTCAAACCTCACACTTCGAGGTGCCTCAAAGCGTTCGAGTGATACTATTGTACGGAAATCGATTTTGCTCGAGGCGATTGATGCCGCCGTTGCAATGCCGCGCCCTAATGATCATGACTGGCGCGCCACGCTGACGGTCGGTGACCCGTCAAATGCTCTGGAACGCCCCTTTGCGTTATTCTAAACAAATCGACTCGGCGTTACAGGAGAGCGCAGGCCGAGGCGGTCTGCTCATTCACTCTTACGTTCTGCGGTTCAACCTCATCATTATCCGCAAGAATACGTGGAATCGCAATTTGATCGTGAAACACTCAGCCGAATGGTTTCCGATGCTCGGGCTGAAGATCGCTCTACTGTTCCGATTTACGACGCACGGCGCCAAATTACACTGAGTGATGGCTTTCAGCTGGCCGGTTACGACGCGCCAAAGCGTGACGCCGCCGAATATCGAGAATACTATCGCGCGTATACGAATTGGCTATTTGTGTACACTTTCGTTTGATGACGCCCTTATAATGCTGTAAAAACGGCGGGTCGAGGTGATCACCGATTCGGTTCGGAAGGTTGATTTTGCACAACAATCTACGACCGAAAGGGCGAACCGGTGGCCAATTACCATGTTACCTTCTCCGAGGCGCTCGTACCAGGACTCCTGGGACAGCCAACGGCGCTCGCGACGTTGCTGCAGAGTGCGCTGAATCAGGTGCTGGAGGCCCAGATGCGCGACCATCTTGGCGCAGAACGATATGAACGCAGCGACGATCGTGCTGGATATCGCAATGGCGCGAGACCGCGGCAGCTCCACACGCGCGTCGGCCCCATCACGTTGCAAGTTCCCCAAACGCGCGACGGAAGTTTCTCCACAGAGATCTTTTCGCGGCATCAGCGCAGCGAACAAGCTTTCGTGCTCGGCCTCATAGAGATGGTTGTAAACGGCGTTTCGACGCGCAAGGTAACCGAAGTCACTGAAGCGCTTTGCGACACGACATTCTCGAATCGACGGTAAGCCGATTGAGATTATCCAGGTGCCGCCGAGGCTGCAACTGCCATTTGCAATGAATCGAGTACAGCACAACGACAGGCATGTCGTCCCCGCCTGGCCATAGAAGAATCGCCTATGGAAACATTCGCATTCCATATCGACGATGCCGCGATGCGTAAGGCTATCGCAGAGTTCTGCCGCATCCGTCGAGCCTCAGCCAAGAAAAAACTCGCGATGTATCCCCGACCTGCACATGAAGTCTTCGTGTTTGTTGCTGCCGCCATCAAGCTTCGCTCTGCCGGTTCTCTAGAGTTTTCAAAGCTTCAGCGCATGGAGCTAATCGCCAAGATCTATCCGGTCTACCTCGAGATTTGGACGGAGATCGGCGGGTCGCCCACGCCACGTCGCGGTACTGGTGCAAAACGTCGAAAAAAATATCAGCTCATGTGGCCTAATCGGCGTCCTGAAAAGAAGTCGGAGCAGATGTCGGAGCGAGATTCCCGCCTCCGAACGCTTCGGCGTCTCATCACGACTCGCGAAAAGGAACTTATGGGCTTTCGAACTTCCGGAGATCGTATCAGCGCAGATGCCAAAGCGCGGGACCCACGTCGACTGAGATTCGAACTGGCTGGTCTGGTAAGGTGTGCGACCGGTGCGACTCCAAAAACCGAAGCCCATAAGCTTCGTGTCCAATTGCCACGGCAGAATTACGGAGACGATACATAGATGTACTTTTTCGCGGTTCTTCTTGGTCTCTTGTTTTATTGGGTTTTCCTGAAATTCATGGCATCGCTCGATCCTAACCATAAGTGGAATGAATACCTTAGAAAGAGGCGACGTGGCGGCCGCCTTTGAGGTTGTGCGATGAATGCGAACGACGACGACGTCGGTTAAGATGACGATGTTAAGGTCATCGGCGGCCTAATCGCGCATCAAGCGGAACGCCTAGGCCGTCATGCGGGCACCCAGCCGGTGTGAAACCTCCCTGGACACCGAACTCAAGAGAGAAATCCTCGCCGAAGTGCTTGGAAGCAAGCAAACCGCAGCTCAACGAGCGACCTCGGCGACTGTTACGCCGTACCAGCGAAAATCAGCCACGGCGAATCTCAATGAGCGCGGTGAAAAAGAAATAAGGACCTAGCGATGTGCTGGGCCTTATTTTTTATGGCTCCGGACGCTGGACTCGAACCAGCGACCCGTTAATTAACAGTTAGGGACCGGCCTTTTCCGCAGACGTCCGCAGGAGGACGCTGGTGGTAGTATTTTCCTAATTTTTCAAGGGTTTTCGCCCAATACCGAATTCGCTGACATTTCCTTGTTTCCGCACGATTCCGCAGCGAACTGTGTGCGCAACTGTGTGCGTCCTTACTGGACCGGCCGCCGAAGTGACAGAACGCGGACAGGTTCGTCGGCGCGTGTGGTCAAGCCAGCCAGCCTCCGTTTAAGTGGAATGCTCCGGCTTCCATATCGGCCCCGGATTCGACCACGAGAGCGGTCATGCTATCGCCGTCGTGGGCCGAGCACCACCAGGTCTCCGGGCCTCGCGTACCAACTATCAGCATCGCCACGAAGTTCAGTTGGTGCGACGACGTGCAAAAGAGACGCGCCATGCTGAGGATGTCGGTAGTGGATGGGCCCGGAGTCTTTTGCGGATGCGTGTGCCAGTCACCGATGTAGTGCAAGCCCTTCTCGTATCGGTCGTCAATCTCGCGCTGCGCCGCCCCCCGATTGATGTCGTACGAAATATGATTCGCTCGGTCTCCCCGTCGCGGCCCCGTCGCCTCCATTACGATGATCGTGTTGTTATCGATCGTGCCGAAAAGTTGGCCGGCTCGTTCGTTCTGGAACCAGTTGCGTTGACGATGTCCTTCAAGAAACCCGATGACGTTCGGTTCCAAGCGAATGCGCAGCGTGTCGAACGCGAACGTTACGCCGCGCACCAACCACAGTCCACGTGCTTGCTCAGTTTCGTCGTGCATCGGTCTCCCATTTTGGACGGCTCGTGTCCCAAGCGTTTAACGAAGTCGTCTGCAACGGCGCCGTCATTCTCCCTCCAGAGCGACTCGTCGAAGATCTCCGTCGTGATTTGCGACGAGTCAATCTTGTCTCTCAGGACGGCGATTGCTTGTTCGGCGACGAGGGCAGCGACCGCGCGTCGCGGCTAAGTCGGTGAAGGGGGCATAGAAGTTCCCGCACGCGGGTTCGCCTTTGAGTTGTTGTCCCTTCCATTGCGTGGCGGGATGGAGAAATTCTCCCTCAGCATTGAACACGCACGCCATGCACGCGCCTCCCGGAAACACCGCGAGCACTTGCGCCGCAGCAGCGTGCGCCTCGAGCCAGCCGAATATCACGGGCACATTCTTCTCTCGAAGTACGGCGTTCAATTGGGCTTCATCAGACCATGATGCCGTCGTGCAGATGACAAGATCCACATCGAAGATCGTCTTGTCCTTTCGCAATGCCTCCTGCCACTTGAGCGCTGTACCGACCACCTCGGAGAACGGATACTGTCGCATCAGCGTCGTGGCAAGTGCGGTTGCCTTCGCCTCACCCACGTGATCCGCGCCGAGATCGTGCCGCGCGATGTTGTTGAAATCCAGCATTTCCGAATCGATGATGCGCACATGGCCGACACCCGCCTTGACGAGCATCCGTGCCACTCCCGAACCAAGCGCGCCACCGCCTACGATGCAAACTTTCGCATCCTGGAGGTGCTTGTCGAATTTCTCTCCGCCCCGCCCGAGAATCCATGGCGCGTCGTGAAACACCTTCGCCCGTTCGAATCGTGATTGCGGGAAATACCGTTCGGACGCTACCGTTGCCGGAACATGTCCCTTGCGAAACCCCTTGTGTCCCGTAGTACGCACCAACGGATCGACACCGGTCGCCGAACGCGACCACCGACGAGCGCAAATTCACCCGGCAATCTAAAGCGGCGACGGTCCAGTCACGATCCTCGCACGCGGCCGTCCTCAGTTCCTTGGCGGCATCCGGAAAGCGTTGCGCGATTGACAGAATGCTGTGCGATTCCGACAGTTGGTCATCGAGTCCATCTACCGGCAGATACACTCCGCGGTCGAAACCTCTTTCGAACGTCTTTCCGAATCGTCGCATCAACCACGTTTCCGCATCCTTGTCCGATGCGGCCACAAGTGAGAACATCTTCCCTCGCCAGACGGTGACGACGCCGTACGGCGTCGATTCGTCGAGGGGAGTAGATTCCACGCCATCGGCGCCGATGTCCCAATAACTGATGAACTCGCGTGCACGTTGCTCGCGCAACGTTGCTGCGGCTCCGACAACAAGGCAGCAGCACTATCGAGCACCGCTTCCAACTGCTTTTCGACGGAAACGATGTCGTGAGCTCGTCCATCGCCATTCAAACAGAGGAACTTCCGCGATTCCACATGCGCGATCGGCGTCTCGTTCGCTCAGGTTGGCTATGCCTACACGAGGCGCGGTGTATGGGAAATTCCGAGGCAGCGCGACATCCACGTTCCGGACGCCGAGGCAACGGGCGACTCGATGTGCCATCCGATCGCCGTGGACGTTCCATACGCTTTGGAAATTCCGGCGTCATCACGTCGAGGTTTCAAGCCACGCTCTCGAGGTATCGTTCCGCCTCAGAAGCGCAGTTGGCCGCCGGATCCAAAGGGCTATCCGTAACGGCCACCGTCTCCACGCTCGAACTTGCTCGGACTATTCGAAGATGCGAAGCTCAATGCGGCCTTCGCGCCACTTTCACGCTTCCCGAGTTTATCGCGGAAGTAATCGGTGCCATACACCTTGTCCCATGCTGTTGCGGCCTGTTCGGCGTCGCACTTCGGATCGTCGAGGATCTGAAGTTCCTTGAGCAATTGGCGAGTTTGTCGCGCATCTCGACGCAGCGGATGTCAGGACTGCCATTCAAGTCGAGACGTTCGCCCTTGATCTTCGGATGCATGATCGGCGTGCCTTGCACCAGGACCGAGTACATCGCCTTGAGCGTCTTGCGGAGCGACACGTCGTCGCGATCGTCCGCTGTGAAGCACGACTCCGCGAGCACCGAGATCATGAACCCGTTCGGCCAGTTCCACGTCTTGCGTGAAACCGCGAGCGCCTTGATGTACGCGACGACGCGACGGAACTGCGGATCGCCGCCCTTGTCGAAGTCGCGGCTCAGGCGCTTCTCCAGGTCCTGGAACCACTTGGTGACGCCTTCGGGCTCCAAAGTTTCCAATCGGCGGAGGCAAGCTCCAGGTACGTCGCTTTCGTGTTCGCATCGACGCGCTCGCGGTAGACCGGCACGTCGACCCAGTAGCCGTCGTTGTAAAACACACGAACGCAGTTCGCGCGCACTTCCGGCTTCTTCTTGAACTTGTCGTCCTGCAACGCATCGCACACCATCTTGCGCGCGTCGAGAGCGCTCATGGGGCCCTTGTTCGGGCCCAAAAGCGAGTCATAGGTGAACAACGCGCCGTTGTCGATGTCGTACGCGTTGTCGTGCTGCTGCACGACCGTCTTCATCGCATAGCCGCCTTGGCGGATGTGGCGTTTGACCTGCGGTTTGCCCGCTTTCGCGAGACCGCTTTCCAACCGATCTTCGTTCGCTTTGCGGGCGTTGTGAAGTTCCTCGCGAACACTCTTCGGAATGGCGACCTTGTCACCGTAGAGCTTGCGGAGGTTGGAATCCAAATCGAACATGTTACTCTTTCTCGTCTTTCATGACGGAGACCGTAGAGAAAATCTCACGGAGTGGTGACAACCGAGCGTCCGTGCCCTTGAGGACCTCCGAATGAACGGTTTGCGCGTCCGTGCGCCCGCGGAGTTCCAGAATCTCTAAGGCCTCCGCATCGGCTCGATCAAGCCCGAGTTTCTCTGCCTGGTCCTTGTTTGGCTGAGATTGAGGGAGCCGGAAAATTGTCGCGTTGCGGTCGAGGTGCGGCAGCAAAAATCTCGCCGTATGCACGTGCATCGAGACCTGCGCGTCCAGAACGGTCGCGCTGAAGCGCTCGACGAGCCGCCATTGGACGAAGCCCCATTTCCGATCGTCCTTCGTGACGTGATTGCCGACCGGAGGCGGACACGTGCCGACACTCACGATTTCGATCGGGCGCTTAGTCGTCGTCTTTCGTCATCTCCATCGCTTCAATCAGCGCGAGCAGTAGTGGATTGTTCGCGGCCAAACCGCCGTCAACGAACGGACGATCAACATATGCAACCGGAAAGAAGTACGGTGCAGCGGATGACGCAAGACAAGCGTCAATGATGCTCACGTTCTCGTCGCGATGCTTCTTAGGAAGATGTGACGTCTTGTACACCCAAAAGTCGTGCGTCGAAAGATCGACAGTCGGAATCAGCAACGCAATACCGCGGCCCTTGTACATCGTGCCGAACGTGGCGTCGCCGAACATCTCGCGCAAGCCCTCGCGCAACTTGTCGTCCGAGTTGAACGGCGACGTTACGCTGCGACGCATGAAAGACGCGAGACCGAACCAGCGGGACGGGCCCTTCATCTTCTCGAAATCCGGAATCGGATTCGAAAAGATCTGCGGTCCCCACTTGCGATAGAACTCGATGATCTCGATCGGCGACTTGCCTGCCGCAAGGCCGGCGGCGATGATTGCACCGGTGCTCGCGCCGACGATTCCATCGAACTGCCTGCCAAGGTCGAATCGCGCCCCATCCTTATTCTCAGGAGCAAAACGTCCGCACAAGAAATCGAGCGCGGCAGCCGTATAGTGCCCGCGCATCCCACCACCGTCCAGGGAAAGAAAGCGAATCGGCCGGGCTCCGCTTTCGGTAGAGCCCGGTTTGACGTTCGTCAAAACGTCGATCGTCATAAACGTCACCGTAGACGAAGCACATGCCATGCGTCTGGCACAATGAAGAATCCAACTCGATTGCTCCCTGCCACTTCCTCGTGGCGACTCTCAGACTAACGGTAGTCAAGAGGAGCCTGACGGCTCGGGGGGCTAATCATCACGTTGCAGGGTTCCGATGACAGCGTTTTCCCGAGGCTCAGGATCCCAAGAGACGACGTCGCGCTAACGATGTCGTCTCTTTTTCTGTCAGAGATTTCCGGCTCTGGCGATGTCTTGCGAGGGACCGGCGGACAGCACACCTAAGGTCCGAATCGGCTAAAGCCGGTTACCGAGACAGTCGGACCGCCCTACTTCCACAAAAGTCGCTCGTTTCCTGCAGCGACTACCATTCGTTGGGGCGAACGGGCATTCGGCCCCAATATTTGCTACTAGTGCCGTGTCGCAGCCAAAGCAGCGTGACTCCACGCAGCCTTCCGGGACTTGCGAATGATTCCGGGGACCAGGAGTGGACAGGGAGCTGTATTTCAGGTCATCCGGTGGCGACGCGCGTGAGCCTTGCTTCCTTTAGGGTCGTAGATGTAGTCCGTTATCGAGCCGTCCTTGATCCGCTCGACGGCTTCTGCGACGGCAAACTCCGGGACTAGAAACCACTCGCGTGGTTGGACAGGCTTGCCGAATCGGTCAGTGATCGCGACGTCGATCTGTGCTGGAGCGAATACGCGGTGAATGAGCTTTTCGAGCTTCACACGACCGATGTTATAAAGCTTGTATTCAGCAACGACGTCGACGCCGGCCATCAAGAACGTCGGGTCATTCTCGGCGTTCGCGACACGTTGCTTTAAGTCGTTTCCCGTCACGCCAATCTTGTGGAGAACGTTGCGATGCTCCGCAACGAACGCATTATCAGACTTGCTTCGCAATACGTATATCGTGCCGGTCTTGACATCGCCGTCTTCCGGTGTTTCGGCGAAGAGTTGTCCAGCAACAGGCTCCGTGATGATCCGGCTCCCGGGATCACGGTGCAACGCCCGCTGCAACGATCGTGCGAGAACATTGCTTTCGGTTCCATTATCGTAGATTACGCGCAAGCGACTGTCTCTGCGATCGTATTCCGTCTCGAAACTTCCGCTATCTTCCGCAACATACGCGATCTGACCGCCTATAACAAACCATTGTCCATGCTTAATGGCATCGAGACGCTTCTCTTGAAGCGGCATCGTCTTTCGCGTTCCGTCGGCGATGTCGGCCTTCACATTATCGAAGAACGGTTTGAACTCCGCAAAGTCCGCGCAAGGCGTGCGATTTGCGATCTCCTCGGCTTCGCGCTTCTCCACGCTGCTGCGAACATGGCGGAGCGTCGCAATATCTGCGATATCCGATTCACCGCCGAGCTCGGCGAACAATTCTCGGCGTCCATCCCAGACGCGTCAGCTGGTAATGGGCTCACTCCGCCTGCAAGGAGCCTTTGGCGATCGAGGGACGCGAGTAGTTCACGACAGTCTTGTTGTGCGCGCAAACGATCAAGGCGCACGGCGTAGACGTCGCTCGAAGATGTCGCCATCTTCGCCGCGCTGCGGTACGCGCCGATGCTCGTCGACGAAGCGCTCGATATCCCCTCGAAGCCGGTGCCCATGCCGCGCTCCTTCTGTGCCGAGCCTCTGCCTTATTGTTCGGCGGGAGCAGACTCTCTAAGCTCCGCCGCAAGGGCGTCGAGGTCAAGGTCAGTCATAGCGTCCCTCTTGTTTAAAACGCACGAACGCCGCTGCCCCTTCGGCCATTCGCCGTTCCCACGGGTCGCTCGAAGTTCCCAACGGCAGGCGCCCGCGATTGTTTTTAAACGCGACTGCGCGAGCAGCGAGCTCCTTCGCCTCTTCCGGAGTCAACGCGGTCCGCTTCGCTGAGATCACGGCCGCAATGCGACGCAGACGCTCTTCGGTCATCGCTTTTGCGAGAATCGCGTATGCCTCACCGAAGGGATTGATACGGTCAATTAGGTCAATATCGAGTTCACGCACGTCCATGGCGAACCGTCGCACGCCGTCGATCAACGCCGTGTTTCGCGTTGGCTCATCGCCGTTTCCGTTTTCGCCGAGCGCAATTTTCTTCGCTTGTTGCGTTAGGACTAATGCGGAAATCGCATGCTGACGTACCGCCTCTTGGTCCTCGGCGTCTAGGCTGTTATTTCTCCGCGACGATCTTGCCGAGTCGAATCTCCGTGAGTTCGTTAGGCGCAACGTCCTCATCAAGAGATGCCGCGCTCAATCGCCGCCTTATCTTGCACGAACGTTGCGATGACTTCGTTCAAATCTTCGCGGCA